>NZ_JBVJXS010000005.1:0-636187 GCF_055601245.1 Streptomyces sp. NPDC038135 | reverse complement strand
ACGCCCGGTTACATTCCGAACCCGGAAGCTAAGCCTCACAGCGCCGATGGTACTGCAGGGGGGACCCTGTGGGAGAGTAGGACGCCGCCGAACAAATTTTGAAAGGGTTGGACCCCGAACTTCGGTTCGGGGTCCAACCCTTTTCTGTTGTGCGTAACTTCGAGTTCACGTTCCACGCCCAGCATCGGAGCCATGGGTACTGCTGCAATGCTCAGGGCGGCCGGCGTCGGAGCCGGTGACGAGGTCGTCGTACCGGCCTTCGGGAACGTCGAAGTGGCCGAGGCCGTCACCCTGGCGGGTGCGCTCCCGGTGTTCGCGGACATAGATCCGGCCGGCTACTGCCTCGACGCGTCGGCCGTGGAAGCGGCCATAACTCCGCGCACGGCGAGCATAGTTGTCGTGCACCGCTTCGGACGGCGCGCGGACGTCGCGCGGTTGCACGAGCTCGGGCAGCGGCACGGGCTGCTGGTGCTGGAGCAGGGGGAGTCCGAGGCGCCGTACGACGAGATGGCGCAGCGCCGGGAGCGGGCCGCCTACCTGGACGCCAAGTTGAAGGGTGTGCGGACACCGGACGGGGGTCCCGGGCACACCTACCAGCAGTACGTGGTGCGGGTGCCGGGCAACGGCCGGCCGGACCGCGACGCCTTCGCCCGCGCCCTGCGGAACAAGGGAATCCAGTGCCGCGTCCCCGTGAAGACGCCCGTGCACCGGCTGCCGGAGTTCAGGCGCTGTGTCACGCTGCCGGAGACCGAGCGGGCCGCGGACGAGACCCTCGCCCTGCCGGTGGACGCCTCGCTCACCAAGCGGGAGATGCAGCGGACCGTCTCCGCCTGCAACGCACTCGGCGGACTGCTCCAGCCCGCCTTCTGACCGCAAGCCGAACGAGTTTGGGAACTCGGGCCTGTTCAGGGTATGGTTTTCTTGTTGCCGCGAGGGAAACCTCGAAAGCGACAGGCCCCTATAGCTCAGTCGGTAGAGCGTCTCCATGGTAAGGAGAAGGTCAACGGTTCGATTCCGTTTGGGGGCTCCGACAGAAAGGCCCCGCCCATTCGGGCGGGGCCTTTTTCATGCCTCCTGGTGGGGCTCCGGGACGCGCATCGCCAGAATCGCCATGTCGTCGGACGGGGCGTCCGAGGCGAAGCGTTCCACCGCACGCATGATGCGCGCGGCCACCGCGCCCGCCGTGAGGCCCGTGCACGTGGTGAGGACGTCAGCGAGGCCGTCGTCGCCCAGCATGCGGGTGCCCTCACGGCGTTCGGTGACGCCGTCCGTGACGCAGAGCAGGACGTCACCCGGGTCGAGGGTGACCGTCTCCTCGTACAGCTCCAGGTCCTCGATGACGCCGAGCAGCGGCTGGGGTTCGGCGAACGGGACCACCGTGCCGTCCTGCCGCAGGCGCAGCGGAAGCGGATGACCGGCGCAGACCACCTTCAGCTCGGCGCTGCCGTCCTCCTGCGGCCGCATCTCGCCGTAGAGCAGCGTCAGGAAGCGGCTGCGGTCGCCCTCGTCGAGGATGGCCGAGTTCAGCCTCTCCAGCACCGCGGGGCCGGAGAGGCCCTCCCGGGCCAGCAGGCGCAGCGCGTGCCGGGCGAGACCGGTGACCGCGGCCGCGTTGGGGCCCGTGCCGCAGACGTCGCCGATGGCGAAGCCGTAGGCGCCGTTGCCGATGGGGAAGAGGTCGTAGAAGTCGCCGCCGACCTCGTTGCCCTCGCCGGCCGCGCGGTAGATGACCTCGACCTCGACGCCGTCGATGTGCGGCAGGCCGGGCGGGAGCAGGCTGCGCTGGAGGGACTGGCTGATGGCCGTGCGCTCCGAGTACAGGCGGGCGTTGTCCAGGGCGAGCGCGGCTCGGCGGGACAAGTCCTCGGCCAGTTCCAGGATTTCCTGCCGGAAGTGCTCGTCGGTCGGCTTGCCGAGGGTCAGCATGCCGATGACGCGGTTGCGGGCGACGAGTGGCAGGACGACCGTCTCGCCGCCGACCGCGGAGGCCGTGGCCAGGGTCGGGCCGATGCCGGAGGCGACCTGGTGCGTGGGGCCGCCGGCCAGTCCGAGGCTGCGCATGGAGCTGCGTAGGGCCGCCTGGTGGGCGACCTCGCCGGGCGCGGACCAGATCCGGGCGCCGGGCGTCGGCACCGGGTCGGGCGCCGGGACCTTCGACAGCAGCGACTTGATGCCGTCGATGAGGTCCTCGTCCTCGTGCAGCACGTACGACAGGTACGGCTCCGAGGCCTGGTCGGCGATCGTGTAGACCGCGCACCAGGTCGCGAGGGTCGGCACCGTCATCTGCGCCATCAGGGCCAGGGTCTGGTCGCGGTCCAGGGTGCCGGCCAGCAGGTCGGAGGCCTCCACCAGGAAGCTCAGGGAGCCGCGGCGCAGCCGCTCCAGCTCGCCCAGCCGGGCCGACTCGACGGCCAGGGCGATGCGGTCGGCGGCGAACTGCAGGCGCAGCGCCTCCTCGTTCGAGTACCGGCCGGGCGCCTCGGCGGCGACACCGAGGGAGCCGGTGAGCCGGCCCTCGACCTTCAGCGGGACCGTGACCACCGAACGCATGCCGGTGCCGGACAGCAGCGGCACCGCTCCGGGGACGGCGGTGAGGTCGTCATGGACGGCGGGCATGCGCGCGGAGCCGTAGCGGCCGGGGCCGGCCTCGACGGGCACGCGGGCGAAGCGCTGGCGGGCGGAGGGCAGGCCGGTGGAGGCGCGTACCTCGAGCTCGGTCTCGTCGTCGGTGGCGAGCAGCAGGAACGCGGAGTCGCCGTCGAGCATGTCGCGCGCCCGCTCGACGGTGCGCTGCAGCAGGCCGTCCAGGTCGTCGGGGGCGGGGGAGCCGATGAAGACCTCGAACGGGTCGGTGCTCTGCCCGTCGGAGGCCGACGTCTGGTCGGTTGCGGGGCCGCGCAACGGCGTCTGCAGGACGGCGCGCTCGTGATCGCGGACCAGGAGACACACGGTGGACGGCTCGCCGCCGGTGTCGCGGACCCGGAGGTGGGAGGCGTACACCGGGGCCACCCGGCCGTCGGCGCGGCGGATGCCGTAGCTGCCCTCCCAGCGGGAGAGCCGCAGGGCCTCGGCGATGCCGGTGCCGGTGCCCGGGGTGTGCGGCCAGGCCGCGAGGTCGGTGAGGGGCTTGCCGACGACCTCGCTCGCCAGGTGGCCGAACAGCTCCTCCGCGTCCTCGTTCCAGGCGCTGATGGAGCCCTTCCGGTCGACCTGGAGGACCGCGACGCGGATCCTGCCGTCGGCCAGCGGGAGCAGGTCGGCGGGGAGCGAGGGGCCGGCGGCGCGGGTGCCGACCGGTCGTTCGGGCAGGTCGAGCTGGAACCAGACGCTCTTGTGGGTGGGGGTGTAGTCCACGCCCCAGCGGGCCGCCAGGGCCGCGCACAGCTGCAGGCCGCGGCCGCCCTCGCGGTCGGGGCTGCCCATCGCGGCGTGGGCGCTCTGCACGGGCAGCTCGCGCTCGGGGTAGCGGTCCGAGACCTCGATGCGTACGCCGTCCTCGGTGCGCAGGCACAGCACCTCGGCGTGCGTGCCGGCGTGCACCACCGCGTTGGTCACGAGTTCGCTGGTGAGGACCACCGCGTCGTCGATGATGTCGGCGAAACCCCAGCCCTGGAGGGTGTCGCGGACGAAGGACCGGGCGGTCGCCACCGATCGTCCGACGGGCTCGAAGCTGGCGGCCGCGCGGGCGGTGATCACGAAACTCCTCGGCCTGTTGTCGGCGGACAGGGCTGCGGGGCCGGCCGGCTCGCGCCGCTGCTGCGGCATCAGCTCGCCCGTCGGCCGTGGCTCCGGGGATTGCTCCCCGGGGATCAGTCCGGTGGTCATGTTCTGCGGCCGCCCCTCCGATGCCCGCTCGTTCTGGTGCCACCGCCCAGGCCGGACGGACCGGTGCGGCTGGACAGCCGCATGCAAGGTTACTTACCTTCGCCGTCCGAGCGGATGCCGGTCGCCGTTGTTTAACCCCCCAGGGTGTGTGCGGACGATGTGCGAAGCTGCCGAACTGTTATGGCCTGGTTGGGCCGGGGTGAAACACTGGGCAGGCTTCCGATGAGGGTCCGGTCGGTTCGAATGTGTTCCCCGCACGGTGGGCAGCAGCCCTTGGTGTGTCCGGAACTCATACGGCGGAAATACCGAGCGGTAACGGGTACGCGGAAGCAAGCCGGTATGCCGGGGACGGCACACCGGGCCGATGTGACCGAGCACAGCGGTAACGGTCTACCCCTTCGGGAGGGACACAGTGGAGTCTGGCGCAGCGACGCGGGGCACGAAGGCGCGCGCGAAGGGCGGACAGTCCCTGGGCAGGGGCGGCGGCACCACCGCCGTGGACACGGCTGCCCTGAACCGGTTGCTGGCGGCCCTGGCCGCCATGCGGGACGGGAACTTCCGCAAGAGGCTCACGGTGTCCGGGGACGGCGTGATGTCGGAGATCGCCGCCGTCTTCAACGAGGTGGCCGACCGCAACCTGCACCTGACCGGTGAGCTGTCGCGGGTGCGGCGCATGGTGGGGCGTGAGGGAAAACTCACGGAACGGCTGGAGACGGGGGCCTGCGAGGGATCGTGGGCGACCGCCGTCGACAACTCCAACGCGCTGGTCGACGACCTGGTGTGGCCCGTCTCGGAGGTCAGCCGGGTCCTGACCGGGGTCGCGGAGGGCGACCTGTCGCCGCGGATGGATCTGCGCACGCAGGCGCCGGACGGCACCGGGCATCCCCTGCGGGGCGAGTTCCTGAAGGTCGGCCGCACCGTCAACAACCTGGTCGACCAGCTCTCGACGTTCACCGACGAGGTCACGCGCGTGGCCAGCGAGGTCGGCACCGAGGGCAAGCTCGGCGGCCAGGCCCGGGTGCGCGGGCTGTCCGGTTCCTGGAAGGACCTCACGGACTCCGTCAACACGATGGCGTCCCGGCTGACGGCCCAGGTGCGGGACATCGCCCTGGTGACGACCGCGGTCGCCAAGGGCGATCTGTCGCGGAAGGTCACCGTTCACGTGGCCGGCGAGATGCTGGAGCTGAAGAACACCGTCAACACGATGGTGGACCAGCTCTCCGCGTTCTCCTCGGAGGTGACGCGGGTCGCGCGGGAGGTCGGCACCGACGGCATCCTCGGTGGTCAGGCGCACGTGCCGGGTGTGGACGGTACGTGGAAGGAACTCACCGATTCGGTGAACCTGATGGCCGGCAATCTGACGGCCCAGGTGCGCGGGATCGCCCAGGTGACCACGGCCGTGGCCAACGGTGATCTGTCGCAGAAGGTGACGGTCCCGGCGCGGGGCGAGGTCGCGCAGCTCGCCGAGACGATCAACCAGATGACCGAGACGCTGCGGATCTTCGCGGACGAGGTCACGCGCGTGGCCAACGAGGTCGGCGCCGAGGGCCGGCTGGGCGGGCAGGCGACGGTGCCGGGTGTCGCCGGTACCTGGAAGGACCTGACGGACTCCGTCAACACGGTGTTCCGGAACCTGACGACGCAGGTGCGGGACATCGCCGCGGTGACGACGGCGGTGGCCAGCGGCGACCTGTCGCAGAAGGTCACGGTTGACGTGGCCGGCGAGATGCTGGAGCTGAAGAACACCGTCAACACGATGGTGGACCAGCTCTCCGCGTTCGGCGCCGAGGTGACCCGGGTCGCCCGGGAGGTCGGCGTCGAGGGCGAGCTGGGCGGTCAGGCGCAGGTGCCGGGCGCGGCCGGCACCTGGAAGGACCTGACGGACTCCGTCAACACGGCGTTCCGCAACCTGACCGGCCAGGTGCGCAACATCGCCCAGGTGACGACGGCGGTGGCCAACGGCGACCTGTCGCAGAAGGTCACGGTGGACGTCTCCGGTGAGATGCTCCAGCTGAAGAACACCGTGAACACGATGGTGGACCAGCTGTCGAGCTTCGCCGACCAGGTGACGCGGATGGCCCGGGACGTGGGCACCGAGGGCCGGCTCGGCGGCCAGGCCCGGGTGGACGGGGTGTCGGGCACCTGGAAGGAGCTCACCGACTCCGTCAACTCGATGGCGTCCAATCTGACGGGTCAGGTGCGCAACATCGCGCAGGTGACGACGGCCGTGGCGCGCGGTGACCTCTCGCAGAAGATCGACGTCGACGCGCGCGGGGAGATCCTGGAGCTGAAGAACACCATCAACACGATGGTCGACCAGCTCTCCGCCTTCGCCGACCAGGTGACCCGGGTGGCCCGGGACGTGGGCACCGAGGGCCGCCTCGGCGGTCAGGCGCAGGTGCCGGGCGTGGCCGGGGTGTGGCGGGACCTGACGGACTCGGTGAACGGCATGGCCGGCAACCTCACCGCCCAGGTGCGCAACATCGCCCAGGTGGCCACGGCGGTGGCGCGCGGTGACCTCTCCCAGAAGATCACCGTGGACGCGCGCGGGGAGATCCTGGAGCTGAAGAACACCCTGAACACGATGGTGGACCAGCTGTCGTCGTTCGCCCAGGAGGTCACGCGTGTGGCCCGTGAGGTGGGCACCGAGGGCATGCTGGGCGGTCAGGCGGAGGTCCAGGGTGTCTCGGGCACCTGGAAGGACCTCACGCAGTCCGTGAACTTCATGGCGAACAACCTGACCATCCAGGTGCGCAACATCGCCGAGGTCACGACGGCCGTCGCCAAGGGCGATCTGTCGAAGAAGATCACCGTCGACGCGAAGGGCGAGATCCTCGAACTCGTCACGACGGTCAACACGATGGTGGACCAGCTCTCCAGCTTCGCCGAGCAGGTGACCCGGGTGGCCCGCGAGGTGGGCACCGAGGGCATCCTGGGCGGGCAGGCGCACGTTCCGGGTGTCACGGGCATCTGGAAGGACCTGAGCAACAACGTCAACCTGATGGCCAACAACCTGACCATGCAGGTGCGGAACATCTCCCAGGTGGCGGCCGCGGTCGCCAACGGTGACCTGACGCGGCAGGTGACCATCGAGGCGAGCGGTGAGGTCGCGCAGCTCGCCGACACCTTCAACACCATGGTGCGGACGCTGAGTTCGTTCGCCGACCAGGTCACCAAGGTGGCCCGTGAGGTGGGCACGGACGGCATCCTGGGCGGCCAGGCGCACGTGCCCGGTGTGGCCGGCACCTGGAAGGACCTCACCGAGTCCGTGAACCAGATGGCGTCGAACCTGACCGGCCAGGTGCGGAACATCGCCATGGTCACCACGGCCATCGCCAAGGGCGACCTGACCAAGAAGATCGACATCGACGCCCGCGGCGAGATCCTCGAGCTGAAGACGACGATCAACACGATGGTGGACCAGCTCTCCAGCTTCGCCGAGGAGGTCACCCGGGTGGCCCGCGAGGTGGGTACGGAGGGGCAGCTCGGCGGTCAGGCACGCGTGCGTGACGTCGACGGCACCTGGCGGGACCTGACGGAGTCGGTGAACGAGATGGCCGGGAACCTGACCCGGCAGGTGCGCGCCATCGCGCGCGTGGCGACCGCGGTGACCCGCGGCGACCTGAACCTGAAGATCGACGTCGACGCCTCCGGCGAGATCCAGGAGCTGCAGGACTACATCAACAAGATGATCGCCAACCTGCGCGACACCACGATCGCCAACAAGGAGCAGGACTGGCTGAAGGGCAATCTGGCCCGTATCTCCGCGCTGATGCAGGGCCGCCGGGACCTGGCGGACGTGGCCTCGCTGATCATGAGCGAGCTGACGCCGGTGGTGTCCGCGCAGCACGGCGTGTTCTTCCTGACGATGCCGCTCATGGAGGGCCAGGACCTCGGCGCCGACGCCGAGGACAACTACGAGCTGCGGATGCTCGGCTCGTACGGCTACTCGATGGGCTCCATGCCGGCGTCGTTCCGGCCGGGTGAGGGGCTGATCGGCACGGCCGCCCAGGAGAAGCGCACGATCCTGGTGGAGAACGCGCCCAGCGGCTATCTGAAGATCTCCTCGGGGCTCGGCGAGGCCCCGCCGGCGCAGGTGATCGTGCTGCCGGTGCTGTTCGAGGGCAAGGTGCTCGGCGTGATCGAGCTGGCGTCGTTCACGCCGTTCACGCAGATCCAGAAGGACTTCCTCAACCAGATCGCCGAGATGATCGCGACCAGCGTCAACACCATCTCGGTGAACACCAAGACCGAGCTGCTGCTGAAGCAGTCGCAGGAGCTGACCGAGCAGCTGCGGGAGCGGTCGGCCGAGCTGGAGAACCGGCAGAAGGCGCTGCAGGCGTCCAACGCCGAACTGGAGGAGAAGGCCGAGCTGCTCGCCCGGCAGAACCGGGACATCGAGGTGAAGAACACCGAGATCGAGGAGGCGCGGCAGGTCCTGGAGGAGCGTGCCGAGCAGCTCGCGGTGTCGATGCGCTACAAGAGCGAGTTCCTCGCCAACATGTCGCACGAGCTGCGTACGCCGCTCAACTCCCTGCTGATTCTGGCCAAGCTGCTCGCCGACAACGCCGAGGGCAACCTCTCCCCGAAGCAGGTCGAGTTCGCGGAGACGATCCACGGCGCCGGTTCCGACCTGCTGCAGCTGATCAACGACATCCTGGACCTGTCGAAGGTCGAGGCGGGCAAGATGGACGTCTCCCCGACGCGCATCGCGCTCGTCCAGCTCGTGGACTACGTGGAGGCGACCTTCCGGCCGCTGACCGCGGAGAAGGGCCTGGACCTGTCCGTGCGGGTCTCCCCGGAGCTGCCGGCCACCCTGCACACCGACGAGCAGCGGCTGCTGCAGGTGCTGCGCAACCTGCTGTCCAACGCGGTGAAGTTCACCGACTCCGGTTCGGTGGAACTGGTGATCCGGCCGGCCGGCGCCGACGTCCCGCAGATCATCCGGGAGCAGATGCTGGAGGCCGGTTCGCTGACCGACCCGGACGCCGGCCTGATCGCGTTCTCGGTGACCGACACCGGGATCGGCATCGCGGCCAGCAAGATGCGGGTGATCTTCGAGGCGTTCAAGCAGGCGGACGGCACGACCAGCCGCAAGTACGGCGGCACGGGTCTCGGTCTGTCGATCTCGCGGGAGATCGCGCAGCTGCTCGGCGGTGAGATCTACGCACAGAGCGAGCCGGGCCGCGGTTCGACGTTCACGCTGTACCTGCCGGTGCACCCGAGCGAGTTGCCGCCGCAGGGCTACCAGCAGTCCGTGCAGGCGCTGGAGGCCGGAGAACTGCTCGCCTCCGAGGGCCGGCCGGACGGTGACCTGTCGGCGGCGGAGATCGAGACGCCGGCGGAGGTGAAGTCGTACCGGGAGACGCAGAACGGGGCGGCCGCGCTCTTCAGGCGCCGCCGCCGGAGCCTGCCGCCGCCGGAGAACCGGCCGGAGCAGTGGACCACGGTCGCCGAGCAGGAGACCACGCCGCTGCCGGCCCGCGCGGTACGGTTCGGTGGCGAGAAGGTGCTGATCGTCGACGACGACATCCGCAACGTGTTCGCGCTCACCAGCGTGCTGGAGCAGCACGGGCTGTCGGTGCTGTACGCGGAGAACGGCCGTGAGGGCATCGAGGTGCTGGAGCAGCACGACGACGTGGCGGTGGTGCTGATGGACATCATGATGCCGGAGATGGACGGGTACGCGACGACCACGGCGATCCGCAGGATGCCGCAGTTCGCCGGGCTGCCGATCATCGCGCTGACCGCGAAGGCGATGAAGGGCGACCGGGAGAAGGCGATCGAGTCGGGCGCCTCCGACTACGTGACGAAGCCGGTCGATCCGGACCATCTGCTGGAGGTCATGCGGCAGTACATGGGGCGTCGGTGACGGATCCTCGGGAGTGCATGTGAACGGAGCGGGAACCTTGGGTGTGCACGGGGAGTTGTCGGAGTGCGGGGCGCCGGGCCGTGTGGGAATCCCGGATTCCGGGAACCTTCAGGTCGCTCACGGCGTTTCCGTTGTGTGCACAGTGACATCGCGGTGACAGGGTGTGGCGACGGGCAGGGTGCGGCTACGATGACCGGCACAAGGACGGGCGGCGAAAGGGAGTCGTCCCCTGGGGCGGCGCCCGGTGTACCGCCGGGGCGAGGAGGGCGGGCCATGGTGCAGAAGGCCAAGATCCTCCTGGTCGATGACCGGCCGGAGAATCTGCTGGCGCTGGAGGCCATCCTCTCTGCGCTCGATCAGACGCTGGTGCGGGCATCGTCCGGGGAGGAAGCGCTCAAGGCACTGCTCACGGACGATTTCGCGGTCATCCTGCTGGATGTCCAGATGCCGGGCATGGACGGATTCGAGACCGCCGCGCACATCAAGCGGCGCGAGCGGACCCGGGACATCCCGATCATCTTCCTCACCGCGATCAACCACGGCCCGCACCACACCTTCCGCGGCTACGCGGCCGGCGCGGTGGACTACATCTCCAAGCCGTTCGATCCATGGGTGCTGCGGGCGAAGGTCTCGGTGTTCGTCGAGCTGTACATGAAGAACTGCCAGCTGCGCGAGCAGGCGGCGCTGCTGCGGCTGCAGTTGGAGGGCGGCGGCAAGAGCGCGGTCGGCGGCAAGGAGTCCGCGGGGCTGCTCGCCGAACTCTCGGCGCGTCTGGCGGCCGTCGAGGAGCAGGCCGAGGCGCTGTCGAAGCAGCTTGACGACGAGTCGGCGGACGCCGCCGCGGTGGCCACGGCCGCCCATCTGGAGCGGAAACTGACGGGGCTGCGGCGGGCGCTGGACGCCCTGGAGCCGGGCGCGGGCAGCGGCAGCCAGTCGGTGCCGACGCAGAACTGACCACCGCCGGGAAGGCAGTTGCCCATGAGCGTGCGTCAGTTCCGCGCCTCGGAAAGGGCGACACGAACGGGTGAAGCAGTGGGCACACGTGTCCGCTGTCGTCTCCCCCGGTAATCTCACACCCATGGCCTCACGTCCCTCCGCAGCCAAGAAGCCGCCCGCCAAGAAGGCGGCCGCTCCAGCGAAGGCTGCGGCACGTAAGGCCGCCGCCAAGAAGGCCCCGGCCAAGAAGGCGCCCGCCAGAAGGCCTCCGGTCAAGAAGGCCGCGCCGCCCAGGCCGGCTCCGAGCCCCACGGGGGGCGTGTACCGACTCGTGCGCGCCCTCTGGCTCGGCCTCGCGCACGCCGTCGGCGCCGTCTTCCGCGGCATAGGACAGGGCGCGAAGAACCTCGACCCGGCCCACCGCAAGGACGGGGTCGCGCTGCTGCTCTTCGCTCTCGCGCTGATCGTCGCCGCCGGTACCTGGGCCGACCTGCGCGGCCCCGTCGGGGACCTGGTGGAGATCCTGGTCACCGGCGCCTTCGGGCGGCTCGATCTGCTGGTGCCGATACTGCTCGCGGTGATCGCCGTCCGCTTCATGCGGCACCCGGAGCAGCCGGAGGCCAACGGCCGGATCGTGATCGGCCTGTCCGCCCTGGTCATCGGCATCCTCGGGCAGGTGCACATCGCGTGCGGCGCGCCCGCCCGCAGCTCCGGCATGGAGGCCATAAGGGACGCCGGCGGCCTCATCGGCTGGGCGGCGGCGACCCCGCTGACGTACACCATGACCGCGGTGCTCGCCGTACCGCTGCTGGTGCTGCTGACGGTCTTCGGGCTGCTCGTGGTGACCGCGACACCGGTCAACGCCATTCCGCAGCGCCTGCGCGCGCTGGGCGTGCGCCTGGGCCTGCTGTCCGACCCGCAGGAGTTCGAGGTCGCCGGGGACGACGAGCGCTACGACGAACAGTGGCGTGAGGCGCTGCCCGCGCGCCCCCGCGGACGCCGGAGCGCCCCGCGGGCGTACGACCCCGAGGGAGCCGAGGAGGACGCGCTCTCGCAGCGCCGCGGCCGCCCGCGGCGCTCCGCGGTGCCGCAGCCCGATCCGCGCCGCCGGATGGACGCCGTGGACGTCGCGTCGGCCGCCGCGGCCGCGCTCGACGGCGCCGTCATGCACGGCATGCCGCCGTCCCCGGTCGTCGCCGACCTCACCCAGGGCGTCAGCGTGGGCGAGCGCGAGGACACCACCCCGGTGCCCACGCCGGATCCGGCGCCCGCCCCGACGCCGGTCCCGTCCGCCCGACCGAAGCAGGAGAGGCTGTCCTCCGGCGGCGTCCCCGACCTGACCAAGAAGGCCCCCGAGGAGCCCCGCGACCTGCCCGCGCGCGCTGAGCAGCTCCAGCTCTCCGGCGACATCACCTACGCGCTCCCGTCGCTGGACCTGCTCACCCGGGGCGGCCCCGGCAAGGCGCGCAGCGCGGCCAACGACGCGGTCGTCGCCTCGCTCACCCAGGTCTTCACCGAGTTCAAGGTCGACGCGGCCGTCACCGGCTTCACCCGCGGTCCGACGGTCACCCGCTACGAGGTCGAGCTCGGTCCCGCCGTGAAGGTCGAGCGGATCACCGCGCTGACGAAGAACATCGCGTACGCCGTCGCCAGCCCCGACGTGCGGATCATCAGCCCCATCCCCGGCAAGTCGGCGGTCGGCATCGAGATCCCGAACACCGACCGGGAGATGGTCAACCTCGGCGACGTGCTGCGCCTGGCGGAGTCCGCCGAGGACGACGACCCGATGCTGGTCGCCTTCGGCAAGGACGTCGAGGGCGGGTACGTGATGCACTCGCTGGCGAAGATGCCGCACATGCTGGTGGCGGGCGCCACCGGCTCCGGCAAGTCGTCCTGCATCAACTGCCTGATCACCTCGATCATGATGCGGGCGACCCCGGAGGACGTCCGGATGATCCTCGTCGACCCCAAGCGCGTGGAACTGACGGCCTACGAGGGCATCCCGCACCTGATCACGCCGATCATCACCAACCCCAAGCGGGCCGCCGAGGCCCTGCAGTGGGTGGTGCGCGAGATGGACCTGCGCTACGACGACCTCGCCGCCTACGGCTACCGGCACATCGACGACTTCAACCGCGCCGTCCGCGAGGGCAAGGTCAAGCCGCCGGAGGGCAGCGAGCGCGAGCTCCAGCCGTACCCGTACCTGCTGGTGATCGTGGACGAGCTGGCCGACCTGATGATGGTCGCCCCGCGGGACGTCGAGGACGCCATCGTGCGCATCACCCAGCTCGCGCGCGCGGCCGGCATCCACCTGGTGCTCGCCACCCAGCGCCCGTCGGTCGACGTGGTCACCGGCCTCATCAAGGCGAACGTGCCCTCCCGGCTGGCGTTCGCCACCTCCTCGCTCGCCGACTCCCGGGTCATCCTCGACCAGCCCGGCGCCGAGAAGCTGATCGGCAAGGGCGACGGCCTCTTCCTGCCGATGGGCGCGAACAAGCCGACGCGTATGCAGGGCGCGTTCGTGACCGAGGCCGAGGTCGCGCTCGTCGTGCAGCACTGCAAGGACCAGATGGCGCCCGTCTTCCGCGACGACGTCACCGTGGGCACCAAGCAGAAGAAGGAGATCGACGAGGACATCGGCGACGACCTCGACCTGCTGTGCCAGGCCGCCGAGCTGGTCGTCTCCACCCAGTTCGGGTCGACGTCCATGCTGCAGCGCAAGCTCCGGGTCGGCTTCGCCAAGGCGGGACGGCTCATGGACCTGATGGAGTCCCGCAACATCGTGGGACCGAGCGAGGGTTCGAAGGCGCGTGACGTTCTCGTGAAACCCGACGAGCTGGACGGCGTACTCGCGCTGATCCGTGGGGAGTCGGACGGTTAGGACGGCGGGCCGCCCGGCGTGTCGGTGTTACGCCGGGTGGCGGCAGCGCCGTGATCCACCCGTTAGGGAGCGGCGGGCAACCGTTTCCCCTCGTCGTACGTCAAGTTGAGCGAAAGGACCGGTACGGATCCCGTCCTGGGGTATGTGTCTGTCCCACCATCGGGTTGTCGGGCCATACCGATGGCGTACAAACACCTCCCGCCCGGTCGCCCCACCCTTTCGTACCCGCCTAGACTGAACCTCCAGCACAGGTGGCTCACACGCTCGAAAGGCGCCCCCGTGTCCATCGGCAACTCCCCTGAAGACGAGCGTCCGTTCCACGACGTGTCCGAGGAAGCCCGTCCCTCCGTCGGCCGTGCCCTGCGGCAGGCGCGCATCGCGGCCGGCCTCACGGTCGACGACGTCAGCAGCGCCACCCGTGTCCGTATCGCCATCGTGCACGCCATCGAGGCGGACGACTACGCCCCCTGCGGCGGTGACGTCTACGCGCGCGGGCACATCCGCACGCTGGCCAGGGCCGTGCGTCTCGACCCCGCCCCGCTGATCGCCCAGTACGACGCCGAGCACGGCGGACGGCCCGCGCCCACCCCGGCCGCGCCGATGTTCGAGGCGGAACGCATCCGTCCCGAGCGCCGGGGGCCCAACTGGACCGCGGCCATGGTCGCCGCGATCGTCGCCGTCGTCGGATTCGTCGGGTTCACCGCCTTCAAGGGCGGCGACAGCGGCAACGACGCCAAGTCGCAGGTCGCCGAGGGGGCCTCGGCCAAGCCCAGCAAGTCGTCCGCGCCCACGACCAAGAAGGACAAGCCCGCCGCGCCGTCGTCCGAGCCGTCCGACAGCGCGATCGCCGCCGCGCCCCAGGACAAGGTCACCGTCCGGGTCAGCGCGCCGAACGGGCGCAGCTGGATCTCGGCCAAGGACCACAACGGCCACATGCTCTTCGACGGGCTGCTCAACAAGGGCGAGTCCAAGACCTTCCAGGACAGCGCCAAGATCAATCTGATCCTCGGCGACGCCGGCGCGATCGAGCTGTACGTGAACGGCAAGAAGATCCAGGACGACTTCCGGCCGGGCGCCGTGGAGCGTCTGACGTACACGAAGGGCGACCCCGAGGCCGGATGAGCGGGGGCGGGACACGGATGTGACGGGGTTGGCCAAGATCGGCCAACCCCGTCGACGTGGGGTGTCAGCCAGACAAAGTAGTCTTGAGCCCATGCCTGAACGCCGTACCGTCGCACTCGTCACTCTTGGCTGCGCCCGTAACGAGGTGGACTCGGAGGAGCTCGCAGGCCGTTTGGAGGCGGACGGCTGGCAGCTCGTCGAGGACGCCGCGGACGCCGATGTCGCCGTGGTCAACACCTGTGGTTTCGTCGAGGCCGCCAAGAAGGACTCCGTCGACGCCCTTCTGGAGGCCAACGACCTCAAGGACCATGGCAGAACCCAGGCCGTGGTGGCGGTGGGCTGCATGGCCGAGCGGTACGGCAACGAGCTGGCCGCGGCGCTGCCCGAGGCCGACGGCGTGCTCGGCTTCGACGACTACGCCGACATCTCCGACCGCCTGCAGACCATCCTCTCCGGCGGCATCCACGCGGCGCACACCCCGCGCGACCGCCGCAAGCTGCTGCCGATCAGCCCCGCCGAGCGGCAGGACTCCGCCGCTGCCGTGGCGCTGCCCGGTCACGGCCCGACCGACCTCCCGGAGGGCGTCGCGCCCGCCTCCGGTCCGCGCGCGCCCCTGCGCCGCCGTCTGGACGGCTCTCCGGTCGCCTCGGTCAAGCTCGCCTCCGGCTGCGACCGGCGCTGCTCCTTCTGCGCCATCCCCTCCTTCCGCGGCTCCTTCATCTCCCGCCGCCCGAGCGACGTGCTGAACGAGACCCGCTGGCTGGCCGAGCAGGGGGTGAAGGAGATCATGCTGGTCTCCGAGAACAACACCTCCTACGGCAAGGACCTGGGCGACATCCGCCTGCTGGAGTCCCTGCTGCCCGAGCTGGCGGAGGTCGACGGCCTCGAGCGGGTGCGCGTCAGCTACCTGCAGCCGGCCGAGATGCGCCCGGGCCTCATCGACGTCCTCACCTCCACCCCGAAGGTCGCCCCCTACTTCGACCTCTCCTTCCAGCACTCCGCGCCCGGCGTGCTGCGTGCCATGCGCCGCTTCGGCGACACCGACCGCTTCCTGGAGCTGCTGGACACCATCCGCGGCAAGGCCCCGCAGGCCGGCGTGCGCTCCAACTTCATCGTCGGCTTCCCCGGCGAGACCGAGGCCGACCTCGCCGAGCTGGAGCGCTTCCTGAACGGCGCCCGGCTGGACGCCATCGGCGTCTTCGGCTACTCCGACGAGGAGGGCACGGAGGCCGCCACGTACGACGGCAAGCTCGACGAGGACGTCGTCGCCGAGCGCCTGGCCCGGGTCTCTCGGCTCGCCGAGGAACTCGTCTCCCAGCGCGCCGAGGAGCGCCTCGGGGAGACCGTGCACGTCCTCGTGGAGTCGGTCGACGGCGAGGACGGCGTGTACGGCCGGGCCGCGCACCAGGCGCCGGAGACGGACGGCCAGGTGCTGCTCACGAGCGGCGAGGGTCTGAGCGCGGGACGTATGGTCGAGGCGAAGGTGGTCGGCACGGAAGGCGTCGACCTGGTCGCCGAGCCGCTGGCTGGCTCGCCGTCGGGCAGTGAGGAGGCGGGCAGATGACCGGAGTCCCGGCTTCCGCCGCGGGCGGTTCCACCGGTGCGCAGGGCGCCCGGGGTGCGACCGCCGCCGACGGCGCTGCTTCCGAGGTCTCCGGCTCCGTCGCCCGTTCTTCCACCCCGGCCCCCGGCCCGGACGGCGGTGCGCGTCCCGCGCGCGGCGGGAAACTGACGGCGGCGGCCGTCAACCAGGCGAGCGTGTGGAACGTCGCCAATCTGCTGACGATGCTCCGGCTGCTCCTCGTGCCCGGCTTCGTGGCGCTGATGCTGGCGGACGGCGGCTACGACCCGGCGTGGCGCTCCCTCGCCTGGGCCGCCTTCGCCGTCGCCATGATCACCGACCTGTTCGACGGGCATCTGGCGCGCACCTACAACCTGGTCACCGACTTCGGGAAGATCGCCGACCCCATCGCCGACAAGGCGATCATGGGTGCGGCGCTCATCTGTCTGTCGTCCCTCGGCGATCTGCCGTGGTGGGTCACCATCGTGATCCTGGGCCGGGAACTAGGGATCACGCTGCTGCGTTTCCTCGTCATCCGGTACGGGGTGATCCCCGCGAGCCGGGGCGGCAAGCTCAAGACGCTCACGCAGGGCGTCGCCGTCGGGATGTACGTCCTGGCCCTGACGGGTTGGCTGGCCAGCATGAGGTTCTGGGTGATGGCCGCGGCGGTCGTGCTCACCGTGGTGACCGGGCTCGACTACGTGAGACAGGCCATTGTGCTGCGCCGGCGGGGAATCGCCGAACGCGCGGCGGCGTTGGAGGAGAAGGAAGCGTGAATTCACCTGCCACCGAACTGGTGCGACTACTGACCGTGAGGGGCGAGAGCCTCGCCGTCGCGGAGTCGCTCACCGGTGGACTGGTGGCGGCGGAGATCACGGCCGTCCCCGGCGCGTCCAACGTCTTCCGCGGCTCGGTCACCGCCTACGCCACCGAACTGAAGCGGCGGCTGCTGGGCGTCGACGCCACCCTGCTGGCGGAGCGCGGCGCGGTGGATCCGCAGGTGGCGGCGGAGATGGCGGCCGGTGTGCGCCGGGCCCTCGGCGCGGACTGGGGTCTCGCGACGACCGGAGTGGCCGGACCCGACCCGCAGGACGGCCAACCCGTCGGGACGGTGTTCGTCGCCGTCGACGGGCCGCTGACCGCCCACCGGGGTTCTGCCGGTGGCGGAAAAGTGGAGGCGCTGCGGTTGAACGGCGACCGTGCGGAAATTCGTATGGAGAGTGTACGGAGCGTACTCGCACTGCTTCTGAACGAGCTTGCAGGCGAACAGACCGGGAATGAGCGGGCACAGGATACGGAACGGAACGGGGGGTTTTGATGTTTGCAGCCCTGAGTGAACACGACATCGCTCCCCGCACGGCCGCGGCGCAAGGCGGTACGGTGGGGCGAGAAGGATGCGGCTACGCGGTCCGAGGAGGGAGCCACCGATGATTCTGCTCCGTCGCCTGCTGGGTGACGTGCTGCGTCGGCAGCGCCAACGCCAGGGCCGTACTCTGCGCGAAGTCTCCTCGTCCGCCCGAGTCTCACTCGGCTATCTCTCCGAGGTGGAGCGGGGGCAGAAGGAGGCTTCCTCCGAGCTGCTCTCCGCCATCTGCGACGCGCTGGACGTACGGATGTCGGAACTCATGCGGGAAGTGAGCGACGAGCTGGCGCTCGCCGAGCTGGCCCAGTCCGCCGCGGCCACCGAGCCCGTGCCCACGCCGGTCCGTCCGATGCTGGGTTCCGTGTCGGTGACCGGTGTGCCACCGGAACGGGTGACCATCAAGGCGCCCGCCGAAGCGGTGGACGTGGTTGCCGCGTGACCTCCGCGTGCGCGGCCTGACCACCCGATACGCGTGAAGCCCCGGCCGGGCTCCCAGGCAGACCCTGGGGAGCCCGGCCGGGGCTTTCGTCATGCGCGTGAGATCCGCGCCCGCGGCTGGTCCGTTTGCCGGTACCCGGCGCGCCGGTCATCGTGGAGGTGACCTGACCGGCGCCGAACCCACCGGAGGAAGCGGATGTACGTCGTGAAGAGCCCGCTGCCCGACGAGGCACTGAAGACCGTGTCCGAGGCCTTGCAGGGCGCCCTGGTGGACCTGGTCGACCTCTCGCTGGTCGCCAAACAGATCCACTGGAACGTCGTCGGACCCCGCTTCCGGTCCATCCATCTCCAGCTGGACGAGGTCGTCGCCTCGGCGCGCACCCACTCCGACACGGTGGCCGAGCGGGCCTCCGCCCTCGGCGTACCACCGGACGGCCGCGCGTCCACGGTGGCGTCCGGTAGCGGCATCGGGACCACGCCGGCCGGCTGGATCAAGGACGCCGACGCGATCCGGGCGATGGTCGACGCGCTCGGCGCGGTGATCACACGGATGCGGGGGCGGGTGGCGTCGACCGGCGAGCCCGATCCGGTGTCCCAGGACATCTTCATCGGGATCACCGCCGACCTGGAGAAGCACCACTGGATGTTCCAGGCGGAGAACGCGTGAGGATCCGCCCCGGGACGGTCACCTCGCGCCGCCGGATCGAGTGCCCGGTGTCCTTGCGTCGGTGAGCCCTCGGTGCGCCTCCCGCGAGGGTCGGGCGGTGTTCCGGCGTCCGGCTGGAGGTGACGGCCATGGTGAGACGGGTGCTGCGCTGGGGAACCGCTCTCGGGCTGGGCGCCGTGTGGTGGTGGGCCGTACTCCGGATCGCCCTCGGACAGGGCGCGGGTGTGCTCGAAGGAGCCGTCGCGATCGGTGGCTGGGGGCTCAGCGTGCTGCCGGTGCACTGCGTGCCGAGGACGCGGGCGGCGGGCGCCGTGGCGGCGGGACGGTGGAGGAGCGCCTGGCGGGCCGGGCAGGTCGTCACGGCGGTGCCGGACCCCGGTGCCGCCGGTGCGGATCCTGACCGGCGCGACGACGCCGAACCGGAGACCGCGCCGGCCGGCCTCGGTGACGGGCGGCCCTGACGCGGCGTCGGCCAGGTCGGGCGAAGACGCCGGCCGGGCAAAGACGCCGGCCGGGCGAAGACGCCGGCCGAACGGAGACGCCGGCCGAACGGAGACGTCAGGCGGACGGGGACCGGCGGGGATAGCGCTCACGCCAGGCCTGTGCCGTGCCCCGTGCCGGCGCCGGGCCCGTCTGGCAGTTCGGGCACCAGTAGGTGGGGCGTTCCTGGTAGCCGTCGGCCTGGTCGGCGACCCGGATCGAGGTGCGGCAGCGCAGGCACGGTCGTGGGGCGCGGCCGTACACGAAGAGGTCCTGCCGGTGCAGGCCGGTGGTCTGCCGGACAGGGCGGTCGCGGTTGCTCTCCAGCAGCTTCTTGGCGAGCGCGATCAGCCTTGTGGCACGGTCCGCCGGCAGGGCGCCGACCGGCAGCCAGGGGGTCGCGCCCACCAGGAAGCAGAGCTCGCACTTGTAGACGTTGCCGATGCCGGCCAGATTGCGCTGGTCGAGCAGGGCCTCACCGAGCGGACGGCCGGGGTCGGCGAGCAGGTTGGTGAGGGCGAGCGCGGGATCCCAGTCCGGTCCGAGCAGGTCGGGGCCGAGGTGGCCGACGGCCTGCTCCTCCTCGCCGGTGTGCAGGAGCTCCAGCACCGGAAGGCGGTACCCCACGGCCGAGCGGTCCGGGGTGCCGAGGATCACCCGGATCTGGTGGGCGGGGCCGCCGCGCCAGCGCTCGCCGGTGCCGAACACCTTCCAGGCGCCCTCCATGCGCAGGTGCGTGTGCAGGGTCAGGCCGCCCTCGAAGCGGGTGAGCAGGTGCTTGCCGCGGGCGATCGTGCTCAGCACCGCACGGCCGGTGAGATCGACCGTCGCGTACTGCGGCACCCGGAAGTCACTGCGGGTCAGCACTTTGCCCGCGAGGGCCTCGTGCAGCCGTTTCGCGGCCTGCCACACCGTGTCACCTTCGGGCATGCGTCAAGGGTGCCACGGACGGGTGATGTGGGGTGCGCGCGGCGCGTGGCGGCCGCGGTGTGTCAGGCGCGCAGGCGCAGGCCACGCGGGGTCGCTATGAAGCCGGCTCCTTCCAGCAGGGCGCCCAGCGGCGAGGTCAGCGCCTGGGCGCCGTTGATCCGCTCGACCGTGACCGTGCCGAGGGAGCCCGCCCGGGCGGCCGAGGCCAGGGCCTCGGCGGCGGTGCGCAGGCGCGGATCGTCGCCGGCGTCCGCGTCCGCCTCCGGGTCGGCGGGCCAGGCCAGCAGGGTCTTGCCGCCGCGTTCCATGTACAGCGTCAGCTCGCCCTCCACCAGCACCACGAGCGAACCGGCCTTGCGGCCCGGCTTGTGTCCCGCCCCGGCCGGCGGCTCGGGCCAGGGGAGGGCGGCGCCGTAGGCACTGGCGGGGTCGGCCGCGGCGAGGACCGCGGCACGCGGGTCGGGCGAGGAGGACGCCCGGCCTCGGCGGTCGCCGAAGTCGCGGTTCCCGTACGGGCCGTGAGCGGAACCACCGCCTCTCGGGCCGCCGTAGCCGGGGGCGGCGAAGGGGTCCGCCGGTGAGCGGTCGCGCGGGGAGACGTACTCGTCCCGGGCCGGGACGGTGTTCTCCGGCGGCCAGGTGAAGCCGCCGTCGCCCGGCCGTACCGCTTCGTCCGGCGGCCAGGTGAAGTCGCCGTCGAGGCCGGGATGGGCCAGTCCGCCGTCGGCCTGCTCGAAGCCGCCGGGAGTGGTGTGACCGGAGGCGTTCCGGTCCGGGAGGGTCTGGCCGTCCGCGGCGAAGGGCCCGGTCCCGTGGCCGCCGCCGAAGCCGTTGGGCAGGCCCTGGCCCCGGTCGCGGGCGTTGGAGACCGCGCGGAGACGGTCGACCGCGCCGTCCATCGCGAACTGGGCCGCGCCCAGCCCCTCGACCACGTAACCCCGTCTGGCCTGTCCGCTGTCCTCGAAGGCGGACAGCACGCGGTACACCGCGGAGAAGCCGCCCTCGACGCCCTCGGCGGCCACCGCTCCGCGGGTGACCACGCCGTGCCGGTCGAGCAGGGTGCGGGCCAGCGCGTGCGCGCGCACCGTGGCGTCCGGCTCGGCCGCGGGCAGGAGGGACCAGCGGCCGGCCACCGTCGGCGGGCCGGTGCGCGAGGTGGCGCGCGCCGCGGCGGTCAGGGAGCCGTAACGGCCGCGCGGGACGGTGCGCTTGGCGCGGTGGGCCGTGGAGCCGGCGGTACGGCCGGAGCCCAGCAGGGCGCGCATCGGGGTGAGCGTGTCGTTGGTGAGCCGTCCCGACCAGGCCAGGTCCCACAGGGCGTCGGCCAGTTGGGGGTCGCCGGCCTCAGGGTGCGTGGTGGCGCGCACCTGGTCGGCGATCTGACGGAAGAACAGGCCGTAGCCCCCGGACAGGGTGTCGAGCACCGACTGGTGCAGCGCCGTCAGCTCGAGGGGGTGCGGCTGCGGCAGCAGCAGTGGTGCCGCGTCCGCCATGTACAGGGAGACCCAGCCGTCCTTGCCGGGCAGGGCGCCCGCCCCGGCCCACACGACCTCGCCGGCCGCGGTGAGTTCGTCGAGCATCGAGGGCGTGTAACCGGCGACGCGTGAGGGCAGGACCAGTTTCTCCAGTGCGGAGGCGGGCACGGAGGCGCCCTGCAACTGCTCGATGGCACGCACCAGTCCGTCGATGCCGCGCAGCTCGTGCCCCTTGCCGATGTGCTGCCACTGGGGCAGGAACTGGGCGAGCGCGGCGGGCGGCACGGGCTCCAGCTCATGACGCAGGGCCGCCAGGGAACGGCGGCGCAGCCGGCGCAGTACGGCCGCGTCGCACCACTCCTGGCCGATGCCCGCCGGGTGGAACTCGCCCTGGACGACGCGGCCGGCCGCGGCCAGCCGCTGCAGGGCGCCCTCGGTGACCGCGACGCCCAGACCGAAGCGGGCCGCCGCCGTGGCCGACGTGAACGGGCCGTGGGTGCGCGCGTACCGCGCGAGGAGGTCGCCGAGCGGGTCCTTGACCGGTTCGGTGAAGGCCTCGGGGACGCCCACGGGCAGTGCCGTGCCGAGGGCGTCGCGCAGCCGGCCCGCGTCCTCCACGGCCGCCCAGTGGTCGGTGCCCGCGATGCGCACCCGGATGGCCCGGCGGGCGGCGGCCAGGTCCCGCGCCCACTGGGCCTCGGCGCCCCGCTCGGCCAGTTCGGCGTCGGTCAGCGGGCCGAGCAGCCGCAGGAGGTCGGCGACCCCCTCGAGGTCCTTGACCCGTCGGTCCTCCGTCAGCCACTGCAACTCGCGCTCCAGCTCGGTCAGCACGTCGGCGTCGAGCAGTTCGCGCAGCTCGGCCTGCCCCAGCAGCTCGGCCAGCAGCCGGGAGTCCAGGGAGAGCGCGGCCGCACGGCGCTCGGCGAGCGGCGAGTCGCCCTCGTAGAGGAACTGGGCGACGTAGCCGAAGAGGAGGGAGCGGGCGAACGGGGACGGCTCGGGGGTGGTGACCTCGACCAGGCGGACCTTGCGGGACTCGATGTCGCCCATCAGCTCGACGAGCCCGGGGACGTCGAAGACGTCCTGGAGGCACTCGCGGATCGCCTCGAGGACGATCGGGAACGAGCCGAACTCGCTCGCCACCTGAAGCAGCTGGGCGGCCCGCTGGCGCTGTTGCCACAACGGGGTGCGCTTGCCCGGGTTGCGCCGCGGCAGGAGCAGCGCGCGGGCGGCGCATTCGCGGAACCGGGAGGCGAACAGCGCGGAGCTGCCGACCTGGTCGGTGACGACCTGGTCGACCTCGCCCTTGTCGAAGGCGACGTCCGCGGCGCCGATCGGGGCCTGCTCGCTGTCGTACTCGGCGCCGGCCTTCACCGGCTCCTGGTCGAGCAGGTCCAGGCCCATCAGGTCGGCGTCCGGCAGGCGCAGCACGATGCCGTCGTCGGCGTGCATGACCTGCGCGTCCATGCCGTACCGCTCGGACAGGCGGGCGCCCAGGGCGAGGGCCCACGGGGCGTGCACCTGGGCGCCGAAGGGGGAGTGGACGACGACCCGCCAGTCGCCCAGCTCGTCGCGGAAGCGCTCCACCACGATCGTGCGGTCGTCCGGGACGTGTCCGCAGGCCTCGCGCTGTTCGTTCAGGTAGGACAGGACGTTGTCCACCGCCCAGGCGTCGAGGCCCGCGTCGAACAGGCGCCGCCGGGCGTCCTCCTTCGGCAGCGAGCCCACCTCGCGCAGGAACGCGCCCACCGCGCGGCCCAGTTCGAGCGGACGGCCCAGCTGGTCGCCCTTCCAGAAGGGCAGCCGGCCCGGCACGCCCGGCGCGGGGGAGACCAGGACGCGGTCGCGCGTGATGTCCTCGATGCGCCACGAACTGGTGCCCAGGGTGAAGACGTCCCCGACCCGGGACTCGTACACCATCTCCTCGTCGAGCTCGCCGACCCGGCCGCCGCCCTTCTTGGGGTCGGAACCGGCGAGGAAGACCCCGAAGAGCCCCCGGTCGGGGATGGTGCCGCCGGAGGTGACCGCGAGCCGCTGGGCGCCGGGGCGGCCGGTGATCGTGCCGGCCACGCGGTCCCACACCACGCGCGGGCGCAGCTCCGCGAACGCGTCGGACGGGTAGCGGCCCGCGAGCATGTCCAGCGTCGCGGTGAACGCCGACTCGGGGAGCGAGGCGAAGGGGGCCGCGCGGCGGATCACGGTCAGCAGGTCGTCGAACTGCCAGGTGTCCAGCGCCGTCATGGCGACGAGCTGCTGGGCGAGCACGTCCAGCGGGTTGGCGGGGACGCGCAGGGACTCGATGGCGCCGGTGCGCATCCGCTCGGTGACCACCGCGGACTGGACCAGGTCGCCCCGGTACTTGGGGAAGACCACGCCGGTGGAGACGGCGCCCACCTGGTGGCCGGCGCGGCCGACACGCTGGAGCCCCGAGGCCACCGAGGGCGGGGACTCCACCTGGACGACGAGGTCGACCGCGCCCATGTCGATGCCCAGCTCCAGACTGGAGGTGGCGACCACGGCGGGCAGCCGGCCCGCCTTCAGGTCCTCCTCGACCAGGGCGCGCTGCTCCTTGGAGACCGAGCCGTGGTGCGCGCGGGCGATCACCGCGGGCGCGCCGTGGGCCGCCCCCGAGCCGCCCATCAGCTCGGCCGGCGAGTGGTGCTCGTCCAGGGACTCGCCGGTCGCGCGCTCGTAGGCGATCTCGTTGAGCCGGTTGCACAGCCGCTCGGCCAGGCGCCGCGAGTTCGCGAACACGATCGTGGACCGGTGCGCCTGCACCAGATCGGTGATCCGCTCCTCGACGTGCGGCCAGATCGAGGGCCGCTCGGCCCCCTCACCGCTGTCCGCCGCCGGGGAGCCGCCCAGCTCGCCCATGTCCTCCACCGGCACGACCACGGACAGGTCGAATTCCTTGCCGGACTCCGGCTGGACGATCTCCACCTTGCGGCGGGGGGAGAGATAGCGGGCCACCTCGTCCACCGGACGCACCGTCGCCGACAGCCCGATGCGGCGGGCGGGCTTCGGCAGCAGCTCGTCCAGCCGCTCCAGGGAGAGCGCGAGGTGCGCGCCGCGCTTGGTGCCGGCGACCGCGTGCACCTCGTCCAGGATCACCGTCTCGATGCCCGTCAGCGCGTCGCGGGTGGCCGAGGTCAGCATCAGGAACAGCGACTCGGGGGTCGTGATCAGGATGTCCGGAGGGCGCGTGGACAGGGCGCGGCGCTCGGCGGGCGGGGTGTCGCCGGAACGGATGCCGACCTTCACCTCGGGCTCGGGCAGGCCGAGGCGCACGGACTCCTGGCGGATGCCGGTCAGCGGGCTGCGCAGGTTCCGCTCGACGTCGACCGCGAGGGCCTTCAGCGGGGACACGTACAGCACCCGGCAACGCTTCTTCGGGTCGGCCGGAGGAGGTGTCGAGGCCAGCTGGTCCAGCGCGGCGAGGAACGCGGCCAGCGTCTTGCCCGAGCCGGTGGGGGCCACCACCAGCACGTCCGAACCCGCGCCGATGGCCTGCCAGGCGCCCGCCTGGGCCGCGGTGGGCGCGGAGAACGCCCCCGTGAACCAGCCGCGGGTCGCGGGCGAGAAGCCGTCGAGGGCTCGGTGTGCGGAGCTGACCATGCCCTCCATCCTGCACCCGGCCACTGACAATCGGGCTGACGCGGGCGACAGGGGCGGGCCCCGGTGTGGACCGCCCGCGGACCGGGGCCCGCCGGACTGGCGGAGAATGGAGGCATGGCGGGTTCGGCGGAGCGGGCACGGCACTGGCGGTACGAGCGGCTGCCCGGTGTCGACCTGCTGCGTGCCCGGTACGTCCACAAGACCTTCGTCCGGCACACCCACGAGAACTTCGTGATCGCGGCCATCGCCGACGGCGTCGAGGTCTTCCAGCACCGCGGCTCCGACGTGTCAGTGGGCGCGGGCGCCCTCGCGCTGGTCAACCCGGACACCCCGCACACGGGCCGGGCCGGGGTGCCCGAGGGCTGGCGCTACGGCGCGGTCTACCCCTCGCCCGAGGTGGTGGCCGCGATCGCGGCCGAGACCACCACGATCCGCGGTACCCCGGGCTTCGTCAGCCCCGTCCTCGATGATCCCTACACCGTCCGCCTGGTCCACCAGGTGCTGCGCGCCGCCGACGAGGGCAACGCGCTGGCCGCCGACACCCTGCTGCGGGTCGCCGTGACCAGGCTGCTGCGGCTGAACGGCGGCTCGCTGCCGCAGCGGCCGCGCCGGACGGCCGGCGCCCGGATCGCGGCACGCGCGCGCGGCGTGCTGGAGGACGAGATGGCCGCGCCGCCGACCCTGGAACGCCTGGCCGCCGACCTCGGGACCAGCCCGTTCGCCCTGCTGCGGGCGTTCCGTGACGCCTATGGGATGCCGCCGCACACCTGGCTGACCGACGCGCGCGTACGCCGCGCGCGGCTGCTGCTCGACGCGGGAACCGCGCCCGCCGAGGTGGCCGTCGCCGTCGGCTTCACCGACCAGCCCCACCTGAACCGGCACTTCGCTCGCATCGTCGGGGTGCCTCCGGGCGCCTACCAGCGCGAGCGCAAGAACGTACAAGACCCGCACTGAGGTCCGGACGTACCGTCCGAGGCGTGGCACAACAGACAGCACTCGCGGACACGTCCGCCGAAGACGCCGCCAAGCCCGATTCCGCCGTCGTACGGGACGCCCTGGGCGTCGGCGTCGCGGTCGGGCTCTCCGGGTTCGCCTTCGGCGTGACCTCGGCCGGCAGCGGCCTCGGACTCCTCCAGACCTGCGCGCTCAGCCTCCTGGTCTTCACCGGCGCCTCGCAGTTCGCCCTGGTGGGCGCGCTCGCCGCGGGCGGCAGCCCGTTCACGGCCGCCGCAGGCGCCTTCTTCCTGGGCGTGCGCAACGCCTTCTACGGGCTGCGCCTGTCGCAGGTGCTGGCCGTCCCGCGCGCGGTGCGGCCGTTCGCCGCCCAGTGGGTGATCGACGAGACCACGGCCGTGACCCTGGCCCAGCCGACCCGGCGCGCCGCGCGGATCGGCTTCACCGTGACCGGGCTCAGCCTCTACCTGCTGTGGAACCTCACCACGCTGCTCGGCGCACTGGGCGCGAAGGCCATCGGGGACACCGACGCCTGGGGGCTGGACGCGGCCGGGCCCGCCGTCTTCCTGGCCCTGCTCGCCCCCATGCTGAAGACGCGCACCGAGCGTGCCGTCGCCGGCCTCGCGGTGCTGCTGGGCCTCGGCCTGCTCCCGGTCCTGCCGGCCGGCGTGCCGGTCCTCGTGGCCGCGCTGGCGGCGCCGGTCGCGCTCTTCGCCGAGGGCCGGCGCATCGGCCGCACCCGGCGGACCGCACCGGACGCGGCGGAGGAGGACCGGTGAACACCTGGATCGCGATCGGACTGACCGTCCTCGGCTGCTACGCGGTCAAGCTCGCCGGACTGCTCGTGCCCGCGGGCGCCATGGAGCGGCCGCTCGTCCGGCGGCTCGCCGCCCTGCTGCCCGTCGCCCTGCTGGCCGCGCTCACGGCCCAGCAGACGTTCGCCGACGGGCACGCCCTGGTCCTGGACGCCAGGGCGGCGGGACTCGGCGCGGCCGCACTGGCACTGGTGCTGCGCGCGCCCTTCCTGCTGGTCGTCGCCGCCGCGGTGGTGGTGACCGCTGGGGTGCGGGCGATCGGCGGCTGAGCGCGGCTCAGCCCACGAAGCGGCCGTACGCCCTGAGCGTGCGCAGCGCGTCGATCGTCACCACGGGCCGCGCCTCGAGCGTCGGGGCCGGCGCCCACTGTCGCCAGCGGACGGGCCAGCCGCCGTCCTCCTGCTGGGATCCGGCGAGGTGGTCGAGGGAGCGCTTCATCTCCTCGTCCGTGAACCACGCGCGCGCGAGCGACCGCGGACTCCTCGCGAAGTCGTGCGGGAAGTGGTGCTCGCCGGGGGCGTACCCGGGCGCGACCGGGTACGCGTCGAGCCGGTCGGGGTCCAGCGCCGCGAGCCGCTGTTCGCGCACCAGGCGGCCGAGCCGGTCGGCAGCCGCCTCCGCGCGCGAGCGGTCCGGGACCGAGTCCAGGAAGGCCACCGCGGCGTGCACCTCGTAGGGGTGGGACGTCCGCAGGGAGTCCACCGCGTGCCAGCAGAAGTCGGTGGCCCGGAACAGCCAGGCGTGCCACACCTCGTTGCGGTGCAGCAGTCCCACCACGGGGCCGGTGGCGAGCAGCTCGCTGGGCGGGTCGTCCACGACCGGGACGAACGGCGCCGCCGGATAGCCGCGCTGGCCGGGATCGACCGCGGGCAGCGCGCCGTCCGCGGTCGAGACCGCGGTCAGATGACGGCACACCCGCTCCGCCCGCTGCCCGCCGCAGCGCCCGATGGCGTCCAGGACGCCCAGGGCGCGGGCGGCGTGCAGGGGCTGGCTCACGGGTCCGCGCAGATCCGGCTCCAGCGCGTGACCGTAACCGCCGTCCTCGTTGCGGTAGGCGTTCAGCGCGGCCTCCACCGGCTCGGCGGCGCCGTTCAGGAAGTGGTAGGCGAAGAGCCGCTGCTCCAGCACGCGCGCGGTGAGCCAGACGAACTGTTCGGCGCGGAAGAGCGGGGAGCGCGCCGGGGGCTCTGAGGGGAGGGGGGAAGCTCCTGATTCGGCCATGCGACAGACCGTAGGACGGAAAGCGGTCTCGGCAGGCGGCTCCCGGCGGGCCCCACCCCCAGGGGCGGGATACTGGAGGCATGCGGTTGACGGTCTTCTGGCAGCGGATGGCGGAACACTTCGGTCCGGGGTACGCCGACACCTTCGCGCGCGATCACGTGATGACGGAGCTGGGCGGGCGCACGGTGCACGAGGCACTGGACGCCGGCTGGGACGCCAAGGACGTATGGCGCGTGGTCTGCTCGGTCATGAACGTGCCCGGGGAGCGGCACTGAGCGACACGAGGACTCCGGGCGGGCCGTGAGCTGCCGCCGGCGTGGGCGAGACTGGGTGCGTGGCACCCACTGACGACAATGAGCCGGCCGCCCGGCACGCAGCCTCCCCGACCGCTTCGCCGCCGCACGCGAGGCGTCCGGCCGACGACGGCGTCGCCGAGCCGCCCGGCCGTCGCATGCCGCGCTGGCTCCCGCGCGCCATGGTGCTCGCGCTCGCGCTCATCGCCTCGTTCCAGCTCGGCAGCTGGGCTTTCCACCAGCTGACCGGACTGCTGATCAACATCCTGATCGCGTTCTTCCTCGCGCTCGCGATAGAGCCCGCGGTGAGCTGGATGGCCGCACACGGCCTGCGCCGGGGGCTCGCGACGTTCCTGGTCTTCCTCGGCCTGACGATCGTGGCCGCGGGCTTCGTCACGCTGCTCGGATCCATGCTGGCGGGGCAGATCATCAAGATGGTCGAGGGTTTCCCCGACTATCTGGACTCGGTGATCAACTGGATCAACCAGAAGTTCCACATGGAGCTCAGACGCGTGGACGTCCAGGAGGGCCTGCTGCACTCCGACTGGCTGCGCAAGTACGCCCAGAACAGCGCGGCCGGCGTGCTCGACGTGTCCGCCCAGGTGCTCGGCGGCCTCTTCCAGATGCTGACGGTCGGGCTGTTCTCGTTCTACTTCGCGGCCGACGGCCCCCGGCTGCGCCGGGCCCTCTGCTCCGTCCTGCCGCCCGCGCGCCAGGCCGAGGTGCTGCGCGCCTGGGAGATCGCCGTCGACAAGACGGGCGGCTACCTCTACTCGCGCGGCCTCATGGCGCTCATCTCCGGGATCGCGCACTACATCCTGCTCGAGGCGCTGGGCGTGCCGTACGCGCCGGTGCTCGGCGTCTGGGTGGGGCTGGTCTCGCAGTTCATCCCCACCATCGGCACCTACCTCGCGGGCGCGCTGCCGATGCTGATCGCGTTCACCGTGGACCCTTGGTACGCGGTCTGGGTGCTGATCTTCGTCGTGGTCTACCAGCAGTTCGAGAACTACATGCTGCAGCCCAAGCTGACCTCCAGGACCGTCGACATCCACCCGGCCGTAGCCTTCGGCTCGGTGATCGCGGGCACCGCGCTGCTCGGCGCGGTCGGCGCGCTGATCGCCATCCCCGCGGTCGCCACGCTGCAGGCCTTCCTGGGGGCGTACGTGAAGCGGTACACCGTCACGGACGACCCGCGGGTGCACGGCCACCGCCGGCGGGATCCCGGCCGCCCGGGCGCGTTCACGCGCCTCAGGCTGCTGTGGGAACGGCGGCCCGACTCGCAGGAGTCCTCGTAGCGACGGGCATCGCCGACCGCCCTCCGCGGCCCCGCGTGGTGCGCTTGACACCAAAATCGAACATCCATTCTTATGGAAGCTCAGGCGAGGCCCCGGACGGGGATTTTGTCCCCTTTGAATAGGGTATGTTCCCGGGTTATCCACAGGCCGGGCCTGCGTCGGGGCGCATTGTCAGTGGCAGGCGTTAGCGTCTTTGACGTGAAGCGATCGACTCAAGCAAACCGGGTGGAACCCATGGCAGGAACCGACCGCGAGAAGGCGCTCGACGCCGCGCTCGCACAGATTGAACGGCAATTCGGCAAGGGCGCTGTCATGCGCATGGGCGAGCGGTCGATGGAGCCCATCGAGGTCATCCCGACCGGGTCGACCGCGCTCGACGTCGCTCTTGGCGTCGGTGGCCTGCCGCGCGGCCGTGTGGTGGAGATCTACGGACCGGAGTCGTCCGGTAAGACCACGCTGACCCTGCACGCCGTGGCCAACGCGCAGAAGGCCGGCGGCCAGGTCGCGTTCGTGGACGCGGAGCACGCCCTCGACCCCGAGTACGCGAAGAAGCTCGGCGTCGACATCGACAACCTGATCCTCTCCCAGCCCGACAACGGCGAGCAGGCCCTGGAGATCGTGGACATGCTGGTCCGCTCCGGCGCGCTCGACCTCATCGTCATCGACTCCGTGGCGGCGCTGGTGCCGCGCGCGGAGATCGAGGGCGAGATGGGCGACAGCCACGTCGGTCTGCAGGCCCGTCTGATGAGCCAGGCGCTGCGGAAGATCACCAGCGCGCTCAACCAGTCCAAGACGACCGCGATCTTCATCAACCAGCTCCGCGAGAAGATCGGCGTGATGTTCGGCTCCCCGGAGACCACGACCGGTGGCCGGGCGCTGAAGTTCTACGCCTCGGTGCGCATCGACATCCGCCGCATCGAGACCCTGAAGGACGGCACGGAGGCGGTCGGCAACCGCACCCGCTGCAAGGTCGTCAAGAACAAGGTCGCGCCGCCCTTCAAGCAGGCCGAGTTCGACATCCTCTACGGCCAGGGCATCAGCCGTGAGGGCGGCCTGATCGACATGGGCGTGGAGCACGGCTTCGTCCGCAAGGCCGGCGCCTGGTACACGTACGAGGGCGACCAGCTCGGCCAGGGCAAGGAGAACGCGCGCAACTTCCTGAAGGACAACCCCGACCTGGCCAACGAGATCGAGAAGAAGATCAAGGAGAAGCTGGGCGTCGGCGTCCGGCCGGAGAAGCCCGCCGCCGAGCCGGGTCCGGACGCGGCGGTCGCCGCCCCTGCCGACGACACCGCCAAGACGGCGCCTGCGGCCGCCAAGGCCACCAAGCCCAAGGCCGCCGCAGCCAAGAGCTGACCCGTGACGCGACGAACCGACTGGGCCGAGTACGAGTACGCCGACCCCGGTGCCCCGCGGGGGAGGGGCACCGGCGGTGACACGGGCTCCGCCACGGCCGGCGACGACGGGTACGGGGACGGCCGAGAAGGCAACGGGGGACCCGGCGGGTACGGGAGCGGCGGCAGGCACCCCGGCGGCGAGGCCTACGGGGACGGCACGGGCGGGACCGACGGCCCGGGGAGGCCGACCGGGTCACGTGGCGGCCGTGGGCGCGGCCGAGGCCGCCGGCGGGGAGGCTTCGGGGAGTCTCCCGGTGAGGACCAAGGCGCCCCCACCTCGTCGAGGGCCGAGCGGGGGGAGTCTTCGGGGGACCCGGTCGAGCGGGCGCGGGCGATCTGTCTGCGCCTGCTCACCGGGACCCCGCGCACCCGCAAGCAACTCGCGGACGCCCTGCGCAAGCGGGACATCCCCGAGGAGGCGGCCGAAGAGGTGCTCTCGCGGTTCGAGGAGGTCGGGCTCATCGACGACGGGGCGTTCGCGGAAGCCTGGGTGGAGTCCCGGCACCACGGCCGGGGACTCGCCCGCCGCGCGCTCGCCCGCGAACTGCGCACCAAGGGCGTCGACTCCACGCTGATCGACGAGGCCGTCGCCCAACTCGACTCCGAGCAGGAGGAGGAGACCGCACGGGAACTCGTCGCCCGGAAGCTGCGGGCCACCCGCGGCCTCGACCGCGACAAGCGGCTCCGGCGGCTGGCCGGCATGCTCGCCCGCAAGGGCTACTCCGAGGGCATGGCCCTCCGCGTCGTCCGCCAGGCCCTGGAGGAAGAGGGCGAGGAAACGGAGTTCCTCGAGGGCGAGGGCTTCTGACAGCGGGGGCCCGGCCGCCGAGCGCAGCCGGCCGCGTGCCGGGGTGGGGCTAACCCCCGCCCAGGACGCCGGGTCACCGCAGTGCCCCGGATGCCCCGCGCGGGCGAGGGTGTACGCACGCCCCGGACCCCGGCTCACGCTTGGGCCCGTCGGCACACGGACAACCGGGACGCACAACAGAAAAGAGCCCGCCCCGATGATGCTGCGTTACGCCCTCAAGACCGTCCGCGCCCGCAAGGCGGGCTTCCTCGGCGCCTTCCTCGCCCTCATGTGCGCGGCCGCTCTGATCACCGCCTGCGGCACCCTCCTCGACACCGGCCTGCGCGGCTCGATCCGCACCGAGCGCTATGCCGCCGCTCCGGTCGTGGTCTCCGCCGACCAGTACGTCCACCGCACCACCGTGAAGCACAAGAAGGGCAAGACCAAGGTCAAGCACAAGGCGAAACCCGTCGCCGAACGCGCCTGGCTGTCCGCTGACTTGAGCACGGCCCTCGCCCGCACCCCCGGCGTCGCCCGTGTCGTGCCCGAACTGACCTTCGTCGCCCAGCCGTTGACCCCCGCCGGCACCGGTGGACGCACCGCCTACGGGCACGCCTGGGAATCCGCCGCGCTGACCCCCTACCGGCTCACCGCCGGCACCGCGCCCAGGGCCACGGGCGATCTCGTCGTCGACCACGACCTCGCCGCGCGCGCTCATCTCCGCCCCGGGGACCGCCTCACCGTGCAGTCGACACGCTCGCCGCGCGCCTACCGGATCACCGGTATCGCCAGTCCGGCCACGCCCGTGCGCCACCAGACCTCGCTGTTCTTCTCCACCGCCGAGGCCCGCCGGCTGGCCGCACACCCCGGGCAGGTCAGCGCCTTCGGCGTCCTCCCGGCCAGGGGAGCCGACCCCGAGGCGGTGCGCCAGGCCGTGGCACGGGCACTGCACGGCACCACCGCCCAGGTCAGCACCGGAGACGCCCGCGGGCCCGTCGAGTTCCTGGACGCGGCCGCCGCCCGCACCCGGCTCATCAGCATGGGCGGCGCGATGGGCGGCACCTCGCTGCTGGTCGCGGTGCTCGCGGTCGTCGGCACTTTCGCACTCACCGTCCAGCAGCGCCACCGCGAACTCGCCCTGCTCCGAGCCATCGCCGCCACGCCCGGACAGGTCCGCAGGCTGCTGGGCCGGGAGGCGCTGATCGTCGGCGCGGCGGCGGGCACCGCCGGGGCGCTCCTCGGTCTGCCGCTGGGCGGGCTGCTGCACTCCCGGTTCGTCGCCCTGGGCGCCGTACCCGACACGCTTCAGCACACCACCAGCGTCTTCCCGCCGTTCGCCGGCCTCGCCGCGACCCTGCTCGGCGCCTGGGCGGCGGCCCGGATCGCCTCCCGCAGGGTCGCCCGGATCCGTCCGGCGGAAGCACTGGCCGAGGCGAAAGCCGAGCGCGACCGGCCCGCCTGGGGGCGTATCGCCGCCGGTCTGCTGTTCCTCGCCGGTGGCATCGTCCTCGTCGCCGTCCTCACCGCGCTGCGCACCGAGCCCGCCTCGACTCCCGTCACCTTCCTCGCCGTCGTCGTGCTGTCCACCTCCGTCGCCCTGCTCGGTCCCCTCCTGGTCAAGGCGGCCGTGCTGCTGCTCGCCGTACCGCTGCGGCTCACCGGCCACGGCGGGCGGCTCGCCACCGCCAACCTGCGAGGCAACGCCACCCGGATGGCCTCCGTCGTCACTCCTCTCACCCTGCTCATCGGCATGACCTGCACCGTCCTGTTCGTCCAGTCGACCCTCGGCGGCGCGGCCCGGGCCCAGGCGCGCGAGGGCGTCACCGCCGACTGGGTCGTCGCGGCGAAGGGCCCCGGCGTTCCGGGTGAGGCCGCGCGACTGCTTCGGGCCCGGCACGACACCGTCACCGAGGTGGTGCACACCACCGTCCGCGTCGGCCTCGACAAGTACTCCGCCCAGGGCGTCACCCCGGCCGGTCTCACCCGTACCTGGGACCCGCGGGTCACCGCCGGCTCCCTCGCGGATCTCGCCCCCGGCACCGTCGCCGTCAGCCGACTGGCGGCGGACCAGCATCACTTGAGGCCGGGAAGCAGCTTGAAACTGACGCTCGGCGACGGCACCCCCGCCACGCTCACCGTCGTCGCCGTCTACGACCGCGGTCTCGGCTTCGGAGACCTCACCTTCGCCCACGACCTTCTGGCCCGCCACATGGACAATCCGCTCGCCTCCTCCGTCCTCGTCGGTACGACCCGTACAAAGACAGAACTCGCGACTACTCTCCGTAAGTTCCCGGGTCTGGAAATTCTTTCGCCGGCCGCCGCCGACTCGCTCCAGGCCGAACGGCAGCAGGCGAACGCCGAGGTCAACTACCTGGCCATGGGACTGGTCCTGGCGTTCACCGCCATTGCGGTCGTCAACACTCTCGCCATGTCGGTCGCGGAGCGTGTCAGGGAGTTCGCCCTGCTCCGCCTCGCCGGGGCGACCCGCCGCCAGGTGCTGCGCATGCTCCGCACCGAGGCGCTGTCGGTGCTGCTCCTCGCCACCGCGCTCGGCAGCGGCATCGCCCTGGCCGTGCTCACCGCGTTCAGTCTCGGCATGACGGGCCGGGCCGCCCCCACGGTCATGCCCCTGCTGTACGTCGCCGTCGTCGCGGTGGCCGCGCTCCTGGCGCTCACCGCGAGTTCCCTTCCCGGGCGGGTGGCGCTCCGCGTCAGGGCGGTGACGGTGGCCACCGCGAAGGAGTAGGCGTCGGCGGGCGGCCACGAGCCGCCGCCCGCCGACGCCTCGCCGGCTGTGGTGGCCGGGTCAGGCTGCGGTCGGCTCCACGGGTAGTCCCTCAGCCCGCCACGCCTGGAAGCCGCCCACCAGGTCCGTCGCCCGGTGCAGGCCCAGTTGGTGCAGGGAGGCAGCCGCCAGGCTGGAGGCGTAGCCCTCGTTGCAGATGACGACGACCCGCAGATCATGGCCGGTCGCCTCGGGCACTCGGTGGCTGCCTTGGGGGTCGAGCCGCCACTCCAGTTCGTTGCGTTCGATGACCAGGGCGCCGGGGATCAGACCGTCCCGCTCGCGCAGGGCCGCGTACCGGATGTCGACCAGCAGGGCGTCACCGCTGAGCGCCGCCTCGTGCGCCGCTCGCGCCTCGATGCGCCGGTAGCCCGCACGGACCCGCTCCAGCAGCTCGTCGATGCCGGCCGGCCACACCGTCGTGTCCTCGCTCACTGCCAGTCCTCCGGACGCTCGACCTGCTCCAGGCGCAGCACCTGGCCCGTGCGACTGTAGCGACGGATCCGCGGCAGGGGCGGAAAGTAGGCGTGGACCGAGATCGCATGTCGGTCCCGGGACTCGTTGATGACCTCGTGGACGTGGTGGTGGCCGAAGGCGCGGCCCTGCCCGGCGGGCAGCCGGCGTTCGCGGTCCACGTCCTCGGCGAGTTCCAGGGTCTTCCAGCCGTCGGTGGGCAGCCGGGCGGCCAGCGAGAACTCCTTGAGTTCCCCCGAAGCGGTGACGAAGGCGCCGACCGAGTCTGCGTGGTCGTGCCAGCCGGTGCCGCTGCCGGGCGGCCAGCCGATCAGCCAGGCCTCGCTGCCGCCGGGACCTTCGAGGCGCACCCAGGTGCGGCCCTCCGGGTCGAGCGGCAGCGAGGCGATCAGCTCGCCGTCGGCGGCCGTACGCCGTGCGAAGTCGAGGAGGTCCGCCTGAGTCGGCGCATGGCCGGCGGCACCGGCAGGGGGCAAGGGGGAGCCGGAGGCGGAACCGGCCGTGGAGAGGGATGCGGAGGCAGCAGGGGAGACAGACACGTACACCGTCCTGAGGAAGGTTCGCCGAAACGGGCGCACCGAGGCGCCCGCGAGAAAAGGGGAGCGAAATTCAGCAGGATGGGCGACACACGCAGCCCGCATAGCGGACGAGGTCCATATGGACCCTCCGCCACAGGCGCACACAGGTGTCGGTCACGATCCGGAGTACAGCACGCTGCCGGACGCCGGTCAACTCACCGTCACCATGCGGACAGCCGGTGACGGAGTCCTGGTCAGCGCACGCCGGAGCGCGCCCCCGACTCCTGTTTCACCGCACCGCCCACGGCCGCCTGTGCTGCCGCGTACAGGTCGGCCGGGCGTACCCCGCTCAGTGTGGTGACCAGATGGCCGTCGGGGCGCACGAGCAGCACGCTGTGCGCCGGCGCGCCCGGGTACTCCTCGGCGACCAGCAGTTCCGCCGGATGCGGAAGCGCGGTCACCGCGGCGGCGAGCCGGGGCATGACGCCGGCGGACACCCAGTGCTTGCGGTCCCACACCCCCGTACCGGGTGCGATCAGGACGACGAGCAGGGCGCCGCGACCCAGCCGGTCGCGCAGCCGTACGAAGGAACCATCCTCCGCCGTGACGCGGACGTCCGTCACCGGTGCGCCCGACGCGGTGCCGACCGGGATCTCGCCCTCCAGAGGCCCCGGCGCGAGCGGTGAGTCGGTGTACGCCCCCGGCGCACCCAGCGGGCCGCGCCCCAGATGACCGTCCGTGAGCAGCGCATCGTGGCCGCGGGCCGCGCCGGGGACGATGTGACGCAGCCCGCCACCCCCGCGCAGCACCGGCAGCACCTGGTCGGCGGCGCGCAGCCGGGCGGCGACCACCGCGCGGCGTTCGGTCTGGTAGCTGTCGAGCAGGGCCTCGTGGTGCCCGTGGTGCCAGGCCGGGGCCAGCTTCCAGGCCAGGTTGTCGGCGTCCCGGAGTCCCTCGTCGAGCCCCTGGGTGCCGAGCGCGCCGAGCAGGTGGGCCGCGTCGCCGGCGAGGAAGACCCGGCCGGCCCGCCAGCGCCGGGCCAGCCGGTGATGGACCGTGTGGACCCCGGTGTCGAGCAGGTCGTACGGAGGAGTGGAGCCGTCCGTCCAGCCCGCGAGGGTCTCGCGGATCCGGGCCACCAGCAGCTCGGGCGTGACCAGGTCCTTGCCCGGCGGCAGCAGCCAGTCCAGGCGCCACACGCCGTGCGGGAGGGGGCGGGCGGTCACCTCCGAGGCCGAGGGCCCGGACTGCCGCCACGGCGGCGTCCGATGGAGCAACGCCCGACCCTCCCACGGAAGTTCCGTACGCAGCGCGGCGACCGCGTGCCGCTCCACCGCGGTACGGCCCGGGAAGCGGATGTCCTGCAGTTTGCGCACCGTCGAGCGGGGACCGTCGCAGCCCACCAGATAACTGCCGCGCCACCAGGTGCCGCTGGGACCGCGGGTGTGCGCGGTGACGCCGGAGCGTTCCTGCTCCATCGAGTCGAGCCTGCTGTCCGTGGCGACCTCGACCAGCGGCTCGTCCGCGATGGCCGCGCGCAGGGCGCCGGTGAGCAGATGCTGGGCGATGTGCAGTGGGGCGGGGTCCGCCACGTCGAAGGTGATCTCGCCCGTCACCTGCTTGCGCCGCACCGACCGGAATCCGGTCCATCTCATCCCCTGGTCACCGAGCGCGCTCCCGGTCAGCCGTTCCACCAGGGCGGCCGTGTCCTCGCGCAGGACGACGGTGCGTGCCGGGCGCGGTTCGTCCTTGCCCGGGCCCTCGTCCAGGACGACCGAGGGAACGTCCTGACGCGCCAGCGCCAGGGCGAGCGTGAGCCCGACGGGCCCCGCTCCGACGATGATCACCGGGTCCACGGCGCGGCGCCCCCTGCCCGCAGCGGTGCCCTCGGGGATGAGTGTGAACAGGAGGTTGGAGCAGGGTGCACGATCACAGAATGTATGCAACCCATTGGCAGAGTTTGCGTCAAGCGACCGGAGGCAGTGGCGATCATGCCACTGCCTCCGGGGGCCGTACGGGTGACGTGATGCTCCGTCAGACGAGGCCGCCGGGGCCGGCGCCTGCGCCGACACCGTCCCCGCCCGCCGTCGTACCCGGCGTGTCCGCGACGTCCTGGGCCCCGAGAACCGCACCGGTGGACTTCTTGCCTCGCCGCAGTCGGCCCTCGAGCCAGCTCGCGAAGGAGGTCAGCGAGTAGTTGATGACAACGTAGATCACGGCCACGACGGTGAGAGAGGCGATGATGTTGGCACCGTAGTAACCGCTCATCGTGTTGGCCGAGGAGAGCAGTTCGGGGAAGGTGAGGACCGCGCCGCCGATCGCCGTGTCCTTCACGATCACGACCAGCTGGCTGACGATCGCGGGCAGCATCGCGGTGACCGACTGGGGCAGCAGGATGAGCCGCATCGTCTGGGTCTTGCGCAGGCCGATCGCGAAGGCCGCCTCCGACTGGCCCTTGGGCAGGGCGAGGATGCCGGCCCGCACGATCTCCGCGAGCACCGACGCGTTGTAGAGCACGAGACCGGTCACGACCGCGTAGAGCGGCCGGTCGTCCGAACTGATGTTGGTGTACTGGGCGAACAGAGCCAGCCCGAAGATCATCAGGACCAGCACCGGGATCGCGCGGAAGAACTCCACGACGGCCCCCACCGGGACGCGTATCCAGGCGTGGTCCGAGAGGCGGGCGATGCCCAGTACGGCGCCCAGCGGCAGCGCGATGACCATCGCGAGCGCCGCCGCCTCCAGTGTGTTCTGCAGACCCGGCCAGATGTACGTCGAGTACGCTTCCGAGCCGGTGAAGAACGGCTTCCACAGCACCCAGTTCAGCTGGCCCTTGTCGTCCAGAGCCTTGTACACCCACCACACGACGGCCGCGAGGACGACCAGGAAACCCGCCGTGTACAGGACGTTGCGCCGCTTGGCGCGGGGTCCCTGGGCGTCGTACAGGACCGAACTCATCGCTTCACCGCCACCTTCTTGCCCACCCAGCCGAGGATCAGACCGGTCGGCAGCGTCAGGCAGCAGAACCCGAAGGCGATGACGGCGGAGATCAGCAGCAACTGTGCCTCGTTCTCCACCATCTCCTTCATCAAGAGCGCCGCCTCCGCCACGCCGATCGCGGCTGCAAGCGTCGTGTTCTTCGTCAATGCGATCAGCACGTTGGCCAGCGGGCCGACGGCCGCGCGGAAAGCCTGGGGCAGCACGATCAGGCCGAGCACCTGCGTGAAGCTCAGGCCGATGGCCCGGGCCGCCTCCGCCTGGCCGACGGGAACCGTGTTGATGCCGGCGCGGATCGCCTCGCAGACGAAGCAGGACGTGTAGACGATCAGTCCGAGCACAGCCAGCCGGAAGTTGCTCGTGTCGACCACGTCCGAGCCCAGCGTGATGCTCAGCGTGTCCCTCAGGCCGAGGGAGGCGAACAGGATGATCACCGTGAGCGGGATGTTCCGCACGATGTTCACGTAGGTGGTGGCGAAGCCGCGCATCAGCGGCACCGGCCCCACCCGCATGCCGGCCAGCACCGTGCCCCAGATCAGGGAGCCCACGGCGGACAGCAGTGTGAGCTGCACCGTCGTCCAGAAGGCGCCCAGCACGTCGTACTTGTCAAGAAAGTCGAACACGATCTCCCGCGCTTCCGCGTGTAGGGATGCCCGGGTGCGCCGCAGTCAGGAGCGGCGCACCCTGCGGGCGTTGCCTCAGCTCTTGATCTCGCCGATCTTCGGAGCCTGCTCGTTCTTGTAGTCGGCCGGACCGAAGTTCTTGTCCACGGCCTTCTGCCACGAACCGTCGGAGACCATCTCCTCCAGGGCCTTGTTGATCTTGGCCTTGAGGTCGCTGCCCTTCTTGACGCCGATGCCGTAGTTCTCGTTGGTCATCTTGAAACCGCCCAGCTTGAACTTGCCCTTGAACTGGGACTGGGAGGCATAACCGGCGAGGATCGAGTCGTCCGTGGTCAGGGCGTCGATCGCCTTGCTCTGCAGACCGGTCAGGCAGGCCGAGTACGTCGGGTACTGCTGGAGCTGCGCCTTCGGCGCCAGCTTGTCCTTGACGTTCTGCGCCGACGTCGAGCCGGTCACCGAACACAGCCTCTTCTTGTTGAGGTCCGCCGGCGACTTGATGGTGTTGTCGTCCGCGCGAATCAGCACGTCCTGGTGGGCCAGCAGGTACGGGCCGGCGAAGTCGACCTTCTGCTGGCGCTCAGGGGTGATCGAGTAGGAGGCGGCGATGAAGTCGACGTCGCCGCGCTGCAGCATGGTCTCGCGGTCGGCGCTCTTCGACTCCTTCCACTCGATCTTGTCCGCGCCGTAGCCGAGCTTCTTGGCGACATAGGTGGCCACGTCCACATCGAAGCCCGAGTAGCCCTGAGGGGTCTTCTGGCCGATGCCGGGCTGGTCGAACTTGATGCCGATCGCGATCTTCTTGCCACCACCGGAAGAGCCGTTGTCGTCCTTCTTGCCGCCGCCACAAGCGGTGGCGCCCACGGCGAGGGCGAGTACGGCGGCCGAGGCGGCGGTGACCTTGCGGAGCTTCATGGTGAACATCCTTTGCGTGGTGGAAGAACGAGGCCGGTGAGGGAGGGGCGACCCCGGAACGTCAGGGCGCGCGGGCTCCGCGCGGTCAGTGGTGCAGGATCTTCGACAGGAAGTCCTTGGCCCGGTCGCTGCGCGGCGCGCTGAAGAACTGGTCGGGCGCGGCCTGCTCGACGATGCGGCCGTCCGCCATGAAGACCACCCGGTTCGCGGCCGACCGTGCGAAGCCCATCTCGTGGGTGACCACGATCATCGTCATGCCCTCGCGGGCGAGCTGCTGCATGACCTCGAGGACCTCGTTGATCATCTCGGGGTCGAGGGCCGAGGTCGGCTCGTCGAAGAGCATGACCTTCGGGCCCATCGCCAGCGCCCGGGCGATCGCGACGCGCTGCTGCTGGCCACCGGAGAGCTGTGCGGGGTACTTGTCGGCCTGGGTGCCCACACCGACCCGGTCGAGGAGCGCGCGGGCCTTCTCCTCGGCCTGCTTCTTGTCCGCCTTGCGGACCTTGATCTGGCCCAGCATCACGTTCTCGAGCACGGTCTTGTGCGCGAAGAGGTTGAAGGACTGGAAGACCATGCCGACGTCGGCGCGCAGCCGGGCCAGCTCCCTGCCCTCATGGGGCAGCGGCTTCCCGTCGATCGTGATGGTGCCGGAGTCGATGGTCTCCAGCCGGTTGATGGTGCGGCACAGCGTCGACTTCCCGGACCCGGAGGGCCCGATGACCACGACGACCTCGCCGCGGGCGATCGTCAGGTCGATGTCCTGGAGCACATGCAACGCGCCGAAGTGCTTGTTGACGCTCTTCAGGACGACCAGTTCGTCGGTCGCGGCCACGTCTTCCTTGGCCACCGATACTTCGGTCATCGCTCTCGGGCTCCGTCCTCCTCGGTTTCCGTGGACAGTAGTGAGACCCCGTGACCAGCGTCATCACATCTGAGGGGAATCTGAGCATCACGATCCGATAGCAATCGGACACGTGTCGTAGCACTTGCGTTATGTGCCACGTATCGGGCGCATAACGGAAGCGGCAGGCAACCGGAACCCTCTTGACGCCGTCCTTGTCCATCGGCGTGACTTCCATCGTGCACGCGCGTGTGCACGTGAGATACAAGCCGAACGAGAACGACGACCGTATGACCACTGAACCGGAGGGGGCGGCGATGAGACTGCTGCTCGTCGAGGACGACAACCACGTCGCCGCGGCCCTGTCCGCGGTCCTCGCGCGGCACGGCTTCGACGTCACCCACGCGCGCAGCGGCGAGGAGGCCCTCCAGGCGCTCGTTCCCGAGGGCGCGGGATTCGGCGTGGTCCTGCTCGACCTGGGCCTGCCCGACCAGGACGGCTACGAGGTCTGCGGCAAGATCCGCAAGCGCACCAGCACCCCGGTGATCATGGTCACCGCCCGCTCCGACGTCCGCTCCCGCATCCACGGGCTCAACCTGGGCGCCGACGACTACGTGGTGAAGCCGTACGACACCGGGGAACTGCTCGCCCGGATCCACGCCGTCAGCCGGCGCAGTGTGCACGAGGACCCCGCGCCGGACGCGGGGAGCGCGCTGCGGCTCGGCTCGGTGCACATCGAGCTGCCCACCCGTCAGGTCAGCGTGGACGGTTCGGTGATCCAGCTCACACGCAAGGAGTTCGACCTGCTCGCGCTGCTCGCGCAACGGCCCGGCGTGGTCTTCCGGCGGGAGCAGATCATCAGCGAGGTGTGGCGCACCAGCTGGGAGGGGACCGGTCGCACGCTGGAGGTGCACGTCGCGTCCCTGCGCGCCAAGCTGCGCATGCCCGCGCTGATCGAGACCGTACGAGGCGTCGGCTACCGGCTCGTCGCCCCGGCCGCCTAGCGGGGACGGGTGCGCACCCGGCTGCTGCCGCTGCTCATCGTTCTGATGGCGGCCGTGCTCCTCGCCCTGGGCGTGCCGCTCGCCGTCAGCCTGGCCGCCTCCCAGCAGCAGACGGTCGTGGTCGACCGGATCGACGACACCGCGCGTTTCGCCGCGCTCGCCCAGTTCGTCACCGACGTCCCCACCGCGTCCCGGCCGTCCACCACGGACGAGCGCCGGCAGATCCTGCGCCGCGAACTCGACAGCTACCACGGCGTCTACGGCATCCGCGCGGGTGTCTTCTACAGCAACGACGCCGCCATGGCCAACGCCCCCGGCGACTGGCTGCTGCCGCGGACGGGTGAGGTGCGGGAGGCCTTCGACGAGGCGCTGCTCAGCCGACGCAGCCACGACCCGCGGCAGGTGTGGCCCTGGCAGCACGGCCGGCTGGTCGTCGCCTCACCGGTGATCCGGGACGGGGACGTGGTGGCCGTCGTGGTCACCGACTCGCCGACCGGGCAGCTGCGCTCGAACATCCTGCGCGGGTGGCTGGTCATCGCGGCCGGCGAGGTCGCCGCGATGCTGCTCGCCGTCGGCGCCGCGCTGCGGCTGACCGGCTGGGTGCTCAGACCGGTGCGCGTCCTGGACGCGACCACGCACGACATCGCCACCGGGCGCCTGAAGTCCCGGGTCGCGGTCGGCGGCGGGCCGCCGGAACTCAGACGTCTGGCCCGGTCGTTCAACGAGATGGCGGACAACGTCGAGGACGTCCTGGAACAGCAGCGCGCCTTCGTCGCCGACGCCTCGCACCAGTTGCGCAACCCGCTGTCGGCGCTGCTGCTGCGCATCGAGCTGCTCGCCCTGGAACTCCCCGAGGACAACGCGGAGATCGCCTCGGTCCGCACCGAGGGCAAGCGTCTCGCGCAGGTCCTGGACGACCTGCTCGACCTGGCGCTGGCCGAGCACGCGGAGGCCGACCTCCGGCTGACCGACATCGGCGCGCTGGCCGGGGAGCGGGTGGCGGCCTGGGCGCCGGCCGCCGCCGCCAAGGGCGTCCGGCTCACGGGCGACTGCCCGCCGACGACCGGCTGGGCCGACCCGATCACCCTGTCCAGCGCGCTGGACGCGGTGATCGACAACGCCGTGAAGTTCACCCCCGAGGACGGCACGGTCGAGGTCACGGTGGCCTCCAACGGCGACAGCACGACCGTCCGTGTCGACGACACCGGACCCGGACTCACCGACGAGGAACTCACGCGCGTGGGCGACCGTTTCTGGCGCAGCGGCCGCCACCAGAACGTCAAGGGCTCCGGACTCGGCCTGTCCATCACCCGCGCCCTGCTCGCCGCGGGCGGCGGCTCACTCGACTGCGCGCACCACGAGCCACGGGGACTGACGGTCACGGTGACGGTGCCGCGGCACGCCGAGCCACGCTAGACACGCGCCCGGACTGCCGGGCCCCGCGCGAAGCGGCCCGCTACGGCTTGACCGACCGGTAGTAGCGCCGGGCCCCCTGGTGCAGGGGCAGCGGGTCGGTGTAGATGGCGGTGCGCAGATCCACCAGTTGCGCGGAGTGGACATGGGCGCCGATGTCGTCCCGGCTCTTGATCACCGTGCGGGTCACCCACTCGGTCAGCCGGGGATCCATGTCCGAGCGGGTCATCAGCACGTTGGAGACCGCGATCGTCGCCACCGTCGAGCCGTGCTGCACGCGCGCGTACGCCGACTCCGGGATGTTGGTGGCACGGTAGTACCGCCCGGTCTCGTCGCCCGCGTGCAGCTTGGCGGCCAGATCGCCGTCGATCGGCACGAACTTGAAGGCGCCCTTCCTCGCCAGTCCCTCCAGCCCCTTCGTGGGCAGCCCGCCCGACCAGAAGAACGCGTCGAGCTTGCCCTGCGCGAGGCGGGCGGGTCCGGTGTCTATGCCGTCCGACACCGGAGTGACGTCCTTGTGCGGGTCGATGCCGGCGGCCCTGAGCACCCGGTCGGCGATCAGCCGCACCCCGGAGTCGGGCAGACCGGTGGCCACCCGCTTGTGCCGCAGATCCTCGACACTCTCGACCGCCGAGTCACGCGGCACGATGAGCTGCACGTAGTCGTCGTACAGCCGGGCCACTCCGCGCATCCGGCCCGCCGAGCCGGGGTGCCGCTGCTCGTACGTCGCCACCGCGTCGGCCGCCGCGATCGTGAAGTCGGCGTGGCCGGTCGCCACCCGCTGGACGTTCTGCTGCGAACCGGCGCTGTTCAGCAGCTTCACCTTCAGGCCGGGCATGTCCTTCGCCATCTCGGTGCGCAGCCGCTCGCCGTACTCCTCGTAGACCCCGCGGGACGTGCCCGTACTGAAGACGATCGTCCCGCTCGGCGGCTTCTCGCCCAGGGGCAGCAGCCACCACAGCAGCAGCCCGAGGGCCACGGCACCGACGGCCGCGCTCTGCAGCGCCCGGCGCCTGCTGACACGGGGGAACACCTTGGACATGCGGGCGATCCTGCCAGCCACCCGCGGGGCTGACCAGGGCCGGGGTCACCGCGGGCCGCGACGGCGGCGCGGCCGGGCTGTCGGTGGCGGCCGTTACAGTCGCCGCATGAGCACTTCGCCCGCCCGTCTCGTCCGCGAATTCCACCTCGCCTTCGGCCTCGACGCGCACAGCACGCCCACCGAAGTGGCTCCCGCGCTGGCCGCGCATCGCGGGGAACTGCTCGCCGAGGAGGCCGCGGAGGTCGCCGAGGTGTCGGTCGAGGGCCCGCTGGACCGGCTCGCGCACGAGCTGGCCGACGTGGTGTACGTGGCGTACGGCACCGCGCTGGTCCACGGCATCGACCTCGACGAGGTGATCGCCGAGATCCACCGCGCCAACATGAGCAAGCTGGGCCCCGACGGCCAGGTCGCCCGGCGCGCCGACGGCAAGGTCCTCAAGGGGGAGCACTACCGGGCGCCGGACGTGTCCGCCGTGCTGCGCCGCCAGGGCTGGAGAGCGGACGGCGCGGCCTGACACCCGCCGCCTGAGCCGGCCGCCACGCCGCTCGCCGCTCCACCGCCCCCCAGCCCGCCGGGACGGTCGGTGGCCGGGGGGAACGCCTAGGCTTGGGAGCGAGGATCTGCCGCGCCCGGTCCCGCCGGCGAGCCGGCGTACGGGCGGGGGACCGGTCCCCTGTGCGAAGGCGGTGACCTGCCATGCCGTACGCGGTGGTGAGTGCGCTGAGCCATCCCGGGCTGGTCCGCGAACGCAACGAGGACAGCCTCGTCGCCGGGCCGTGGACCCTGTGCGCGACGGTCACCGAGAACCCGCAGACCCTGGTTTTCCCGCTCGGCACACCTCTCGTCGTCGCCGTGGCCGACGGGCTCGGCGGACATCCCGGCGGCCATGTGGCCAGCGCCCTGGTGGCCCGCCGGATCGCGGCCGTCGCTCCCGGACTGGATGGCGAGCAGGCGGTCCGTGACGCCGTGGACGACTGCAACCGCGCCGTCCAGGCAGCCGCCGGCGGCGACTCGGGGGGTGAGTTCGCGACCATGGGCACGACCGTGGCCGGCGTCGTGCTGCGGCCCGGCTCGCTGCTGGTGTTCAACGTGGGCGACAGCCGGGTCTACGCGGCCGGCCGGGACGGACTGCGGCTGCTCAGCGTCGACGACCGTCCCCCGCCGGATTCCGCGTGGGGCGCCAGCCACCTCGTCACCCAGTGCCTGGGCGGCAGCCGCGCGTACCGCCCAGTGCGCGCCCATGTGACCGAGCGGTCCCTGACGCCCGCAGACCGCTGCCTGCTGTGCACCGACGGCCTGACCGATCCGCTGCCCGACGACGTGCTCGACGAGGTGATGCGGGAGCACGACGACGGCCGGGCGGCGTTCGAACTGTGGAAGGCCGCCGTCGCGGCGGGCGGCCCGGACAACATCACGCTGGCCGTCGTGCGTGTGGCGGACGAGTGAAGGGGCCCTTCGGCGAGCACCTACCCTTGACCCATGACCAGCAGCAGCGACCGGAGCCTCGCAGTGGACGTCCAGGGACCGAAGACCTACGAAGTGCGCACCTACGGGTGCCAGATGAACGTCCACGACTCCGAGCGGTTGTCCGGGCTGCTCGAGGAGGCCGGCTACGTGCGCGCCCCCGAGGGATCGGACGGCGACGCCGACGTCGTCGTGTTCAACACGTGCGCGGTGCGGGAGAACGCCGACAACCGGCTGTACGGCAACCTCGGCCGGCTGGCGCCGAAGAAGGCCTCGCGGCCCGGCATGCAGATCGCGGTCGGCGGCTGCCTGGCGCAGAAGGACCAGGACACCATCGTGAAGAAGGCGCCCTGGGTGGACGTCGTCTTCGGTACGCACAACATCGGCAAGCTGCCCGTCCTGCTGGAGCGCGCCCGCGTCCAGGAGGAGGCGCAGGTCGAGATCGCCGAGTCCCTCGAGGCCTTCCCCTCCACGCTGCCCACGCGGCGCGAGAGCGCGTACGCGGCCTGGGTGTCGATCTCCGTCGGCTGCAACAACACCTGCACCTTCTGCATCGTCCCGGCGCTGCGCGGCAAGGAGAAGGACCGCCGCACCGGCGACATCCTCGCCGAGATCGAGGCCCTGGTCGGCGAGGGCGTCTCCGAGATCACGCTGCTGGGCCAGAACGTCAACGCCTACGGCTCGGACATCGGCGACCGCGAGGCCTTCAGCAAGCTGCTGCGCGCCTGCGGGAACATCGAGGGCCTGGAGCGCGTGCGGTTCACCTCCCCGCACCCGCGCGACTTCACCGACGACGTCATCGCCGCCATGGCCGAGACGCCGAACGTCATGCCGCAGTTGCACATGCCGCTGCAGTCCGGCTCGGACACGGTCCTGAAGGCGATGCGCCGCTCGTACCGGCAGGAGCGCTACCTCGGGATCATCGAGAAGGTGCGCGCCGCCATCCCGCACGCGGCGATCACCACCGACATCATCGTGGGTTTTCCCGGCGAGACCGAGGAGGACTTCGAGCAGACCCTGCACGTCGTGCGGGAGGCCCGCTTCGCGCAGGCGTTCACCTTCCAGTACTCCAAGCGGCCCGGCACCCCGGCCGCGACCATGGAGCACCAGATCCCCAAGGAGGTCGTCCAGGCCCGCTACGAGCGTCTGGTCGCCCTCCAGGAGGAGATCTCCTGGGAGGAGAACAAGAAGCAGGTCGGCCGCACGCTGGAGCTGATGGTGGCCGAGGGCGAGGGCCGCAAGGACGGCGCCACCCACCGGCTGTCCGGCCGGGCCCCGGACAACCGTCTGGTCCACTTCACCAAGCCGGAGCAGGAGGTGCGCCCCGGTGACGTCGTCACCGTCGAGATCACCTACGCCGCCCCGCACCACCTCCTCGCCGAGGGCCCCGTCCTCGACGTGCGCCGCACGCGCGCGGGCGACGCCTGGGAGAAGCGCAACGCCGCCGAGGCCGCCAAGCCGGCGGGCGTGCTGCTCGGTCTGCCGAAGGTCGGCGTACCCGCGCCGCTGCCCGCCGTGGCGAGCGGCTGCGGCTGCGACTGAGCGGCACGGAAGCCGGCCGGCGTGCGCACCGCCCAGGGCCCCGGTCCGGTGACCGGTCCGGGGCTCGGTGTGGCGCTCGGCCTGGGGTAACGCTCCGTCTCCGGACGGCGTTACCCTGCCGGTCATGCTTGTCGCCGCCGCCGTCTGCCCCTGCCCGCCGCTGCTCGTGCCCGAGGTGGCCGCGGGCGCCGCACCGGAACTGGACCCCGCGCGCGCGGCCTGCGCCGACGCGCTCGGCGTGCTCGCCGCCGCCCGGCCCGACATCCTCGTGGTGGTCGGGCCGGCCGAGCGCGACGGGCGCGGACGGCACCCGCAGGGCGCTCCCGGGTCCTTCCGGGGATTCGGTGTCGACATGGCCGTGCGGCTCGGCCCCGCCACGGGCGCCGCCGCCGAGCGCGAGCTGCCGCCGTCGCTGGCCGTCGCGGCGTGGCTGCTGGAGCGCACCGGGTGGGCGGACGCCCCGATCGAGGGGCTCGGGGTCGGGGAACCGCTCGAACCCGAGCGGTGCGTGGAGACCGGCAGGGAGCTGGGTGCCCGGGCCGGGCGGGTAGCGCTGCTGGTGATGGGGGACGCCAGCGCCTGCCGCACCGTGAAGGCGCCGGGCTACCTCGACGAGCGGGCGGCGCCGTTCGACGCCGCGGTGGCACGCGCCCTGGGCGCGGCGGACGTCGCGGCGCTCCAGTCCCTGGATCCGGGCCTCGCGTACGAGCTGAAGGCCTCCGGACGCGCTCCCTGGCAGGTCCTGGCGGGCGCCGCGGAGGGCGCGGGCCTCGAAGGCGCGCTGCTGTACGACGACGCGCCCTACGGCGTCGGATACCTCGTCGCCACCTGGTCGTAGGCCGCGCGGAGGGCGCCCGCGGGCCACGGGCACGAAACGGCGGACGGCCGGGAGGCGTGGTGCCCCGCGACCGTCCGACGAGCCGTGTGCCGTGTGCCGTTCAGGAGGTGGGCGGCGGCCCTTCCGGCCGGGCCGGCGGATTCGCACCGCCGACGTGCGGCTCGTCCTTGTGCGCGAGGCGGTCCATCGCATCCTTCGCCTTGCCCGTACCGGCGTGGATCTTGTCGGTGTACTTGCCCTTGGTCCGCTCGTCCACGGCCCGCGCGGCCTTGTCGATGCCGTGCTGCACCTTGTCCCCGTGCCTGTTCGCCAGATCCGACACCTTGTCCCTGGCCGGACCCAGCCTGGCCTTCATGTTCTCGAAGAGACCCATGCTCCACCTTCCCTGACGGGGACGGTCACCTGCGGGCGCCCTCACCGGCCTCGCTGTCGGCGGCCTCGTCCGCGGACTGCTGCTTGGGGATCTCCGGGCCCTCGGCAGCGTCGGCGTCGTCGGCCGCGCGGGACTCCGGGGCGTCCGCGGCGGCCGTCTCTTCCTCGTGCGCCTCCTCGGACACGCCCGTCGCCCCAGCCGTCTCGGCGCTCTCGACCGTCTCGGGCGCCGCGGTCTCCTCCGGCGCGTCGCCGGCCGGCCCTTCGGCGGCCGACGCCTCCTGCTTCGCCTTCGACCTGCCGAGAAGCCGTGCAAAAACGCCCATAACCACTCCATACGTTACTCGTGCGGGTGAAATCCCGCGTCAAGCGGTGCGTCCGTCCGCGCCACCCGGGCCACCGCCTCCAAAGACCGAGCGGGCGGTACCCCGGTGCAACGAACCGGGATGCGCGCCGTCACGTAACTCGTTCGAGGCGCGGCTGGGAGGTTTGCGAGACTGGTGCGGTGAGCAGCGCAGCCCCCGCCCCCCGCGTCATCGCCGTCGTCGGCCCCACAGCGGCCGGAAAGTCCGATCTCGGCGTGTTCCTGGCCCAGCGACTCGGCGGGGAGGTCGTCAACGCCGACTCCATGCAGCTGTACCGAGGGATGGACATCGGTACCGCCAAACTGACGCCCGAGGAGCGGGCGGGTGTCCCGCACCACCTGCTGGACATCTGGGAGGTGACGGCCGCCGCCTCGGTCGCCGAGTACCAGAAACTCGCCCGCGCGCGGATCGACGCGCTGCTCGCCGAGGGCCGCTGGCCGATCCTGGTCGGCGGCTCCGGGCTGTACGTACGCGGAGCCGTGGACAACCTCGAGTTCCCCGGCACCGACCCCGTGATCCGGGCCCGTCTGGAGGAGGAGCTGGCGCTGCGCGGCTCCGGCGCGCTGCACGCCCGCCTGGCCGCCGCCGACCCCGAAGCCGCCCGCGCCATCCTGCCCGGCAACGGCCGCCGCATCGTCCGCGCCCTGGAGGTGATCGAGCTCACCGGGCAGCCCTTCACCGCCAACCTCCCCGGCCACGACTCCGTCTACGACACCGTGCAGATCGGTGTGGACGTCGCCCGCCCCGAGCTCGACGAGCGCATCGCGCTGCGCGTCGACCGGATGTGGGAGGCGGGGCTGGTGGACGAGGTGCGCGCGCTGGAGGCGCTGGGGCTGCGGGAGGGCCGGACGGCCTCGCGCGCGCTGGGCTACCAGCAGGTGCTCGCCGCCCTCGCCGGGGAGTGCACCGAAGCGGAGGCGCGCGCCGAGACCGTGCGCGCCACCAAACGCTTCGCGCGCCGTCAGGACTCCTGGTTCCGGCGCGATCCGCGGGTGCACTGGCTGAGCGGTGCGGCGGCGGACCGGGGGGAACTCCCGCGACTGGCTCTGGCCGTGGTCGAACGACCGGTCACAGCCTGATCACGTGATGGCATCGGGATGCGCCGCCGGTCAACGCGGCCTCCGGCGCCGTGCCATCATCGAGCTTCGATCGACCAAGTGGAGTCCTAGTTGGGAGGGCGCGTGGCGATGGAGGCCGGCCCTCGCGACACCGCACGAAGTGCCGAGCAGATCACGACCGACCCCGCCGAACCGGAACAGGGCGAGGACCGGCTGACCGACGACGCGGGGCATCTCGCCGACGACGGCCCGGACGACACCGAGGGCGGCGTCACCGCCGACGGCCCCGCGCCCGAGGAGATGTACGCGAGCGGCCCGGAGGTCGAGGTCGAGCTGCGTCCGCAGCGGCGGCTGCGCATCTGGCAGCTCGCGCCGATCGTGGCCCTGGCCGCAGGCGGCTCCCTGATGTTCGCCTTCCCGCTCGCCTTCGACTTCGGCGACAGCGGCGCGGTCATCGCCATGCTGGGCCTGCTGATCTGCTCCTGCGCCGCGGGCTGGGGCATGATGGCCGCCCGCCGGGTGGGCCACACCTGGCCGGGGCTGCCGGCGCGCGGCTCCGGGCGCCGCCCCGACTGGCGGGTCGTCCTCGCCTACGTGCTCCTGGTGGCCCTGGTGGCCGTCCTCGCCGTGTGGCGCGTGGCCCGGCTGCGCTAGGTCGTGTCCGCAAAGTCGCGTCGTTCGCCCGCAGGGCGGGCGTCGCGGCGTCCGGTGCGTGCTCTGGGGGTCCCCCCGGCCGAAGGCTGGGGGAGTGCCGGCCGGACGCCCTCGTACTGGGTGTACTCGGGCTTTCGGCCGGTGCGGCGAGAGTGCGTGCCGGGTGTCGTGACGCAGACGCGACTTTGCGGACACGACCTAGCCCCGCCCGCCTCCCGGGCGGCGCCGCCGTTGTCGTACCGACCCCGTACGATCGAGGAATGAGCACGCGGATCGCCTTCCTCAAGGGCCACGGCACCGAGAACGACTTCGTGATCCTCCCGGACCCGGAGAACACCCTCGACCTGACCCCGGCCGAGGTCGCCGCCCTGTGCGACCGCCGGGCCGGCATCGGCGGCGACGGGGTGCTGCACGTCGTGCGGTCCGCCGCGCACCCGGAGGCCCGCGGCATGGCCGCCGAGGCGGAGTGGTTCATGGACTACCGCAACGGCGACGGCTCGATCGCGGAGATGTGCGGCAACGGCACCCGTGTGTTCGCCCGCTACCTCCAGCACGCCGGCCATGTGGCCGAAGGTGACATCGCGATCGCCACGCGCGCGGGCGTGAAGAGCGTCCACATCGCTAAGGACGGAGACGTCACCGTCGGTATGGGCAGCGCACGCCTGCCCGACGGAGAGGTCACGGTGAGCGTGGGCGAGCGCACCTGGCCCGCGCGCAACGTGAACATGGGCAACCCGCACGCCGTCGCCTTCGTGGACGACCTCGGGCACGCCGGTGACCTGCTCTCCCCGCCGCCGTTCGCCCCCGCCACCGCCTACCCGGAGGGCGTCAACGTCGAGTTCGTCGTCGACCGCGGCCCGCGGCACGTGGCGATGCGGGTGCACGAGCGCGGCTCCGGCGAGACCCGCTCGTGCGGCACCGGCGCGTGTGCCGTCGCCGTCGCCGCCGCCCGCCGTGACGGCGCCGACCCCGCCCGCACCGGAGCCCCGGCGACGTACACCGTGGACGTGCCCGGCGGCCGTCTGGTCATCACCGAGCGGCCCGACGGCGAGATCGAGATGACCGGACCCGCCGTGATCGTCGCCGAGGGCGAGATCGACGCCGAGTGGCTGGAAAGCGCGCTTCGCTGACCTGGTGAGACCACTGCCGTGATGGCTCCCGCGCGCCGGACCAGCGACTTCCGGCGGCGGGGCGCCGTTCGAAACCCCGGCCGAGCCCAGTGCAGGTGGCGCATACTCTAAACCTCCACGCCGTCGCTCGATTGGGTGATCCGTTTCACGCTCGGCGAGAGGCGGTCAGCCGCACGTGATGGGCTCGGTAGCATCAAGCACCGGCACGGACGGGGGAACGTCGCCATCCCTGAGCCGCGCACGCCCCGGGCTCCGTCCGCCGGTCCACGAGCCGGAGGTGCCCATGAGTGCGGAGGCCACGAACCCTGCGAACCCCGGCCCGGCCGCGCCCGCGGCGGCGCCCGCCGCGGTCCGCCGGAAGTCCCGGGCCCGGATCGACCTGCGCCGGCTCGGCCGGGCCGCGCTGCTCGGCCCCGCCGCGCGCGACAAGCTGCCCGACGCCATCAGCCACGTCGTCGACGCGCACCGCGCCCACCACCCCGACGCGGACCTCGAACCACTGCGCCGCGCCTACGTCCTGGCCGAGTCCTCGCACCGCGGCCAGATGCGCAAGAGCGGCGAGCCGTACATCACGCACCCCCTGGCCGTGACCCTGATCCTCGCCGAACTCGGCGCCGAGACGACGACCTTGACGGCTTCCCTGCTCCACGACACCGTCGAGGACACCGACGTGACGCTGGACCAGGTGCGGGAAGAGTTCGGCGAGGAAGTGCGCTATCTCGTCGACGGCGTCACCAAACTGGAGAAGGTCGACTACGGGGCCGCCGCCGAGCCCGAGACCTTCCGCAAGATGCTCGTCGCCACGGGCAGCGACGTGCGGGTGATGTCGATCAAACTCGCCGACCGCCTGCACAACATGCGCACCCTCGGCGTGATGCGCCCCGAGAAACAGGCGCGGATCGCCAAGGTCACCCGGGACGTCCTCATCCCGCTCGCCGAACGCCTCGGCGTGCAGGCGCTGAAGACCGAACTGGAGGACCTGGTCTTCGCCATCCTCCACCCCGAGGAGTACGAGCACACCCGGGAGCTGATCGCCGGGAACGCGGCCCACCCCGACGACATCCTCGCGGAGACAGCCGAGTCGGTACGCGCGGTGCTGCGCGACGCCGACATCGCCGCCGAAGTCCTCATCCGCCCCCGGCACTTCGTCTCCGTCCACCGGGTGGCCCGCAAACGGGGGCAGTTGCGCGGCGCCGACTTCGGACGGCTGCTGGTGCTCGTGGCGGAGGACGCGGACTGCTATGGCGTCCTGGGCGAGCTGCACACGTGCATGACACCGGTCGTCTCCGAGTTCAAGGACTTCATCGCCGTACCCAAGTTCAACCTCTACCAGTCGCTGCACACCGCCGTCGCCCGCCCCGACGGCCAGGTCGTCGAGGTTCTCATCCGCACCCACCAGATGCACCGGGTCGCCGAGGCCGGCGTCGTCGCGCTCGGCAACCCCTACGCCCCCGGGGCCGACGACCCCGCCGACGGCGAGCGCGCCGACCCCACCCGCCCCGGCTGGCTCTCCCGCCTCCTCGACTGGCAGGAGGCCGCGCCCGACCCCGACACCTTCTGGTCCACCCTGCGCGAGGACCTCGCCCAGGACCGCGAGATCACCGTGTACCGGCCCGACGGCGGCGCCCTCGGTCTGCCCGAGGGCGCAAGCTGCGTGGACGCCGCCTACGCCCAGTACGGCGAGGACGCCCACGCCTGCATCGGCGCCCGCGTCAACGGCCGCCTGGCCACTCTCAGCACCGTGCTGCGGGACGGCGACACGGTCCAGCTCCTCATGGGCCAGGACCCGGCCTCCGAGCCCTCCCGCGAATGGCTGGAGCACGCCCACACCGCCGCGGCGCGGATCGCCATCCAGCGGTGGCTGGCCGCGCACCCGGGCGGCAGCGGCGAGGCGCAGGCCGAAGCGCGGGCAGAGGAGGAACGTGCCGCCGGGAGCGCGGCCGGCGAGGCCGCCCCCCGGCCCGCCGAGGCCGGGAGCACCGGCGCCACCGGCCCACGCGGCGCCGACGTGCTCCTGGACCGGCCCGGTGCCACCGTCCGTCTCGCGGGTTGCTGTACGCCCGTGCCGCCCGACGGGATCACCGGCTTCGCGGTGCGCGGGGGAGTGGTGACCGTGCACCGCGTGGAGTGCGCCGCGGTGGCGGAGATGAAGAACCGGGGGCGCACCGAGATCGACGTGCGCTGGGGGGACACCGCCGAGTGCCGGGTCACCCTGGTCGCCGAATCGTTCGGCCGCCCGCATCTGCTGGCCGACCTGACCGAGGCGATCGCCCTGGCCGGCGTCGACATCGTCTCCGCGACCGTGGAACCCCCGAGCCAGCAGCGCGTCCGGCACACCTACACACTTCAGCTCCCGGACGCGGCCCGCCTCCCGACCCTCATGCGGGCGATGCGCGACGTACCAGGGGTGTTCGACGTGGCCCGGGCCCAGCACCAGGCGCCCGCCTCCTGAGGGGACGCCGCCGACCGGGTTCCTGAAGAAGGCTCTGCGGACGAACCCGATCGGGTGGGCCCGGCGCGCGTCGCCGTCGTGCCGCACGCGCGCGCTGGTAGCGGTGGTCCATGCCGCTCACCCTCCGCTGGGGCCGGAACACCCGCCCCTTCCGCCGCCGGAAGGCCGCCCTGCTCGCCTCCGCCGTCTCCGTCTGCCTGCTCGCCGCCGCCGCCCCGGCCGAGCCCCTGGGCGTCGGCGACCGGCTCTTCCCGACCCTGGGCAACCCGGGATACGACGTGGCGTCGTACGACCTGTCCTTCACCTATTCCGGGAAGAACGACAAGCCGCTGCGGGCCGTCACGACCATCGACGCGTGGACGACCACCGGCCTCGACCGGCTCAACCTCGACTTCGCGCACGGCACCGTCGAGTCCGTCGAGGTGGATGGCCGCCCCGCGGCCTTCGCCGGCGCGGGCGAGGACCTGGTGGTCACGCCCGACCACCGGCTGCCCCGGGGAAGCTGGACCCGGATCACCGTGAAGCACACCAGCGACCCCGTCAGCGCCAAGGGCCAGGACGGCGGCTGGGTGCGCACCACCGACGGCCTGGCGATGGCCAACCAGGCCGACGCCGCCCACCTGGTCTTCCCGTGCAACGACCACCCGTCGGACAAGGCGATGTTCACCGTCCGGGTCACCGCCCCGAACGACTACACCGTCGTGGCGAACGGCCTGCCCACCGGCACCGAGCGCGTCGGCCGGGCCACCACCTGGACCTACCGCACCCAGCACCCCATGGCCACCGAGCTCGCCCAGGTGTCGATCGGCCGCTCCGCAGTGGTGCGCCGCAAGGGACCGCACGGGCTGCCGGTCCGCGACGTCGTACCCAGCGCCGACCGCAAGGCCCTCGAACCCTGGCTCGCGAAGACGCCCGGCCAGATCGCATGGCTGGAGAGCAAGGTCGGCTCCTACCCGTTCGAGACGTACGGGCTGCTCATGGCGCAGGCCTCCACCGGCTTCGAACTCGAGACGCAGACCCTCTCGCTCTTCGAGAAGGACCTCTTCACGAAACCCGCCTACCCGGCCTGGTACGTCGACTCGATCATGGTGCACGAGCTGAGCCACCAGTGGTTCGGCGACAGCGTCAGCCCCCGCACCTGGTCCGACGTGTGGCTGAACGAGGGGCACGCCACCTGGTACGAGTCCCTCTACGCGCAGGAGAAGTCGAAGCGGTCCATAGAGGACCGCATGAAGGCCGCCTACGGCGCATCCGACCGCTGGCGGGCCGACGGCGGCCCCCCGGCCCGGCCCAAGGCCCCCGCGCCCGGCCAGAAGATCAGCATCTTCCGGCCGAACATCTACGACGGCGCGGCGCTGGTGCTCTACGCCCTGCGCCAGGAGATCGGCACGCGGGCCTTCGACCGCCTGGAGCGGGCCTGGGTCCGGGACCACCGCGACTCGACCGCCACCACCGCCGACTTCGTCCGCCAGGCCTCGGCGATCGCCGGCCGCGACCTGACCGGTTTCTTCCAGCCCTGGTTGTACGGCGAGAAGACCCCGCCGATGCCCGGACACCCGGACTGGAAGAGCGGCAAGTCCGCCAAGGAACCCAAGCGGGACAAGCGCGGTAAGAAGGGCGGGGGCCGGGAATAAGACGGTGACGAGCCCTGCCGCGCCGTGCGAACATCTTCGGGTCGGCGCGGCACGGGACACGGGAATCTCCCGGGGTACCCGTGCGTTGTCCCTGATGAACGCCGACTCGGCATTTCCACCGACGTAAGGATCCAATGACCTCCTCTTCTTCCCCTTCCCAGGACACCAAGCGCCTCGCGCACGACTATCCCGAAGGTCTTCGGGCCGATGCCCTGATGGAAGAGGACGTCGCCTGGAGCCACGAGATCGACGGCGAGCGGGACGGCGACCAGTTCGACCGCTCCGAGCGCGCGGCACTGCGCCGCGTCGCGGGCCTCTCCACCGAGCTGGAGGACGTCACCGAGGTCGAGTACCGACAGCTCCGTCTGGAGCGGGTCGTGCTCGTCGGGGTGTGGACCACCGGCACCATCCAGGACGCGGACAACTCCCTCGCGGAGCTGGCCGCCCTCGCGGAGACCGCCGGCGCGCTCGTGCTCGACGGCGTCATCCAGCGCCGGGACAAGCCCGACGCGGCCACCTACATCGGCTCCGGCAAGGCCCTGGAACTGCGTGACATCGTCATCGATACGGGCGCGGACACCGTCATCTGCGACGGTGAGCTGAGCCCCGGCCAGCTCATCCAGCTCGAGGACGTCGTCAAGGTCAAGGTCATCGACCGTACGGCCCTGATCCTCGACATCTTCGCGCAGCACGCCAAGTCCCGAGAGGGCAAGGCGCAGGTCGCCCTGGCGCAGATGCAGTACATGCTCCCCAGGCTGCGAGGCTGGGGTCAGTCGCTGTCCCGCCAGATGGGTGGCGGTCGCGGCGGCCTGGCCACCCGTGGTCCCGGTGAGACCAAGATCGAAACGGACCGGCGCCGGATCCGCGAGAAGATGGCGAAGATGCGCCGGGAGATCGCGGACATGAAGACCGGCCGCGAGATCAAGCGCCAGGAGCGCCGGCGCAACAAGGTGCCGTCCGTCGCCATCGCGGGCTACACCAACGCCGGAAAGTCCTCCCTGCTCAACCGCCTGACGGGCGCGGGCGTCCTGGTCGAGAACGCGCTGTTCGCGACCCTCGACCCGACCGTGCGCCGGGCCGAGACCCCCAGCGGGCGGCTGTACACGCTGGCCGACACCGTCGGCTTCGTGCGACACCTGCCGCACCACCTGGTCGAGGCGTTCCGCTCCACCATGGAGGAGGTCGGCGACTCCGACCTGATCCTGCACGTGGTGGACGGCTCGCACCCGGTCCCGGAGGAGCAGCTGGCCGCCGTGCGCGAGGTGATCCGGGACGTCGGCGCCACCGACGTGCCCGAGATCGTCGTGATCAACAAGGCGGACGCGGCCGACCCGCTGGTGCTCCAGCGGCTGCTGCGGGTGGAGAAGCGCTCCATCGCCGTCTCGGCCCGCACCGGCCAGGGCATCGAGGAACTGCTCGCCCTGATCGACAACGAGCTGCCCCGCCCCTCGGTCGAGGTCGAGGCACTCGTCCCGTACACCCACGGCAAGCTCGTCGCCCGCGCCCACACCGAGGGCGAGGTGCTCTCCGAGGAGCACACCGCGGAGGGCACCCTGCTCAAGGTCCGGGTGCACGAGGAGCTGGCCGCGGACCTGGCGCCCTACACGCCGGCGCCCGCGGCCTGACGCCAGGACGACACGGCATCGACGAGAGGCCCACCACCCGTTACGGGTGGCGGGCCTCTCGTCATGGGCTCACACCGGACTCGTCACCGTCCGCCGTACGCGCGGCTCAGGTCCGTCCGGACCGGTGGGGAGCGGTGGATCTCACCGGCCGGCGAACTTCCGGCTGACCGAGTCGTACACGCCCTTGGCCACGTCACCCAGACGGGGACCGGCCAGCCAGCCCGCGCGCACCGGGCCGATCGAGGTGTTCGACACCAGGGCCGGCTTGCCGTCCGAGCCGGTCTCCACCCAGCCGCCGCCGGAGGAGCCGCCGGTCATCGTGCAGCCGATGCGGTACATCGTCGGGTCCGACTTGGCGAGGGACAGCCGGCCCGGCTTGTCCTGGCACTGGTAGGCGAGCTGGCCGTCGTAGGGAGCCGCGGCGGGGTAGCCCGTCGCCGTGATGCTCTGCACCTTCGGCACGGCCGGGGCGCCGAAGTTCACCGGAAGCGCTCCGCCGACCGTCTCCTCCAGCGACTTGCCCGTGCTGCCCTGCTCCGGCGTCACATGAATGACCGCGAAGTCGTACGAGGCGCCGTTGCCGCCGGTGCGGCCGCCCTGGTCGATCCACTGCTGCGAGGTCTTCGCCGCGTCGGCCCACCAGACGCCGTACGGCGCGACCTCGGCCCGGCTCGCGTTCTGCAGCTGGGCGTTCGACCTGCCCTGGTTGTTGTACGACGGCACGAAGGCGATGTTGCGGTACCAGCCGCCGCTCTTGCCGGCGTGCACACAGTGGCCGGCCGTCCAGATGAGGTTCGACTTGCCCGGGTGCGCCGGGTCCTGCACGACCGTCGCCGAGCAGACCATCGTGCCCTCGGGGGAGTCGAAGAAGACCTTGCCCGAAGCGGCCGCGCTGGTGTGGTAGGGCGGCCGGACCGCCTGTGCCGTCACCGGCGCCGGGGTCGGGTCCGTCACGCCCTGGTCACCGGAGAGGTCGTTGTCGTCGACGCGCTTGGCTGGGTCGTCGGCGTCCCGCATCCGGTCCGGGTCCCACAGGCCCTTGATGATGGGATTGATGAAGTCGTTGGCCTCGCGCAGCCAGTCGTCCCGGTTCCAGTTCTTCCAGGCGCCGCCCTTCCACTTGTCGACGTCGATCCCGTGCTCCTTGAGCTTCTGACGGATGTCGTCCGGGATCTTGATCTTGCCGTCGCCGGTGCCGCTCTGGGTCGCGACGGCGGTCGGCCTGTCATCGGCGTTGTCGTTGCCGTCGCCGTTGCAGGCCGTGGCGGTCAGCGCCAGCGCCGAGACGAGGGCGACCGTCGCCAGCACGGGGGAGGTCCTGCGCGGCGCGCCCCTCCCTCGGCGAACGGTGAACGACGGCCGTATGGATCGCATGCTGTTGACTCCCCCTGATGTGAAGGTACTCGGCGCTTCGGCCCCGGCACCGGCACCGCACTCATGGGGAGTTGACGCCGGTCCACCGGTCCGCCGGGAACGGCCTCACACACTATGCGCTCGCTGTGGGGGAGTTCCGACGGTCCGGCAACGGTTCGGCCACAAGCGGTCTGACCTGGACGCACACGAGCCGCGGCCCCGTGAGCGGCGAGCGAGTGGGGCGCTGGGGGCGATCAGGCGCCGGGCAGGACCGCGGGAGCGCCCCGGCGCGGCGTCGCGAGGGCTGGAGCCACGGGCGGTTCGGCCGCCGTCCCGAGATCTCAGGGGCCGTCCGGAGATCACAGGGATCGCCGGGCAACCCGTAACCCGTGGGCCGGTACGCGGTTGTAGGGGTGGGGGGTCGGCTGCCTGTGCCCGGTCCCCGCGGATCAACTCGCCTCTGGACAGCGGGGAGGACAGCGAGTCGTGGCCGTGACCGAGTCGGTGGCTGAAGGTGCGTACGGGGAGAAGAGCGCGGTGCACGAGGGGATCCTCAGGCGCCAGTCGGCGCGTGAGTCCGCGGCACGCACCTACGCGCGAGCCCTGCCCATCGTGCCCGTGCGGGCGCGGGGGCTGACCATCGAGGGCGCCGACGGCCGCCGCTACCTGGACTGCCTCTCCGGAGCCGGAACCCTGGCCCTCGGCCACAACCACCCGGTCGTCCTGGAGGCCATCCGCCGGGTCCTCGACTCCGGCGCACCGCTCTCCGTCCTCGACCTCGCCACACCGGTGAAGGACGCCTTCATCACCGAGCTGTTCCGTACCCTGCCGCCGGGGCTCGCCGATCGCGCCCGGGTGCAGTTCTGCGGCCCGGCCGGTACCGACGCCGTCGAAGCGGCCCTCAAACTGGTCCGCACCGCGACCGGACGCACCGGCATGCTCGCCTTCACCGGCGCCTACCACGGCATGACGGCCGGGGCCATGGCCGCCTCCGGCGGGGCCCCCGACGTACGCGTCGCACGGCTGCCGTACCCGCAGGACTACCGCTGCCCCTTCGGCGTCGGCGGCCCGCGCGGGGCAGAACTCGCCGCCCGCTGGGCCGAGTCCCTCCTCGACGACCCGAAGTCCGGCGTACCCCTCCCCGCGGGGATGATCGTCGAACCCGTCCAGGGCGAGGGCGGCGTGATCCCGGCGCCGGACGACTGGCTGCGCCGCATGCGGCAGATCACCGCCGACCGGTCCATCCCGCTGATCGCCGACGAGATCCAGACCGGCGTAGGCCGCACGGGCGCATTCTGGGCCGTGGAGCACAGCGGTGTCACGCCCGACGTCATGGTCCTGTCCAAGGCCATCGGCGGCAGCCTCCCGCTGGCCGTGGTCGTCTACCGCGACGACCTCGACGCCTGGCAGCCCGGCGCCCACGCGGGCACCTTCCGCGGCAACCAACTGGCCATGGCAGCGGGCACCGCCACCCTGGCCTACGTACGGGAGAACGCACTCGCCGAGCGGGCCGCCGCCCTCGGCTCGCGGATGCTGTCCCAACTCAGCCGGCTTCAAGACGCGTTTCCGTGCGTGGGTGACGTCCGGGGCCGCGGGCTGATGATCGGCATCGAGATGGTGGACCCGGACAGCGAGGCGACCGGACCGGACGAGGCCACCTTCACCGGCGACCACCGGACCGGCGTCGAAGGCCTCCGGCCCACCCGCACCCCGCACCGCGCCGCCCCCGAACTCGCGGCGGCCGTCCAACGGGAGTGCCTCGACCGGGGACTCATCGTGGAACTCGGCGGACGCCACGCCGGCGTCGTACGGCTCCTTCCACCGCTGACCATCTCCGACGAGCAGGCGGCAGCCGTCATGGACCGCCTGGCCGACGCGGTGGCAGCGGCGGCCCGCCGGCATCAGAACCACGGCCGCAGACACCGCCACCACGCCGACCCCGACCCTGGCAACGGCTAGCGGCCCGCGGGAACGACGGCTCCGCCAGGGGGGCCCGAGAAGCCACCCACACCCCATCCCCTTCCTCCCCTCCGGACCTCCGTTGCCCGCGTACGACGCGCCCGAGGTGGCTGCCACCCCCGGCCACCCCGGCCCGCGACGACCGCACAACGGCACCACCGCTCAGACACGCCGCGACCACTTTCACCCCCTCGCCTGCTTACTCCAGCCCAACCCTCCGAGGAGCCGTCTTGAACGCCACTCCCGCACCCGACGGCCGTTCCGGCAGCCCCGACGAACAGGGCGACTCCGGGACCCAGCCCTCCCATGTGCCGCTCGCCGAGTCGTTCCCCCAGCAGAAGCGACGAGCGCCGGACAGCACGAGCGCGGTGGCACCCGGAGCCGACCCGCTGGAGGATCCCGATCCCGGCAATGTCGCCCAGGCCGCCGCCGTGGAGAACCTCCTGCGCTGCTGGGTACGGGAGACAGGCGTCGCCGCCCCAGCCACCGGCATTCTTCGCATCCCGCTCCTCCGCAGCGGGACCGCGTTGATCGTCCAGGTCCGGTACTGGTCCCCGGCGGGCTGGCACCGCTTCGGGCCGGTCCACCTCGCCGGCGCCGAGACGGCTCCGCCCGTCGACGCGATCACCCTCGCGGCACTCCTGGCGAGGGAGACACCCGACGGCATCCACAGCATCCGGAACGTCCAAGGAAACCAAGGCACCCCCAGTGGCCCGGAGCAGCCAGGGGCCGCCGGTGACGGCGGCGACCTGGTCGCCAGGGTGGCCGACTCGCTGCGTCGCATCGCGACGTTCATCAGCGACCGGCGCGCACACCCGGACGACGGCCCCGATCTCTTCCTCAGCGCCGAGCAGTCCCTCCTCCTCGGACACCCCCTGCACCCGGCCCCGAAGAGCCGGGAAGGGCTGACCGAGGCAGAAGGCCCGCTGTACTCACCGGAGTCGCGCGGCTCGTTCCCGCTGTACTGGTGGGCCGTGGCCCCCTCTCTACTGGCGGCCGACTCGGCCTGGACGGAGCGCGGACGTACTGTCCCCGCTGACCGGCTCACCCAGCGGCTCGCCGGAGCCCCCCTTCCCCTGCCCGACGGATTCGCCGCGCTGCCGCTGCACCCCTGGCAGGCCAGGGAGCTCAGGCACCGCGAGGCGATCGCCGCCCTGCTCGACTCCGGAGCCCTCCGCGACCTCGGCCCGCTCGGCTCACCCTGGCATCCCACCTCCTCCGTACGAACCGTCCATCGATCCGAAGCCCCCGCGATGCTGAAACTGTCGCTGGGCCTGCGCATCACCAACTCCCGACGCGAGAACCTGCGCAAGGAACTCAACCGGGGAGTCGAGGTGCACCGCTTGCTGCGCGGCGGCCTCGCCCGTCAGTGGCGCGCCGCCCACCCCGCATTCGACATCGTCCGCGACCCCGCCTGGCTCGCCGTCGACGACCCGGACGGGCGGCCCCTTCCCGGCCTCGACGTCATGATCAGGCACAACCCGTTCACCCCGGCCGATGACGTGAGCTGCCTGGCCGGACTCGTCTCGCCCCGGCCGCTCCCCGAACCGGACACCGAGCCGTGGCCGGCGAAGGGGTCGACGGCCCTGCGGTCCCGTCTGTCGCGACTCGTCGCTCGGCTCGCCGCACGCACCGGGCGCCCCGTCGGAGCCGTCGCCGCCGAGTGGTTCCTGCGCTACCTGGAACAGGTCGTCCGGCCCGTGCTCTGGCTCGACAGCGAGGCCGGCATCGCCCTCGAAGCGCATCAGCAGAACACGCTCGTCCTGCTCGACCGCGACGGCTGGCCCGCCGGCGGCCGCTACCGGGACAACCAGGGCTACTACTTCCGTGAGTCCCGGCGAGCCGAACTGGACGCGCGGCTGCCCGGCATCGGAGTGCGCAGCGACACCTTCGTAGCGGACGAGGTGACCGACGAACGCTTCGGGTACTACCTCGCCGTCAACAACGTGCTCGGGCTGATCGGCGCCTTCGGCTCCCAGCAACTCGCCGACGAACGGCTGCTCCTCGCGGCGTTCCGTGGCTTCCTCACCGATGCCGCCTCGGATCCCCTCGCCCTGCGGACCCCGCTGCCCGCCCTGCTGCTCGACTCACCTGTCCTGCGCTGCAAGGCCAACCTGCTGACCCGGCTGAACGGCATGGACGAACTCGTCGGCCCGGTCGACACCCAGTCCGTCTATGTCACCATCGCCAACCCCCTTCACTCCTGAACGAAAAACGGCCTGCTCTGTCGCGTCCCGCGAATCCTCCATCTCCCTCTGCTGAAAGGAGCACCATGCCCTCCACCGACACCAGCGCGGACACCGCAACTCCCGAGGACGGCGAAGCCACGCTGCATCTGCGTCTGCCCGCCGAGTTCGTCGCCCTCTTCACCACCGCCGACCTGCTCGACAACGTGTCCGGCTGGGGGCCCACCCGCACCCCCGTGGGCCTCTTTGAACTGGTCCCCGTGCGCCTGCAGGACGACCTCCCGCTCATTCACCACTGGATGAACGACCCCGCTGTCGCCGCCTTCTGGGAACTGGCCGGGCCCCCGGACAGGACCGAGGAGCACCTTCGCGCCCAACTCGACGGCGACGGCCGCAGCGTGCCGTGCCTGGGCGTGCTGGACGGCGTCCCCATGAGCTACTGGGAGATCTACCGGGCGGACCTCGACCCGCTGGCCCGCCACTGCCCGACTCGTCCGCACGACACCGGCATCCACCTGCTGATCGGTGAGGCCGCCGACCGCGGGAGGGGCCTTGGCTCCGCCTTGCTCAAGGCCGTGGCCGATCTCGTCCTGGACCGTCGTCCCGCCTGTGCCCGGGTCGTCGCCGAACCGGATCTTCGCAACACCGCCTCCCTCACCGCCTTCCTGCGTGCCGGGTTCCGGTTCACGTCCGAGGTCGACCTGCCCGGCAAGCGGGCCGGCCTCGTGATCCGGGACCGTGTCCCGAATCGGCTGGCGTGACGATCGGTGATGACGTCGTCACATTGAGTACGAATGGCGACTCGGCCAGGTTCCCGGGCGTCGCGAGAAATGCCGCGAGACATTTCGGAACACCGGTCGAGCCACCGCAGCAGCCCCCGTGCCTCAGGAGCCCAGGCAGTGATCCCACCCCCCGCCCCCGCCTTGACCGCCCGTTTGTCAGTGCCGGGCCGTAGGGTGGTCAGGCTATGACGAAGCCCTCACTCCCCGAACTCCTGCATGCCGCTGTCGCAGCCGTCGGCGGCACGGAGCGCCCCGGCCAGGTGACCATGGCCGAAGCGGTCGCCGAGGCGATCGACGACGGATCCCACCTGCTGGTCCAGGCCGGCACCGGCACCGGAAAGTCGCTGGGGTATCTCGTGCCCGCGCTCGCGCACGGGGAGCGGGTGGTCGTCGCCACGGCCACGCTCGCACTGCAGCGCCAGCTCGTGGAACGCGACCTGCCGCGCACGGTCGACGCCCTGCATCCCCTGCTGCGCCGCCGGCCGGAGTTCGCCATGCTCAAGGGCAGGTCGAACTACCTGTGCCTGCACCGCCTGCACGAGGGCATGCCGCAGGACGAGGAAGAGGGACTCTTCGACCAGTTCGAGGCCGCCGCGCCCACCAGCAAGCTGGGCCAGGATCTGCTGCGCCTGCGTGACTGGGCCGACGAGACGGAGACCGGCGACCGCGACGGCCTCACACCGGGCGTCTCGGACCGTGCCTGGGCGCAGGTGTCGGTCTCCTCGCGGGAGTGCCTGGGCGCGTCGAAGTGCGCCTACGGCGCCGAGTGCTTCGCGGAGATGGCGCGCGAGCGGGCCAAGCTCGCCGAGGTCGTCGTCACCAACCACGCTCTCCTGGCCATCGACGCCATCGAGGGCGCCCCGGTGCTGCCGCAGCACGAGGTGCTGATCGTGGACGAGGCGCACGAACTCGTCTCCCGTGTCACCGGCGTCGCCACCGGCGAACTCACGCCCGGCCAGGTCAACCGCGCCGTGCGCCGGGCGGCCAAACTCGTCAACGAGAAGGCAGCCGACCAGCTCCAGACCGCCGCGGAGGGCTTCGAGCGGCTGATGGAACTCGCTCTGCCGGGCCGCCTCGAGGAGATCCCGGAGGATCTCGGCTACGCCCTGATGGCGCTGCGGGACGCGGCCCGCACGGTCATCACCGCGCTCGGCTCGACCCGCGACAAGTCCGTCCAGGACGAGGACGCCGTCCGCAAGCAGGCGCTGGCCTCGGTCGAGACCGTGCACGACGTGGCGGAGCGTGTGGTCAACGGCTCCGAGTGGGACGTGGTCTGGTACGAGCGGCACGACCGTTTCGGCGCCTCGCTGCGGGTAGCCCCGATGTCGGTGTCCGGGCTGCTCAGGGAGAAGCTCTTCGCGGACCGCAGCGTCGTCCTCACCTCGGCGACGCTGAAGCTGGGCGGCGACTTCAACGGCGTCGGAGCCTCGCTGGGGCTCGGCCCCGAGGGCACGGAGGGCGAGGACCTGCCGCAGTGGAAAGGCGTGGACGTCGGCTCGCCCTTCGACTATCCCAAGCAGGGCATCCTGTACGTCGCGAAGCACCTCGCGCGCCCCGCGCGGGACGGCGAGCGTGCCGACATGCTCGATGAGCTGACCGAACTGATCCAGGCGGCCGGTGGCCGCACCCTCGGGCTGTTCTCGTCCATGCGTGCCGCCCAGCTCGCCGCGGAGGAGCTGCGCTCCCGGATCCCCGAGTTCCCCATCCTGCTCCAGGGCGAGGAGACGCTCGGCGAGCTGATCAAGAACTTCGCCGCCGACCCGCGGACCTGCTTGTTCGGCACGTTGTCGCTGTGGCAGGGCGTCGACGTCCCGGGTCCGAGCTGTCAGCTGGTGATCATGGACAAGATCCCGTTCCCGCGCCCCGACGACCCGCTGATGAGCGCCCGGCAGAAGGCGGTGGAGGACGCGGGCGGCAACGGCTTCATGGCCGTGGCCGCGACCCATGCGGCCCTGCTCATGGCACAGGGTGCCGGCCGTCTGGTCCGGGCCTCGGGGGACCGGGGCGTGGTCGCGGTGCTGGATCAACGGCTCGCCACCGCGCGGTACGGCAGCTACCTCAAGGCGTCTCTGCCCGACTTCTGGTACACCACGGACCGCAACCAGGTGCGCAGATCACTGGCGGCCATCGACGCGGCAGCGAAGCAGGCGGAAGAGAAGCAGCCCCAGGAGCAGTGATCAGACCGCTGGTCCGGCCAACGTCGGGCCGGACCAGCGTCGGCTCGCCGGGCCGCACAGCCGCCCGGCGGAGTCCGGACAACACAGGGCCCCGGAACCGGCGCAGAGGTCCCGGGGCCCGGTCAGGGGGACGAGCCGTCCGGCCCGTCCGCCACGGCCGTCACACGCGCCGCAGCACAGCGACGACCTTGCCCAGAATGGTCGCGTCGTCGCCGGGGATCGGTTCGTAGGCCGCGTTGTGCGGCAGGAGCCAGACATGGCCGTCCTCGCGCTTGAAACGCTTGACGGTGGCTTCGCCGTCGAGCATCGCCGCGACGATGTCGCCGTTCTCGGCGACCGGCTGGCGGCGGACGGTGACCCAGTCGCCGTCGCAGATCGCGGCCTCGATCATCGAGTCACCGACGACCTTCAGGACGAACAGCTCGCCGTCGCCGACGAGCTGGCGGGGCAGCGGGAACACGTCCTCGACCGACTCCTCGGCGAGGATCGGTCCACCGGCGGCGATACGGCCGACCAGCGGGACGTAGGACGCGGCCGGCTTGCCGGCGGTGTCGGTGGGCTGCACCGTCACGGCCTGGTCGGAGCCGCGCACCTCGTACGCGCGCGGGCGGTGCGGGTCGCGGCGCAGGAAGCCCTTGCGCTCCAGTGCCATCAACTGGTGGGCCACCGAGGACGTGCTGGAGAGGCCGACGGCCTGGCCGATCTCGCGCATGGACGGCGGGTAGCCGCGCCGCTGCACCGAATCCCTGATGACCTCGATGACCCGGCGCTGCCGGTCGGTGAGTCCGGAGCTGTCCGCCCGGATGCCTGGAGGTCGGCCAGGAAGGGAGCGCTTGTGCCCCTCGGGATTCGTGGCTTCGTTCATCGCATGTACCGGCTCGACTCGGCCCATGGAGCGGTCCTGGGCGGTGATGGTGGCACTGTCTGCGGTGGTGGTCACGTCGGCCCCTCTCGATGGTCTCCCTGCTGGACAACGGTAGTTGCTTTCGAAAGGTTGCGCCAAACACACGTTCGAGTGAAAAAGTGCGATTCGCCTGTCGTGATCATGTGTTTGGGTGTATGGCTAACGCGGCGTCCGGCGGGCGAAAGCGCCCATCGTTGTACTCTTCACCGCCGGGATCGGCGACCTTGCGGGTTGTGCCCTCAGTCTGCCATCCGGAATCCGGTACACCCGGATCCGGGCTCCCTTCTGCGCCGGAGTCCTACGCGGTCTCCGTGCGGCGCCCACGGTATCTCTGCAACCGCAGGATCGATACGTCCTTGCGCCCGCGTGTTCGGAAACGCCCGCAGTGGGTATCCGGGGCGTGCTCCGGCGCCGCGACACGCGTCATCGCCTCGCTGTATGGGCCAATCCCTACATCTAGTGGTTGGATGCTTACCGCAGCCCACAAGTTGTGGTCCCCCGGGTCTCGGACGGCTCCGCGATCGCCTATGCTTAGGGCTGCTTCGAGGGGCCCATGTGGTCCGGCGGGGCCATTGAGTCTGCTGTGAGGAGGGTTGGGAGATCATGCACTGCCCCTTCTGCAGGCACCCCGACAGCCGTGTGGTCGACAGCCGTACGACCGACGACGGCACGTCGATCCGCAGGCGCCGCCAGTGTCCCGACTGCTCCCGTCGTTTCACGACCGTGGAGACGTGCTCGCTCATGGTGGTGAAGCGGTCCGGAGTCACCGAACCGTTCAGCCGTACCAAGGTCATCAACGGTGTGCGCAAGGCGTGCCAGGGGCGGCCCGTCACCGAGGACGCGCTCGCCCAGCTCGGCCAGCGGGTCGAGGAGGCGGTGCGGGCCACCGGGAGCGCCGAGCTGACCACCCACGACGTGGGGCTGGCCATACTCGGCCCGTTGCAGGAACTCGACCTCGTCGCCTATCTGCGATTCGCCTCCGTATACCGGGCCTTCGACTCGCTCGACGACTTCGAGGCCGCCATCGCGGAGCTGAGGCAGGCGCGGGGCCCCGCCGCGGAGGACGAGGGCGCGGGAGCGGGGAGCCAGGAAGACGAACGCGGGCCCGGAGGGACCACCGAGGTCCCCGTGCCCGCCCACGCCGCCGACTGACCGGCGCGCCGGAACCCGGACGGACGCCCGGGTTCCGACTCGGGAGGCGGCGACCAAGACCTGTCGCGGATCGCAGTTGAGGGCGTCCGCGACACCAGACAGAACACCGTGCCACGGGAACATCGGGGCACTTCAGGGCGTTTTCGCCCGTACAGGGAGGCGGCATGACAGAGACGGCGAGCGGTCCGGCACGAGGTTCCCGAGCCAAGGGAGCCAAGGCGGGTAACAAGGGACTGCACATCGAGCGCATCCACACCACCCCCGGCGTGCACCCGTACGACGAGGTGGCCTGGGAGCGCCGTGACGTCGTCATGACCAACTGGCGCGACGGCTCGGTCAACTTCGAGCAGCGTGGCGTCGAGTTCCCCGACTTCTGGTCGGTGAACGCGGTCAACATCGTCACCAGCAAGTACTTCCGCGGTGCCGTGGGCACCCCGCAGCGCGAGGTCAGCCTCAAGCAGCTGATCGACCGCATCGTGAAGACGTACCGGAAGGCCGGTGAGGACTACAAGTACTTCGCCTCGCCCGCCGACGCCGAGATCTTCGAGCACGAGCTGGCCTACGCCCTCCTGCACCAGATCTTCAGCTTCAACAGCCCCGTCTGGTTCAACGTCGGCACCCCGCAGCCCCAGCAGGTCTCCGCCTGCTTCATCCTGTCCGTCGACGACTCCATGGAGTCGATCCTCGACTGGTACAAGGAAGAGGGCATGATCTTCAAGGGCGGCTCCGGCGCCGGCCTGAACCTCTCCCGCATCCGCTCCTCCAAGGAGCTGCTCTCCTCCGGCGGCAACGCCTCCGGCCCCGTCTCCTTCATGCGCGGCGCCGACGCCTCCGCCGGCACCATCAAGTCCGGTGGCGCCACCCGCCGCGCCGCCAAGATGGTCGTGCTCGACGTCGATCACCCCGACATCGAGGACTTCATCCAGACGAAGGTCAGCGAGGAGGAGAAGATCCGCGTCCTGCGTGACGCGGGCTTCGACATGGACCTGGGCGGCGACGACATCACGTCCGTCCAGTACCAGAACGCCAACAACTCGGTCCGTGTGAACGACGAGTTCATGACGGCGGTCGAGTCGAGCGGCAAGTTCGGCCTGCGCGCCCGCATGACCGGTGAGGTCATCGAGGAGGTCGACGCCAAGGCGCTCTTCCGCAAGATCGCCGAGGCCGCCTGGGCCTGCGCCGACCCGGGCATCCAGTACGACGACACCATCAACAACTGGCACACCTGCCCCGAGTCCGGCCGGATCACCGCGTCGAACCCGTGCAGCGAGTACATGCACCTGGACAACACGTCCTGCAACCTGGCCTCGCTGAACCTGATGAAGTTCCTCAAGGACGACGGCAAGGGCCACCAGTCCTTCGAGACCGAGCGCTTCCAGAAGGTCGTCGAGCTGGTCATCACCGCGATGGACATCTCGATCTGCTTCGCGGACTTCCCGACCCAGAAGATCGGCGAGAACACGCGCGCGTTCCGTCAGCTCGGCATCGGCTACGCCAACCTCGGCGCCCTGCTGATGGCCACCGGCCACGCCTACGACTCCGACGGCGGCCGCGCCCTCGCCGGCGCCATCACCTCGCTGATGACCGGTACGGCCTACCGCCGGTCCGCCGAGCTGGCCGCCGTCGTCGGCCCGTACGACGGCTACGCCCGCAACGCCGACGCCCACAAGCGCGTCATGAAGCAGCACGCCGACGCCAACGGCGGCGCCGTCCGCATGGACGACCTCGACACTCCCGTCTGGGCCGCCGCCACGGAGGCCTGGCAGGACGTCGTCCGCATCGGCGAGAAGAACGGCTTCCGCAACTCCCAGGCGTCCGTCCTCGCGCCCACCGGCACCATCGGCCTGGCGATGTCCTGCGACACCACCGGTGTCGAGCCCGACCTCGCGCTGGTGAAGTTCAAGAAGCTGGTCGGCGGCGGCTCCATGCAGATCGTCAACGGCACCGTCCCGCAGGCCCTGCGCCGCCTGGGCTACCAGGAGGAGCAGATCGAGGCGATCGTCGCCCACATCGCCGAGAACGGCAACGTGATCGACGCCCCCGGCCTCAAGCCCGAGCACTACGAGGTCTTCGACTGCGCCATGGGCGAGCGCGCCATCTCCCCGATGGGCCACGTCCGCATGATGGCCGCGATCCAGCCGTGGATCTCCGGCGCCATCTCCAAGACGGTCAACATGCCGGAGACGGCGACCGTCGAGGAGGTCGAGGAGATCTACTACGAGGCGTGGAAGCTGGGCGTCAAGGCGCTCGCCATCTACCGCGACAACTGCAAGGTCGGCCAGCCCCTCTCCGCCAAGACCAAGGAGAAGGAGAAGGCCGAGGTCACGGAGAAGGCCGAGGCGGCCATCCGCGAGACGGTCGAGAAGATCGTCGAGTACCGCCCGGTCCGCAAGCGCCTTCCCAAGGGCCGCCCCGGCATCACCACGTCCTTCACGGTCGGCGGCGCCGAGGGCTACATGACCGCCAACTCCTACCCCGACGACGGTCTCGGTGAGGTCTTCCTGAAGATGTCCAAGCAGGGCTCGACCCTCGCGGGCATGATGGACGCCTTCTCCATCGCCGTGTCCGTCGGTCTGCAGTACGGCGTTCCCCTGGAGACGTACGTCTCGAAGTTCACCAACATGCGCTTCGAGCCGGCCGGCATGACGGACGACCCGGACGTGCGGATGGCCCAGTCGATCGTCGACTACATCTTCCGCCGCCTGGCGCTGGACTTCCTGCCCTTCGAGACGCGCTCCGCGCTCGGCATCCACTCCGCCGAGGAGCGTCAGCGGCACCTGGAGACCGGTTCCTACGAGCCCGCCGACGACGAGGTCGACGTCGAGGGCCTGGCCCAGTCGGCGCCGCGCACCCAGGAGCTGAAGGCGGTCGCGACTCCCAAGGCCGAGTCCGAGGTCGCCAAGCCGGCGCCGAAGCAGGCCCACACCAGCGCCGAGCTGGTGGAGATGCAGCTGGGCATCCAGGCCGACGCCCCGCTGTGCTTCTCCTGCGGTACGAAGATGCAGCGGGCCGGTTCCTGCTACATCTGCGAGGGCTGCGGCTCGACCAGCGGCTGCAGCTGATGACACGCCGTTCCTGAGGTGAGGGGCGCCGGCGATCGCCGGCGCCCCTCATCCGTGCGCTGCGTGTCAGGGACGGTGCCTGCCGCCCATGACATGGGGGAAGGACGCCGGGTCCTCGTCGTAGCCGTGAACTCCGGGGTGGAACGTCCACTCGCCGGAGTCGTCCCGCACGAACTCGCCGATCGTGGCCGCCGTGGCCTCGGGGACCGAGGCGAAGTCGTCCTCGGCGAGCACGGTGTAGCCCTCGCGGATGCGCATGGCCGGGCCGAGCACGTCCGAGAAGGTCCTGTGCCCGGTCCGCTGCTGGATGACCACACCGACCACCACGCGCGCGTACCGGCCGTCGAGCCGGTCGAGCTCGATGGTCATGACCTCGTCCCAGCCGAAGCCCTTGCCGTCGGTGCTGTCCCGGTTGAGGAAGATCGTGCCGTCCGGCGAACGGCTGTCGAAGTGCACCAGATACGCCGGCGCCCCGTACGGGTCGCCGGACTCGAACGGCCCGGCCACGATGTCCAGATCGGTGGGCGGTCGGCCCGCCGGACTGGGGTCCCACTTGAGCGCGACCTCGACCTTGCGGATTCCCTTGCTGAAGCCAGCCACCGGGCTTCGCCACCCCCTTGAAGTGCCATGCCTGTCAACTGCCCCGAAGTCAGGGCCGTTTGTTCATCGTGCCACGCGCGCGGTGAGCGTGCGCGGGCGATCTCGGCCGGAGCGTGACCGGCGCCACGCCCGGTGGCCTTACGATGGCGCGGTGCTGGTCAAGTGGATTCGCTGCACCGTGGTGGACCGCCGCGGCTTCGAGCGCGGGCAGCGGAAATGGGCGGGGCTTCCGGGGGAGCCGGGTTTTCGGGGGCAGGGTGGAGGCTGGAGCCGGCAGCGGCCCGGGGTGGCGCACATCTTCGCCTTCTGGGAGAGCCGGGCCTTCTACGACTCGTTCATGGCCCGCTCCCACGACCGTCTGGCGGCCGCCCAGTCCGGCACGTTCAAGGATTCCCAGGTCAAACTGTTCGAGTACCGGTTCGACGTGAAGACCGGCTTCGAGCCCCGGTTCACCGACTCCGACCTGGTCCGCGTCGCGCTGTGCCGGGTCCACGAGGAGCGTGTGGAGCACTTCACCCTCATGCAGGAGAAGGTCTGGAACCCCGCCATGGCCGGCTCGCCCGGCATGATCCGGGGCATGTTCGGCGAGGCACCCGAGCAGGAGTTCCTCATCCTGTCCATGTGGCGGTCGGCGGCCGAGCACGGGAAGTACCGCACCGAGCGGGTGGAACGCCTCGCTCTGCGCGCCCAGACGGAGGCCGACATCGCGGCCCTGACCGGCGACATCGTGGAGCTGGAGCCCTCCTGGACGGTCTGAACCGTGCGTGCCCGCTGCACGGACTGCGTGTGACCTACGCCGTATGGGGCCCGTAGAAGTGCTCCACCGTCCTCCGTTCGATCTAGGGTTTCGGCATGGCACGACCACGGCGCATCGTCCTTGTCCGGCACGGCGAGTCAACGGGCAATGTTGATGACTCCGTGTACGAGCGGGAGCCCGATCACGCTCTCGCCCTCACCGAGCGCGGCTGGAGGCAGGCCGAGGAGACCGGGAAGAAGATCCGGGAGCTCTTCGGCAGGGAACGTGTGAGCGTGTACGTCTCCCCCTACCGCCGTACCCACGAGACGCTGCGCGCCTTCCACCTCGACCCCGGTCTCATACGCGTCCGGGAGGAGCCCAGGCTGCGCGAGCAGGACTGGGGCAACTGGCAGGACCGCGACGACGTGCGCCTGCAGAAGGCGTACCGGGACGCCTACGGCCACTTCTTCTTCCGGTTCCCGCAGGGCGAGTCGGGCGCCGACGTCTACGACCGGGTCGGCGGCTTCCTGGAGAGCCTGTTCCGCAGCTTCGAGGCGCCGGACCATCCACCCAACGTGCTGCTGGTGACGCACGGGCTCGCGATGCGGCTGTTCTGCATGCGCTGGTTCCACTGGACGGTGGCGGAATTCGAATCGCTGTCGAATCCCGGGAACGCCGAGATGCGGACGCTCGTTCTCGGTGACGACGGCAAGTACACCCTGAACCGGCCCTTCGAGCGATGGCGGGATCCGGTGCCGCACTGGGGTTCCGGATAGAGTGGCAGACCGATGACCGCTGACTCCTCTTCTCTCGAGCGCCTGAACCGCGCCCTGGCCAGCCTGCGTGGACTGGCGGTGGGAGACGCGCTGGGCTCGCAGTTCTTCGTCCCGGAGAACTACCCCCTGCTCAAGCACCGCGAGCTGCCCGCCGGCCCCTGGCAGTGGACCGACGACACGGAGATGGCCTGCTCCGTGGTGGCCGTCCTGGCCGCCCATCACCGGCTCGACCAGGACGCGCTGGCACGCTCCTTCGCCGAGCACCACGACTTCGACCGCGGCTACGGCCCGGCCGTCAACCGGCTGCTCCGCCTGGTCCGCGAGGGCGAGGACTGGCGCGAGCTGTCCGCCGGCCTCTTCAACGGACAGGGGTCCTGGGGCAACGGCGCCGCCATGCGCATCGCGCCGCTGGGCGCCTGGTACGCGGACGACCCCGAGCAGGCGACCCACCAGGCGGAGATCTCGGCGTATCCCACGCACCAGCACCGCGAGGCCGTGGTGGGCGCGATGGCCGTCGCCGCGGCCGCCGCGCTGGCCGCGTCCCCGGCGGGCCCGCCGGGCCCCGAGGCGCTTCTGGACGGTGTCATCGCGCTCATCCCGAAGAGCGCCGTCGGCGCGGGGCTGCGCAGGGCCCGCGACATGCTCGACTACGGGGACGCGGCCACCGTCGCGGCCGTGCTGGGCTGCGGACGCCGTACGTCGGCCCACGACACCGTCCCGTTCGCCCTCTGGTCCGCCGCGCGGGCCCTGACGGACTTCGAGACGGCGTTCTGGACGACTGCCCGTGTCGGCGGGGACGTCGACACGACCTGCGCGATCGTGGGCGGCGTGCTCGGCTCCGGCAAGGCGGGCACGCCCCCCGCGCAGTGGGTGGAGCTGACCGAGGCGCTGCCTGCCTGGGTGCCGACGGGGTTCTGAACGCCCGCCGGCCGTTCCGGCAGCGGACTCGCGGAAACTCTCCGTGCGCGCCGGGAACTCTGTGTGACCGTCCGCCGTTTCGCAAGTAGTCGCTCCGCGAACGCGGACGACGGCTCGGTTCGGGCGGCTCATGGGCGGGAGGGGTGCGGGTGATGGCGGTCGTTGTCACTGTGCTGACAGTGCTTGTCCCGCTGTCGGTCTACGTGCGCGTGGTGGCGCGGGCGGTGCGGCCGGCCGGACCGCAGCATGTCGGGTTCCCCCCGCTGCGGTCGGGCCGTCCGCGGTGCCGCGCGACCACGGGCCGGTCAGCCGATGCCGGGCCCCGCTGTGCCGGCGAGGGCATCGATATCGCTCCTGCGGACCTTGATCACCAGCCAGGCGGTGAGGAACGCGAGCACGGCCATGGCCGCGGCCGGGACGAAGGCCGCGGAGATCCCGTGCGCCAGCACCTCGTGCCCCCAGGGCGCGGGCAACTGGTGTGTCGTGGCGAACTGCGCCTTCTGCTCGGGCGTGCCGTCGGCGAGGAACTGCGGCAGCTGTTTCTTCGCCTCGTCGGTGCTCGCGGAACCGAAGACGGTGGTGAGGATGGACAGACCCAGCGAACCACCGACCTGCTGGGTGGCGTTGAGCAGTCCGGAGGCCGCGCCCGCCTCGTGCTGGGCCACGCCGGAGACGGCCGTGACGGTGACCGTCACGAAGTTCAGGCCCATGCCGAAGCCGAACACCAGCATCGGTCCCAGCACCCCGCCGAGGTAGGAGCTCTCGGGCGTGATGAAGGTCTGCCAGACCAGTCCGGTCACCACGAGCGCCGAGCCGGTCATCATGAAGGGTTTCGGGCCGAGCGTGGGCAGGAAGCGCTGGGACAGACCCGCGCCGACAGCGATCGCGAAGGTCACGGGAAGGAAGGCCAGGCCGGCCTTGATCGCGCTGTAGCCGAGCACGTTCTGCACGAACAGCACGATGTAGAAGAACATGCCGAACATAGCCGCGGCGAGGCTCAGCATGATCACGTACGTGCCCGAGCGGTTGCGGTCGGCGAACATCTTGAGCGGGGTGATCGGCTCCTTCGCCCGCAGCTCGATGAGGACGAAGGCCACCAGGAGCACCACCGCGGCGCCGAAGGACCCGAGGGTGAGGCCGTCCCGCCAGCCCTCCTCCGAGGCGCGGATGAACCCGTAGACCAGCGATGCCATGCCGGCCGTCGATGTGAGCGCTCCCGCGATGTCGAACCGCCCCGGGTGCCGCTCGGACTCGCTGATGTACAGCGGGGCGAGGAAGGCGATCAGCAGGCCGATCGGCACGTTGACGAAGAGCACCCACCGCCAGTCGAGCCAGTCGGTCAGCATGCCGCCCGCGAGCAGGCCTATGGCGCCACCACCCGCGGACACGGCGGCGAACACGCCGAAGGCCCGGTTGCGTTCCGGTCCCTCGGGGAACGTGGTGGTGATCAGGGCGAGCGAGGTGGGAGAGGCGATCGCGCCGCCCACTCCCTGCAGGGCGCGTGCCGCGAGGAGTTGCCAGGGTTCCTGGGCGAGCCCGCCCAGGAGCGAGGCGAAGGTGAACAGCAGGATGCCGGTCATGAACACCCGGCGCCTGCCGAGGATGTCGCCGGCCCGCGCGCCGAGCAGCAGCAGACCCCCGAAGGTGAGCGTGTAGGCGCTCACCACCCAAGTGAGGTCGGTGGTGCTGAACTTGAGAGCGTCTTGAATGTGCGGGAGCGCGATGTTCACAATCGTCGCGTCGAGTACCACCATGAGCTGGCAGGCCGCGATGACGGTGAGAGCGATGCCGGGATGCCCGTCCCGGCGTGCCGCACCCGGTTTCCGTTCTTGGAGCAGCTGAGAGGTTGTCACTATGGGTCCCCCACAAAGGCGTTAGTGAACGATCGCGTTCACTTCCGCGTCAACGGTAGTGAGTCCCCGACAGTGAACGCAAGCGTTCACTTAATTCCGCGTCGCGTGTCGCCTCCCCCTTGCCGCGACGTGACGCGACCCCACCTCGGAACCCCCGCTTCCCCTTGCATGCTGGAGAAACACAGATGGAAACCTCGCGCTGGACGGCCGCTCCCGCTCAGGCGGCCTCCCCCCGGCGGCGCGGCGCGGTGCTCGAGCGCGCGATCCTGGATGCCACCCTGGAGCAGCTCGGCACGGTCGGCTGGAACGGTCTGACAATGGAGGGCGTCGCGGCGGGCGCCCAGACCGGCAAGGCCGCGGTCTATCGCCGCTGGTCCTCCAAGGAGGATCTGGTCGCCCACGCCCTCGAGGCCGGACTGCCCCCTGTCGAAGCGGCCCCCGACCTCGGTGGCGTCCGGGAGGATCTGCTGGCCCTGTGCCGGCGCGCACGGGACGCCATGTTCTCCCGCCCCGGTTCCGCTCTGCGCGCTGTCATTCACGAATGCGATCCGGCCCAGGTCGAACGCTTCCACAGTGTGATCATCGAGGGAGTGGTCGAGCCGATGATCGAGCAGCTGCGCGAGGTCGTCATCCGCGGTATCGAGCGAGGAGAAGTGCGCCCGGACGCCGACAACGGCTACGTCTTCGACGCCGTCCCGGCGATGATGATGTACCGGTCCAAGATGTGCTCCAGCGAATGGAGTGATCAGGATCTCGAAGAGATGATCGACCGGCTGATGCTGCCGCTGCTGCGGCAGCACGGGGCCTGACCCGGGTCGTCGGCGTTCCTGGTCCGATCACGGGGGCCGGGGTGTCGCGCGGCCCCGCGGGCGGCGTAATCTAAGGGCGCCATGCCGTACGAACCACCTACACACACCGTCGAGCGCTCCCTGCGCGCCACGACCGGAGCGAAGGTCATTGCCGGTGTCGACGAGGTGGGGAGGGGTGCGTGGGCAGGCCCCGTCACCGTCTGCGCGGCGATCACCGGACTGCGCCGGCCGCCCGAGGGACTGACCGACTCCAAGCTGCTGACCGTGAAACGGCGTACGGAACTGGCCGGGATACTGCGGTCGTGGGTCACGGCCTACTCCCTCGGGCATGCGACGCCCGAGGAGATCGACGCCCTGGGCATGACCGCCGCGCTGCGGCTGGCCGCCGTCCGCGCCCTGGAACTCCTGCCGGTCCGCCCGGAGGCCGTGATCCTCGACGGCAAGCACGACTACCTCGGTGCGCCGTGGCAGGTGCGCACGGTCATCAAGGGTGACCGGTCCTGTGTGGCCGTCGCGGCGGCATCGGTGATCGCCAAGGTTCAGCGCGACAAAATGATGGCCGAACTGGGTGTCGACCACGCAGACTTCGGATTCGCGGACAACGCAGGGTATCCGTCGCCCGTGCACAAGGCGGCACTGGAGGAGCGGGGCCCCACCCCGTACCACCGCTTGTCGTGGGCGTATCTTGATGCGCTGCCCCAGTGGCGGCACCTCAAGAAGGTCCGCAGCTGGGTGGACGGAAGCGTTCCGGAGATCGAGGGTCAGCTCGGCTTCGACTTCTGACGGTTCCGCTCGCACTGATGTGCCACCCGGCCAACCGTGCCGCACCAACGTTTGATAAAAATCAGCTCATGCCTCTCATTCCCGAGGAGCCTCAGATTCACGAGAGTGCCCAGGGTCCCCGCACCGCGCCGACCCCACGCCCCGTACCCGGCCCCCGTCCCGCGGCTCCGTCCCGCCCCGGTCGTCCAGGCCCCCCGCGGCCCGCGCCGCCGGTGCAGCGCGCCTCGCGTGACGCGGCTCCGGCCAAGCCGGCCCCGTCGGGTCCGGCCGCTCCCGCCGCCAAGGCTTCCACCGCCGCGCCGGCGAGTCCTCAGGTCCAGTTGATCCCTGCATCGGCCGACGGCGCGCTCGACGCCGCCGACGAGGCAGTGGACCTGCTCCTGGACTCGGGCCGCGCCCCCGGTGAGGTGCTGGTGATCACCACCGGCTCCCAGCATCCGTGGGCGGAGCACGAGTTGTCCTTCGGAGAAGCCTCCTACTGGAAGCAGCACGACGCCGGTGACGACGTCTTCTACACGGACGCCGTCCACGCCTCCCGTGCCGCTACCCGGCCCGTGGTCGTCGTGGCCGTCAACGGAGACTCCGCAGACACCACCGCCACCGCCCTCCCGCTGGCCCACTCGCGAGCCGGCGCGCTGCTGATCGTCTGCGGTGACCCGCAGCAGATCAACGCGGTGCTGGGCGCAGGCGTCTGAAGCACGTCCGGGCCCCTCGGGGCCGGGCATGGCGAAGACCGCTCCGACGACCTCCGTACGGCGCGGCTTTCGGCATGCCCGGACAACCGGCCGTTCCGCATGCGTGAGTCGGGCCCGTCCGCAGGCCGCCCTCCGCGGCGGCGCGGGCAGCCTGCGGGCCCCTGGCGGCGCCATGGGCAGCCCGCGGGTACTGGAGGCCGTCGTCCGCCCGGTCGTAGGGATGCGACCGGTGGCCGGCCGACGCCGCCTTGAACCGCCACAGACGGAGCTCCGCCCTTTCGGGCGACCGGCTTCAGCGGGCGGCCGCGCGGCGCAGGACCTCGGAGACCGGGCCACCGGTGCGGGGAGGCAGGGGCGGAGCCTGTGACATGGCGAAGGACTCGGGCTCCGAGTGGGCGTTCGGATGGCGTCCGCCCCTTCCCTCACCGAGCACCTGCCAGCCGTCCCCGGTCAGGGTGATGTACGCCCCGCAGCGCAGCCCGTGCAGGGTGCAGGCGTCCCGGAGCCCCCACATCCAGGCCCCGTCCTCCTCGGTCCAACGGGACTCGCCCTCACGGCAGTAGAGCAGCACCGCGGTGCGCACGGGAGTACGGCGGCGCAGGTCGTGCGGGATGACCCGGCGCAGCTGGTCCAGCAGCGCGTTGCGGAACATCCAGCCGTCGGCCGGCGCGGGGCGCCGTACGAACGACGCGCTGGCGCAAAGGCGTTCCTCCGGATCCAGCACGGCGACGACCGCCGTCGACGGCTGGGGACGATGGCGGGCGTGCAGCCCGCCGACAACCTCACGCGGGTTGCGCAGCAGGGGTATTCCGGCGGCCGCCCACTCCGCGGGCTCGAGCAGGCGACTGGCGGAAGCGGCGGACGCGGACGTCGACAAGGAGGCCGCCGAGGACGAGGCGAATCCGAAGGTCACGTTCCTCCCTTCGGCTACGCGCCCACACTGCGGGCGAGGTCGGATTCGGGGGAGCGCGCACCGCGGCGAAGCCCACGGATCGTGGGCGAGCCGTGCGGGGAGCGGACTTCAATTCTTCCTGTCGAACTTGGATGCGGCAACGAGCAATTGGAGCCGCTGACGGTTATCTGGTGGTGCGTGGCTTATATCCCTACCCACAGGAGGCGTTGACGACCCCTGTGGCGCTCGACCGAGGCACGTTCGTGTCCCGCGGGCCGCGCCGGCCCGGCTCGCGGGGCGTGCGGTCATCCCTGGACGGCCAGCACCAGGGGCAACACACCGTCGGCGCCGGCCTTTCTGAGCAGGCGTGCCGCGACGGCGAGGGTCCAGCCGGTCTCCGTGAAGTCGTCCACCAGCAGGACCGGACCGTGCGCCTCTGCGAGCGCGGAGGCGAGGGCCGGCGGCAGCGTCAGCGAGCCGTCGAGGGCCTTCAGCCGCTGGGCACTGTTGCTGCGAGGCACCCGGGGCGCCTCCCCGGCGTACTCCACGGAGCCGAGCAGCGGCAGCCGGCCGACCTCGGAGATGCGGGCGCCGAGGGAGCCGATCAGCGCGGGCCGGGAGCGGGAGGCGATGGTGACCACACCCACCGGCCGCGCCTGGACGCCGCCCGCCCCTGAAGCCCACCCTCCCGGACCCTTCGCCCAGTCGGCCAGTACGTCCACGACGGCCCGCGCCACATCGTCCGGCACCGGCCCGTCGGAGGCCTGAGGGGCCAGCAGGGGCCGCAGCCGGTTGCCCCAGCCGATGTCCGACAGCCGGCCCAGGGCCCGGCCGGACGCGGCCTGTTCGGCGGCCGCGATGCGGCCCTTGAGGTTGATGCCGATCGCCGGGAGCCCGGTCGGCCACATGCGACGGGGTTCCACCTCGACCCCGGCACGGCCGAGGTCGGAGCGTGCGGCGTCCAGTGCCGCTGCCGTGGTGTCGGCGGTGAAGCGCGGCCCCGCGCAGTTGTCGCAACGGCCGCAGGGCTTGGCGCCCTCGTCGTCCAGCTGCCGCTGCAGGAACTCCATCCGGCAGGTGGTGGTCGACGCGTACTCGCGCATCGCCTGCTGCTCGGCGCCTCGCTGCCGGGCCACCCAGTCGTACCGCTCGGTGTCGTAGGACCAGGGCTGCCCGGTCGCGGTCCAGCCGCCCTTGACCCGCCGCACCGCCCCGTCCACGTCGAGCACCTTCAGCATCGTCTCCAGCCGGGAACGGCGCAGTTCCACCAGGGGCTCCAGGGCCGGGAGGGACAGCGGTCCGTCGGCCCGGGCGAGGACGTCCAGGGTGCGGCGCACGAGGTCCTCGGAGGGGAAGGCGAGCGAGGCGAAGTACTGCCAGATCGCCTCGTCCTCCTTGCCCGGCAGCAGCAGCACCTCGGCGTGCTCGACACCACGGCCGGCGCGGCCGACCTGCTGGTAATAGGCGATGGGGGAGGACGGCGAACCGAGGTGCACCACGAATCCCAGGTCCGGCTTGTCGAAACCCATGCCGAGGGCCGACGTGGCGACCAGCGCCTTGACCCGGTTGGCGAGCAGGTCGTCCTCCGCCTGCTGCCGGTCGGCGTTCTCCGTCCGGCCCGTGTACGAGGCCACGGTGTGGCCGCGCTGCCGCAGGAACGCGGTGACCTCCTCGGCGGCGGCCACGGTGAGCGTGTAGATGATGCCGGAGCCCGGCAGGTCGTCGAGGTGGTCGGCGAGCCAGGCCATCCGGTGCGCCGCGTCCGAGAGCCGCAGCACGCCGAGGCTCAGGCTCTCCCGGTCCAGCGGACCCCGCAGCACCAGGGCGTTCGAGGTACCGCCGGTGCCGAGCTGCTCGGCGACGTCGGCGGTCACACGGGCGTTGGCCGTGGCGGTCGTGGCGAGCACGGGGACACCGGGCGGCAGGTCGCCCAGCATGGTGCGCAGCCGACGGTAGTCCGGGCGGAAGTCGTGGCCCCAGTCGGAGATGCAGTGGGCCTCGTCCACGACGAGCAGTCCGGTCGCCGCGGACAGCTTGGGCAGGACCTGGTCGCGGAAGTCCGGGTTGTTCAGCCGCTCCGGGCTGACCAGCAGCACGTCGACCTCGCCGCGCTCGATCTCCGCTTGGACGGAGTCCCACTCCTCGGTGTTGGCGGAGTTGATGGTCCGGGCGTGGATGCCGGCGCGGGCCGCGGCCTCCACCTGGTTGCGCATGAGCGCGAGCAGCGGGGAGACGATCACCGTGGGCCCGCTGCCTCTGGCCCGCAGCAGCGACGTGGCCACGAAGTACACCGCGGACTTCCCCCAGCCGGTGCGCTGCACGACCAGGGCCCGGCGCCGGTCGGCGACCAGCGCCTCGATCGCCCGCCACTGGTCCTCGCGCAGCCGCGCCGTCGCCGTCGTGTCCCCGACGAGCCGGGCGAGGACGGCGTCGGCCTGTGCCCGGAGGTCCGCGTTGCTCGTGTGCTCCATGCGTCCCATACAACAGGACGGGACCGACAATCGGGCGGGACGGCGGCGGTCGGCCGCCGTCCACGGCACTCTGACTGTGGAAAAGCGCCCACGCCTACGATCACCCGCCCGGGTGTCTTGTCGTGTCCCTGATTCGAGTTGTCCACAGGCTCAAGCGGGATTTCGGCATTCGCGAGATCGTCGGCGCATGACGAATCACGGCGAAACGACCGGACCCTTCGAAAACGGCGACCTCGCGGGGCACGAACCACTGAGCGGGCCACTGGGTGACCGGTCCGCGCACGACCCCCAGGTCACGCTGCGCACACCCGGCGAGCTGGCCGACGCCATGCCGTACCTGCTCGGTTACCGCCCCGAGGACAGCATGGTGCTGGTCGCCCTGCACGACCGGGAGGGCCGCGGCAGGTTCGGCGGCCGCGCCCGGCTCGGCATCCCGGCGAGCCGGGAGGACTGGCCCGAGGCTGCCCGGCAGCTGGCCCGGGGCCTGGTGGCCGGCAGTGAACGGCGCGGCACACGGCCCGAGCAGATGGTCGCCTACGTCTGTCAGGAACCGGACCCGGGCGAGTCAGGCCGGGACGTCATGAAGCGGCTCGAACCGCTGGCCCAGCTCCTGCGCACCGAGTGCGGCGGCCTCGACGTGCCGGTGATCGAGGCGCTGTGCGTCTCGGACGGCCGGTTCTGGTCCTACTGCTGCCCGGTCAAGGGGTGCTGCCCTGACGACGGAACGCCGATGGGCCTGCCCGGCACCTCGGTACTGGCCGCCGCGGCCACCTACGCGGGGATCCAGGTGCGCGGCACGCTCCGCGAGCTGCGGGCCAGGCTGCTCCCCTGGGAGGCGGGTGCCGCCCTGGAGCAGGAGGTCGCCCTGGATGCGGCGGGCATGTCCCTGGTGCCCCGCATTCTGGACGAAGCGGAACGTGTGCGCGTGGCCGAGGAGACCCTCGCGCTGGCCGACCTCGTCATCCGCCGGTTCGCTTCGGCCACGCCGGTGGCCGGCGCCCACCAGGCGGACCTCCGGGACGACGGTCTGCTCGCGCACGACGAGGCGGCGACGCTGATTCTCGGACTGCAGGACCGCACGACCCGCGACCGTGCGGCCGCGTGGATGGAGGGCGAGGAGGCGGCTCCCGCTCTGAGGCTCTGGCGCGCACTGGCCCGCCGTTGCGTGGGTTCGTACGGCGAGCACGCCGCCGCCCCGCTGACACTGGCGGGATGGGTGGCCTGGTCGTCCGGAGACGAGCTGGAGGCCCGGGAGGCTCTTGCCATGGCCCTCGGCGCCGACCCCGACTACCTCTTCGCCCGGTTGCTGCACCAGGCCTGCAACGAAGGGCTCGATCCCGAGTCGATTCGCCGCTGTCTGCGCGCGGAGCGTGAGCGGCCAGACGGTACGGAGACCGCGCAGCCGGCCGCCCCGGCGACCGCGGCCTCGTCCGGTGACCCTTCGCCCGCCGTGGTCGAAGCATCCGGAGTCACCGCACAGCCCGGTGACCGAGGTGCGGAGCGGGCCCAGACCGCTGGTAACCCACGCCGCCGGCGCCGTACCCGCTCCGCGGGTTCCGTCGACGGCGCCGCACGCTCGGTGCGTGGGGACGAAGGACGGCGGCGCCCGTCCGGCTCCCACCCCCAGCCGTCCGGCGCCGGGGCTTCCCGCCCGGGCAAGGGCAAGCCGGGTGCCGCCCGGATGCGGGCGGGTGACGGCTTGTCCCGCGACAGTGTGGCGGCGAGCGGACACCAGGAGAGCGAGGGTGAGGGATGAGAGCCCCATGCTGAGGCGTGCGGGGGCGGGAGCACCCCGGGCGCGGGTGGGAGCCGCCCGCTGCCCTGTGGCCGGCAGGGCCCTGACCTCGCGCGACATCGGCCACACATGGATGGGGGAGCCCGTCCCGCGTGCATACCGGAACGAAGCGGATCGGGTGCTGAGGGGACTGACGAAGGGAGTGTTTATCGTCAGGAAGACGACTATGATCGCGGCATGCCCTACGACCCGTCAGCCTTTCCGCCCTTCGCCGTCACCGTGGACCTGGTCGTGCTGACCGTGCGCCGCCATTCGCTGTGTGCGCTGGCGGTACGCAGGGGTGAGTCGCCGTTCCAGGGTCGGTGGGCGCTGCCCGGTGGTTTCGTGCGGGCCGACGAGGACCTCTCCCAGGCGGCGGCGCGGGAGCTGGCCGAGGAGACCGGGCTGCGCGCCCACGACCCCGCGGCTCCGGCCCAGGACAACGGCGCCCATCTCGAACAGCTCGCCACCTACGGTGACCCGAAGCGGGACCCCCGGATGCGGGTGGTGAGCGTCGCCCACCTCGCGCTCGCTCCCGACCTGCCCGCGCCCCGTGCCGGCGGCGACGCGAGCAACGCGCGCTGGGCGCCGGTCGAGGAACTGCTCCAGCAGGGTGGATACGGCCGCGACGGCGAACCCGTGGCGCCGCTCGCCTTCGATCACGCCCAGATTCTCGCCGACGGGGTCGAGCGGGCGCGCTCCAAGATCGAGTACTCCTCGCTGGCCACCGCCTTCTGCACGCCCGAGTTCACCGTGGGGGAGCTGCGGCGGGTCTACGAAGCCGTGTGGGGGGTCGCCCTCGATCCGCGCAACTTCCACCGCAAGGTCACCGGGACGCCGGGATTCCTCGTGCCCACCGGCGGTACCACGACCCGCCAGGGCGGCCGGCCGGCCCAGCTCTTCCGGGCCGGCGGCGCCACCCTGCTCAACCCGCCTATGCTCCGTCCCGAGGTCTGACGGAGGCGGCACCCGGACCCGTTCCGGCCGGCGTCGGCCGGGGCGTGCCAGGAGCCCATTCCGCCTATTGGCGGACGCGTGTCCCGCCCGACTTGCGCACCACCGAAGAGCAGATAGGGGGATACCAGGAAAACCGGACATGGCGCGCTATCTTGCTGCAGGTGATCCAGGCCTTCGGATTGACCAGCAACCCCCGCAAGGCGCACCCGCCCGCAGTCGACGACGTCTCCTTCGAGGCGCGCGCCGGCCATGTCACCGCGCTCCACGGCGCCGGAGGAGCGGGGAAGACGACGACGCTCAGGCTGATGCTCGAACTGCAGCAGGGCCGGGGCATGACCTACTTCCGTGGGCGGCCCCTGCACCGCATCGCTCACCCGTCACGGGAAGTCGGCGTGCTCCTGGGGGACGTGCCCGGTCACCCTGCCCGCTCGGTCCGCGGCCACCTGCGCATGCTGTGCGCGGCGGCCGGCGTCCCCGTCCGCCGCGCGGACGAGGTGCTCGAGGTCGTCGGTCTCGTCAGCCTCCGCGAGGAACGCCTCGGAACCCTGTCGCGCGGCATGGACCGCAGACTCGGACTGGCCTGCGCTCTGCTGGCCGACCCGCACACACTCGTGCTGGACGAACCCACCGCATGCCTGTCCGCCCGCGAGGCGCGCTGGCTGCACGGCATGCTGCGCGCACACGCGGACCAGGGCGGCACGGTGCTGTTCACGACGGCCGATCCCAAGGAGGCCGCTCGGACGGCCGACCGGGTCGTGACCCTCGACGGCGGCAGAGTCTCCGCCGATCAGGAAGGCGGGGAGTTCGCCCGCACCCGGCTGCGTCCGCGCGTGGCCGTCCGCAGCCCGTACGCCGCCCGCCTCGCCGTCCTGCTCGCCAAGGAGGCCCGTACCGCACAGCGCTCCGTCGAGGTCGTGCGGGAGACGGGCAACCGGCTGTCGGTATACGGCAGCACGACTGCCGACGTCGGTGAGATCGCCTTCCGGCACGGCATCCTCGTGCATCAACTCGCCGACGAAGTAGGCGACATGGGGGCGAGCGCGGGGTCCGAGGCCAGCGAGATCACAGGTTGGGAGCCGCTGTCCGCCGAGCGGGACCGGGTCGTTCCGGACCACTCCGCGCAGGGGCGGACACAGGCCGAGTCCGGATCGTCGCCGCGGGATCGGAGCGCCGCTTCCGCGTCAGCCGTGACCGCTCCTCCCGCGGGGGAACGCGAGGAGCGCGAGGGGCACCAGCGGTCGGTGTCTCGTGTCCCCGTGCCGGACGACACGCTGGAGCAGAACGCCGACGGTCCGCGCCCGGCGCTCGCAGGGAGGCACGACCCCCGGTCCGGGAGCGCGGACGTCGCCGAGGGCGGGCGGACGGAGGGCTCGTCGAAGCCCGACGCCGCGTCCGTGGCCGGTCGCACAGCCACCGGGGCCGCTTCCAGCGCCGAGGCGCCCGAGGGCGGTGCCGACGCGGCGGTCTCCGGCGTCTCCATGACCGCCGCGCATACTCGCCCCGACGCACCCTCCCCGAAGACCGAGTCCTCGGAGACCGCCACCGGCGCATGGGACAGAGCCGATGTGGCGACCATGATCGTCGCCGACTCGTCCACGGCCGGCACCACCGTGCCCGGCGCGCGCACGCCAGGGGCCGGGCATCCGGGTGGCGGGCAGCGCCGGACCGAACCGGCGTCGCGTTCGCTCGCCGACGCGGCCCGTACCCTCGACGCGCTGTCCCCGCTCCCGCCTCCCATCTCCGTCCGCACCGCTCGCAGCCCCCTCCGTCCACTGCGCTACGAACTGCGGCGCGCCACGGGAATCGGCACGGGCTTCCTCACCTGCGGGGCCGCACTGCTGGTGTCCGCGCTCACCGCCGTCCTCCTCGCCCGGATCGGGCACACCCCGCAGGCGCGACTGTTCGCCGCATGGCCGCGGGAGCTGCCGCTCCCGCCCGCGGCGCTCGCTGCGGGGCTGCTCGGCGCCCTGGCCTTCGGGGACGAGTTCCGCCACCCCGCGCTGGCGGCGGACCGAGGCACCGTGCCCCGCAGACTCGGGCTGCTCACCGCCAAGCTCCTCGTCTCCGGAGCCACCGCCGTGATGCTGGCGTTCCTCACGGTGGGCTGCGACGCCGAGGTTCTCTACCTCGTCTACGGGCGGGAGCTGACCCAGGTTCCCTCGGACTGGCTCTCGCTGAGCGCGAGTTGGTTCGGTCTCGTGGCCGGCTGTGCCTGGGCCGGGGTGCTGGCGGCCGGAATCTTCCGGTCCACCACGGCGGGTCTGGCCGCAGTCCTCGCCGTACCCGTCGTCCTCGTCCCTGTCCTGCGGTGGCTGCTGGGAGGGCCGGCGGTGCGGACGGCGGCCGGCCTCCCCTTGCGGATGCGGGAGATGCTCCTGCTGCAGTGGCCCTTCGGCGGCGAGCGCTACCTGCTGGCGACGATCCGGATCATCGCCCAACCGGTCGGCGGTGCAATGACGTTGTCGCTGGCCGCGCTGTTGTGCGGGTACCTGGTCACTACCGTGCGAACCAGGGCCCGATGACCACCGCCGCGAACGCATCCTGTCCCGCCGTGCCAACAACTCCCCGAATACGGCCCGTTTCTTTCCGATAAGGCGTCAATTGCGACGTCGTGAGCGATCACCCTTTCGTGTGCTTTTCACCAAAGACCTCAAGGGAGTTGAAGACGACGCCGACAAAGGATGCGTGAGTACCCTTGCGCACACCATGATGACCGCCGCCCGCTCCTCAGACTCCGGTCTGGTCGGACCGGGCGAACTCGACCGCTACCCCTACACCGACGCCGCGGTGAACGACCGGGTCGGAGCGCCCGCCTGGGAGGGGGCGGATCCCGAGCTGGGCCGCGTGGGCCGGCGCGCCGCGGGCAGCCGCGGACGCGGGCTGCACGGCCAACTCGTTCAGCAGCTCGGTCAGATGATCGTATCGGGTGACCTGGGTGCCGACCGCCCGCTCGTGCCCGAGGAGATCGGCCAGCGCTTCGAGGTCTCCCGTACCGTCGTCCGCGAGTCCCTCCGCGTCCTGGAGGCCAAGGGCCTCGTCAGCGCCCGTCCGAACGTCGGTACGCGCGTGCGTCCCGTCAGCGACTGGAACCTCCTGGACCCGGACATCATCGAGTGGCGGGCCTTCGGGCCGCAGCGCGACGACCAGCGCCGCGAGCTGAACGAGCTGCGCTGGACGATCGAACCGCTCGCCGCCCGCCTCGCCGCCGGGCACGGGCGCGAGGACGTGCAGCAGCGCCTGTCCGACGTGGTCGAGATCATGAGCCACGCCATGGCGCAGGGCGACGCGCTGACGTTCTCGCGCGCCGACACCGAGTTCCACGCGCTGCTCATCCAGATCGCCGGCAACCGCATGCTGGAGCACCTCTCCGGGATCGTCTCGTCCGCCCTTCAGGTCTCCGGCGGCCCGGTCACCGGCTGTGACAGGCCGAACGAGGCCTCCCTCGCGCTGCACGCGCGGATCGTCGACGCGCTGGGCACCGGCGACGGCACGGCGGCGGAGACGGCCATGCGTCAGCTCCTCACCGTCCACCCCGAGGTGGAGCGCGTGGTTCCCGCCCCGCGCGAGCACTGACCCGTTCACCGTCGGTGCGGTCGTCGGTGTGCCGTGGTGCAGTGGCCGGCGTGACGGCCGGTCTCGGGGACCGGCCGTCGCCGGCCCCCGCCGGAACCCCTGGAGTCCGGCGGGGCCCGGCGTCCCCGCGGCCGGGCGGTGATCGGCCCCGATAGGCGGCGGCTGCGCAGGTGATCCTGTATGTCGGCCATCGATAGCTTTTGACCGCTTACGGGGTGTGACTCGGGCCACGCAGATTGGGCGTAACGCTCGTGGGAGCAGCGCGATGACCTAAGAGGTGACAGCCGCGGAGGGAATACGGACGCCTGGCAAGGCGCTGTGCATCTTCCCGGCCCCCGCCCGCTCCGTCGGCCCACCCCCGGCCGGTGGTCGGCCCCTGTCCGCTGTGGACGGGGCCGGAAGCCGTTTTCCAACGTTCCGAGAGGTTGTTCGTGTCGGCCAGCACATCCCGTACGCTCCCGCCGGAGATCGCCGAGTCCGTCTCTGTCATGGCGCTCATCGAGCGGGGAAAGGCTGAGGGGCAGATCGCCGGCGACGATGTGCGTCGGGCCTTCGAAGCCGACCAGATTCCGGCCACTCAGTGGAAGAACGTACTGCGCAGCCTCAACCAGATCCTTGAGGAAGAGGGTGTGACGCTGATGGTCAGTGCAGCAGAGCCCAAGCGCACCCGAAAGAGCGTCGCTGCGAAGAGCCCGGCCAAGCGCACCACCACCACCAAGACGGTCGCGGCGAAGACGGTGACCACCAGGAAGGCCACCGCCACCACGGCGGCGCCGGTCGCGCCCGCCGTCCCGGCCGCCGACGAGCCCGCCGAGGAAGCAGCACCCGCCAAGAAGGCCGCAGCCAAGAAGACGACCGCCAAGAAGGCGGTTGCGAAGAAGACCGTCGCCAAGAAGACGGCGGCCAAGAAGACCGCGGGCAAGAAGGACGACGCCGAACTGATCGAGGACGAGGTCCTCGAGGAGGCCAAGCCTGCCGACGAGCCCGAGGGCACGGAGAGCGCCGGCTTCGTCCTGTCCGACGAGGACGAGGACGACGCTCCGGCCCAGCAGGTCGCCGCCGCCGGCGCCACCGCCGACCCGGTCAAGGACTACCTCAAGCAGATCGGCAAGGTCCCGCTGCTCAACGCCGAGCAGGAGGTCGAGCTCGCCAAGCGCATCGAGGCCGGTCTGTTCGCCGAGGACAAGCTGGCCAACGCCGACAAGCTCGCTCCCAAGCTCAAGCGCGAGCTGGAGATCATCGCCGAGGACGGCCGCCGCGCCAAGAACCACCTGCTGGAGGCCAACCTCCGACTGGTGGTCTCCCTGGCCAAGCGCTACACCGGCCGCGGCATGCTGTTCCTGGACCTCATCCAGGAGGGCAACCTCGGTCTGATCCGCGCGGTCGAGAAGTTCGACTACACCAAGGGCTACAAGTTCTCCACGTACGCCACCTGGTGGATCCGTCAGGCGATCACCCGCGCCATGGCCGACCAGGCCCGCACCATCCGTATCCCGGTGCACATGGTCGAGGTCATCAACAAGCTCGCGCGCGTGCAGCGCCAGATGCTCCAGGACCTGGGCCGCGAGCCCACCCCGGAGGAGCTGGCCAAGGAACTCGACATGACCCCTGAGAAGGTCATCGAGGTCCAGAAGTACGGCCGCGAGCCCATCTCGCTGCACACCCCGCTGGGCGAGGACGGCGACAGCGAGTTCGGTGACCTCATCGAGGACTCCGAGGCCGTGGTCCCCGCCGACGCGGTCAGCTTCACGCTGCTGCAGGAGCAGCTGCACTCCGTTCTGGACACCCTGTCCGAGCGTGAGGCCGGCGTCGTCTCCATGCGCTTCGGTCTCACCGACGGCCAGCCGAAGACCCTCGACGAGATCGGCAAGGTCTACGGCGTAACGCGTGAGCGCATCCGCCAGATCGAGTCCAAGACCATGTCGAAGCTGCGCCACCCGTCGCGTTCGCAGGTGCTGCGCGACTACCTCGACTAGGTCGCGGTCGTACGACGCCGAAGGCCCGGCTCCCCACGGGGGCCGGGCCTTCGTGCTGCGCGCGAAGCCGGCCTGGATGACTCTGGGTGTTCCAGTACGACCCAGAGTGAGGAAGCCGCATGCGCCGTTCGATTGCCCGGGTCCTGATCGGGCCCTTGGCCCTTGCGACCGTGATGACCGCGATACCCCTGACCGCCTCGGCCTTCGCGGCCCCCGGCGATGTGGTCGTCGGCGGGTTCCCGATAGACGTCGCACAGGCTCCGTGGACCGTGGCGCTGTCGAGCCGTGACCGGTTCGGGGGTACGCGGGCGGGGCAGTTCTGCGGGGGCGTGGCCGTCTCGCGGACCACCGTGCTCACCGCGGCCCACTGCATGGCCGACGAGGTCCTGGGGGCGCCCCCGAACCGGGTGCGCGACCTGCGGGTCATAGCGAACCGCACGGACCTGCTGTCCTCCAAGGGCAAGGAGATCGCCGTACGGGACGTCCGGGTGAACCCGCGCTACGACGCCGACGGCAACTCGGGCGACTTCGCGGTGCTCACCCTCGCCAAGGCACTGCCGCGCGGCGCCGTGGTGGCGATGGCGCCCGAAGGGGATCCCGCGTACAAGACCGGCACGAAGGCGCTGGTCTCCGGCTGGGGCGACACCACAGGCGGAGGGGGGTATCCGCGCCACCTGCACGCGGCGCGTGTGCGGGTGCTGGCGGACGACGTCTGCGCCCGCGCCTATCCGGGCGGCCCTGACGGGACCTACCGGGCGGACACGATGCTCTGCGCGGGAGAGCCCGCCGGCGGCCCCGACGCCTGCCAGGGCGACAGCGGGGGCCCGCTCGTGGCGTCGGGCCGGCTGATCGGCCTCGTGTCCTGGGGGAGCGGTTGCGGGCAGCCCGGAGACCCCGGTGTCTACACCCGGGTGTCCGACGTCCTCCGCAGCCTGGGAGGGCCCGTCGCGGGGCCCCAGCGGGCACAGAAGGGCTCCTGAGGGCCGCACGGAGGGCACGGAGGTATGACGACGGGCGGCCGCTCCTGGGAAAGGGGCGGCCGCCCGTTCACCGGCCTGTGCCGGGGCTGGCTCGTCGTGGATGCGAGATTCAGCGCTCTTCTTCGGCAGCGTTGCTGGGAGCAGACGTCAGCCGCTCCGTCTCGTCCTGTATCTCAGCGGCGATCTTCTTGAGTTCCGGCTCGAACTTGCGACCGTGGTGGGCGCAGAAGAGCAGTTCTCCGCCGCTGAGCAGGACCACGCGCAGGTATGCCTGGGCGCCGCAGCGGTCGCAGCGATCGGCGGCCGTCAGTGGGCTCGCGGGGGTCAGAACAGTAGTCACGTCGCCTCTTCTCTAGCTCGACGAGCTGTCGTACCAGGGTCAACATCCAACCAGCCCGAAAACGTTCCCGCTCGTGGCTTTTCCTCGAAAAAATCTTCCGGGGCGGCTGTCTGCTGCCGGTTGGCGGCGAATGTGCCGTAGTGCGTGTCTTAGGTGCTTACGGGTTCGCGCGGTATCCGGTCTCTGTCCTCCCGGCTGGGTTGCCGGTTGTTCATGAGGACGTGCCCGGAGCCTAAATGGTTCATGCCTCCAATGGAACGTGATGTGGACTTCACCCCATCGAGGGATCGAACACTCATGCGATCGTGGACTAGGCTGAGTTTTTCGACGAGGGTGGCGTTACAACGGCTCTACCAGGCCTCGGTACCCTCTGAGCGGCAACCGAAGCCGCCCCCTTACCCACAAGGGGGTCACCTGAAATTCAGCGAGGAGCGAACCGCGTGACCGCCGATACGTCCGTGCCGTCCACAGCGCTGCTGGCAGGAGCAGACCGGGACGGTTCCAACTACACCGCGCGGCACCTGCTCGTCCTCGAGGGCCTCGAGGCCGTGCGGAAGCGCCCGGGCATGTACATCGGCTCGACCGACAGTCGCGGTCTGATGCACTGCCTGTGGGAGATCATCGACAACGCCGTGGACGAGGCCCTGGGTGGTTACTGCGACCACATCGAGGTGATCCTCCACGACGACGCCTCCGTCGAGGTGCGGGACAACGGCCGCGGCATCCCCGTGGACGTGGAGCCCAAGACCGGCCTGTCCGGGGTCGAGGTCGTGATGACCAAGCTCCACGCCGGCGGCAAGTTCGGCGGTGGCAGCTACGCGGCTTCCGGCGGTCTGCACGGCGTCGGCGCCTCCGTGGTCAACGCCCTCTCGGCCCGCCTCGACGTCGAGGTGGACCGCGGTGGCCAGACGCACGCCATCAGCTTCCGGCGCGGCGTTCCGGGGGCCTTCCGCGGCAACGGCGCCGAGGCCAAGTTCGAGGCCGGGAGCGGCCTGGCCAAGACCAAGAAGATCCCCAAGGCGCGTACCGGCACGCGCGTGCGGTACTGGGCCGACCGGCAGATCTTCCTGAAGGACGCCAAGCTCTCCCTCGAGACGCTGCACCAGCGCGCCCGGCAGACCGCCTTCCTGGTGCCGGGCCTGACCATCGTCGTCCGGGACGAGTTCGGACTCGGCGAGGGTGGCAGCAAGGGTGAGGAGTCCTTCCGCTTCGACGGCGGCATCAGCGAGTTCTGCGAGTACCTGGCCAGCGACAAGGCGGTCTGCGACGTCCTCCGCTTCTCGGGGCAGGGCACCTTCAAGGAGACCGTCCCGGTCCTGGACGAGCACGGCCAGATGACCCCGACCGAGGTCGCGCGTGAGCTCGGCGTCGACATCGCGCTGCGCTGGGGAACCGGCTACGACGCGAAGCTGCGGTCGTTCGTGAACATCATCGCCACCCCCAAGGGCGGCACCCACGTGGCCGGCTTCGAGCAGGCCATCACCCAGACGATGAACGAGGTGCTGCGCGCCAAGAAGATGCTCCGCGTCGCCGAGGACAACATCGTCAAGGACGACGCCCTCGAGGGTCTCACCGCCGTCGTCACGGTGCGCCTGGCCGAGCCGCAGTTCGAGGGCCAGACCAAGGAGGTCCTCGGCACCTCGGCGGCCCGCCGCATCGTGAACAACGTGGTCACCAAGGAACTGAAGGCGTTCCTGACCTCCACCAAGCGGGACGCGGCTGCCCAGGCCCGGGTCGTGATGGAGAAGGTCGTCGCCGCCGCCCGCACCCGGGTCGCGGCCCGCCAGCACAAGGACGCCCAGCGGCGCAAGACAGCGCTGGAGTCCTCGTCCCTCCCGGCCAAGCTCGCAGACTGCCGCAGCGACGACGTCGACCGCAGCGAGCTGTTCATCGTCGAGGGCGACTCGGCCCTCGGCACGGCGAAGCTCGCCCGGAACTCCGAGTTCCAGGCCCTGCTGCCCATTCGCGGCAAGATCCTCAACGTGCAGCGGTCGTCGGTGACCGACATGCTCAAGAACGCCGAGTGCGGCGCGATCATCCAGGTCATAGGGGCCGGCTCGGGGCGCACCTTCGACATCGACGCGGCCCGCTACGGCAAGATCATCATGATGACCGACGCCGACGTGGACGGTTCCCACATCCGCTGTCTGCTGCTGACGCTGTTCCAGCGCTACATGCGGCCCATGGTCGAGTCCGGGCGGGTCTTCGCCGCGGTGCCGCCGCTGCACCGCATCGAGCTGATCCAGCCGAAGAAGGGCCAGGACAAGTACGTCTACACGTACTCGGACCGCGAGCTGCGCGACAAGCTCATGGAATTCCAGAGCAAGGGCGTCCGGTACAAGGACTCCATCCAGCGCTACAAGGGTCTGGGCGAGATGGACGCCGACCAGCTGGCCGAGACCACGATGGACCCGCGGCACCGCACCCTGCGCCGGATCAACCTGTCCGACCTGGAGGCCGCCGAGCAGGTCTTCGACCTGCTCATGGGCAATGACGTGGCGCCGCGCAAGGAGTTCATCTCAGGGTCGGCGGCGACCCTGGACCGGTCGCGGATCGACGCGTAGCCGCGCTGTCCCGCGTCGGTCGGCCGGTCCGCTCCAGGCGAGCGGACCGGCCGACCGTCATGTGGGCTCCCGTGCGTGAGGACCGGTCCGGGGCGAGGACCCCGCATCGAGAGGCCCGCCATGCCGTCCCTCCACCCGTGGGTGGAGGGAGTCCGGTCTCGTGATTCCACCCGAGATCCACCTCCGCTCCGATCTTCCGGCCGGTGGGTTTCCGTAGCTTCGATGGTGTCGGCGGCGCCCGCTCCCGACAGCACCTTCTCGCTCGCGGAGGCAGTGATGCCGGGGTTCGTCAATGCGCTGGTGATCGTGGCCGTCGCCGTCGTGGTCATCGTGCGGCAGTCCCGTGCCCGTGCGATCGGCACGGGCCGGCGCTGGTGGCTGCTGCCCGTGATCCTCGCGGTGGTGGCGCTGCGGGAACCCGGCATACTCGACGGCCACCACCCCACAGCCTCGGCCGTCCTCCTCGCCGTCGAACTGCTCATCGGCGTGGTCACGGGCGCCGGCTGGGCCTGGACCACGCGGATCTGGACGGCGCCGGACGGCGTCGTGTGGACCCGGAGCACCAAGGCGAGTGCCGTCGTCTGGATCGTCGGCATAGCCCTGCGAGCCGGTGTCTTCGCCCTCGGCGCCGCATCGGGTGTGCACCAGGACAGTTCCGCGCTGCTGCTGGGCCTCGCCGGCACGCTGCTGGTGCGCGCCGGGATCCTGGCCTGGCGGGCGCAGTCCCTCGGCGCCTCGCGTCAGCCGGCCCCCGCGTACGGTGACGACATGCGGCTCGCGTGGAAGGAGCGCGCGTGACGGAGAACGCTCTGACCCGCTGGCCGACCCGGGAGGCGCTCGGCCGGGCGAACACCAGCCGGCCCCGGCGGATGCTCGCCCGGGTGGTCAGGTTCCTGGTCCTCGCCCTGCTGCTGTGGGGCGCCTTCAACCAGAGACACGTCGGCATCTGGGGCGCGCTCGCGGCCGCGGCGGGAGTGCTGCTGGCCGGCCTCGTCTCCTGGGCGTTCTTCCACACCACCTATGAGCACCGGCTGGTGCCGTCGCTCCTCCTCATGGCGATGCTGCTCGGCATCGCGGTCGCGGCCGAGGCCACCGGGTTCAGAGGGCCGGCCCTGGTGATCTGGTGCGGTTGCGGAGTCTCCGCCCTGGAGCGGCTGCCCCTGGGGGCCGCGCTGCCCGTGACGTCCGTGGCACTGGCCTCGTTCTCCGCCTTCAACAACGACGTGTGGCTCACCACGGCCGCCACCGTGGCGGGCATGGCCCTCGCGGGATACGTGCTGCGGCTCGACGCGGAGGCCCGGGGCGGGGCACAGCGGCTGCTCGCCCAGGAGCGCGCCGCCCGCGCCGCCGAGGCGGAATCGGCGGCGCTGGCCGAACGGTCGAGGATCGCCCGGGAGATCCACGACGTGCTCGCGCACAGCCTCTCGGCGCAACTGGTGCACCTGGAGGCCGCCCGGCTGCTGATCGAGCGCGGCGCGGACCGGGACCAGATCCTGGAGCGGGTGGTGGCCGCCCGGGGGATGGCCCGCGACGGACTGGCCGAGACCCGGCAGGCGCTGAGCGCGCTGCGTGGCGAGCTGACCCCGCTGGAGGACTTCCTGAGCGGACTCGTCAGTGCGGCCGACGGCGCCGATGTCACCGTCACGGGTGAGCGCAGACCTCTGCCGGCCGAGGCGTCGCAGGCAGTGCGGCGGGTCGCGCAGGAAGCGCTGACGAACGTCCGCAAGCACGCCCAGGGCGCCAAGGTGCAACTCAGGCTCGACTACGGAGAGCACGAAGTGACCTTGGGGGTGAGGGACTCGGGCGGCCGTCCGGGCGAACTCACGGTCTCCGGCGGCGGGTACGGTCTGCGGGGGATGCGGGAGCGCGCCGAGCTGCTGGGCGGTTCGCTCGACGCGGGGCCGGACGAGGAAGGGTTCATGGTGACGCTGAAGGTGCCGGTATGACGGAGGGGGCGGGGGAGAGGAAGCCCGCGCGGGTCGTGGTCGCCGACGACCAGACGGTGGTCCGGGAAGGCATCGTGATGCTGCTGGGGCTGCTGCCCGGTCTGGAAGTGGTGGGATCCGCCGGAGACGGCGAGGAGGCGGTGCGGCTGGTCGCCGAACTCGCGCCGGACGTGGTGCTGATGGATCTGCGGATGCCGCGCTGCGACGGAGTGGAGGCCACGCGCCGTATCCGCTCGGAGTACCCGGGGACCCAGGTGGTGGTGCTCACCACCTTCGGGGACGACGAGTCGCTGTTCCCCGCGCTGCACGCGGGAGCCCGCGGCTATCTCACCAAGGACGCGGGCGGCGACGAGATCGTGCGGGCCGTGGAGAGCGTGCTGTCGGGAGAGGCGGGACTCGCGCCCAGCGTCCAGCGGCGCCTGCTGGAGAGACTGGCGGAGCCCCCGCCGGCACCCGCCGTCACCGAGGCGCCCGACGGTCTGACCGCGCGGGAGGCCGAGGTCCTGGTGCTGATCGCCGAGGGGCTGAGCAACCAGGAGATCGCCCGTCGGCTGTGTGTCTCCACGGCGACCGTGAAGACACACATCAACAATCTGTTCGCCAAGACGGGCCTCAAGGACCGGGCGCAGGCGGTGCGTTACGCCTACGCCAAGGGGCTGGTGCGGCCTCCGTGAATTGGGTCACCTGATGGGGTGAAGCGTCCTGGGAAGAGAAGTCACAGATGTTCCCGGTCTGTCCATCCTTGGGTATGCAGTCAAGCGACGGTCGTGCCCGGGAAGCCGGGGACGCTGCCGGGAGTTCGGCCGGCCATCACGATGACCACGGCCCGGCCTCCCGCGAGGTGAGTTACGAGGACCCCTGGTACGACGCCCTGGCCTCCGGCTGGGGCGAAGCGGGCGGCGCCGGCACGCCGGCCCGGACCGTACCGGCCGCGCGCGGGGAGGGGGACGTCGCGGCGGTCCGTGCCCGCGATGTGTACCTCGAGGTGCAGCGCAGCGAGGCCTTCCAGGAGGTGCGCGGCCGGTACCGGAGGTTCGTGGTGCCGGGTGTCGCCGTCTTCCTCGCCTGGTACGTGGGGTACGTGGTCGCCGCGACGACGGCTCCCGGGCTCATGGCCAGGCCGGTGGTGGGAGCCGTGAACGTGGGGATGCTGGCCGGGCTCGGCCAGTTCCTCAGCACCTTCCTGCTCACCTGGGGCTACGCCCGGCACGCTCGGCTGCGCAGGGACCGGCTCGCGCTGGAACTGCGCTGGGACACACAAGAACTGACCCGTGGAGCCCGGGGAGGCGCCTCGTGACCGGTGAGCACCAGACACTGGCACTGCTGCTGTTCATCGGCTTCGTGGCCGTCACCCTGGCCATCACGACCTGGGTGAGCCGCAGACGGCACGGCTCCGCCGAGGAGTTCTACGCCGGCGGGCGGTTGTTCTCCCCGATGGAGAACGGTTTCGCGGTCTCGGGCGACTACGTGTCGGCCGCCTCCTTCCTCGGGGTCACCGGGCTCATCGCGCTGTACGGATACGACGGGCTGCTGTACGGGGTGGGCTTCCTCGTGGCGTGGCTGGTCGTGCTGTTCCTGGTTGCGGAACTGGTGCGCAACTGCGGGAGGTTCACACTCGCCGACGTGGTGGCAGCGCGGATGAGCGAGCGGCCGGTGCGGATCGCGGCGGGGACCGCCTCGGTCACGGTGTCCGTCCTGTACCTGGTGGCCCAGATGGTCGGCGCCGGCAGCCTGGTGGCGCTGCTGCTGGGGCGCACGAGCGGCACGGCGCAGGCGTGGACGGTCATCGGGGTCGGCGCTCTCATGGTGACCTATGTGTCGCTGGGCGGGATGCGGGCCACCACCTGGATCCAGATCGTGAAGGCGGTCCTGCTGCTCTGCGGGACGGTCGTGCTGACCGTGCTGGTGCTGGTGCGCTTCCACGGCGACCTGGACCGGCTGCTGGTCACGGCGGCCGAACGCAGCGGCCACGGCGACGCGTTCCTGGCGCCGGGGCTGAAGTACGGCGGGAGCTGGACCGCCCGCCTCGACTTCATCAGCCTGGGCCTCGCCCTGGTGCTGGGCACGGCGGGGCTGCCGCACATCCTCTCCCGCTTCTACACCGTGCCCACCGCGCGGGCCGCCCGGCGCTCCGCGGTCTGGTCCATCGGCCTGATCGGCGGCTTCTACCTGATGGCGATCGTGCTCGGCTTCGGGGCCGCCGCCGTGGTGGGCCCGGAGGCCCTGCGCCGCTCCAACGCGGCCGGGAACACGGCGATGCCCCTGCTCGCCCTCGATCTCGGCGGAGGCGTCGGCTCCACGGGCGGGACGGTGCTGTTCGCGGTGGTCGCCGCCGTCGCCTTCGCGACGATCCTCGCGGTGGTCGCCGGGATCACCCTCGCGTCCTCGTCCTCCGTGGCCCACGATCTGTACGCGTCGTTGCGGCGTCCGCAGTCCAAGGTGCGCGGCGAGGTCGCGGTGGCCCGCGTCGCGGCCGTGGGCATCGGCATCGTCGCGATCGGGCTCGGCCTGCTGGCCCGCGATCTGAACGTCGCCTTCCTCGTCGGTCTGGCCTTCGCCGTGGCCGCGTCGGCGAACCTGCCGGCGCTCGTGTACTCGCTGTTCTGGCGTGCCTTCACCACTCGCGGCGCGGTGTGGGCCGTATACGGCGGACTGGTCCCCGCTCTCGTGCTGGTGCTGCTGTCCCCGGTGGTGTCCGGCAGTCCGGGTTCGCTGTTCCCGGACATCGACCTGCAGTACTTCCCGCTGCAGAATCCGGGCATCGTCTCCATCCCGCTGGGCTTCCTGGCCGGCTGGCTGGGCACGGTCACCTCGGACGAGGTCGCCGACGAGGGTAAGTTCGCCGAGACCGAGGTGCGGTCGTTGACCGGCGCGGGCGCCGTGTAGCGACGCGAGGACAGGGCACGGGCGCACCGTGCGGGGGCGCGGTGCGGCGTGGTGACCGGTGGGCGCCGGTGCTCAGGGCGCCACCCACGCGTACTTGTGCTCGGGGCGGCCGGTGTCGCCGTACTTCAGGGAGAGGCTGAGGCGGCCGGCCTGTTCCAGGTGGCGGAGGTAGCGCTGGGCCGTGGAGCGGCTCAGGCCGGTGCGCGCCGCCACCTCGTGCGCGGACAGCGGCTGGCCGGCACCGTGCAGCACGTCGCAGATGAGGTCCGTGGTGGGCTCCGAGTGGCCGCTGGGCAGGCCCGGCGCGGACGGTGCGGGGGAGGTGCGCAGCGCGCCGAAGATCCGGTCGACCTGCTCCTGGCCCGTGAGCCCCCGGCCGCCGACCCGGTCGACGGTGCGGCGCAGGGCCGCGTAGGAGTCCAGGCGAGTGCGCAGGGCGGCGAAGGTGAAGGGCTTGACCAGGTAGTGCAGGGCGCCCAGACGCATGGCCTGCTGGACGGTCGTGACATCGCCGGCCGCCGTGATCATGATGACGTCGGTGCCGTGTCCCTGCTCCCGCATGCGGTGCACGAGTTCGAGACCCGTCTGGTCGGGCAGGTAGTGGTCGAGCAGTACCAGGTCGACGGCGGCGCGTTCGAGGGCGGCCAGAGCCTGCGCGGCGCTGTGCGCGCGGGCGGCCACCCGGAAACCGGGAACCTTCGCCACGTACTTGGCGTTTATCTCTGCGACGCGGAAGTCGTCGTCCACGACCAGGACGTCAATCATCGGGCCTTCCCTCCAAGGCCGGCGAGCGTTAAGCCCGTGTTTCGGCTCCGCAGTTGTAACGCGAGCAAAATGAGCACAACAGGTGCTTGCGAGCAAAAGAACGGCATGTGCTCACAAGACTGCTGCTGTGGCCGGGGCCACATCTACCGTCCCGGGCCATGAGCGCAGACACCAGCCCCGCCATCGAGCTACGGGGCGCGAGCAAAACCTTCAGGACCCCGTCGGGGGGTCTGCACACGGCCGTGCGCGGCCTGGACCTCACCGTGCGGCGCGGCGAGTTCGTGGCCGTCGTCGGCCCGACCGGCTGCGGGAAGTCCACCACGCTGACGCTGGTCAGCGGCCTGGAGGAGCCCACCGAGGGCGAGGTGCTGGTGGCCGGGGAGCCGGTCGACGGCGTCGGTGACAAGGTCGGCTTCGTCTTCCAGCAGGACGCCACCTTCCCCTGGCGGACCGTGCTGTCCAACGTGATGGCGGGTCCCCGCTTCCGGGGCGTGCCCAAGGCGGAGGCGAAGGAGAAGGCCCGCGCGTGGCTGGCCCGGGTCGGTCTCGCGGCGTTCGAGGACCGCTATCCGCACCAGCTCTCCGGCGGCCAGCGCAAGCGCGTCGCCCTCGCCGCCACCTTCGTCAACGACCCCGAGATCCTGCTGATGGACGAGCCGTTCTCGGCGCTCGACGTGCAGACCCGCGCGCTGATGTCGGACGAGCTGCTGGAGCTGTGGGAGGGCACGGGCGCCTCGGTCGTCTTCGTCACCCACGACCTCGAGGAGTCCATCGCGCTGGCCGACAAGGTCGTCGTCATGACCGCCGGGCCCGCGACCGTGAAGCAGGTCTTCGACATCGATCTGCCGAGGCCGCGCAAGGTCGAGTCGGTACGGCTGGAGCCGCGGTTCATCGAGATCTACCGCGAGATCTGGGAGTCCCTCGGCGAAGAGGTCCGCGTCACCCGGGAAAGGGGTGCCGCGCATGTCGCCTGAGGTTCTCAGCACGCCGGTCGTCGACACGGTGAAGGTTCCGGGCCGCGCGGAGTCACGGGCCCAGGCGGCCCGCAGACGCAAGGTGGTCGTCACCGCCGCGCGGGTGCTCCTGCTGGTGGTCGTGCTCGGTCTGTGGGAGGCGCTGTCCCGCGCCGAGGTCATCGATCCGTTCAACTTCTCGATGCCTTCGAAGATCTGGGACCAGATCAGCACCTGGGTCCTGCACGGGACCGCGCAGGGCTCCCTGGGCGAGCAGATCTGGTACACGCTGCACGAGGCGCTGCTCGGCTGGGGCATCGGCGTCGTCGCCGGTGTCGTGTTCGGTATCGCCCTGGGGCGGATCGCCTTCCTCGCCGATGTCCTCGGCCCTTACATCAAGGTCCTCAACTCCCTTCCCCGGATCGTCCTGGCTCCGATCTTCGTGATCTGGTTCGGCCTGGGTCCCGCGTCCAAGGTCGCGTCGGCCGTGGTGCTGGTGTTCTTCCCGGTGTTCTTCAACGCCTTCCAGGGCGCTCGCGAGGTCGACCGCAACCTGGTCGCCAACGCCAGGATCCTCGGCGCCAGCGACCGCAAGGTGACGCTTCAGGTGGTCGTCCCGTCGGCCACCTCCTGGATCTTCACCAGCCTCCACGTCAGCTTCGGCTTCGCCCTCATCGGCGCCATCGTCGGCGAGTACATCGGCGCCACGAAGGGCATCGGCCTGCTCGTCGCCGCGTCCCAGGGCACCTTCAACGCCGCCGGCGTCTACGCCGCGATGGTGATCCTCGCGGTCGTGGCGCTCGTCGCCGAGGGCCTGCTGACCTTCGCCGAACGCCGCATCTTCCGGTGGAAGCCGGCGAACTCCGACCACTGAGTCCCGGCCGCCCGGCGCCGTCGGGCAGCCGGGGCGCTCCGAGCCGCCCCCCTTCACCGCACCGCACGCACCGCACACTCACAAGGACGTGAACCTCCATGCGCAAGACCGCCAGATACGCCTCGCTCGCCGTCTCCGGCCTGCTCGCCCTCTCCTCGCTCACCGCCTGCGCCAACGACGCGGCGAGCAGCACCTCGTCCGGCGGCGGCAAGGGTGACGGCAAGGGCACGAAGGTCAAGATCATGGTCGGTGGCCTGGACAAGGTCATCTACATGCCGGCCATGCTCACCCAGCGCCTCGGCTACTTCGACTCCGAGGGCCTCGACGTGGAGCTGCTGAGCGAGCCCGCCGGCGTCCAGGCCGAGACCGCGCTCGTCTCCGGCCAGGTCCAGGGCGCCGTCGGCTTCTACGACCACACCCTCGACCTGCAGACGAAGGGCAAGGCCGTGGAGTCCGTCGTGCAGTTCTCGCACGCCCCCGGCGAGGTGGAGGTCGTCGCGAGCAAGAAGGCGGGGGACATCGGCTCGCCGAAGGACTTCAAGGGCAGGAAGCTGGGCGTCACCGGCCTCGGCTCCTCGACCGACTTCCTCACCAAGTACCTCGCGGTCAAGAACGGCGTGGACGTCAGCGAGTTCACCCCGGTCGCCGTGGGCGCCGGCCCGACGTTCATCGCGGCGCTGCAGCAGGGCTCGATCGACGCCGGCATGACGACGGACCCGACCGTCGCCACCATCCTGGACAAGAAGGCCGGGAAGATCCTCCTCGACATGCGCACCCCCGAGGGCTCCCAGGAGGCGCTGGGCGGGCCGTACCCGTCGTCCAGTCTGTACATGCAGACGGACTGGGTGAACGGGCACAAGGAGACCGTCCAGAAGCTGGCCAACGCCTTCGTCAAGACGCTCAAGTGGATGGCCGGCCACAGCGCCTCGGAGATCGCCGCCAAGATGCCGGCCGACTACTCGCAGGGCGACAAGGCGCTCTACGCGGAGGCGATCAAGAGCACGCTGCCGATGTTCACCAAGGACGGCGTGATGCCGGCGAACGGCCCCGAGACCGTGGAGAAGGTCCTCAAGGCGTTCAACCCCAACATCAAGAACGCCAAGGTGGACCTGAAGAAGACGTACACCACCGAGTTCGTCGAGGCCGCCAAGTAGCGTCCGAGACATGCCCGCTCAGGCGCGGGTCGCCCACACGTAACGGTGTTCCGGGCGGCCCGCGTCGCCGTATCTCAGGGTCAGCCGGGCCCGTCCGGTCCGCTCCAGGAGCTTGAGATAGCGCTGGGCGGTCTGCCGGCTCACACCGGTGAGCTCGGCGATCTCCTGCGCCGACAGGGCGCCTTCGGCCTGCATCAGGGCCCGGCGCACCAGGTCGGCGGTGGTGGGGGAGTGCCCCTTGGGCAGCCCGGGCTCCGACGGCGCGGACAGGGCGCCGAAGATGCGGTCCACCTCGGCCTGTTCCGCCTCGCCGCCGCCGTCCAGCGTCCGGCGCAGCACGGCGTACGCCTCCAGCTTGGCCCGCAGTCCGGCGAACGCGAAGGGCTTCACCAGGTACTGCAGCGCGCCGTGCCGCATGGCCGCCTGGACGGTCGAGACGTCACGCGCGGCCGTCACCATGATGACGTCGGTCTGATGGCCGCGCCGGCGCATCTCCTGGACCACCGCGAGCCCGGTGTCGTCGGGCAGGTAGTGGTCCATGAGGACCAGGTCGAGCCGGGGCAGCGCGTCGAGCAGGCGCAGCGCCTCGGCCGCGTTGTGCGCCTCGCCGGCCACGTGGAAACCGGGCACCTTCTCCACGTAGGCGGCGTTGACCCGGGCGACGCGGGCGTCGTCGTCCACGACCAGGACCTCGATCACCGTGCCTCCTCCCCGCCGGGGGCCGGCACCGGGGACGCGTCGGGTGCGGCGAGCGCGGGTTCCTGGTCCGGCGCGCCCAGCGCGTCGGTGAGCGCCTCCGGCAGTACGACGGTGAACTCCGCGCCGCCGCCGTCCGCCGTGCCCACCGTCGCGCCGCCGCCCTGCCGTTCGGCGAGCCGGCGCACCAGCGGAAGTCCCAGGCCCCGCTTGCCGTGTGCGGGTGGCTTCTTGGTGGACCAGCCGTCCGTGAAGACGAGTTCCCGCTGGTCCGCCGGGATGCCGGGCCCGGTGTCGCGCACCCGCAGCACGACCGTACGGCCCTCGGTGCGCAACTCGACCTCCACGCGCGCGTGGAGGGTGCCCGCGACCGCGTCCAGCGCGTTGTCCACCAGGTTGCCGACGACCGTCACGAGTCCTCGCGGGTCGACGAGCCGGTCGGGGAGCCGGGTGCGCTCCGACACCCACAGGGCGACCCCGCGTTCGGCGGCGACGGTCGCCTTGCCCACCAGCAGGGCGGCCAGCAGCGGGTCCTGGATCTTCTCCGTGACCTGCTCGGCGGTGACCCGGTGGTCGCCGACGACCTCGCCGACGAACTCCACGGCGTCGTCGTACATCTCGAGTTCCAGCAGACCGAGCAGGGTGTGCATGCGGTTGGCGTGCTCGTGGTCCTGCGCGCGCAGCGCGTCGATCAGACCACGGGTGGAGTCGAGTTCACGGCCGAGCTGCTCCAGCTCGGTGCGGTCGCGCAGGGTGGCCACGGCGCCCCCGTCGTCGGTGGGCATGCGGTTGGCGACCAGGACCCGCTGCCCGCGCACGGTCAGCAGGTCGGTGCCGGTCACCCGGCCGGCCAGGACGTCAGCGGTGCGGCCCTCGCCCAGCGCCTCGTCCGGCGACTTGCCGACGGCCTCGTCGCCGAGGCCCAGCAGCCGCCGGGCCTCGTCGTTCAGCAGCCGGACACGGCCGGCGCGGTCGAGCGCGACCACGCCCTCCCGGATGCCGTGCAGCATCGCCTCGCGCTCGGCGAGCAGCGCGGAGATGTCGGAGAAGGCCAGGTCCCTGGTCTGCCGCTGCACCCGGCGGGAGATCAGCCAGGCGGCCAGCGCGCCCACCGCGAGGGCCCCGCCCGCGTACGCGAACAGCCCCGGTATCGCGGCGAGCAGCCGGGCGCGCACGCTGTCGTACGCGATGCCGACCGACACGGCCCCGATGATCCGGTGACGGGCGTCGTACAGCGGCACCTTCCCGCGTGCGGAGCGGCCCAGGGTGCCCTTGTCGATCTCCATGACGTCCCTGCCGCCCAGCGCGTCACTGGGATCGGTGGAGACGGGCCGGCCGATCTCCCCGGGGGTGGGGTGCGACCAGCGCACCCAGTGGAGGTCCAGCACCACGATGTACTCGGCGTTCGTGGCGTGCCGGATCCGCTCGGCCTCCCGCTGCACCGGGCCGTTCCTGCTCGGCGGCGTGGTCAGCACGCCCTCGGCGATCTCCGGGTCCTGCGCCGTGGTCTGCGCGATGGCCAGCGCCCGGCGCATGGCCTCCTGGTCCAGCTGTTTGCTCAGCGGCGCCAGGAACAGCCCCGTCGCGAGCACCGCGACTCCCGCGGCGATCGCCACCTGCATCAGCAGCACCTGCGAGAACACCCGCCGGGGCAGACCGAGGCGCAGACGGCGTGCGGGGGGAGTGGGGCTCATACCGATGACGGTACGTGGGAGCCCCGGCCCGGCCCCAGCCGGTGTGGCGGGGATCTCCCGACCGGCGCCGGACGAGGGGCGGGGGCCGGACCGCCGGGGTCAGCTCGCCATCGCCGTCTTCCGCACTTCGCGCACCGCGACCACGTCCATGCGCGCCGGCGCGCCGAGCACCGAGGCGCCGCAGCTCTCCGGGCGCGGCGGCAGGGACGCGCCCTGTGCCACCGAGACGCGCCAGCGGCGGCCGTCGGCATGGGCGACGGTCACCTCCCAGCGGGGCGCCCGGCCCTCGGTCCGCACGACGCTCAGCGCGCCGGCCCGGCGCACCCCCGCCACCGAGCGCACGGCCAGTTCGGCGGCCTGGCCGGGCCGCTCCCAGGCCGAGCAGCCGCGGCAGCCCTCCAGCACCACGCGCCCCTCCCGGACGCCGTGCAGGGCCGCCTCGACCGTGTGCGCCGCCACCCGGCCGTAGGCGTAGCCGTACGGCAGCACGAGCACTGTCGGCGAGAAGCGGTGACCACCCAGATGGGTGACCTCCCAGACGCCCCGCACACCGGAGGCGGCCAGCTCGGCGGCCAGTGGACGGCCGAGGAGGGCGCAGCAGCGGTCGCGCTTGCCGTTGGTGCAGACGAGCGCGAGCGGATCGCCGGTGTGCGGCTCGCCGCCGAGCGCCGTGCCGAAGGAGCGGTGGTCGCCGGCGCCGAGAGCGGCGAAGTCGAGGTCGAGCAGACCGCGCGGGTCGCACGTGGTGGCGCTGTGCAGCCACACGTTCCCGGGCACGGTGTGGGCCGCGTACACCTGCCGGGGCTCGGGGGTGCCCGGGTCGGCGTGCCGGCCGGGGCGCCGGACGAGGGCGACGCGGACGCCGGTTCCCTCGGCGGCGGCCTCCAGGGCGCGGCCGACAGCGGGGTCGAGGTGACTCGAAGTGAGCGCCTTCGCGCCCCACGGCCCGGACTGCTCCAGCAGCAGCCACGTCGTCGCCGTGGCCGCCGTGGCGGAAACGGGCTCGTCCAGGTCCTGGGAGACGGTCGCGCACCTACTCACAGAGGTGAGCCTAACCTGACTCCGTAGGGGGCGACTTCCGGCCGGGCCCGTGCCGCTCCCACGGCGGCACGGTCAGCCGTGCCGCGGCGGCTGCGCGGACACCTGGCCGCGGCCGCCGCACGGACGGCTTCACTCCGGCAGGGGCTGCGGGGGACGCGGGCCGACGTAGTGACCGCTCGGGCGCATGCGCAGCGGGCGTTCGCCGTACTCCTCCAGCGCGTGGGCGATCCAGCCCGCCGTGCGGGCGACGGCGAAGACGGTCTCCCCGGCGGAGGCGGGCATGCCGCAGGACGCGGTGAACACCGCGAGCGCCAGGTCCACGTTGGCGTGCAGCGGGGCGTGCCGGGCCGTCGTGGCGACGACGTCGCGGGCCGCCAGGAGCGCGGACTCCGCGTGCGGCACCTGCTCCAGTAGGCCGAACAGCACGCGCGCGCGGGGGTCTTCGCCGGAGTAGAGCCGGTGGCCCAGGCCGGGGACGCGCCGTCCCGCCCGCAGCTCGTCCGCGATCACGGGGACCGCGGTGCCCTGGTCCAGCACGTCGAGCAGCATCCGGTGGGCCAGGCCGCTGGCGGCGCCGTGCAGCGGGCCCTCCAGGACGCCGAGCCCGGCCGAGACGGCCGCGTACGCGTGCGCGCGGGCCGAGGCGGCGACCCGGACGGCGAGCGTGGAGGCGGCCAGGTCGTGGTCGGCGAGCAGGGCCAGGGCGGTGTCCAGGACGCGCAGCGAGGCCTCGTCGGCGCGGCGGCCGGTCAGCCGGGCCCACAGGCGGTGGGCCAGCGGACCGTCGTCCTCGTGGTCGTGCCGGACGGGCGGCAGCGCGGCCACGAGCGTGGGGATGAGGATGCGACCGGTACCGAGCACCGTCTCCTCGGAGAGGTCGAAACGCAGCGGGTCCTCGGCCGCCGCGGCGATGGCCGCCACCCGTAGCCGGTCGGCCGGGGAGGTGTGCTCCGGCAGGGCGTTCACGGCGCGGCGGGCGACCTCGACGGTCCCCTCCGGCGCGGTGAAGGTCGTGCCCGGTGTCATCCGGCCCGTCCACAGCCACTCCGCGACCTCCTCGTAGGAGTGGCGCGTGGCGAGTTCCGTGGCGTCGACGCCGCGGAAGTAGTAGCGATCGTCCTCGATGAGGGTGATGCGGGTCCGTACGGACAGGTCGCCCCCGGAGCCCGGACTCCCCGCGGCTTCCCGGCGGTTGCGCCGGGCGAGGGCCTCGACCTCCTTCGCGTCGAAGGTGCTGGCGCGGCCGCCGGGCTCCCGCCTGCTGCTGAGCAGGCCGCGGCTCACGTAGGCATAGACCGTCTCCGGCTTCACCCCGAGCAGTTCGGCGGTCTCCCGGGTGCTCAGCCTCCGCCCGGGCCGCCGGTCGGGAGCGGTTTCGTGATCGCGCATGGGGGCCACCGTAACCGTCGCTCCACATCTTGATGGGCTGACATTGACTCGATCAACGTTGACAGCCCGTGAGTCAAGCATGGACAGTCGGATCAAGTCCAGGAGGGAGACACCATGTCCGTCAACAGGACCGCACCCCGGGTCGAGGTGCCGCGTGGCCTCGCGGGGGTCGTCGTCACCGACACCCGCGTCGGAGACGTCCGGGGGATCGAAGGCTTCTACCACTACCGGCAGTACTCGGCCGTCGAACTCGCGTGCACCCGCGGCTTCGAGGACGTCTGGCATCTTTTGGTGCACGGGACCCTGCCGGAGCCCGGGCGCGCCGCGTCCTTCGCCGCCGGGACCGCGGGGCTGCGCCGGCTGCCCGATGAGGTCCGCGCGGCCCTTCCCGCGATCGCCGCGGCCGGGCGCGACTCCGGGCCGCTGGCCGGCCTGCGCACCGCGCTGTCCCTGCTGGGAGCCGCGCGGGGGTTCCGTCCGGTCTACGACACGGACCCGGACCAGCGCCGCGCCGACACCGTGGCCGCCTGCGCGGCCGTGCCCACGCTGCTCACCGCGCTGTACCGGCTCGGGCGGGGCCTCGAACCCGTGGAGCCCCGCGAGGACCTGTCGTACGCGGCCAACTACCTCTACATGCTCACAGGCGAGGAGCCCGACCCGCGGCGGGCCCGTGCGGTCGAGCAATACCTGATCTCGACCATTGACCACGGATTCAACGCGTCAACATTCACCGCGCGGGTCATCGCGTCCACCGGCGCCGACGTCGCAGCCTGTCTGACCGGAGCCGTGGGCGCCCTGTCCGGGCCGCTGCACGGCGGGGCGCCGAGCCGTGCGCTCGACACCCTGGACGCGATCGGAACCCCGGACCGGGCCGACGCATGGATCAGGGAGCGGGTGCTCGCCGGTGACCGCGTCATGGGCTTCGGCCACGCCGTCTACCGCACGGAGGACCCGCGCTCGCGGATGCTGCGGGAGATCGCCCTCGGCTTCGGCGGCCCGCGCGTCGAACTGGCCGTCGAGGTCGAACGGCACGTCGAGACGGTCCTCGCCGAGCTGAAGCCGGGCCGTGAACTGCACACCAACGTCGAGTACTACGCGGGCGTGGTCATGGAACTGTGCGGCCTGCCCCGGGAGATGTTCACCCCCACCTTCGCGGCGGCCCGGGTGGTGGGCTGGAGCGCCAACATCCTGGAACAGGCGGCGGACCCGAAGATCATCCGTCCGGTGGCACGCTACGTGGGCCCGGAGCCGCCGGTCGCGGTGCCACCCGCGGCCTGAGGTGACGAGGAGCCGCCCCCCGCGCGGCGTCCCGGCGCGTCCTGGCGCGTTCCGGCTCGCTCGTATCCTGGTGTCGCAGTCGATGCCCGAAACGATGCCCGCCATCCCGTCCGCGCACCCGGCGGCGAGCCGGTGTGCGCGTCCGTGTGAGAGAGGTCGCCCGTTGGGGAACAGCCCGGCGAACAGCCGCAGTCCGCAGATCCCGGTGGTCGTGCTCGCCGGCTTCCTGGGCTCGGGGAAGACCACGCTGCTCAACCACCTGCTGCACCACAGCGGAGGCAGCCGCATCGGGGCGATCGTCAACGACTTCGGCGCCATCGAGATCGACGCGATGGCGGTGGCCGGCGCCCTCGGCGACTCCACCGTCTCGCTCGGCAACGGCTGTCTGTGCTGTGCCGTCGACGCGAGCGAACTCGACGTCTACCTGGACCGGCTCGCCGCCCCCGCCGCGGGCGTCGACGTCATCGTCATCGAGGCCAGCGGACTCGCCGAGCCCCAGGAACTGGTGCGCATGGTGCTGGCCAGCGAGCACCCGGGGATCGTCTACGGCGGCCTCGTCGAGGTCGTGGACGCCGCCGAACTCGACGACACCCGCACCAGGCACCCCGAGATCGACCGGCATCTCGCCCTGGCCGACCTGGTCGTGGTCAACAAGCTGGACCGGGCGCCGGACGCCGACCGCGTGCTCGCGCTCGTCCGCTCGCTCGCCGGCCGTGCCGCGGTCCTCCCCGCCACCTACGGCCGCGTCGACCCGGAGTTCCTCTTCGACTGCCGGCCGAGCGAGGAGCGCATCGGCCAGCTCTCCTTCGACGACCTGCACGAACACCGCGAGGACGGCCACGACCACGCCGGCCACCTGCACACCGGCTACGACAGCCTCTCCTTCACCTCGGCGCCGCCCATGGACCCCCGCCGGCTGATGAGCTTCCTGGACAGCCGCCCCGAGGGGCTGTACCGGATCAAGGGATACGTCGACTTCGGGCCGTACGACACCCGCAACCGGTACGCCGTGCACGCCGTCGGCCGGTTCCTGCGCTTCCGGCCCGAGCCCTGGCCGCCCGCCGGTCCGCGCCGCACCCAGCTCGTGCTGATCGGCTCCGGCATCGACGCCGACGCCCTCCACAAGGAGCTGCAGGCGTGCGGCGACGACGCCCCGCACGCCGACGAGCACGGCATGTGGGGCGTCCTGCGCTTCGTGCCCGGCTCCGAGGAGGAACCGGGCACGGAGACGTACGAGGGGTAGCGCCCCCAGGGCGTGCGGCCGGGCGTCCTACGACACCGGTCCCGCGACCACCGCCACCGTCTTCGGCAGCGAGGTGCCCGAGCCGTCGCGGCGCGGGTCCGGCTCCGGGAGCGTCACCGGGGTGCCGTTCTTCTGCGCGGCCCGCGCCGGGACGGGGCCCGCCCAGGCCAGGGACAGGCAGTCCTCGCCCTTCAGGAACCGCTGGCAGCGCACGCCGCCGGTGGCGCGGCCCTTGCGCGGGTACTGGTCGAACGGGGTCAGCTTGGCCGTCGTCTGCACCGAGTCGTCCAGCGTGCCGCGCGAGCCCGCCACCGTGAAGACCGCGGCGTCGGCGGCCGGGTCGACCGCGGTGAAGGAGATGACCTTGGCGCCCTCGGTCAGCTTGATGCCGGCGATACCGCCGGCCGGGCGGCCCTGCGGGCGGACGATGGACGCCTGGAAGCGCAGCAGCTGCGCGTCGTCCGTGATGAACACCAGGTCCTCCTCGCCGGTGCGCAGCTCCACCGCGCCGACGATCCGGTCGCCCTCCTTGAGCGTGATGACCTCCAACTCGTCCTTGTTGGACGGGTAGTCGGGCACCACGCGCTTGACGACACCCTGCACCGTGCCGAGCGCCAGGCCGGGTGACGACTCGTCCAGCGTGGTCAGGCAGACCACCGTCTCGTCGTCCTCGAGGGACACGAACTCCGCGAGCGGCGCCCCGCCGGACAGATTCGCCGTCGCCGCCTCGGGGAGCTGCGGAAGGTCGACGACGTTGATCCGCAGCAGCCGGCCCGCCGAGGTGACCGCGCCGATCTCGCCGCGCGCGGTCGCCGGGACCACCGAGAGGATCACGTCGTGCTTCACGCGCTTGGCGCCGGCCGACTCGGCGAACGGCTGGTCGGTCGCCGTGCGGGCCAGCAGGCCCGTCGAGGACAGCAGCACCCGGCACGGGTCGTCGGCGACCTGGAGCGGCACGGCGGCCACCGGCGCGCCCCCGGACTCCAGCAGCACCGTGCGCCGGTCGGTGCCGAACTTCTTCGACACGGCGGCCAGTTCGGCCGAGACCAGCTTGCGCAGCTCCGCGTCCGAGTCCAGGATCCGGGTCAGCTCCTCGATCTCCGCGGTGAGCTTGTCCTTCTCCGCCTCCAGCTCGATGCGGTCGTACTTGGTGAGCCGGCGCAGCGGCGTGTCGAGGATGTACTGCGTCTGGACGTCGCTCAGCGAGAACCGCTCCATCAGGCGCTGCTTGGCCTGCGCGGAGTTCTCGCTGGACCGGATCAGCCGGATGACCTCGTCGATGTCGACCAGGGCGGTGAGCAGGCCCTCGACCAGGTGGAGCCGGTCGCGCTTCTTGCCGCGGCGGAACTCGCTGCGCCGGCGGACCACGTCGAAGCGGTGGTCGAGGTAGACCTCCAGCAGCTCCTTCAGGCCCAGCGTGAGCGGCTGGCCGTCGACCAGGGCGACGTTGTTGATGCCGAAGGACTCCTCCATCGGCGTCAGCTTGTAGAGCTGCTCCAGGATCGCCTCCGGCACGAAGCCGTTCTTGATCTCGATGACCAGGCGCAGCCCGTGCTCACGGTCGGTGAGGTCCTTGACGTCGGCGATGCCCTGGACCTTCTTGGAGTTGACCAGGTCCTTGATCTTGGCGATGACCTTCTCGGGGCCGACCGCGAAGGGCAGCTCGGTGACGACCAGGCCCTTGCGGCGGGCGGTCACCGTCTCGACGCTGACCGTCGCCCGGATCTTGAACGTGCCGCGTCCGGACGCGTACGCGTCGCGGATGCCGTCCAGGCCGACGATCCGGCCGCCGGTGGGCAGGTCGGGTCCGGGGACGTGCTTCATCAGCGCGTCCAGGTCCGCGTTCGGGTGCCTGATCAGATGGCGGGCCGCCGCCACGACCTCGCGCAGATTGTGCGGCGGCATGTTCGTCGCCATACCCACCGCGATGCCCGAGGAGCCGTTGACCAGCAGGTTCGGGAAGGCGGCGGGCAGCGCCACCGGCTCCTGCTCCTGGCCGTCGTAGTTCGGCGCGAAGTCGACCGTGTCCTCGTCGATCGACTCGGTCATCAGGCTCGTCGCCTCGGTCATGCGGCACTCGGTGTACCGCATGGCGGCCGGCGGGTCGTCGTTGCCCAGCGAGCCGAAGTTGCCGTGGCCGTCGACCAGCGGGACGCGCATCGAGAACGGCTGCGCCATGCGCACCAGGGCGTCGTAGATCGACGAGTCGCCGTGCGGGTGCAGCTTGCCCATGACCTCGCCGACGACGCGGGCGCACTTCACGTAGCTCCGGTCGGGGCGCAGGCCCATCTCGTTCATCTGGTAGACGATCCGGCGGTGCACGGGCTTGAGGCCGTCACGGGCGTCCGGCAGGGCGCGCGAGTAGATGACCGAGTACGCGTACTCGAGGTAGGAGCCACGCATCTCGTCCACGACGTCGATGTCGAGGATCCTCTCCTCGTACGAATCGTCGGGCGGCGGGGTCTTCGTGCTGCGGCGGGCCATCGCTGCCGGCTCCTCCAGATTTCTGTTCGCTCGGGGTTGACGGATCTGACGCGCACCATTGTGGACCGCGGCACTGACAAGCCGGGCCGCGACCCGGTCCCCCGCGGTCCGCCCCGGTGCCGGGAAGCCCTCCCACGGCACGCGGGACGCAGGCTACGCGATCCGCTGAGGTGATCCGCTGTGGGCGTACGTCCGGCGGGAACTTCGCCGAGGCTCCGCACGCTTGCATACAGTGGCAGGACCGGCAGGAAAACCGCGGTTTCCATCAACCGCCTCCGCTCGCGAAGGGACGTACATGCCCATGGGTCACACGACCACGGCCGAGGCAGGCTCCGGGGGCCTGACAGCGACCGAGCACCGGCTGGCCAACGGTCTGCGCGTGGTGCTCTCCGAGGACCACCTGACCCCGGTGGCGGCGGTCTGCCTGTGGTACGACGTCGGCTCCCGCCACGAAGTCAAGGGACGTACCGGCCTGGCTCACCTTTTCGAGCACCTGATGTTCCAGGGCTCCGGACAGGTGACGGGCAACGGCCACTTCGAACTGGTGCAGGGCGCCGGCGGCTCGCTGAACGGCACCACCAGCTTCGAGCGCACCAACTACTTCGAGACCATGCCCGCCCACCAGCTCGAGCTCGCCCTCTGGCTGGAGGCCGACCGCATGGGCTCCCTGCTGGCCGCCCTGGACGAGGAGTCCATGGAGAACCAGCGGGACGTCGTCAAGAACGAGCGCCGCCAGCGCTACGACAACGTCCCCTACGGCACCGCCTTCGAGAAGCTGACCGCCATGGTCTACCCGGAGGGCCACCCCTACCACCACACGCCGATCGGCTCGATGGCCGACCTGGACGCGGCCACCCTGGAGGACGCGCGCCAGTTCTTCCGGACGTACTACGCGCCCAACAACGCGGTGCTGTCCGTGGTCGGCGACATCGACCCGAAGCAGACCCTCGCCTGGGTCGAGAAGTACTTCGGCTCCATCCCCGGCCACGACGGCAAGCCCGCGCCCCGCGACGGCTCGCTGCCGGAGGTCATGGGCGGCCAGGTGCGCGAGGTCGTCGAGGAGGAGGTCCCGGCGCGCGCCCTGATGGCCGCCTACCGGCTCCCGCACGACGGCACGCGCGACGCGGACGCGGCCGACCTGGCCCTGACCGTGCTCGGCGGCGGCGAGTCCTCCCGGCTGTACAACCGGCTGGTGCGCCGCGACCGCACGGCCGTCGCGGCCGGCTTCGGCCTGCTCCGGCTGGCCGGCGCGCCCTCGCTCGGCTGGCTGGACGTGAAGACCTCCGGTGACGTCGAGGTGCCGGTGATCGAGGCCGCGATCGACGAGGAGCTGGCCCGGTTCGCCGAGGAGGGCCCCACGCCCGAGGAGATGGAACGCGCCCAGGCCCAGTTGGAGCGCGAATGGCTGGACCGGCTCGGCACGGTCGCCGGCCGCGCCGACGAACTGTGCCGGTTCGCCGTCCTGTTCGGAGACCCGCAGCTCGCCCTGACGGCCGTCGAGCGCGTGCTGGAGGTGACCCCCGAGCAGGTGCAGGAGGTCGCCAAGGCCCGCCTGCGTCCGGACAACCGCGCGGTCCTCGTGTACGAGCCGAAGTCCCCGGAGACCGTCGAGGACGCGGACGTCCCCGAGGACCCGGAGGCCGAAGCGACCGTCGAGGGCCGACACGACAACGAGGAGACGGCCAAGTGAGCGAGCTCGCCCCGATGGACTTCCACCCCCAGCCGCAGCCGGGCGAGGCCAGGCCCTGGGCGTTCCCGGCCCCCGAGCGCGGCACGCTGGACAACGGGCTGACCGTGCTGCGCTGCCACCGCCCCGGCCAGCAGGTCGTCGCCGTGGAGGTGCTGCTCGACGCGCCCCTGGACGCCGAGCCGACCGGCCTGGACGGCGTCGCCACGATCATGGCGCGGGCCTTCTCCGAGGGCACCGACAAGCACTCGGCCGAGGACTACGCCGCGGAGCTGGAGCGGGCAGGCGCCACGCTCGACGCGCACGCCGACCACCCGGGCGTCCGGCTCAGCCTCGAGGTGCCGGCCTCCCGGCTGGCCAAGGGCCTCGGCCTGCTCGCCGACGCCCTGCGCGCCCCCGCCTTCGCGGAGAGCGAGGTCGAGCGGCTGGTGCGCAACCGGCTGGACGAGATCCCGCACGAACTGGCCAACCCCTCCCGGCGCGCCGCCAAGGAGCTCTCCAAGGAGCTGTTCCCGGCCACCGCGCGCATGTCGCGCCCGCGCCAGGGCACCGAGGAGACGGTCGAGAAGATCGACGCGGCCGCGGTCCGCGCCTTCTACGACCGTCATGTGCGTCCCGCGACGGCGACCGCGGTCGTGGTCGGCGACCTCACCGGCACCGATCTGGACGCCCTGCTCGCCGACACCCTGGGCGCCTGGTCCGGTACCCCCGGCGAGCCGCGCCCGGTGCCGCCGGTGACCGCCGACGACACCGGCCGTGTCGTCATCATCGACCGCCCCGGCGCCGTCCAGACCCAGCTGCTCATCGGCCGGATCGGCCCCGACCGGCACGACCGGGTCTGGCCCGCCCAGGTGCTCGGCACCTACTGCCTCGGCGGCACGCTCACCTCCCGCCTGGACCGCGTGCTGCGCGAGGAGAAGGGTTACACCTACGGCGTGCGCGCCTTCGGGCAGGTCCTGCGGTCCGCTCCGGACGGCACCGGCGCCGCGATGCTCGCCATCAGCGGCTCCGTGGACACCCCGAACACCGGTCCGGCGCTCGACGACCTGTGGAAGGTGCTGCGCACCCTCGCCGCCGAGGGCCTGACCGACGCCGAGCGGGACGTCGCCGTGCAGAACCTGGTCGGGGTGGCGCCGCTGAAGTACGAGACCGCGGCGGCCGTCGCGAGCACCCTGGCCGACCAGGTCGAGCAGCACCTGCCCGACGACTTCCAGGCGACGCTGTATCAGCGGCTCGCGGCCACCGGCACGGTCGAGGCCACCGCGGCGGTCGTCAGCGCCTTCCCGGTGGACGGTCTGGTGACGGTCCTGGTCGGTGACGCGGCGCAGATCAAGGAGCCGGTGCAGGCGCTCGGCATCGGCGAAGTCACCGTGGTCGCCGCCGAGTAGCGGCCGGACGGCGCCACGCGCGCATGGGGACCTCGCGGCCGACGGGCCGTCAGGTCCCCATCGTGTGCGCGGTCCTTCGCGAAACCGGTGGGGCGCCCTTGTCCAGATGTCCGAATTGAGGCGGAGGTTGCCTGTCTGCCCTGTGGGATGCGCTACAAAAGCCCGGATCCGTTTGGGCGCCGGAGACCGGGCCGCTTAGCGTCATCCGGGCTGTCCGTCAGGCAGTGCGCCGCGCCCGCGGCACCGGACAGTCATCGCCGAGTCCCCGTACGGCGCGAGCCAGGGGAGCCGGGGACCCATCGCAGTCCCTGGGGTGAATCGGACGCCCGCGCGCGAGCGAGGGAGTCCGTAGGAGACCTTCCTGCTCCGAACCCGTCAGCTAACCCGGTAGGCGAGAGGGAAGGAAAGGACCAGCCACTTCATGGCGTTCATGTGCGCCTCCGGGAAGCACCGCAAGCCCGGCCGCGTCAAGCGCACCACCGCTCAGGCGGCGGGTGTCGCAGCCCTCACCACCACCGGCGTCATCGGCAGCCTCGCGGCCGCCCCGGCGTTCGCCGTGGAGAAGCCCGTCGAGCAGACCGGCCTCACGCCGGTGATCAGCGTGAGCGACCAGGTCGCCGAGCAGATCGACGAGCAGGCCGCCGCCCAGACGCAGGCCGCCGAGCGGCAGGCGGCCGAGGAGGCCGCCGTCAAGGCGGCCGCCGCCGAGGCGAAGAAGGAACGCGAGGCCGCGGCGCGCGCCGCCCGTGAGGCCGAGCGCAAGCGCCTGAACGCCTTCGTCGCCCCGATCGTGCACTCGTACGTCTCGACGGCGTACCAGGCCAGCAGCTCGCTGTGGTCGTCCGGCTCGCACACGGGCATCGACTTCCACGCCGCCAGCGGCACCTCCGTGCACGCGGTCGGCGCCGGCACCGTCGTCTCCACCGGCTGGGGCGGGGCGTACGGCAACCAGATCGTGATCCGGATGGCCGACGGCATGTACACCCAGTACGGCCACCTGTCCTCCATCGGCGTCACGGTGGGCCAGAAGGTGACCCCGGGCCAGCAGATCGGCCTGTCGGGCGCGACGGGCAACGTCACCGGCCCGCACCTCCACTTCGAGGCCCGTACGACGCCCGAGTACGGCTCGGACGTCGACCCCGTCGCCTACCTCCGCCAGCACGGCGTGCACGTCTGACGCCTCGCGCACGGACATCCGAAAGCCCCGGCTCACCGAGCCGGGGCTTTCGCCGTTCCCGGCGGTGTTCGCCGCTGTCCGGCCAAAAAATATTCATGGATTCCGGCCCGCCGTCGGAGATTCCGCTCCCTTGGAATAGAGTCACGAGTCAACGCGTCCATCGTCGGCGTTTCACGGGGATTAAGGCGGAGGTCGGTCATGCGTATTCCGGCGCATTCGGTGTGCACGGCGATCCGGGACGACATCGTCGCAGGCGTCCACGAGCGCGGCGGCCGGCTCACCGAGGAAGTCCTGGCCCGCCGCTACGGCGTCTCGCGCGTCCCCGTCCGCGAGGCCCTGCGCACCCTGGAGGCCGAGGGCTTCGTGGTGACCCGGCGGCACGCGGGCGCGTGCGTGGCCGAACCGACCGAGCAGGAGGCCGCCGACCTGCTGGAGATGCGCGTGCTCCTGGAGCCGCTCGGCGCCTTCCGGGCCGCCCAGCGGCGCACCGAGGCCCATCTGAAGGTGCTGCGCGGCCTGGTCAGGCTGGGGCAGGAGCGGGCCCGGCGGGGCGGCAGCGAGGATCTGCGCGCGCTGGGGGGCTGGTTCCACGAGACACTCGCCCAGGCCTGCGGCAGTCCCTCGCTGACGTCGATGCTGACCCAGCTCCGGCACAAGATCGCCTGGATGTACGCGGTGGCGGCCCCGCCGAGCCCGGTGGACTCCTGGACCGAGCACGGCGCGATCGTGGACGCGGTGGCGCGCGGCGACGGCGAACGCGCGCGTGCGCTCACGGCGCTGCACACCGAGCGCGCTACGGCCGCGCACCGATTGCGCTTTTCCGGTGGCGAGGGCCGCCCGGACCGTGTGAGGACTTCGCAACATGCCGTAAACATGTCGGGCCGGCGGCATTAACACGGGCACCGTATACAAAGAGGGGGGAATTCCGTGGCGCGGTATTTCCGCTGCCCGATTTCCCGCGCGCCTGGATTTCCGGAGAAACGGCGGAGCCGTGCCGCCCGGAAAAGGGCGGCACGGCTCCGGTGTTTCCCGTGACCGGTGCTCAGACCGTCTCGGGCAGTTCCTCGAGGCCCTCGGCGACCAGCTTGGCCAGACGGTCCAGGGCGACGTCCGCGCCCTCGGCGTCGGAGGCGAGGACGATCTCCTCGCCGCCCTGGGCGCCCAGGCCCAGGACGGCCAGCATGGAGGCCGCGTTGACGGGGTTGCCCCCGGCCTTGGCGATCGTCACCGGGACGCCTGTGGCCGTGGCGGCTCGGACGAAGATGGAGGCGGGGCGGGCGTGGAGGCCCTCGGCCCAGCCGACGTTGACGCGGCGCTCAGCCATGTGTTGCTGCCCTTCGGTGTTCAGGTTGTCTAGACCAGTTTCCCATATCGTGAAGCGTGCCCCGAGCGGTGCGGTGCACCGCCGCGGCGCGCCACCGGATCGCGGCCTCGATCCGGCCTGTCGTCCTCCACAGACTGCCTCGCGACGCCGTCGTACGCGAGCCGTACCCTGGGGCCCATGCAGAGCCCGGCGGACCGGCAGGACCGGCACGAGTACCCCGCTCACTGGGAGGCGGACGTGGTGCTGCGCGACGGGGGCACCGCGCGCATCAGGCCCATCACCGCTGACGACGCCGACCGCCTGGTCAGCTTCTACGAGCAGGTCTCGGACGAGTCGAAGTACTACCGCTTCTTCGCGCCGTACCCACGTCTGTCCGCCAAGGACGTCCACCGCTTCACTCACCACGACTTCGTGGACCGGGTGGGACTCGCGGCCACGATCGGCGGCGAGTTCATCGCCACCGTACGCTACGACCGCATCGGCACCGACGGCATGGCCGCCTCCGGACCCGCCGACGAGGCCGAGGTCGCCTTCCTGGTCCAGGACGCCCACCAGGGGCGCGGCGTCGCGTCCGCGCTGCTGGAGCACGTCGCGGCCGTCGCGCGCGAGCGCGGCATCCGGCGCTTCGCCGCCGAGGTGCTGCCCGCCAACACCAAGATGATCAAGGTGTTCACGGACGCCGGATACACCCAGAAGCGCAGCTTCGAGGACGGCGTCGTACGGCTGGAGTTCGACCTCGAGCCCACCGACCGCTCGGTCGCCGTCCAGCGCGCGCGGGAGCAGCGCGCCGAGGCCCGCTCGGTGCGCCGGCTGCTGGCGCCCGGCTCGGTCGCCGTCGTCGGCGTCGGCCGCGCGCCCGGCGGCGTCGGCCGCGGCGTCCTCGGCAACATCCGGGAGGCCGGCTACCAGGGCCGGCTGCACGCCGTGAACAAGGCCTTCGCCGAGGACCTCGAGGAGGTCGACGGGGTGCCCGCGCACCGCTCGGTGCGCGACATCGAGGGGCCCGTCGACCTCGCCGTCGTCGCCGTCCCGGCCGAGCACGTGCCCGCGGTCGTCGCCGAGTGCGGCGAGCACGGGGTGCAGGGGCTCGTAGTGCTGTCCGCCGGGTACGCCGAGAGCGGGCCCGAGGGCCGTGAGCGGCAGCGGGGCCTGGTGCGGCAGGCGCGCGCCTACGGCATGCGGATCATCGGCCCCAACGCCTTCGGGATCATCAACACCGCGCCCGGCGTCCGGCTGAACGCCTCGCTGGCCCCGGAGATGCCGAGGCCCGGCCGCATCGGCCTGTTCGCCCAGTCCGGCGCCATCGGCATCGCCCTGCTGTCCCGGCTGCACCGGCGCGGCGGCGGGGTCACGGGCGTCACGGGCGTGTCCACCTTCGTGTCGTCCGGCAACCGGGCCGACGTCTCCGGCAACGACGTCCTCCAGTACTGGTACGACGACCCCGAGACCGACGTCGCCCTGATGTACCTGGAGTCCATCGGCAACCCGCGCAAGTTCAACCGCCTCGCCCGCCGCACGGCCGCGGCCAAGCCGCTGGTCGTGGTGCAGGGCGCCGGATCGGCGCCGCAGGGGCACGCGGTCCGGGCGACGCGACTGCCCCACGAGACCGTGTCGGCGCTGCTCCGGCAGGCCGGCGTCATCCGGGTCGACACGATCACCGAGCTGGTCGACGCGGGCCTGCTGCTGGCCCGGCAGCCGCTGCCCGCCGGCCCCCGGGTGGCGATCCTCGGCAACTCCGAGTCGCTCGGCCTGCTGACGTACGACCGCTGCCTCGCGGAGGGGCTGCGGCCCTCGCCCCCGCTCGACCTGACCACCGGCGCGACGGCGGAGGACTTCCACCGCGCGCTGTCGCGGGCCCTGGCGGACGACACGTGCGACGCGGTCGTCGTCACGGCGATCCCGGCGATCGGCGAGAGCTCGCCGGGCGACGCCGAACTGGCGGAGGCGCTGCGGTCGGCGGCCTCCGGGACGTCCGGCAAGCCGGTGCTCGTGGTGCACGTGGAACTCGGCGGCCTCGCGGAGGCGCTGTCGGCCGCGGCGAGCACCGCACCCGCGGCGGCCGGGCAGGTTCCGGACGCGCAGGGCGCTACGTCTCAGGGGCCGGGCGCACCTGAAACTGCCCAGCAGGCCCCCGGCACGGCCGGCACCCCGCCCAGGGCCGCCGCGCAGACTCCGGGCGCGCCGGGCGCCGCACCTCAGGCCGCTCAGCGGGCTCCGGGCCCCGCGAACGCCGCGTCCAGCCCCGCGCAGGCCTCCGGCGCTCCGGCCGGCACCGGGCCGGCTCGCCCCGCGACGCGGCCGCCGGGTGCGGTGGCAGGGCCGCCGGACGCGGCGGCGCCGGAGGCGCCCGGCGCCGCCCCGCGGGACGGCACCCGCCTCATCCCCGCCTACCCCGCCGCCGAACGTGCCGTCCGCGCCCTCGCCGAGGCCGTGAAGTACGGGCAGTGGCGGCGCGAGGCAGCCGATCCCGGCAAGGTCCCGGAGTACGACGACATCGACGAGAAGGGGGCCGCCGCCCTGATCGGCTCCCTGCTCGAACGCGGGCAGGGGCTCACCCTGGGGGAGGCGGAGACCTGCGAACTGCTCGGCAGATACGGCATCCCGGTCCGCCGCGCGCTGCCCGCGCCCACCCCCGACGCCGCCGCCGAGGCCGCCCGCACCCTCGGCTACCCGGTGGCCCTCAAGGCCACCGCCCCGCACCTGCGCCACCGCGCCGACCTCGGCGGCGTACGCCTCGATCTCGCGAACGAGGAGCAACTGCGGCGCGCCTACGCCGAGTTGTCCGCGCTGTTCGGCAAGCCCGACGAGCTGCGGCCGGTGGTGCAGGGCATGGCGCCCAGGGGCGTCGACACGGTCGTGCGCGCGGTGATCGACCCGGCGGCCGGCGCCGTGCTGTCCTTCGGGCTGGCCGGGGCCCCCTCGCAGCTGCTCGGCGACATGGCGCACCGGCTGGTCCCGGTCACCGACCGGGACGCGACCTCGCTGGTGCGGTCCATCCGCACGGCGCCGCTGCTCTTCGGCTGGCGCGGCTCCACGCCCGCCGACACCCCCGCGCTGGAGCGGCTGCTGCTGCGGGTGTCCCGGCTGGTGGACGACCACCCCGAGGTGGTGGCCGTCACCCTGGAGCCGGTCGTCGTCGCCCAGCGGGGTGTGAGCGTCCTGGGCGCCACCGTGCGTCTCGCGCCGCCGCCGGCCCGTGACGACCTCGGCCCGCGCACCATGCCGGCGTACTGAGCGGCGCGGCGGCCGGGCCGCCCGCCGGGCGGTCCCGCGCCGCGGCCCCGGCGCCGGAGGGCGGGCGGGAGCGGCCGCCGGCGACTGGCCCGGAGCGCCCTTGCCCACGGATTAGGATGGACGCCATGGCCAAGACCAGTACGACGACCCAGGGGCTCCGCGCGGCGATCGAGCGCAGCGGCTACTACCCGGCCCTCGTGGCCGAGGCGGTGGAGGCCGCCGTGGGCGGCGAGCCCATCCGGTCGTACCTGGTCCACCAGGAGACGACGTTCGACCAGAACGAGGTGCGCCGGCACGTGACCGTGCTGGTCCTCACCGGCAACCGCTTCATCGTCAGCCACACCGACGAGCAGGCCGCCGACGACACCTCCCCGACGCCGTACGCCACCACCTCCACGGAGTCCGTGAAGCTCGGCCGGATCTCGTCCGTCGTGGTCAGCCGGGTGGTCGCCAACCCGGAGCAGTACAAGCCGGGCACCCTGCCCCGCGAGATCGTGCTGACCATCGGCTGGGGCGCGGTCAGCCGCATCGACCTGGAGCCCGCCGCCTGCGGCGACCCCAACTGCGAGGCCGACCACGGCTACACGGGCAGCTCCACGGCGGACGACCTCAGCCTGCGGGTGAGCGAGGCCGGCGACGGCCCCGAGACGGTGCGCCAGGCGCTCGCCTTCGCGCAGGCCATCTCCGAGGCGACCGCGGACCCCACGCGCTGATGGCGCAGCTCTCCGCCTGGGACCACCCGGAGCCACTCGCCCTGGACAGCGCGCCACTGCCCCAGTACGGCAGCGGCTCGCTCGCCGACCTGCTGCCCACCCTGGCCGCGGGCCTCGGCGTCCCCGGCATGACCGCCGCGATCGGGGAACTCACCCCGGCCGACCGGGTCTGCGTCTTCCTGGTCGACGGGCTCGGCTGGGAGCAGCTCAGGGCGCACCCCGACGAGGCCCCCTTCCTGAACTCGCTGCTCGGCACCTCGCGCGGCGGCACCGGCCGCCCGCTCACCGCCGGCTACCCGGCCACCACCGCGACCTCCCTTGCCTCCGTCGGCACCGGCCTGCCGCCCGGCGCGCACGGCCTGCCCGGCTACACCGTCCGCAACCCCGCCACCGGCGAGCTGATGAACCAGCTCCGCTGGCAGCCGTGGGCCCCGCCGCGCCCCTGGCAGCCGTACCCCACGGTCTTCCAACTGGCCCACGACGCCGGGGTGCACGCCGCCCAGGTGTCCTCGCCGGCCTTCGCGAGCACCCCGCTGACCAAGGTCGCGCTGAGCGGCGGCACCTTCCACGGCAGGCTCACCGGCGAGGACCGCATGGACCTCGCCGCCGAGCAACTGGCCGCGGGCGACCGCGCGCTGGTGTACACGTACTACGCCGAGCTGGACGGCGCCGGGCACCGCTACGGCGTCGCCTCCGACACCTGGCGCGGCCAGCTCATGAACGTGGACCGGCTCGCCCAGCGCCTCGCCGAGCAGCTGCCGCCGCGCAGCGCGCTGTACGTCACCGCCGACCACGGCATGGTCGACGTGCCGTTCGACGAGGAGCACCGGATCGACTTCGACGAGGACTGGGAGCTGGGCGCCGGCGTCGCGCTGCTCGGCGGCGAGGGCCGGGCGCGGCACGTGTACGCGGTGCCGGGCGCCGAGAACGACGTGCTGACCGTCTGGCGCGAGGTGCTCGGCGAGCAGTTCTGGGTGGCCTCGCGGGACGAGGCGATCGCGGCCGGCTGGTTCGGGCCGCGCGTCGACGAGCGCGTGTACGCGCGGCTCGGGGACGTGATCGCGGCCGCGCACGACGACGTCCTGGTCATCGCCTCCGAGCGGGAGCCCAAGGAGTCGGCGCTGGTCGGCAACCACGGCTCGATGACCCCCGCCGAGCAGCTCGTCCCGCTGCTCGAAGTACGCTCCTGACCCCCCTGCCCGTACCCGCCGAAAGGTGCTCATCCCCTCATGCCCGAGCTGGTGTTCTTCTCCGGAACCATGGACTGCGGGAAGTCGACGCTGGCTCTGCAGATCGAGCACAACCGCTCCACGCGCGGCCTCGTCGGGGTGATCTTCACCCGGGACGACCGGGCGGGCGAGGGCAAGCTGTCCTCCCGGCTCGGCCTGGTCACCGACGCGGTGGAGGTCGAGGACGGCCAGGACCTGTACGCCTACCTCGTCGACCGCCTCTCCCAGGGCGGCCGGGCGGACTACGTGATCGCGGACGAGGCCCAGTTCCTCGCGCCGGAGCAGATCGACCAGCTCGCGCGCGTGGTGGACGACCTCGGCCTCGACGTCTACGCGTTCGGCATCACCACCGACTTCCGCTCCAAGCTCTTCCCCGGCTCCCAGCGCCTTGTGGAGCTGGCCGACCGCATAGAGGTCCTCCAGGTCGAGGCCCTGTGCTGGTGCGGCGCCCGCGCCACCCACAACGCCCGCACGGTGGACGGCGAGATGGTCGTCGAGGGCGCCCAGGTGGTGGTCGGCGACGTCAACCACGCGGCGGGCGAGATCGGCTACGAGGTGCTGTGCCGCCGCCACCACCGCCGCCGCATGACCGCCGCGACCTCCCGCGCGGCGGCCCTGTCCCCGGACGTGCTGCCGGTCACGGCGGACTGAGCGGGGCGGCGGCCCGGACCGTTCACTGCCCGTGCAGGACGGCGATCGGCTACGGTTCGGAAACCGGCGGCGGCGCCGGCCGACGACGAGGGGGACGAACGTGCGCGAGCTCGGCCCGGTTCAGGCCAGACTGCTCCGGGCGTGGTCGCAGGGCGTGGGCGGCGGCCGGCGCGCGACGTCCCCGGCCGCCGTGCTGGAGGGGTGCCTGGCGGTGCAGGCGCAGGACCTGAAAGCGGCCGCGCTCGGGATCAGGACCCGCGGCTCCGGGCTCACCGAGGCGGACGTGTACCGCGCGCTCGGCGCCGAACGCAGCCTGGTCCGGGGCTGGTTCATGCGCGGCACGCTGTACGTGGTCCCGGCCGCCGACGCGGGCTGGCTCCGCGAACTGCTCGCTCCGCAACTGCTGCGCCGCAGCGAGCGCCGCTACCGGGAACTGGGGCTCGGCCCTGCCGAACTGGCCCTGGGGGAGCGAGTGATCGCCGAGGCCCTCGCCGACGGCCCCCTGACCAGGGACGAGCTCGCGGTGCGGATGACCGGAGCGGGCCTCGACGCCTCCGGGCAGGTCCCGTTCCACCTGGTCCGCCGGTCCGCACTGCTCGGCACCGTCTGTTTCGGCCCGGTGAGGGAGGACGGCTCCGCCACCTACGTCCTCGCCGACGACTGGCTGCCCGCCTCCACCGGCCCGTCCGGCGTCGACGCGGTGAGGAAGCTGCTGCTCGGATACCTGGCGGCGCACGGGCCGGCGACGCCGGCCGACTTCGCCACCTGGTCGGGGCTCGGGCAGCCCGCCGTCCGCCCCGTGTGGAAGGAACTGCTCACGGCCGGCCGGCTCGAACCGTGCCGCGTCGCGGACCTGGACGGCTACGCGCTGCCGGCCGACACACCGCCCGGCCCGGAGCCGACGGGCGACGTCCGGCTGCTGCCGGCCTACGACAACTACCTGGTCGGGTTCAAGGACCGCCGGCTGTCCGTCGAGCCCGAGCACGAGCGCAGGGTCTGGCCGGGCGGCGGTCAGATCAATCCCACCATCGTGGTGGACGGACTGGTCCGCGGAGTCTGGCGCCGCGACCGGACGCGTGCCGTCACCCCGGAACCCTTCGACGGCGATCCGGGCGTCGTCCCCGCGGAGGCCCTCGCCGGCGAGCTGCGCGACATCGCCCGCTTCCTCGCTGCATAACCTTCGGCTAACCGCCCCTCTCTACGGTCTCGGGAGACTTGCCGAGTCCAAGGAGAACAGGTGACGATCGTCCCTCCCACGGGGTCGCCGGCCCGGTCCCCGGAACGCGCTCGGCTGCTGAAGGCCCTCGCGCAGCGCCGGCCCGGCCCGCCGGGCATCCCTCGGCGCAGCCCGGCCGGGCCGGTCGCCCCCGCCTCGTACGCGCAGGCCGGGCTGTGGATGGTCGCCGAGCTGGAGCAGGGCCCGTCCGCGTACAACGTGCCGCTGCCGGTGTCGCTGCGCGGCCGCCTCGACACCGAGGCCCTGCGCGGCGCGCTGACCGCGGTGGTCGAGCGGCACGAGGCGCTGCGCACCACCTTCACCGAGCACGACGGCGAGGTCCGCCAGGTCATCGGCGCGCCAGCCCAGGTGCCGCTGCCGGTCCTCGACCTGAGCGGCGCGGACCCCGACGAGGTCTCCCGGCGGGTCGCCGCGGCGCAGACGGCCCGGTTCGACCTGGACGCCGGCCCCCTCCTGCGGGCGGAGCTGCTCCGGCTCGACCCCGAGGCGCACCTGCTCCTGCTCACCGCGCATCACATCGCCTGCGACGGCTGGTCGGTGCCGCTCCTGCACGCCGAACTGGCGGACGGCTACAACTCGGCGCTGCGCGGCGTCCCTTCGGCGCTGCCCCCGCTCCCCGTGCAGTACGCGGACTTCGCCTGCTGGCAACGGGACCGGCTCGACGCGCCGGAGACCGACCGCCTGACCCGCTACTGGCGCACCCGGCTCGACGGCGCGCGGATGACGCTGCCGACCGACCGCCCCGCCGGTGCGGCGCAGACGGCCGAGGGCGACCTGTGCCGGGCCACGATCCCCAGGCCCACCGTGGACCGCCTCGACCAGACCGCCCGGGGTGAGGGCGCGTCCCGGTTCATGACCGTCGCCGCGCTGCTCGGTGTGCTGCTCGCCCGCTGCACGGGGCAGCGGGACCTGCTGTTCGGCTCCACCGTCGCCCAGCGCCAGCAGCCCGAACTGCGCCATCTGATCGGGCTGTTCACCAACGCGTTCCCGATCCGTGCCGACCTGTCGGGAAACCCGACGTTCCGTCAGCTGCTCGCGCGTACACGGCGGGACCTGATCGGCGACTACGAGGGCAGCGCTCTGCCGTTCGGACTGCTCGTCGACGCCCTGCGGACGGAGCGGTCCGGCACCCGGACGCCGCTCATCCGGGTGCACGTCCAACTGGAGGAGGGAGAGGGCGAGTCCACCGCGTACCAACGGCTCCCGGCCTACGACGGACTGACCGCCGAGGGCCTCGTCCCGGAGCTGAGGGCCGCCAAGTTCGACCTCAACTTCATGGTGCGCGCCGACGCCGGCGCACTGGTGCTGGACCTCGTGTACGCCCGCGATCTGTTCGCCCCGGCGACCGCCGGCCGGCTCGCCGCGCTGTACGCGCGGGTGGCCGACGCGGTGGCGGCCGACCCGGACCTGGGGATCGAGGACCTGCTGCTGCCGGAGCCGCCGCGCCCCCCGGCCCGCGTGACCGCGGCCGCTTCGGCCGCCGCCCCGGCCCCGGAGCCGAAGGCCGTCGAGGAGACGGCGCCGGAGGCGGACGCGGACGCGGCGCCCGAGACGCTGGAGCGGGTCCGCCGCGTCTGGCGGGAGGTCCTGGGCACGGACGACGTCCACCCGCACAGCGACTTCTTCGACCTGGGCGGCAACTCCTTCGCCGCGCTCAAGGTACGCCGGCTGCTCGGCGGCGGCGTGCCGCTGGCCGAGCTGTTCCGGCACCGGACCGCCGCCGCGCTCGCCGCCTATCTGGCGGACGGGGCAGGGCAGTCGACCGACCAGTTGCTCTGGCCGCTCACCAGCGACGACGCCGAGGCCGACATCACCGTCGTCGCGATCCCCTACGCCGGTGGTGCCGCGACCGCCTACCAGCCGCTCGCGGACGCGCTGCCGCCGCGGTTCCGGCTGTGGGCGGCGAGCCTGCCCGGACACGAGGGCGACGCCGCCGACCTCCTGGACTTCGACGCGGCCGTCTCCCGACTGGCGTCCGAGGTCCAGGAGCGCGTGACCGGAGCCGTCATGGTCTACGGGCACTGCGCGGGCGCGTCCCTCGCGGTGGCCGTGGCCCGCGAACTGGAGGCCCGGGGCGCCGACCTGCGCGCCGTCTTCGCCGGCGCCAGCCTGACCGACCCGGACGCCGAGGCGAACCTGGCCCGCGTCACCGACAGCTCCGGCGACGAGTTCTACACCTACATCAAGGCCATCGGCGGCTTCGACGGCCCGCTCGACGACGCCGACCGCGACCAGGTGCTCGCCGCGCTGCGACACGACATGGCGGGCGCGACGCGGTTCCAGGCCGCGGCGCACAAGGCGCCGGGAGCGCGGCTGCGGGCCCCGCTGCACTGCGTGCTCGGCACCGCCGACCCGGTCACGCCGGATCCGGAACACGGCTACCGCGGCTGGTCGGTGTTCGCCGACACGGTGCGGCTCGAACTCGTCCCGGAAGGCGGCCACTACTTCGTCCGGGACCACGCCGCGGAGCTGGCCCAGGTCATCGGCGCGGCGTCCCCCGCCGCCCCGGCGGCCCGGCTTCCGGTCGTCTGCCTTCCGCACACCGGCGCCGGCGCCTCGTTCTTCCGCCCCTGGCAGGCTCACGAGGGCGTCGAGATCATCGCGCCCGACCTGGCCGGGCACGACAAGCGGTTCGGCGAGCCGCCGCACCGCACGGTCGCCGCGGCCGCCGCCGACCTGCTGCCCCGGGTCCTCGCGGCCCTCGACGGCCGGGACGAGGCCGTGCTGGTCGGCCACTGCCTGGGGGGCACCGTCGCCTTCGAGCTGGCCGGACTGCTCCTCGGACACGGCGTGCGGCTCCGGCACCTGGTCATCAGCGGTACGCCCGGCCCCACCGTGCCCCGGCACAGGCGGACCACGGGGCTCCCGGACCGGGAGTTCCTGGCCCGGCTCGAGGAACTGGCCGGTTACGCCCACCCGGCGCTGGCCGACGCGGAGATGGCCGCACTGCTGCTGCCGGTGCTCCGGGCCGACCAGGAGATGTACGAGAACTACCGGCGGACCTCGGTCACCCCCCTCGACGTGCCGGTCACCGTGCTGCGCGGAGCGGCCGACGCCCTGGTGAGCGCCGCCGACTCGGCACGCTGGCAGGAGGCGACGACCCGGCCGCTGCGCTACGTCGAGGTCGCCGGCGGCCACATGTACCTGGCGGACGACGCCGCCCCGGTCCTGGAGCTGATCGGGTGTCTGGCCGACGGCGTCGAGGACCGGATCGACGCGCTGCTCGGCGCGACGTACCCGCGACCCGAGTGGGGGCTCAAGGACTTCCCCGAACCGGCCCCGGGCGGCTCGCACGATCCGGGTCCGGTCCCACGGCACTGCGTGCTCGCGGCCGCCGCGGTCGTCCTCGGCAGCTACCACGGCCTGCCGGTCACCGTACTGGCGGTGCGCGAGAGCGCCGGGGCCGGCCGCCCGGCCCTGGTCGCCTTCCCGACCGACCCGGCGACCCCGGTCGCCGACCTGCTCGCCGTCGCGCGGGACGCGCTCGACGGGACGTGGCCGCGGTCCGGCTCCCTGCTGGCGGGGACGCCGGGCGACGGCGGTCCGGTCGTCGAGGTCCGGTTCCACGAGGCGGCGGACGCCGGGTTCCCGCTCACCCTGACCGTCGGCGCCGTCCTCACCGCGGCCGTGCACGGCGACCTGATCACCGAACGGGCCGCGGACCGGTTCGCGAGCGCCGTCGCCCACGTCGCCGGGCAACTGGCCGCCGGGGACGGCGAGCTGGCCCGGCTGGAGCTGCTGGACCCGGCCGAGGCAGCACGCGTCCGGCGGCTGGGCACGGCGAGCGAACCGCCCGCCGAGCACCGGCGCATCGACGAACTCGTCGCCGCCCGTGCCGCCGAGCGGCCGGACGCCACCGCGGTCACCGACGGACGCACCCGGCTCAGCTACGCCGGCCTGGACAAGGCCGCGAACCGGGTCGCCCGCGCGCTCGGGGAGCTCGGCGTCGAGCACGGCGACCGCGTCGGCGTCTGCATGACCCGGGGCTGGGAGCTGGTGGTGGTGCTCCTCGGCGTGCTGCGCGCCGGCGCGGCGTACCTGCCCATGGAGCCGGACAACCCTCCGGAGCGACTGGCGCGGATGGTCTCCGCCGCCACCCCGCGACTCGTCGTGACGACGGCGGACTTCCCGGCCGGGCCCTGCCGCAGCGTGTCGCCCGCGTCGCTCGCCGCCGCCGCCGGACGGCAGTCGCCGGCGCCGCCGGCGCGCACCGGTGACGCGGGCGACGCCGCCTACGTCATCTGCACCTCGGGCTCGACCGGCACACCGAAGCCGGTCGCGGTCGCGCACCGCAGCGTCACCGCCCTGATCGGCGGCACCGGGACCGAGTTCGGGTTCGGCACCTCCGACGCCTGGGCGTTCTTCCACTCGGTCGCGTTCGACATGTCCGTGTGGGAGATCTGGGGCGCGCTCACCACGGGCGGCCGGCTCGTCGTGGTGCCGCGGGAGGCGACCCGCGCCCCGGAGGAGCTGCACCGGCTGCTCGCCACGGAGAAGGTGACGGTTCTGAACCAGACGCCGACCGCGTTCGGCATGCTGATCGACGCCGACCGGGACGCGCCGCTCGGGCTGGCGGTCCGCCTGGTCACGTTCGGCGGTGAACCGCTCGACACCCGGGCGCTGCTGCCCTGGTTCCGGCGTCACCCGCCGGAGGCGTGCCGGCTGGTCAACCTCTACGGCATCACCGAGACGACGGTGCACAGCACCTGGATCACGGTGACGCCGGACACCGCCCGGACGGCGTCCCGCTCGGTGGGCGTACCGCTGCCGGGGGAGTCGCTGACCGTCCGGGACCGGGCCGGCCGGCTCCTTCCGCTCGGCGTGCCCGGAGAGATCCACGTGGGCGGCGTGGGGGTGGCGCTCGGCTATCTCGGCCTGGACGAGCTGACCGCCGAACGGTTCGGCGTGGATCCGGACGGCACGCGGGTGTACCGGAGCGGGGACTACGGCCGCATGCTCCCCGACGGAACGGTCGAGCACCTGGGCCGGCTGGACGACCAGGTCAAGCTCCGCGGCTACCGGATCGAGCTCGGCGAGGTGCGGGCCGCGCTGCTCGCCGCGGACGGCGTCACCGCCGCGGCGGTGGTGGTCGGCGGGACGCCCGATGCCGCCCGTCTCGACGCCTATGTGACGCCCGCCCGGGTGGACCCGGCGGCGACACGGCGTCGGATGCGGGCGCTGCTGCCCGAGTACATGGTCCCGGCCACCGTCACCGCGCTGGACGCGCTGCCGCTGACGGTCAACGGCAAGCTGGACCGGGCGCGGCTGCCACGGCCCGGCGCCGAACCGGCGTCCGGCGTTCCGGCGGCGTCCGAGGGCCTGCTGATCGAGATCTGGGAGCAGCTCACCGGGCTGCGCGTACGCGGCGACGACAACGTCTTCGACGTGGGCGGCAATTCGGTGATCATCAGCAGGTTCGTCGCGGAACTGCACGCCCGCGGCCTCACGCGGTCGACCGTCGGTGACGTCTACCGGCTGGGAACGCTGCGGGGGCTGGCCGGGCGCCTGCGATCTTGACCGGCGTAACCCGCTGATAACCAGTCGTTCCTACCGTACCGCGCGTCCCATGTACATGACCGCGCGACGAACCAGGAGTGCAGATGGCTGGCCACACCGAGGCCGCACTGTCGCAGAACCCGCTTCGCTGGAAGGCGCTGATCGGGCTGGCTCTCGTCCAGTTCATCGTCTTCCTCGACGCGACGAACGTGAACGTCGCGCTGCCCTCGATCCAACGCGACCTCGACCTCAGCCAGTCCCAGCTGACCTGGGTGGTCAACGCCTATCTGATCGCCGCGGGCGGTCTGCTGCTGCTCGGCGGCCGGCTCGGCGACCTCTTCGGACGCCGCCGCGTCTTCGTCGCGGGCGCGGCGCTGCTGGCCGTGTCGTCGCTCACGGCCGCCCTGTCGACCTCGTCGGCCATGCTCATCACGAGCCGCTTCGCGCAGGGCGTCGGTGAGGCCCTCGCGGCTCCCGCCGCCCTGTCGATGGTGGCGCTGCTCTTCGCCGACGAGGGCGAACGGACGAAGGCGCTGGGCATCTGGGGCGGGCTGGCCGGTCTCGGCGCCGCGTCGGGCGTGCTGCTGTCCGGCGTCCTCACCGACCTGGCGAGCTGGCACTGGATCTTCTACATCGGGGTCCCGCCGTGCGTGATCTCGCTGGTGATGACCCTCAAGCTGGTGCCGGAGAGCAAGGAGACGAGCGGGGGCCGGCCGAGCTGGCTCAGCGGCGTGCTGCTGACCGGCGGCATGATCGCCGTCGTGCACGGCCTGCTCAGCGGCATCGCCCACCCCTGGAGCGGGTTCAAGGTGCTCGGCCCCCTGGTCGGCGGCGTCCTCGCCCTCGCCGTGTTCGCGCTGCTGCAGCTGCGCAGCGCGACGCCGCTCATCCCGCTGCAGTTCTTCACCAGCCGCACCCGGCTCACCGGGTACGCGGGGCAGGCGTTCATGGCGGTCTCCACCTCGGCGATGTTCTTCCTCGTGGTGCTCTTCATGCAGCAGACCGCGCACTACTCGCCGCTGAAGAGCGGTCTGGCCTGGCTGCCGTACACCGTGCTGTTCATCCCCGGCCTGGTGCTCTCCACGAAGCTGATGTCGGTGGCCGGGTCGCGCGTCCTGCTGTCGGTGGGGCTGCTCGTCATCGGGGTCGGGATCTTCCTGTTCAGCCTGCTCGGCAGTGACGGCGACTTCCTCACCGGACTGCTGCCCGGAATGGGGCTCGCCGCGTTCGGATCCGGCCTCGCGGCCCCCGCGCTCCAGCTGTCCGCGCTCGACGGCGTCTCCCCGGAGAACGCGGGCCTCGGCTCGGGTGTGCTGACGTCACTGCAGCAGCTCAGCCAGTCGCTGGGTCTGTCGGTGATCATCACGATCGGGCTGAGCCACGCCCGTTCGCTCGCCGGTTCGGGCACGGCGGCCGCGAAGGCGGCCGAGGAGGGCCGGTCCCTCTCCTTCGTGATCGCCGGCGCGGTGCTCGTGGTGGGCGCGGTCATCTGCTACGTGATCACCAACCGCACGATCAAGCCCGCCGCCGAGGCCGAGGGAGGCGCGACGGTGCCGAGCGCCGCCTAGGCCGTGTCCGCAAAGTCGCGTCTGCGTCGCGGCGTCCGGCACGCACTCTCGCCGCACCGGCCGAAAGCCCGAGTACACCCAGTACGAGGGCATCCGGCCGGCCCTCCCCCAGCCTTCGGCCGGGGGGACCCCCAGAGCACGCACCGGACGCCGCGACGCCCGCCCTGCGGGCGAACGACGCGACTTCGCGGACACGACCTAGCTCCTCGCCCGCCGTGCGCAGTACCCGACGAGAGGAGTCAACCCATGCGAAAGGCCCTCCACCAGCTCGCCGGGATGACGGCCGAGGAGCGTGCCGCGTTCCTCGGCCGTGCGCGGACGGCGGGTCCGGCCGGCACGGCCCCGGGCCCCGAGCCCGCGGCCGTGGACCCCGAGCCCGCGCCCTGGCCCGCCGGGCCGGGCCAGGCCCATCAGCTGTTCCTCGACCGGCTCTGGCCGGGGGACGGCGCTCCGTACGTGGTGCCCTTCGCGCTCCGGCTGACCGGGCCGCTGTCGGTGCCCGCGCTGCGGCGGGCCCTCCAGGACGTCACCGACCGGCACGAGGTGCTGTCCTGCCGCTTCCGCTTCGAGGACGGCAGGGCGATGGCCGTCCCCGGGCCGCCGCCCGAGCTGTCGGTCGTGACGGTGCCGGGCGCGACGGAGGACGACCGGCGGCGGGCGGCGCTCGCGTACGCCCGGGAACGGGCCCGGCTGCGGTTCGACCTGGAGAACGGCCCGGTGGTCCGCAGCGAGCTGATCGCGCTGGCGCCGCGGGACCACCTGCTGCTGTGGATCGTGCACCACATCGCCGCCGACGGCTGGTCGGTCGGGGTGCTCATGGAGGAACTGAGCGCGGCCTACCGGGCCCGGGCGGCCGGCCGGGAGCCCGCGCCGGCGCCGCTGACCGTGCGGTTCGCGGACTTCGCCGCCTGGCAGTGGCGCCGCCTCGAAGAGGCCGACGACCGGATCGAGGCGTGCCGGGCCCGGCTGGCCGGAGCCGCGCCGGCGTTCGTCCCGGCTGATCACGAGCGCCCCGCGGTGCAGACCTTCAACGGCCGCAGCATCCCGTTCCAGCTGCCCCCGGCGGTCGCCGCGGACCTGCGGGCCCTGGCCAGGCGGCGCGGTGGCACGCTGTTCCCGGTCATGCTGGCGGCCCTGCACGTGCTCGTCGCCCGGTACAGCGGGCTGGACGACGCGGTCCTCGGAGCGGTGGTGTCCGGGCGAGTGCGGCCGGGTACGGAGGCGCTGATCGGCCCGTTCGCCAACACGCTGCCGATACGGATCGACGCCACCGGCGGACCGCGGTTCGGCGAGCTCGTCGACCGGGTCCAGGAGGCCATCCTGGCCGGAATGACGGACCAGGACCTGCCGTTCGGATCGCTCGTCCAAAGGCTCGGCGGCGCCCGTGACACCAGCCGCAATCCGCTCTACCAGGTGCTGTTCAGCATGGGCAGCCTGCCGCTCGGCGACGCCGAGATACCCGTCACCCCCGAACTGGCCCTGCGCCCGGTGGCGTTCTCCAACAACACCGCGCGGCTGGACCTCGAACTCACCGTGGAGCAGTCGGGCGACGCCCTGGGCGGACGGCTCGACCACAACACCGATCTCTACGACGGGCCGACGGCCGAGCGGCTGCTCGAGCAGTACGGCACCCTGCTGGCCGGCATCGCGGCGGAGCCCGACCTGCCGATCGGCCGGTACTCGCTGGAACCCGAGGCCGCGCGGCTGACGGCGTTGCGGGCGGCCGCCGTGCCGGCGCGGCCGGCGATCGCGGCCACGTTCGGCGAGCTGTTCGCCCGCCAGGTCGCCCTGCGGCCGCACGCGCCCGCGGTGCGCTGCGACGGCGCCGTGCTCAGCTTCGCGGAGCTCGACGCGGCGTCGGACGCCGTCGCAGCGGCGGTCCGGGAGCGGGTGTCCGGCACCGAACCGGTCGTGGCCGTCGGCACGGGCCGGTCGATCGAGCTGCTGCCGGCCGTGCTCGGCGTCTGGAAGGCCGGCGGCGTGTACCTGCCGTTGGAGCTGGAGTACCCGGCGGAGCGGCTCGCCTTTCTGCTGGCCGACAGCGGCGCGCAGCTGATGCTGACCGCGGGGGCCGAACTGCCCGACCTCAGCGGTGCGGCGCCTTCGTCGCTGGACGTGCGCGGGCTCCCGTCCCGCACGTTCTCCCGGCACGAGGCGCCCGAGGACCCGGACCGGCTCGCCTACATCATGTACACGTCCGGTTCGACGGGACGCCCCAAGGGCGTCGCGGTCACGCACGGCAGCCTCGGGAACTTCCTCGCCGCGATGGCCGGCCTCGGCGTGATGGGCGCGGACGACGTGACCCTCGCGCTCGCCAGCCTCCCGTTCGACGGCTCGGTGATCGAGCTGTTCCTGCCGCCGGCCGTCGGCGCGACGGTGACCGTGTGCCAGCGCGCGGACGCCCGGGACGCGCAGCGGCTGGCGGCTCTCCTGCGGGGCGTGACCGTGCAGCACGGCACCCCGTCCACGTGGCGGATGCTGCTCGACGCCGGCGCCGACCTGTCGGGGCTGCGCTGCGCGCTGTCCGGGGGAGAGGCGCTGCCCCCCGAACTCGCCGACGAACTGCGCGCGGCCACGGGGCAGGTGTGGAATTTGTACGGTCCCGCGGAGACGACGGTCTACTCGCTGGTCCAGCGCTGGGACGGCGCCGCGGTACCGCTGATCGGCCCGCCGATCGCCGGGACGACCGTGCACGTCCTCGACGACGAGCTCCGTCCGGTGCCGCCCGGTGTGCTGGGCGAGCTGTGCATCGGGGGCGCCGGCCTCGCCCGCGGCTACGTCAACGCGCCGGAGCTGACCGCCGAGCGTTTCGTACGGCATCCGGTGACCGGCGAGCGGCTGTACCGCACCGGCGACCTCTTCCGGCGGCACGCCGACGGATCGCTCACCTGCCACGGGCGCAAGGACCACCAGCTGAAGATCCGCGGCCACCGGGTCGAGCCGGACGAGATAGCGGTGGCGCTGGAGCGCGACGACCGGGTGCGCGAGGCCGTCGTCCTCGGCAGGGAGTTCGCCGGCGGCGACCGGCGGATCGTGGCGTTCGTCCGGCTCGCGGACGGCGTGACGACCAGTGAGTCCGAGCTGAAGGACGCGGTGCGGGCCTGGCTGCCCTCGTACATGGTGCCCGCCCGGATCGTCGCCGTGCCGGAGTTCCCCCACAACTCCAGCGGCAAGGTGGACCGGCGCGCACTGGCGCAGCGGGACCTGGCGGACACCGGTCTCGCCGAGGGCGCCGACGACGGGCCGGTCACCCCGACCCAGGAATGGCTGGCGGCGCTCTGGGCCGAACTGCTGGACCGCGAACGGGTCGGGGTCCACGAGGACTTCTTCGGCGCCGGGGGACACTCCCTCCTCGCGGTCACCATGCTGCACCGGGTCGCCACCGGCCGCGGCGCCACCGTCGGCCTCGGCGCCTTCCTCACCGCTCCGACCGTCGAAGCGCTGGCCGCGCTGATCGACGCCGACGACGCCACCGGCGAACTCGAACGCCAGGTCGACGCGATGAGCGACGACGAGGTGGCGACGCTGCTCGCAGAACTCGAACAGTCCGAACCGACCCAGGAGAGTCACACCACCATGGCGATCTCTCGCGAAGACGAGGCCTACCAGCGGTTCCTGCTCGTGGCGCACGGCCACACCCTGTTCAACGCCGTCGTCGCCGGCCTGGAGCTGGACGTGTTCGGGTACCTGTCCGCGCACCCGCGGGCCACGCTCGACGAACTCGCGGACCAGGCCGGCATCGCACCGCACAAGATGCGCATCCTGCTCGCCTCGCTGTGCGCGATCGACCTCCTGACCCGGACCGACGGCCGGTACGGCAACGCGCCGGTCGCGGAGCGGCTGCTCGCGCCGCGCGGCCCGGAGAGCTGGCGCAACATCTTCCTCTCCCGGCACCGCACCGACTACGCCGGAATGGCCCACACGACCCAGGCGCTGCGGTCGGGCACCAACGACGGGCTGAAGGTGCACGAGGGGGAGGGCGGATCGGTCTACGAACGGCTCGGCGCGGACCCGGAGACCGAGGCGATCCTGCACCAGTCGATCGCCGCCTTCGCCCACCAGGAGATGCACGGCCTGCTGCGGACCGCCGGCCTCGAGGGCACCGGCCACCTGCTCGACGTCGGGGGGGGCAGCGGCGCCAAGGCGGCCGCCATCGCCGGGCACCACCCGGGGATGACGGTCACGGTGTTCGACCTGCCGTCGGTGACGGAACTCGCCGCGCGCAAACTGCCGGCCGGCCTGGTCGGCCGTGTGCGCTTCGCGCCGGGCGACATGTTCACCGACCCGTTCCCGTCCGGCATGGACGCCATCCTGTTCAGCAGCGTGCTCGACGTCTTCGACGCCCAGCGCGTGGAGACGCTGCTCGCCAAGGCCTACGACGCGCTCGGCCCCGGCGGCCGCGTGCTGATCTACTCCTGCAACACGGCGGCGGACGAGGCGGGCGGAGTCATCGCCACGTCGCTGTCCCTGTTCCTGAACGTGATCGCGACGGGCGAGGGGATGGCGTACCCGGTCGCCGACTACGAGCGGATGCTGCGCAAGGCCGGCTTCGACCGGGTCGGGGCCGTCGGGGGACTGCCCATGGAGCATGCCATGATCACGGCGTTCAAGGACTGAACGACGTCACCGCACCCCCCGGCCTCAGGTCTCGCGGGTGCGGGTGGCGTAGGAGGCGAGCTGGTCGGACAGCCGCGCCAGGGCGTCGCGGAGCTCGGCCGGGTGGTGCACGGTGAAGGGGCAGCCGAGCCCCGCCAGATAGCCGGCCATGGTGTCCAGCCGCTCGGCGCGGGTGTCCAGCAGGATTCCCTCGGCGGTCTGGACGAGGGTCGCCGCGGCCGGTGGGATGCGGCGGGCGGCCTGTTCCAGGGTGGTGTGCAGGAGCACCCGGACCTGGTGCCTGCCGGCGACCTCGCCGAGGGACGCGGTGACCTGCGCGGCCGGGTCGAACCCGGGCGGCGGCGCCGCGGCTTGCGGGTCCGCGGCCGGCTGGAGGGCGTGGATGCGGTCGATGCGGAACACCCGGATCGCGGCGCTGCGCGAGTCCAGACCCGTCACGTACCAGCGACCCGAGTGGAAGACCAGGCCGTACGGGTCCAGGTCGCGGTCGGAGGTCTCGCCGCGCCACGAGCGGTAGGTGATGCTGACCCGGTGACGATCGCGTGCCGCGGCGGCGAGGCGCAGAGCGATCCGGGAGTCGGGCGCGGACACGGGCTCGGGGTGGGTGCCGTAGGCGAGCGTGTCGCGGAGGGCGGCGACCCGGTCCGCGACAGCGGCGGGCAGCACTCGGCTGATCTTGGCGAGGGCGCTCTGCGTGGGGCCCTCGGGCCGGCCGGGACAGCCGGCCAGCAGTCCCAGGATGACCGCGCCGGCCTCCCCGTCGGTGAGCGTCAGCGGCGGGAGCCGGAAGGCCGGCGGCAGCCAGTAGCCGCCGTAGCGGCCGCGATCGGCGGTGACCGGGATGCCGAGATCGGTGAGGTGGGCGGCGTAGCGGCGCACCGTCCGCTCGTCCACGCCGAGCCGCTGCGCCAGGTCGCGGCCGCTGATGCCGGGCCGGTCCTGCAGCAGCTCCAGCATGGCCAGGACACGCGTCGTGGGTCGCTCCTTCGGCACGGCTCTCTCTTCCCTCGCCGCCTATCCGGACGGATTCCGACCGGATTCAAGGCTACCTTCGGTCCGTCGGAAAGCGTGGCGAAGCGAGGAGATCGTAGATGTCGACATACGTGCTGGTTCCCGGGTTCTTCTTCGGCCCGTGGGTCTGGGAGGAGGTCGGCAGGCTGCTGGAGGACGCGGGCCACCAGGTCAGGGTCGTGTCGCTGACCGGGCAGGGCGAGCGGTCCGGCGAGGCGACGCCCGAGGTCGGCGTCAGCACCCATGTCGCCGACATCGTCGACGCGATCGGTGACCTGGACGACGTGGTGCTGGTCCTGCACAGCGGCGCGACGACCGCGGGCACCGCGGCCGCCGACCTGATGCCGGAGCGGCTGCGGCGGATCGTCTACGTCGACACGGCCCCGTTCCCGGACGGCATGGCGCAGATCGAGTTCCTCCCGCCCGACGTACAGGCGGAGCAGCGGCGGCAGATCGAGACGGAGGGGCAGGGGTGGCTGCTGCCGGCCCGGCCGTTCGACGAGGACGACCAGCAGGGCGACCCGGTCGCCCTGGCCGAACTCTCCGCGCGGGACCTCGCGCTGATGCGCCGGCACGCGTCGGCGCAGCCCGCCGCCATGGTGCTGGGGCCCGCGCGCAGGCCCGCCGAGATCCCGGACACCCCGCGCACCCTGATCGCCTGCACCTTCCCGGTCGAGCAGGTGCAGGCCATGGTGGCGGCGGGCGTCCCGGCCTTCGCGATGCTGTCAGGTCCGGGCTGGACCATGACCGGGCTGCCCACCGGGCACTGGCCGATGCTGTCGCGGCCCAAGGAGCTGGCCGAGCTGCTGGCCGGGGTCTGACAGTCGCCCGGCCGCGGGCTCAGCCCGCCGTGGAGCTGAGCTTGAGACCGGCCTCGCCCTCCCCGGCGGGGGGAAGCTGGATCGCCTTGGTCTCGCAGAAGGAGGCGAGCCCCCAGGAGCCGAGTTCGCGGCCGTTGCCCGAGCTCTTGTAACCGCCGAACGGCGCGCGCATGTTGAACGGGGCGCCGTTGACGTCCACCCGGCCGGTGCGCAGCCGCGCGGCGACCGCGACGGCGTGCTCGACGTCCTCGGACCACACCGCACCGGACAGTCCGTAGTCGGTGTCGTCGGCGATCCGGACCGCGTCGTCCTCGTCCCGGTACGGCAGCACCACCACGACCGGGCCGAAGACCTCCTCGACCACCGCCCGCGCCCGCGGCGGCAGGTCGGCGAGCACCGCCGGGGTCAGATAGCTGCCGCCGCCGGCCCCGGCGGGCACCTCGCCGCCCTTGACCAGGGTCGCGCCGCCGGCGATCGCGTCGTCCAGGATGCCGCGCACCCGCTCGACGGCGTCGTGGTGGATCAGCGGCCCGATCTGGGTGGCCGGGTCCCAGGGGTCGCCCACACGCAGGGCCCCGGCCGTCTCCGCCGCGATCGCCACGGCCTCGTCGTACCGGTGGGCCGGGACCAGCAGACGGCTCCAGGCGAAGCAGACCTGGCCGGTGTTGAAGTTCGCCTGTTCCACGGTCGCGGTCACCGCGGCGCGGAGGTCGGCGCCGGGCAGCACGATCGAGGCGCTCTTGCCGCCCAGCTCCAGGTTGACCCGCGCGGCCCGGGGCGCGGCCAGCTCGGACACCCGGCGTCCCGCGCGGATCGAGCCGGTCAGCGAGACGACGGCGATGTCCGGGTGGGCGGCCAGCGCCTCGCCGGCCTGCGGACCGGTCCCGCACACCAGATTGAAGACACCGGGCGGCAGATCGGTCCGCGCGATCAGCTCGGCCAGCAGGTAACTGCTCAGCGGGGCCAGCTCACTGGGCTTCAGCACCACGGTGCAGCCGGCCGCCAGCGCGGCCGGGATCTTCTGCAGGTTCAACGCCACCGGCGCGTTCCACGGGGTGATGCACCCGGTGGCCCCGGCCGCCTCGGAGCGGACCAGGGAGTTGCCGATCCGCTGCTCCCAGGCGTGCTCGCGGGCGGACTCGACGCAGGAGCGCAGCGCCCCGACGCCGAAGGAGACCTGGGCGTGCCGGGCCAGGGTCACCGGCATCCCGGTCTCCGCCGTCAGCACGCCGGCCACCGTGTCGGCGTGCTCGTCGAGCAGTTCGGCGAGCCGGTCGAGGTACCGCAGGCGTTCCTCGAGCGGTGTCCTCGACCAGGCGGGGAACGCCCGGGCGGCGGCGGCGACGGCGGCGTCCACATCGGCCCGGCCGCCGGCGGGCACCTCCGCGAGGGTGAGACCGGTCGCCGGATCGACGACCGGGAGGGCGTGGTCGGACTTCGTGGCGCGCCAGTCGCCGTCGATCCACTGGACCGAGCGTGACCGACGGGCCGCGGCGGGAATCGCGGCGCTCGTATGCTCCATGGGCGCAGCATCGGCCGCGCCGGTTATCAGCCGGTGACGTAACCCTGGGGTAACTGCGATTCCTACAGTCGGACCTTGTTGTCCGCCGTCACGTTCGAGGAGTCGCGATGACGACCACTGTCCCGGGGGACAGCACGATCCGCACGCCGGGCGGCGACGCCGCGGCCGCCGGCGAGCCGGCCGAACTGCCGCCGCTGGTACCGGATCCGGACGCCGCCGGTGAACCGTTCCCGCTGACGCCCACCCAGCAGGCGCTGTGGGTCGGCCGGGCGGACGCCGTGGAGCTGGGCAACGTCGGATGCTACGGATACTTCGAGTGGGAGCGGGCCGAACTGGACCTGCCCCGGTACCGCCGTGCCTGGGAGCGGCTGGTCGAGCACCACCCCGGACTGCGCACGGTGGTGCGACCGGACGGCACCCAGTTCGTGCTCGAGCGGCCCGGCCCGGTGCCGATCACGGTCGACGACCTGCGCGGTGACCCGGAGGCGGCCCGGCGGCTGGAGGAGAGCCGTGCCGAAGGCGGCCACCGCCGACTCGATCCCGGGACCTGGCCGATGTTCGACCTCCGGGTGGTGCTGCTGTCCGACCGGGTGCGCGTGCAGCTCGGCGTCGACCTGCAGTTGATGGACGCGAGCAGCCTCTTCCTCAATCTCTTCCCCGACCTGATCGCGCTGTACGAGGACCCCGACCGGGCGCTCGCCCCCCAGCGGCTCGCGTTCCGGGACTTCGCCCTGTGGCTGGACCGGGACGTGCGCGGGAGCAAGCGGTGGCAGGCCGACTGGAGTTACTGGCAGGAGCGCATCGACGGCCTGCCGCCCGCGCCCGACCTGCCCGCGGCGCGGTACACCGGAGAGGGACCCGGCCGGTTCGAGCGGTGCACGGTCCGCTACCCCGCGGAGGAGTTCGCGGTGCTGCGCCGGCGGGCCCTCGCCCACCGGCTCACCGAGACCGAACTGCTCGTCGGCGTGTTCGCCGAGGTGATCCGCGGCTGGACCTCCGACCCGGCGTTCACCCTCAACGTGCCGATCTTCCAGCGCTTCGACGTGCCCGGCATCGAGGACGTGATCGGCGACTACACCAACGCCGTCCTGCTCGGGGTCCGTCCGGCGGGGCGGACCGTGGCCGAGCGGATCACCGGCCTGGCCGGCCGGCTGCGCGACGACATCCGGCACGCGAGCGTGAACGGCGTGGACGTGCTGCGCGAACTGGCCCGGCGCCGCGGCCTCGCCGCCGCGTCCATGCCGGTCGTGGTCACCAGCCTGCTCGGGCTGCCGCTCGCCCGGTCCATCAGCGAGTTCGGCGCCGAGGTGCACTCGATCACCCAGACACCGCAGGTGTCGCTGGACTTCCAGATCCGTGAGGAGGACGGCGAGCTCCGGCTGGTGTGGGACTACCGGTCCGGCGCCTTCGCACCCGGTCTCGTCGAGGACGCGTTCGAGGCGTTCTGCGGCCTGATCGGGCGGCTGCTCGCGGACGAGCCGGGGCACGGCGTCTGGAACGCCCCGCACGTCGACATGCGCGGCAGGCGCGACCGGGCGGTCTGGAACGAGGTCAACGACACCGCCGAGCCCGTGCCCGCCGTGCTGCTGCAGGAGGGGTTCTTCGCCCAGGCGCGGCGGACGCCCGACGCGGAAGCCGTCGTGGCGCGCGACCGGCGGCTGACCTACGCGGAACTGGCCGAGCACGCCCACCGCATCGGCAATACGCTGCGCGAGAAGGGCGTCCGGCCCGGGGACCTGGTCGGCGTGGTGATGGAGAAGGGCTGGGAGCAGTACGCTGCCGTCTACGGCGTCCTGGCCGCCGGCGGCGCCTACCTGCCGCTCGACGCGGCGGCGCCGCGGGCGCGGATCGCCCGGCTGCTCGACTCGGCGCGGGTGGGTATCGTCCTCACCCAGTCCCGTCTGGCGGACTCGCTCGCCCCGCGGGCAGGGACGACCGTGCTGTGCGCCGACACCGACTTCGCGACCGCGTCCAGCGAGCCGCTCACCGCCGCCCAGGGGCCGGACGACCCCGCCTACGTCATCTACACGTCGGGATCCACCGGGGAGCCGAAGGGCGTCGTGGTCGCGCACCGCGGTGTGGCGAACCTGGTGCGGGACGTGCGGCAGCGGTTCGAGGTCACCTCCGCGGACCGCCTCCTGGCGATCTCCGGGCTGCACTTCGACGCGTCGGTCTACGACGTCTTCGGGCCGCTGGCCTGCGGGGGCGCGGTCGTCATCCCGCCGCCGTTCCAGCGCGCCGAACCGGACGTCTGGGTCGATCTGGTGCGCGACGAGCGGGTGACGATCTGGAACTCCGTGCCGGTGCTCATGGAACTGCTGGTCGGCGAGGCGGAGACCCGGACCGACCGGACGCTCGGCACCCTCCGGCTGGCGGTGCTGTCCGGTGACTGGATACCGCTGAACCTGCCCGACCGGGCGCGCGCCCAGGCGTCCGGGCTGCGGGTCGTCGGATCGGGCGGTCCCACCGAGACCATCTGCTGGTCGCTGTTCCACCCGATCGGCGCGGTGGATCCGGAATGGACGAGCATCCCCTACGGAAAGCCGATCGCCAACCAGCGGTACTACATCGTGGACCGGGACCTGCGGCCGCGCCCGACGTGGGCCCGCGGGGAGATGGCCGTGGCGAGCCCGCTGGGCCTGGCCATCGGCTACCTCGGCGACCCGGAGCGCACCCGGGCCAAGTTCGTCACACTGCCGGAGACCGGCGAGCGCGCCTATCTGACCGGGGACTTCGGCCGCCTCCTGCCGGACGGTGACATCGAGATCCTCGGCCGGGAGGACTTCCAGGTCAAGGTCGCCGGGCAGCGGATCGAGCTCGGCGAGATCGAGGCGGTCCTGAACCGTTTCGACGGGGTGCGGACCGCGGTCGTGACGGCGCCGCGCAGCAGCGCCGCCGTGGTCCGGCTGCAGGCCTTCGTGGTGCCGGACGCCGGCGCGAACCCCAGCGCGGACGCGCTGCGGGCGTACCTGTCCGAGGAACTGCCCGCCGCCATGGTGCCCGCCGGCATCAGGCTTCTCCCCGAACTGCCGCTCACCGCCAACGGAAAGGTCGACCGCCTGGCGCTCGCGGATCTCGCGGCCGCCCCGGAACAGCCGGCCGAGCCCGAGCCGCCGACCGATGCCGGGCTGCTGGCCGAGCTCGTCGCGGCCTGCGTGGGGGAGATCCTGGGACTCGCCGAGGTTCCGGCGACGGGCAACTTCTTCCGGCTGGGCGGCGACTCGCTGAGCGGCACCCGGCTGGCCGCCCGGCTGCAGGAGCTGCTCGGCGCCCCCGTGCCGGTCCGTACCGTGTTCGGCAATCCGGTGATCTCCGACCTCGCGTCGGTGATCGCCGCCGATCCGGCCGCCGGACCGCAGGCGCTGCGGGTGGCACAGCTGCTGCACACCCTGGAGGAGCCGGACGAAGCGCCGACCGGGACACCGGAGCCGGAGGAACCACCGGCCGCCGTCGCGGAGTTGGACGAGGCACCGGCCTCCGTGACGGAGCCGGAAGAATCACCGGCCGCTGTCGCGGAGTTGGACGAGGCACCGGCCCCCGTGACGGAGCCGGACGAAACGCCGGCCGCCGCGGCGGAGTCCGGTGAGGCGCCGGCCGCCGTGGCGGAGCCGGAGCGAACGCCGGCCGTGGTGTCGCCGTCGGGCACGCTCGCGGAGGACGACCCGGCGTTGGCGGGCCTGCTCGCCCGCGAGCACATCCGGCAGCAGGACACCCTGGTGCTGGTCGCCTCCTCCAGCGTGGCGCCGCCCTCGGTGCTGGCCTGCGCGGGCTCGTCGCTGGCCAACCTGACCACGGAGGGGTACCCGGGCCGCCGCTACCACGCGGGCGCCGAGATCGCCGACGAGATCGAGCGCCTCGCCGTCAGCCGGGCCTGCGCGCTCTTCCGGGCCCGGGCCGCGAACGTCCAGCCGCACTCGGGGTCCTCGGCCAACCTCGCGGTCCTCATGGGGCTGCTGGAGCCGGGCGACACCATCCTCGGACTCGACCTGGACTGCGGCGGGCACCTCTCGCACGGCTCGGCCGCCTCGGTCACCGGACGCTACTTCCGCTCGGTCTGCTACCGCACGGGCGCCGACGACCTGCTGGACTACGAGCGGATCGCCGCGCTGGCCGAGGAGCACCGGCCGAAGGTCGTCATCGCCGGCGCCAGCGCCTACCCGAGGACGATCGACTTCGCCCGGTTCCGGGAGATCGCCGACACGGTCGGCGCCTACCTGATGGCCGACATCTCGCACATCTCCGGTCTGGTGGCCACCGGGCTGCACCCGAGTCCGATCGACCACGCGCATCTGACCACCACCAGCACCTACAAGCAGCTCTATGGCCCCCGGGGCGGCATGATCCTGCTCGGCCGGGACGCGGACACGCCCGGGCCGGACGGCCGGGCGCCGCTGCGGAAGCTGGTCGACGGCGCGGTGTTCCCGCTCGTGCAGGGCACGCCCGACCTCGGCAACGTGGCGGCCAAGGCGCGGGCCCTGCACGCGGCGGCCCAGCCCGGGTTCCGCACCCTGATGGAGCTGGTGCTGGAGAACGCCGCCGCGATCGGCGACCAGCTCGGGCGCCGCGCCCTGCGGGTGGTCACGGGCGGCACCGACACCCACATGGTCCTCGCCGACCTGCGGCCCGACGGCGTCACCGGCGCCGCGGTCGAGGAGGCTCTGGAGGCCTGCGGAATCCTGGTCAACCGGAACCGGGTGCCCGGCGACGACACGCCACCGCGAGTGACCGGCGGGATCAGGATCGGCACCAACACGCTGGCGGCGCGGGCCGTCCCGCCCGAGACGGCCGCCCTGTGCGCGGACCTGATCGCGGACGTGGTCGAGGAACTGCGCACCGCCGGCGCCGTGCACCCGGCGATGGCCGCCAAGATCCGGTCCGAGGTTGGCCGGATCTGCGCCGAGCACCCCGTCCCCGGATACGCGGATGACCTCGACCACTGACAGGGTGGGCCGCCGGACGTCCGACCGGCGGCCGCACAGGACCCGGCAACCCGGTTGCCGTGGAAGCGCTTCGGGAGGCCGCTCGTGAGCGTCGGGACCGTCACCACCTACGTGATGGGCGACATCGCCGTCATCCTGCTCGTCTCCTCGCTGCTCGGCGGGGTGGCCTCACGGTACGGCCAGCCGGCGGTCATCGGGCAGATCCTGACCGGGGTGGTGCTCGGGCCGTCCCTGCTGGGCCGGCTCCCGGGGGATCCGGCCGGCAGGCTGTTCCCGCCGGAGGTCCTGCCGTATCTGAGCGTGCTCGCCCAGGTCGCCATCGTCACCTTCATGTTCGTGGTCGGCTACGAGCTCAACCTCCGGTCGCTGCGCACGAGCAGCAGGACGACGCTGTCGGTGGCGGCCGCGGCCCTGCTCGTCCCGATGGCCCTGGGAGCGGGCACGGTCCTCCTCATGCCGTCCGCCTTCACCTCGGTGGGCGAACACGACGTCGGCTCGCGCTCCTTCGTGCTGTTCATGGCCGTCGCGGTGTCGATCACGGCACTGCCCGTGCTGGCGGCCATCGTGCGGGAGTCCGGTATCGCCGGCACCCGCGCGAGCCTGATCGCGCTGTCCGCCGCCGGCGTCATGGACGTGGCCGCCTGGACCGCGCTCGCCACCGCGATGCCGGGCGAGTCGCACGGCCGGCCGGCCTGGCTGACCGTCGTCCTGATCGCCTGTCTCGTGCTCGGCGGCGGCTTCCTCGTCCGTCCGCTGCTGCGCTGGTGGATCCACCGGCCCGGCGCCATGTTCACCCACCAGCTGCCCGTGGCGATCATCCTGGCGACGGGCTGCGCCTGGGCCACCTCCGAACTGGGCCTGCACGCGGTCTTCGGCGGCTTCCTGGCCGGGCTGCTCATGCCGCGCCGCGACGACGTGCCCGACGCCGACGTCCTGCGGGCCATGGAGGGCGCCGCGGGACTGCTGCTGCCGCTGTTCTTCGTGGTGACCGGCCTGTCCCTGAACATCGGCTCGATCGACCGATCCGGCATGCTCCTGCTCTGCCTGGTGCTGCTGATCTCGATGGCGGGCAAGCTGGTGCCCGGCTATCTGACGAGCCGGCTGAACGGCCTGGACAAGCGCGAGTCGGCCACCGTCGCGGCGCTGCTCGACACCCGCGGGCTCACCGAACTCATCGCGCTCAACGTCGGTTTGAGCGCCGGGATCATCCATGAGCGGCTCTTCGCCGTGCTGGTCCTGATGGCCCTGATCACGACCGCCACGACCAGCCCGCTGCTGACTCTCCTCGCCCCGCCCCGCCGCCCGGCCTCCACCCAGGGCGAAGCGGTCCCGTCCGCCGGCCGCAGCGAGACCTGATTTCCGTCCCGGAGTCGTTGCCAGTCGCCGTCCGCCTTACGACCTGGGAAATGGTCGAAGGCGGAAAATCCGGTTGCCTCTTTTGAACCTCACGGCCAACATTTTGTGATTGCATGCCGGAGGATCGGTCGGACGCGGGGAGACTGAAGAGGTTCTGGCGCGACCGAACAGCGACGTGATACCGGGGGAAGGCCCATGGCCTGTCGTTTGACGTGTCACTGCACGGCGGAAATGTCCGGATATTCCGAGCCCGATCGGCCGTGTGGGCGCCGACTCTCCTTGTCGCTGACGGGCGAGCAGGTCATGGCGGGACTTCGGCAATGCCTGAAAGTCCGGAACTCGCCGCTCGCGGACGACGAACCGGCCCTGGAATGGGTGAAAGCCCAGGTATGGCAAATCTTAGAAAATACCGTACGGGCACTGCGTCCCGACATTCCAGAATCAGCCATTCCCTCGGACGAGGCGATTTCGGTCTCCCGCCTCGCGACGCGTGAACGGGCGTTCCTGGCGGAGGCGTCGGCCGTCGCGGGGGACGTTTTCGACGTCGCGCTGCCGATCCTGCTGGACGGATACGGCGACTGCCGCGGCGCCGAAGTGGCCAGTGCTCTGCACCGCGCTGTCCTGGGGCGCTTCGAGAACGCCTCCGCGGCCTGCCTCGAAGCGCTGCTGGAGAAGACCGAGAGCATGGCGGTGGCGAGCCGGCGCCGACTGGCCCACGACCTGCACGACCGCATAGCCCATGGCATCGGCGTGGGCATCCAGGGCATAGAACTGGCCGAACTCCGCCTTGCCCGCGGGACCGGCTCCGTCACGGACGGCCTCGCCCGGGCCGCCACCAGCCTGACCGAGGTGCTGGACATGGTGCGGGAACTCGCGAGCACCCTCAGGGAGTCGCTGGACGGCCGTTCGCTCGTCGACGCCCTGGACCACTATCTGTCCTCGGTCGCGCCGCCGGGCATCCGCTTCCGGGTCGTGGCGCACGGTGATCTCGCGACGGTCCCGCGGCACGTGGCCGAGGAGGTCCACCTCGTGCTGCGGGAGGCGGCACGCAATGTGCTGCTGCACGCCGAGGGAGCCACCTCGCTGCTGGTCACCGTCACCGTCACCGAGGGCGAACTGCGGGCCTGCGTCATCGACGACGGGCCCGGTCTGCCCGACGCCCAGGCCCTGGGGGCCGATTCCGGCGGACTGTCCTCGATCCGCGAGCGGACGCGGGAACTCGGCGGATCCGTCCGCGTCAGCACCGCACCCGGGCAGGGCGTGCACCTCGCCGTCAGCGTCCCCCTGCGCATGGCCGCGGCGTCATGACGACCTCACGGCCCGTCCGGGCCCTGCTGGTCGACGACCACGCCCTGTTCCGGGACGGCCTGCGCGAACTGCTGGTGGCCGACGGGCAGATCGAGGTCGTCGCCATGGGCGGAAACGGCGCCGAATGCGTCGAACTCGCGCTGCGGCACCGCCCCGACGTCATCCTGCTCGACGTCGAGATGCCGGGGCAGGACGCCTGGACCACTCTGGAACAGCTGCGCCGGCAGGTCCCGGAGAGCAAGGTCGTCATCCTGTCCATGCACGAGGGCTACACGCTGGTGCAGCGGCTTCTGGACGCCGGCGCCGCGGCGTACCTGACGAAGTCCGTCGTGCGACGCGAACTGGTGGCGGCCGTCTGCGCGACCGCGGCGGACGAGAGCGACTCCGTGACGGTCTCCCTCCCGCGTCGCGCCCTGCTCGCCCCGCAGGCCGCCGGGCCCGAGTCCCTCTCCGCGCGTGAGGCCGAGGTGCTCGACCTCGTCGCACAGGCGTACAGCAACGCCGAGATCGCCGGTGAGCTGTTCATCACCGAGAGCACGGTCAAGCGGCACCTGTCGAACATCTACGCCAAACTCGGCGCGACCTCGCGCCTCGACGCCGTGCGCCACGCGATGCGGACGGGGCTCAGCGGCGACTTCGGACGGCGCCCGCCGTCCGCGTGAGCGCCGTTCCCCGAACCGATCGCACGGTGTGCTTCACCGAGTGGACAACTCGCGCAGGCGCGGGCAGACGTTGGCCGAGATCCAGTCCAGCGTCGGGCGGAGTTCGCGCCAGGTCTGGGCCACCCACTCGGCGGCCGCCGGACGGCCGGCGGCGGCCCGGTCGCAGTCGCGGCCGATGTCCAGCGTCCGGTGCCGCAGGAGCCCCACGCGGGGATGGTCGGCCGGAACCCCGCGCGGCCTGGTCTGCAGCGTGACCCCGCCCAGGGTGAATCCGAGTTTCTCCAGGCCGTCCACGAGCGTCTGCAGTTCCTCGCCGCGGTCCTCGGTCACCACCGAGCGGTACGCGGTCGTCGCTTGTGGAGCGCGTGAGTAGAACCGCCCGGTGGCGTGCAGCCCCGAGGCGTCGAGGTGGAGCCAGAAGCCGAGGCCGGGCTCCAGGTCCACCAGCGCCCCCTGGTAGGTCTTGTACGGCGACTTGTCGTTGGACGCGCGGGTGTCCCGCTGGGGCCGCAGCATCCGGAGCTCGCCGAACTCCGGGGAGAGCTCGGCGACCAGGTCCGCCATGGGCTCGCGGACCGCCCGCTCGTAACGGTCGCGGTGCCGCTGCCAGAACGATTTCGAGTTGTCCAGGGCGAGCTCTCGGTAGAAGTCGAACGCCTCGTCCGGAATTCCGGTGAAGACCATGCATTCATCCTAGTTTCGTGACCGAGCGGAGGGGTTCGCGCCGTCGTCGGTCTCGTCGAACAACTCCTCGGAGTCGAGGGGCTGTTGCCCGCCAATCCAATCCGTCCCGGGTCGCTCGTGTCCACACACTCGGCCGACCGGGCCGGAACCGCTCCACGGCCGGTGCCGGCCCGCCCTCACGAGGGCGGGCCGGCACGGGCCTGGCGCGGATCGCCTCCGGTCAGCGATCGGGGGCGACGGGCCGTACGGCGGCGAAGTAGCCGGGGACGCGGATCGTGGTCCGGTCGGACTCGGGGTCGACGGCGTGCATCTGCGCGGGTCCGGTGGACAGCCGCCGCCAGTGGTCGCTGGGGAAGTGGCGGTCCAGGTCCGTCGGGCCGAAGCGGGTCGAGTGCCGCACTCCCGCGGCCTCGAGCGGCCGGACGAGGTCGGCGGCCCGGCCGCGGGCGCCGCCCACATGGCCGAGATAGCCGAACGAACTCGCCGCGTAGTCGGGTTCGATCAGGACCACGCTTCCCCGGCCACCGGTGAGCAGTGTCATGGCCGACGCCATCGCGGCACGTTCCTCGTCGCCGAGGACGTGCAGCACCGCGCGGACGAAGACGTTGGCCGGGCCGATCCGCGTCGCCAGCGCCTTGACGGCGTCCGTGTCCCCGGGATCGAGGACGTCGAACGACGGGTTGTCGAGCCCGGCGTTCTCCTCACGGGCCCGGGCGATCGCCGTGGGCGACACGTCGACCCCGACGACGGTGCGGAACCGGGTCGCGAGCGCCCTGGCGTACCGGCCGTTGCCGCAGCCCAGGTCGATGACCGGCAGCGCCGGATCGAGGTGTTGTGCCGCGGTGTCGAGGAGCCGGCGCATCTCCTCGGCGTCGTCGGCGTCCCACAGCACGTCTCCGCCGCGGCCGGTCGTGTTCACCGAGGCCCAGTACTGCTCCCAGGCCGTCCCGGTGCGCTTCGGGCCCGCCTCCGCCTCGGTCTGCGCCTCGGCGGCGACGGCCGTGTGCCGGGCGACGCCGTAGCCGAAGTCGCCGGTCCGCCAGGCGTCGCGCGTGGTGAGCCGGCCCAGCAGGTCGAGGAAGGCGGTGAACATCTCGCCGACCAGACCGTCGGGGTAGACGGCCTGGATGTAGTCCCAGTTGAACCGCAGGCCTCCGTCGTCGGTCTCGAAGACCTGGAAGTCCAGGCTCACCTGGGGCGTCTGGGAGATCCCGTACACCGCCGAGCCGAACGAGGTCTCCCGCTGGTCCGGCGGGTAGCCGACCAGGCTGGTCATCACCACCGGCATCGCGGGCACCAGCGTTCCGCGCAGGCGGGTCAGGGCACGCAGGACCTGGATGCCGGTGAAGTGGCGGTGCTCCAGATCGGACCAGAGACGCTGCTGCAGGTTCTGCGCACGGTCCGCGAACGTCTGCCCGGACCCGGAGGCCTCCAGGAGCAGCGTCGTCGTCGTGTGCCCGATCACGTCGGTGATCTGGGGGTGCAGGGGGAGCCGGCTGAACAGCGGGAAGTTCAGGCAGAACGACGGTTCGGCGGACCAGGACCGCAGCACCTCGGCGTAGACGGCGGCGAGCACCCCGGAGCCGGTCACACCGTGCTCGCCGGCCAGGGCGCCGATCGCCGCCCAGTCCTCGGGGCCGAGGACGCCGCTGTGCCGTTCGATCCTGGCCGGCAGTACCGGCTGACTCTCCGGTCGTTCGGGCAGCCGCGGCGCGCCGGGCAGCGACGCCAGCCGGTCCTGCCAGTACCACTGGGAGCGCTGGTAGACGTCGCTTTTCTCGAGGTTCGCCGCGAGGCCGAGCACGTAGTCGCGGAACGTCAGCCGCAGCGGCGCGAGCGAGGAGCCCCGGCCCGCGTACAGCTCGCTCAGCTCGGGAACGATGACCTGGAAGTAGCTCCAGGCGTCGGCGACCAGGAAGTCGAGCACCAGGTGGATCCGGGTCCTGCCGCCGGGGAGCAGGGTGAGCCGCAGGTCGAACAGCGGCCACTTGGCCGCGTCGAGGATCGTGTGCGACAACTGCTCGCGCAGGTTCAGCAGTTCCCGCTCGGGGTCCGCCGCGTCCCGCAGGTCGTGGCGCCCGACGGCGAAGTCGGGAACCTCCGCGAGCACCCGCTGGGTGCCGTCGGCCAGCACGACGGTGCGCAGCGCGTCGTGGCGCTCGACCAGCGCCTGCCAGGCCCGCTCGAACGCGTCGAGGTCGAGGTCGTCCGACTCCCACTCGAAGTACCCGTGACAGCCGACGTTCCCGAGATCGACCATGCTGCCGCGGCCTATCCACATCGCCTGCTGGCCGGCGTTCAGCGGGAACGGATCGAAGCGCGCGGCCGGGTCCGGCTCGACGGGCGGCAGATCGGCGAAGGCGGCCGCGCCCGCCCGGCCCGCGTCGACGGCCGCCGACAGCTCGGCCGCGGTCGGGTTCGCGTACAGCTCCGTCATCGACAGCTCGACGTCGAACCGGCCGCGCAGCTCGTCGATGAGCCGGAAGGCCAGCAGCGAATGGCCGCCGAGATGGAAGAAGTTGTCGGTCATCGAGATCGTCCGGCCGTCGAAGATCTCGGCCCAGAGCCGGGCCATGGCGGCCTCGGTCTCGGTCCGGGCGGCGACGAAGTCGTCGTCACCGCGCCCCGCCGGGTCCGGTGCGGGCAGCGCACGCAGGTCCGTCTTGCCGTTCGGCAACCGGGGGATCTCCGGCAGCGCCGTCACCGTCGACGGCACCATGTAGTACGGCAGCCGTTCACTGAGCCGGGCCTTGAGCGCGGCGCCCTCCAGGCCGGCGCCGTCGACCGCGGTGACGTAGGCGGCCAACTGGCGGCCGCCCGCGCCCGTGTCGACGGCGGTGACCACCGCCTCGGCCACCTCGGGACAGCCGATCAGCGCGGACTCCACTTCGCCGAGCTCGACCCGGAAGCCCCGGATCTTCACCTGGGCGTCGCCCCTGCCGAGGATCTCGATGGCGCCGTCCGTCCGGTACCGGGCGAGATCGCCGGTCTCGTAGACGAGCCCGGACCCGGTCACCGGGTCCTGGCGGAACAGTTTCGCGGTCAGCTCGGGCCGGTTGTGGTACCCGGCCGACAGCCCGGCCCCGCCGATCAGCAGCCGCCCGGTCAGCCCCGGCGGCACCGGGCGGTCGAGCTCGTCGAGCACGTAGGCGCGGACGTTGGCGATCGGCCGTCCCGCGGGCACCGGATGCGCCGCCTTGACGTGCGAGGGGGTCGCCTGACTGGTCAGGTCGATGCCCGCACCCAGGTCGAGGCAGGTCAGCGCGTTGGTGCTCTCGGTGGTGCCGTACGTCATGACGACGCGGAACGGGGTGTCCACGGGCGGCCAGCTGTGCACCCGCTCCGCGGTGGTGACCATGATGCGCAAGCCGGCGTCGGCGGGCCAGTCGAGCGCCCAGGCCGGTTCCGCGAGGGCGGCCACCAGCATGGTGTGGGTGACCCTCCGCGCGACCAGCCAGTCCCGCAGCTGCGCCGGGGACAGCGCGTGCCGCGCCGCGGGCACGCACACCGTGGCGCCGAGCGCGAGGTAGGGCATCCACTCCATGATCTGGACGCCGAACCCGGGCGCGGACAGCCAGGAGGCCCGGTCGCCGGGCCGTACGCCGTAGGCGCGGCCGGTCCAGTGCACCAGGTTCTCGATCGCGTGCAGGCGTTCGAGGACCGCCTTCGGCTCCCCGGTCGACCCCGAGGTGTAGATGAGGTGGCTGACGGGGTCGGGGTCCCCGGTGGGCGCCGGGGGTTCGGCGGGGGCGGCCGCGGTGGCCGCGATGTCGAGGACCGGCGGGCCGTCCGGGAGCCGGCCGGCCAGACCGTCACCGGTCAGGACCGCGGTGGCCGCGCTGTCCCGGAGCATGTACGCGATCCGTGCGTCGGGGTTGACCGGGTCGAGCGGGACGATCGCCGCGCCGGCCTTCAGGATGCCGAGAACGGCGAGCACGTAGTCGGCGCCGCGCGGGCAGAACAACCCCACGCGGTCCCCGGCCGCGACCCCGGCCCGCCGCAGTTCGCCGGCGATCTGGTCACCGCGCCGGTCCAGCTCGGCGAACGAGACGACGACGTCGCCGTGCTCCACCGCCGGAGCGTCCGGGCGGGCGCGCACCTGAGCCGCGATCAGGTCGAGGTATCCGGTCGGCGGCCAGTCGGCGGCGGTGCGGTTCCAGTCCTCGGTGACGAGCCGCCGGTCCGCGGCGGTCAGCAGGCCGACCGTCGCCAGCGGCGCGCCGGGGTCGGTCGCGGCCTGTTCGCCGAGCAGCCGCAGCTGCCCGGCCAGCCGTCCCAGCGTCGCCGGCTCCCACAGCCGCGCGTCCCCGGCCACGCCGACGACGCCGTCCGCCACCTCGACGGCGATGTCACCGGCGCCGCGATGCTCCTCGGGGCCGCCCGCCACGACCGCCACCGGGGCGGCCGGCGGACGGGACGGCTGGAACGCCGGCCCGTCGAGCACCTCCACCGCGGCCGAGACCAGGTCGCCGACCGGCGCCTCCTGGTCCACCGCCACCTCGTACCAGCCGCTCGCACCGGCCAGCCACACCCGGTCGTGTCCGCCGTGGCGGGCGAGGAGGGCGACCCACACCCCGGACCACCACCGGTGGTCCCGGCCGAGGTCGCCGCCCGCCGGCGCGACGTGCCAGGGGCCCCGCTGCTCGGGGCGGTCGTGGGAGGAGGCCGGCCGGTCCGCGAGCAGCGCCGGGGGCGGTTCTACGGCAGGGGTGGGCATCATCGGTCGCCTTCCGGGCGGTCTTGGGTGGAGGGGAGGGCGTCCCAGGAGCGGTACGACCGGCGCGCGTAGACGAGCGGAGTCCCGGGCAGCAGGCAGGAGTCGGCGACCGTGCCGAAGATCATCGTGTGGTCGCCGATCTCGACGGTGTGGACGACGTCGCACTCCGCGTAGGCGCAGGCGTCCGCGGTGAGCAGCGGCAGCCCCGTCTCGGACATCCGCCAGTCGACCAGTGCGAACCGGTCGGGGACGGCGGTCGCGAACACCTGGGCCGTGCGTGCGGCCCCGCCGTGCAGCAGGTTCACCGCGAACCTCCCGTGCCGGAGGGCGGCGGTCCGCGTCGAACTGGCGGTGCGCAGGCACACCGCCAGCGTCGCCGGTTCCAGACACACGCTGGTCAGCGAGGAGCAGGTCATCCCGCGGGGGCCGCCGGCCGCCGGCGCGGTGACCACGGTGACCCCGGTCGGGAGGGACCCCATCACCCGGCGGAACGCCTCCTCCGCCGTGACGTACGTTGCCGACGTGTTGGTCACACTGTCCGCCGCGGGGCCCATGCGGCGGTGTCCTGCGGCGAGTCGTCCCGGTGCAGCTGCCGCAGGTACTCGTGCGCGGAGGGCAGTTCGGAGACCAGCCGGCGCTGGCGGGCCTTCACGTCGGCGAAGGTCCGTTCCGCCGAGGTGACGGAGTCGGGCCGGTAGGAGAGGATCGGCAGCGCGTTCCGCGGCCGGACGCCGAGACCCGCGAAGACCGAGTAGTAGCTCCCGTTGGTCCAGAAGTTGCGGAACTCCGCCTCGAAGTTGCCGTAGTAGGTGCGTTCGTCGGTCGCCGGCGGGTTGATCGGGACGCCGGAGCGGAACATCTCGATCTTCTCCTTGATCTGGTCGGCCAGCGTGAGCTCCTTGGTGGCCTGCCAGAACGGCGTGTCCGTGCGCGGGGACAGCGAGTAGTGCGCCTGCAGGAAGTCCCGGGTGTCGTCGAACATGTCGACGATCTCGCGGTTGAAGCGGTCCCGCAGCACCGGGTCGACGTCGCGTTCCGGGAAGTGCTTGACGAGCTGGTACAGCGAGGCGGTGATGAAGTAGATGCCGGTCGACTCCAGCGGTTCGACGAAGCACGAGGACAGTCCGATGCTGACGCAGTTGCCCACCCACGCCCGGCGGTTGCGGCCGACCCGGAACTTGATGTGGTTGAGCGGGACCTTCTCCGGGTCCAGCCCCCACAGCCGGCAGAAGTCGCGGGTCGCCTCGTCCTTGTCGGCGAACGTGTCGCAGTACACGTAGCCCGTGCCGAACCGGCCGAGCATCGGGATCTTCCACGTCCACCCGGCGGGCATCGCGATCGACGAGGTGAAGGGCTCGATCCCGTCCGCCTCGTCGTCGTGCGGGACCTGGGTGGCGACCGCGCTGTTGTTCAGCAGGTGGTCGTTCATGTCGATGAAGGGCTCGCCGAGCGCCTTGTTGATCAGCAGACCGCGCAGGCCGCTGCAGTCGACGAAGAGGTCGCCCGCGACGACCTGGCCCGACTCCAGCGTGACCGACTCGATGGAGCCGTGCGGGTCGACCCGGACGTCGGAGACGGTGCCCTCGATGTGCCGTACGCCCTGCTTGGCGGTGGCGAAGTCGCGGAGGAACGCCGCCACGAGGGCGGCGTCGAAGTGCCAGGCGTAGTTCGTGCAGCGGGTGCCGTCCAGGAACCGCGGCGACCGCTTCGCGTCCATCAGCGGCGGTTCCACGAAGCTCGCGTAGTCGAACGCCTCGTCGGTCGTGCCGGACAGGTGCTTGCGCGTCCAGTAGTGCGACAGCGGCACGCCGTCGGGGGAGGGCAGCAGGCCGAACGGATGGTAGAAGTGGTCCGACCGGGTGCCGTCGTGCCGGCTGGTCGGCTCACCCGGCCCGGCGGTGCGCCAGTTGATGAACTTGACAGCCATCTTGAAACTGGCGTTGCACTTGGCCATCCACTCCTCTTCCGGCAGGCCGAGGTAGTCGAAGAAGACCCGCTGGAGGTTGGGCACGGTCGCTTCGCCGACGCCGATCCGCCCGATCGCCGGCGCCTCGACGACGGTGATGGCGGCCTGGCCGGACAGTGCCTTTCCGAGGTAGGACGCGGCCATCCAACCGGCGGTGCCGCCGCCGATGATGACGATGTTCCGAATGGGCTCCCCCATGCTGACCTCCATCAGATGGTTGTCTTCGCCGCATCGTCGGCGGTGGCGATTAATCGACGGTTACGCACGCCCGTTCAGCCGCAGCGGGAGCGCGCTGACTCCCCAGGTGAAGTTGGACGGCGTGAACGAAGGGGTGCCGGTGAGCTCCACACCGCCGACGCGCCCCGCCAGCCGGCCGAACAGGGCGCCGAGTTCGCAGCGCGCCATGCGCGCGCCGAGGCAGAGGTGCCTGCCGTGGCCGAACGCCAGGTGCCGGTTGGGGCTGCGGTCGACGAGGAACCGGTCCGGCTCGTCGAAGACCTCCTCGTCCCGGTTGGCGGAGGCGTTCCAGAGTGTGACCCGCTCGCCCGGCCGCAGCCGCTGCCCGGCGATCTCCGTCGGGCGCAGCACGGTGCGCATCGCGTGCACGCCCGGCGAGGTCCAGCGCAGCGCCTCCTCGACCGCCCCGGCCACTCCGGCGGCGCCGAGGGCGCGCAGCCGGTCCCACTGCTCGGGGAACTGCGCGAAGGCGAGCAGGCCTCCGGCCGCGACGTAGCGGGTGGTCTCGTTGGCGCCGGAGAGCACCCCGTTGCAGTTGAAGATGATCTCCTCGTCGGTCAGCGGGCGGTCGCCGTCGGCGTCCACCCTGCCCTGGGTCGCGACCCAGCTGACGAAGTCGTCACCCGGCCGCGCCCGTCGTGCCGCGAGCAGATCGGCGAAGTACAGGAAGATCTCGCCGTTGGCGTGCTTGCCCGACGCGTCGTCGAACGCCTCGGTGGTGACCGTGCCGATCCAGTCCCAGTCCGCCCGGGGGAGATCCATCAGGGCGCACACCACATGGTTCGGCAGCCGCTTGGCCACCTCGATGAAGTCCAGCGGCCGGTCGAGGACGTCGTCGGTGACCAGCTCGTCCACCACCTGCCGCACGAGCCTGTCGACCCGGGGCATGCGGGAGGGTCCGAACCACTCCATCAGCGTCCGCTTGACCGCCGTGTGCTGCGGCGGATCGGAGACGATCAGCATCCGCTGGGCGACCGCCGCCACGGCGGCCGTGTCGCTGCCGATCCGCATCCCGAAGCGGGAGCCGAAATGCGCGGAGTCCGCGTACACGGCGGCGATGTCACGGTGCTTCGTGAGCACCCAGAACGGCACGGGGCCGCCCGCGTGCCGGTACACCGGCGCGTTGGTGCGCAGCCAGGCCAGGGTGTCCCAGAAGTCGTTGCGTGCGAAGGGGCCGGGATCGACCAGGTCGATCACCGGCGGCGCCTGCGGGATCATGACGGTTCCTCCTCGGCGATGTCGGCCAGCACCCGGGAGAGCCGTCCGAGCACCGTGCCCGGATCGTCGCGGCTGATCCGGTGCCCGCCGGCGAAGTCGTGGCGGTGCAGCGGCCCGGTGGTCACATCGCGCCAGTCGTCCAGTTGGGCGGGGGTGACGGTCTCGTCGGCGACGGCGCCCCACGCGTACACCGGGCAGCGCAGCGGCTCCGTGCCCGGCACGTCGTGGAAGGTCTTCGACAACTCCGCGTCGCGGCGCAGCACTTCGGCGGCGATGTCGCGCAGTTCGGCGACGAGCTCCGGCGGCAGCTCCGAGCCCTCGACGCTCGCCGACGCCAGCCGTTCGACGTCGTCCTCGTGGAGTCCGCCCTGCCGCGCCCAGTGGACCGGCGCCCGGCAGACGCAGACCACGAGTGCGGCCGGGCCGACCGCCCGGGCCAGCTCGTAGGCGATCAGGCCGCCGAGGCTGTCCCCGAAGACGACCAGCGGCCGGTCGAGGAGCCCGGCGTCGGCCAGTTCGGCCTTCACGGCGCCGACCACCTCGGCGATGCTCGCGGGCGGCGGCTCGCCCCACCGGTCCTCCCGGCCGGGCAGCTGCACGGCGCACACCGTGGCGCTCGGGCCGAGCCGGACCTGCCAGTCCTGGAACTGGAGGGCGCTGGCGCCGGCCTGCGGCAGGCAGAGCAGGACGGGGGCGGCGGGTGAGGCGCCGTTCGGCCAGCTGCGGAGGTAGGTCATGACGCCGCCGTGGTCTGTGCCAGCCGGGCGCGGACGAGATCCGCGCAGCCTCGGATGGTGGGGTTGCTCAGCAGTTCGCGCATCGACAGGGACACCCCGGTCTCCCGACGCAGCGCGGTGATCATCCCGGCGGCCAGCAGGGAGTGTCCGCCCGAGGCGAAGAAGTCGGCGTCCACGTCGGTCACCGGTTGCTCCAGGGCGGTGTTCCAGACCCGTGTGACGGTGCTGAGCAACGCGTCCGTCGGCTCGGGCAGTTGCCGCCCGGAGCCGGCGCCGTCGGCGGCCGCGTGCGCCGTGGCGAGCGCGGCCCGGTCGGTCTTGCCGTTCGGGGTGAGCGGCAGCGTCTCCAGGCGCCGGATGCCGCTCGGCACCTGGTGCGCGGGGAGCCGCGCGGCGAGGAGGTCCCGCAGCTCCCCGTCCCCGGGATAGCCCTCGGCGGGCACCACGGCGAGGCCGATGGTCCGGCCTCCCGGCAGCAGGTAGGCGACGGCCTGGGCCACACCGGGTCCGACGGCCCGGCGCTCGATCTCGGTCAGCTCCACACGGAACCCGCGCACCTTGACCTGCGTGTCGCTCCGGCCGCGGAACTCCAGCTGGCCGTCGGCCCGCCGCCGGACGAGGTCCCCGGTGCCGTAGACGCGGCCGAGCAGGGGGTCGGTCACGAAGTGCCGCGCCGTCAGCTCCGGTTCGTGGCGGTAGCCGAGCGCGACCCCGGGCCCGCCGATGTACAGCTCGCCCTCCTCGCCGTCGGGCACCGGGCGGCCCTCGGGGTCGAGCACGTGGACGGCGTAGCCGGGTATCGAGGTGCCGATCGTGGTCAGGTCGTCGCCGCGGGCGCTGTCCGCCCAGGTGGCCGCGATGGTGGCCTCGGTCGGCCCGTAGACGTTGAGCATCCGGCGACCGGTCGCGTGCCGCTTCGCCAGGTCCGGCGGGCACGGTTCGCCGGCCACCACGATGGCCTCCGCGCTGTCCACGCCTCCCTCGCAGGCGGCCAGCAGCGACGGCGTCAGACACACCACCCTGGGCGTGAGCGCGGCGATCGCGGCCGCGGGTCCGTCGGCCGCCGACCGGGCGAGGTCCACGATGCCGAGCGCGTTCCCGTGCACCAGGTACAGCAGGGTGCACCACAGCCAGCCGTCGAACGCGGGCGACACGGCGACGATGCCGTTGCCGCCGCGCGGCATCCCGAGGGTCTCGATCGCGTCGACGAACGCCTCCAGGTTCCCGAAGGAGACGTCGACCCCCTTCGGCCGGCCGCTGCTGCCGGAGGTGTGGATCACGTAGGCCACGTCGTCGGGGGAGTACTTGGGCTCCGCCGCGACGGCGGCGGCTTCGGCGGGCTCCTCGAACAGGTCCGAGGCCGTCAGCACCGGAAGCCCGTTGCCGAGCACCTCCGGCGTCAGCTCGGCCGCGATGATCCACTCGGCGTCGGAGTTGGCCGTGACACTGCCGAGGTGGGCCGCGGGGTGCCGCTCGTCCAGGAGCACCGCGGTCGCGCCGAGCGCCCAGACGGAGAGGAGCGCGGTGAGCGCGTGCCGGTCACGGCCGGTGGCGAGCGCCACCACGGTGCCGTGCCCGATCCCGTGGGCGTGCAGCGTACGGCTCGACGTGTCCACGGACACGGCGAGTTCGGCCCAGGTGAGAGCACCGTCGGCCGTGATGACCGCGGGCTCGTCGGGACGTTCGGCGGCGTGGCCGCGCACATGGGCCAGCAGGCGGGAGATCACGGCTGGAGGCGTGGTCGTCGAAGAGGTCGTGGGCATGCCCGAGTCCTTCCTTCACCGGTTGGGGACCGCACGGACCAGGTCCTGTCGTCGAATCCCCGTCGTCGCCCGGAGGGCGGTCCCGCGGCGGGAGCGCGTGCGTGGTCGCGTGGTGTCGCGGGGCGGGCGGGAACTTGACCACAGGGCCTAGGTCATGTCCGCGAAGTCGCGTCGTTCGCCCGTGACGCAGGCGCGACTTCGCGGACACGGCCTAGAGGGCGACCGGCCGGCCGCGTCCGCTCAGGACCTGGTGCAGGGCCTGCCTGGTGTCGGCGGACGGTTCGACGCCTATGAGGCGCTGCAGCCGCCGCTCGCACAGCTGGTACCAGCGCATCGCCTGCTCCGGCTGGCCACGCAGGCCCGCGACCCTGATCAGGTCCTGGTAGGTCGGCTCGTGCAGGGCGTCGAGCTCCAGGGTGCGCTGACCGAGCGCGAAGACCGCGTCCGCGTCGCCGCGTTCCACCGCGGCGGAACGCAGGACGTCGAGGGCGCCCAGCGCCAGCGACCGGTAGTACTCCCGCGCCTCGGCGATCCAGTCCTCGTCCTGACCCGCCAGGAAGTCGCCGTGGTAGAGGGCGATCGCCCTCGTCAGGCTCTCCTCGGCCTGTTCCGCACGGCCGTGGGAGCGGTGCTGCATGCCGTCGTGGACCAGGTCCCGGAACTCCTCGATGTCGCACCAGGCGTCGTCCGCGTCGAGCAGGTACCCGCCGTCGCGGTGAAGCAGCCGGATCGGCGACCCGGCGTCCTCCGGGGTCTTGCTGGCGCCGAGCGTGCTGCGGGCTCCGCAGCAGGCCACCTTCAGCGAACTGGAGGAGGCGCGCCACTCGGCCTCCGGCCAGAGCGCGTCCCGCAGCTGGTCACGGGTCATCACCCGGTTCCGGTGCAGCATGAGGTACTGAAAGAAGCTGCGGGACTTGCCGGCCCTCCAGCGCTCGACCGGCATACCGCCGACCGAGGTCACGAACCGGCCGAAGAAACACACCGACAGGTACGCGGACGGCGTGTCGGGTACGTTCACGAGCATGGTCGCAACGGTCATCTTCCTCACAACCTCTCCCGGGCTGCCGCCCGGCGGATCGCCATAACCGGTCCCGAGCCTAGGTTCGGCCTCCGGTGGTGAGGAGGTGGTAGCGGCGGAGATACCACCTTCCCGGCCAGGTGGTACAACCTGGTCGTATCGAGGATGAGCCGGAAGGTGTAGCGCTCCGAGCCATGAAGACGTTGCCGGTGGTTTCACGGGGCCGGAAGACTTGTCGCCATGAACAGACCGACGGGTCCCGCACGCGAGGACTTCGCGAGCGACAACCACGCGTCGGCCCACCCCGCCGTCCTGGCCGCGATCGGCGCGGCCGCCCGCGGGCCGGCGCCGGCCTACGGAGGCGACCGCTGGACGGCGGCGGCCGAAGCGGGCCTGCGCGATCTGGCCGGACCGGCGGCGGTCCCGCTGCTGCTCTTCAACGGCACGGCCGCGAACGTCCTCGGCCTTTCCGCCCTGCTCGGTCCGGGTGACGCGATCATCTGCGCCGACAACGCCCACTTCGCGGTCGACGAGTGCGGGGCGGTGGAGGCGATGCTGGGCAGGAAGCTGCTGCTCGCCCCGGCGCCGCACGGCAAGCTCACCCCGGCGGCGATAGAGGACGTGCTGAAGCGGTGCACGGACGTACGGACGCCCCGTCCCTCGACCGTGGCCATCACCCAGGCCACCGAACTGGGCACCTGCTACTCACTGGAGGAGCTCGCGGCGCTGCGCGACCTCTGCGACCGCGAGGGGCTCCGCCTCTACCTGGACGGGGCACGGCTGGCCAACGCCGTGGCCCACCTGGGCTGCAAGGTGGACGACATCGCCCGCTTCGCCGACGCCCTCAGCTTCGGGTTCACCAAGAACGGGGCGCTCGGCGCCGACGCGCTGCTCCTCATGACGCCCGGCGTCGCCGAGCGGGCGCCTTATCTACGGCGTCAGCAGGCGCAGTTGGCGTCGAAGATGCGGTTCCTCGCGGCACAGGTCAGCGCGCTGCTCGACGGCGAGCTCTGGCTGGACAACGCGCGGAGCGCGAACGGCATGGCCGCCCGTCTCGCGGCGGACCTGGAAGGACTGCCCGGACTGCGGTTGACCCAGCCGGTGCAGTCCAACGCGGTCTTCGTGGAGCTGCCGCCCGCGGCGACGAACTCGCTGCGCGAGCGCTGGACCTGCTACCTCTCGCCGGACGGGGTGACCCGTCTCATGACGTCCTACGCAACCGGTCGGGCGGACGTGAGCGAGCTTGTCGCGGAAGTGTCGGCGAGCCTGACGTAGCAGCCGGTCGCCCGTCCGGGTGCCGCTCGGGCAGCATGCCCGCCGCCACGGCCCGCCGCAGTGCGTCGACCCGGGAGACCGCGCCGAGCTTGCGGTAGATGTTGGTGAGGTGGCGCTTGACCGTGCTCACGCTGATGAACAGCCGTCCGGCGAGCTCGGCGTTGCTCATGCCCTCGGCGAGCATGGCGAGCACTTCGAGCTCGCGGGCCGACATCGGACCGGACACCTTGGCCCCGGTCCAGTCGTCCGCGAACAGGGACCTCTGCGGCAGGTGGATGACGAGCTGGTCCGAGTCCGTCAGCACGCAGTCGATCGCCGTCCTGAGGGTCCGGTAGTCGACCGACTTGTGCAGGAAGCCGGACACTCCGACGGCTGTCAGCTCGCGGATCCGCGCGCCGTCGTCGTGCATGCTCAGGATGATCACCCTGGTGTTCGGGCTGTCCTCGAGGACGTCGATCAGCAGTTCGTGCGGATCGGGACCCGGCATCTCCGTGTCGATGATCAGTACGTCCGGCCGCAGCAGCCGGCACAGGAGGACCGCCTCGGCGCCGGTCGAGCCCTCGGCCTCGACGACGAACGTCGGAACCGACGCGAGGAGGGACACGAGACCGCTGCGGAACAGGTGGTGACTGTCCACCACGACGAGCCGGGTGCAGGCCTCGGACATCGGTGCCCGGACCAACTCGGCCGTCCTACCGCTTGTCCCCCCGGAATCGGTGACGAACCTCAGCGCACTGGTGACTTCCTCCGTGGCGCGATGAATCCCCAATGTCGTGCCTTCCCCCGTCGGCGCAACGCTTCCCCGTGTCGCCCAGCCCTGCTGGCGAAGGTAACCGCCCGGTTTGAGGATGACAAGGCAACGACGCCCCTTTGGTGACGCGGCCTCAACCCGGTGTGCGCACCGGCCCGCGTCCCGGGTGTGAGGGACCCCGGGGACACGCAGAGGCCTCCGCCGGATGGAGCACTTCGCCGACTGAGCGTCAGACGCACCGCTCGGACGAGGCCAGCCCGACGAACTCCGCCCACGCCTCACGCGACACCGTGAGGACGGCTCCGGCGACGGCCTTGGAGTCACGGACGTGCACGGTTGCGGTATCCGGCGCGACCTCTACACACTGACCGCCCTCGGTCCCGCTGTAGCTGCTCTTGAACCAGGCGAGGCCGGATGCTGCGGTCGAGAACTCAGCGTTGTTCATAGCGCCCCCAGCAACCCTTCGATGAACTTCGTCGACTCTCGCGGACTGAGAGCCTGTGATCGGATGATCCCATAACGGGCCGAGGCGAGAGCTGTCTGTTCCGGGTCGGTCTCAAGAGCACTGGTCGCATGTGTCTCGGCGTACACGAACTTCTTGCCGTCCTTGCGAGTGACCACTGTGAAGGGACCGTTGACGCCTGCGTTCTCCTCGCATTCGGTCGGCATGACCTGGACCTCGACGTTCTGCTTCTGACCGACGAGGAGAATGAGCTCCAGTTGTCCGCGCAGTACGCTCTCGCCGCCGTAGCGATGCCGCAAGACCGCCTCGTCCATCACGAAGCTCAGCAGAGGAGCGCACCGCCGATCGAAGATCTCCTGCCGAGCCAGTCGAGCGGTCACACGCTGCTCGACCGTTTCCGCGTCCAGCGGTGGACGCCGCATGGCGAGCAGTGCCCTCATGTACTCCTCAGCCTGGAGCAGCCCGTTGACGACGTGGGTGTCGTACATGAGGAGCTCAAGACACTCCTTCTCCAACGCCGCCATCCCCTGGAAGAACACCGGATACTGAGCCCGCTCCACCTGCTCCTTCCACAGGCACAGCAACCCGCCCGCCCCCAGCACCTCGTCCGCGCGCTCGATCGCCCGGGGTGACGGAATCCTCCGCCCCTGCTCGAACGCCGCGACCGTGGAAGCCGAGTAGCCGAGGCGCCGCCCGAACTCCTCGCGTTCCAGGCCCTCCCGCAGCCGCAGCGTCTTCAGCGTCTGCCCGAACGCGACCACGATCCCGCGCCCGGTCTCGTCCTCCGGGCGCCGCCCGGCCCCGCCGTCGTTGTCCCAGCCGTCCCCGAGACTCACGACCGCCCCGGTCTCCGCCTCGGCGTCCTGGCGCTCAGCCATGTCCGTCATCACCGCCTCCTCGACCCAACGCCCCCGTAGGGAAAGCCGTTACGGCGCACAGCGCCTACGCACGCCGACACCGCGCGTACAGCAGCGCTCTGTCACCGCGTCACCGCTGGTCACGCTATGCGACCACCGGCACCGTGATCGGCATGACGGCCAAACCCAACACCTTCGAGATGCGCTTCACCTCCACACCTCGCGGAGCCCGCCTCGCCCGCCGCATGGCGGCCGTCCGGCTGGACGCGTGGGGGATCCCGTACGGCACCGACGCGCACGACGCGGTCGTACTGATCGTCGCGGAACTCACCGCGAACGCCGTGCGGCACGGACACGTCCCCGGCCGGGACTTCCACCTGCACCTCCATGCCCCGCTCCACGACCACGTCCTGCGTGTCGAGGTCACCGACACCCGCGGCGAACGCCTTCCCCGCCGCCCCACCGCTCCGAGGGGCGCAGCCGGCGCCGAGGAGGAAGCCGGCCGGGGGCTGCTCCTCGTATCGCAGCTCGCCGCCCGCTGGGACTGGCACCCGCGCCCGGACGGCCCGGGCAAGACCGTCTGGGCGGAGTACGCGCTCGCGTCGTCACCGACTCCGCCGAGCCCACGGAGCGCGCACTTCGGGCGGCGGTGACGCCGGCGGACGCGCGCGGGGCCTTGGCCCGGGCGGCGCGTGCGGAACCGGCGGCCTCGGCCGGCTCCTGGAGATCGAGTGCACCCCGTCGGCCAAGGGCGACCGCCGCTACCTCGTGCTGTCCGACCCTCCGGTGGAGGCCCGGTCCGCGCAGGCCGTCCGGGACGTGTTCGCCGTCGACGTCATCCGGCGTACGGCGGCAGGCTGGGACGGAGACGAGGCGAAGGCGGCCCTGGGCGGCGAGCAGGGGTGCCCGGCGGCCAGGGCGTCAGTGCCGATCCCCGAGCACCGAGAACACCGCCCCCTCCGGGTCCGCCACCGTCGCGACCCGGCCGTGCGGGGTGTCGTGGGCCGCGGCGAGGACCCGCCCGCCCAGTTCGGTGACCTGAAGCAGCGTTTCCTCGGTGTCGGCGACCTGGAAGTAGGTCAGCCAGTGGGCGCCGCGGTCGCCGGGCAGGGCGTGGCCCAGGCCGCTCAGGGTGGCCACCGGGCGGCCGCCGGCGCGCAGGGTCACGTGGTCGGAGCCCGTGTCGGTCTCCGGTTCCTCCTCGTAGCCGAAGACCGTCTCGTAGAACTTGGCCACGGCGGTGGTCTCGAAGGTGAGCAGCTCGTGCCAGGCGGGGGTGCCGGGGACGCCGCCGATCGACGTGCCGAGGTGGGCCGCGCCCAGCCAGATGCCGAACACCGCCCCGGCGGGGTCGGCGGCGATGGCCATCCGCCCGGCCTCGGCCGCGTCCAGCGGGCCCACGGCCACCGTGCCGCCGCACAGGCGCACCTGGTCGGCCGTGGCGTCCACGTCCCGCGAGGCGAAGTACGGCGTCCATGCGACCGGCAGCCGGCGGTCCGGCGGCAGATGGCCGATGCCCGCCACGTCGTGGCCGTCCAGGAGCGCCCGCACGTACGGGCCGAGCTGCTGCGGTCCCGGCCGGAACTCCCAGCCGAACAGGGTGCCGTAGAACCTCTCGGTCGCGGCCGGCCCGTGCACCATCAGGCTCACCCAGCAGGGTGTGCCGGGCGCGCGCCGTGCGTGCGGGCCGGCCGACTCCCGTGCCTCGGTCATCGATCACTCTCTCCCCGGCCCCCACGGGGCCGTGTCGCTTCCGCCTGCCGGAAGGGGTGTGCCGTCGACGCGCACACCCGTGCCGGTCCTCGCGCCCTCCGGGGTGCCGCGCGCCGGGCCGCGCCGACCGCCCGGGGCACCGGGAGGGAATGTCCGCTGCGCCGCCGTGCGCCGCTTCCCGGCGACGGCCGGCGAGTGTCCGACAGTTGTACAGACTGTGCCCGGTCCCGTACGCCGGGTGATCGGACCTGTCCGGCGGGAGAGTAGCCGGACCTGGACGCCGCGGCCACCCCTGACGTAAGGATGACGCCATGACAGCCATCATCAGCGCGACCGAACTGGCCCGAGAGATCGAGGGGGAGACGCCGCCCGTCCTGCTGGACGTCCGCTGGCGGCTCAGCCTCGCGAAGGCGGCGGGCGAACCGCCGTTCGACGGCCGGGCCGAGTACGCGGCGGGGCACATCCCCGGCGCGGTCTTCGTCGACCTGGACCGGGAGCTGGCCTCGGCCCCCGGGGAGCGCGGCCGCCATCCGCTGCCCGACCTCGCGGAGTTCGGCGCGGCCATGCGCCGCGCGGGAGTGTCGGCCGCCCGGCCGGTCGTCGTCTACGACGGCGGGGTGGGCTGGGCCGCCGCGCGCGCGTGGTGGCTGCTGCGCTGGACGGGTCACCCGGACGTGCGGTGCCTCGACGGCGGGTTGCCGGCCTGGGAGGGTCCGCTGTCCACCAGGACGCCCGCTCCCGCCGAGGGCGACTTCCGGCCCGTGCCGGACCCCGCCGGGCTGCTGGACGCGGACCAGGCGGCCGCCCTGGCCGGCTCGGGCGTGCTGCTCGACGCGCGCGCGGGGGAGCGGTACCGCGGTGAGGTGGAGCCCATCGACCGGGTCGGCGGGCACATCCCGGGCGCGGTGTCGGCGCCGACGACCGAGAACGTGGGCCCGGACGGCCGGTTCCTGCCCGCGGCGGACCTGCGGGACCGCTTCAAGGCCCTGGGGGTGTCCGGCGACGTTCCGGTGGGCGTCTACTGCGGCTCGGGCGTGTCGGCCGCCCAGGAGGTGCTGGCGCTCGCGGTCGCGGGCATTCCGGCGGCTCTGTACGTCGGTTCCTGGTCGGAGTGGTCCTCGGACCCGTCCCGCCCGGTGGCCGTGGGTCCGGATCCCCGCTAGGGCCGAAGAGGCGGGGGCACGCGCGTGTGCTCCCGCCTCTCACCCGTCGTACGAGGATCCACACGGGCGTACGGCCCGTTTACTCCTGCTTCTTGCGCCGGGTCCCGAAGACGATCTCGTCCCAGCTCGGGACCGCGGCCCGGCGGCCGGGGCGGACGCCGTCGGCCTCGGCCTGGCGGTCGGTGGAGCCGATGAGCCGGTCCCGGTGGCTGCCCACCGAGCGCGGCATGAGGACGTCCGCGTAGGCGGACCCGGCCGACGCGGCGGGCGCCGGGGGCTCCTCCTCCTCGACCTCCTCGGGCGGCTCCTCCGAGACCTCCACCGGCCGTTCCGGGACCACCAGGTCGCCCCGGAAACTCGGCACCGCCTCCAGCAGGCTGGTCAGCGAGTCGCGTTCGCCGGTGGTCTCCTCGGCCGGCTCGGACGCCTGCGCGGGCAGGCTCGGCCGGTCCCGGTCGACCCGCTCCAGGGCGCGGTCCATGCCCCGGTCGCGCGGCAGCCGGGCGATGCGCGGGACGAACGGGAAGCTCGGCTCCGGCACGGCGAGGTCGTCGGACTCGCCGATGAGGGAGCGCGCCTCCTCGTCCACCGCCTGGACGAGCCGCCGGGGCGGGTCGTACGTCCAGCTCGCCGAGTGCGGTTCGCCCGCGACCCGGTAGACGAGCAGGACCTCCCAGGTGCCGTCGTCGCGGCGCCAGGAGTCCCACTGCACGGTGTCCTTGTCGGCGCCGCGCAGCAGCAGCCGCTCCTGGACGGCCTCGCCGAGCAGCGGACCGGAGTTCTCGCCGGGCCGGCGGACCGGGGTCTTGCGGGCGCGCTCGGCCATGAAGGCGCGCTCGGCCAGCACGGGTCCCTCGAAGCGCCGTACCCGGTCGACCGGGATGCCGGCGAGCTGGGCGACCTCTTCGGCGGTGGCGCCTGCTCGTATACGCGCCTGGATGTCACGGGGGCGGAGATGGCTCTCCACCTCGATCTCGATCTGGCCGAGACGGGGCCGGTCGCCGCGGACGGCGGCGCGCAGCCGCTCGTCGATCGGAAGCGTGTACTCCGTTGAGTCGGCAGCCTTGAGCACCAGCCGTGTGCCGTCATTGGAGACGGCCACGACACGCAGTTCGGGCATGGGGACCTCCCGGGTGGTGCCTGCCGACGTCACGTGCGTCGCTGCTTCCGCTAGTCGAGTGTGGCCTGCCCGGGTGCAGCCTGCCACAACCTTGCCGAGTTGCCCGGCGTGTCGGGCATGGGCCCTGGGCCGCCGTTATGGCACGGTTACCTGTTCGCAACGCTAAGTGACCAACTCCGTCACCCTGTGCAACTGGCCCCCTCCCGGCGGTCCTGCGAGGTCGCGGACAGCCTGGTGGGAGACCGGACCCAGGGCTCGCAACAGTACTCCATTTGGACCATGTGCGTGGATGGGCGCGCCGCCCAACTTCTCGCAAGGGGTGCTACTTGGCCGTTCGTCACCGGGTTGTGGCGATCTTGGAGGTGGCGAACCTCACGTAATCCCCGGAAACGGAACTAATCGCTACGCCCCCAGAATCCTCCGCAAGTAGTCGTTCTGGAACAGGCGTTCCGGGTCGAGCCGGTCGCGCAGCGCCGTGAACTCGGCGAAGCGCGGGTACACCCCGGAGAGGTACGCCGCGTCCCGCGTGTGCAGCTTCCCCCAGTGCGGCCGGCCCTCGTGCGCGGTGAAGATGCGCTCGGCGGCGGTGAAGTAGGCGTGGTACGGCGTGCCGCGGAACATGTGCACCGCGATGTACGCGGTGTCCCGGCCGGAGGCGGTGGACAGGGTGATGTCGTCGGCCGGGGCGGTGCGCACCTCGACCGGGAAGCTGACGCGCAGTCCGGAGCGGTCCACCATGGCCTTCAGCTCGCGCAGCGCGTCCACCAGGGCCGCGCGCGGGACGGCGTACTCCATCTCCAGGAAGCGCACCCGGCGCGGCGAGGTGAACACCTCGTACGGGATGTCCGTGTACGTCCGCGCGGACAGCGCCCTGCTGGAGATCCGCGCGATCGCCGGGACGGACGCCGGCGCCGCGCGCCCGACCCACTGGGCCACCTGGAAGACGCCGTTGGAGAGGAACTCGTCCTCGAACCAGCCGGACAGCCGCCCCACCGGCTGCTCCGGGCCCGCACTGCGGTTGTTGCGCTTGGTGTTGGTGTTCCCGGTGTGCGGGAACCAGTAGAACTCGAAGTGCTCGTTCTCCGCCCACAGTTGATCGAACTCGGCGGTCACCCGGTCGAAGGGCATCGGCTCCTCGCGCGCGGTGAGCAGGAACAGCGGCTCCACGGCGAAGGTGATCGCCGTGACGACGCCCAGGGCGCCCAGGCCTATGCGGGCGGCCGCGAAGACCTCCGGGTTCTCCTCCTGCGAGCAGGTGAGCACCGAGCCGTCGGCCGTCACCAGCTCAAGGCCCCTGATCTGGGCGGCGATCGAGCCCGACTCGCGGCCGGTGCCGTGGGTGCCGGTGCTGGTCGCGCCGGAGACCGTCTGCTCCATGATGTCGCCCATGTTGGTGAGCGACAGCCCCTCGCGCGCCAGCGCCGCGTTGAGCCTCTTGAGCGGCGTGCCCGCCTCCACCGTGACGGTCATGGCCTCCCGGTCGACGCCGCGTATGCCGGTCAGCAGCTGCGGACGGATCAGCACACCGTCCGTGGCGGCTATGGACGTGAAGGAGTGCCCGGTGCCGACCGCCTTCACCTTCAGGCCGTCCTCGGCCGCCCGGCGCACCTCCGCGGCCAGCTCCTCCACCGAGGCCGGCGCGACCTCGCGCGCGGGGCGGGCGGAGACGTTGCCGCCCCAGTTACGCCAGGTGCTGTTCCTCGCGCTCGACGTGGTGCTCAACGATGCCTCCCCGACCCGCGGCCGGCCTGCGGAGCCGGCGGTACCCGAGGAAACCGACCGTGACCGCGACGGCTCCGGACACGGCCGGAACCCCGTACCCGGCGCGCGCCCCGGCTGCGTCGATCACCCAGCCGGCGACGGAGGAGCCGAGCGCGACTCCGACCGCGAGGCCGGTGCTCACCCAGGTCATGCCCTCGGTGAGCTGCGCGCGAGGTACGTGCTCTTCGATGAGGGACATCGTCGTGATCATCGTCGGCGCGATGGCCAGCCCCGCAACGAACAGCGCCACGGCCAGAAGCGGCAGGTTTCCGACCAGTAGGAGGGGGATCATACTCACGGCCATGGCCGACACGTCCAGGAGCCAGCGGCGTTCCGGCGCCCCGGCGAACCGCATCAGACCGAAGACCACCCCGGCCGTGCAGGATCCGGCGGCGTACAGCGCGAGGACCACGCTCGCGGCGGCCTTGTGACCGCGCTCCTCGGCGAAGGCCACGGTGACCACGTCGACCGCCCCGAAGATCGTGCCGGTGGCCGCGAAGGTGGCGACCAGCACCTGGAGTCCCGGCGAGCGCAGCGGGCTGCCGCCCCCCTTGCGCTCCCGCGGGTGCGGCCGCGGCTCGGTGGCGTGCTGGGACGTCAGCCAGAAGACGCCGGCGGCCAGGAAGCACGCGGCCAGCAGGGGGCCCGCCTCCGGGAACCAGGCCGTGGACAGTCCGATGGAGATGATCGGCCCGAAGATGAAGCAGACCTCGTCCACCACCGACTCGAAGGAGTAGGCGGTGTGCAGCTTCGGCGTCCCCCGGTACAGCGCCGCCCAGCGGGCCCGGATCATCGCGCCCAGGCTCGGCACCGAGCCGATCCCGGCCGCGCAGACGAACAGCGTCCAGTCCGGTCCGCCGAGGGACGCGGTCAGCAGCAGCCCGGCGGCCGCCGTGAGCGCGACCAGGGTCGCCGGGCGCAGCACCCGGCGCTGCCCGTGCCGGTCCACCATCCGGGATATCCGCGGTCCGACGGCGGCGGCGGACAGCGCGATGGTGGCGGACAGCGCGCCGGCCAGGCCGTAGCGGCCGGTGAGCTGCGAGATCATCGTGACCACGCCGATGCCCATCATGGACAGCGGCATCCGGCCGACGAACCCCGCGGCGGAGAAGGCCTTCGTGCCGGGCTCGGCGAACAGGGCGCGGTAGGGGCTGGGCACGTGGACTCCGGGGCGGCTCGTAAGGCGCGAATGCGATTGGTACAGCTTACGAGTTAGGTCGCCCTAAGTGCACCCCCGAAACCGCTCGGGGACGCCACGGGAAGCAGCCGGATAATCACCGCGAAACCATCACGAACACGACTCTTCACCCCGCTGTTCCTCCGCCGTCGGTGCCGGGTGGCAGGATCGAGTCATGCCAGACGCGCTCGATCCCACCCCGTACGACGCCCTGCTCCTGCTCTCCTTCGGCGGCCCCGAAGGACCCGACGACGTGGTCCCGTTCCTGGAGAACGTCACGCGCGGGCGCGGCATCCCCAAGGAACGCCTGAAGGAGGTCGGGCAGCACTACTTCCTGTTCGGCGGGGTGAGCCCCATCAACGACCAGAACCGCGCCCTGCTGAAGGCGCTGCGCGAGGACTTCGCCGAGCACGGCCTCGACCTGCCGGTCTACTGGGGCAACCGCAACTGGGCGCCGTACCTGACCGACACCCTGCGCGAGATGGCCGCCGACGGCCGGCGCCGCGTCCTGGTGCTCGCGACCAGCGCCTACGCCTCCTACTCGGGCTGCCGCCAGTACCGCGAGAACCTGGCCGACGCCCTGGCCGCCCTCCAGGAGGAGGGCGTGCGGCCGCCGAAGGTCGACAAGCTGCGGCACTACTTCAACCACCCGGGCTTCGTCGAGCCCATGGTCGACGGAGTGCTGCGCTCCCTCGCGGACCTCCCCGACGACGTGCGCGACGGCGCCCACATCGCCTTCACCACGCACTCCATCCCCACCTCCGCCGCCGACACCTCCGGCCCTGCCGAGGCCCACGGAGAGGGCGGGGCCTACGTCGAGCAGCACCTTGACGTGGCCCAGCTGATCGCCGACGCCGTCCGCGAGCGCACCGGCGTCGACCACCCCTGGCGGCTCGTCTACCAGTCCCGCTCCGGCGCCCCGCACATCCCGTGGCTGGAGCCGGACATCTGCGACCACCTCGAGGAGCGGCACGCCGCCGGCGTCCCGGCCGTCGTCATGGCGCCCATCGGCTTCGTCTCCGACCACATGGAGGTCATGTACGACCTCGACACCGAGGCCACGGCCAAGGCCGGGGAGCTGGGCCTGCCGGTGCGCCGCTCGGCCACCGTGGGCGCCGACCCGCGGTTCGCGGCGGCCGTCCGCGAGCTGGTCCTGGAGCGGTCCGCGGCGGAGCGCGGGCAGCAGGTCACGCGGTGCGCCCTGGGCGCGCTCGGCCCCAGCCACGACCTGTGCCCCGTCGGCTGCTGCCCGGCCCGCGCCCCGAAGCCGGCCGCCGCCGGCGCCGACAGCCCCTTCGCATGAGGAGCCCCGTGACCGACGCCCTCCACCGGGAACTGCTCGAACTGGCCCAGGAGGCCGCCCGCCGGGCCGGTGAGCTGCTGCGCGACGGCCGGCCGGCCGATCTGGCCGTGGCCAGGACCAAGTCGAGCCCGATCGACGTCGTCACCGAGATGGACATCGCCGCCGAGAAGCTGATCACCGACCTGATCTCCGGCCGGCGGCCCGAGGACGGCTTCCTCGGCGAGGAGGGCGCCTCCGTCGAGGGCACCAGCGGCATCCGCTGGGTGATCGACCCGCTCGACGGCACGGTCAACTACCTCTACGGCCTGCCGACCTGGGCCGTGTCCGTCGCGGCCGAGCAGGACGGCGAGACCGTCGTCGGCGTGGTCGCGGCGCCGATGCGCGGCGAGACGTACCACGCGGTACGCGGCGGCGGGGCCTGGGCCACGGGCGCGTGGGAGGGCGAACGGGCGCTGGCCTGCCGCCCGGCGCCCCCGCTGGACCAGGCGCTGGTCTCCACCGGCTTCAACTACGTCGCCCGGGTCCGCACCCACCAGGCCGAGGTGGCCGCCCGGCTCATCCCGCTGCTGCGGGACATCCGGCGCGGCGGCTCGGCCGCGGTCGACCTGTGCGACCTGGCCTGCGGCCGGCTCGACGGCTACTACGAGCGCGGGCTGCACGCCTGGGACGTGGCGGCGGGGGACCTGATCGCCCGGGAGGCGGGCGCGCTGACCGGTGGACGCCCCGGAGAGCGCCCCACGGGCGATCTGACGGTCGCGGGCGCCCCGGGCGTCTTCGAGCCCCTCCAGCGGCTGCTGGAGGACTTCGGCGCCTGGCACGACTAGTCCGCCTCCGGGCGGGCAGGCGAGGCACAGGGTGCTGGACGAACGGGACCCCCGGCGCTGGATTCGCCGGGGGTCCCGTTCCTGCACTGCGGGCCTAACAGACGCGTGACGCGGCGACCTCCACACCGTGGTCGGCGGCGAGGCGGCGCAGGTCGTCGAGCTCAGCCTGCTCCACCTCGACAAGGAAGTCGTCGCCCTCGTCACGAGCCCGCGACAGATCGGACTCGGTCGCCTTTATGCGCTGCAGAAGTCCTGCGGTGAATGCGTCCATGCTGCGCCCCCTCGTCCTGGGTCGTGGGTCGGGTGGCACGGGGGTGTGCCGTTCGGAGGAAAACGATCACGTCTGCCGCGGGTGCCCAGCGCAGCCCGGCCGGGCGGCGACGGTGCCGGACACCCACGCCAACTCTGCGGATGCGGAGACGGATCGCTGTGTACCGCATGGTGCTGCGGCACATGCAGAGCGTGATCGCGGGGTGTACATGCCGTCCTCCCCCCGCTCTCCGCGCGGGAAACCTCAACCGCCGGAGAAAATCTCGCCCGGCCGCCCCGCGACCCCGGTCCCTGCGGTCCCGGATCCCGCCGGGACCCCGTCTTACAGCCGACTTACGGCCGAAAAGGGCAGGATGGGGGTCACATCCCACGGACACCCCTGCCCGCGCGCGCCTCACCGCGCGCTACGCGGGTGGACACAGGAAGGACAGCGACGTGCGCGTACTCGTCGTCGAGGACGAGCAACTGCTCGCCGATGCGGTGGCCACCGGACTGCGCCGGGAGGCCATGGCCGTCGACGTCGTGTACGACGGTGCGGCCGCCCTGGAGCGCATCGGCGTCAACGACTACGACGTGGTCGTCCTCGACCGCGACCTCCCGCTCGTGCACGGCGACGACGTGTGCCGCAAGATCGTGGAGCTGGGCATGCCCACGCGCGTGCTCATGCTCACCGCCTCCGGCGACGTCAGCGACCGGGTCGAGGGCCTGGAGATCGGCGCCGACGACTACCTCCCCAAGCCGTTCGCGTTCAGCGAGCTGATCGCGCGCGTGCGGGCCCTCGGGCGCCGTACCAGCGTGCCGCTGCCGCCGGTCCTGGAGCGGGCCGGCATCAAGCTCGACCCCAACCGCCGCGAGGTCTTCCGCGACGGCAGGGAGGTCCAGCTCGCGCCCAAGGAGTTCGCGGTCCTCGAGGTCCTGATGCGCAGCGAGGGCGCGGTGGTCTCGGCCGAGCAGCTCCTGGAGAAGGCCTGGGACGAGAACACCGACCCGTTCACCAACGTCGTGCGCGTGACCGTCATGACGCTGCGCCGCAAGCTCGGCGAGCCGCCGGTGATCGTCACCGTCCCCGGCTCCGGCTACCGGATCTGATCCGCCGTGGCCACGACACCCGCGCCCCCGCAGGCGCCCCCGAAGCCCACCTGGGACCCCCGCAGGCCGCAGCCCCCCTTCCCATGGCTGCGCCCGACCATCCGGATACGCCTCACCCTGCTGTACGGCGGCATGTTCCTGATCGCCGGCATCCTGCTGCTGTCGATCATCTACCTGCTGGCCGCGCAGGCCATCACCAACGGCAACGCCCCGCTCTTCAAGATCGTCAGCTTCCAGGAGCTGAAGGTCTCCAGCGACAACTGCCCCGCGATCACCAACCAGGTCCCGCTCGCCGACTTCAACGACGCGATCAGCCGGTGCGCCGACCACCAGCGCCAGGCGGCCCTGGACAACCTCCTCAGCCGCTCGCTGCTGGCCCTGCTGGGCCTGGCCGTGATCGCCTTCGCGTTCGGCTACGCGATGGCGGGCCGCGTGCTGTCCCCGCTCGGCCGGATCACCCGCACCGCGCGCCAGGTGGCCGGCTCGGACCTGTCCCGGCGGATCGAGCTGGACGGCCCGGACGACGAGCTGAAGGAGCTGGCGGACACCTTCGACGAGATGCTGGAACGCCTGGAGCGGGCCTTCACCGCCCAGCAGCGCTTCGTCGGCAACGCCTCCCACGAGCTGCGCACCCCGCTCGCGATCAACCGCACGCTCCTCGAGGTGCACCTGTCGGACCCGAACGCGCCGGTGGAGCTGCAGCAGCTCGGCAAGACGCTGCTGGCCACCAACGAGCGCAGCGAGCAGCTCGTGGAGGGCCTGCTGCTGCTCGCCCGCAGCGACAACCAGATCGTCGAGCGCAAGCCGGTCGACCTGGCCGAGGTGGCCGGCCAGGCCGTCGACCAGGTGCACGCCGAGGCCGAGGCCAAGGGCGTCGCCCTGCGCGGCGAGCGCAAGCCCGCGGTGGTGCAGGGCAACGGCGTCCTGCTGGAGCGGATCGCGCTGAACCTCCTCCAGAACGCGGTGCGCTACAACGTGGCCGAGAACGGCTGGGTCGAGGTGACCACCGAGGTGCAGCACGGGCAGGCTGTGCTGACCGTCTCGAACACCGGCCCGGTGGTGCCGGCGTACGAGATCGACAACCTCTTCGAGCCGTTCAGACGGCTGCGCACGGAGCGTACGGGCAGCGACAAGGGCGTGGGTCTCGGCCTGTCCATCGTCAGATCCGTGGCCCGGGCGCACGGCGGCCACATCGTGGCGACGCCGCGCGAGGGGGGAGGCCTGGTGATGCGGGTCACGCTGCCGCTGTGACCAGGATCCGACACACGCGAGGCCTGTTCGCTTCACGCGGAATTTCCAGGGCCCCGTCAGCGGTTGATCCTGTGTGATCGATCACATGGACGGATTTCCGGCCATGTACTCCGCGTGATCATGACACGGGGCGGAAAGCCGGGAAAATCCCAGTTTTCAGGGCTCTAGATCACGGGAAGTACACGGTGAGGCGCCTTTGAGGCGCGGCATTCGAACCGTGTACGGTCCTCACCGCCATCCAAGCCGATCACTCACGAGCGGCCGGCTTGGATGTCGATTGAGTAACAGACCTTGATGTGAGGCAAAATCTCCGCCTCAGGTCGGGCACAAGTCCGGCCTCTCACGCGTTACGTGCGCTGAAGACACCGCAGACACCCAGAGGGGGAGAGCGACATGGCAACCGATTACGACACTCCACGCAAGACCGACGACGACGTCGACTCGGACAGCCTTGAAGAGCTGAAGGCCCGCCGGAACGACAAGTCCACCTCCGCGGTGGACGTCGACGAGTTCGAGGCCGCCGAAGGCCTGGAACTGCCGGGCGCCGACCTCTCGAACGAGGAACTGGCCGTCCGCGTGCTGCCCAAGCAGCAGGACGAGTTCACCTGCATGAGCTGCTTCCTGGTGCACCACCGCAGCCAGCTGGCCCGCGAGAAGAACGGCCAGCCGATCTGCCGCGACTGCGACTGAGGACGGGTCGGCCGTGACTGGCTCGACCCCTCCGCGGAAGCGCCGCTTCTCCCTGCGGGGAGCGGACAAGGGGCCGCACGGCGGCCCGCACGGTGCGCGTGACGACGAGCGGGGCTCAGCCTCGGCGGGAGCCTCGCTCGAACCGGCGTCCGGCCGGGACGACCACCCGACGGCGCCGGAGCCGCAGCCCCTCGCCAGGCGACGGGCCGCGGTGGTCCGTGACAAGGCCCGGCACCTGGCCCAGGAAGGGGCCCGCAGGGGCGGCAGCCGAGCCCGCGCGGGGCTGGCGTACGTCGCGGACCGGATCCTCGAGATCGCCCCGCGTGTGCCCGTACGCGACCTCGCGACCCTGCGCCGCCAGTTCCCCGGCCTCGGGCCCGAGGAACTCGCCGACAAGCTGGTGGCGGGCGCGGCGGCCGGCACCTCCACGGTCGGCGCCGGTATCGGGGCGGCGGCGATGCTCCCGGTGCCACCGGCCATGCCGACCGAACTGGCGACCGAGATCACCGGGGTCGCCGCGATCGAGCTCAAGCTCATCGCCGAACTGCACGAGGTCTACGGCGTACGTCCGCCGGGGAACCTCCGGGCCCGCAGCACCGCCTACCTGTCCTCCTGGACGGGGGAGCGCGGCATCAAGGTGACCCAGCCGGCCACCGTCGACGCGGCCCTCGGCGGCCGGATGAAGCGCGAACTGCGCCAGCAGATCATGAAGCGCACGCTCCGGGACCTGCCGAACCTGATGCCGTTCATGGTGGGCGCCGCGGTGGGCGCGGTCATGAACCGCCGGGACACCAGAAGACTCGCCGCACGGATCCGCGCGGACCTGCGCAAGGTCCAGGTGCCGTGGGACGAGCTGTCCGAGCTGCCGCCGCTCGACGAACCCGAGCACCCCATCCGGCTCGGCGAGCTGCCCGGGGAGCCCGGGGACTGACGGGCCCGGGGCGCTACGCCGCCGTCCCCCGGGCCGCCTCGATCGCGGCCGCCAGCCGCTCCGGCTCCCGCGTCGACAGGTACAGGTACGGCGTCGGGTCCTGCGGGTCCGTGACCTCCACCCGCAGCGCCGTGGGGATGTAGGCGCGCAGCAGCAGGAAGGCGCGGGTGTCGGCCTTGTACGTGCGCCAGGCGCGGGCCTCCTCGCGGTCGAGGACCTCCGAGTCGCCGAGCGCCGACACCGGTACCCGGGCCTCGCCGGCGATCAGCGAGTCGCCCACCACCCGGATCCGCGGGGAGCCGTACGCGCTGGCCATCACGGCCGCGACGGCCGTGCCCCCGACCAGGCCGCCGAGCAGCGGCACGGTCCCGAACGGCAGCAGGATCAGGGCGAACGAGACGCCCACGAGGAAGCTGATCAGCCACCACGAGCGGGGGGCGGTGAGGCGTTCTTCGTAAGGGGTGGCGGAGAGCTGCATGAAGCCAGCTTGGCACGGTGTCGGAACAACGCCGACGCGCGGGTAAGGTCTGCGCCTGTGAGTGGTAGTTCCGCGGCTCTTCAGCCCCCCGCCGACGCGGCGAAACCCGTACGGCACCCCGACGCCCCCGCGCCCGGCGAGCTCCTCGGCGCCCATTACGAACACTGCTTCGGGTGCGGCGGCGGGCAGCCGCACGGGCTGCACCTGGAGGCGCGCGCCGGTGAGGGCGTCTCGCTGACCGCCGAGTTCACCGTGCAGCCCGCCCATCAGGGCGCCCCGGGGCTCGCGCACGGCGGTCTGCTGGCCACCGCCCTCGACGAGACGCTCGGCTCGCTGAACTGGCTGCTGCGCACCATCGCGGTCACCGGACGGCTGGAGACCGACTTCGTGCGGCCGGTTCCGGTGGGCACCACGCTGCATCTGCAGGCCGAGGTGGTCGCCGTGGCGGGGCGGAAGATCTACTGCACCGCCACCGGGCGCATCGGGGGCCCCGAGGGGCCCGTCGCCGTCCGTGCCGACGCCCTGTTCATCGAGGTCAAGGTGGACCACTTCATCGACCACGGCCGCACGGAGGAGATCCGCGCCGCCATGGACGACCCGGACCAGGTCCGGCGGGCCCGCGCCTTCGAGGTGAACCCGTGAGCCGCCCCCCGCTGGACGTGCGGGTGCGCCGTGTCGACCCCGACGTACCGCTTCCCGCGTACGAGCACCCGGGCGATGCCGGGGCCGACCTGCGCACCACCGAGGCCCGCGAGCTGGCCCCCGGTGAGCGGGCGGTGCTGCCCACGGGTGTGTCGATCGCCCTGCCCGAGGGGTACGCGGCCTTCGTGCACCCGCGTTCCGGTCTCGCCGCCCGCTGCGGTGTCGCCCTGGTGAATGCCCCGGGGACGGTCGATGCCGGGTACCGTGGGGAGATCAAGGTGATCGTGGTGAATCTCGACCCGCGCGAGACGGTGCGGTTCGAGCGCTTCGACCGGATTGCCCAACTGGTCGTCCAGCAGGTCGAGAGGGTCCGCTTCCAGGAGGTGGCGGAACTTCCCGGCTCGGCGCGGGCCGAGGGGGGCTTCGGGTCCACCGGTGGCCATGCCGCGGTGGGCGACGAGAGCGGCACAAGCGGTCAGGCCGCCGTGCGTGGCCTGGCGGGTGGGAATCGATACGCTTCGGTCGTATCCGACCGGGAAGGACAGTGACGTGTTCGGACGTCGCAAGAAGAAGGGTGCCGCCGAGGACGCGGCCGGCGAGGCCGAGCAGGTCGTCGACAGCGTCGACACCGAGGCGGACGAGGAAGAGGCCGAGCGCGAGCGCGTCCGGCTGGAGCCCGAGCCCCGGCCCGACGGGCCGTGGGACAGCAGCGAGGTGCGCGACCCGGCCGAGGGGCGCGTCGACCTCGGCGGTCTGTTCGTGCCGGGCGTCGACGGCATGGAGCTGCGGGTGGAGGTCGCCGGTGACGCGATCGTCGCGGCGACCGTGGTGCTGCGCGACAGCGCCGTCCAGCTCCAGGCCTTCGCCGCGCCCAAGCGCGAGGGCATCTGGGGCGAGGTCCGCGAGGAGATCGCGGGCGGCATCACCCAGCAGGGCGGCATCGTCGACGAGGTCGAGGGCCCGCTCGGCTGGGAGCTGCGCGCCCAGGTGCCGGTCCAGCTGCCGGACGGCACCGGCGGCTTCCAGGTGGTCCGCTTCATCGGCGTGGACGGCCCGCGCTGGTTCCTGCGCGGTGTGATCTCCGGCCAGGGCGCGGTGCAGCCGCAGGCGGCCGGTCTGCTGGAGCAGATCTTCCGGGACACGGTCGTGGTCCGCGGCGAGGGCCCGATGGCGCCCCGCGACCCGATCGTCCTGAAGCTGCCCAACGACGCCCAGATGGTTCCCGAGGGCGTCCAGCAGGAGGAGGGCTCGCGCTTCTCCGGCGGCATGGGCCAGCTCCAGCGCGGACCCGAGATCACCGAGGTCCGGTAACAACAGGACGAAACAGGGCCGTACCCCTCGGGGTGCGGCCCTTTCGCATGCGTGACCCCTTGACGGCCCAATGGTCTGTACCTACGGTCTCCCGGGCCAACGCCTGTTCATGAAGGCGCTCAACGTTCACGTCAATGAACGGAGTCACCGTGCGTCGTACCCCACTGCTCGCCGTCGTGGCCTCCCTGCTGACCGGTGTCCTCGCGGCGCCCGCAGCGCACTCCGCCCCCGCCGCCTTCGCCCACCCCGGAGTCACCGTCTCCCGGAGCCAGCTCGACTTCGCCCGCGCCCAGGTGCAGGCCGGCGCCCAGCCCTGGAAGGGCGCGTACGACCGGATGCTGGCGAGCAAGTACGCCGACCTGAACCGCGTCCCCAAGCCGCGCGCCACCGTCGAGTGCGGCTCCTACTCCAACCCCAACAACGGCTGCACCGACGAGCGCGAGGACGCGATCGCCGCCTACACCGACGCCCTCGCCTGGTACGTCACCCGGGACGCGCGCTACGCCCGTAAGTCCATCGAGATCATGGACGCCTGGTCGGCCACCCTCACCGGCCACACCAACAGCAACGCGCCCCTGCAGACCGGCTGGGCGGGCTCCTCCTGGCCCAAGGCCGCCGAGATCATCAAGTACACGTACACCGGCGGCTGGGCCGGCCAGGACCGCTTCGCCGCCATGCTCCGCGACGTGTACCTGCCCGTGGTGATCAAGGGGTCCAACTCCAACGGCAACTGGGAGCTGTCGATGACGGAGGCCGCCGTCGGCATCTCCGTCTTCCTCGAGGACCGGGCGTCGTACGACACCGCGATGGCCCGGTTCCGCACCCGCGCGGCCGCCTACGTCTACCTCGCCTCCGACGGCGACCTGCCGAAGACCGTGCCCAGCCAGAACCTGAACACCCGCGACAAGATCGTCTCCTACTGGCAGGGCCAGTCCACCTTCGTCACCGGGCTCACCCAGGAGACCTGCCGGGACCTCACCCACACCGGGTACGGCATCTCCGCGATCTCCCACATCGCCGAGACCAGCCGGATCCAGGCGCAGGACCTCTACGGCACCGACGTCGGCGAGCGGCTGCGGCAGGCGCTCGGCTTCCAGGCCAGGTACCAGCTCGGCGCGGCCGTCCCCGACTGGCTGTGCGGCGGCTCCCTCAAGCTCGGCCTCGGCCCCGTCACGGAGGTCGGCTACAACGCCCTGCACAACCGGCGCGGCGTCGCCATGACCAACACCCAGGCCCTGACCCTGGCCAACCGCCCGGCCGGCACGGACAACCTCTTCGTCGCCTGGGAGACCCTCACCCACGGCGACAACCCGAACTGAAACCGTTGAACGGCCGGGCGCCCCGCGGTGATACTGGCGCCCGGCCCATGTGGGCACGGGGGAGCGACGGGGAGGCCGCATGAGCCGGGTGATCACCGAGACCATGGTGCGCGTCGAGGACGTGCACAAGTCCTACGGGCGCGGGGCCGCCGCCGTGCACGCCCTGCGCGGGGTCTCCCTGGAGGTCCCGCGCGGCGAGCTCGTCGCCCTCAAGGGCCGCTCGGGCTCCGGGAAGACCACCTTGCTGAACATCGTCGGCGGACTCGACACCCCCGACCGGGGCCGGGTCGAGGTCGACGGGCGGGACCTGGCCGGGCTCGGCGAGAAAGGGCTGCTGGAGCTGCGGCGGGACCGGATCGGCTTCGTCTTCCAGTCCTTCGGGCTCATCCCGATCCTGACCGCCGCCGAGAACGTCGGCGTACCGCTGCGGCTGCGCCGGGCCGAGCCGCGCGAGCGCGAGGAACGCGTCGAGCTGCTGCTCTCCCTCGTCGGACTCGCCGACCACGCGGCCCAGCGGCCCGGTGAGCTCTCCGGCGGCCAGCAGCAGCGGGTCGCCATCGCCCGCGCCCTCGCCAACCGCCCCGCCCTGCTCATCGCGGACGAGCCGACCGGCCAGCTCGACGCCGAGACCGGGCACGCCGTCATGGAACTGCTGCGGGCCGTCGTCCGCACCGAGCGGGCCACCGCCCTGGTCGCCACGCACGACGCGAACCTGCTGGACCTCGCCGACCGGGTGCTGGAACTGCGCGACGGGGAGATCACCGAGCACTGAGCCCCCGGCCCCGGGCCGGCCCGTCAGGGTTGCGTCAAAGACCCCCCTCGACCCGCCTCTTGTCCCGTTCGTCCGAGTCGCGGGACGTAGGGTCGACGCTGCGTAGGCGGCAGACGGCGGAAGACAATGGGGCCATGGCACGCGGCAAGCTTCGGATCCACCTCGGCGCGGCACCGGGCGTGGGCAAGACCTACGCCATGCTGTCCGAGGCGCACCGCCGCGTCGAGCGGGGCACCGACTGCGTGGTGGCCTTCGTCGAGCACCACGACCGGCCGCGCACCGAGGTGATGCTGCACGGCCTGGAGCAGGTGCCGCGCGCGCGGCTGGAGCACCGGGGCGGCACCTTCGAGGAGATGGACGTCGACGCGGTGCTGCGCCGCGCCCCCGCCGTCGCCCTCGTGGACGAACTCGCCCACACCAACGTCCCCGGCTCCCGCAACGCCAAGCGCTGGCAGGACGTCGAGGAGCTGCTCGCCGCCGGCATCGACGTCGTCACGACCGTCAACATCCAGCATCTGGAGTCCCTCGGCGACGTCGTGGAGTCGATCACGGGCGTGCGCCAGCGCGAGACGGTCCCGGACGAGATCGTGCGCCGGGCCGACCAGATCGAGCTGGTCGACATGTCCCCGCAGGCCCTGCGCCGGCGCATGGCGCACGGCAACATCTACCAGCCGGACAAGGTCGACGCGGCCCTGTCCAACTACTTCCGGCCCGGCAACCTGACCGCCCTGCGCGAGCTGGCCCTGCTGTGGGTGGCCGACCGGGTCGACGAGCACCTGAACGAGTACCGCAGCGAGCACCGCGTCTCCCGGATCTGGGGATCCCGGGAGCGGATCGTGGTCGGGCTGACCGGCGGCCCCGAGGGGCGCACCCTCATCCGGCGGGCGGCACGGCTCGCCGAAAAAGGCGCCGGCGGCGAGGTGATGGCCGTCTACATCGCCCGCAGCGACGGCCTGACCGCGGCCTCCCCGAAGGAACTGGCCGTGCAGCGCACCCTGGTGGAAGACCTCGGCGGCACCTTCCACCACGTCGTCGGCGACGACATACCCGCCGCCCTCCTGGACTTCGCGCGCGGCGTCAACGCCACCCAGATCGTGCTCGGCTCCTCGCGCCGCAAGACCTGGCAGTACGTCTTCGGGCCCGGCGTCGGCGCCACCGTCGCCCGTGAGTCGGGCCCCGACCTCGACGTGCACATCGTCACCCACGAGGAGGTCGCCAAGGGCCGCGGACTGCCTGTCGCCCGGGGCGCCCGGCTCGGCCGGGCCCGCATCCTCTGGGGCTGGCTGGTCGGCCTGGGCGGCCCCGCCGTCCTCGCGCTGCTGCTCAGCACCGTCGACCTCGGCCTCGCCAACGACATGCTGCTGTTCCTGGCCGTCACCGTCGCGGCGGCCCTGCTCGGCGGCCTGCTGCCGGCCCTCGCCTCGGCGGCCCTCGGCTCCCTGCTGCTGAACTACTTCTACACCCCGCCCCTGCACCGCCTGACCATCGCCGACCCCAAGAACATCGTCGCCATCGCGATCTTCTTCGGGGTCGGCATGTCGGTCGCCTCCGTGGTCGACCTCGCCGCCCGGCGCACCCACCAGGCCGCCCGGCTGCGCGCCGAGTCGGAGATCCTCTCCTTCCTCGCGGGCAACGTGCTGCGCGGCGAGACCGGCCTGGAAGAACTGCTCGAACGGGTCCGGGAGACCTTCGCCATGGAGTCGGCCGCCCTGCTGGAGCGGGCCGGCGACGTCGAGCCGTGGACCTGCGCGGGCCGCGCAGGCCCCGGGCCGCAGTTGCGGCGCCCCGAGGACGCCGACGTCGACATGCCCGTCGGCGACCACATGGCCCTCGCGCTCACCGGCCGGGTGCTGCCCGCCGAGGACCGCCGGGTGCTCGCCGCCTTCGCCGCCCAGGCCGCAGTCGTACTGGACCGCAGCCGGCTCCAGGAGGAGGCCGACCGGGCCCGGGCGCTCGCCGAGGGCAACCGCATCCGCACCGCCCTGCTCGCCGCCGTCAGCCACGACCTGCGCACCCCGTTGGCCGGGATCAAGGCCGCCGTCTCCTCCCTGCGCTCCGAGGACGTCGACTGGTCCGAGGAGGACCGGGCGGAACTGCTCCAGGGCATCGAGGAGGGCGCCGACCGGCTCGACCACCTCGTGGGCAACCTGCTCGACATGTCCCGGCTGCAGACCGGCACCGTGGCCCCGCTCATCCGCGAGATCGACGTGGACGAGGTGGTCCCGATGGCCCTGGGCGGCGTGCCCGAGGACAGCGTGGAGCTCGACGTCCCCGAGACCCTGCCCATGGTCGCCGTCGACCCCGGGCTGCTGGAGCGCTCGGTGGCCAACCTGGTCGAGAACGCCGTCAAGTACAGTCCCCACGGCCGGCGCGTCCTGGTGTCCGCCAGCGCCATCGCGGACCGGGTCGAGGTGCGGGTGGTGGACCGCGGGCCCGGGGTGCCGGACGATGCCAAGGACCGCATATTCGAGCCCTTCCAGCGGTACGGGGACGCCCCGCGCGGCGCCGGGGTCGGCCTCGGCCTGGCGGTCGCCCGCGGCTTCGCCGAGGCGATGGGGGGCACCCTGAACGCCGAGGACACGCCGGGCGGCGGGCTCACCATGGTGCTGAGCCTCCGCGCGGCCCCCGAACCCCCCCTCCACCGCCAGGAGGACATCGCGGAACCCGAAAGGCAGGCCCTATGACGACCCGGGTGCTCGTGGTCGACGACGAGCCGCAGATCGTGCGCGCACTCGTGATCAACCTCAAGGCACGGCAGTACGAGGTCGACGCGGCCCACGACGGCAGGACCGCCCTGGAGCTCGCCGCCTCCCGCCACCCCGACGTGGTCGTGCTGGACCTGGGCCTGCCCGACATGGACGGCGTCGAGGTCATCCGGGGGCTGCGCGGCTGGACCCGGGTGCCGATCCTGGTGCTGTCCGCCCGGCACTCCTCCGACGAGAAGGTCCAGGCGCTGGACGCGGGCGCCGACGACTACGTCACCAAGCCCTTCGGCATGGACGAACTCCTGGCCCGGCTGCGCGCCGCGGTGCGCCGGGCCGAGCCGGCCGGACCCGGCGAGGACGACGTCACCACCGTGGAGACCGCGGGCTTCACCGTCGACCTGAGCGCGAAGAAGGTGAACCGGTCCGGCAAGGACGTCCGGCTCACCCCGACCGAGTGGCACCTGCTGGAGGTCCTGGTCCGCAACACCGGCCGCCTGGTCAGCCAGAAGCAGCTGCTGCAGGAGGTGTGGGGGCCCTCGTACGGCACGGAGTCCAACTATCTCCGGGTGTACATGGCGCAGCTCCGGCGCAAACTGGAGACGGACCCCTCGCACCCCGAGCACTTCATCACGGAGCCCGGGATGGGGTACCGGTTCGAGAAGTGACCGGCTGGGGGTCCGGGGGTCGGCCCCCGGGAATGCGGCATCACGGAGCCCGGGATGGGGTACCGGTTCGAGAAGTGAGCTGGGCTACGGCGGCGTATGCGCACCCCGGTACGCTTCCTGTATGAGTGCTGTTCCTCGTTCCCAGAAGCCGGCCGGCCGGTTCCGGCGCATGCTCGACCGGCTCTCGACCTCCCAGGAGGACCTGGAGTCGGAGGAGCTGCGCGAGGACGCCGAGACGGCGGGATGCACCCGGATCGGTGACTGCCACGACCGGCAGATCGTCACCGTTACTGGTACCTTGCGCACGGTCACCCTGCGGCCACGCGCGGGAGTCCCGGCCCTGGAGGCCGAGCTGTTCGACGGCTCCGCCGCCCTGGACGTGGTGTGGCTCGGCAGGCGCTCCATCGTGGGGATAGAACCCGGACGCAAGCTGATCGCATCGGGCCGGATCTCGATGAGCCGGGGCCGCCGGGTGCTGTTCAATCCGAAGTACGAACTGCGACCCCTTGGACGGGAGTAGCCGGTGACGTCCCTCGACAAGCCGACCCAAGACGCCGATCAGACCCAGTCGGACGACGCACGCGCGGTCACCGAGGCCGCCCTGTTCGAGGCGTTCGGCGGTGTCCGCGGCATGGTCGAGACGGTGCTGCCCGGTCTCCTCTTCGTCGCGATCTTCACGATCAACAAGAACCTGCACTTCTCCGCGATCGCCGCGCTGGCCCTGTCCCTGGTGCTGGTGGTGGTCCGGCTGGCCCGCAAGGACACCGTCAAGCACGCCTTCAGCGGCGTCTTCGGCGTGGCGTTCGGCGTGGTCTTCGCGATGTTCACGGGCAACGCCAAGGACTTCTACCTCCCCGGCATGCTCTACACGCTGGGCCTGGCGCTGGCCTACATCATCACCACCCTCGCCGGTGTGCCGCTGATCGGCCTCATCCTCGGCCCGGTCTTCAAGGAGAACCTCTCCTGGCGGACCCGCAACCCCGGCCGCAAGAAGGCGTACGCCAAAGCGAGTTGGGCCTGGGGCCTGATCCTGCTCGCCAAGTGCGCGATCCTCTTCCCGCTGTACTGGTGGGCCGACACCGCCCAGCTCGGCTGGGTGCTGGTCGCCCTGAAGATCCCGCCGTTCCTGCTGGCCGTCTACCTGACCTGGGTGTTCCTGGCGAAGGCGCCCGCGCCGATCGACGTGTTCGCGGAGATGGAGGCGGAGGAGCAGGCCGAGAAGGAGCGCCGGGCCGCCCTGGCCGCCGAGGACGGCGAGCCCGCCGGCGGACGGCACCGCCGCGAGGCGTAGCGAGCCCCACGGGCTTCGCAGGACGAGAAGACGAGCATCCGTACGACGAGAAGGGGCGCCCTTGATGCCAAGGGCGCCCCTTCTTCCGCGTGCGGCCGCTCAGGCCTGCCGCGCGGTCAGTCCTCGCGCCGGACCGACAGCAGCTCCTCGAGCTGCTCCTCGCGGGCCTGCGCGGCCACGAAGAGGAGTTCGTCGCCGGGCTCCAGGGAGTCCTCCCGGGACGGGGTCAGCACCCGGGTGCCGCGGATGATCGTGACCAGGGAGGTGTCCTGCGGCCACTCCACGTCGCCGACCTGGGTGCCGGCCAGGGCCGACTCCTCGGGCAGGGTCAGCTCCACCAGGTTCGCGTCGCCGTGGCTAAAGCGCAGCAGCCGGACCAAATCGCCGACGCTCACCGCCTCCTCCACCAGGGCGGACATCAGGCGCGGGGTGGAGACGGCCACGTCCACGCCCCAGGCCTCGTTGAACAGCCACTCGTTCTTCGGGTTGTTCACCCGGGCGACGACGCGCGGCACGCCGTACTCCGTCTTGGCGAGCAGCGAGACGACCAGGTTGACCTTGTCGTCACCGGTCGCGGCGATCACCACGTTGCAGCGCTGCAGCGCCGCCTCGTCCAGGGAGGTGATCTCACAGGCGTCGGCGAGCAGCCACTCCGCCTGGGGCACCCGCTCCACCGAGATGGCGGTCGGGGCCTTGTCGATGAGCAGGACCTCGTGGCCGTTCTCGAGCAGCTCGCCCGCGATCGAGCGGCCGACGGCGCCGGCTCCGGCAATGGCGACCCTCATCAGTGACCGCTCTCCTCTTCCGGGCCCCCGGCGAACGCCGCCTCGACCTTCTCGACGTCGTCCGTCCGCATCATCACGTGCACCAGGTCGCCCTCCTGCAGCACCGTCTGCGACGTGGGCAGGATCGCCTCGCCCAGGCGGGTCAGGAACGCCACCCGGACGCCCGTCTCCTCCTGCAGCCTGCTGATCTTGTGGCCGACCCACTTGGCGGAGGCGTGCACCTCGGCGAGCTGGACGCCGCCGGTGGGGTCGCGCCACAGCGGCTCGGCGCCCGAGGGCAGCAGCCGGCGCAGCATCTGGTCGGCGGTCCAGCGGACCGTGGCCACGGTGGGGATGCCCAGGCGCTGGTAGACCTCGGCGCGGCGGGGGTCGTAGATACGGGCCGCCACGTTCTCCACGCCGAACATCTCGCGGGCCACGCGGGCGGAGATGATGTTGGAGTTGTCACCGCTGGAGACCGCGGCGAAGGCGCCGGCCTCCTCGATGCCCGCCTCGCGCAGGGTGTCCTGGTCGAAACCGACGCCGGTGACCCGGCGGCCCCCGAAGCCCGGGCCCAGCCGGCGGAAGGCGGTGGGGTCCTGGTCGATCACGGCGACCGTGTGCCCCTGTTGCTCCAGGGTCTGGGCCAGAGCGGAACCCACTCTTCCGCAGCCCATGATGACGATGTGCACGACCGTCCTTCCGGTGTCCAAAAGTTACTGCTCAGCATCAGGGTCTCAGACCGACGACCAAAGCTACACACGGGCGGACGGAGGCGGGCACCCCCGGTGCGGAGGTTTCGCGGAGCACCGCTGCCGGTCACCGCCGGGGATCCGCGGCGGCCCCCCTGCGGCGCGTGATGCTGCGCACGCTGCACAGGGTCAGGATTCCGAGGCCGACCAGGGCGACGGTGGCCCCGATCAGCTCTGCGGTCGCGGGCATGGGACCTCCGAGGTGCGGTGACGACCGGGATCTGCCATCTAGGCACGCGGGGCGCACGGACCACGGAATCCGCAGTTCGGAGCGCGTACGATTTCACTCGTGAGGCAGAACCGGGACGCCGGGTGGGCGGGTGCCTGTTCGAAGGCCTACGATCCTCTGTCGTGTCCAAACTGACCGACGTGCCCAAACGGATCCTGATCGGGCGCGCACTGCGCAGCGACCGGCTGGGCGAAACGCTCCTGCCGAAGCGCATCGCCCTCCCCGTCTTCGCCTCCGACCCGCTGTCCTCCGTCGCCTACGCGCCGGGGGAGGTCCTGCTGGTCCTGTCCATTGCGGGCGTGTCGGCGTACCACTTCAGCCCCTGGATCGCCGTCGCGGTCGTCGTGCTGATGTTCACGGTGGTCGCCTCCTACCGGCAGAACGTGCACGCGTACCCCAGCGGCGGCGGCGACTACGAGGTCGCCACCACCAACCTGGGACCCAAGGCCGGCCTCACCGTGGCCAGCGCGCTGCTCGTCGACTACGTGCTGACCGTCGCCGTCTCCATCGCCTCCGGCATCGAGAACCTCGGCTCCGCGATCCCCTTCGTCGTCGAGCACAAGGTGTTCTGCGCGACGGCGGTGATCGTCCTGCTGACGCTGATGAACCTGCGCGGAGTGAAGGAGTCGGGCAAGCTCTTCGCCATCCCGACCTACGTGTTCGTCGGCGGCGTCTTCGTCATGATCGCTTGGGGCGCCTTCCGCGGTCTGGTACTGGGCGACACCATGCGGGCCCCGACGGCCGACTACCACATCAAGGCCGAGCACCAGGGCCTCGCGGGCTTCGCCCTCGTCTTCCTGATGCTGCGCGCCTTCTCCTCCGGCTGTGCCGCGCTGACCGGCGTGGAGGCCATCTCCAACGGCGTCCCCGCCTTCCGCAAGCCCAAGTCGAAGAACGCGGCGACCACGCTGGCCATGATGGGCCTGCTGGCCGTCACGATGTTCTGCGGCATCATCGCCCTCGCCATGTCGACCAACGTCCGCATGGCCGAGCACCCGGCCACCGACCTGATCCACAACGGCACCCCGGTCGGCTCCGGCTACGTCCAGAACCCGGTGATCTCCCAGGTCGCCGAGGCGGTGTTCGGCAAGGGCAGCTTCCTGTTCGTCCTGCTGGCGGCCGCCACCGCCCTGGTGCTGTTCCTGGCGGCGAACACGGCGTACAACGGCTTCCCGCTGCTCGGCTCGATCCTCGCCCAGGACCGCTACCTGCCGCGCCAGCTGCACACCCGCGGCGACCGCCTCGCGTTCTCCAACGGCATCGTGCTGCTCGCCGGCGCCGCCGCGCTGCTGGTGATCATCTACGGCGCCGACTCCACCCGCCTCATCCAGCTCTACATCGTCGGCGTGTTCGTGTCCTTCACGCTCAGCCAGACCGGCATGGTCCGGCACTGGAACCGCCATCTGGCGGTCGAGAAGGACCCCTCGGCGCGCAGCCACATGATCCGCTCCCGCGCGATCAACGCCTTCGGCGCCTTCTTCACCGGCCTGGTGCTGGTCGTCGTCCTCGTCACCAAGTTCACGCACGGCGCCTGGGTCGCCCTGCTGGGCATGTGCATCTTCTACGCGACGATGACCGCGATCCGTAAGCACTACGACCGCGTGGCCGACGAGATCGCCGCCCCCGAGGGCCCGAGCGACGACAGCGTCCGCCCCTCCCGGGTGCACTCGGTGGTCCTGATCTCCAAGATCCACCGCCCCACCCTGCGCGCCATGGCCTACGCCAAGCTGATGCGCTCGGACACCCTGGAGGCGCTCACCGTCAACGTCGACCCGGCGGAGACCAAGGCGCTGCGCGAGGAGTGGGAGCGGCGCGGGATCGACGTACCGCTGAAGGTCCTCGACTCCCCGTACCGGGAGATCACGCGGCCGATCATCGAGTACGTCAAGAGCCTGCGCAAGGAGTCCCCGCGCGACGCGGTCTCCGTGATCATCCCCGAGTACGTGGTCGGCCACTGGTACGAGCACCTGCTGCACAACCAGAGCGCCCTGCGCCTGAAGGGCCGCCTGCTGTTCACCCCCGGCGTGATGGTGACCTCGGTGCCCTACCAGCTGGCGTCCTCCGAGGCGGCCAAGCTGCGGGCCCGCAGGCGCCAGGACTGGAACGCGCCCGGCGCGGTCCGGCGCGGCCCGGCGGTGGAACGCCCCAAGGAGCCGGCCGCCAAGGACTGACGCGTCGAGGCATCCGGGGGAGGCCGTAGACTGGTGGGCTGTTGTCAGGCCCGCCGGCTGCGGCCTCCCCCCTTCCCGATCTGGAGTCACCCCACCATGCAGGCAGAAACCACGAAGTCTCTGGTGGGCGAGGAGTACGAGGTCGAGATCGGCCCCGTCGCCCACGGGGGCCACTGCATCGCCCGTACCGCCGAGGGCCAGGTGCTGTTCGTCCGGCACACGCTGCCCGGCGAGCGGGTGGTGGCCCGGGTCACCGAGGGCGAGGAGGGCGCCCGCTTCCTGCGCGCCGACGCCGTCGAGATCCTCGAGGCGTCCAAGGACCGCGTCGAGGCGCCCTGCCCCTTCGCCGGCCCCGGCCGCTGCGGCGGCTGCGACTGGCAGCACGCCAAGCCGGGCGCCCAGCGCCGCCTGAAGGGCGAGGTGATCGCCGAGCAGCTCAAGCGGCTCGCGGGCCTCACCCCCGAGGAGGCCGGCTGGGACGGCACGGTGGTGCCGGCCGAGGGGGACAAGCTGCCCGCCGGCCAGGTGCCGCAGTGGCGGACGCGCGTCCAGTACGCGGTGGACGCCGACGGCAACGCCGGACTGCGCCGCCACCGCTCCCACGAGGTCGAGCCGATCGACCACTGCATGATCGCCGCGCAGGGCGTCAGCGAGCTCGGCATCGAGGACCGCGACTGGGCGGGCATGGCCTCCGTCGAGGCGATCGCCGCGACCGGTTCGCAGGACCGCATGGTGATCCTGGAGCCGCGGCCCGGCGCCCGGCTGCCGCTGGTCGAGCTCGACCGGCCCGTCTCCGTGATGCGCGTGGACGAGAAGGACGGCGGCGTCCACCGGGTCCACGGCCGCGCCTTCGTGCGCGAGCGCGCCGACGACCACACCTTCCGCGTCGGCAGCGGCGGCTTCTGGCAGGTGCACCCGAAGGCCGCCGACACCCTCGTCAAGGCCGTCATGCAGGGCCTGCTGCCGCGCAAGGGCGAGATGGCCCTCGACCTGTACTGCGGCGTCGGCCTGTTCGCCGGCGCCCTGGCCGACCGCCTCGGCGAGAAGGGCGCGGTCCTCGGCATCGAGTCCGGCAAGCGCGCGGTGGAGGACGCCCGGCACAACCTGGCCGGCTTCCCGCGGGTCCGCGTCGAGCAGGGCAAGGTGGAGTCGGTCCTGCCGCGCACGGGCATCACCGAGGTCGACCTCATCGTCCTCGACCCGCCCCGCGCCGGCGCCGGCCGCAAGACGGTCGCCCACCTCACCTCCCTCGGCGCCCGCCGCATCGCCTACGTGGCCTGCGACCCGGCCGCCCTGGCCCGCGACCTGGGCTACTTCCGGGAGGGCGGCTACCGGGTGCGGACGCTGCGGGCGTTCGACCTGTTCCCGATGACGTCGCACGTGGAGTGCGTGGCGATTCTGTCGCCTGCGGTGTAGGGGCTCTGACCTGCGCTTTTTGTAGGTTTCTCAGGCGAGGCCGGGCGCGCTCGACTTGTTTCCCGAAGTTCACCGCGTGGAGCATGTTGTAGGTTCCCGCCACCTGTCTCACCTGCGGTTTCGCAGCGTGGGCGTTGGTCCAAAACGCTCTGTCTCAGCTCCGTAAGAGACGGGCTCGGGAAATGTCTTGACGCTCGGTCGACGCTGTTTCTGACGGAGCGTGAAGTGGTCGTTCTGGATCAGGTAGCGCGGGTCAATCGACCTGTCGGGCTTGACCCGTTGAGCAGCGCGTTGGGGCTGTTCTTTGGGCTCGGCCCATGTGGAGCGGGGAATTGCGTCCGCCGATGCGCGCTTCTCCTTGGCGGGCATCCCAGAAGGAGCCGTCGTACCGGAGCCGGAGGGTGAGGCGGCGGCTCGGCAGCCGGTTCGCGCGACTGGACGGTCGAGTACGGCACGCGCTGAGACGTACCCGAGACCACGCGGGGAATCTGTCGAGCGACCGTCTCCAGGACTCTCGGAGATCGTGCTGTTCGACCAGCTCCGCGGCACGCACGCCTCCCAGGCGGCCCGGGTACAGGTGACGGACACCTTGTACACCGTCCTGCACGCGGCCTGACCCCGGCTGTGCCTGTAGGCCGTCACCCGCGTCGCGCCGGGCGGCGTCTCACTCATGGCCGGCCGTGAGCCGGTCGATGACGCGGTCCACATCGATGTGGTGGTGCTCGGTGCCCGGCGGCACCAGTGCCTCGGACCGGCGCAGGAAGTCCGTGACCACGAGGGCGTGGACCGCGAGAAGCGCCGCCCCGGCGCGGGTCCTGAAGAGGATGCGGACCGACTCTGGACGGCGGCGGTGCCGCGGGATGACCACCACGTCTCCGATTCCCGTGGGCCGGTGGAGTCCCTCCGCGAGCAGCGACCGGGCGAAGACCCAGTCGGCGGAAGGGGCCGCAGGGACGCCCATGGACAGGCGCACGGCATACGGGTCGGCCACGTCGTAACGGAGCGCGGCGGGGAGCGGTACCCACGCTTCACCGGCCACGCTGATATGGACTTCCGTGGGAAAGACGATCGAGCACGCATCCGCGGAATCGGAAAGAGGGATTCTCACTCCGCCCCCTGTGTCTGACTGTTCGTACGGTTGTGGACGACCGTAAGCCGCGGCTGCTCCGTTGCCTTGCCCACAAGTGCACCGGGGGTTGTCCGAAAAGGGGCTTGTGCGGCACGCGTGTTCCCGGATTGCACGGATTCCGCTCGCCCCTCGCCCTTTCCGCTTCAAGCGGGTGACAACGTCTACGCCTCGCCGAACCCGCTGCGCGGTGTCGCCCAGGACGCCGAGACGCTGTCCGACTTCCTGGCGACCATCTCCGGTCCAGTGGTCCTCGTCGGCCACTCCTACGGCGGGGGATCACCAACGCGGGGTGAAGAGCCGGTGTCCGGACATTCAGGACGACGCTGCGCTGCTGGACGCGTCCCACACCCTGGACCACTCGCGGATGACCAAGCTCTGGACGAGGGCTGTTCGCCCTCGGAGAGGCCCTGGGCGGGGGGAACCACCGGCGTCACGCGTCGGAGCGGTGGCGAGGGGTGAGCCTCGAATCCGACCGGTTCGCCTTCGACCGGGGACGGACGGCGCGAAGGTATCGCCCGAGGAGGCGGCGATGCATCTGATCCCGGACTCCGAGCCCGACTGACGCAACGACAGTAAGGGGCCAGGGCCGAAGGCGGTTTTGGCCCCTTCCGCGCGCCGCCGGTCCAGCCCTGTACGGGACTACGCGCACGCCCGCTCCACGGCCCGTCCGAGTCGTACGACGGCATCCGCAGCGCCCTTCAGCAGGCCGAGGTCCTGTTCCTGGAGGGCGATCACCAGCGCGGTCTGCGGCAACGCCCGGGGCAGCGCGGCCAGGAGCGCCTCGGCGGTGGCGCGGTCCAGGCCCGCCACCGGCTCGTCGAGCAGCAGGATCCGAGGACGCCTCAGTACGGCGCGGGCCGTGGCGAGGCGCCTTCGCTGCCCTTGGGACAGCAGACGGCCGCCAGGACCCACCGGCATCTGCAACGGAAGCACCGACAGGCCGACCACTTCCAAAGCGGCCCGCAGTACGGCGGCGTCGGCCGACGGTGCCGCCTGTCGCCCTTCCAGTGCCCCTCGAACGCCTCCAGCTTGGGCAGCTGGTGCTGACCCATGAAGACCGCTGTGCCGTCTCCCACGTACAGCTGGATCGGGATCAGCACGCCCAGCACACCGAGCGCGATGGACAGACAGCGGCGGGCCATGGGCCGGGCGTGCACCCGGTTCTTCACCGGATACCAGGCGGAGATCCCGCCGACGAACCAGGCGGCGCTGATCAGCACGGCCAGCAGCATGTGCGGGAAGCGGTGGGCGAAGGCGGGATCGAGCAGGATGCCGGCCCAGTCCCGGGCGTGGAACTGGCTGTCGACCTTCTCGTAGCCGACGGGGGGTCCTGCATCCAGCCGTTGGCCGACAGGATTCAGGTGGCGGACAGCAGCGTGCCGAAGGCGACCATCCAGCTCGCCAATGCAATGGTGCGCGGGCGGATCCGCGCGTCGCCGTAGAGCATCAGGCCGATGAATCCAGCCTCCAGGAAGAAGGCGGTGATCACTTCTGGGACAGTTCGACGACGGTTGCGGAAGCCATGGGTACTCCGGGGAGGCAGAGGGGGCTGCCGCGCCAGGCAGCCGACCGGGTGTGGCGATTGCCTCTCAGCGCCCGTGCAGTGGCCCCACGCTGCACAGTCGCGGACGGAAAGGCGGCGGCTCACCCCGCGGGCCGCAGGAGGGCACCGAGGGGCCAGCACCGCTGCACGCACGGACAAGGGGCATCGCCCGAGCCGTGCCTACATTTCCGGCATCCACACAGCTCGCCGGAACGAAGAGGCGCCCATGCAGTTCGGAATCTTCTCGGTGGGGGACGTCACCCCCGACCCGACCAACGACCGTACCCCCTCGGAGCACGAGCGCATCAAGGCGATGGTCGCCATCGCGCTCAAGGCGGAGGAGGTCGGCCTGGACGTCTTCGCGACCGGTGAGCACCACAACCCGCCGTTCGTGCCGTCGTCGCCGACCACGATGCTCGGCTACATCGCGGCCCGCACCGAGAAGTTGATCCTTTCCACGGCCACGACACTGATCACCACCAACGACCCGGTGAAGATCGCGGAGGACTTCGCGATGCTCCAGCACCTGGCCGGCGGCCGGGTGGACCTGATGATGGGCCGCGGCAACACCGGGCCGGTCTACCCCTGGTTCGGCAAGGACATCCGGCAGGGCATCGACCTCGCCAAGGAGAACTACGCCCTGCTGCGCCGGCTGTGGCGCGAGGACGTCGTGGACTGGGAGGGGACGTTCCGCACTCCTCTGCAGGGCTTCACGTCCACGCCCCGCCCGCTGGACGGCGTACCGCCGTTCGTGTGGCACGGCTCGATCCGCTCGCCCGAGATCGCCGAACAGGCCGCCTTCTACGGCGACGGCTTCTTCCACAACAACATCTTCTGGCCTGCCGACCACACGCGACGGATGGTCCAGCTGTACCGGCGCAGGTACGCCCACCACGGTCATGGCCGGCCCGAGGAGGCCATCGTCGGCCTGGGCGGGCAGGTGTTCATGCGGAAGAACTCCCAGGACGCCGTACGGGAGTTCCGCCCGTACTTCGACAACGCGCCGGTCTACGGCCACGGGCCGTCCCTGGAGGACTTCACCGAGCAGACCCCGCTGACGGTGGGCTCCCCGCAGCAGGTCATCGAGCGGACGCTGTCCTTCCGCGAGACCGTGGGCGACTACCAGCGGCAGCTGTTCCTGATGGACCACGCGGGCCTGCCACTGAAGACCGTGCTGGAGCAGCTCGACATCCTCGGCGAGGAGGTCGTACCGGTGCTGCGCAAGGAGTTCGCGATCGGCCGCCCGGCCGAGGTGCCGGACGCGCCCACCCACGAGTCCCTGCGGACCGCGCGGGAGGTGGCCGCCGCGTGAAGCTCGTCGCTGTCTCGGCGGGGCTGAGCACCCCGTCGTCCACCCGCCTGCTCGCCGACCGGCTCGCCGAGTCGGCCCGCACCGACCTGGCCGCCGAGGGCCACGACGTACAGACCGAGGTCATCGAGCTGCGCGAACTGGCCGTCGCCGTCGCCAACCACCTCGTGACCGGTTTCCCGCCGCCCCAGCTGGCGTCCGCGATCGACGCGGTGACGGGCGCGGACGGCCTGATCGCCGTGGCACCCGTGTTCACCGCCTCCTACAGCGGGCTGTTCAAGTCCTTCTTCGACCTCATCGACCCGGACGCCCTCACCGGCACGCCGGTCCTGATCGCGGCGACGGGAGGGACGGCCCGCCACTCCCTGGTTCTGGAGCACGCGTTGCGCCCGCTCTTCGCCTACCTGCGAGCCGGTGTCGTCCCCACCGCGGTGTACGCGGCGTCCGAGGACTGGGGGTCCGGCGGCGACGACTACACCGAGGGCCTGCCCGCCCGCATCCAGCGGGCGGCCGGTGAACTGACCGTCGCCATGGCGGCCCGCCCGGCGTCGGAGACGACGCCCGACGACGAGGTCACCGCCCTCGAACGGCAGCTCTCCGACCTGCGCTTCGACTGAGGTTCCGCGGTCCCCCGTATCTCCGCCCCGTATCCCGGATCTAGTGCGTTCACTCGATGCGCCACCCCGTGCCCCGCTGGCACGGTGTCCGCAGCGCACAGCGGCTGAAGGGCGGAGATCATGTCGTACGTATCGGTGAAGGGGACGGGGAAGCAGCCCGCGGGCATCTTCTACACCACGGACGGTGTGCCCAGGGAGCGAAGACGGACCTACTGGCGCGACGCCGTGGCCCACACCTTCGGAGCCGTGGACGTCAAGCTCGCCGAGGAGGTGTTCTCCGGCACGATCCATGCGTCACCGACGGGCCGGACACGGGGCGTCACGGTGGACAGCGAAGCCCTGCAGACCGTGCGCACACCGCGCCTCATCGCGGGATCCACAGGCGACGACCACGTGGTCGTGATGCTGCTGAGCAGCGGGCTCGCCCGAGTCGAGCAGGACGCGCGCGACGCGTATGTCGAGCCCGGGCAGCTCTTCGTCTACGACCGGGCGCGTCCCATGCGGCTGACCTTCCCCGACACCTTCCAGACGAAGGCCCTCGTCCTGCCCCGGCATCTCCTGAGTCTGAGGGAGTCGGACCTGTGCCGGATCACGGCGTCTCCCCTCGACTCCACGACGCCCCTCGGCCACCTGCTGTCCCCCTTCCTGTCCCGGCTCGTGGACACCGCGGGCGCGTATCCGCAGCACGTCGGCGACCTGATCACCCGCAACGTCCTGGACCTGCTCACGGTGCTGGCCGACGAGCGACGCGGCGGCGACACCACGGGCACACCGAGCGCCGCCCGCGTGCTGCTGATGCGGGTCCAGGCCTACGTCGACCGTCACCTGGCGGACCCCGACCTGACCCCGGAGGCCATCGCCCGGGCCAACCAGATCTCCCTGCGCTACCTGTACAACCTCTTCCAGAACGAGGGCACCACCGTCCGCCGGTGGATCCAGGGCCGCCGGCTGGAGCAGTGCCGACGCGAACTGGCCCGCCGGGACGCGGCGAGCCGGACCATCGCCGCGGTGGGCCGACGGTGGGGCTTCGTCAGCGCCGCCCACTTCAGCCGGGCGTTCCGGGGCGCCTACGGGATGTCCCCCGTCGAGTGGCGGGACCAGGCGGCACTCGAGCGTCGTACGCACACGTCGCCACCGGGCGCCTGAACCCTCCGCTCGAAGTGCCGCGCCATGCCGTCGCTCGTCCACGGCCGTCGTCGTGGCTGGTCGCGCAGTTCGCCGCGCCCCTTGGCGGCGCTGCCGAACCGTAGCCGACTTCACCCAACCCGCTCAGAGCCGCCGCACGGCCCTGGTCGCCCCCCGGGGTATGCACTGAGCTGCGGTTCTTGCGATAGTGGACACGCGGAACGCCGTCCGCGCCCCGGCCGGCCCCCCACCCGGACAGGCGGGCGACGGCATAGGGCGACGTCGCCGCTCCGCATGGCTGCCTGGACCGGAGGCGGTCGGCGAGTGCGGACAGAGGGGCGGGAGTGGAGCGGTCGGACGGGTCGCTGTCCCGGCGCGGTCTGCGTGGCCGAGAGACCGAACTCGAACAGCTGCGGGCCGTCCTCGCATCGGTGGTCGGCACCGGAAGCGGCGCGTTGGTCCTGCTCCGAGGGGAGCCGGGCATCGGCAAGACCGCGCTGCTCGGCGAGGTCGTCACCACGGCCGGTGCGGCGGGCTTCGCGGTCGGTCTGGGCAAGGCCGACGAACTGCACCACATCGTCCCGCTCTCGTCGCTGGCCGCCTGCCTTCTGTATGGTGACCGGCCGCTGCTGTCCAGTGACGCGTTCGCCGACCTCACCCGCCATCACGACCAGCGGATCTGGCTGGTCGAGCGCGTGGCGGAAGCGATCGAGGCCAGGGCCGCCGAGATGCCCGTGCTGATCGCCCTGGACGACGTGCAGTGGGCCGACCCACTGAGCCGGTTCGCCCTGAAACAGCTCCCGGCACGCCTGCGGACATCGCCGGTTCTGTGGGTGCTCACCGGGCGGCAGGATCCCGCCGGCCCGGCGCAGGAGATCGTCGAGGCCGCCGAGAGCGGGCTCCTGTCGGTCACCGTGCCCCTGGGACCGCTCTCCGGCACGGCGATCGGCCAGCTGGCCGACGACACCCTGGGCGCGGCCGTCGACGACCGGGTACGGCAGCTGCTCGACGGAGCCGGCGGGAACCCGTTCCTGGCGGTCGAGATGCTCACGGGACTGGGGACCACCGGCCCGTCGGGGGAGCCCGTGCCCGAGGGGCTCGTGGTGGGCGTGCGCGGCAGGCTCAGGTCACTTGACCCCAGCACCTTGCGCTTCCTGCAGATGGGAGCGGTGCTGGGACGCAGATTCGGCCTCCTCGAAGCCGCCGCGCTCTACGGCCGACCGTCCGCCGGTTTGCTCGCGGAGCTGGAGGAGGCGGTGCGCGCCGGGCTCCTGGACGACGACGGCGAACAGCTGGTCTTCCGGCACGACCTGCTGCGCCAGGCCGTCTACGTGGACATCCCGCCGTCGGCCCGCAAGGCTCTGCACCGGGAGGCCGCAGGACACCTGGTCGCGGCCGGGCACCGGCCGATCGACGCGGTGTCGCACATTCTCCGGGGCGCCCAGGCCGGAGACGACGAAGCGGTGACGCTGCTGCGGCAGGCTGCCGACGACGTCCTGTCGGTCACGCCGGGCCTCGCGGCCGACCTGATGACGCGCGCCCTGGAACTGGTGCCTCCCGGACGGCCGTTGTGGCACGACGTCGGTGTGCAGGCGATCGTCTGTCTGACCCGGGCCGGCCGGAACCGCGAGGCGCTGGAGACCGGCGACCGGCTGCTGGCCGCCCGGCCGCCTCTGGAGACGTTCGGCCGGATCCAGGCCGCCCTCGGCGGGACGCTCTGGAACCTGGACGTCGCCGAGGAGTTGCGCCGCCGCGCCGAGACAGCCCTCGCGCTCGGCGGTGCCGCCCCGGAGGTCGAGGCGCGGCTCACCGCCCTGCGTGCGCTGGCCCTCTCCCGGGGCGAGGATCTCGGCGCGGCACTGGAGGCCGGCGAGAACGCCCTGCGTGCGGCCATCGCGACCGGTGACCGGGAGGCACGCGTGCTGGCCCTGTTCGGTCTGGGGGAGAGCGCTCTGAACGCCGGTACGAACGCCGTCGCGCTGGAACGCTTCACCGCGCTCAGCGCCGTCGAGCCCGCCTTCCTTCCCGAGGAGATCGTCGCGCACCAGCACATGGACGACTTCGAGGCCGGCCGGCGGCTGCTGCTGCGGGCGGCGGACGACGGCGGCTCGGTGCCGCAGACCATGCTGCTGTGGGCACAGGCCTCGCAGCATCTGGGGCTGGGCGACCTCGACGACGCGGAGTCCGACCTGGTCACCATGGAGCGCCTGGAGAACGACGTACACATCTGCGTCCAGCAGGTGAACGCCCGGGTGATCCGCTCCTGGATCGCCCTGCTGCGCGGCGACCGGGAAGCGGCGCGGCACCAGCTGACCGCCGCGCGGGAACGACGCGCGACCAAACCGAACCCTGGCAACACGGTGGCGGTGCGCTTCCTGGAGGCGCTCATCGCCGACGACGAGGGGAACACCGCGCTCGCCCTCGACAGGATCCGGCAGGTGCAGCAGGAAGGTCCCTTCATGCGCTGGCGGCTGCTGCGCACCTGGGTCGACTCCGCGATACGCATGGCCCTCAGCGGCGCGGACCGGGCGCTGGCCGAGGATCTGGCCGCACAGGCCGAGGCGCACGGCGCTCGCAACCCGGCCGTGCCCATCGCCACGGGCATCGCTGCCCAGGCCGCGGGCCTGGTGCGCAACGACCTCACCCTGCTGGAACGCGCGGTGGCCCTCCTCGAGGAGAGTCCGCGCCCACTGGTCCGGGCCGGGGCCCAAGCAGACCTCGGCCGGGCACTGATGACGGCAGACCGGGGAGCCGAGGCCAATGCCGCCCTGACCCGCGCCCATGACCTGTTCATCGAGTCGGGTGCCCATGCCGCGGCGGCACGCGTGCAGCGCGATCTGGACCGTGCCGGGGCCGGCAGCCGCAGGGCGACCACGCCGCGCCCGGTCCAGGGCTGGGAGGCCCTTACGGCCTCGGAGAAGAAGATCGCGCGCCTGGTCGCCGCCGGCCACACCAACCGGTCGGCCGCCGATCTGCTCGTCGTCTCCCCGCACACGGTCAACACGCACCTGACCTCCGCCTTCCGCAAACTGTCGGTCAACTCGAGGGTCCAGCTGGCCCATGTGGTCATGGCCTTGCCCGAGGACTGAGCGGATCCGCCGGTACGTCCGGCACGTCTTGGTACGTTCACGCGATGCCCGCGGTAACCGGATGCGCTTGGCTGGAACGCCAGGACTCATTCGGAGGTCATCGGAACGTGAACGGACCCGCCCCCCACCCGCCGACCGTCGTGCTCGTGCACGGGGCGTTCACCGACGCCTCCTCCTGGGCGGGGGTCATCATCCTCCTGCAGGCCGCCGGCCTGACCGTGCTCGCCCCGGCGAACCCGCTGCGCGGACTGGCGCAGGACGCCGCCTACATCAGGAGCGTGGTGCGTCAGATCGACGCCCCGGTCGTGTTGGCCGGACACGGTTACGGAGGCGCGGTCATCACCCATGCCGCCGGCGACTGCGACCAGATCGTGGCCCTGTGCTACGTCGCGGCGTTCGGCCTGGACGCCGGAGAGTCCGTCCTGGACATCCTGAGCCGTTTCGCCTCCGCACCGGTGACCGACACCACCATCACGGCAGCGCTGCCCGCCCGGTTCACCGGTGGCCCGGAGGACGAGATGTACCTCATCGAGGAACAGTTCGGGCCGACGTTCGCCGCCGACCTGTCACCGCACGTCACCGACGCCCTGGCCGTCACCCAACGCCCCATCGCGCGAGAAGCGTTGACCGGTACGTCGGGGCCGCCGGCCTGGGCCTGCAAGCCGTCGTGGTACGCCATCGCGGCCGCCGACCGGATGCTCGCCCCCATGGCCCAGCGCTTCATGGCCCAGCGCATGGCGGCCACCGAGTACTCGGTGGCCGCTTCGCACGGCGTCGCCCTGTCACAGCCCGGCGCCGTGGCGGCGATGATCCGGGAAGCCGCCGAACAGGGCATGGACCGCGGCGACGGCTACGGGCTCCCGCGCGGCTGATGCGCAGGTCAATCGGCTAGCATCCCTGTTCGATGGCTAAGACGCCGGTGTCAAAGCCTCTCCTCGGCGACGCGGGACGCCTGGCCTCGACCACAGGCTCGCTCGGGAAGGCACCACCTTGAACTCACCGGCCCCCAGACCGTCGGCGCGACGGATCACCACCCTCCTCGGGACCGTTGCCCTCGCACTGGCTGCCGCCGGCTGCGGCGGGGGAACCGGCGCCGCGTCGGCCCCGGACAAGGTGACCTCCATCACCGCGCTCGACTACTACACCGACGCGACCGAGCACGCCCAGTGGAGCAAGCGGCTCACCGACTGCGGCAGGACCGCCGGGGTCAAGGTCGAGCACACCAGTGTCCCGTTGCCGTCGCTCATCCCCACGGTCCTGCGACAGGCGTCGTCACGCACCCTGCCCGACCTGCTGATGCTCGACAACCCCGACCTCCAGCAGATCGCGAGCACCGGCGCACTGACGCCGCTGGACCGCTACCGCATCGACACCACCGGCTTCGCCGAGGGCATCCTGTCGGCGGGCACCTACCGCGGGAAGGTGTACGGGCTGGCGCCCACCGTCAACACGGTCGCCCTCATCTACAACAAGGACATGCTCGCCGAGGCCGGTGTCGCCGTGCCACGGACCTGGGACGAGCTGCAGACGGCGGCCGCCCGCCTGACCCGCCCGGGGCGCTACGGCATCGCCGTCTCGGCCGACGCAACCCCCGAAAGCACCTGGCAGTTCCTGCCCTTCCTGTGGTCCAACGGCGGAGACGAGAAGCACCTGGACACGCCGCAGGCCGCGCAGGCCCTCCGGCTGTGGACCGACCTGGTGAAGAGCGGATCCATGTCGAGGTCGGCACTGAACTGGACCCAGGCCGACCTCCACGACCAGTTCGCCGCTGGAAAGGCCGCCATGATGGTCAACGGCCCCTGGCGGATCCCCGCGCTGAACAAGGACCGTGACCTGCACTGGGGAGTGGCCCCCCTCCCCGTCCGTCAGAAGGGGCAGACGCTCGTCACGCCCCTCGGCGGCGAGGTGTGGACGGTGCCGCAGAACTCCTCTCCGTCCCGGCAGGAGAAGGCCGCCCAGGTCCTGGCCTGCCTGAACGGCCCCACGACCATGCTCGCCTTGGCGAAGGAGCACTTCACCGTGCCCTCCCGCACCGCGGTGGCGGCCCGGTACGCCGAGCGGGTCCCGTCGATGTCCGGCTTCGTCACCAGCGTGGAGCGGGCCCGGTCCCGTACCGCCGAACTCGGAGTCAAGTGGCCCGGAACGGCGACCGCGATATCCACGGCGATCCAGTCCGCGCTGACGGGCGAGCAGACGCCGCAGGTGGCGCTCCGACGCGCGCAGCGGACCGCGACCGGTTCATGACCTGTCCGCCGGCCGCGACCCGGACCCGCTTGCGGGAACTGCTCGCCCCATGGCTGTTCGTCGTGCCCGCCGCGGTCTACCTGCTGCTGTTCTTCGGCTACCCGGTGGTCAAGAACCTGGTGTTGAGCTTCCAGCAGTACACGCCCGCCACCTTCTACACCGGGGCCGCGCCGTTCGTCGGGCTGCGGAACTACGCGGAGATCCTGTCGTCGGGCTTGTTCTCCCAGACACTGCTGACCACGGTCCTGTTCACCGCGGGTTCGGTCGCCGGGCAGTTCCTGCTCGGTCTCGCCCTGGCCCTGTTCTTCCGCCGCAGCTTCCCGCTCGGCGGTCTGTTGCGCTCGCTCCTGCTGCTGCCGTGGCTGCTGCCGCTGGTCGTCTCGGCCACGACCTGGAAGTGGATGCTCGACACCGACGACGGAGTCGTCAACAACGCACTGCGCGCCCTCCACCTCGTGCCGTCCGGCATCCCCTGGCTCACCGGCACCTCACAGGCACTCGTGTCGGTGACCCTCGTCAACATCTGGGTGGGAATCCCCTTCAACACCGCGATCCTGTACGTCGGCCTGCGGAACATCCCGGCCCAGCTGTACGAGGCGGCAGAGCTGGACGGCGCCGGTCCGGTGGCGTCGTTCCGCCACATCACGTGGCCGCTGCTGCGGCCCGCCGTGAGCGTCGTGCTGGTGCTGGGCGTGGTCTACACCCTCAAGGTGCTGGACATCATCCTCGTCGTGACGGGCGGAGGACCGGCCGACGCCACGCAGACCCTCGCCACCCAGTCCTACGAACTGTCCTTCCAACAGTTCGAGTTCGGGCGCGGCGCCGCCATGGGCAACGTACTCATCATCCTCTCGCTCGTCCTCGCCCTCGTCTTCCTGCGCGCCGACCGGCGCGCCGCGCACCCATGAGGGGCGGGCCGGCGCGGCGCGGACGCCGCCGTGGCCTGCTCTCCACCGTCGTCGGGACAGTCCTGCTCGCGGTGATGCTGTTTCCCGTCTACTGGGTGGTGAACGCCTCTCTGCAGCCGACGGGCACCACACTGGGGGCGGGCTGGTTCCCTTCCCGCCCGCACCTCAGCGGCTACGCCACGGCGCTGCGCGATCAGGGCCCCAACCTGGTCACCAGCCTCGTCGTGGCCCTCGGCAGCGTCGCGCTCAGCCTCGGGCTGGCGGCCCCGGCCGCCTACGCCCTGGCCCGGTTCTCCCTGCGGGGAACCCGCCTCGTACTCTTCGGAATCCTGTTCACGCAGATGCTGCCGGGCATCGTCGTGGCGAACGCGCTCTACGGCGCCTACAACGACCTGGGACTGCTGAACTCCCGCCTGGGACTCGTCCTCGCGGACTCCACCTCCGGGGTCCCGTTCGCCGTCATCATCCTGCACTCGTTCATGCGGGGCATTCCCAGGGAGATCATCGAAGCCGCGCGCATGGATGGCGCCGGGAGGCTGCGCACCTTCTGCGCCGTGGTGCTGCCGCTGAGCCGGAACGCTCTGGTCACCGCCGCGCTCTTCACCTTCCTCTTCGCCTGGAGCGACTTCCTCTTCGGCCTCACACTGACCACCACCGAGACGGTCCGGCCGGTCACCCTGGGCATCTACGAGTACATCGGTGCTCACACGACCCAGTGGAACGCGGTGATGGCCACCGCGGTCCTGGCGTCGGTGCCGGCGGCGGTGCTGCTGGTCGCAGCCCAGCGCTTCATCACCGTCGACGCCACCAGCGGCGCGATCAGGTGAGGGTCCGCAGCTCCGTCTTGAGCCAGTGCAGGATCTCCGGGGTCACCGGGTCGGTGATGTCCGCGAACTCCTCATGCTTCTCCAGGTACTTGGCCACATAGGGGCACACCGGCACGATGCGCATGCCTGAGCGGCGTACGTCGGTGAGGGCCTCCTGGACCAGGCGCGCGGCCAGCCCCTGTCCGGCGAAGGCGTCGTCGACCTCCGTGTGGTGGAAGACCCGCTGCTCGGCATGGTCGCGATAGGCGGTCAGACCGGCGAGCCGGCCGCCGACCAGAATCTCGTAACGGTGCTTGTCGTCCGTCCGTTCGACGGCCGGGGCGGGGGAGGGCCGGTTCATCGGGTCCCTTTCGGTGGGTGCGGGTCGGTGGTGCGCCGGGCCTCCATGGACGAGGGGTCCCGAGGAGGCGCCGAAGGTCCGGCTCCGGCGTCCGCGCCGGGGGTGGTCACCGCCGTGTTCATGGCCGTGGCCGCAGCCAGGGGGCGTCGGCGGCGGAGAGGCGATGGGTGGTCACGGAGGTGACCGCGAGCAGGACCAGGGTGAGGCTCAGGACGAGGACCAGGTGGCCGTGCAGCAGGAGCGCGGCTCCGACCAGGGCGCCGAGGAACATGGCGAGCACGGACAGGATCCGGCGGCCGGGGCGCGGCGCCTCGCCGCCGGCCGCCGTGGAGTCGGCGGCCAGGCCCGTGAGCGTCAGGGTCAGCACGGTGGTGGTGAGGTCCGGGACGCCGAGGCGCCGGGCGACCGCGTTCTGCAGCCCCATGGCGAGCCCCAGGAACACGATCAGCGTGTACTGGACGGAGGTGGTGACCCGGCCGTCGGCGACCGCGGCGACCACCACGGTGACGGCGACCAGCACCGTCTGCACCGCCGTCGCCGCCCTCAGCAGGTGCCCGCGGTGCGTGGCGAACCGGGTGCCGAGCCTGCCACCCGCGAGCGCGCCGAGGAGGAACGCGGTCACCGAGACGACGGACGCGAGCGCGGACAGGCTGCCGGCGCCTCCCAGGGCGAACCCCAGGAAGACCACGTTGCCGGTCATGTTGGCGACGAAGACGTGTCCGAGGGCCAGATAGCTCACCGAGTCCACCAGGCCGGTGACCACCGTCATGGTCAGCAGCAGCGGGGGGAGCGGACCATGACGTTCCTCGCCGCGGGGAAGGAGGGTGCGGACCGCGTCAGTCAGCAACGTGCGCATGCCGCACCCCTTCCGGCCCGGCGCCCGACCGGTGCAGCACCACGCGGGTGAGCAGTCCGCTCGCCGGACCCAGCACGATCGCGCCGACGGCGACCCACACCGGCCAGGAGGTGATGCCCAGAGCGTGGTCCACGGACCACCGTCCGGGTCCGGCGAGGGACAGTGCGGCGGAGACGGTGACGAGGACCAGGGGGTATTCGTAGCCGTCGTTCTGTACCCACAGCCCCTTGTGCCACTTGACCGAGCCCGCGACCGTCATTACGCCCGTCGCGGCCATCGCGGCCAGGGGCGTGAGCAGCCCGAGGGCCAGGAACAGGCCGGCACCGATCTGACTGGCTCCCGCGACGAGTGCGGTCAGCACTCCGCCGCGGAAGCCGTCACGGCGGAATTCCTCGGTCCCGCCCGCCAAGCCGTTGCCCCCGAGCCGGAAGCTCACCTTCTGCACCCCGTGACCGGCGATGAGCAAGCCCGCCACCAGCCGGAGGACCAGTAGTCCAGCGTCCATCGTGTTCCTGCCTGTTCCTGAATCGGAATCGGTGCGGTCAGCCGGCGGCGTGGGCGCCGATGACGGCCTGCGCGTATACGACCCCGAGGCCGTAGGCGCCGGCGTGCTCCTTGACGACCTCGGTGACCGGGACGTACGTCTCCGTGCGCGCCCAGTCCCGCTGGAGCTCCAGGAGCACCTGCACCCACGTCACCGGAACCGCGCCGGCCTGGATCATGCGCTGGACGGCGTGCTCATGTGCCTGCGGGCTGACGCCACCGGACGCGTCGGTGACGACGTAGACCTCATAGCCCTGGGCGAGGGCCGACAGCGTCGGCAGGACGACACAGACCTCAGTCCACAGGCCGGCGATGACCAGCTTCTTGCGGCCGGTCGCCTTGACGGCCTCGACGAAGGGCACGTCCTCCCAGGCGTTCATCGAGGTGCGGTCGATGATCTTCTGGTCGGGGAAGACCGCGGCCAGCTGCGGCATGATCGGGCCGGAGAAGGACTCGGCGGCCACGGTGCTCAGCACGGTCGGCACGTCGAAGACCTTGGCGGCCTTCGCAAGGCCCACGGTGGCGTTCATGATCGAGGTGCGGTCACCGCTGGCGGCGGCGAAGAACATCTGTGGCTGGTGGTCCACGAAGAGCACGGCGCAGTTGTCGGGGGTGAGCAGGTCGGGGCTGGGGGCGGCGGTGACGTCGGAGATGTTGACCACGAGGATGAACCTTTCCTATCTAGGTAGCACCGTCCGTGTGCGGACGGAGTCGGTGGGTGTCCCGGCATGGGCGTTCAACGGCCCGGCCCCTGCCGGGTGTTCTAGAGGTCGAAGCAGGGATCGAAGGGCGTGCTCGCGGTCTCCGGGGTGAGGCCACGGGCGATGCGCCACTGGCGGTGCTGCTCCGATTCGGCGACGGCCTGGCCGAGGGACTCCGCCTGGCGGGCGCCGGCCGCTGAGGGAGACGCCTGGTAGCCGCCGAAATGCGCCACCGGGCTCCAGGCGGGGCTGACGGGCGGCAGTTCCTCGTCCAGCCCCTCGTAGGTGCCGGCGGCGTAGACGATCCGCCCGCCGGTCACCGTCAGCAGCGACTCGATGTGCGCGATCTCAGGCTCGGGCACGGTGAAGTAGTCCTCGGACAGCATCGCCAGGTCCGCGTAGCAGCCCGGCCGCAGGACGCCCTTGACCTCGTCCTCGCCGGTCAGTACGGCGCCGGCGCGGGTGAACATCGTCAGCGCGGCCTGCCGGCCGACGCGGTTGGCCGGCGGGCGCAGCGTCAGATCGCCGACGGTGCGGCCGCTGACCAGCCAGTGCAGGGCCACCCACGGGTTGTAGGAGGACACCCGGGTGGCGTCGGTGCCGGCGGCCACGGCCAGCCCGCGGTCCAGCATCGCCCGGATCGGCGGGGCGTCCGCGGCGGCGCCGGGACCGTAGCGGCGCAGGAACGCCTCACCCTGGAAAGACAAACGATTCTGCACGGACATCGCGCCGCCGAGCGCGGCGATGCGGTCGAGGCTGTCCGTGGAGACGGTTTCCGCGTGGTCGAACAGCCACCGGTTCCCGGCCGGGAAAAGCCCGTCCGCGGCGAGTTTCTCGAAGACCGCGAGGTCCCGGCGGATGGTCTCGTCGTAGGTGGCGTGCAGCCGGAACCCCCACCCGTTCTCCATGAGGAGACGGACGGCCTTCTCGAACTCGACCTCATAGTCCGACGTGAGTTCCGGACGCGGCTCGGCGAAGTTCTCGAAGTCCGCGGCGGCCCAGGTGAGATTCTCGCCCGCGCCGTTCAGGCGCAGCCATTCGTCCCCGTCCTCGGGGCGGGCCATCTCGATCCAGCGGGCGAGATCGTCGACCTCCTGGCCCGGAGTCTGCGGGAAGAGATGATAGGCGATGCGCATCGAGAGCTGGCCGGCCTTGGCCAGTTCGATGACGGTGGCGTAGTTGTCGGGGAAGTTCTGGAATCCGCCGGCGGCGTCGATCGCCGAGGTCAGTCCGAACCTGTTCAGCTCGCGCAGGAAATGACGGGTGGAGGTTTTCTTGTCCTCCTCGCTCTCCAGGACCGGCGCCTTGGCGAGGGTCGAGTAGAGGATGAGGGCGCTGGGCGCGGCCAGCAGCATGCCGGTCGGTTCCCCGTCCCGGCCGCGCATGATCTGGCCGCCCTTGGGGTCGGGCGTGTCCTTGGTGAAGCCGGCGGCCTTGAGCGCCGCACGGTTCAGCACGGCCGAGTGGTACAGGTGCAACACGAACACCGGGGTGTCCGGAGCGGCCGCGTTCAGTTCGGCGACGGTTGGCAGCCGGCGCTCGGCGAACTGCTCGACGGACCAGCCGCCCACCACCCGCACCCACTGGCCCTTCGGGGTACGCGCGGCCTGTTCACGCAGCATCGCCAGCCCCTGCCGCAGGCTGCGCACCCCGTCCCAGCGCAGCTCCAGTACGTAGTTCAGGCCCCCGCGGATCACGTGCAGGTGGGCGTCGTTGAGGCCGGGGACGACCCGGCGGCCGCATGCGTCGACCACCTTGGTGGCCGTACCGATGTGCGGGGCCACGTCGTTGTCGTCGCCGACGACGGTGATGACGCCGTCCCGGACCGCGACGGCCTCGGCGTGCGGGCGTCTCGGGTCGGCTGTGTGGATCTTCGCGTTGCGGACGACGAGGTCTGCGGCGTCGTCGGAGGCACGCGGAACGAGCCCGCCGACCGGCATTGTCGACATCGCTTGAAGTCCTTTCCGGGACAGGAGAGTTCGGTTCCGTCCACTCGCGGCGCGCCAAGGCGAAGTCCGGGATACGCGCCGCGCCGGTGGGATGGAGGGAAGACGCGGCAAGGGGCCACTGTCTCGCTTCCGCCCTCACGCTAGACGCGACCGAGCTGCGGCAATGTCTCCGCAGTGCACCGGACTTGGTCCCACCGTGCACTGCGTCGCCCAGGACTGCGCGCGACCCGGGAGGCGGCCGGACGCTCGCAGTGCGCTGCGGGAACAGCGGTGGTGCGCGCACGGAGAATCCCGACCCGGTGACGCTCACTAGCGTGACCCGCGCACCACACGAAACAGTCCCTTGGAACATCGGGAGAGGCACATGTCCCACACCGCCGAGCCGGTTCAGCCGGTACTGGAACCCGCGGCAGCCGCCTTCGCGGAGGCGACCGCCAATCCGCCCTACCTCTTCGACCTGCCCCCGGCGGAGGGACGCAAGGCCGTCGACGAGGTGCAGTCCGGCGAGATCGACAAGCCGGCGATCGACGAGGAGTGGATCACCGTCTCCGGTGGCCCCACGGGCAGTGTCAGGGCCCGCATCGTCAAGCCCGCCGGGGCCACCGGCACCCTCCCGGTCATCCTCTACATCCACGGCGCCGGCTGGGTGTTCGGCAACGCCCACACCCACGACCGCCTGGTGCGCGAACTCGCCGTCGGCGCGGACGCCGCCGTGGTCTTCCCTGAGTACGACCTCTCGCCCGAGCACCGCTACCCGGTCGCCATCGAGCAGAACTACACAGTCGCGCGGTGGGTCGTGCAGGAGGGCGCCACCAAGGGCCTGGACGGCACACGGCTGACCGTGGCCGGGGACTCCGTCGGCGGCAACATGAGCGCCGCCCTCACCCTGATGGCCAAGGAGCGCGGCGACGTCTCCCTGGTGCAGCAGGTGCTGTTCTACCCGGTGACGGACGCGAACTTCGACACGCCGTCGTACCACCAGTTCGCCACCGGCTACTTCCTGCGCCGCGACGGCATGCAGTGGTTCTGGGACCAGTACACCACCGACGAGGCCGAGCGCGCCCAGATCACCGCCTCGCCGCTGCGCGCCACCACCGAGCAGCTCACCGGCCTGCCCCCGGCCCTGGTCATCACCGGCGAGGCCGACGTCCTGCGCGACGAGGGCGAGGCGTACGCCAACAAGCTTCGCGAGGCCGGCGTCCCCGTCACCGCCGTCCGCTTCCAGGGCATCATCCACGACTTCGTGATGCTCAACGCCCTGCGCGGGACTCACGCCGCCGAGGCCGCCATCACGATGGCCGCCGGCACCCTGCGCGCCGCCCTGCACACCGCCTGACCGCAAGGAGATCCGGCAGACATGAGCACCACCACTCCCACCGTCGTCCTCGTCCACGGCGCCTTCGCCGACGCGGCCAGTTGGTCCGGCGTCATCGAGGAGCTCCAGCGCCACGACATCCCGGTCATCGCCCCGCCCAACCCGCTGCGCGGCCTGGCCTCGGACGCCGCGTACGTCGCCTCCGTGGCCGCCCAGATCGACGGCCCCGTCGTGCTGGTCGGCCACTCCTACGGCGGTGCGCTGATCACCGTCGCCGGCACCACGGAGAACGTCGTCGGGCTGGTCTACGTGGCCGCCTACGTCCTCGAAGAGGGTGAGAGCCTCGGCGAGCTGCAGGGCCGCTTCCCGCTCTCCCCGCTGGTGAGCAACCTGAAGCAGTGGACGTATCCCGTCGCGGACGGCGACCCGGCCGTCGAGGTGACCATCGCCGCGGACGCCTTCCCCTCGGTCTTCGCCGCCGACGTGCCCGCAGACGTCACGAAGGTGCTGGCCGTGGCGCAGCGCCCGCTGGCCGCCGCCGCCTTCGAGGAGACGGCCTCCGCCGCCGCCTGGAAGACCAAGCCGTCCTGGGCGCTGGTCGCGGGCGCCGACAGCGCGATCAACCCGGAGGTGGAGCGCTTCGGCGCGAAGCGCGCGGGGGCGACCGTCGTCGAGATCGAGGGCGCCTCGCACGCGGTCGCCGTCTCCCAGCCGAAGCAGGTCGCCGAGCTGATCCGCGAGGCGGTGCGCGCCACGACCTGACCAGGGGAAAGGGGTGCTGCACGGAGAAGGACTCCGGGCGGCACCCCATTTCCGTGTCACGGGTCCTCTCGTCGTACCCGCTCGGCCCGGTCGACCAGCGTGACCACGACGACCAGGGCCGCCGCCGCGAGAGCGGCGAGGAGGGTTGGCGCCGGCGAGCGGGCAGCCATCAGGACTGCCACCGCCACCGCGGGAAACGCAAGCTGTTCGACCCGGCTCCGCCGGTGCGGCCGCACATGCACAGCCCACACGGTGATGAGGAAGACCGCCGCCGGCACCGTGACCGCGCCACCCGCCGACAACGGCGGGGCACCGGTGCGCCCGGTGATCAGCTGGGCGTACGCCGCCAGGCCGGCTCCCTCGGCGGCTGCCGAGGCGAAGATCAGGTAGTGGCCGTACGCCCAGGTGAACCTCCTGCGATGGGCCTGGTGCGAGGTGGCGAGCAGGGTATGGGCCGGCCGGGCGAAGTACAGCCACCACAGGGCGAAGACCAGAAGCAGGCCACCTGCCGCCAGCAGGTACAGGGCCGCGGTGCCATGGTCCCGGTTCAGGGCACCGCGGACCGCCGCCGCGGCGGCCGCGACGGACTCACCCAGCACGATGAGGACGAACAGCCCGTACCGCTCGGCGATGTGCTGCGGATGCCACGGCGTCATTCCGGCGGACTGCGCCCACACCGGAACGCAGACCTCGGCAACGATCAACGCGATGATGGCCGGCAGGCGCGCCGGGGCCGGGAGAAAGAGCACCCCGGACCAGCCGACCTGACAAACCGTCACTCCCGTGGCGAAGCGGAGCGCGGTCCGCCGCCGAGCGGGATCCGATCGTGCGACACGCAGCCACAGCGTGGTCAGCGTCGTACGCAGGACGACGTATCCGAGCGTGACGACGCGCAGATCGCCTTCCTCGAACGCGCTGGGGACACCGGCGGCGAGAATGAGGGAGCCCGCGATCTGGACCAGCACCGTCAACCGGTAGGGGACGTCGTCAGGGTCATAGGCGGATGCGAACCAGGTGAAGTTCATCCAGGCCCACCAGATCGTGAAGAAGACCAGCGCGAAACGCAGGGTGCCGGCGAGCCAGTGCCCGCTCGTCACCGCCGTGTTCAGACACGCGGACGCCTGCGCGACCGCGATGACGAAGCACAGGTCGAAAAAGCACTCCAGCGTCGTGGCGGTTCTGTGCGCTTCCCTCGGGTCCCGCCCCCGCAGGCTCAACGCGGGGCTCCCGGGGCGTAATCCACCCTCCGCTGCTCGCTCGGCATAATGCCTCTCCTCGTCGTTTTCCGGGCCCACGTCGTCAGCGACGTTAGGCGGGACGAGGTGCTGAGCCGTGCCCGCCGGTGCGCGGGGGCTTGCCCGAGAGCGAACAAGGGCACGCACGGATCGTTCCGTGCGCTCCCGAGCACGTGCATGTGCGCTTCAGGGCAACCCACCCGCCATGCCGGCACCTAGCGTCACCCGTGTCCACGGCCAGTCAGCAGGAGGCGGAAACATGACCATCGAGTCCCAGCACGTCGGCAGCCAGCCGTGGCTGCACCAGAAGGGCGAGATCATCCAGGAGTTCGGGACCGTGAAGCAGTTCCCCCTCGGCCTGTCCTACGAGACGCGCATGTACTCCTGCCAGCGCCTCAACAAGGTCCTCGCGGACACCCAGATCCTTTACGGCCTCTACAAGAAGCACCACTGGCTGATGCGCGGGGCGACCTTCTACCAACTCCACCTGGTCCTGGACAAGCACGCGGGGGAACAGCTGGAACTCGTCGACGCCCTCGCCGAGCGGGTCCAGACCCTGGGCGGTGTCGCCGTGGGCGATCCCCGGCACGTCGCCGAGATCACGTCGATCCCGCGCCCTCCGGACGGTGTCGAGGAGGTCCCGGCGATGCTCTCGCGACTGCTGGAGGCCCACGAGGTCATCCTGACGGAGGCCCATGACGCGGCCGCCCGCACCGCCGAGCTGGGCGACGATGGCACCAACGACCTGCTCGTCTCCCAGGTGATCCGGACCGGCGAACTCCAGGCGTGGTTCCTCGCCGAACACCTGGTCGATACGCCCTTGGTCCGTGTCCGGGCCTGAGCGATGACCTCCTCACGGCCTTTTGAACCGCCCGCCCGCGATTCGCGCGCCTCAGGCGTATGAGGACGGCCTCAGCGTCCGGTTGAGGATCTGCGTACCCAGCCGGTCCGGACAGTTCCATCCGAGGGCGAGGGAGAGATGTCGTCCTGACGCTCGGTTGACGCTCCTGACACCCGAACGCAGGACAACGCGCCGAAACGTGGGCCTGACCTGGTCTTTTCGGAGACCTGCTCAGGCCGACATCCTTCCGATGACGCACCACGTGGAGTGCGTGGCGATCCTGGAGCCGGCCGCCAAGGGCTCCTGACACCCCGGCTGCGGCCTCGACGTACGCGGCGATCGGGTCCGCCCTCGCGGCGTCGTGCCCGCGGTCAACCGATGCCCGCGGGCCGAGGCGCGCCGTGTAAGGGCCGGCGTGCCGCCGTCGGCCCGAGAGGTGGCTCGCGTCGCCGCGTGCTCCGTCGCCGGTTGCTTCCGCCGTTTCACAGGAACTCCGGAGAACCATCCGCCCGTTCGCGTGTGTCCTCCCCTACGGTGCCATGAGTCGTCGGTGACAGGGGAGGAACCGTGGAGCAGCCGAGAACGGCGCTCGCCGAGCGTATCGCCGAGCGGAGACGGGCGGACGGCGACCCCCGGGCCCTCGTCGGTGAGATGCGCCGTTCAATCCTTCTGGTGCCGGTGGCCGGCGGCGGGCTGTGGTCGGTGCGTGCGGGCGGGGTGCGGTGGATCTGCGGGTTCACCGACGAGACCGCGCTGGCCCGGTTCGCCCGCCACCACGCGCCCGGTGAGCAGCCGGTGGACCACGCGGCTCTGCTGGGCGCGCGCATCGTCGACGAGATCGTGCCGGCCCTGGGCGAGCCCGCCGGCCTCGCCGTCGACATCGCCACCGAGGACGGGGCGATGTTCTTCCCGCCCGTCGCCGGCATCGTCCCGGACGCGGTCGCCGTCGACACCGGCCGCGCGGGGGAGGGGCGGTCATGAGCGACGACGGCAAGGACCTCCAGCTGGACAAGGAGTCCGTCGCCAGGTTCACGCAGGGCCTGGGGACGACCATCGACCAGCTCGGCGACCTCGGCGGCGCCACCGGTTCCGTCATGGGGAAGGGCTTCTCGGAGCTGGCCATGACGGGGATGGAGGCCGGACACCACGGCCTCTCGACCGACTTCGAGGACTTCTGCGAGTCCTGGGAGTGGGGCGTGCGCGCCCTGGTCCGGGACGCGAGCGAGATCGCGAACCGGCTCGGCCTGGCGGCCGGCACCCTCTGGGAGGAGGACCAGTACGTCGCGGGCTCGCTGAAGGTGGGCGCCAACTCCCTGTTCGGCGGCAACCCGCACGCCAGTGAGGAGGAGATCGCCAAGCAGGGCTGGGGCGACATCCTCACCCCGGACTACCTGCACCCCGACTACAGCGCCGAGTCGTTCGACAAGGCCGGTGACGACATGGCGCAGACCTGGAAGGACACCGGCCGCACGGTGCTCACCGAGGGCCAGGGCGGGCGGCAGTCGGAACTGCTCAACAAGGCGTTCGGCATCTCCGACGACCAGTGGAACCAGGCGCTGGACGACACCTTCGGACCGTCGCCCGAGGAGCGCGCGCAGCAGCAACAGCAGGGTGAGTCCGGGGGAAACTGACGGTGGGTATCGGCGACTTCATCAGTGACATCACGCCCGACTCGGTCGAGGACAAGATCGAGCACGGCGTCGAGTGGGTCGGCGACCGGGTCGAGGACGCGGGCAACTGGACCGCCGACCGGTTGCAGGACGTCGGCTGGGAGTCCGGCGCCGACTGGGTGCGCGAGCAGTCCCGTTCGGTCGCCAACCGGCTGGGCGCCGAGGTCGACGAGATGGACCTCGGGCAGACCGAGGACAAGACCAAGCTGATCTACGGCAGCCCCAGCAAGATCAACGCCGTGGCCGCGAAGCTCCGCGCCTTCGAGTCGTCCTTCAACGAGACCGGTGACGGTCTCCGGGGCCTCGACACCTCCCGGCTCAAGGGCGAGGCGGCCGACGCGCTGCGCACCGCCGTCGGCAAGCAGCCGCACCGCTGGTACACGGCGGGTGAGGCGTGCGTCAAGGCGATCAGCGCGCTGGAGTCGTTCGCCGACACGGTCACCTGGGCCCAGGGCCAGGCGCAGACGGCGATCGACAAGTGGAAGGCGGGCGTCAAGGCGTCCGAGGACGCCGCCGACGCCCACCGTGCGAAGGTCGACGCCTACAACAAGGCCGTCGACCGCTACAACGCCCAGCCCGCCGAGGAGCGGAACCCGTCCTCGCTCCCGCCGCGCCCCGCCGAGACCTTCGAGGACCCCGGCAGGAAGCTGATGCAGGACGCCCAGGACATCCTGGCCGACGCCCGCACACAGCGGAACTCGGCCGCGGAGACCGCTCGCTCCGCGGTGCGCGCCGCCCGCGACATGGCCCCGAAGAAGCCGTCCTACGCCGAGCAGCTGCGGGACGGCTTCGGCGAACTGCAGATCATGCAGGACCACGTGGCCGGCGGCCTGATCAAGGGCACCGCCGGGATCGTGAACTTCGTCCGCAGCGTCGACCCCATGGACCCGTACAACCTCACCCACCCGGCCGAGTACGCCACGTCCCTCAACAGCCTGGCCGCCGGCCTCGTCGTGGCCGCCAACGACCCCGTCGGCACCGGCACCCAGATGGTCAAGGACTTCATGAAGGACCCGGCCGAGGGGTTCGGCCGGCTGATCCCCGACATCGTGCTGACCGTGGCCACCGACGGCGGCGGCGCCGCGGTGAAGGGCGTGCGCATCGCCGAGGACGCCTCCGAGGCCGCGAAGGTGCGCAGGCTCGTCGACGACGTCGAGGACGGGACCCACAGGCGCCCGGACGGGGAGCGCCTCACCGACGGTTCCGACCCGGTGGACCTCGCCACCGGCCGGATGTTCCTGCCCCAGACCGACGTGGAGATCCCCGGCATCCTGCCGCTGGTCTTCACCCGGCGCACCGAGTCCGGCCTTGCGACCGGCCGCTTCCTGGGCCCGGCCTGGACGTCCACGGTCGACGAGCGGCTGGAGATCGACGCCGTCGGCGTCGTCCACGCCACCGCCGACGGCCTCCTGGTCACCTACCCGCACCCGGTCCCCGGCGACCCCACCCGGCCGGACTCCGGCGGCGGCCGGACCCTGCTCGCCCGCGACGCCGACGGCGACTACACCCTGACCGACCCCGATTCCGGCCTGGTCCGCCACTTCACCGCCCCGCCCGGCGCCGAACCCGGCGGCGACGGCACCGCCTGGCTGTCCGGCATCGGCGAACGGGGCGGGCACACCGTCACGGTGGACCGGGCGGACGACGGACTGCCGCTCGCCCTCGTGCACTCCGCGGGCCACCGGATCCGGCTGACCACCGCAGACGGGCGGGTCACCGCGCTCTGCCTGGCGGGTGGCGGGGAGGACGGCGCTGACCTGCCGCTGGTGCGCTACGACTACGGCGACGAGACCGGCGACCTCACCACCGTCACCCGCCCCTCCGGCGCCGCCACCGCCTTCCTCTACGACGAACGCCACCGCGTCATCGCCTGGATCGACTCCAACGACCGCCGCTACGACTACGTCTACGACGACCGCGACCGGGTCGTCGCCGAAGGCGGCGAGGCCGGCCACGTCCAGATCACCCTGACGTACACCGAACCCGACCCCGCGACCGGCCACCGCACCACCACGCTCACCACCGCCGACGGCCGGGCCACCCGGCACCTGATCGGCCCGCACTGCCGGATCCTGGCCACCACGGACGCGCTCGGCCTCACCACCCGCTTCCGCCACGACGCGAGCGGCAACCTGCTGTCGCGCACCGACCCGCTCGGCGCCAGGCACGCCTTCACCTACGACGACGAGGGCCGGCTGATCTCGGCCGTCCGCCCGGACGGCTCCGAACTGCGCCTCGTACGCGGCCCGTTCGGGCTGCCGACCCAGGTCGTCGGGCCGGACGGCGCCCGTACCGCGTACACCTACGACGAGCGCGGCAACCGGACCTCGTACACCGACCCGGCCGGACGCACCACCCGCATCGCCTACGACGACGCCGGCCGCCCCACCTCGGTCACCGACGCCCTCGGCAACACCACCCACATCAGGTGCGACGCGGCGGGGCGGCCCGTGGCGGTGACCGACCCGTCCGGCGCCACCACCCGCACCGAGCGGGACGGGCTCGGCCGCCCGGTGCGGGTGACCGACCCGGTGGGCGGCGTCACCCGCCTGGAGTGGAACGCGGACGGCCTGCTCGCCCGCCGCACCGGCCCGGACGGCGCGACCGAGTCATGGACCTACGACGGCGAGGGCAACTGCACGGCCCACACCGACGCCGCCGGAGCCGTCACCCGCCACGAGTACACCCACTTCGACCTCCCGCTCGCCACCACCCGGCCCGACGGCGCCCGGTACGCGTTCGAGCACGACGCCGACCTGCGCCTCACCCGGGTGACCGGCCCGCAGGGCCTGAGCTGGACGTACGCGTACGACGCGGTCGGCAACATCGTCTCCGAGACCGACTTCGACGGGCGCACCCTGACCTACCGCGTGGACGCCGCCGGCCGCCTCACCGCCCGGACCGACGCCCTCGGCGGCACCGTCTCCTTCGAGCGCGACGCACTCGGCCGGGTCCTCGCCAAGACCGTCGACGGCCAGGTGACGACCTACGCGTACGACCGGGCGGGCCGCCTCCTGGAGGCGGTCGGACCGGACGGCGAGCTGCGCTACCAGTACGACCGCCGCGGGCTGGTCAAGACGGAACTGGTGGACGGCCGCCCGATGCTCTACTCCTACGACGACCTGGGCCGGCGCGTCCGCCGGACCACCCCCACCGGCCACGTCACCACCTACGCCTACGACCCCGACGGGCTCCCCGCACGGCTGACCTCCGGCGGCCGGCCGGTCGACTTCACCCACGACGCCGCCGGCCGCGAACTGGCCCGCGACTTCGGTGACGCGCTGACCGTGACGTCGGCCTGGGACGAGGCCGGACGGCTCGCCGCGCAGCACATCACCGCCGGCGCCCGCGCCGTCAACAGCCGGGCCTACGCCTACCGCGCCGACGGGCACCTGCTGTCCGTCGCGGACGGGCTCGCCGGGACCCGCACGTTCGACCTGGACCCGCTGGGCCGGGTCACCGCCGTCCACGCCCCGGGCTGGACGGAGCGGTACGCGTACGACGACGCCGGCAACCAGACCTCGGCCTCCTGGCCGGACCGGCACCCGGGCGCCGAGGCCACCGGGCCGCGCACGTACAGCGGCACCGGCATCACCCGCGCCGGAGACGTCCGCTTCGAGCACGACGCCCTCGGCCGCGTCACCCTGCGTCAGAAGACCCGCCTCTCCCGCAGGCCCGACACCTGGCGCTACACGTGGGACACCGAGAACCGCCTCACGTCCGTCACCACCCCGGACGGCACCCGGTGGCGCTACCGCTACGACCCGCTGGGCCGCCGCACCGCGAAGCAGCGCCTCGCGGCCGACGGCGAGAGCGTGGCCGAGGAGGTCCGCTTCACCTGGGACGGACTCACGCTCTGCGAGCAGACCAGCCACCGCCCGGACCTCCCGCACACGGTCGCCCTCAGCTGGGACCACCGGGACGTCGTCCCGCTCGCCCAGACCGAGCGCATCCTGACGGCCGACAGCCGGCAGCAGGAGATCGACCGGCGGTTCTTCGCCATAGCCACCGACCTGATCGGCACCCCCACCGAACTCGTCGACGAGGCGGGCGGCATCGCCTGGCGCAGCCGCAGCACCCTCTGGGGCACCACCGCCTGGGCCAGGGACAGCGGCGCCTACACCCCGCTGCGCTTCCCCGGCCAGTACTACGACCCCGAGACCGGCCTCCACTACAACCTCTTCCGCCACTACGACCCCGAGACCGGCCGCTACACCTCCCCGGACCCGCTGGGCCTCGCCCCCGCGCCCAACCCCCTCGGCTACGTGGACAACCCGTACAGCGGATGCGACCCGCTGGGGCTGATGCCCAAGTACACGAAGGAGGAGAAGGCGCAGAAGCGGATCGACAAGATCCTCGACGACGTCGCCGACCGGGCACAGAACGGTGAGATCAACAAGCACGCCAAGTACCACGGGGACACGCGCCACGGTTTCACCGACGAACAGGTCCTGAAGATCCTGAAGGAGCCCGACGCCGTGTACCAGTCATCGGGTCAGGCAGGGAACTTCATCTACCGCAAGGGCAACGACATCGCCGTGGTCTACGGGCCCGGTGCCAAGCAGGGCCAGGTCATCACGGCTTACGGAGAGTCGGGCATCAAGGGCGAGTCGGGCGTCAAGGCGCTCGGTGGCAGTCCGACCGACCCCGGCGCCCCGGTGACCCACGAGGACATCGTGCAGGGCAGGATTCCCACCGAGGACGGCTACCTCGCACCGGCGAATCGGATCAGATGAGGCACGCATGAGCATGACACTGGCATTCGACGGCGGTTGGCGCGCGACGGTCACGGACGAACCCCTGCGCCTCACCCCCCGCTTCACGGGCGACTCCGTGGACGTCGTGCGCTACGCGACCGTGCAGGAGCGTGAGCGGTTCCTCGCCGACACCTTCGGCAGCCAGGACCACCTGTGGGACGCACCCGACGTCCTGCGGTTCGACCCGGTCAGCCGCGAGCTGGTCGGGGCCGAGCTCCGGATGCCGTACGTCTCCGCGTCCGCCGAGACTACCGTCCGTGTTCCGGTCATGCCCCCGGTGCGCCCGGGCGGGCTCCGGGCGGAGGAGGTCCGGGACTTCCGGCACGAGATGTGCTCGGTGCTGTGCCGTGCTCCCGGGGACACCGTGCTGACCTGCCTGCGCGATCTCGACGTCCTCGACGAACCGGTGGAGGCCTGTGTCGGCATCGCCCCCGACGTGGCGCTCCTGGTCCAGGACGGCACCGTCGTCGGCTGGAGCCTCACCGACCCCGCACGGCATCTGACCACCGCGTACGCCGACCCCGATCCGAGCCCGCCGGCGCCCGCGACCCGCCGGCTGCTGACGGAGTGCCTGGACCTGCTGACCGCGCCGGTGGTCGACGACCTGGTGGACGGTGAGCCGGCCGCCGTGGCCCGCCTGCGGGCCGCCGACGAGGCCCTGCGCGCCCAGCGCGAGGACCGGCGTCGCGCCGACGCCCTCCTGGCGCTCATCGGCACCATGGTGGAGGACTACGGGAAGGGGTGACGTGAGACTCACCCTTGACGGCGACTGGACCGCGACGGTGACGGACGATCCGCTGCGCTCCAGCCCGCGCTTCGACTTCCCGGGCCAGTGTCTGCGCATCGCGGAGTACGCCGGCGTGGAGGAGTGGCAGCGGTTCCTCGGGGAGACCTTCGGCAGCCGGGAGTGGCTGTGGGACGCTCCCGACGAACTCCGGTTCGACCGGGCCGGCCGGCAACTGGTCGGCGCCGGCTTCCGACTGCCCTACGAGTGCGCTGCCGCCGAGGACTCCGCCCGCGTTCCGGCCACGCCCCCCGTCCGCCCGGGCGGCCTTCGCGCGGACGAGGCCCGGGACTTCCGTCTGGAGGTGGCCACGGAGCTCTGCCGCGCCCCCGGAGACACCGTGCTGACCTGCCTGCGCGACACCGACGTCCTCGACGAGCCGCTGGAGGCCCGCATCGGCATCGCCCCGGACGTGGCGCTCCTGGTCCAGGACGGCACCGTCGTCGGCTGGAGCCTCACCGACCCTGTGCGGTACCTGACCACCGGATTCGCCGCTCCGGACCCCGGCCCGCCGTCCCCGGCCGTCCGGCGGCTGTTCACCGAGTGCCTGGACCTGGTCACCGAGCCGCTGCTCCACGAGGTGAAGGACCGGGACCCGGCCGCCCTTGCCCGCCTGCGGGCCGCCGACGAGGCCCTGCGCGGCCGGCGCGAGGACCGGCACCGCGCCGACGCCCTCCTGGCGCTCGTCGGCACCATGGTGGAGGACTACGGGAAGGGGTGACCTGAGACGCCGCTGCCGGCACCCGGGCCGGGTGCCGGCAGCGGCCGGTGGGGCGGGCGCGGCCGGTTCCGTCAGGTGCGGGTCCAGCGTTGGTTGCTGCCGTTCGAGCAGGAGTAGAGCTGGATCAGGGTGCCGTTGGCGGTGCCGCCCGAGACGGCGTCGAGGCAGAGGCCGGACTGGACGCCGACGATGGATCCGTCGGAGTTGAGGCGCCATTTCTGGTTGTCGCCGCCCCAGCAGCCGTAGATCTGGACTTTGGCGCCGTTGCCTGTGCCGGCGGCGTCGAGGCACTTGTCGCCGTAGACCTTGAACTCGCCGGCGTCGGTGTACGTCCACTGCTGGTTGGTGCCGCTGTGGCAGTCCCAGAGCTGGAGCTGGGTGCCGTCGGTGGTGCTGGTGCCGGGCACGTCCAGGCACCGGCCCGAACCGACGCCCTTGATCTGACCGCCGCCCGCAGGGGGCGTCGTGGAGTCGCCGCCGTTGAGTGCGTTGAGGACGGCGGTGTAGGCGGACTTCTTGCTGCCGTCGCCGTTGAACAGCAGCGGCGTGTCCCCCGATCGCCAGGAGTCGGTGTCGCGCACGCCCCAGACGGTGATGCCGAGACAGCGCGAGACGGCCAGGCAGTCGTTCGTCACGCTCGCGTAGGTCGAGGCCGAGGCGCCCTGGATGTCGAGTTCGGTGATGGCCACGTCGACGCCGAGGGCGGCGAAATTCTGCAGCGTGGTGCGGAAGTTGCTGTTGTAGGGGCTGCCGCTGTTGAAGTGCGACTGGAACCCGACGCAGTCGATCGGCACGCCGCGCTGCTTGAAGTCGCGGACCATGTTGTACACGCCCTGGGTCTTGGCCCAGGTCCAGTTCTCGATGTTGTAGTCGTTGTAGCAGAGCTTGGCCGCCGGGTCGGCGGCGCGCGCGGTGCGGAAGGCGACCTCGATCCAGTCGTTGCCCGTGCGTTGCAGGTTGGAGTCCCGCCTGCCTCCCGAACTGCCGTCGGCGAAGGCCTCGTTCACGACGTCCCACTGGGCGATCTTGCCCTTGTAGTGGCCCATCACGCCGTTGATGTGGTCGATCATCGCCTGGCGCAGTGTGCTGCCGCTGAGGCTCTGCATCCAGCCGGGCTGCTGGGAGTGCCAGGCCAGCGTGTGGCCCCGCACCTGCTTGCCGTTCTGCACCGCCCAGTTGTAGACGCGGTCGCCGGCGCTGAAGTTGAACTGGCCCCGCTGCGGTTCGGTGGCGTCGATCTTCATCTCGTTCTCGGCCGTCACCATGTTGAACTCACGGCCCGCGATGGTCGTGTACGCCGAGTCGCCCAGCTTGCCCGAGGCGATGGCGGTGCCGAAGTAACGGCCTTTCTGTGCCGCGGCGGCGCCGAGCGTGTTCTCGGCGGCGTGTGCGCTCGGCGGCGCGACCAGTGCGGTGGCCGCACCGAGAACACCGACGACGAGCGCTAAGAGCAGGGCGCGGATCCTCCTGCTGACAACGGATCCGGGAAGGGCGTACGAGCCCATGACTGTGCCTCCAAGGTAGAGATCACGGTTGGACGGAAGAATCGGCGGCGGTGCTCCACGTCTCGACACAGGCCAGGGCCGACTTCTCAGACAGGGATGATTGAGGTGGCGACCGCGGCTCGTCAATACATTCCGCAGAAGAAATTTCCGATTGCCTTTCGAAACTTTCGAAACGCCCTGGCCGAGTGTCTGCACTGCCCATGCACCGCTTCATTCACGGGTCAAGTGGCTTACAAGCCAGTGATTTGACGGTAGGTCGCGCACCGGCGCGCCGTAGGGAGTCCGAAACTTTCGGCTTTGCAGTCGATACGTGCGGAAGCTATTGACGCCGTTCACCGGTTCCCTATCATCCGGGTTGCTCGATGGTTCGACCGTTGTTCGAAATGCCGACCGCCTACGCAAAGGTGAGGACGTATCCATGCGCAGTCGAAGTTTCCGCCGCAGGCATCCGTCTGTGGTACTCGCCGCCGTGGTCGCGGCCCTGGCCGCGTTGGCGGCGCTGCTCGTGGCCGCCCCGGCCCAGGCGGCCTCCAGCGGCGCGCTGCGCGGTGCCGGTTCCGGCCGGTGCCTCGATGTGCCGGGCGCCGTCCGGACCGACGGCACGTATCTGCAGATCTACGACTGCTGGGGCGGGACCAACCAGCAGTGGACGTCGACGGACCGCAACCAGCTCACCGTGTACGGCGACAAGTGCCTGGACGTTCCGGGCCACGCCACCGCGGCCGGTACCCGGGTGCAGATCTGGACCTGTTCCGGCGGGGCTAACCAGCAGTGGCGGGTGAACTCCGACGGCACGGTCGTCGGCGTGGAGTCCGGGCTGTGCCTGGAGGCCGCGGGCTCCGGTACGGCCAACGGCACGGCGGTGCAGATCTGGACGTGCAACGGCGGCAGCAACCAGAAGTGGACCGGCCTGTCCGGGACCCCGACCCCGCCCGACGGCACCTGCTCCCTGCCGTCGACCTACCGGTGGACGTCGACCGGCGCGCTGGCGCAGCCGGCGAACGGGTGGGTCGCGCTGAAGGACTTCACCGATGTGACGTACAACGGCAAGCACCTGGTCTACGCGTCGAACGTGTCGGGGTCGTCGTACGGCTCGATGATGTTCCGGCCCTTCACGAACTGGTCGGACATGGCGTCGGCCGGCCAGACCGGGATGAGCCAGGCCGCGGTGGCGCCCACCCTGTTCTACTTCGCGCCCAAGAAGGTCTGGGTGCTGGCGTACCAGTGGGGTGCGTGGCCCTTCATCTACCGCACGTCGAGCGACCCCACCAACCCCGACGGCTGGTCCGCGCCGCAGCCCCTGTTCACCGGCGGCATCTCGGGCGCCGCCCCGATCGACCAGACCCTGATCGCCGACGACCAGAACATGTACCTGTTCTTCGCCGGCGACAACGGCAAGATCTACCGGGCGAGCATGCCGATCGGGAACTTCCCGGGCAACTTCGGCTCGTCGTACACGACGGTTATGAGCGACACGGTGAAGAACCTGTTCGAGGCGCCGCAGGTCTACAAGGTCCAGGGCCAGAACCAGTACCTCATGATCGTCGAGGCGCGCGGTGCGAACGAGCAGCGGTACTTCCGCTCGTTCACGGCCTCCAGCCTGAACGGTTCGTGGACCCCGCAGGCCGCCACCGAGAGCAACCCCTTCGCCGGCAAGGCCAACAGCGGCGCGACCTGGACCGACGACGTCAGCCACGGTGACCTGGTCCGCGACAACCCCGACCAGACCATGACCGTCGACCCCTGCAACCTGCGGCTCCTGTACCAGGGCAAGTCCCCCTCCGCGAGCGGCCCGTACGACCAACTGCCGTGGCGGCCGGGCGTCCTCACCCTGCAGCGCTGAACCGGCCCGTGCACCCCCCGGCGGCCGGCCCCACCTGATGGGGCCGGCCGCCGTCCTCCGTGACAGTCGCCCGGCGTCACCTCGGCGACGACCGGCCGCGCGCCAGGAGGGGTCACGGCCTGGGGGCGCCGCCCGGCGTCGCGCGCGCGGCACCGTGCACGGCGGCTCTGGGGTCGGCTGAGGGAAGCTGGCCGCCGCTCACGTCACGCCACACGGCCTCGGCGAACCGGGCCGCCTGCGGGTGCGAGCCGTGCGACGGATAGGCCAGGTGCAGGCGGACGGTGGGGGCGTCCCGCAGCCGGACGAACCGTACGGCCGGATGGTGGTAGCGCCGCGTGGAGTCCTCCGGCGCGGTCCCGACCCCGAGGCCCGCCGCCACCTTCTCGAGCCACTCGTCGTAGTTGGACGGCCCTGTCCCCGCAGGCCCGCGCGACGGGTGTGGCCATGTTCGGCGTCGCCCTCTACGTGGGCAGCGCCGTGGCCACCGGGCTGGCCGCCTCCACCGCCCAGGCGCACGACTACCGCCCCCTGTTCCGGCTCGCGGCGCTCCTGACCGCGCCCCTGACGGTGGCCGCGGCGGTGGGCCGGGCGCGCTACCGCTGAGCGGCGGTCCCGGCACGACGCCCGTCCTCTGCGGCGCCGGCCCGGATGCCCGAAGGCTCTGCGCAGGCAAGGTGGTCGGCTTCGGGTGGGGGAGCGGGCTCGCCTGACTCAGGCGCGTGGCACGAGGACGAGCGGCTGTGCCGGGGCGTTTGCCCGGCGCAGCCGCTCCACTGCGTCAGCCGGGCGCCCGCGTCCCTGTCAGCTCGCGCCCAGGGCGTCGAGCGCCTCCTCGACGCTGGGGTACACCGCGAGGAGCTGGTCGAGGCCCGCCACACGGAAGAGCTGGGTCAGGGCCGGGCTGAGCCCCGCCACCGAGAACGAGGAGCCCTTGTCCTCGGTGCGGTGGTGGGCCGTGATGATCTCGGTCATCCCCGTGGAGTCGCAGTAGTCGAGGGCCGACAGGTCGGCGATGACGTCCGCGCCGGGCCCGCTCAGCAGCTCCGTCATGGCCGTGCGGAGGCCGGGGCCCGTGTAGTGGTCCAGCTCTCCCGCCAGGCGCAGTACCACCGGCCCCGACGGGCAGGGTCGCGTGCTGATGGAGAGGGCGCCCTCTGTCTCGTTCACCAGGCCTCCTGTGCGGTGAGCGGTCACGGCGGGGCGGCGGACTCCGTTCCGGCGGTCCTCGCGTGCGAGGAGCGTGCCTCCTCGTCCCCATGCGCATCGACGGCATGCGCTACCCGCACAGGTTTCCCGATTCGCCTGGATCATCCTCCGGCAGCCCGGCCGATCGTCCCGTGCCGCGCGCATCCCCCTGCGGAACGGGCCCTGCCGGGGTCTGGAACAATGCCAGCCGAGGCCCTGGAGCCGGCGCCCCCGCGAGCCGGTGGAAAACCCGCCGGGGTGGGACGGCGATCCCGGGGCAGACAGGGCATAGGGCACACGATCGGAAACCTCGTGTGCGCGTTCGGCATGAAGCGGCCCTCGCACGGGCCACCATGAGGGGACGGGATCGCGTGGGGCTTTCGGGCGAGGCTGGGCACGGACCGCGTCCCGCGGTGGAAGGCGGCGTGTTCGCCGCCGACCCCGAGGTGGGCCGCGACCTGGCCGCGGTGGACTGGGCCGCCACGCCCCTCGGCCCTCCGCAGGAGTGGCCGCAGAGCCTGCGGACGGCCGTCAGCATCCTGCTGTCCTCGCGTTTTCCCATGTGGATGGCCTGGGGCGAGCAGCTCACCTTCTTCTGCAACGCCGCCTACCGGCGGGACACCCTGGGCCGCAAGTACCCGTGGGCGCTGGGGCGTCCCGCGAACGAGGTGTGGGCGGAGGTCTGGGGCGACGCGGGCCCGCGCATAGAGACCGTGCTCAGCACCGGCGAGGCCACCTGGGACGAGGGGCTGCTGCTGCTCCTGGAGCGTTCCGGGTACAGCGAGGAGACCTACCACACCTTCTCCTACAGTCCGCTGCGGGACGACTCCGGCGCCGTCGTCGGCATGCTGTGCGTGGTCACCGAGGACACCGACCGGGTGATCGGCGAGCGGCGCATGGCCACACTGCGCGACCTGGGCTCGGACCCGAGCGTGATCCGCACCGAGCGGGAGGTGCTGGCCTTCGCCGGCCGGCAGCTGTGCCACAACCGCAAGGACCTGCCCTTCACCCTGACGTACCTGTTCGACGGCGACACCGCCCGGCTGGCCGGAACGAGCGGGATCGCCCCCGGCCACCCCGTCGCGCCCGCCGTCCTCCCGGTCGGCGAGCCCGGCGGCGTGTGGCCGGCCGCGCTGCTGGCCGGCGGCGAGGCGGCCGTGGTGCCCCTGACCGGTGAGGCCTTCGCCGGCCTGCCCACGGGGGACTGGCCCGAGCCCCCCGTGCAGGCGCTCGCGGTCCCGCTCCTGCAGCAGGGCAGCGCCCCCTACGGCTTCTTCGTGGCGGCACTCGACCGGTACCGCGTGCTGGACGAGGGCTACCAGGGGTTCGTCGAGCTGACCGCCGGCCACATCGCCTCCGGCATCGGCAGCGCCCGCAGCTACCAGGCGCAGCAACGGCGCGCCGAGGAGCTCGCCGAACTGGACCGGGCCAAGACCACCTTCTTCTCCAACATCAGCCACGAGTTCCGGACCCCGCTGAGCCTGATCATGGGCCCGGTGGAGGAACTCCACACCCGGCTCGCCGACGCGGACGGCCGGGTCGTCCAGGAGCTGGACGTCATCCGCCGCAACGGGCTGCGGCTGGGCAAGCTGGTCAACACCCTGCTGGACTTCTCCCGGATCGAGGCCGGCCGTATGCAGGCCTGGTACGAACCGGTCGACCTGGCGGCGGTGACCGCCGAGCTGTCCAGCGTCTTCCGCTCGGCGATGGAACGGGCCGGGCTCGCCTTCGACGTGGACTGCCCGCCCCTGGACGAGCCGGTGTATGTGGACCGCGGCATGTGGGAGAAGGTGGTCCTCAACCTGCTGAGCAACGCGCTGAAGTTCACCTTCGACGGCGCTGTCCGCGTCCGGGTGCGCGCGGCGGGCGATCACGCCGTGGTCACCGTCGCCGACACCGGTGTCGGGGTGCCGGAGGCGGAGATGCCGCGGCTGTTCGAGCGTTTCCACCGCATCGAGAACACCCGCTCCCGCTCCAACGAGGGCAGCGGCATCGGGCTGGCCCTGGTGCGGGAACTCGTCGGTCTGCACGGCGGCACGATCGAAGCCGAGAGCGGCGAGGGCGAGGGCACCGCCTTCACCATCCGGCTGCCGTTCGGCACCGCCCACCTGGCTCCCGAGTGCGTGGCGCCGGAAGCGGGCGGCACACAGACGTCCGCCGCCGACCCCTACGTCCTGGAGGCCATGCGCTGGCTTCCGGACGGCGAGCCCGGCGCGGCGGCCGACGACTCGGTGGGGCGGGCCGGGACGAGCGCCACCGTGTACGGCTCCGTGCGCGGATCGGGCGCCCGGGTGCTGCTGGCCGACGACAACGTCGACATGCGCGAGTACCTCACCCGCATCCTCGCCGGAGCGGGATACGAGGTCACCGCCGTCACCGACGGCGCCGAAGCGCTGGTCTCCGCCCGCCGGGACATCCCCGACCTCGTCGTCAGCGACGTGATGATGCCCCGGATGGACGGGCTGGAAATGGTGGCGAGGCTGCGCGGCGACCCGCGCACCGCCTCGGTGCCCGTGCTGCTGCTGTCGGCCAGGGCCGGGCAGGAGGCGTCGATCGAGGGGCTCCAGGCGGGCGCGGACGACTACCTGGTCAAGCCCTTCGCCGCCGCCGAGCTCCTGGCGCGCGTACGCGCGAACGTCGAACTGGCCCGGCTGCGCGGCCACCACGTGCGCTGGCGGACGGCGCTCATCGACTCCCTGCAGGAGGCCTTCTTCGTCTGCGACGAGTCCGGGGCCGTCGTGGAGATCAACGCCGCGTTCACCGACATTCTCGGGTACGGCCCGGAGAACCTGCCCTACGCGCCCATGCAGCCGTGGTGGCCCGAGGCCGCCACCGACCCCGAGGCGCACCGCCAGGTCGGGGACGCCTTCGCGGGCCTGCTGGAACGCGAGCAGGGCTCGTACACCGTCCCCGTCACCCACCGGGACGGCCACCGGCTGTGGGTCACCGTCACCTACAACAAGGCCGAGGACCCCGACACGGGGCGGCGGGTCACCGTCGGCACCTTCCGCGACGTCACCGCCGAGCACTACGCCGTCCAGCGCGAGACGGCACTGGCCGCGCTGAGCACGACCCTGTCCGCGGCCGCGAGTCTGCCCGAGGCGCTCGCCGGGGCCCTCGGGGAGCTCAGGACCGCGTGGCGGGCGCGGAGCGTCATGGCCGCCGTCTTCGGGCGCGGCGACACCCCGTCCCTCACCGCCACGGACGGCAGCCTGCGGTGGGAGGACCTGCCCCCCGCGCGGCGGGACGCGCTCGCCGCGCTGCGCGGTCAGCCCTCGCTCACCCCGGCGACCGAGGACAGCGGCGCCGGTGTCCTGCTCGAACACCCCGACGGGCCGCTGGTCCTGTGGATCGATCTGGGCGAGCACCGGCCCTTCACCTCCGAGGACCAGCTCCTGCTCTCCCTGCTGGCCGGGCACCTCGCGCAGGGCCTGGTACGGGCGCACCAGATCGACCAGCAGCGCGAGACCGCGATCGCGCTGCAACGCGCCATCCTGGGCCCGGCCCGGCTCCCGGACGGCTTCGCCGTGCGCTACGAGCCCGCCACCCGGCCGCTGGAGGTGGGCGGCGACTGGTACGACACCGTCGCGCTGCCGGACGGGCGGATCGGCATCGTGGTGGGCGACTGCGTCGGGCGGGGCCTGGAAGCGGCCAGCGTCATGGGGCAGCTGCGCAGCGCCTGCCGCGCGCTGATGCTGCAGGACGCCAGCCCCTCCCGGACGCTGATGGCCCTCGACCAGTTCGCCGCGAGCGTTCCCGGCGCCCCGTGCACGACGGTCTTCTGCGGTGTCCTCGAGCCGGCCACGGGGAAACTGACCTACTCCAGCGCCGGACACCCGCCGGGCATCCTCGCGCACCCCGACGGCACCGTCCGGCTGCTGGACGAGGGGCGTTCCCTGCCGCTGGCGGTACGGCCGGGCAGGCAGCGCCCGGAGGCCGCCTGCACCCTGCCCGCGCGGGCCACGCTGCTGCTGTACACCGACGGTCTCGTGGAGCGCCGCCGGCGTCCGCTCAGCGCCGGCATCGACCAGGCCGGCGACGCCGTGCAGGACGGTCGCGACTCGCCCATCGACGATCTCGCCACCGACATCATGGCCAAGCTCGCCCCGGCCGACGGCTACGACGACGACGTGGCCCTGCTGCTCTACCGCCACCCGGCGCCGCTGGAGATCTCCTTCCCGGCCGAGTCGTCCCAGCTCGCGCCGGTCCGCCAGGCGCTGCGCAGCTGGCTCGCCCAGTGCGACCTCCCGCCGAACACCGTGCAGAACGTCCTCGTCGCGGCCGGGGAGGCGTGCGCCAACGCGATCGAGCACGGCCACCGGCACGCCCCGGGGGAGGCCGTGCGGCTGCGCGCCGAGGCCCTCGTCGACAACCTGCTCCTGACCGTGGCGGACAGCGGCCGGTGGAAGGCTCCCCAGCCCGAGCGCAACGCCCACCGCGGCCGGGGCGTGGCCCTCATGCGCGCCCTGATGCAGCACGTCAGCATCACCCCCGGCCCGAGCGGCACCACCGTCGACATGCAGATGAGGATCTCCGGATGACCACCCCCCTGACGCTCACCTCCGGCAGACGCCCGGACGGGACTCCGCGTCTCGTCGTCGGCGGCGAGATCGACATGAGCAACGTCGGCTCCCTGGCCGACGCCCTGGACCGCGGCTCCGGCCCCCTCGTCCTCGACCTGACGGCCGTGGAGTACCTCGACAGCGCGGGGCTGAGCGTGCTCTTCGCCCACGCCGACCGACTGGAGCTCGTCGTCACGCCGCTGCTGGAGCCCGTCCTGACGGTCTCGGGCCTCGCCGGTCTCGTCACCGTCCACGGTCTCGGCGACGACCCGCCGCGGCCATGACCGGTGTGACGCGGAGCCCCGCCGGACCCGTACCGCCCGACGACGGCGTGAGCGCCACCCCGTCCGCCACCACCGTGCCCGAGCCTTCCGGCCAGGAGTGATGACCGAAATGACCGAGACCCTGGACGTGACCGTCCAGTACCCCGTCGACCGCACCGCCGTCGTCAGCGTCTCCGGAGACGTGGACCTGCACACGTCGGCCACCCTGCGCGCGCACGCCCTGGCCGTCGTGGCGGAGGGCGTGCCGCATATCGTGCTGGACCTGGCACACGTCGACTTCGTCGACTCCACCGGCCTCAGCACCTTCATCGGCCTCCTGCACACCACCCAGCAGGCGGGCGGCTCGCTCCGGCTCGCGGACGTCCCCGACCGCCTCACGCGCATGGTGACCATGACCGGCATCTCCGAGCTGATGCCGATCCACACCACCGTCGCCGACGCGCTGGCCGGCCGGACCACCGGGTGCGCACCGGGCCGCGCGGGCGAAGGCGCCGGTGCCGGCGACTGACGTCGCCGGGCGCGCCGCCGGCCCGCGGGCCCCGGCGCCCGGCACCCGGCCAGGCCCGGTTCCGCTCCGGGATGTCTGGAACCGGCCGTCCGTGGCACAAGACCCTGCGTGCCGCGTCCAGCGGCGCCTGGGAGACGATGGTCCCCGGGAAAACGGGGCAGTCACCTGCGAAGGGGGGCGAGATGACGGCTGAGCGTGAGCGCCGGTCGACGGGCGGTGTCAGCGCGTCCGAGGCGGCGCGCGGCGTGGACGACGACCTGTCGATGCTGTTCGGGACCTCCACCGCGCTGTTCGCGTCCATGGCGGGGCCCGCGCACGTGCTGGAGGCGGCGAACCCCGCCTTCTTCGCGGCCATCGGCGGTGGGCAGCGGGAACGCACCGGCGTGCCGCTGGCGGAGCTGATGCCCGAGCTGACGGCGCAGGGGTTCATCGGGCTCCTCGACCAGGTGTACCGCTCGGGCGAACGGCACGTGGGCCGCGACGCCCGTGTCGTCATCGGCGTCGGCGACCAGGCCCAGGAGTCGTACTTCGACTTCACCTACGAGGCCCGCCGCGACGTCGGCGGCAACGTCATCGGCGTACGGATGATCGGCGTCGAGACCACCCAGGCCAAACACGCCCGGCGCCTGGCCGCCGAGCAGCGCGCGCTGCTGGAGCAGATCGCGCGGCAGGCGCCGCTGCACGACGTGCTCGACGGCATGTGCAGGGCGATCGAGGAACTCTGCCCCGACGTGCTCGTCTCGGTCCTGCTGGCCGACGAGGACGGGCGTCACCTCCGCCACGGCGCGGCCCCCAGCCTGCCCGACCACTACAACCAGGCCATCGACGGCATCGCCGCCGGCGAAGGGGTCGGCTCCTGCGGCACCGCCGCCCACCGGCGCCGGACCGTGATCGTGGCCGACATCGCCACCGACCCGCTGTGGGACGACTTCCGCGTCCTGGCCGGCCGGGCCGGGCTCGCCGCCTGCTGGTCGACCCCGGTCATGGCGGGCGACGGACGGCTGCTGGGCACTTTCGCGATGTACCACCGCACGCCCCGGACCCCCCAGGGCACCGATCTGGCCCTCGCCGGCGCCTTCGCCGACACCGCCGCCCTCGCCATCGAGCGGCACCACATCGAGCAGGCCCGGCGGACGGCGGAGGCCCGCGAGAAGGCCGCCCGCGACGACCTCGCCTTCCTGCTGACCGCGAGCACCGCGCTGTCCGGCGGACTGGACGAGAGGCAGACCCTGCAGCGGCTGGCCACCCTGGCCGGCCCGGCCCTGGCGCCGCTGGCCGCCGTGGACGTCGTGGAGAGCGGACGCGTGCAGCGGGTGGCGACCGCCGGCCCGACCGAGGAGGCGCGCACCCTGCTCGCCGCCCACTCCCCGGCCCACGACGCCGACGACCCGGTCGCCCGGGTCCTGGCCTCCGGCCTGACCGAAGTGGCCCGCCGTACCCCGACCGGTCCCGGTCCCTGGCGCGATCTGGGCGCCACCGGATACGTGTGCGTGCCCCTCATGGACCGGGGACGGCCCTTCGGCGCGCTGACCCTGCTCTCCACGGACGGGCACAGCTTCGACGGCCACCGGGTCGCCCTGGCGGAGGAACTGGCCCGCCGCGCCGCCTCGGCCGCCCGCAACGCCCGCCAGTACACGCAGCGCGCGGCCCTCGCCCGCGACCTGCAGACCGGCCTGCTCCTGCCCGACCTGCCCGAGGTCCCCGGCGCCCAGCTCGCCGCCTCCTACCACCCGGCCGGCGAGGGCCTGGAGATAGGCGGCGACTTCTACGACGTCTTCGACCGCGGCGACGGCAGCTGGGCCTTCATCCTCGGGGACGTCTGCGGGCGCGGCGCCATGGCCGCCACCACGACCGCCCTGGTCCGCCACACCGCGCGCGCCGTCGCCCCGCTGCTGGACGATCCCGTCGACGTCGTCAAGGCGGTCGACAAGGCCCTGAACGACCGCCACAGCCACCAGAACAACGGCTTCGTCACCCTCGTCTACGGCCATCTCGCGCCGACGGCCGACGGGCTCGACGTCCATCTGGTCCGGGCCGGGCACACGCTGCCGCTCCTGCTGGACGCCGACCACGTGGTCGGCACGGTCGAGGCGTCCGGCGGGCTGCTCGGCATCGGCATCCCCACCAGGCTCGCCGCGCGCCGCTTCACGCTCCGCCCGGCCGAGAGCCTGCTGCTGTACACCGACGGCATCACCGAGTGCCGGGCCGCCGGCGCCGAACAGTACGGCGACGCCCGTCTTGCCGAGGCCCTGGCCTCCGCACCGCGCCGGCCGACCGCGGCCGACGTCGTGCGGACCGTGGCCGAGGACGTCCGCGACTTCGTGGCGGGCCGTGACGTGGACGACGACCAGGCGGCCCTGGTCATCACCGCCACCGCTCCGGAGCGGCGCCGGGACTGACGAGCCCGGGCCGGTGACCGCTGAGGGGGAGGGCGGACGCTGTGATCGCCGGGCGTGGGCGGACGCCGTGCGAGCGGCGGCCCCGCCGGCCTCGGGGCTCTCCAGGGCAGTGATGCGCCGAGGCAGGCACGGGAAGCCGCACGAGGCGCCGATGCGGACCGAGATCATTCGGAAACGATCAGTACGATCGGGCCACCAGTGCGAAGGGGGCCCGATGTACAGCCGAGCAGGGAAGTGGGCGCTGATGTCGGCCCTGACGGTTCTGTCGGTCTCCGCATGCACGGGATGGGGCGGCTACCCGCCTGCGAAGAACGTCCACGGCTCCCAGCTCGTAGGCACCTGGCGTGCCCGGGACTGCGACACCACCTTGACCCTGAAGCGGGACGGCTCGGCGTCCGTCACCGGCATGCCTACCGAGATGGACCTGGACGGCAAGGTCACGCACAGAGGCGGCGGCGACGGCACCTGGGAGATCGACGGATCCCGCGCTGAGCAGGAACTCGATGTGACCATAGGGAATGAGACAACCCCGTTCGACCTGTACCGGGACGAGGGGCGCTTGCTGGTGGGCCTGACCGTGGGGGATCCCGACGACATGAACTGGTGCGTCCTGACCAAGCGCTCGTGAACGGCCGCGTACTCAGCGCAACGCCGGTCCGGTCGCTCGCTCGGTGGACGGGCCCGTACGGTGGGCTTCGTCCTGCGCGAGCAGGGAGAGGAGTGAGGCCACCGTCACGCCGAGGCTGGCTTCGGCGGGATGGCGGAGGATCCTCGTGGGGTCGATCCGGTAGGTGTTGCCGCGTCCCTCGCGGGTGTGGGAGAGGTAACCGTCCTGTTCCAGGTCGGCGATGATCTTCTGCACGGCCCGTTCGGTGAGGCGGCAGTACGCGGCGATGTCCCTGATCCGGGCGTTCTGGTTGTCCGCGATGGCAGCCAGTACGCGGGCGTGGTTCGTCAGGAAAGTCCATCCGTTGTGTGGCTCGGGCACTCCATCCATGCCGGGAGTTTACGACCCGGTGTTCACGCACTCAAAAACACGTACTACAGTTCATGCATCAGTTGACGTGTCTGGGCCGCGGAGGGCAATGCCGCCCCGGACGTCAGTGGCGCATGAGGGAGTGAGCCATGCATGACCCTTGCGAGCAGGCCCCGTCCCTCAGAACGTCGGGGTGGCCCGGTCGGTGCACCGAGAACGACGAGCCGTTGCCGCCGGGCCGGGCAGGCGTGTCGTGCACCTGGCGCGGCGACCGGATCCGGGTGACGGTCCGAGGGGAACTCGACCTCGACTCGGGCAAGCTGCTTCGTGCGGACCTGCGTGAGGTGCTGGCCGGTCCGACGAGTGGAGTGGACCTCGACCTGAGCCGGCTGGACTTCTGCGACTGCGCCGGACTGGAGGTCCTCCTCGAGCTTCGGCGCAGCGCCTTGGAGCAGGACAAGACGGTGGTCATCCGCAGGAGCAACCCGGTGATCGACAGGCTGCTCACCCTCCTCGGGGCGCAGGAACTGTTCGCCTCCGCGCCACGGCAGTGCGCGGAGCGCGTCACCACGCGCCTTGCCGTCAGCGGCCGCGGAGTGGGCTGAGTCGGACCGGCGGGTCGGGGCGGGTCAGCCGGCGGGGTGTCCCGCCGCCGGGCTGGCGTGCTCGGTGGCGGCCAGGGAGGCGAGCAGGCGCAGTCCCTCTTCGGAGGGGGAGCCGGGTTCCGCGGTGCAGACGGTCATGCTGAGCCCGGGTTCGGCCGCCAGGTCCAGCGCCTCGTAGGCGAGGGTGAGGTCGCCGACCGCGGGGTGGCGGAACCGCTTGGTTCCGGTGCCGTGGCGGCGGACGTCGTGGGCGCCCCAGCGGGTGCGGAAACCCTCGCAGCGGGTGGACAGTTCCCCGACCAGGTCGTGCAGGGCCTTGTCGTGCGGGTCGCGGCCGGCCTCGCGGCGCAGGATGGCCACCGCCATGTGCCCGGCACCCGCCGCCGGGACCCGGCGGGCAGCCCCGCCTGCCCGGAGGTGATCTTCGCTCGCCGCGAGGTGAGGAACTCGCGGACCTCCTCGCGGTTGTCCATGCCTTCGACCGTACGGCGTACCCGCCGAGGGAGGGGTGTACCCCCGGTACACCTCTCACCCGTGACTCGCTGACCGCCGGGATGGGCGGTTACCTGGAGGAGAGGCACCCCTCGCACCGCACCAGCCCCACGAACGACAAGGAATTCCCCCCATGCGCGGAGCAGTGATTCACGCCCCCGGCGACGTGCGCTTCGAGACCCTGGACGACCCCGGGATCGTGAAGCCGACGGACGCGGTCATCCGCACGGCCGTCACCTGTGTGTGCGGCTCCGACCTCTGGCCCTGGCGCGGGCTGGACGCGACCGACGAGGCCCACCCCATGGGGCACGAGTACGTCGGATTCGTCGAGGAGGTCGGCTCCGAGGTCACCGCGGTCAGGCCCGGCCAGTTCGTCGTCGGCTCGTTCGCGACCTCGGACAACACCTGCCCGAACTGCCGCAACGGCTTCCAGTCGAACTGCCTGAACCGTGAGTTCATGAGCACCTGCCAGGCCGAGTACGTGCGCATCCCCAACGCCCAGGGGACCCTGGTCGCGACCGACGAGGTGCCGGACGAGCAGTTCTGGCCGGGTCTGCTGGCCGTCTCCGACGTGATGGGCACCGGCTGGTACGCCGCCGAGGCCGCCGAGGTGAGGCCCGGCTCCACCGCCGTGGTGGTCGGCGACGGGGCGGTCGGGCTGTGCGCGGTGATCGCGGCGAAGGAGATGGGCGCGGAGCGGATCATCGTCATGAGCCGTCACGAGTCCCGGCAGAAGCTCGCCCGCGATTTCGGCGCCACCGACATCGTCACCGAGCGCGGCGACGAGGGCATCGCCCGGATCAAGGAGATGACCGACGGCATCGGCGCCGACAGCGTCCTGGAGTGCGTCGGCACCGCTCAGTCCATGCGGCAGGCCCTGCACTCCACGCGGCCCGGCGGCAACGTCGGCTTCGTCGGCGTCCCGCACGAGGTCGCCGTCGACGGCCAGGAGCTGTTCTTCTCGCACGTCGGGCTGCGCGGCGGCCCCGCGCCCGTGCGCCGCTACCTGCCCGACCTGATCGACCGCGTCCTGTCGGGGCGGATCGACCCGGGCAAGGTCTTCGACCTCACCCTGCCCCTGGAGCGGGTCGCCGACGGCTACCGGGCGATGGACGAGCGCCGCGCCGTCAAGGCTCTCCTCAAGCCCTGACCCGTACCCCGCCCCCGGTTGCGTACCGACCGGATCCGTACCGACCGTGAGGAAAGAGAAAGCCTTGCAGATCACCCGCTGGCACCGCCACCCGCGGCCGAGGGCGGGTTCGAGGCGTCCTGGCCGCCGCCGGCCGCCGGCCGCCGGACTCGGTACCGGCTGAGTGGTGTGGTGCAGGTGAAGACGGGTGTGAGAATGGTGGAGGGCCGGGCGTGAATCGAGGAAGATTCGAGGAATGCCCACCGAAGGCCGGGGTATGCGCCTGCTTGCCGGGTGATGTGCCGGCGCAGGCAGCATGACCGACACGGGAGGGGCGCAGGATGGTGACGACGGCCGTACGGACCGCTGGACAGACGGTGGACGTACCGGAGATCGCGGACCCTTCCAAGATCGCACCGAAGGACGCACGTGAGCTCTCGAAGCAGTTCTTCGACCGGCTGACGGTACTGGAGGAGGGCACGCCCGAGTACCAGTACGCGCGCAACACGCTCATCGAGATGAACATGTCCCTCGTCCGCTACGCGGCCGGCCGGTTCCGCAGCCGGGGCGCGGAGGAGATGGAGGACATCGTCCAGGTCGGCATGATCGGCCTGATCAAGGCGATCGACCGGTTCGAGCTGTCCCGCGAGGTCGAGTTCACCTCGTTCGCCGTCCCGTACATCGTGGGCGAGATCAAGCGGTTCTTCCGCGACACCTCCTGGGCCGTGCACGTGCCCCGGCGCCTGCAGGAGGCCCGGGTCCAGCTCGCCCGCGCCAACGAGGAGCTGCGCAGCCGCCTCGGCCGGACGCCGACGACCAAGGAGCTGTCCGAGCTGATGAGCCTGCCGGAGAGCGAGGTCGTCGAGGCCCAGCTCGCCTCCAACGGCTACACCTCCGCCTCCCTGGACGCGACGATCGGCGGCAGCGAGGACGGCGAGGCCGCGCTCGCGGACTTCATCGGCAACGAGGACGCCGCCCTCGGTCTGATCGAGGACTTCCACTCGCTCGCCCCGCTCATCGCCGAACTCGACGAGCGCGACCGCAAGATCATCCACTGGCGCTTCGTCGAGGAGCTCACCCAGGCCCAGATCGGCGAGCGCCTCGGCGTCTCGCAGATGCACGTCTCCCGGCTGATCTCGCGTCTCCTCGGCCGGCTGCGCGAAGGCATGCTCAGCACCGTCTGATCCTCGCGGACCCGCCGGCCGTCCGGGCCGGCGGGTCTCGTCGTCACCCTCCGCGCGTTCGCTCCCCCCGTTACGGGCCCGCCGCTTCCCACTCCCCAACAGTTGCCGTTTGACAACTATAGCCGTGAGGCAACAAAGTAGCCCAGTCGTACCGCACGGGGAAGGATCCGCAATGTTCCGGTGGGCGGAGATCACTCCGTGTACCGGCCGCCCGAGCCCCGTCACAGCGGAGCCGTCGGCGGCCGCGCCCTGGGCTCAGGCCGTCCGGTCGCCGGCGCGCGGGGCGTCGTGGTGTATCTGCGCCGCAGCCGTGTCGCAGAACGCCTCCAGCCCTTCGAGGAGGGCGGTCCGCTTGGCGGCGGGCATCTGCTCCAGCACCGCCTGCAGCTCCTTCTCCCGACGCGCGCGCAGATCGTCGAGGAAGGCCCGGCCGCGGTTGCTCAGATGCAGCCGTACCTCGCGCCGGTCGGCGGGGCTGATGGCGCGCTCGACGAAGCCGGCGGCGACCAGCCGGTCGCAGAGCCGGCTGGTGGACGGGGGCGTGGAGGCGAGAGAATCGGCGAGTGTGCGCAGATTGATGCCGTCCTGGTGCTCCAGCATCAGCAGGACGCGCATCTGGGACGGAGAGGCCGGTGCGGTCGACGCCCGGCCCCACAGCACTTCCAGCAACTCCACGGCCGTCAAGGTCAGGTGGGCGACCTCGACAGGCTCTGGGCGGGGGCGGAAGACAGTCACCGTCACACTCTCGCAGGCACCTGGGACGGTGGCCAGCGTACTAGGTGCCGGTGTTGGCAACAGATGGTTCGGACGGCCGGCCCGGTCCGGCCCGGGCGGGATCCGCATATGTCCGCCGAAGGATGGGTGTATCTAAGATCGTGAACAGATTTGTGACCGCCGAGCGCGCCCTGCGCAGAGCGGCCCCGGACGAGTTGCTCGACGCCGTGCGCCGGGTGCTGGCCGAGGAGTACGCGGCGAAGTCCGTCGAACTGCTCCTGGCCGACTACGGTCTCACCGTCCTCCAGCCGGTGTCGGAGCTGCCGCACACCGCGGAGCCGGTGTCGCTGCACAACAGCCCGGTCGGCCGCGCCTTCGGCGCCCAGGAGCCGTTCGTGGAGAGCGTCAAGGACGGCTCCGCGCGCGTCCATCTCCCGGTCACCGTGCGGGGGGACCGGCTGGGCGTGCTGTCGGTCGCCCTGCCGGACGGGGACCTCGCGCCCGGCCTGCTGGAGGAGCTGGCGGACATCGCCGAGGTGCTCGGGCACGAGGTGGTCGTGGCCGAACGCGACACGGACGTGTACATGCAGGCGCGGCGCAAGGACCGGCTGACGCTGGCCGCCGAGATGCAGTGGCAGCTGCTGCCCGGCCGCTCCTGCGCCCGTCCCGAGTTCGAACTCGGCGCGCAGCTGGAGCCCGCCTACGCGATCTACGGCGACAACTTCGACTGGTCCGCCACCGCCGACCGTCTCATGCTCTACGTCACCAACGGCATGGGGGAGGGCATAGAGGCCTCCCTGCTGACGAACCTCGCCATCAACGCCCTGCGCAACGCCCGGCGGGCCGGTCTCGCGCTGCCCGACCAGTCCGCGCTGGCCGATCAGGCGGTGTACGCCCATTACCGGGGGCGCTGCTATCTCTCGGTGCTGATGTTCGACTTCGAACTCGCCACGGGCCGGGCGAAGGTGGTGGACGCCGGTTCGCCGCAGCTGCTGCGGCTGCGCGACGGCGTGGTCGAGCGCGTCACCTTCGAGGCGCAGCTCCCGCTGGGCATGTTCGAGGAGACCGACTACGTGGCCCAGGAGTTCCAGGTGGAGCCCGGCGACCGGCTGGTCTTCGTGAGCGACGGGGTCTACGAGGTCGCCTCGCCGCTCGGAGAGGCGTACGGGGACGCCGCGCTGGCCCGGGCGGTCATGTCCACCCGCCTGCTGCCGGCCGCCGAGGTGCCGCGTGCCATCCTGAGGGAGCTGACCGGCCATCGCGGACAGCCCGCGCCGGAGGACGACGCCCTGGTCGTGTGTCTGGACTGGCGCGGACGCTGAACGGGCCGCAGGTGCGTGCCGCCGGACGCGTCGTCGCGAATGTGACGATGCTGTGTCGTTTCCGGGGCGGGTGCCGGGTTAATGCTTGTCATGAGGCAATAATTGGCTGAGGTGTGCCGTCTTGGCGCAACCGCCTGTTCCAATGGGAGATGATGCGAGTGTCGGAGCGGGCGGAAGCCGAGTCGGCGGCGCGGGAGCTGGGAGTCTTCCTGGAGCGCCGCCGTGAGCAGATCGCCCAGCGCTGGGCGGACGCGCCGCTCTTCAGGACCGTCTTCACCGTCTCCCGCGACGAGGCCGTGGACGCCTGCAAGGCCGTGGTGGACGCTCTCGCGGACGTGGCCTCGACCGGCAGGCTGGAGGACGTCGCGGCCCCCGGCTTCGACTCGGCCCGCGAGCAGCTCGGACGCATGGCCGCCTCCCGGGCCCGCAGCGGACACACCCCCGCCCAGATCGCGGACGAGGCCGCCGGCCTGCGGACGGCGACCGCGGAGCTGCTGCGCGGCGAGTCCCCGGAGCCCTCCGGCGAGGATGCGCGCGAGATCCTGCTGGCGCTCACCGTCCTGATGGGCACCCTGCGCCTGGTGATCATGGAGACGACCGTCAACGCGGGCGAGGAACTGATCGCGCGGCAGCGGCAGCAACTGCTCGAAGTGGCCACCCCCGTGATCCGCCTCTGGGAGGGCGTCGTCGCGGTGCCCCTGATCGGCACCCTGGACAGCGCCCGCAGCCAGGTGGTCATGGAGTCGCTGCTCCAGGCCATCGTGGAGCAGCGGGCCCGGTACGCGATCCTCGACATCACGGGCGTGCCCACGGTCGACTCGCTCGTCGCGCAGCACCTGATGAAGACGGTCGCGGCGGCCCGTCTGATGGGCGCCGAGTGCGTCGTCTCCGGCATCCGCCCGGCCATCGCGCAGACCATCGTGCACCTCGGCATCGACCTCGGCACGGTCGTCACCCGCAGCTCGCTGGCCGACGCCCTGGCCTACGCCCTCTCCCGGCAGGGCATCGAGGTCTCCCGCCGTCCGGCGGGCGTGGACCCGCGATGACCGCCCCCGCCCCGTTCCCGGGCAGCCTCGCCGCGGTGCCGGTCCTGGCGCTGGGGGACACCCTGCTGGTCTCACTCCAGGGGGAGCTGCACGACGGCGTCGCCGAGCAGCTCCAGCAGGACCTCGCCCACCGCGTGGCCCGCAGCGAGGCGACCGGTGTGGTCATCGACGTCTCCGGCGTCGACATGGTCGACTCCTTCCTCGGCCGCGTCATCGCGGAGATCGCCGCCAACGCCCGGCTGCTGGCCGCCCGTACGGTCCTGTGCGGGATGGGGCCCGCCGTGGCGATCACCCTGGTCGAGCTGGGCCTGACCCTGCCCGGCGTGGCGACCGCGCTCGACGTCGACCGTGCCCTCGAACTGCTCCGGCGGGACGGCCGCGCGCACGGCCCGGGCGAAGCCGCGGGGCGCACATGACGGCGGCTCCCGACCCCGACACCGCGACGAGCCTGCCCATCGGCTCGGACGCGGACCTCGCATGGGTCCGCCATCAGGTGCGCCGGTTCGCGGCCGAACTCGGCTTCGGGCTCGTGCAGCAGACCAAACTCGTCACCGCGGCCAGCGAACTGGCCCGCAACACCCTGATCCACGGCGGCGGCGGCGAGGCCCGGATCACCCCGCTGACCGACACGCCGACGCGCGGACTGCGGCTGTCCTTCATCGACACCGGCCCCGGCATCCGGGACGTCGAGCTGGCCACGACCGACGGCTACACCACCGGCGGCGGCCTCGGCCTCGGACTCAGCGGAGCCAGGCGGCTGGTGGACGAGTTCAGCATCGACACCACGCCCGGCGAGGGCACCGTCGTCACCCTCGTCGCCTGGGTCACCGGCGCGCCCGCCCCCCGGCCGGTGTCGGGATGACACGCGTCTGGACCGTCCCGGTGCACGACTCCACCCGCGTCCGGGACGTCCGGGTGGCGACCGAGGAGGCCGGCTCCCACGCCCGCCTGGACGCCCACCGCACCGCGGTCGCGGCCCTGGTGGCCACCGAGCTGGCGACCAACCTGCTCAAGCACGCCGGCGGCGGCACCGTGCTGGTCGACCTCGTCGACCGCGCCACGGCGGGCGCCCGCGGCCCGGGGGTGCAGCTCGCCGCGCTGGACCACGGCCCCGGCATCCCCGACGTCGCCGCGGCCCTGCGGGACGGCCACACCACCAGCGAGGCGTCCCTCGGCGCCGGCCTGGGCACCTGCCGCCGCATCGCCGACGTGTTCGACCTGTACAGCACCCGCCGGGGCACCGTCGCGGTGGCCCGCGTCCACCAGAACCCGCGGCGGACCGGCGACGCCTGCGCGGCCGGCGGGATCAACATCCCGCTCGCCCGCGCCGAGCACTCCGGGGACGCCTGGAGCTGCGCCCGGTCGGACTCCCGCACCACCCTGATGCTCGCCGACGGCCTCGGCCACGGAGCTAGGGCCGCCCACGCCTCCGACGCGGCCGTCGACGCCCTGCACGGCGCCGGGCGCCTGCCGCCCGACGAGGTCCTGCGCCACATGCACCCCCTGCTGCGACCCACCCGCGGAGCCGCCGTCGCCGTGGCCCAACTGGACACGGACAGCGGGGAACTGACCTTCGCCGGGGTCGGCAACATCGGCGCCCGGCTGCACACCGGCGGCACGTGGCAGCACCTCGTCTCCCACCCCGGCATCGTCGGCGCCCAGTTCCCCGCGACCGTGCCCGTGCAACGGCTGCCCTGGCGGCCGGGCAGCCTCCTCGTGCTGCACAGCGACGGTCTGCCCAGCCGGTGGGCGCCGCCCGAGGACCCCGGTCTGCTCGGCCACGACCCGGCCGTGATCGCGGCGACCGTCCTGCGGGACGCCAGCAGCGCCGCCAGCCCCGTGCGCGACGACACCTGCGTGGCCGTCCTGGCCTGCGACCGCCCGGCCGGCCGCCCGTGACCGCGCCGGACGCCCGCCCGGCGGAACCCGAAGGGACCGCGCCCGCGGAAGCCGTCCTGGCGGCGGACGAGCGGACCGCGGCGGCCCTGCGCCGGCTGGACGAGACGGAGCGGCAGCTCCGCCTGCACCGCGAGGAACTGCACCAGACGAATCAGGGCGTGCTCGCCCTGCACGCCGAACTCGACGCCGCCGCGCGCACCCAGCGGGCACTGCTCGACGCCGAACGGGCCGCGCGAGGCGAGGCCGAGAAGGCACGGCGGCTGCTCACCTTCCTCGCCGACGCCAGCGCGGCCGTCACCGCCTCCCTCGACCAGGAGGACATCCTGCGGTGCCTGCCGGAGCTGCTCGTCCCCGAGTACGCGAGCGGGGTCGACATATGGCTCTTCGACGAAGCGGCCGGCGCCCACTCCGCCGCGGCGGTCGCGGCCGCCCGCCACGAGCGCCCCCAGCACGCCGGACCACGCCCCGGCGCCCTCCCCGGCATCGACGACCTGCCGCCCTCCGCGCTGTCCCCGGACCGGCCGCTGCTGAGCATCCCCCTCACCGTGCGCCGCACCTCGGGCGTGCTCACCCTCACCGCGCCCGGCGACCGCTTCGACGCCGACACCACCGTGATGCTGGTCGAGCTCGCCCGCCGCATCGCCATCGCCCTGGACAACGCCCGCCGCTACGAACAGCACCGGGACACCGCCGAAGCGCTGCAACGCGCCCAGCTCACCGACCTGCCCCCCGCCGAGGGGCTGCGACTGGCGGCCCGCTACCTCCCCGCCACCCGCGGACTCAACATAGGCGGCGACTGGTACGACGCCTTCCCGCACCCCGACGGCAGCCTGCTGACCGTGGTCGGCGACGTCACCGGACACGGGCTGCGCGCCGCCGTCATCATGGGCCAACTGCGCACCGCCCTGCGGGCCTACGCGCTCGAGGACGACAGCCCCGCCCGCATCCTCACCCGCCTGCACCGCATGCTGCGCCACCAGCAGCCGAACCTCTACGCGACCGCCGTGGTCGCCCGGTTCCGGCTCGGCGACCCCCGGGTCGTGTGGGCCGCCGCCGGACACCCCCCGGCGCTGGTCCGCGCGCCCGGCGGAACCGTGCGCGTGCTGGACACCAGACCCGGCGTCATGCTGGGAGTGCCCCTCGCGTTCGAGTACGAGGACCACACGGCGGAGCTGCCGCCCGGCTCGACGCTCGTCCTCTACACCGACGGTCTGGTGGAGCGGCGGTCCCAGGGCATCGACCCGGGCATCGAACTGCTCGGCCGGACCCTGGCCGCACTGGACGAGTCCGTGCTGGACGACCTGGACGGGTGCGCCGAGTCGCTGCTCAAGCCCCTGGTGCACGACTCCGAACGCGACGACGACGTCTGCATCCTGCTGTGCCGCACCGCCGGGTCCTGACACCGGGGGGCCGCTCCCCGCGCGGGGGCGATAGCGTGGAGGCCACAGGGGTAGAGGATGGAGACGTCGTGAATGCCGCCGAACCGGTCCCGTCCGCGGAGACCCAGCTGCGCTCGGCCTCGCCGCACGCCCTGGTGGCCACCGCGGGCCGGCTGCTGGCCGAGAGCTTCGGCGCCCGGGACGTGACGCTCCTGCTCGCCGACTACGGCCTGACGGTCCTGCAGCCCGTCACCCACCTGCCGCTGACCGGCGAGCCGGTCTCCGCCCACGACGGCCCCGCCGGCACCGCCTTCACCACGCAGAACCCGGTGGTGGAGGTCCTGGCCGACCCGGCCACGCAACTGGTCCACCTGCCCATCACCGTCCGCGGCGACCGCCTCGGCGTGCTCTCCGTTCGCGTCCCCGGCTCCGGCGCCGACCCGGGCACGGTGCTGCGGCTCGGCGAGTTCGCCACCGCCCTCGGCCACGAGGTCGCCACCGCCGGCCGGGACACCGACCTGTACCTCCAGGCCCGCCGCACCCGCCGGCTCACCCTCGCCGCCGAGATGCAGTGGCAGCTCCTGCCGGGCCGAGGGTGCGCCCGGGACGAGTACGTCATCGGCGCCCACCTGGAGCCGGCCTACGCCATCGGCGGCGACAACTTCGACTGGTCCACCAGTGCCGACCACCTCACGCTCACCGTCACCGACGGCATGGGCCAGGGCATCGAGGCCTCCCTGCTCACGAACCTCGCCGTGAGCGCGCTGCGCAACGCCCGCCGTGCCGGCATCGGCCTCGCTGACCAGGCCTGCCTCGCCGACCAGGCGCTCTTCTCCCAGTACGGAGGCAAGTCCTACGCCTCCACCCTGCTGCTCCGCTTCGACCTGGACACCGGCACGGTCCGCGCCGTCGACGCCGGGTCGCCCCAGCTCTACCGTCAGCGCGGCATCACCATCGAGCGCGTCGAACTCGAGGCCCAGCTGCCGCTCGGCATGTTCGAGGAGACCCTCTACGAGGAGCAGACCTTCCAGGTCGAGCCGGGCGACCGCCTGGTCGTCATCAGCACCGGCGTGCACGGCACCCGGTCGGCGACCGGAGAGGTGTTCGGGGAGGGCGTGCTCCGTCAGATCCTGGGCGCGACCCGGCAGACCCAGCCGTACGAGGCGGCCCGGTCGGTGGTCGCCGGGCTGATCGAGCACGTCGGCGACGAGGGCCTCCTCGCGGACGCCGCGGTGGTCTGCGTCGACTGGATCGGACGCGAGCCCGGCGGGATGCGGCCCGGCGGCTGACGCCCGCCGCCCTAGGCCGTGTCCGCAAAGTCGCGACGCAGACACGACTTTGCGGACACGGCCTAGGGCCTGTCTGACAATTCCCGCCTGCCGTGCGACGCCAGGCACGCACTCTCGCCGCACCGGCCCCAGACCCGAGTACGTCCAGTACGCGGCCCTGGAGCCGGCCCTCCCCCAGCCTTCGGCCGGGGGGACCCCCAGAGCACGCACCTGACGCCGCGCGGCCGCCCTTCGGGCGATGACGCGAATGGTCAGACAGGCCCTAGCTCTGGGCGCCGAGGAAGGCCCGCATGCCGCGGACCAGGGCCGACCGCTCGGCGGGCGCCATCGCCGCCAGCACGCCGGCCAGTGCCTGGGCGCGCCGGCGGGCCACGTCCGCCAGCACCCGGCGCCCCTGTCCGGTCAGTCTGAGCTGCACCTCGCGGCGCCGGTGCGGGTGCAGCTCGCGCTCCAGCAGACCGGCCGCCTCCAGCCGGTCGCAGAGTCGGCTGGCGGTGGGCAGCCCGATGTCGAGACGTTCCGCGAGGCCCGTGAGATTCGACTCCGGCACCCTCTCCAGCGCCCGCAGTGCGCGCAACTGGTGGAGGGACAGCCGTACGGCCGCCTCCTGGGCGGCGACGGACCAGAGGTTCGCGAGATGCTCCACGGCATCGGCGATCGCCTGAGCGTCGGCGCTCGGATCGTCACCCGAGCCCCTGGCGCGGTCCTGGTGGCCGCCGGGAAGAGTCACGAAACATCACTTTCAGTCACATGCGGGTGCTGTGGGGACAACCCATATTGCATCGCTGTACCCGGGGAACAGGATCGCAACCGGTGTTTTGTACACGCTTCCCCGCCCGGTACCGAAGTGATGCCGAAGCGAGGCCGGCGGCGCGGTGCGTCCACCGTGCCGCCGGCCCTTACGACTACTTCGGGTACGGACCGTCCGTGCCGACCTTCCCGGGCGCCGCGTTGGCGCCGCCCAGGTCGAGGACGTAGACCCGGAGGTTGGCCTTGCCGGAGGCGGGGACGGAGAGGGAAGGCCATGGCGCCGCTGACGCGCGGTGGAGTACTGGCCCATCTGGAGGGCGGGGACGGCCCGGCGGATCTGGCCCCGGCCTGCTTGCGCTGGCCCGGATCGGCGGCCGGGCCGGGCGGCGAGACTGTGAGCCGGACCTGGGCTGCTGCCCGGGCCGGGCGCCCGGCCCGGGCCGTCCCGGCGGCTTCGTCCGCTCGGGCAGGGCGTGCCTATGATCGCTGGCTGGGGCGGCCGATCCGGGCGCGCCGGATCGGAGGGACAGCTTGATGGGGAATCGCGACGGCGTGGCACTCGGTGACCCGGTGGGTGAGTCGCTTCGTGGCCGTCACGCCCACCTCGCCCGCCGCTTCGGCCGCGCCGTCGGCTACCTGCCGGACGTGGCGAGCTTCTGCGCGGTGTCCGCCGACCCGGACCTGGCCGAATGGGCCGACCTCGCCCGGCTGCTCGGGCCCGGTGAACTCGCCGACATGTTCAGCAGCCCCGCCACGCCGCCGCCGGACTGGGAGCAGGTCTTCACCCTGGAGGGCCGCCAGATGACCTGGTCCGGCACCGGCCGGTCCGCGCCTCGCCGCGAGGCCGAGGCCGACGCCGAGGTGCTGGAACTGGGCCCGGACAGCGTGCCCGAGATGCTCGACCTGGTCGAACGGACCCGTCCGGGCCCGTTCCGGCCGCGCACCCCGGAGCTGGGCACCTACCTGGGCGTCCGGGAGAACGGCAGGCTGGTGGCCATGGCCGGGGAACGGCTGCGGCCCCCGGGCTGGACCGAGATCAGCGCGGTCTGCACGGCGCCCGAGGCACGCGGCCGGGGCCACGCCCTGCGGCTGATCGACGCTCTGGTCGTCCGCGTCACGGAACGCGGGGAACGGCCCTTCCTGCACGTGGCGGAGGCGAACACGGGCGCGATCGCGCTGTACGAACGGCTGGGGTTCAGGACCCGTGAGCGCGTGACCTTCCGCGGCTTCCGCACCCCGTGACGCTGCCGGGCGTCCCCGGCACTACACCCCGCGCCGCCAGCCGCAGGGCGCTGCGCCCGGGCCCCGCCGGGACGATCAGCGCGGCGGCGGTGAGGGCGGCCCAGCCGAGGGCGGTGCCCACCGCGCCCGCCCGGCGGAACCGGCCGGGCAGTGCGCCGCCGAAGAGGACGGCGTCCCCGACGTCCGAGGCGATGCGCACGGCGGAGGCCGTGACCAGCGCCGGTCCCCGGGGGGCGACGGTCATCGCCAGACCGTTCACGGCGTCCCGCACCGCCAGGGTGCGCAGCACCGCGGCGGTGTGCGGGTCCACGTCGCCGTCCCGGTCGACCAGCCCGCAGGGCCTGGCGAGCAGGCCGGGCCGGTACGCCGTCGCGGCTCCGTAGGCGAGGGTCGCCGCCCCGATGATCCGCAGTAGTCCGGTGCGCACTGTCGACACCTCCACACGTCGGCCATCTGTGTGTCCGTGGCCCGGGTACCCGTGCCGCCCCGGCTCAGCCGCGGAGCGGCGTCCCCTTCGCGGCGTCGTCGGGCGGGTCCGGCCGGCCGTCCGCGACGGGCCCTGCGGCACCGCTCCCGCCGCCGCCCAGGACCGCACCGCCCAGCCAGCGGGCGATGAACGCGCCGGACACGAGGCTCGCCGCCCGCACGGTGCTCAGCCGGAACGCGTCGCCGGTCTCGGTGAGCACCAGGGTGATCAGCACGAAGTCGAAGCCGTCGAGGACGCAGCCGATCCAGGCGGCGGCGAAGGACCTCCACCGGGCGGGTCCGGTCTCCCGGTACCAGCGCGGGCCGGGGGAGGGGACACGGGAGGGTGGGGCATGGTTCCTCCAGGGAGCCCTGCCGCGGCCGGGGATGCGGCCCGGGGCAGAACGTCACGTCCGGGGCGGGCCCCGGACGAACCGGGGCTCACCGCCCCGGCGCCGGGTCCCGCCGTCCGCCGAACGCGCGCAGGATGCCCTCCGCCGCCAGGGTCGCCGTCAGCGTGCCCTCCCGGACCTGCTGTTCGAGGGCCGGGGCGGCCTCGCGCACGGCCGGGTCCGCGTGCAGCCGGCCCAGCAGCTCGTCCCGGACCATCGACCAGGTCCAGTCGACCTGCTGGTCCCGCCGCTTGGCGACGAGCCGGCCGGTGGAGTCCAGCAGCGTACGGTGCTGCTCCAGCCGCTCCCAGACCACGTCGAGTCCGGTCGACTCACGGGCGCTGCAGCTGAGCACCGGCGGCGTCCAGAACGCGTCCCTGCCGTGCATCAGCCGCAGCGCACCGGCCAGCTCGCGGGCCGCCGCCCGCGCGTCCCGCTCGTGCGGGCCGTCGGCCTTGTTGACGGCGATCACGTCGGCCAGCTCCAGCACGCCCTTCTTGATGCCCTGGAGCTGGTCGCCGGTGCGGGCCAGGGTGAGCAGCAGGAAGGAGTCGACCATGTCGGCGACCGCCGTCTCCGACTGGCCGACGCCGACGGTCTCGACCAGGATCACGTCGTACCCGGCGGCCTCCATCACCACCATCGACTCCCGGGTGGCCTTCGCGACCCCGCCCAGCGTGCCCGCGCTGGGGGAGGGCCGTACGAAGGCGTCCGGGTCGACCGCGAGGCGCTCCATCCGGGTCTTGTCGCCCAGGATCGAGCCGCCGGTGCGGGTCGAGGAGGGGTCCACCGCGAGGACGGCCACCCGGTGACCCTGCGAGGTCAGCAGCGTGCCGAACGCGTCGATGAACGTCGACTTGCCGACGCCGGGCACGCCGCTGATGCCGATGCGCCGGGCCCGGCCGCTGCGCGGGAGCAGCTCGGTGAGCAACTCCTGCGCCAGCGCCCGGTGCTGCGGCCGGGTGGACTCCACCAGCGTGATGGCGCGGGCCACCAGGGCCCGCCGCCCGTCGAGCACGCCCTTGACGTACGTGTCGAGATCGATCGCTGCCATACGCGGCTACCGCTCGTGGCCGAGGTCGGCCGACAGCCGCCGCACGAGGTCGTACGCCGCGTCCGGGATCACCGTCCCGGGTGGGAACACGGCCGTGGCGCCCATCTCCAGCAGCGTCGGCACGTCCTGCGGCGGGATCACACCGCCGACCACGATCATGATGTCCTCGCGGCCCTCCTCGGCGAGCTTCTCCTTCAGCGCCGGCACGAGCGTGAGGTGGCCGGCGGCCAGCGAGGACACCCCGACCACGTGCACGTCCGCCTCGACCGCCTGCCGGGCGACCTCCTCCGGCGTCTGGAACAGCGGGCCGACGTCGACGTCGAAGCCGAGGTCGGCGAAGGCGGTCGCGATCACCTTCTGGCCGCGGTCGTGGCCGTCCTGGCCCATCTTGGCGACCAGGATGCGCGGCCGGCGCCCCTCGGCCTCCTCGAAGGCGTCCACCAGGGCGCGGGTGCGGTCCACGGACGGGGACTGTCCTGCTTCGTTGCGGTACACCCCGGAGATCGTACGGATCTGGCTCGCGTGCCGCCCGTACACCTTCTCCAGGGCGTCCGAGATCTCCCCGACGGTGGCCTTGGCCCGGGCCGCGCGCACCGCCAGCTCCAGCAGGTTGCCGTCGCCGTCCGCGGCCCGGGTGAGCGCGTCCAGCGCGTCCCGGCAGGCCTGCTCGTCGCGCTCCGCGCGCAGCCGCCGCAGCTTCTCGATCTGCTGGGCGCGCACCGAGGAGTTGTCGACCTTCAGGACCTCGATCTGCTCGTCGCTGTCCACCCGGTACTTATTGACGCCGATCACCGGCTGGCGGCCGGAGTCGATGCGGGCCTGCGTGCGGGCCGCCGCCTCCTCCACGCGCAGCTTGGGGATGCCGGCGTCGATGGCCTGCGCCATGCCGCCCGCCTGCTCCACCTCCTGGATGTGCGCCCAGGCCTTGCGGGCGAGGTCGTACGTCAGCCGCTCCACGTACGCGCTGCCGCCCCACGGGTCGATGACCCGGGTGGTGCCCGACTCCTGCTGGATGAGGAGCTGGGTGTTGCGGGCGATGCGCGCCGAGAAGTCGGTGGGCAGCGCGAGCGCCTCGTCGAGCGCGTTGGTGTGCAGCGACTGGGTGTGGCCCTGGGTCGCCGCCATCGCTTCGACGCACGTACGCGTCACGTTGTTGAACACGTCCTGCGCCGTCAGCGACCAGCCCGAGGTCTGCGAATGGGTGCGCAGCGAGAGGGACTTGGCGTTCTTCGGGTCGAACTGCGAGACCAGCTTGGCCCACAGCAGCCGGGCCGCCCTGAGCTTCGCGATCTCCATGAAGAAGTTCATGCCGATCGCCCAGAAGAACGACAGCCGGGGCGCGAACGCGTCCACGTCCAGACCGGCCTCGCGGCCCGCGCGGATGTACTCCACGCCGTCCGCGAGGGTGTACGCCAGCTCCAGGTCGGCCGTCGCTCCCGCCTCCTGGATGTGGTACCCGGAGATGGAGATGGAGTTGTAGCGGGGCATCCGCTGCGAGGTGTACGCGAAGATGTCGGAGATGATCCGCATCGACGGCTTCGGCGGGTAGATGTAGGTGTTGCGGACCATGAACTCCTTCAGAATGTCGTTCTGAATGGTTCCGGCCAGCTTCTCGGGCGGTACGCCCTGCTCCTCCGCCGCCACGATGTACAGCGCCAGGATCGGCAGCACCGCGCCGTTCATCGTCATCGACACGGTCATCCTGTCGAGCGGGATGCCGTCGAAGAGCTGCCGCATGTCGAGGATCGAGTCGATGGCCACGCCCGCCATGCCGACGTCACCGGTCACCCGCGGGTGGTCGCTGTCGTAGCCCCGGTGCGTGGGCAGGTCGAAGGCGACCGACAGGCCCTTCTGGCCCGCCGCCAGGTTGCGCCGGTAGAACGCGTTGGACTCCTCGGCGGTGGAGAAGCCCGCGTACTGGCGGATCGTCCAGGGCTGGTTGACGTACATCGTCGGGTACGGGCCGCGCAGGTACGGCGCCATGCCCGGGAACGTGCCGAGGAAGTCCAGGCCCTCCAGGTCACGGCCGGTGTACAGCGGCTTGACCCCGATGCCCTCCGGGGTCTCCCACAGCGGCTCCTCGCCGCCGGTCGCGCGCTTGACGGCCGCACGCCACTCCTCGGCGCCGCCGTCGACGGCCGGCGTCCCCAGCTCGATGCCGGCGAAGTCGGGGATTCCCATCAGGACACTCCCATGCGGTCGAGGGTCGCGGACAGCACGTCGACGGCGTCGCAGCCCGCGAAGACGTACGAGTCGACGCCCGGGTGCTCGGCCGGGCGGCCCGCCAGGAACACGTGCCGGGCGCCGGCCGCGCGCAGCGACTCGGCGGCCTGTCCGGCCCGTTCGGCGTAGAGCGCGTCGGTGGAGCACAGCACGGCCTCGGTGGCGCCGCTGTCCTCGAAGGCGCCCTCGCTGACCGGCTCGATGCCGCCCGCCTGGAACAGGTTCGCGGCGAACGTCGCGCGCGCGGTGTACTCGGCGGGCGAGCCCAGCGCGGCCAGGAAGATCCTCGGCCGGGAGCCGGTCGCCGCCAGGTGCGCGTCGGAGCGGGCCCGCAGCGCCTCGAACGCCTCGTCGCGGCGCACCCGGGGCAGTCCGCCGGACGGCGGCTCGGGCGCGGGCTCGCGCTCCACGGGCTTCTCGCCCAGCAGCGGGAACTCGCTGACGCCGGTGATGGGTTCGCGCCGCTTGGCGAGCTTCTTGGAGCGCTCCGCCCAGGTGGTCGCCAGGTCCGTGCGGATCCGGCCGGAGCGCAGGCACGCGGCCTGGCCGCCGTCCCGCTCGATCGACCGGAAGTACGCCCAGGCGGCCTGGGCGAGCTCCTCGGTGAGCCGCTCCACGTACCAGGAGCCGCCCGCCGGGTCGATGACCCGGGCCAGGTGGGACTCCTCCAGCAGGATCGTGGAGGTGTTGCGCGCGATACGGCGGGCGAACGCGTCCGGCAGGCCCAGCGCGTGGTCGAACGGCAGCACGGTCACCGAGTCGGCGCCGCCGACCCCGGCGGCCAGCGTGGCCACCGTCGCGCGCAGCATGTTCACCCACGGGTCGCGGCGGGTCAGCATCACCGGCGAGGTCACCGCGTGCTGGACCTGCCCGCCCGCGCCCGGCGCCCCGGCCACCTCGGCGACCCGGGCCCACAGCCGGCGCGCCGCGCGCAGCTTGGCGATGGTCAGGAACTGGTCGGCGGTGGCCGCGTAGCGGAACTCGAGCTGCGCGCAGGCCGCCTCGACCGGCAGTCCCGCCTCGGTCAGCGCCCGCAGGTAGGCCACGCCGGTGGCGAGGGACGCGCCCAGCTCCTGTGCGGCCGAGCCGCCCGCCTCGTGGTACGGCAGCGCGTCCACGGTCAGCGCGCGCAGGCCGGGAAAGGCGTCGGCGCAGCGCGCGGCGAGGGCGGCGAAGGGGGCCGTGTCCAGCGCGGTGCCGGTGCGGGCCTCGTGACCGAGCGGGTCGCCGCCCAGGCCGCCGCGCACCGCCTTCGGGTCGACGCCCTTCTCCTCGTACAGCCGCAGCAGCGCCTCGGCGGCCGCCTCGGTGTCGCGGCCGGCGTCGAGGACGACCGGCGCCAGGTCGAGGAGCACCCCGTCGAGTGCCCGGCCCAGGTCGGAGACCGGGATGCCGCCCTCGCCGAGCACCAGCCACAGCGAGGTGACGCCGTTCTCCAGGTCGGCCAGCACCGCGCCGTCGGCGCCGCCGCCCAGCGCGGTGTGCCGCTGCCGTACGTCCCAGCCGCCGGCCGTGTTGCCCTCGGGGCGGCCGCCGCGCACGTACGGGGCGAAGCCGGGCAGGCCGGGGTCGGGCGCGCCGTCGCGCGCCGTGTACAGGGGCCGGGTGCGCAGCCCGTCCTCGAGTGTCGTGGACAGGGCGTCCTCGACTGCCGCGCCGGAGACTTCCTTGCCCGACTTGCGCAGCACACCCTCGACCAGGCGGTGCCACTGCTCGTGTGTCGCGTCAGGGAACTCGGCGGCCAGTGAGAGCCCGTCGTCAGGCAGGACCGTCATGCTCGGATGTTAGGGCAGGGTGCTCATCCGACAGCAGAGCGCGGGCTGTGACGTTTCCCTCTCCGCGGCTGTGACCTGCACCTCGCCCGGACCCGGCCGCCCGGTTCCCTACCGTTCGGGCGGCTTGCGCGGGCCGAGTTCGGCCGGCCGCAGGTCCCGGGTGGAGAGCGTCTGCGGATCCCCCGTGAAGGCGCGCAGGCGCAGCCGCGCGCCCGCCGCGGCGGGCGGCAGCGCGAACCTCCCCGACGGCGCGCGCAGTTCGACGGTCGCCGTGGTGTGCGCGGCGATCGTGGCCGGTCCGCGGGTCAGCGACCAGTACCTGCTCATCCCGTGGCTGGTGGTGAGCATGTAGTGCGGGGTGAGCGCGGTGTCCCCGGAGTTGGTCACCCTCAGGCTCAAGCCGGCGAGCGACTGCGCCGTGGCCCGCCGCGCCGCCGTCACGTCCATCCGCAGCGGCGGCCGGCCCGTCGCCGCGAGGGCCGCGCTCACCAGGGCGGGCAGCACCAGCAGGGCGGCCGCGCCGGCCAGCGCCGGCCGGCGGCGCGGTCCCCGGAGCCACCGGGGGCGCGGCTGCCAGGCGTTCGCGAAGTCCGACAGGGGCACGGTGACCGCCGCCGCGAGCCACAGCGGGGTCATCATCAGGTAGTAGCCGTCCTGGGAGCGGGTCGCCACCCAGAAGGCGCACCAGGGCAGGACCGTCGCCGCCGGGCCCAGCCGCCGTACGAACAGCACGTACAGCGCCAGCAGGGCGGCGGCGAGCAGCGCGCTCGCGTGGCCGTACCAGTCGAGGTGGTCGCTGCCGTGCGTGAAGTACAGCGAGACGTCCACCAGGCCCTGGCCGTGCAGCACCGCGCCCTGGGTCAGGGGCAGCGCGACGCCGTCGAGCCAGGGTCCCGGCTCGTGCACGATGAAGTACGCGTTGACCAGCAGCCAGGTCGTCGCGGCGATCCCGAGGATGCGCGCGCAGACCGCGGTGGCCGCGCGTCCGCCCAGCTCGCCACGGCGCACCGCGTAGATGCCGGCCAGCAGGAACGGCGCCACGAACCAGGGCAGTTGCTGGGTCGCGCACGCGGCGCCCAGGCACACGGCCCGCGCGATCCCCGGCCCGCCGAGCCGGCCGCCCCGGCCGGTGCGCGGCCAGCCCACCACCACCGGGACCATCAGCACCATGGCCGGGATCGCCGGATAACCCGAACGGGCGTACCCCGGCAGGAAGCCGAAGCCCAGGCACGCCATCGTCGCCGCCGAGCGCCAGGGCACCGGCAGCAGCCGCCACAGCAGCACCGCGCCGGTGAGCAGCGCCACGGTCGCCGCCGCCGTCGCGGGAGCGCCGCCACCGCCCACCCACAGCAGGGGGGCGGCCAGCAGCGGGGCGAGCGGAGGATAGCCGTACGTGAAGTCGTAGCCCCCGTCTATCGTCGGCGTCAGCGCGACGTTCGGGCCGTGGAACAGGAAGGGCCACGGCTGCCCGTACACCGGGTGCCCGGCGACCAGTTCCCGCGCGGCCTGGGCGGTGAGGACCGCCTCGTCGCCCCCCGCGTGGTTCAGCCACCAGGCGCAGGCGGTGAGCGTGAGCGCGGTCAGCAGCACCATGAGGTCGAGGCGGGCCAGCGAGCGCGTCCGGCGGACCGTCAGGGCGAGGACGCCGCCGGCCAGGATCGACACGTAGCAGAGCGAGACCACCGCCACGAGGAAGAGGTTGCGGCTCGCCGCCTGCGACCACAGGGACCGGGTCCCGATGAACAGGCTCACGTCGGCGAGCAGGGTCAGGACCCGGTGCCACTGCGCGGGGCCGGGGAGGTCGCCGGTGGGACGTTCCGGGGCGGCGGACATCGCCGGCCGTGTCCACCGCCCGGGCGCCGCCGCTCGTGTATCTGCCAAGTGCACGGCACCGGACGCTAGTGGCGGCCGGTGAGCGGGGCGGGGAACGACATGAAGAGACCGGTGTGAGGGCGGTAAGAAGGCGTTTTATTCGTACATGTGCCGGATGGAACAGGACGCATGAGCGGTCGCGCAGTGTGTCGTTGTTGGGCTGAACGGGTGACTTGGCGTAAGAATTGGCTGGTGCAGGCATTGGGTGCGAGTCAGGTCAGGTGGAGCCGGTGAGCCGTTACGACGTCACCGATGAACAGTGGGAGGGGCTCGCCCAGGTCGTGCCGTTGCGGGGCCGGGACGCCTGGCCGTCGGCGGTGCGCCACCGCTCGCTGCCGGACGCCGAGACCGAGACCCGGCGCCGGTTCGTCGTCCTGCGGGTCAACGTCTTCGCGGACGCCCGTGAGGTCGCCGAGACGCTGATGGCCGGGGTGCCGGTGCTGCTGGACCTGTCCGGCGCGGAGGGCGATGTCGCCAAGCGTGTCCTCGACTTCAGCACGGGCGTCGTGTTCGGCCTGGGCAGCGGGATGCACCGGGTCGACCGCAACGTCTTCCTGCTGACGCCGCCCGGCACCGAGGTCAGCGGGCTGATGGAGGGCGCCGGGATGGCCGGCGGCTGAGGCCGTCGCCACGCGGGACGCGGATGGTCCCCCGATCGTAGGAAGGTGCGGCGGGCAAAACGGTTCGCCGGTCCGGCGGAGGCCTACCGTCCGCATATGGCCGTCCCTCCCGTGTCCACCGGGTTCCCGCCGCCTTCCGGCCCCCTGGAACCGATTCTCGAGCCCCTGGCGCCGCCTTCCGGGCCCTTGGGTCCGCCCTCCGCGGTCCCGGACGACTCCGCCCGGGTGCCGGGGCAGGGCGGTCCGTCGGGCGGCGCGGAAGCGGGGGCCCTCGGCCCGCTCGACGTGCGCGCCCGCGTCACCGAACTGCGGCTGTCCGCCTTCGCCGGGCACCGGCGGGCCGCGTTCCCGCTGGGCGCCGTCACCCTGTTCGCCGGCCCCAGCGGCTCGGGCAAGACGACCGCGCTCGCGGCGTACGAGGCGCTCGCCCGGCTCGGCGGCGGGGCGCCGCTCGACGAGGTGTTCCCGGAGCCGGCGGCGTGGGTGCCGGAACGGGCGCGGCCCGACGCCCAGCGGCGCCGGGGTTTCCGGATCGGCTGCACGGCCGACGGCGCCGCTGGGCCGGTCCGGCTCGACGTCGCCGTGCAGGCGGAGCCGGAACTGCGGATCGTGGGCGAACGGCTGACGGCGGACGGGGTGGTCCTGCTGGAGACCGCCCTGCGCGACCCGGGCCGACGGGCAGTCCAGGCCGCCTGGCACACCGCCGGCGCCGCCCCGGTGACCCGCGCCCCGCTGCCCGACGACCTGCTCGGCACCCCGCTGCTGCCGCTGCGGGTGGCCGGCAAGACCGACGGGCAGCGGCGGGTGCTCGCCGCCGCCGAGCAGATGGTCGTCGCGCTGCGCTCGGTGTTCCCCTGCGACCCGCGCCCCGAGAACATGCGCGCCCCCGTCCCCACCGGCTCGGGGCGGCTCCTGCCCGGCTGCGACAACCTCGCCGACGTGCTGTGGCGCACCCGCTCCGAGTGCGGCCGCCGGCACGCGGCGCTCGTGGAGGCGCTGCGCGGCGGCTGCGCCGGGCCGGTGGCCGACCTGGTCCCGGAGCCGCTGGCCGACGGCGCCGTCCGGGCGCTGCTCGACCGGGGCGACGGCTTCCGCACCGAGCTGGCCCGGCTCGGCGACGGCGAACTGCGCTACGTCGCGCTGGCGCTGGTGCTGCTGACCGGGCCCGGCGTGCTGGCCGTGGACACGCCCGGCGAGGTGCCCGACGCGCTGCGCACCCTCACCGTGCTCACCGACGGCTTCGACCGCGGCCTCGATCCGGCCCAGCGGCGCGCGCTGCTGCGGACGGCGGCCCGCATGGGCGAACGGGGCCACATCCGCTGCGTCGGCGCCGTCAGCGACGCCTCCTGGGCCGTGGGGACCGAAGGGGTGACCGTGGTACACCTGAGGCCGTGACGGAACACCCCGACCTGGCCGGACTCCAGCGCAGGCTGGCCGAGTTCGCCGCCGCGCGCGACTGGCAGCCCTACCACACCCCCAAGAACCTGGTGGCCGCGCTCAGTGTGGAGGCCTCCGAACTGGTCGAGATCTTCCAGTGGCTGACGCCCGAGGAGTCGGCCCGGGTGATGGACGACCCGGGCACCGCGCACCGGGTCCGGGACGAGGTCGCCGACGTCCTCGCCTACCTCCTCCAGCTCTGCGAGGTCCTCGGCGTCGATCCGCTCGCCGCCCTGTCCGCCAAGATCGACCGCAACGAGGAGCGCTTCCCGGCCCCCGGGCCGGACGCCGCCGACTGACGGAGTGCCACCTTCCGCTATCACTCTGCGGAGTCATGGCGCGTCCCGAATCCGAATTGTTGTCCACAATTTCCCGCCCATCTCTGGCTTTACGTCTCAGGCGCCTTCACTCTGGGTAGTGAACAAGGGAGTTCACGCGGGCGTGCGAGGACGCACGGCGGACTGGACGGGGGCAGCGCATGGATGCGGTGCGACTCATCGGGACGAGCAGGCGGGCCCTGGCCCAGGGCGCCGACCGGCCCGAGATCATGGCCGAGGTGTGGCAGGCGCAGGCCCTGGCCCAGGCGATCGGCAGCCGCCTTGCGGTGTCCGGCCCGCCGGAGCTGCGGGGCGAGGCGCTGGGCCTGACCGAACTGGCGGGCCGGGGCTGCGGCGTCCTGGACGCCCCGGAACTCGACCCCGGCGACCTGCGCGCCGCCCAGCTCACCGAGCTGGACGACGCCCGGCTGACCCTGCTCTGCCTCGGCGGCCTGCTGGGCGAGGTCGGCATGGCGCTGGTCGGCATGGCCAGCTCGGCGGCCGACGAGACGGCGTACTGGCAGTGCATGGAGGCCATCGACGCGGCGGACGAGTCCCGGGACCGGGTCCTGGAGATGCTGCGCAAACTGGCCGCGCGCGTCGAGGCGTTACCCGAGGGCGCGGAGGACAGCCCGTCGGGTGTCTGACCGGCCGGACCGCACCGACTCCGCGCCCGCGGCCGAGGGATTCACCTGATCGGGACGGCCGTGCCCGGCGGTACCGATGAGACCTGCGGGGCCGGGGCCGGGCAGGATGGGTGTATGGACCTTCGAATCTTCACCGAGCCCCAGCAGGGGGCCACCTACGACACCTTGCTCACCGTGGCGAAGGCCACCGAGGATCTTGGCTTCGACGCGTTCTTCCGCTCCGACCACTACCTCCGGATGGGCAGCGTCGACGGCCTGCCCGGCCCCACCGACGCCTGGATCACGCTGGCCGGCCTGGCCCGCGAGACCAAGCGCATCCGCCTGGGCACCCTGATGACGGCCGGCACCTTCCGGCTGCCCGGCGTGCTCGCCATCCAGGTCGCGCAGGTCGACCAGATGTCCGGCGGCCGGGTCGAACTGGGCCTCGGCGCGGGCTGGTTCGAGGAGGAGCACAAGGCGTACGGCATCCCGTTCCCCAAGGAGAAGTTCGCCCGCCTGGAGGAACAGCTCGAGATCGTCACCGGGCTGTGGGCCACCAAGACCGGCGAGACCTTCGACTTCCACGGCGCCTACTACGACCTCACCGACTCGCCCGCGCTGCCCAAGCCCGCCCAGTCGAAGATCCCGGTGCTCATCGGCGGCCACGGCGCCACCCGCACCCCGCGCCTCGCCGCCCGCTACGCCGACGAGTTCAACATCCCGTTCGCCTCCGTCGAGGACAGCGAGCGGCAGTTCGGCCGGGTGCGCGCCGCCGCCGAGGAGGCGGGCCGCGGGGCCGGCGCCCTGACCTACTCCAACGCGCTCGTGGTCTGCGTCGGCCGGGACGACCAGGAGGTCGCCCGCCGGGCCGCCGCCATCGGCCGCGAGGTGGACGAGCTGAAGGCCAACGGCCTGGCCGGCTCCCCGGCCGAGGTGGTCGACCGGATCGGCCGCTACGCCGAGACCGGCTCCAGCCGCATCTACCTCCAGATCCTCGACCTCCACGACCTGGACCACCTGGAACTGATCTCCTCCCAGGTCCAGACCCAGCTGTCCTGACCCCGGTCGCCCGCCCCACCTCGTGGGCCCCTCCGCTCCGAACCGGGCGGAGGGGCCGCTCCGGCCCGGAAAACCACTGGTCGACGGGGTCCGGCAGCGGGGAGACTCGGACATGTGTTCCTGACGATCTCCACGCGCGGCGACGCCGCCCACCCGGCCACCGACCTCGGGTACCTGCTGCACAAGCATCCCGACAAGGCGCAGACCTTCTCGACCTCCTACGGCACCGCGCACGTGTTCTACCCGCAGGCGGACGCCGAGCGCTGCACGGCCGCGCTGATGCTGGAGGTCGACGCGGTCGCGCTGGTGCGGCGGAGCAAGGGCAGGGGCCGCGGCGGAGCGCCCGACGCGGCACTCGCGCAGTACGTCAACGACCGCCCCTACGCGGCCTCCTCGCTCCTCGCGGTCGCGCTCAGCGGCGTCTTCTCCAGCGCCCTGCGCGGGGTGTGCAAGGCCCGCCCGGAGCTGGCCGCCGCGCCCCTGCCGCTGCGCGTCGAGGTGCCCGCGCTGCCCGCCCGCGGCGGCCCGGACCTCGTACGCAAGCTGTTCGAGCCGCTCGGCTGGACGGTGACCGCCGAACCCGTCGCCCTGGACGCCCGGTTCCCGGCGTGGGGCGCCTCGCGGTACGTCCGGCTCGCCCTGGAGTCGGAGGCGCTGACCCTCGCCGAGGCGCTGCGCCACCTGTACGTGCTGCTGCCCGTCCTCGACGACGCCAAGCACTACTGGGTCGCCTCCGACGAGGTCGACAAGCTGCTGCGCGCCGGTGAGGGCTGGCTGCCCGCGCACCCGGAGCAGAAGCTGATCACCAGCCGCTACCTCTCCCGCCGCTGGTCGCTGACCCGGCAGGCCATGGAGCGGCTGGAGCTGGTGCGGCTGGCCGAGGCCGACGACAGCGAGGTCGAGTCGATCGACAACGCGGTGCCGGCGGACACCGGGGCCGAGGACGAGGAGAAGCCGGCGCCGCTCGCCGTGCTGCGGCGCGAGGCGATCCTCGCCGCCCTCCGCGAGGCCGGCGCCGCCCGCGTCCTGGACCTGGGCTGCGGACAGGGCCAGCTGGTGCAGGAAATGCTCAAGGACGTGCGGTTCACCGAGATCGTCGGCGTCGACGTGTCGGTGCGGGCCCTGACCATCGCCTCGCGCCGGCTCAGGCTGGACCGCATGGGGGAGCGGCAGGCGGCCCGGGTCAGCCTCGTCCAGGGCTCCCTCGCCTACACCGACAAGCGGCTCAAGGGCTACGACGCGGCCGTGCTCAGCGAGGTGATCGAGCACCTCGACCTGCCCCGGCTGCCCGCCCTCGAGTACGCCGTGTTCGGGCACGCCCGCCCGCGCACCGTCGTCGTCACCACCCCGAACGTCGAGTACAACGTCCGCTGGGAGACGCTGCCCGCCGGACACGTCCGGCACGGCGACCACCGCTTCGAGTGGACCCGCGAGGAGTTCCGCGCCTGGGCGGCGGCCGTGGCCGGACGGCACGGGTACGAGGTCGCCTTCGTGCCCGTCGGGCCGGACGACCCGGAGGTCGGACCGCCCACCCAGATGGCCGTCTTCTCCGCCTCGACGGAGAAGGCCGGGAACAACGAGAGCGCCGAGAAGGCCGAGAAGGAGGCGAAGGCGGCATGACCGAGACACCCACGGGACGGGTCCTCCCCGTCACCGACCTCTCCCTCGTCGTGCTCGTCGGCGCCTCCGGCTCCGGCAAGTCCACCTTCGCCCGGCGGCACTTCGCGCCGACCGAGGTGATCTCCTCGGACTTCTGCCGCGGCCTGGTGGCCGACGACGAGAACGACCAGAGCGCCTCCCGGGACGCCTTCGACGTGCTGCACTACATCGCCGGCAAGCGGCTCGCGGCCGGCCGCCGCACCGTCGTCGACGCCACCAGCGTGCAGCAGGACAGCCGCCGCCGGCTGATCGAACTGGCCCGGGAGCACGACGTGCTGCCCATCGCCATCGTGCTGGACGTGCCGGAGGACGTGTGCGCCGAGCGCAACGCGGCCCGCACCGACCGCGCCGACATGCCCCGCCGGGTCATCCAGCGGCACACCCGCGAACTGCGCCGCTCGCTGCGGCACCTGGAGCGCGAGGGTTTCCGCAAGGTGCACGTCCTGCGCGGGGCGGCGGAGGTCGAGAGCGCCACCGTCGTCACCGAGAAGCGCTTCAACGACCTGACCCACCTCAATGGCCCCTTCGACATCATCGGCGACGTCCACGGCTGCGCGGCCGAGCTGGAGGCCCTGCTCGCCAAGCTGGGCTACGCCGACGGCGTGCACCCCGAGGGCCGCACCGCGGTGTTCGTCGGCGACCTGGTCGACCGGGGCCCGGACACCCCGGGCGTGCTGCGCCGGGTGATGAGGATGACCGCGTCCGGCGACGCGCTGTGCGTGCCGGGCAACCACGAGAACAAGTACGGCCGGCACCTCAAGGGCCGCAAGGTCCAGCACACCCACGGGCTCGCCGAGACCATCGAGCAGATGGCGGGGGAGAGCGAGGAGTTCCAGGCGGAGGTGCGCCGGTTCCTGGACGGCCTGGTCAGCCACTACGTCCTCGACGGCGGCCGGCTGGTCGTCTGCCACGCCGGGCTCCCCGAGAAGTACCACGGCCGCACCTCCGGGCGGGTGCGCTCGCACGCCCTGTACGGAGAGACCACCGGCGAGACCGACGAGTTCGGGCTGCCGGTGCGCTACCCGTGGGCGGAGGACTACCGCGGCCGGGCCGCCGTGGTCTACGGCCACACCCCGGTGCCGGAGGCGAGCTGGCTGAACAACACCATCTGCCTGGACACCGGCGCGGTGTTCGGCGGCAAGCTGACCGCGCTGCGCTGGCCCGAGCGCGAGCTGGTCGACGTACCGGCCGAGCGGGTCTGGTACGAGCCCGCGAGGCCGCTGCGCAGCGAGGCGCCCGGCGGGCAGGACGGACGGCCGCTGGACCTGGCGGACGTGCACGGCCGCCGGGTGGTGGAGACCCGGCACTCGGGCCGGGTCGCGGTCCGGGAGGACAACGCGGCCGCGGCGCTGGAGGTCATGAGCCGCTTCGCGGTCGACCCGCGCCTGCTGCCGTACCTGCCGCCGACCATGGCGCCGACGGCCACCTCGCACGTCGAGGGCTACCTGGAGCACCCGGCCGAGGCGTTCGCGCAGTACGCGGCGGACGGCGTCGCGCGGGTCGTGTGCGAGGAGAAGCACATGGGCTCGCGCGCGGTCGCCCTGGTGTGCCGGGACGCGGAGGCGGCGGCCGCGCGGTTCGGCGTGGAGGGTCCCACCGGCGCCCTGTACACCCGTACCGGACGGCCGTTCTTCGACGACACGGAGGTGACCGAGGAGATCCTCGGCCGGCTGCGCTCCGCCGTCTCGGACGCAGGCCTGTGGGACGAGCTGGGCACGGACTGGCTGCTGCTGGACGCCGAGCTGATGCCGTGGTCGCTGAAGGCCTCGGGTCTGCTGCGCAGCCAGTACGCGGCGGTCGGCGCCGCGTCCGGCGCGGTGTTCCCGGACGCCCTCGCCGCCCTGGAGGCCGCCGCGGCCCGGGGCACGGACGTGGGCGGGCTGCTGGAGCGCCAGCGCGGACGGGCCGCGGACGCGGCCGCGTTCACCGAGGCCTACCGCCGCTACTGCTGGACCACCGACGGCCTGGACGGGGTCCGTCTCGCCCCCTTCCAGATCCTGGCCGCTGAGGGCCGCAGCCTCGCCGCGCTCCCGCACGACGGGCAACTGGCCCTGATCGACCGGATGGTGGAGCACGACGGCACCGGACTGCTGCAGACCACCCGGCGGCTGTACGTCGACACGGGCGACGCCGAATCGGTCCGGGCCGGCGTCGACTGGTGGCTGGAGATGACCGGCCGGGGCGGCGAGGGCATGGTCGTCAAGCCGCTCGGCGCGCTGGTGCGCGACGGCGAGGGCCGGCTGGTGCAGCCCGGCGTCAAGTGCCGGGGCCGCGAGTACCTGCGGATCATCTACGGCCCCGAGTACACGCGCCCCGACAACCTCGCCCGCCTGCGCGCCCGCTTCCTGGGCCACAAGCGGTCGCTGGCGATCCGCGAGTACGCCCTCGGTCTGGAGGCGCTGGACCGGCTCGCGGACGGCGAACCGCTGTGGCGGGTGCACGAGGCCGTCTTCGGGGTGCTCGCCCTGGAGTCGGAACCGGTGGACCCGCGGTTGTGAGCGGCGGGACGGAGCCCGGTGCGCGGCCGCCCGCGCACCGGGCTCCGTCCTCTCCGGCGGCCTTCGCGTCAGTGGGACGAAAACAGGAAGCGGCGGAAACGGCCGAGTGGAGCGTGAAGGCGGTCGTCCGTGGCCAGGATGGAGGCATGGCATACCACGTCCACTCCGAGGCCGGACGGCTTCGCCGGGTGATCCTGCACCGGCCCGACCTCGAGCTCAAAAGGCTCACCCCCAGCAACAAGGACGCCCTGCTCTTCGACGACGTGCTGTGGGTGCGCCGGGCGCGCGCCGAGCACGACGGGTTCGCGGACGTCCTGCGCGACCGGGGGGTCGCCGTCCACCTCTTCGGCGACCTGCTCACCGAGACCCTGGAGATCCCGGAGGCCCGCGCCCTCGTCCTGGACCGCGTCTTCGACGAGAAGGAGTACGGTCCCCTCGCCACCGGCCACCTGCGGGCCGCCTTCGACGGGATGGGTTCGGGCGAGCTGGCCGAGGCCCTGGTCGGCGGCATGACCAAGCGGGAGTTCCTGGACGGTCACGCGGAGCCCGCCTCCGTCCGCTTCCACGTCATGGACCTGGACGACTTCCTGCTCCGCCCGCTGCCCAACCACCTCTTCACCCGGGACACCTCGGCCTGGATCTACGACGGCGTCTCCATCAACGCCATGCGCCGGCCGGCCCGGCAGCGGGAGACCGTGCACTTCGAGGCGATCTACCGGCACCACCCGCTGTTCCGCGACGAGACGTTCCACGTGTGGTCCCGGGGGCAGGCCGACTACCCCTCCACCATCGAGGGCGGCGACGTCCTGGTGATCGGCAACGGCGCCGTCCTGATCGGCATGAGCGAGCGCACCACCCCGCAGGCCGTGGAGATGCTGGCGCACAAGCTGTTCGCCGCGGGCTCCGCGCACACCATCGTCGCGCTCGACATGCCCAAGCGGCGGGCCTTCATGCACCTGGACACGGTGATGACCATGGTCGACGGCGACACCTTCACCCAGTACGCCGGGCTCGGCATGCTGCGCTCGTACACCATCCAGCCGGGCGACGGGGAGCGGGAGCTGAAGGTCACCGACCATCCGCCCGAGCACATGCACCGCGCCATCGCCGCCGCGCTGGGGCTCGGCGAGATCAGGGTGCTCACCGCCACCCAGGACGTGCACGCCGCCGAGCGCGAGCAGTGGGACGACGGCTGCAACGTGCTCGCCGTCGAACCGGGCGTCGTCATCGCCTATGAACGCAACTCCACCACCAACACCCACCTGCGCAAACAGGGCATCGAGGTGATCGAGATCCCGGGCAGCGAGCTGGGGCGGGGTCGGGGCGGTCCGCGGTGCATGAGCTGCCCGGTGGAGCGAGCGCCCGTATAGAAATGTGGAGCATCGTATAGACTTACATCAGTCCTGATACCCGTACCCCTGGAGCGCCCCCCATGGCGACTGTCCCGACCGCCCTCGCCGGGCGCCACTTCCTCAAGGAGCTGGACTTCACCGAGGACGAGTTCCGCGGCCTGGTCGAGCTGGCCGCGGAACTGAAGGCGGCGAAGAAGGCCGGGACCGAGACCCAGTACCTGCGCGGCCGCAACATCGCGCTGATCTTCGAGAAGACCTCGACGCGCACCCGCTGCGCGTTCGAGGTCGCCGCCGCCGACCAGGGTGCCGGCACGACGTACCTGGACCCGGCCGGCTCGCAGATCGGGCACAAGGAGTCCGTGAAGGACACCGCCCGCGTCCTCGGCCGGATGTTCGACGCGATCGAGTACCGGGGCGACAGCCAGGCCAAGGTCGAGGAGCTGGCCGCGTACGCCGGTGTGCCCGTCTACAACGGGCTCACCGACGACTGGCACCCCACCCAGATGCTGGCGGACGCGCTCACCATGGCCGAGCACAGCCCCCGGCCGCTGCGCGAGACCAGCTTCGCCTACCTCGGCGACGCCCGCTTCAACATGGGCAACTCCTACCTGGTCACCGGCGCCCTGCTCGGCATGGACGTGCGGATCGTCGCCCCGAAGTCCTACTGGCCCGCCCAGGAGGTCGTCGACCGCGCCCGCGAGCTGGCCGAGTCCAGCGGGGCCCGGATCACCCTCACCGAGGACATCGCCGAGGGCGTCGCGGGAGCCGGCTTCGTCGCCACCGACGTCTGGGTCTCCATGGGCGAGCCCAAGGAGGTCTGGGACGAGCGGATCGCCGCCCTCGGCCCCTACGCCGTGACCATGGACGTCCTGCGCGCCACCGGCGACCCGGACGTGAAGTTCCTGCACTGCCTGCCCGCCTTCCACGACCTCGGCACCAAGGTCGGCCAGGAGATCTTCGAGACCCACGGTCTGACCTCGCTGGAGGTGACCGACGAGGTGTTCGAGTCCGCCCACTCGGTCGTCTTCGACGAGGCGGAGAACCGGCTGCACAGCATCAAGGCGGTCCTGGTCGCGACCCTCGCCCGGTCCGGCGCCCCGCGCTGACACTTGCCCCACCCGCTTCACCAGGCCTTATCCTGAACGGCGGCCCGGACCACCCCCCTCCCGGCCGCCGCCGCGCCCCCACCGGGGCGTCCGCACCACCAGAAACGAGCACCACCCCCCATGCCCGCTCACCGCATCAAGTCCCCGCGACTGCTCGTCGCCGAGTCCGGCGCCGACCGCGAGGGCCACGGCCTCAAGCGCACGATGGGCCTCTTCCAGCTCATCTGCTTCGGCGTCGGCGCGATCGTCGGCACCGGCATCTTCGTCGGCCTCTCCGACTCCGTCGCCCAGGCCGGCCCCGCCGTCGTCATCTCCTTCGTCCTCGCCGCGATCACCTGCGTCTTCACCGCGCTCTCCTTCGCCGAGCTGGGCGGCGCGATCCCGGTCTCCGGCTCCTCGTACTCCTTCGCCTACGCGGGGCTCGGCGAGTCCACCGCCTTCCTGGTCGGCTGGTGCCTGCTGCTGGAGTACGGCGTCTCCATCTCGGCCGTCGCGGTCGGCTGGAGCGAGTACGTCAACGAGCTCCTGCACAGCCTCACCGGCCTGCAACTGCCGGCCGCGCTGTCCGCGGGGCCGGGCGACGGCGGGATCGTCAACCTGCCCGCCGTGATCGTCATCGCCATGGCGTCCGTGCTGCTGGTGCGCGGGGTGCGGGAGAGCGCCCGGGCGACCGCCGCGATGGCCGCCGTGAAGCTCGTCGTCCTGCTGGCCTTCTGCGCCGTCGGCTACAGCGCCTTCAAGCACGGCAACCTGACCCCGTTCTCCCCGGCCGGCCTCGGCGGCATCGGCGCGGGCACCACCGCCGCCTTCTTCTCCTACATCGGCTTCGACGCGATCACCACGGCCGGCGAGGAGGCGAAGAACCCGCGCCGGGACATCCCCGTCGCCATCCTCGTCTGCATGGGTCTGGTCACCCTGCTCTACTGCGCGGTCGCGCTCGCCGCGATCGGCGCCATCGGCGGCAAGGAGGTCGCCGGCCGGCCCGCCGCGCTGTCGTACGTCGTCAACGAGGTCACCGGCTCCGCCGTCGGCGGCGGCGTCATCGCCTTCGGCGCGGTCGTCGCCATCGCCTCCGTCGTGCTCGCCGTGATGTACGGCCAGACCCGCATCCTGATGTCGATGTCCCGGGACGGCCTGATCCCGCGCGTCTTCGAGAAGGTCTCGCCGCGCACCTCCACCCCGGTGGCCGGCACGCTGATCGTCGCGGTCGTCTTCGCGGTCCCGGCGGCCTTCGCCTCCCTGGACGCCGTGATGAACCTGTGCACCATCGGCACGCTCGCGATCATGGCCGTCGTCAACATCGCGGTGATCGCCCTGCGCCGCCGCGAGCCGGGCCTCAGGCGCAGTTTCCGGGTGCCGCTCTACCCGGTCGGACCGCTGCTCGGCGTCGGCTTCTGCCTGTACCTGATGTACGAGACCGGCTGGCGGACCTGGATCCAGTTCGCGCTGTTCCTCGCGGTGGGCGCGGCGGTCTACGCCGTCTACGGGCGCCGGCACTCCACGCTGGCCACGGGGTCCCCCGAGGTCACGCCGGACGCCGCTGACCGGGAACCACTGGCAGTCTGAACCACACCGCCTTGCCCGAAGCGGTCGGGCGGTGACCGCAGGACGAGCTGAGGGCGCGGATCAGCAGCAGCCCGCGCCCGCCCTCCTGCCAGGGGTCGGGCTCCTCGATCACCGGACGGGTGAGATGCCCGGGCGGCGCGGGGTCGGGATCGTGCACCTCGACCTGGCAGCCGCCCGGCCGCAGCTCCACCACCAGCTCGATCGGGCCGCGCCCGGCGGTGTGCTCCACCGCGTTGGCCACCAGCTCCGCCGTCAGCAGCTCGGCGGTGTCGCTGTCGGCCGCGTGCTCCACCTCCGCCAGGGCGAACCGGACCAGGGCACGGGCCACGGGCACCGCCGCGGTGGTGTGCGGCAGCGCGATGCGCCAGGAGGCCGATTCGGCGGGGCGTTCGTACAAGGCGAGTCCGTTCATGGAGCAGGCTGTCCTGCTTTCAACCGTGGAAATGGTACGGGCCCGGTTTCGAGGACCGTCGACGGGCACCGGGTGGGGCCGCGCTGCCCCGCCACCGGCGGCCTACCCGCGAGGACGCCCCGCCTCGCCCCGCCGGGCCCACTGTTACGCGGCTGTGGACGACCGGTGACGCGTGTGACGGAGGCGGTCCGCCCCGGAGGCGAGTTGTCGCGCCATCGTGACGACAGTCACAAACAGGTGATAGCTTCGTGGGGTACCGCACCGTGAGGCATCACCGCAGCAACGTGAGGCACCGCCCCCTCTAGGAGGCCGCACGTCATGAGTCCCTTCACCGGCTCCGCCGCCCGCACCTCCTCGTGGGAGCATCTGCGGGTCGAGCTCGACGACGGTGTCGCCACCGTCACCCTCGCCCGCCCCGACAAACTCAACGCCCTCACCTTCGGCGCCTACGCCGACCTGCGCGACCTGCTCGCCGAGCTGTCCCGGGAGCGGTCGGTCCGCGCCCTGGTGCTGGCCGGTGAGGGGCGCGGGTTCTGCTCCGGCGGCGACGTGGACGAGATCATCGGCGCCACGCTGTCCATGGACACCGCCCAGCTCCTCGACTTCAACCGGATGACCGGGCAGGTGGTCCGGGCGATCCGGGAGTGCCCGTTCCCGGTGATCGCCGCCGTGCACGGCGTGGCGGCGGGCGCCGGCGCCGTGCTCGCCCTCGCGGCCGACTTCCGCGTGGCCGACCCCTCGGCCCGGTTCGCCTTCCTCTTCACCCGCGTCGGCCTCTCCGGCGGCGACATGGGCGCGGCGTACTTGCTGCCCCGCGTCGTCGGGCTCGGCCACGCGACCCGGCTGCTGATGCTGGGCGAACCGGTGCGCGCGGCGGAGGCCGAGCGGATCGGCCTCATCAGCGTGCCGGCGGGGGAGGGGCACACCGACGGCACGGCGCTGGAGCTGGCCCGCCGCCTGGCCGACGGGCCCGCCCTGGCGTACGCCCAGACCAAGGCGCTGCTCACGGCCGAGCTGGACATGCCGCTGGCCGCGTCGATCGAGCTGGACGCCTCGACCCAGGCGCTGCTGATGAACGGCGAGGACTACGCGGAGTTCCACGCCGCCTTCCAGGAGAAGCGGCCGCCGAAGTGGCGGGGGAGGTAGCCGCGGTGGCCGGCCGCCCGCCGCGCGTGGCGATCACCGGCGGGGGCCCCGGCGGTCTCTACGCGGCCGCGCTGCTCAAACGGCTCGATCCCGCCCGGGAGGTCACCGTCTGGGAGCGCAACGCGCCCGACGAGACCTTCGGCTTCGGCGTGGTCCTGTCCGACGAGACCCTGGGCGGCATCGAGCACGCCGACCCGGTGGTCTACGCGGCGCTGCGCCGCGACTTCGTCCGCTGGGACGACATCGACATCGTCCACCGGGGCACCCGCCACACCTCCGGCGGACACGGCTTCGCCGCGCTGGGCAGACGCCGGCTGCTGGAGATCCTGCACGAGCGCTGCCGCTCCCTCGGCGTGGACCTCCGCTTCCGCGCCGAAGCACCGCCGGTCGCCCGGCTCGCCGAGGCGTACGACCTGGTCGTCGCCGCCGACGGGGTCCACAGCGCCACCCGGGAGGCCCTCGCCCACGCGTTCCGGCCCCGGGTGACCGCCCACCGCTGCCGCTACATCTGGCTGGCGGCCGACTTCGCCTTCGACGCCTTCCGCTTCGAGATCGCCGAGACCGAGCACGGCGTGATGCAGCTGCACGCCTACCCCTACGCGGCCGACTCCTCCACCGTGATCGTCGAGATGCGCGAGGAGGTCTGGCGCGCGGCCGGATTCGGCGAGGGCGAGCCGGCGGAGTCCGTCGAGCGCTGCGCCAAGATCTTCGCGGACGCCCTCGGCGGACGGCCGCTGCGCTCCAACAACTCGGCGTGGACGACCTTCCGCACGGTCGTCAACGGGCGCTGGTCCGACGGCAACGTCGTCCTCCTCGGCGACGCCGCCCACACCGCCCACTTCTCCATCGGCTCCGGCACCAAGCTCGCGGTGGAGGACGCCCTGGCGCTGGCCGCGTGCGTCGAGGAGCAGCCCGACGTGCCCAGTGCGCTGGCCGCCTACGAGGAGGAACGCAGGCCCGTCGTCGCCTCCACCCAGCGGGCCGCCCGGGCCAGCCTGGAGTGGTTCGAGGACCTGGACCGCTATCTCGGCCAGCCGTCCCGGCAGTTCGCCTTCAACCTGCTCACCCGCAGCCGCCGGGTCACCCACGGCAACCTCCGGCTGCGCGACGCGCACTTCACCGGGGCCGTCGAGCGCGAGTTCGGCTGTCCGCCGGGCACGCCCCCCATGTTCACCCCGTTCCAGCTGCGCGGACTGACCCTGCGCAACCGGGTCGTGGTCTCGCCGATGGACATGTACTCGGCCGACGAGGGCGTCCCCGGCGACTTCCACCTGGTCCACCTGGGCGCCCGCGCGCTCGGCGGGGCCGGCCTGGTGATGACCGAGATGGTGTGCGTGAGCGAGCGCGGCCGGATCACCCCCGGCTGCGCCGGCCTCTACACCGGCCGCCAGGCCGAGGCATGGCGGCGGATCACCGACTTCGTGCACCACCGGGCGCCGGGCGCCGCGATCGGAGTCCAGCTCGGCCACAGCGGCCGCAAGGGCTCCACCCGGCTGATGTGGGAGGGCATGGACGAACCGCTGCCCGACGGCAACTGGCCGCTGGTGGCCGCCTCACCGCTGCCCTACAGGCCGGGCGGCCAGGTCCCGCGCGAACTCAGCCGCGCCCAGCTCACCGACATCCGGGAGCAGTTCACCGCGGCCGCCGGGCGGGCCGCGCGGGCCGGCTTCGACCTGCTCGAACTGCACTGCGCCCACGGCTACCTGCTCTCCGGCTTCCTCTCCCCGCTCACCAACCACCGCACCGACGCCTACGGCGGCTCGCCGGAGAACCGGCTGAGGTTCCCGCTGGAGGTCTTCGACGCCGTGCGCGCGGTGTGGCCGGACGAACGGCCCATGACCGTGCGGATCTCCGCCACCGACTGGGCCGAGGGCGGCACCGGCGCCGAGGACGCGGTCGGGATCGCCCGGGCCTTCGCGGCGCACGGCGCCGACGCGATCGACGTCTCCACCGGGCAGGTGGTGGCCGAGGAGCGGCCGGAGTTCGGGCGCTCGTACCAGACGCCGTTCGCCGACCGCATCCGGCACGAGGCCGGCGTCCCGGTGATCGCGGTCGGCGCGATCTCCTCCTGGGACGACGTCAACTCCCTGATCCTGGCCGGGCGCGCGGACCTGTGCGCGCTGGCCCGGCCCCACCTGTACGACCCGAACTGGACGCTGCACGCGGCCGCCGAGCAGGGCTACGAGGGGCCCGGCGCGACCTGGCCCGACCCCTACCGGGCGGGCAGCAGACGACCGCAGACCGGCCGCACGGACGCGCCGAAACCCCGGCTGTCGCTCGGCGGACGGTGACCGGGGCGGCGAGGAGGAGCCGCGCGGCGCCGGTCACACCCCTTCCACGTGATTCGCACGGTTCCTGAACCGCTTGTTCCGCTTCGGCTGGCTACGTTCGGCTGGTCCATGCCGGAGACGAGAGAGACCGAGACCGCGATGAACGACACCAGGCCCCTGCCCGAGCCCCCCGGACACGGCTACGGCGGCCCCCCGGCGCCGGGGCCGCGGTACGCGGAGCCGTATCACGCCCAGCCTCGGTACCCGGAGTACGCGGAGCCCGCCCACCGGCCCGCAGGGCCCGGCCGGCAGCGCCGCGGGGACGGCTCGGGCACCCGTCGCACCGCCCTCGTCATCCACACCGTCGCCGACGTCGCGGCGGCGTTCCTCGGGCTGTGGATCGTGCTCCACCTGCTGGAGGCCAACCACGCGAACGTCTTCGTGGGGTTCGTGTCGGACACGGCCGACGCGCTGGCCTGGTGGTCGCAGGACATCTTCACGACGGACACGGAGAACCTCCGGGTCCTGCTCGACTACGGCCTTCCCGCGGTCCTCTACCTCGCGGTGGGACACGGCATCGCGATGCGGCTGCGGCGCTTCTGAACCGCGGGGCTCACGCCTCGGCGGACTCCGCGCCCACGAACTGCGCCCCGGCGTCGCGAAGTCGCTCGTGCAGCCCCTGGAACACCCGCGCCGAGCGGACCCCCGGCCAGTCGGCGGGCAGCAGCCGGGCGGGCAGGCCCGGGTCGGTGTAGGGCAGGTGCCGCCAGGAGTCCAGGGCCGTCAGATAGTCCCGGTAGGCCTCCTCGGGCGGGGTCCCGGCGCGCCGCTCCCAGGCGTGCAGGACGGGCGCGTGGACGTCCAGGAAGCCCTCGTGCGCCTTGGCGATCGCCGTCAGGTCCCACCAGCGGGCGACGGCCTCCGCGGTGGCGGCGAAGCCGAGGTGCTCGCCCCGGAAGAGGTCGACGTACGGGTCGAGGGCCAGCCGGCGCAGGGTGTGCCGGGTCTCCTCGTAGAGCCGGGCCGGGGCGATCCACACCCCGGGCGCCGCCGTGCCGAAGCCCAGTCCGGCCAGCCGGGAGCGCAGGACGTGCCGCTTCTGCCGTTCGGACTCGGGCACCGAGAACACCGCCAGGACCCAGCCCTCGTCCCGCGGGGGCGCGGTCGCGTAGATGCGGCGGTCGCCGTCCTCCAGCAACTGGCGTGCCTCGGCGGAGAGTTCGTACCCGGCCGCGCCGGTGCGGGTGCGGGCGGGCAGCAGCAGTCCGCGGCGTTTGAGCCGGGACACCGAGGAACGCACGGAGGGCGCGTCCACCCCGACCGCGGCCAGGAGCCGGATCAGCTCGGCGACCGGCACCGGGCCGGGCATGAAGCGGCCGTACGCGCCGTACAGCGTGACGATGAGGGACCTGGGGGCGTGCTGCTCGGACACGTTGATCATTTTAGGTCGTCGGCGTCAGGGCCGGTCACCGGCGGTGCGCAGCCGGAACCGCTGCAGCTTCCCGGTGGCCGTGCGGGGCAGCGCGTCGAGGAAGACGAACTCGCGCGGGCACTTGTAGGGCGCCAGCTCCGACTTGAGGAAGGCGCGCAGCGGCTCGGGGTCGCGCGCCGCCCCGTCCCGCAGCACCGTGTAGGCCACCGCCACCTGGCCGCGCACCTCGTCGGCCCGGCCGACCACCGCCGTCTCGACCACGTCGGGGTGGCGCAGCAGGGCGTCCTCCACCTCCGGTCCCGCGATGTTGTACCCGGCCGAGATGATCATGTCGTCCGCGCGGGCCACGTAGCGGAAGTAGCCGTCGCTCTCGCGGACGTAGGTGTCGCCGGTGACGTTCCAGCCGCCGCGCACGTACTCCCGCTGCCGCGGATCGGCCAGGTAGCGGCAGCCGACCGGGCCGCGCACCGCCAGCAGCCCCGGCTCGCCGTCCGGCACCGGGTCGCCGTGCGCGTCCTGGACCTGCGCCTGCCAGCCCGGCACCGGCACCCCGGTGGTGCCGGGCCTGATCCGCTCGTCGGCGGCGGAGACGAAGATGTGCAGCAGCTCGGTGGCGCCGATGCCGTTGATGATGCGCAGCCCCGTGCGCTCGTGCCACGCCCGCCAGGTGGCCGCCGGCAGGTTCTCGCCGGCCGACACGCAGCGCCGCAGCGAGGAGACGTCGTGGCCGTCCATCGCCTCGAGCATCGCGCGGTACGCGGTCGGCGCGGTGAACAGCACCGAGACCCGGTGCGCGGCGACGGCCGGCAGCAATTGGCGCGGCCCCGCCTGTTCGAGCAGCAGCGCGCTGGCGCCCGCCCGCATCGGGAAGATCACCAGACCGCCGAGGCCGAACGTGAAGCCGAGCGGTGGACTGCCGGTGAACACGTCGTCGGGCCGGGGACGCAGCACGTGCGCGGAGAAGGTGTCGGCGACCGCCAGCACGTCCCGGTGGAAGTGCATGCACCCCTTCGGACGGCCCGTGGTGCCCGACGTGAAGGCGATCAGGGCGACGTCGTCGGCGGCGGTGCCGACCGCCGGGAAGGGGGTGTCCGGCGCCGGGCGGCGCAGCAGGTCATCGGGCGCCTCACCGCCGTAGGCGAGGATGCGCAGGCCCGGTATCCCGGCCTTGGCCAGGTCGTCCACGGCCCGTATGTCGCACAGCGCGTGCCGGACCCGGGCGATCTCGCACATCGTGGCCAGTTCGTGCGGCCGCTGCTGGGCCAGCACGGTGACCGCCACCGCGCCCGCCTTCAGCACGGCGAGCCAGCACGCGGCGAGCCACGGCGTGGTCGGCCCGCGCAGCAGGACCCGGTTGCCGGGCACGACGCCCATCTCGCCGGTGAGGACGTGGGCGATCCGGTCGACCCGGGCGCGCAGCAGTCCGTACGTCCACGAGGGGCCGTCCGGGGTGTGGAAGACCGGCCGGTCCGGATCGGCGTGACCGAGCAGCTCGGCGGCGCAGTTGAGCCGTTCGGGGTAGCGCAGCTCCGCCAGGTCGAAGCGCAGCTCGGGCCACTCGTCCGGCGGCGGAAGGTGATCGCGCGTGAAGGTGTCGACGTGGGCGGAGACGTTCATGGCGGTGCGCCCCCTTGCCTGACGGCGTCGAGACGGGCGTCCTGACTGCGCTCGCAACTGGAGCGTATCGTGTTGGTGACGACAGTCAACTGTGCGCGATACCGTCGGGGGAAGACGGGAGGGTCATCGCCGGCCCGCCCCGGAGGGAGGACCGGCAGTGCCCGCATTCTCACTCGGACCCGAGCGGACCGCCTGGCGCGCCGAGCTGCGCGCCCTGGCCGCCGAACGGCTGCGCCCGATCGCCGACAAGGGGGAGCCGGGCCGGGTCGACCGGGCCCTCCTCGCCGAACTCGGCCGGCTCGGTCTGATCGCCCGTCTGTTCACCTCCGGCGCCCTGGACCTGTGCCTGATGCGCGAGTCGCTGGCGCAGACCTGCACCGAGGCCGAGACCGCCCTCGCCCTCCAGGGCCTGGGCGCCCATCCGGTGCACGCCCACGGCACCGCCGCCCAGCGCGAACGCTGGCTGCCCCGAGTGGCCGAGGGCGAAGCGGTGGCCGCGTTCGCGCTGAGCGAGCCGGGGGCCGGCTCCGACGCGGCCGCCCTGGCCCTGACGGCCGAACCCGACCGCGGCTCCGGCTGGCGGCTCACCGGCGACAAGTGCTGGATCTCCAACGCCCCCGAGGCCGACTTCTACACGGTCTTCGCCCGCACCACGCCCGGCGCCGGGGCGCGCGGGGTGACCGCCTTCCTGCTCCCCGCCGACCGGCCCGGCCTCACCGGCTCCGCGCTGGAGATGCTCTCCCCGCACCCGATCGGCGCCCTGCACCTGGACGCCGTCCCCGTCACCGCGGACGACGTGCTCGGCGAGCCCGACCGCGGCTTCGCCGTCGCCATGGGCACCCTCAACCTCTTCCGGCCCAGCGTCGGCGCCTTCGCCGTCGGCATGGCCCAGGCGGCGCTCGACGCCACGCTCGAGCACACCGCCGAACGCGACGCGTTCGGCGGCAAACTGCGGGACCTCCAGACGGTCGCCCACCAGGTGGCCGAGATGGCCCTGCGCACCGAGGCGGCCCGGCTGATGGTGTACGCGGCGGCGACGGCGTACGACGAGGGCGCCGCCGACGTGCCGGGCCGGGCCGCGATGGCCAAGCTGCTGGCCACCGAGACCGCGCAGTACGTCGTCGACTCCGCCGTCCAGCTGCACGGCGCCCGCGCGCTGCGCCGCGGCCACCTGCTGGAACACCTCTACCGCGAGGTGCGCGCACCACGGATCTACGAGGGCGCCAGCGAGGTGCAACGCGGCATCATCGCCAAGGAGCTGTACGCCGCGCGGCCCGGGAACGGGGAGGTCCGGTGAGCACCGAGCGCGTCAACCCGCCCGAGCTGTCCCCGCCGACGGGCTTCTCGCACGCCGTCGTCGCGACCGGCACCCGGCTGGTGTTCCTGGCCGGGCAGACCGCCCTCGACGCCGACGGCAAGGTCACCGGCGACACGCTCGTCGAGCAGTTCGAGCGGGCGCTCGCCAACCTGCTCACCGCCCTGCGCGCGGCCGGCGGCGCCCCCGCCGACCTCGCCCGCGTCACCGTCTACACCACCGACGTCGCCGGCTACCGCGCCCACGCCCGCCGACTGGGCATCGTCTGGCGGGAGTCGGCGGGCCGCGACTATCCGGCGATGGCGGTCGTTCAGGTCGTACGGCTGTGGGACGAGCGGGCGCTGGTCGAGCTGGACGGGTTCGCGGTGCTGCCGGGGGACGCGCCACCGAAGGGGTGACGGTCACGGCGGGCCCCCGGACCGGCGGGTACGAGTGGAACCCCCACACCCCGTGACCGGGAGGTACCCCCCATGCCCGTACGCCCCACCCTCACCGCCGGCCTGGGCGCCGCGGCGCTGCTGTGCGCCCTCGCCGCACCGGCCGCCGCGGCCGACCCGACCGAGAGCCTCACCGTCGACGCCACCGGCCGGATCGCCGCCGACGGCACCGTCACCCTGTCCGGCACCTATCGCTGCACCGGCAGCAGCGGGCCGGTGTTCGTCAGCTCCTCCGTCACCCAGTCCGACCCCGGCGTCAAGTACGCCGTCGGCGGCACCAGCGCCGTCTGCGACGGAGCCGAGCACCACTGGTCGAACTCCGGCAGGGCCGGCACGGACGCGGCCGACGCCGGTACGGGGGTCGTCACGACCGGGACTGCTTCGGCCGAGGCGGCGAAGACGGCGGACGGGGCGCGGAACACGTCCGCCGAGTCGGAGAAGACGGCGGGCAAGGCAGGGAAGGGCCAGGCCAAGTCCGCGAAGGCGTCGCACAAGGCCGGCAAGGCCGCCGCGAAGTCCGGCAAGGCCGCCGCGAAGTCCGGCAAGGCCGACGGGAAGGACGGGAAGGCGGCGCCGAAGGCCGGCAAGGGGGCGCCCAGGACCGGGAAGGCCTCGCACAAGGCCGGTGCCGGGCCGCTCAAGGCCGGCGCCGCCCACGTCGAGGCGACCCTGCTGGAGCTGCGGCCCTCGGGACTCGCGCCGATGCCCTACTTCCACGCCGTCCGGCAGCAGGACGTCAAGCTCGTCCAGGACTGAGCGCGCCCGGCGGCCCGGGGTGCACCGGGCCGCCGGGGGACCTGACGCCGCCTGCTCAGGCCCGCTGCCAGCTGTGCGGGGCGTGGTAGGCGTGCGGGCGCCAGGACGTGGTGCCCGGGGAGCCGGGCTCGGGGCCGGCCCCGGCCAGGGCGCTGCGGCTGAGCAGCAGCACCGCGAGGGCGGCCAGTTCCTCGTCGGTGGCCTGGCCCTTCTCGACGCGGATGGGGGGAGTGGGGGAAGCGCTCATGGGGACCTCCGTCACTGGGGCGGGTTGCCGTGCTTGCGGGCGGGACGCTCGGCGTGCTTGGTGCGCAGCATCGCCAGGGCGCCGATCAGGACGCGGCGGGTGTCGGCGGGGTCGATCACGTCGTCCACCAGGCCCCGCTCGGCCGCGTAATAGGGGTGCATCAGCTCGGCCTTGTACTCCTTGACCAGCTCCGCCCGCATGGCCTCCGGGTCGTCGGCCTCGGCGATCTGCCGGCGGAAGATGACACCCGCCGCGCCCTCGGCGCCCATCACCGCGATCTCGTTGGTGGGCCAGGCGTAGGTGAGGTCGGCGCCGATCGACTGGGAGTCCATGACGATGTAGGCGCCGCCGTAGGCCTTGCGCAGGATCAGGGAGATGCGCGGCACGGTGGCGTCGCAGTAGGCGTACAGCAGCTTGGCGCCGTGCCGGATGATGCCGCCGTGCTCCTGCCCGACACCCGGGAGGAAGCCGGGCACGTCCAGCAGGGTGACGATCGGGATGCTGAACGCGTCGCACATCTGCACGAAGCGGGCGGCCTTCTCGGACGCCTCGATGTCCAGCACGCCCGCCAGGGTCTGCGGCTGGTTGGCGACGATCCCGACGACCTGGCCGTCCAGCCGGGCCAGCGCGCAGATGATGTTCCGCGCCCAGCGCTGGTGGACCTCGAGGTACTCGCCGTCGTCGACGACCTCCTCGATGACCCTGGTCATGTCGTACGGGCGGTTGCCGTCGGCGGGCACCAGGTCGGCGAGGCCGTCGCAGCGCCGGTCCGCCGGGTCGTCGCAGGGCGCCGCGGGCGGGGTCTCGCGGTTGTTGCGCGGCAGGAGGGAGAGCAGGTAGCGCACCTCCTCCAGGCAGGTCTCCTCGTCGTCGTAGGCGAAGTGGCAGACGCCGGAGGTCTCGGCGTGCACGTCGGCGCCGCCGAGGCCGTTCTGGGTGATCTCCTCGCCGGTGACCGCCTTGACGACGTCCGGGCCGGTGATGAACATCTGCGAGGTCTCGCGGACCATGAAGACGAAGTCCGTCAGCGCCGGGCTGTAGGCCGCGCCGCCCGCGCACGGGCCGAGCATCACGGAGATCTGCGGGATGACGCCGCTGGCCTTGGTGTTGCGGCGGAAGATGCCGCCGTAGCCGGCGAGCGCGGTGACGCCCTCCTGGATGCGGGCGCCCGCGCCGTCGTTGAGGGAGACCAGCGGCGCGCCGGCCGCGATGGCCATGTCCATGATCTTGTGGATCTTCGTGGCGTGGGCCTCGCCCAGGGCGCCGCCGAAGATCCGGAAGTCATGGGCGTAGACGAAGACCGTGCGCCCCTCCACCGTGCCCCAGCCGGTGACGACGCCGTCGGTGTACGGCTTCTTCGCCTCCAGCCCGAACCCGGTGGCCCGGTGCCGGCGCAGCGGCTCGACCTCGTGGAAGGAGCCGTCGTCGAGCAGCAGGCCGATGCGTTCGCGCACGGTGAGCTTGCCCTTGGCCTTCTGGGCGGCGGTCGCCTTCTCGCTGGGACCGGCGAGCACGCGCTCGCGTATGCCGGCCAGTTCCTCGACCTGGGACCTCATGTCTTCCCCTCCAGGGGTAGGGGCGCGGTGATTCCGTGGTTCCACTCGTACGCCGAGCGTGGCAATGCGGGCTGACCGGGGACTGACGGACCGCTTACGCGGCTACCCGGCACGGGCGCCTCAGGCGGGCTGGAGGCGGGCGTCACCGGTCAGGGCCGGGTCGTGGGAGAGGATCGCGTGCTCCACCCGGCGCAGGGCGGGGGAGGGCTGGATGCCGAGCTCGTCGTCGAGGTGACGGCGCATCCGGTGGAAGACGTCGAGCGCGTCCGCCTGCCGGCCGGAACCGTACAGGGCGATCATGAGCTGCTCGCAGAACCGTTCCCGCAGCGGGTGGCCGGTGTGCGCCTCGGTCAGCTCGGCGAGCACGGCGGCATGGCGGCCGAGCCGCAGTTCGGCGTCGAAGCGCAGTTCCATGGCGCGCATCCGGTACTCCTCGTAGCGGGCGCCCGCGAGCTGGCACAGCGTTCCGCCGGCGAACCCGCCGAAGACCGGGCCGCGCCACATCCCGAGCGCGTCGGCGAGCAGCCGCGCGGTGCGCGCCGCGTCGGCCGCGGTGGCCGCCTCGGCCAGCCGTACCGCCCGGATGAACTCGGCCGCGTCCAGCTCGCCCTCGCCGACGCTCAGCCGGTAGCCGGAGGGGTGCATCGTCAGCCGGGAGGACGGCCGGTCCGGCTCCAGTTCGCGGAGCCTGCGGCGCAGCCGGCTGACATGGGCCTGGAGGGCGTTGGCCTGGTTGTCGGGGACGGCGTCCCCCCACATCTCCTCGGCCAGGCCCTCCCCGGACACCGGCTGGCCCTCGCTGACCAGCAGCGTCTGCACCAGTGTGCGCTGCAGATCGCCGGAGATGTCCGCCGGGCCGGCGGCGGTGAGTATCTGCAGTGCGCCGAGAATGGAGAACCTCAGCATGTCTTCCCCCCTTTGGTGAAAATTCCTGGCGAAGGTTGCTTCTTTCTGGGGTGGTACTGCGGTGAAAAGAGACCCAATACGCCGCGCCCCGGCGGGCGTCTGTTTCCTGGACGTCCCGCCGGGGCGGTTGCTCCGCCGGGACGGGGGGCGGCCGGCGGTTCAGGGGTATCCGGCGCCGTGCCGCCATTGGCGCGGCACCGGAGGGGGACAAAGGTGATTCGCATGCCGGATCAGCATTTCGTCTTCCCCCGTGCGGAATTCGGAACTGTGGCGGAGAGGGCAGGATTCGAACCTGCGTGGACCGTTGCCGGCCCGGCCTCGAGACGCGCTCCAGGTCCCCGATCAGCCACTCCGGGCACCTCTCCGTGTTTCCGGCCCGGTTTCCCGTGCCGTTCACGGGAACAACATTGTCACCCGGCGCTGACGGAAAGCTGACACGTGTCTGACGCAGGCAATGAATTCCCTTCTGCTCTTTTCCCGGACGTCCTTCCGGTGCTGTACTCCCTTCGATGGAAAACGCTCCCGAAAGGGGTAGGGGAATGACCGCCACCACCACCGAAACCGTCACGGACAACCCTGTTCTGGACGCAGTGCGCACCCATACGGCGAGCGAGAACGCGAGTGCGTTCCTCGCCCTCAACAGCGGAAACAGTACGTTCACCGTCCCGGGCGCGGACGGTGTGATCGTGTACCGCCGCACCGGCCGCTGGGCCGTCCAGCTCGGCGGTCCCTTCGCCGCCGAGGAGGACTACGGCACCCTGCTCGACGCCTTCCGCGCCCACGTCCGCGACGAGGGGCTGCGGCTCGTCGGCATCCAGCTCCAGCGCGCCGACGCCGAGCGGTACGCCCGGCTCGGCTTCACCGTCAACCAGGTCGGCGCCTCCTGGGCGGTGAGCCTCGGCGAGTTCACGCTGCGCGGCACCAAGTTCATGCAGCTGCGCAACAAGATCTCCCGCGCGCTCCGCAACGGCCTGCGGATCGAGGAGGTCGACGCGGGCGACGTGGCCGACGCCATCGCCACCATCGACCGGGCCTGGCTCGGCTCCAAGGGCGGCGCCCAGCAACTGGAGTTCCTCGTCGGCCAGATCGGCGGCGAGGCCCAGGAGCACCGCAGGCTGTTCGTCGGCACCATCGACGGCGCCCCGGTCGCGTACATCTCGTACTCGCCGGTCCACGGCAGCCGGGCCGGCTGGATGCACGACCTCAGCCGCCGCATCCCCGAGGGCTCCCCGGGCCTGATGGAGGCCATCAACGCGCACGCCATCGAGGTGTTCCGGGCCGAGGGCGTCGAGTGGCTGCACTTCGGGTTCACGCCGTTCACCGGCCTGGACGCGAGCCACGAACTCGACGGCCACAGCCCGGCGTTCCAGTGGCTGATGCACGCCCTGTGGGCCGAGGGCGCCGCCCTGTACCCGGCGCAGACCCAGCTCTCGTACAAGCAGAAGTGGGCTCCCGACCTGCTGATCCCGGAGTACGTCGCCTTCGACGGGCCGCAGGCCTCGCTGCCCGGCTTCGCGCACGTCTTCCGCGCCTGCAACGCCTTCTGACCCGACACCGCCGACCACGAGAGGACACCGACATGAGCCGGTCCACCGAAGAACTCCAGCACGCCACGGTCGAGCAGCTGATGGCCGTCATCGGCGCACCCGACGACGAGTCGGTCGCCGAGGCGGCCGACGCCGCCGTCCGCGCCCTCGACGAGCGGCTGCGCGCCGAGGCGGCCGCCTGAGCCGCTGCCGGGCGCGCCGGCGGACGCCGGCGCACACCCGGTCAGACCGGTATCAGTGCCACATCAGCGCTCCACGGAACGCTGGACACACGTTCGCCCGGCGGTCCGGACCGGGAGTACCGCACTGTGCTCCCGTCGCCGGGCCCGCCGGGCGAAGCGGGGCCCTGCCGCCACCCTCCGGGCGTTCGCCGGGAGTTCGACGGCAGGGCCCATCCCGCGACGGTGACCCACGCGGGAGCCTTGTCGACTCGCGGCGCCCGCAGGTCCGCGGGGCAGCGGCGCCGCCGCCCGATCCGGGCACTTCTCCCAAGGAGAGCAACGCATGCAGCGTCCGCACATACAAGAAGCCGCGGCCCTGGCCGCCGGTGGAGGCGCCGGCGCCGGGCAGCGCACCGGTGCCTCGGCGACCTTCGCCGAGCTGCTCAAACGGGTCAAGGCCGAGGGCCTGCTGGACCTCGACCCCCGGTACTACGTGGGCAAGCTGGCCCTGAACACCACCCTGCTGCTGATCGGGTTCGCCGCGTTCTTCGAACTGGGCGACTCCTGGTGGCAACTCCTCACGGCCGTGTGGATGGGCCTGTGCGGCGGCCAGTCGGCCTTCATGTGGCACGATGCCGGCCACAAGGCGATGTTCCGCAGCAAGAAGGCCGCCTCCGCGGTCGGTTACGTCCACGCCAACCTGGTCAACGGGGTCAGCTACGGCTGGTGGGTCAACCACCACAACCGGCACCACAGCAACCCCAACCACCTGGACATGGACCCGGACATCGGCCGGCGCACCGCCATCTTCGACATCAAGCAGTACCCGACCCGCAAGGGCACCCAGAAGCTCGTGGTGCGCTACCAGAGCGTGCTGTTCTTCGTGCTGCTCGTGCTCGAGGGCTTCAAGATGCTGCGCACGGCCGTGCTGTCGATCGTCCAGGGCAAGACGAAGCGGCCCGTGCTGGAGACCTTCCTGATCGTGCTGCGCACCGCCGTCTACCTCGGCCTCGTCTTCACCGTCCTGTCCCCGGTGCTCGCGATCGCCTTCGTCGTGGTCCAGCACGCCGCGCTGGGCGTCTACTTCGGGATGATCTTCGCCCCGAACCACAAGGGCATGCAGGTGCGCGACGGCGAGGCGGAGACCCTGGACTGGCTGGAGCGCCAGGTCCTCACCTCCCGCAACATCCGCCCCAGTCTGCTCATCGACTTCCTCTACGGCGGTCTCAACTACCAGGTCGAGCACCACCTGTTCCCGGCGATGCCGCAGAAGAACCTGGGCCGAGCCCGGGAGCTGACCATGGAGTACTGCGCCGAGCGCGGAGTGCCGTACCACGAGGTCGGGTTCTGGGCCTCGTACCGCGAGGTCGCCTCCTTCCTGCACGAGGTCAGCGCGCCGGTGCGGCGCGGTGACGTGGAGGAGCAGATCCGGCGCCGGGCCGTGGAAGCGGCCTGATCCCGTCCGGCGACCCCACCCGCCCCACATCCCCCACGCCCCCCACACCGTCCCGCACCATCCCTTCCCCCACGCCCCGGCCCCCGGGCCGCACGCCCGGGCCCGTCGGCGGCCCGGGCGGTTCCCTTCCCGGGAGCGACGCACCACCGGTCCCCAGGAGTTTCTTAAGGAGCCAGCCCCATGTCCCAGACCACCGCGGCGGCGGGTGATGTCACCGCTCCCGCACCGATCGGTGTCCGCCTGGACCGCATGCCGATCACTCCCCTGCACCGCAGACTCACCGCGGTCATCGGCGTCGGCCTGTTCTTCGACACCTTCGAGAACAACCTCTCCGGCACCATCGCCAAGGTGCTGCAGAGCGACTTCGCCTTCGGCGCCACCTCGCTCAAACTCGTCCTGGCCTCCGTGTTCGTCGGCCAGTTCATCGGATCCCTGACGCTCGGCCGGATCGCGGACCGGTTCGGCCGGCGTCGGGCCTTCCTGATCAACCTCGCCATCTACTCGGTCTTCTCGCTGCTCGGCGCGTTCTCCCCGAACGCCACCTGGCTGATCGTCACCCGCTTCCTGGCCGGTGTCGGTATCGGCGCCGAACAGGCGCTGTCCGACTGCTACCTGGCCGACGTGCTGCCCGCGAGGAAGCGCGGCCGGTTCATCGCCTGGGCCTACACCCTCGCCTTCTGCGGAGTGCCGGCGGTGGGCTTCGCCGCGCTGTGGCTGGTGCCGCTCACCCCGCTGGGCGTGGCCGGCTGGCGCTGGCTGTTCGTGCTCGGCGCGCTCGGCTCCGCCGTCGTGTGGGTCCTGCGCCGGCAGCTCATCGAGTCCCCGCGCTGGCTGGCCTCGGCCGGCCGGACCGCGGAGGCGGAGCGGCTGGTGGACCGGATGGAGGCGGAGGCCGCGGGCCGCGGACTCGTCCTCGAGACACCGGCGGCGGCCGAGCCGGAGCCGGCCGCCGGGCAGTCCCGGATGCGGGACGTCCTGCGCCCCGGCATGCGCCGCCGGACCCTCGTGCTGTGGCTGTTCTGCGTGCTGTCGGTCGTCGGCTACTACGGCTTCGGCACGCTCGCCCCGCAGATCGTCGCCGCCAAGGGCTACGGCATCGTCGCCGGACTCGGCTTCACCGCGCTGTCCTTCCTCGGCTACCCGGTGGGCTCCGCGCTCGTCCTGCCCGTCGTGGACCGCCTGGAGCGCCGCACCCTGGTCGCCCTCTCGGCGGGCGCCATGGTGGTGGCCGGACTCGGCTTCGCCTACGCCGGCTCGGCCGCGGCGATCGTGGTCTGCGGCTTCGCCTACACCCTGTTCAGCAACGTCTTCTCCAGCGTCAGCCACGTGTACCTGTCCGAGCAGTACCCCACCGAGATCCGCGCCACCGCCTCCGGCGCCGCCTACTCGCTGTCCAAACTCAGCGCCGCCGCCCTGCCGTTCGTGCTGCTGCCGGTGCTGGAGGGGCACGGCGCGGGCGCCCTCTTCAGTGTCATCGCCGCCGCCATGGCCGTCCTCGCCGTCACCGTGCTGACCCTGGGCGAGCGCACCACCGGCGTCCCCGTCAAGTGAACGTGTCCGTCAATCCGAGGAGCTGAGCATGGCCTACGTCATCGGACTGCCCTGCGTCGACGTCAAGGACCGCTCCTGCGTCGACGAGTGCCCCGTGGACTGCATCTACGAGGGCCGCCGCGCCCTGTACATCCATCCCGAGGAATGCGTGGACTGCGGCGCCTGCGAACCGGTCTGCCCGGTCGACGCCATCTACTTCCAGGACGACATGCCCGAGGAGTGGGGCGACGACCACGCGGCGTCCAACGCCGCCTTCTTCGCCGGTCTCGGCTCGCCCGGCGGCGGCGGAGCCGTCGGCCCGCAGGACCACGACTCCCCGCTGGTCGGCGCGCTGCCGAAGGGGGTGCCGGCGGTATGAGCGGCATCCTCGCGGGCAAGCGGATCCTGGTCACCGGCGTCGTCACCGACGCCTCCATCGCCTTCCACGTGGCCCGGATCGCGCAGGAGGAGGGCGCCGAGGTCCTGCTGACCGGTTTCGGCAGGCTCTCCCTGATCGAGCGGTTCGCGGGCAAACTGCCGAAGCCCGCGCCCGTCATCGAACTGGACGTCACCGACCCGGGTCACCTCGACCGCCTCGCCGAGCGGATCGGCGAGCACACCGACTCCCTCGACGGCGTGGTGCACTCCATCGCCTACGGCCCCCAGGGCGCCTTCTCCTTCCTCGACGGCACCTGGGAGGACGTGTCGACGGCCGTGCACGTCTCGGCGTACTCCCTGAAGTCGCTGACCACGGCCTGCCTGCCGCTGCTGGAGCGCGGGGGCGGCTCGGTCGTCGGCCTCACCTTCGACGCGGCCGTCGCCTGGCCGCACTACGACTGGATGGGCGTCGCCAAGGCGGCCCTGGAATCCACCAGCCGCTACCTCGCCCGGGACCTCGGCGACCGCGGCGTCCGCTGCAACCTCGTCGCCGCCGGGCCGCTGCGTTCCATGGCCGCCAAGTCCATCCCGGGCTTCGCGGAACTGGCCGACGTGTGGACCACCCGGCGCGCCCCGGCGGGCTGGGACCTCACCGACCCGGAGCCGGCCGCACGCGGCGTCGTCGCGCTGCTGTCGGACTTCTTCCCGCGGACCACGGGCGAGATCGTGCACGTGGACGGCGGGGTGCACATGACGGGCGCCTGAACCGCCGAAAGGGGCGGGAGCCGAGGACCGGTCCTCGGCTCCCGCCCCTTTCGCGCGGTCACTCGGTGGCGCCGCCCGGCAGGATCCGCCGGAAGCCGGTGTACGGTACCAGCGCCTCGGGCAGGACCACGGAGCCGTCGTCCTGGACGCCCTGCTCCAGCAGCGCGGCCACCGTCCGCCCGATCGGCAGGGCCGAGCCGTTCAGCGTGGCCGCCGGCGACTTGCGCCCGTCGGCCCGCTTCACCCGGATGTCGGCGCGGCGGGCCTGGAAGGTGCCGCAGTCGGACACCGAGGAGATCTCCCGGAACGCGCCGCCACCGGGCAGCCACACCTCGATGTCGTAGGTCATCCGGGCGGAGAAGCCCATGTCGCCCGCCGGCAGCAGGACGGTGCGGAACGACAGCTCCAGCCGGCGCAGGCACTCCTCGGCGTGCCCCACCATCAGCTCCAGCTGCTCCTGCGCCTGCTCCGGCGCGCAGATCCGCACCAACTCCACCTTCTCGAACTGGTGCAGCCGCAGCACGCCCCGGGTGTCCCGGCCGTAGGCCCCCGCCTCCGCGCGGAAGCACGGGGTGCGGGCGGTGAAGGCGTACGGCAGCGTGCGCGCGTCCAGGAGCTGCCCGGCCACCAGGTTGGTGAGCGGCACCTCGGCGGTCGGGATCAGGAACAGCTCCCGGTCCGCGACCTTCGTGCGGAACAGGTCCTCCTCGAACTTGGGGAGCTGGCCGGTGCCCGTCATGGTGTCCCGGTTGACCAGGAACGGCACCGACTGCTCGGTGTAACCGTGCTCCCGGGTGTGCAGATCGAGGAAGAAGCCGCCGAGGGCCCGCTCGAGGCGGGCCCCGGCGCCGTGCGCGACGCTGAACCGGGCGCCCGAGAGACGGGCCGCGGCGGGGGAGTCGAGGATGCCGAGGGCCTCGCCGATCTCGGCGTGGTACCGGGCGCCGGCCGCCGGACGCGGGTCCGGGCCGCCGCGCCGTACCTCCACCGCCTCCTTCTCCGAGTCGCCGTCGGGTACGGCGTCCAGCGGCAGGTTGGGGATGCCGAGCAGCAGCTCGGTCAGACCGGCGGCCGCGGTCCGGGCGGTGGCCTCGGCCTGCTGCACCTCGGCCCGCAGCGCGCGGGCGGCCTCCTTCTCGGCTTCCGTGGGCGGCCCCGTACGGCGGGCCTTGGCCGTGCGGTTCAGCTCGGTGCGCAGCCGGGTCACCTCGGACTGCGCGGCCGAGCGGGCGCGCAGCGCGGTGCCGAGGGCGTCGAGGTCGAGGTCGTGGCGGCGGCGGGCCAGGCGCCGTACGGCGTCCTCGCCGGCCTCGATCAGCTCACTGGGATCGTGCATGGCGGTCTCCTGACAGGGCGGGGGAGGGGGCCGGGACGGGTTCGGCGGTGTGCCGGGCGCCGAGCATGCGGTAGCGCACCGGGTGCGCCGAGCGCAGCCGGGCCGCGTACAGCAGGCCGCCCGCGGCGACCAGCGGCAGCAGCCAGGGCAGCGCGGCGATCACCTCGGACGGGGAGCCGGTGAGCATGTCGAAGTTGCCGACCACCAGCCACACCGACGCGGCGAGACCGGCGAAGCCCAGCAGCGGGGCGACGGTCTCCCGCCACCAGTGCCCGGTGCCGGTGCGCACCCGCAGCCCGAGCACGGACAGCGCGGCCAGCGCCTGCAGGGCGACGATGCCCAGGGTGCCGAGTCCGAGCATGCTGGTGGTCAGGTCGGCGTACGGGTCGAGTCCCGCGACGGCGAAGCCGGCCACGACCACCGCGGTCAGCGCGCTCTGCGCGAGGCTGGCGCGGTGCGGGGAGCGGTGCCGGGCGTGCTCGGCGGCCAGCGCGCCCGGCAGCAGGCCGTCCCCGGCGAGGACCTGGGCGTACCGCCCGGCGGCGCTGTGCAGGGCCAGCGTCGCCGCGAACAGGCTGGTGCACAGCAGGATCTGCAGCCCGGTGCTGCCCGCCTTGCCGAGGAAGTCGTCGCCGAGGACGAAGAACAGGTCGCCCATCTGCTTGCCCGCGACCTCGCGCACGTTGTCGCTGCCGACCGCGCCGACCGCCAGCCAGCTCGTGAGCGCGTAGAAGCCGGCGATCAGGGTGACGGCCACATAGGTGGCGCGCGGCACGCTGCGCCGCGGGTCCCTGGCCTCCTTGCCGTACAGCGCGGCCGACTCGAAGCCGATGAAGGAGACGAACGCGAACATCAGCGAGACGCCGACGCCGTGCCCGGCCGCGGTGTGCGGGGAGAAGGAGGCGGCGGGCAGGGCGTGCAGCCCGTGGCGGGCGAGGATCGCCACGTCCAGCGCGGCCAGCACCCCGATCTCGCCGAGCATCAGCAGGGCCAGCACCCGGGCGCTGAGCGCGATCTCCCGGTAGCCCAGCACCGCCATCAGCACGAGCCCGACGGCCGCGCACCACTGCCACGACACCGTCAGCCCGTGGGCCGCCAGCACGAGCTGGGTGAAGTAGCCGAGCGCGCCCGCCAGTCCGATGGTGGCGCAGTTGTAGGAGAGCAGGGCGACGTAGCCGGCGGCGACCGCGGGCGGCCGGCCGAGCCCGTCGGCGACGGAGGCGTAGAAGCCGCCGGAGCCGCCGGTGCGGCGGGCGCTGACGGCGTAACCCACCGAGAAGCACAGCAGGGTGACCCCGGCGAACAGGAACGCGGCCGGCACCCCGGCCCCGTCGCCGAAGGCGAACGCGAGCGGAACGGTGCCGACCATCGCGGACAGCGGCGCGGCGGCGGCGACGATCAGGAAGAGGATGTGCCCGGTACCGAGCCGGCCGGACGGGGGCGGGGAACCACTGGAGGACATGACGACTCCGAGGAAATCCGAGGAAAGGGGAGAGGGACGGGGACAGCCGCCCGCCGAGACTTCTCGGCGGGCGGCTGCTGCGACGTGCCGGGCGGACCGGGCCCGGCGGCGTCCGGGGCCTGGTGCGGAAGTCCTGCCTGCCGGGCGAACGGCGGGACTTCCGCGACAGGCCCTACGCGGGGGCGATCGCCAGGGCCGTGTTCTGCCCGCCGAACCCCAGCGAGTTGCTCAGCGCCAGGTCGATCGGCATCGACGTGACGGTCTGGGCCAGCTTGATCTCGATCCGCGGATCGGGCATGACCAGGTTGGCGACGGGCGGGATGACCTCGTGCTCCACGCTGAGCACGGCGAACGCGGCCTCGACCGCGCCGGCGGCGCCCAGCAGATGACCGGTGACTCCCTTCGTGGACGTGACCAGCGGGTCCCCGCGCAGGGAACGCTGGATCATGCGGGCCTCCGACAGGTCGTTGAGCGGGGTCGACGTGCCGTGGGCGTTGACGTGCTGCACGTCGTCCGGGTCGGCCCCCGCGTCGGCGAGGGCCGCGCGCACCGCCGCCTCGATGCCGGCGCCGTCCGGGTGGGGCGACGTCATGTGGTGGGCGTCCGCCGTGGCGCCGTAGCCGATGATCCGGCCGTGCACGTGGGCGCCGCGGGCCCGCGCGTCCGCGACCCGTTCCATCACGAGGATCCCGGCGCCCTCCCCGGCCACGAAGCCGTCCCGGTCGACGTCGAACGGGCGGGAGGCGGACGCGGGGTCGTCGTGCCGCTTCGACAGCGCGCCCATCTGGGCGAACCCGGCCATGACCAGTGGGGTGATCATGGCCTCGCTGCCGCCTGCGAGCACGATGTCGCAGCGGCCGAGGGCAAGCAGGTCCCGGGCGGTCCCGATGGCGGTCGCGCCCGATGCGCAGGCGGTCGCCACCACCAGGTTGGGCCCGGTCGCCCCGAACTCGATGGCCGTCTGACCGGCCAGCATGTTCGGCAGCTGCATGGGCAGCAGCAGCGGCGACACCCGGTCGGCGCCCTGCTCGCGCAGCACGTGGTGCTGCTCCTCGACGGTGCCCGGGCCGCCGTCGGCGCAGCCCAGCACCACACCCACCCGCGCGCCGTCCCAGGTCTGCGGGTCCAGGCCCGCGTCGGCCACCGCCTCGTGCGCGGCGACCAGCGCGAACTGCACGAACCGGTCCAGACGATGGGCGCGCCGCGCGCTGAGCAGCGTCTCGGGGTCGAAGCCGGGCACCCGGCAGGAGATCTGTACGGGGTTGTCCGCCAGTACCGGATCGAGGGCGGCGGCCGGCCTGCCGTCGCAGACCGCCGCCCAGCTCGGCCCGACCCCGATGCCGCCCGGGGTGACCAGACCGAGTCCGGTGACGGCGATGTCCATGCCGGCCATCAGACCTTCGCGCTCCGCTCCTCCATGAGCCGGACCATGTCGGCCACGGTCTCAGCCTCCAGGAGGTCGTCGTCGCTGATGTCCAGGTCCAGCTCGGACTTCAGCAGCAGCGACAGCTCCACCACGGCGAGCGAGTCGAGCTCGATGTCCTCGCGGGTGGCCTCCGGGGTGATCGCCTCGGGCGACACCTTGAGCTTGTTGGACAGGATTTCCTTGAGCTGCTCCAGCATGTCCGTTCCTTTCGAAGGGCGTACGCACCCCGCGTACCGCTGAGTTCGTATGAGTCACTGACGGTCGGTCAGAAGGTCTGCAGCTCCGGCCAGACGACGGTGCCCGCGCCCCAGGCCAGCCCGCCGCCGAAGGCGGTGAGCAGGACCCGGTGGCCCGCGGCGAGCCGGCCCTCGGCGGTGGCCTCGGCCAGCAGCAGCGGGATCGAGGCGGCACCGGTGTTGCCGACCCGTTCGATGTTGCTCAACTGCTTGTCCTCGGGCAGCCCGAGGCGTTTGGCCACCGCTCCGAGGATCCGGGCGTTGGCCTGGTGCGCGGCGAACCGGTCGACGTCCTCGAGGCGCCAGCCGGCGCGTTCGGCGGCCTCGCCGGAGACGGACGTCATCCGTTCCACCGCGTGCCGGTAGGTGTCCCGGCCGAGCATCCGGAAGTACCGGTCCGCCGGGTCGACCGGCCGGTCGGTGGAGCGCTGCCGGGAGCCGCCGGCCGGCACCTCGATCAGATGGCTCAGCTCGCCGTCGCTGCCGAGCACCAGGGGGCCGATCGCCCCGGGCTCGTCCGCCGAGCCGGCCCGCAGCACCACCGCGCCCGCGCCGTCGGCGAAGATCACCGCGGTGGTCCGGTCCTCGGGGTTGATGATCGTGGTGAAGGCGTCCGCGGCGATCAGCAGCACGCTGTCCGCCACCCCGGCCGCGATGAGCCCGGCGGCCGAGGCCAGCCCGTACAGGAAGCCCGTGCAGACGGCCGCCACGTCGAAGGCGGGCACCTGCCCGAGCCCCAGCCGGGCCGCGACCTGCGGTGCGGTGGCGGGGCAGGGCTGGTCGGGAGTGGTGGTGGCCAGCACCACCGCCCCGACCTGCTCGGCGCCCGCCGACTTCAGCGCCCTCAGGCCCGCCTCCACCGCCAGATCGCCGGTGGAGGTGCCCGGAGTGATGAAGCACCGCTCGGCGATCCCGGTGCGGGAGCGGATCCAGGCGTCGGAGGTGTCGAGCCGCTGCGACAGGTCGTCGTTGGTCACCACGTTGGGCGGGACGTACGAGCCGATCCCCGCGATGACCGCGGCCCGCCCGGTGCTCATGCGCCGGCCTCCGAGGCGAGGACCTCGACGGGCAGGCCCATGTACTTCATGCGGACCTCGGCCATCTCGTCGGTCCACCGCTCGGCCATGTCGTAGCGCTGCTCGGCGGTGGTGTCGAGCAGCCGCACGCCCGGCCACACCTCGTAGTCGCCGATCTTGTCGGCGTGCTCGGCCATGCCCTGCTGGAACAGCTCCTCGCGGTGGATGACGAACTCCCGGTCCGGGATCTCGTCCCACAGCTTCACGCCCGAGCGCAGGATCTCCAGCAGCCGCGGCTTGTACTCCGGGTGCGCGATGACGTGGTCGCGCAGGATGGTGCTGGCCACGGTGAGGTGGCGGATCTCGTCGATCGCGGTGCCCCGCGAGATCTCGCCGGTCGCCGGGGACAGCGGGGTCCACTTGCGCTCGCTCAGCTCGGCGGCCGGGGCGAGCACCCCCTCGATGATGATGGCGAACACCGCGACGCCGCCGGGGAAGTCGGCCTGGTCGCGCACGATGTCCAGGGTGAAGTCCACCACCGGGTCCAGGACCCGCTTGCGGTAGTCCCGGGCCATCTCCTCGATGTCCTTCAGCAGGGTGCCCGCCGGGATGCCCAGGTCCACCAGGTGCTGCCGGAACACGCGGGCGTGCCGGGCCTCGTCGATGAGCTGGGTGGCGTAGAACTCCATCTCGGGGATGCCGGGCGCGATCGACACGTAGTGGCCGAGCAGCCGGGTGGCCAGCTCCTCCGCCAGCGCGCGGAAGCCGAACTCCAGCACCAGCGCCTCGCGCAGCGGGCCGGGCGCCTTAAGGAAGGCGGGCGTGATCGCGTTCTCGTGGTGGCCGGTGGCCCCGCGGTCGCGCAGGGTTCCCTGGGCCACCGAGGTGAACCAGTAGGCGAGGTCGCACTCCTCGGGACCGAGGGTGAGTTCCTTCGCGCCGTCGAGCAGACCGGGCGCCTTGTCCCAGTCCGCCTCGGGGGCAACGGGTGCGGTCATGATGCGGCGGCCTCCTTCGCCGGACGCAGGGAGCCGGCGAACAGCCCGCCGGCGTAACTGAACAGCGGCAGACCCGGGTCGGCCGTGGCGCGTACGACATGGCCGAGCAGCAGTTCGCTGTCGCCCGCCGCGTGCGCGGAGTGGAAGCGGCAGACGTAGTGCGCGAGCGCGCCCGCGATCAGCGGGGCGTGCGCGTACCGGTCCGCCGTCCAGGCCAGGCCCGCGAAGGCCGCGTCGCCGTCCGGACGGCCGCTGTCGGCGAACCGCCGGGCCACGTCGGCCTGGTCGCCGCCGAGCACGTTGATCGCGAACCGGCCCTCGGCGGCGGCCAGCCGGGCGAACGACGAGCCCGACCTGAGCACCACGCCGACCAGCAGCGGCGAGCGCGAGACGAGGGTGACCGTGCTGGCGGTCGTGCCGTGCATGCGGTCCTCGGGGCCGGTGGTCAGCACCGACACCGGGGACGCGAGGTGGTACAGCGCCCGGCGGCGCTCGGCCGGGTCCTGGCGGACCGGCCGGGCGGCGCGCACATCGGTCGCGGTGGTCATCACACGGCCTCCGTCTCCCGGACGGCCGGCCGCGCGGGGACGTGACCGACCGGCTCCGGGTCCATGGCGTGCCCGGCCGGCTTGGGGTGGGGCAGGCCCAGGTCGTCCAGCAGCCGCAGGTAGCCCTGCTGGCGCACCGGCTCGAAGGGCAGCGCGAAGGACTTCATGAAGTTGCCGAACAGGCCCCGGTCGCCGAACAGGTGGAACGGCAGCACCAGCAGCGCCCACTCCGGCTTGACCAGCCAGCACCACAGCGCGGCCACCGCGCCCTGCGTGATGAGGCTGTGCATGACGTTGTAGAGGACGTAGTACGCCTTGTGGATCGGCCGGCCGCCGCTCTTCTTGAACGCGATGGCGCCGGGGATGTAGCCGATCAGGTCGATGTAGAGGAACAGTCCGATCGCCGGCAGCCAGCGGATGTCGCCGAAGTGGTAGACGATCATTCCGGTGGTGACGGCGAGGCCCACCAGGTACTCGGCGCGGTGCAGCGAGTACGTGCGCGGTGTCTCGAAGGGGTTCGCCTGGTCCATGGTCAGCTCCTCGCGCGGGTGCTAGGCGCCGACCGCGGCGGGTTCGGTGAGTTCGATGCCGCCCTGGATGCGCACACCCGGGAACAGGCCGGTCAGCGCCCAGGCGACGGTCTCCTTGATGACCCGCTCGGCGATCGGGTCGAGGATGCCCTCCAGGCTCGGGATGCCGAAGTCGAAGTCGGCGTCGAAGCGGACGGTGACGTCGTCCCCGGCCTGCTGGACGGACCAGGTGCCGGCGAAGGAGTCGAAGTCGCCGTCGGACTGCTCGAAGCGGATCTCGCCGCTCTCCGGCAGCACGGTGTCGTCCTCGGTCCAGCGCAGCAGGCCGCTGCGGAAGTGCAGCTCCCAGCTGGAGGAGGCCTTGGGGTCGGGGTAGGAGGCGTGCACGGTGGTCGCGTTGACGTGGGGCGCCAGGTCCGGGAAACGCTCCCAGCGCCGTACGGCGTGCAGGACCGTTTCGGCCTGCTCCGCGGGTATCAGGGCATCGAGTTCGACGTGCCGCACGATCAGTTACCGCCTTCCGGCATTGTGGCCGCGCCCTTGACGAGGTCGCGGGTGGCCAGGTCGAAGGAGTTGACGAGGAAGTCCACGTCGGTGTCGTCCAGCACGGCGGGCGGGGTGAACCGCACCACCGAGCTGCCGTTCATGGAGTGGTTGGCGACCACGCCGTGGTTGAACAGTTCGATCAGCAGCTCGCCGGCCAGTCCGGCCTCGACGAGCTCCACGCCGATGAGCAGGCCCCGGCCGCGCACCTCGACGACCAGCTCGGGGATGTTGCGCCGCGCGACCTCGGTGATCCGCGGCAGCAGCCGGGCGCCGAGGTCCATGGCGCGGGTGACCAGGCGCTCCTCCTTGACCGCCCGGATCGCGCCCTGCACCGCCGCCATCAGCACCGGCTGGCCGGAGAAGGTGGCGGTGTGGACGTAGGGGTCCTTGTCGAAGGGGCGGAAGGCCTTGCGGGTGGCGACGGCCGCCGACACCGGCATCACGCCGCCGCCGAGCGCCTTGCCGGTGAGCAGGACGTCCGGGACGACGCCCTCGATGTCGGCGCCCCACCACTCGCCGAGCCGCCCGAAGCCGGACTGGACCTCGTCGAGGATCAGGAAGCCCTCGTACTCCCGGACCAGTTCCTCGACCCGCTTGAGGTAGCCCTTCGGCGGGATGATGACACCGCCCTCGCCCTGCACCGGTTCGAGGATCACGCAGACCTCGCCCGGGTGGGCCCGCAGCTCCTCCTCCAGGGCGTCGGCGTCGCCGAACGGCAGGTGCAGGAAGTCGGGGACGAGCGGGCGGAACGGCGCCTGGTAGACGTCCTTGGCGGTCGCCGACAGGGCGCCCAGGGTCTTGCCGTGGTAGCCGCCGCGCATCGAGACCGTCCGCTTGAACCCGTTCGCGCGGGCGAGCTTCAGGCCCGTCTCCACCGCCTCGGCGCCGGACAGCGCGAAGTGCACGCGGTCCAGGCCGGGCGGCATCACGGAGACCAGGGACTCGGCGGCGCGGGCCACCGTCGGCTCCAGCAGGATGCGGGTCGCGGTGGGGTGGGTGCGCAGCTGGCGCTCCACCTCCTCCATGACGATCGGGTGGCGGGCGCCCATGATGAACACGCCGTAGCCGCCGGCGTTCAGGAAGCGCTCGCCGTCGCTGGTGGTGAGCCAGGCGCCCTCGGACGCCGTCTCCATGTGGCTGCCGAACAGCTCGGCGAGCGTGGCCCGGCCTTTGCTGAGGTGGGCCCGGTAGAGGTTGAGGATGTCCGCCTCGTAGTCGGCGGCGGAGACCGGCGCCGGCGCCGGGGAGTCCTGGATGACGGTCACGTGTCGCTCACTCCAAGGGTGTGGGTGGGTCGGGAGGCAGGCCGGGAGGGCGCTAGGCCAGGACCAGCGGGCCTCCGTCGAAGTACGTGAGCAGCGGCTCCGCGGCGGCGAGGCGGGACGGCGGGTGGAAGGCCAGGGCACGCGTCGCGGCGGCGACCTGCGCGCTCGAGGAGTTGACGATGAAGTCCAGGCCGCCGAGCAGCTCCAGCGCTCGCGCCACGATGTCCGGCAGCGCGTTCTGCACGGCGTACCGGGCGACCAGCACCCGGGCCACCGACTCCTCGTCGCCGGGCTCCTGGCCGGTGCCGCGGGCCACGCCCTCCAGCAGGGCGAGGGCGGCCTCCATGTCCACGGCGAGCGCGGCCCGCTCCGCCGCTCCGCCCCGCCGCCGCTCCAGCACCTGCTCGACCAGGGCGGCGGCGCCGCCCGCGTATCCGGCCGAGATCAGCATCTCGAACCAGACGAAACCGGCCGACTGCAGGTCGTCGAGGCGGGTGGGGTCGTCGGCGCCGGCCCGGACGACCATGTCCGCGGGGACGAACACGTCCTCCAGGCGCACCTCGTCGCTCTCCGCGCCGGCCAGCAGGTCGTTGCCCCAGAACGCGTGCACGGACAGTCCCGGCGCGTCGGACGGCACCAGCGCGAGCGCCAGCTCCGGCTCGCCGCCGTCCTCGCCGTGGATGGCGATGGACGCGGTGAGCAGGCTCATCGAACGGGCCAGGCTGCACGGCTTCTTGGAGCCCGACAGCAGGAACCCGCCCTCCACGGGCCGTGCGGTCACGGCCGGCTTCAGGATGTTCTGCGCGGTCCGGCCCTCGGCCCAGCCGGAGGCCATCACCTGCTGGTCCGGGACGATCCGGTGCAGCAGTGCGGTCTGCGCGTCGGTGAGCCGGCCCGACTTGACCGCCAGCGAGTACAGCATCGCGGCGGTGAAGTGGTGCATGGAGACGGCCGCGACCAGCGACGGGGACAGGGCGCCGAGGGCGAGCTGCACCCGCAGCGCCTCCAGCGGGGCGGCGCCGTGGCCGCCGTAGCTCTCGGGTATCAGCAGGCCCACTCCGCCGTGGATGCGGAACAGGTCGATCACCGGGCTGCCGGGCTGCTCCCGCTCGGCGTACGGGATCTGCTCCAGCTCCTTGAGCAGTCCGGGATGGAACCGCTCGCACACGGTCCGGGCAGCATCGAGGGAACGCAACGGAAACCTCCGGAAGACGTCGAAAGCGAGGGCGGTCAGGCGCCGAAGACCGCGTCGTACGGGCTCACGTCGCGGGCGATGCTGACTCCCTGGATGTGGGAGGTCTTGAGCATCGGGTAGTTGGCCTCGCCGAAGGCGCCGCCGGTGCGGCCGGTGCCGCCGTGGCTCGGCAGGTACGGCAGGAAGCCGATGTGGGAGTCGTTGACCTTCAGGAGACCGCCGTTGACCACGCGGCGCACGAAGGTCTCGATCACGTGGTCCGAGCGCGACCACAGGGAGTTGCGCAGCCCGTAGTCGTTGCTGTTGACGAACTGCAGGAAGGACTCCAGCAGGGCGTCGTCGTTGTCGCGTTCCGGGACCACGATCGGGATCAGCGGGAAGAAGGTCTCCTCGCGGACCACGTCGTACGTCCGGGCCCGGTCCAGGCCGTCCACCCGCACCACCGTCGGCTGCAGGAAGACACCCGTCTCCGACACGGTGCCGTCGACCTCGGTGCGGTTGCCGCCGGTGAGCAGCTCGGCGCCGTTGTCCAGCGCCTGCCGCAGCAGCCGGAAGAAGCGCTCGCTGCGCCGGACCGGCGACAGCAGCACGTCCTCCTCCTCGGGCAGGCCCGGCCTGATGCCCTTGACCTGCTCCTTCACCTCGGCGATCAGCGTCTCGGCGATCTCCGGGTGGACCAGGACGTAGTTGGGCACCATGCAGATCTGCCCGGAGCCGTAGAACGACTCGGTGATGGCCTCGGCCGCCCACTTCACGTCGGCGTCCTTCCAGACCACGATGCCGTCGTTGCCGGCGAGTTCGAGGATCGGCTTCTTGCCGTGCGCCACGCAGCTCTGCTCGAAGCGCAGACCCTCCTGGCTGCCGCCGATGTAGAAGATGTCGTCGATCAGCGGGTCGGCGATCCAGCGGTCCATCGTCTGCTTGGGGTTGGAGCACACCGCGTTCAGCACACCGGCCGGCGCGTCGATCTCCTCCAGCAGCGGGGCGACGATGTCCCGAAGCAACCACATGGTGGACAGCGCGATCGAGCGCGGCGCCCGCACCACCACGGCGTTGCCCGCCATCAGCGCCAGCACGCACAGGGCGGCGCTCGGCAGCGGGGCGTTCTGCGGCGGGTTGAAGGCGACCACGCCGTCCGGCTGGCGGTGCAGGATCAGCTTGCGGCCGTTGTACTCCTTCTCCACCCGCATCTGCTTCAGATACCAGCGCAGGGAGCCCGGGGCGTAGATCTGCAACAGGCAGCTCAGCTCCCACCGGGCCAGCTTCACCGGGTGGGACTCGGCGACCAGCATGCGCAGGAACTCGTCCTGGTGCTTGATCAGTTCCTCGCGGAAGCGGGTGCCCAGCTGCATCCGCCGCTCCAGCGGTACGGCCGCCCAATCGGGTGCGGCGGCGGCCGCCGCCTGGGTGGCCAGGTCGATGGCGGAGTCGTCCGCGATCGCGCAGCGCCCGACGACGTAGGGGTGCTTGGCCGCCTCGGACTCCGGGTCCTGCTCCAGCGAGCGCTTCAGGCTGACGCTCGTGAAAACGTCTTCCAGCAGCGAACGCCCGCTGACGGTGTAGACCCAGCCGTCACCGGCCACGTCCTTGCCCGCGATATAGAGGTCGTAACTCTTCAATCCGGAAGGTGCCTCAGCACTCTCCTCCTGCTCCTGCGCGGCTTCGCGAAGCATCTTCAGCCTTTCGGATATGGCGTGTGGATTTCTTGAAGCAATGCGAGCCTGGCAGCGGAATCTGACCCGGCGCTGACACGTGACTGACCGCGCCGATCCGGCCAACGCCGGCCCCGCGGCCCGTCAGTGGGGCGTCAGCCGGCGCTGCTTGCATGACCGCATGCCACCTGTCGACAGCACGATCCAGCGGTTGCGCGACCTGCCGCGCAGCGAGCTCGCCGAAGAAATCGAGTCACTCGTCCTGGAGAAGTTCAGGGCGGTACTTCTGATGGACGAGTCCGAGGAACTCCCGGTCGACGTCAGCTATTTCGATCTCGGCCTCACTTCGCTGCGGCTGACCGAGATACGGCAGAGCCTGGAGCAGCTCCTGGACCTGTCGATCAACGTCAACGTGCTCTTCAACGAGCCGACGGTCGCCCATCTCGTGGACCACCTGACCCAGGAAATCCAGGACGCTTGAGGAGTCGTTCCATGCCGCGTAAGGAATCAGAGCAGGCGCCCGAACCGGTCGCGATCGTCGGAATCGGTCTGCGGTTCCCCGGCGGCAGCGGCTCGCCCGACGAGTTCGACGCCTTCCTGCGGGAGGGCCGCAGCGGAATCGGGCCGATCCCCCGGGACCGCTGGGACGTCGAGGCGTTCACGCCCGAGGGGCCCGACGACAAGGGCAAGATCATCGCGAAGGCCGGCGGTTTCCTCGACCGCATCGACCTGTTCGACGCCGGCTTCTTCAACATCAGCCCGAAGGAAGCCCGTTACATGGACCCCCAGCAGCGGCTGCTGCTGGAGACCGCCTGGCAGGCCCTGGAGCACGCCGGCATCGACCCGGCCCCGCTGCGCCGCGGCAACGGCGGCGTCTACATCGGCGCCAGCTCCATCGACTACGCCCTCGAGCTGGACTCCCTGCCGTACGAGGAGCTGGACGGCCACCTCGCCTCCGGCATCACCATGTTCCCGCTGTCCGGACGGCTGTCGTACTTCCTCGGCTGGCGCGGCCCGAGCATGAGCGTCGACACCGCCTGCTCCTCCTCGCTGGTCGCCCTGCACCTGGCCGTGCAGGCGCTGCGCGCCGGCGAGAGCGACATCGCGCTGTGCGGCGGCGTCAACGCCCTGCACCACCCGCGCATCCCGGTGATGTTCTCCAACGCCCAGATGCTGTCCCCGGACGGCCACTGCAAGACCTTCGACGAGGCCGCCGACGGCTACGCGCGCGCCGAGGGCTGCGGCATCGTCGTCCTCAAGCGGCTCTCCGACGCCCAGCGCGACGGCGACCGGGTCCTCGCCCTGGTGCGCGGCACGGCCGTCGGCCAGGACGGCGACAGCGCCGGCCTGACCGTGCCCAACGGCCCCGCCCAGGAGAAGGTCATCCGCGCCGCGCTGGCCACCGCCCACCTCGGCCCCGAGGACATCTCCTACGTCGAGGCGCACGGCACCGGCACCCCGCTCGGCGACCCCATCGAGTTCGGCGCCATCGGCGACGTGTTCGTCGACTCCCACACCAAGGACCGGCCGGTGCTGGTCGGCTCGGTGAAGACCAACCTCGGTCACATGGAGCCGGCCTCCGGCATCGTCGGCGTCATCAAGACCGTGCTGCAGCTGCGCTCCGGCACGGTCTACCCGCACGTGGGCCTCAACACCCCCTCGGGGCGCATCCCCTGGGACCTGTACCCGCTGCGCGTGCCCACCGAGTGCGAGCCGTGGCGGGCCGAGGTGAAGCGCGCCGTCGTCAACAGCTTCGGCTTCGCCGGCACGATCGGCGCCGTCGTGCTGGAGGAGGCGCCCGAGCCGGCCGAGCGCGAGGAGTCCTCACTCCCGTACGCCGCACCGGTGTTCACCCTGTCCGCGAAGAGCGCCGGCGCCCTGCGCGAACAGGCCGCCCGGTACCGGCGGCTCCTCGACGACCAGCCCGCGCTGCCCGTCGAGGCATTGGCGTACACCGCGAACGTCGCGCGCACCCACCACCCCTACCGGGTCGCCGCCCCGGTCGCCGACCGCGCCGCCCTCGCCCGGCTGCTGGACCGGACCGCCGAGGCCGAGCCCGAGGGCCCCACCGGCATCCGCAAGACCGCCTTCATGTTCACCGGCCAGGGCTCGCAGTACGCCGGCATGGGCGCCGCCCTCTACGAGGCGCTGCCCGTCTTCCGCGCCCACGTCGACGAGTGCGACCGCCTCTTCGCCGGCCCGCTCGGCCGCTCCGTGCGCGAGCTGCTGCTCGGCACCGCCGCCGACCCGGACGCCATCGACCGCACCGAGTACACCCAGCCCGCGCTGTTCACCCTCGAGTACGCCCTCGCCCAGCAGTGGATGGCCTGGGGCGTACGCCCGAACGTGCTCATCGGGCACAGCATCGGCGAGGTCGTCGCGGCCGCCGTCGCGGGCCTGTTCACCCTGCCCGACGCCGTGAAGCTGGTCGCCGCCCGCGCCCGGCTGATGCAGGCGGTGCGCGCCGAGGGCGGCATGGCCGCGGTCGCCGCCCCCGCCGACGAGGTCGCCCCGCTGCTCGAGGGCCGCGACGACCTGGCGCTGGCCGCGGTCAACGCCCCCGACCAGACCGTCGTCTCCGGCGCCACCGCCGCCCTCGACGAGGTCACCGGCATCCTCGCCGGCCGCGGCTTCCGGGTGGACCGGCTCACCGTGTCGCACGCCTTCCACTCGCCGCTGATGGCCGAGGTCTACGACGACTTCCGGGCCGCCCTGGACGGCATCGTCTTCCACGAGCCGAAGATCAGCCTGATCTCCAACGTCACCGGGCGCCTGGCCCGGCTCCGCGAGATCGGCAACGCCGACTACTGGGTGCGGCACATCGGCGAACCCGTCCGCTTCCTCGACGGCATCCGCGCCGTCGCCAAGCGCGGCCGGCACGCCCTGATCGAGATCGGCCCGCAGGCCGCGCTCACCGCGCTCGCCCGCCGCGGCGTCACCGTCGAGGACCACGTGTGGCTGGCCAGCCTGCGCCGTCGCGACACCACCACGGGCACCACCCTGACCGCGCTCGCCGACTACTACGCCGCCGGCCTCGGCGTCTCCTGGGACGGCTACCACGCCGGGCACGCCACCCCCGCCAAGGTGGACCTGCCCACGTACGCCTTCCAGCGCAAGCGCTACTGGCTGCCCTCCGTCACCCCCCGGCGCTCCGCCGGCGGCGGCAGCGCCCGGCACCTGCTGCTCGGCACCGAGGAGCGGTTCGCCAGCGGGGTGCGGGAGTTCACGGCGGAGTTCACCGCCGAGGAGCTCGGCGCCCTCACGGACCTCGCCGACGGCGGCCGCGCCGTCCTGCCCGCCGGCGCCTACGTCGACCTGCTGCTCGCCGCGCAGGACGCGGTCCAGGGCCACGCCCGCTCCGCGATCCGCGACCTCAGGCTGCTCGCCCCGCTGGAGCTGCCCGCCGAGACCACCCTCACCCTGACCACCCGCTGGCGGCCGCGCCCCGGTGGCGGCGCCGACATCGAGGTGTTCACCGTCGTCGGCGGCGAGGAGAACCCGCACGCCACCGCCACGGTCGCCGCCGGCCGCGAGGCACTCGTCCCCGTCTCCGAGCTGGCCGAGCTGGAAGCCGCGCTCGCCCCCGCCGGGCAGCGCATCGACGACGAGGACATCTACACCGACCTCGCCTCCGTCGGCCGCCCCGCGGGCCCCCGCATGCGGCTGCTCCACCACGTCACCCGGCACGGCGACGGCGTGCTCCGCGCCGAACTCACCGGCCGCGACGCCACCGCCGTCGAGCACGTCCCGGCGGAACTGCTGGAGGCCGCCGCCCAGGCGCTGGTCGTCCTCGACCCCGAGGGCCCGGTGTTCGTGCCCCGCGAGATCGCCTCCGTGCGGCACTTCCGCAAGCCGCGCGGCGAGAACCTGCGCGTCCTCGCCCGGGTCCGGGGCGAGCAGGACCGCCGCCTCGCCGACGTGCTGCTGCTGGAGAACGGCGACCCGGTCGCCGAACTCCTCGGCGTCCGGCTGGCCCGCCCCGAGGACCGCACCGGCCGCCGCCGCTTCCTGCACCGCCCCGAGTGGATCCGCCGCGCCCTGCCCGCGACCGGGGCCGCGCCCGCCGAACGGCACGTCGTGCTGCTCGACCCGGCCGCCGCCCGCGCCGCCGGACTCGCCGGCGAGCCCGGCCTGAAGGTCACCCGGCTCGCCGACCCCGCCGAGCTCAAGTCCGCGCTCGACGACCCGACCGTCACCGACGTCGTCCGCGTCTGGCGCACCCGCCCCGGCGAGATGTCGGTGGACCGGCTGCGCGCCGAGTCCGAGGACAACTACCGCGAACTGCTCGCCACCGTCGGCGTCCTGGACGCGGCCGGCCTCTCCCGGCCGCCGCGGCTGTGGCTGGTCACCCAGGGCGCCCAGGCGCTGCCCGGCGACCCGGCGGGCGACGGCGGCCACCTCGCCGCCGCCACCCTGTGGGGCTTCGGCCGGGTGCTGCTCACCGAGTACCCGCAGCTGCGCACCACCCTGGTCGACCTCGCCCCCGGCGGCGGCCTGGAACCGCTGCTGGAGGAGTGGCGCGCCGAGCCCGCCGGCGAGTACCAGGTCGCCTACCGGTCCGGCCGCCGCTACGTGCGCCGGCTGCTCGCCGGCGACGAGGCGCTGAACTGGAGCGGCGACTTCGAACTGCGCGCCGCCGAGTCCGGCGACCTGTCCGACCTGGCGCCCGCCCCGGTCACCGGCCGGGCGCCCGCCGAGGACGAGGTGCAGCTCCGCGTCCGCCTGGTGGGCCTGACCGCCGAGGACGCCCGCACCGCGCTGGACACCGGCCGCGCCGACCGCGAGGAGCACGAGGAGGAAGGCGAGGACGTGCCGCCGCCCGTGCTCGGCCGCACCGCCCACGGCACGGTCCTGGCGGCCGCCGCGGGCACCGGCTTCACGCCGGGCGACGAGGTCCTGGTCCGCCACGACGGCACCTTCCGCTCCACGCTCACCGTGCCGGCTACGGCCGTCGTGCACGCCCCGGCGCCCGAACCCGGCGACGGCGCGCCCCACTTCGGCCTCGACGAGACCGGCGAGGCACTGCGCACCGCCCTCGCCGCCCCCGCCGGCCCGGTCTGGGTGACCCTGCCCGAGGACCCGGCCGCCGCTCGGCCGGAACCGGCCGAGCGGCGGCCGGCCGCCCTGCGCGACGACCGCACCTACCTCGTCACCGGCGGCCTCGGCGGCCTCGGCCTCGCCACCGCCCGGAAGCTGGCCGAGCTCGGCGCCCGGCACCTGACCCTGGTCAGCCGCAGCGGCCGGCCCGCCCCCGAGGCCGCCGAACTGCTCGCCGGCCTCGCCGAGGAGGCGGAGGTCGACATCGTCCGCGCCGACCTCGGCCGTACCGAGGACGTCGCCCGGCTGGTGCGCCACATCGAGGCCGGACCGCGCCCCCTGGGCGGCATCGTGCACGCGGCCGGCGGCTCCTACGACGAGCGGCTGATCTCCGAACTGACCTGGGAGTCCATCGAGGACCAGCTCGAGGCCAAGGCCTACGGCGGCTGGCTGCTCCACGAGGCCACCGAGAAGGCCTTCCCCGACCTGGAGTTCTTCGTCGTCTACTCCTCGGTCTCCTCGGTGCTCGGCGGCTTCGTCGCCCAGGGGCACTACGCCGCCGGCAACGCCGCCCTCGACGGCCTCGCCGACTGGCGCGCCCGCCGCGGCCTGCCCGGACTCGCCCTCAACTGGAGCTCCTGGTCCCGGGTCGGCATGTCCTCCCGCATGAACGACGTCCTCATCCAGGAGCTGGAGCGCGGCGGCGTCCACCTGTTCTCGCCCACCCGGGCGCTGAACACCCTGGTCGGCCTCTGGGACCAGCCGCGCGGCCAGCGCGTGGTGGGCGACTTCGACTGGGACCGCTACATGGCGGGCCGGGTCACCGGCGACCTGTTCTTCGACCGCCTGGCCCGCCGGGCCGCCGAGGACGACGGCGGCCTCGACGTCGCCGCGCTCGCCGCCCTGTCCCCGGCGGACCGCGCCGCGGCCGTCACCGCCGTGGTCCGGGAGAAGGTCGCCGCCGTGCTGCACCTCGAGGAGGGCGACGAACTGGATCCGAACACCGAGTTCGTGTCGCTGGGCCTGGACTCGCTGATGGCCCAGCAGGTCAGGTCCGGTCTGGAGCAGGCCTTCCGGCTGCCCCTGCCGGCCTCCCTCACCCACGACCACCCGACGGTACGGCAGCTCGCCGGCTTCCTCGGCGAGCGGATCGGCCCGGCACCGGCAGCGTGACGGACGACAAGGACACACGACCATGACTGACATCACCAGTGGCATAACGAGGGAGCGCTGGACGCTCCACCACTCCGCCCGCGCCCACGCCGGCAGCCGCCCGGACCATCCGGCGATCGTCTGCGAGGGCCGCGTCACCACCTACGAGAAGTTCCACCGGGACAGCAACCGCGCCGCGCACGCCCTGCGCGCCTGCGGGGTCCGGCGTGGCGACCGCGTCGCCTACCTGGGCCGCGAGTCGGAGAACTACTACCTGGTGATGATCGCCTGCGCCAAGGCGGGCGCGGTCCTGGTACCGGTCAACTGGCGGCTCACGGCCGGCGAGGTGGACCACATCCTGCGCGACTCCGGCGCCGCCCTGATCTTCGTCGACGACGAGTTCTGGGACACCGTCGCCACCGTCCGCCACCAGCTGCGCGGACTGCGCAAGGTGATCCGCGTCGACGGCACCGACGCCGACGGCGAACCCGCCCGCGGCGCCGGACTGCCCGCCTGGGCCGCGAGCCGGCCGGACACCGACCTCACCCCGGGCACCGGCCCCGACGACGCGGTCATCCAGATCTACACCAGCGGCACCACCGGCCTGCCCAAGGGCGCCGTCCTCGCCCACCGCAGCTTCTTCACCCTGCCGCACGCCAGCCGGGAGCGCGGCGTCGACTGGATCGACTGGCTGCCCGAGGACGTCGGCCTGATCTCCCTGCCGGGCTTCGGGGTCGCGGGCATCGGCTGGTTCCTGCACACCTTCAACGCCGGCGGCACCAACGTGATCATGCCGCAGTTCGACCCGCAGGAAGCGGTGCGGCTCATCCGCGCCCACCGGGTGACCACCACCTTCGCCGCACCGGCCATGCTGCAGGCGATGGCCGCCGAACGCGGCGCGGGACCCGAGGCGTTCGCCTCCCTGCGCAAGATCGCGTACGGCGCCGCGCCGATGTCCGAGACGCTGCTCAAGCAGTGCCTGGAGACCTTCGGCTGCGAGTTCGCGCAGATCTACGCCAGCACCGAGACCGGCAGCGTCGCGGTCTGCCTGCCCCCCGAGGCGCACCACCCCGGCAGCACCGTGCTCACCTCGGTCGGCAAACCCTGCCCCGGCAACGAGGTCAAGGTGATCGGTCCCGACGGCGAGACCCTCGCGGCCGGTGCCATCGGCCAGATCTGCGTGCGCGCCCCGTCCCGGATGCTCGGCTACTGGAACCTGCCGGAGGCCACCGCCCGCACCCTGGTGGGGGAGTGGCTGCACATGGGCGACGCCGGCTACCTCGACGACGACGGCTACCTCCACCTGTGCGACCGGATCAACGACACGATCATCGTCGCCGGGCAGAACATCTACCCGGCCGAGGTCGAGAAGGCGCTCGCCGCGCACCCGGCCGTCGCCGACGCCGCCGTGGTCGGACTGCCCGACGAGCGCTGGGGCGAGAGCGTGCACGCGGTGGTAGTCCTGCGGCCCGGGACCAAGGCCACCCCGCGCGAACTCCTGCTGTCCCTGCGCGGCCGGATCGCCGACTACAAGATCCCCGGCACCTACCACTTCGCCGAGACGCTGCCCCGCAACCCCTCCGGCAAGATCCTTCGCCGCGCGGTGCGGGAACAGCTCGCGGCGCCGGCCCGGGACCCGCTCGCGAGCACCGTATGACACCGAACCGGCACCCCATGCCCGAAAGGGACCTGACCATGAGCACCGAGCCCCTGCGGATCGGCATCCTCCTCCCCACCCGGGAACAGGCCATCAACGGCGCCTACGCGGCCGCGCCGCTGCTGGACTTCGCGCGCCAGGCGGAAGCGCTCGGCTTCGACTCGCTGTGGGCCGGGGACTCCCTCACCGCCCGCCCCCGCCTGGACCCGCTCGTCGTCCTGTCCGCCGCGGCGGCGGCCACCGAGCGCATCGCGGTCGGCACCGCGGCCCTCACCCCCGCCCTGCGCCACCCGCTGATCGGCGCCAACATGGTCGCGAGCCTCAGCCATGTCGCCGCTGACCGGCTGGTCCTCGGCCTCGGCTCGGGCTTCCCGATGCCCGAGACGGAGGCGGAGTTCGCCTCGGTCGGCGCCTCCTTCCAGGGCCGGGTGGGCCGCCTGGACGAGATCACCGCGCTGTGGCGCACCGCCTGGCGCTCCGGGGAGGACGGCGAACCCACCGACTTCCAGGGCAGGTTCTGGCAGGCCGAGCACCTGGACCGGCTGCCCTCCCCGGCCGTCGCCGGCGGCCCCCCGCTGTGGCTGGCCGGCAGCGACACCCCGAAGGTCCTCGCCCGCGCCGCCACCCGCTACGACGGCTGGCTGCCGTTCCTGCCGGACGTCGAGGCGTACGGCCGCGCCCGCCGCCGTATCGCCGAACTCGCCGAGGAGGCCGGGCGCGGCGCCGGCGCGGTCACCCCCGCGCTGTACGCCACGGTCACCGTGAACAGCGACGAGACGGCGGCCAGGGCCGAACTGGAGCACTACATCAGCCACTACTACGGCCGCTCCCTGGACCAGATGCGCACCATCCAGGCCTACGCCTGGGGCAGCGCCGAGAAGTGCGCCGAGTGGCTCGGCGAGTACGTCCGGGCCGGCGCCCGGCACCTGGTCGTACGGATCGGATCCCTCGACCCCGAACCGCAGTTGAAGGAGATCGCCGAGGTGCTGCTGCCCGCGGTACGCGCCCTCGGCCCCACCGTTGGGAGCACCCAGTCGTGACCAGTGCCATCGCCTCCGTCGGCCAGGACATGTCCCGCGCGGGGCAGTGGTTCCACCCCGCGGAACCCTCGCCCGACGCCTCGATCCGGCTGTTCATGCTGCCGCACGCGGGCAGCGGGGCCATCATCTACCGCGACTGGGAGCGCCTGCTGCCGCCCGACATCGCCCCGCAGGCGGTGACCCTGCCCGGCCGGCACAACCGCCGCGAGGAGCAGACGTACGAGGAGTTCGAACCGCTGCTCGAGGCGCTGCACGAGGCCGTGCTCGACGACCTCGACGACCGTCCGTTCGCCCTGTTCGGGCACTGCCTCGGCGCCCAGCTCGCGTTCCGGCTCACCATCCGCATGGAGGAGGAGGGCGGCCCGTCGCCCCTCATGGTCGGCACCTCCGGCTGGTCCCCGCAGGGCTTCTTCAAGCCCACCGAGGAGCAGAGCAGGATGCCCGAGCCCGAGATGGTCGAGTGGATCAAGAAGCTGGGGTCCTTCCCGGCGGAGATCTACGACAACCCCGAGATGCTCGCCCTCGTGGTGCCGGCGCTCCGCGCCGACCTGCGGGTCGCCGCCGACCACGACGACGACGGCGCCGGCGTCAACTGCCCGCTCGCCTCCTACGGCGGCCGCTCCGACCCGCTCCAGGAGCACCCGGACGCCATGTCCCACTGGGCCGGGCGCACCCCGGCCTACCTGGGCCACAACGAGTACCCGGGCGGCCACTTCTACATCGACACCCACGCCCAGTCCGTCACCGCCCACTTCGCCCACCGGCTGCAGCGCATCGCCGCGACCCAGCCGGCCTGAGCACCCGTTCCACCGGCAGCGGCCGACCGGGCCGGCCGCTGCCACGCGCTCGGAGCGAGCCGCGCCGGCGCCCCGAGAAGCGAAAGAGAGAGACACATGAGAGCACCCCACGACCTGTACATAGCCTCGGCAGCGGCCTGGGTGCCCGGCACCCGCCCGCTGGACGAGGCCGTAGCCGCGGGCCTCGTCGACGAGGAGCACCAAAACCTCGGCTACGAGTCGATCGCCGTGGCCGAGGGCGTCTCCGGGCCCGAGATGGCGGTGCGCGCGGGGCGGCTGGCACTGGAGCGGGCGGGGTCGGACGGTCACGAGGTCGGCCTGGTGCTGCACTCCTCGTGCGGTTACCAGGGCCACGACATGTGGCCGGCGGCGTCGTACGTGGCGAACGAGACCGTGGGCCGCGCCGCCGTCGGCTTCGACGTCCAGCAGCGCTGCAACGCCGGGCTCGCCTCGCTGACCCTGGCGGCCGGTCAGATCGCCGCCGGGTTCACCGAGGCGGTGCTGCTGACCAGCGGCGACAACTTCGCGCCGCCGTGGGTGGACCGCTGGAACGTGCAGCTCAACTTCATCTTCGCCGACGGCGGCGGCGCGATGCTGCTGTCCGGGCGGAGCGGCTTCGCCCGGGTGGTCTCGCTGTGCGTGGGCGCCGACAACTCGCTGGAGCGCTGGAACCGGGGCCTGGAGCCGTTCGGCACCGCGCCCGGCCGGGAACTGCCGCTGCGGCTGCGCGACCGCGGGGTCCAGCACGCCCTCACCCCCGAGGCCGAGGGCTCCTGGGAGCGTTTCGAGGCCGGCCTGCTCGACACCACGACACGCGCCCTGGCCGACGCCGGCGTCACCACCGAGGACATCGCCCGGACCGTCGTACCGCACATCCACCGGGGCGTGTCCCCGGAGAACTACGAGCTGCTGGGCTTCGCCGAGAAGCAGAGCACCTGGGAGCTGGGCCGCCGGGTGGGCCACATGGGCGCGGGCGACCAGTTCCTCGGCCTCGAACACCTCGTCAGGCAGCGGGCCGTGGGCCCCGGCGACCTCGTCCTGCTGGTGGCCGCCGGCGAGGGCTTCAGTTTCTCCGCCGCCGTGGTCGAGATCCTCGACGTCCCCGACTGGCCGTAGTGAGCGCCGCTGTCCCGCGGCCCGCCCGGCCGGCGCGTCAGCGCCGCGTCAGCGGGCTGCGGGACAGTGGCCGTCCGACGCACACGGGAGACCGCCGCCGTCCGCGCGCGGGCGGGCAGGGCATGCCACCCCCCCACCCCTGAGCGAAGGATCGGAAAGACATGAAGCTGGACACAGAGCTGTACATAGCCTCCGCCGCCTCGTGGCTCCCGCACGCCCGCCCGCTGGGCGAGGCCGTCGCCGCGGGCCTCGTCGACGAGGAGCACCAAAACCTCGGCTACGAGTCCATCACGGTGGCCGAGGGCGTCTCCGGGCCCGAGATGGCGGTGCGCGCCGGACGGCTGGCACTGGAGCGGGCGGGATCGGACGGCCACGAGGTCGGCCTGGTCCTGCACTCCACGTGCGGCTACCAGGGCCACGACATGTGGCCGGCGGCGTCGTACGTCGCCAACGAGACCGTGGGCCGCGCGGCCGCCGGTTTCGAGCTGCAGCAGCGCTGCAACGCCGGGCTCGGCTCGCTCACCCTGGCGGCCGGGCAGATCGCCGCCGGGTTCACCGAGGCGGTGCTGTTGACCAGCGGCGACAACTTCGCGCCGCCGTGGGTCGACCGCTGGAACGTGCAGCTCAACCTCATCTTCGCCGACGGCGGCAGCGCCATGCTGCTGTCCGGGCGCGGCGGCTTCGCCCGGGTCCTCTCCGCACGCGTGGGCGCCGACAACTCGCTGGAGCGCTGGAACCGGGGCCTGGAGCCGTTCGGCGCCATACCGGGCCGGGAGATGCCGGTGCCGCTGCGCGCCCGTGGCCGCCAGCACGCCGTCACCGCGGAGGCCGAGGGCTCCTGGGAGCGCATCGAGGCCGGGCTGAAGAGCACCACGGCCGGCGCGCTGGCCGACGCGGGCGTCACCACCGAGGACATATCGCGCGTGGTGACCCCGCTGATACACCGCGGCGAGTACCCCGAGAACTACGACGTGCTGGGCTTCACCGAGAAGCAGAGCACCTGGGACCTGGGCCGCCGGGTGGGCCACATCGGCGCCGGCGACCAGTTCCTCGGCCTCGAACACCTCGTCACACAACGGGCCGTGGGCCCCGGCGACCTCGTCCTCATGGTGGCGGCGGGGGCCGGTTTCAGTTTCTCCGCCGCCGTCGTCGAGATCCTCGACGTCCCCGACTGGCAGTAGCGCGCGTGCACGCCGGTTCCGGTCCGCCGTGCCGGCCGGGCACCCGCAGGACAAGAAAGGAACCGTCAACCATGTCCCTGCAGCAAGCGCGGACAGCCGGCGCGGAGACCCGGGAGCGGGCGCCGGCCGGCCCGCACTGGGCGACGCTGCCGCTCATCCTGGTCGGCACGTTCGTGATCACGCTCGACGTGTTCATCGTGAACGTCGCCATCCCCGAGACCCAGCGCGACCTCCACGCGAGCGCCTCCGCGGTGGAGTTCGTGGTCGCGGGATACGCCCTCGCCTACGCCGCCGGCCTCATCACCGGCGGCCGGCTCGGCGACCTGTACGGCCGGCGGCGGATGTTCCTGCTCGGCGTCGCGCTGTTCACCCTCTCCTCCGCCTGGGCGGGCATGGCGCCGACCGCCGGGCAGCTCGTCGTGGCCCGCATCGCGCAGGGTCTCGCCTCCGCCCTGATGGGCCCCCAGGTGCTGGCCATCATCGGCGTCACCTACGCGGGCCAGGCCCGGGTCAGGGCCTTCAACGCGTTCGGCCTGACCATGGGCCTCGCGGGTGTCTTCGGACAGCTCATCGGCGGTCTGCTGATCCACGCCGACATCGCCGGCCTCGGCTGGCGGACCTGCTTCCTGGTCAACGTGCCGGTCGGCGTCGCCGCGCTGCTGCTCGGACCGCGGCTCATCCCCGAGTCCCGCGCCGAGGGCCGGGCGCACCTCGACCCGCTCGGCATGGTGCTGGTCTCGGCCGGCCTGGTCGCGGTGGTCCTGCCGCTCGCCGAGGGCCAGCAGCAGGGCTGGCCGCTGTGGACGTGGCTGTGCCTGGCCGCGTCGCCGGTGCTGCTCCTGCTGTTCGCGGTGTACCAGCGGCGGCTGGCGAACACCGGCGGCAGCCCGCTGGTCAACCCGGTGCTGTTCCACAAGCGGCCGTTCACGGTCGGCGTCGTCACCGGTGTCGTGTACTACTCCGGCATGGCGTCCTTCTTCCTGGTCCTCGCCCTCTACCTGCAGGCCGGGGTCGGGCTGACGGCCCTGGAGTCGGGCCTGGTCTTCCTGCCGCTCGGCGTGGGCTTCCTGGCCACCTCGCTGCTGGCCCGCAAGGTGGCGGCCCTGCTCGGCCGTCAGGTCCTCGCGGTGGGCGCCCTGGTGCTGCTGGCCGGGCTCGGCGGGCTCTGGGAAGCGGTCGACCACATCGGCACCGAGGGCGCGGTGGCCTGGCTGGTGCCCGGACTGCTGGTGGGCGGCTCGGGCATGGCGATGGTGATGGCCCCGCTGGCCTCGATCGCCCTCGCCGGCACCGACCCGCGCTACGCAGGCTCCGCCTCGGGCGTGCTCTCGACGGCCGCGCAGGTCGGCGGCGCGGTGGGCGTGGCCGCGGTCGGCGTGGTCTTCTACCACGTCCTCGGCCAGGGCACCGGTCCCGGCGCCTACGCCGACGCCTTCAAGGCCAGCGTCTACCTGCTGGCGCCGCTCGCGCTCGCCGTGGCCGCGCTGGTCCAGCTCATCCCGCGTCCCAAGCCGGTCCCCGCCTCCTGAGCGCGGCGGGGCCCCGCCGGGGTCACGGAGAGAGGGCGGGCACGCGACGGCGTGCCCGCCCTCCCACGCGTGGCCCGCGGTTCAGGAGACGGCGTGGCTCAGCCAGAAGTCCAGCAGCTCGCGGTCGCCCGTCACCGTCACGCGCGGGCCCTCCGGCCGCAGCCGCCCCTTCACCACGAGCAGCAGGTCCGCGGGGGAGGTGACCACGGTGACGTCGGCCGGGGCGCCCTCCGGGGCGTCCCGGACGACCCGCACACCGTCCGGGGCGCAGGTCACCAGCCAGTTCGAGACCCGGCCCGGAGCGCCGGCGGCCGACCGGAAGCCCAGCGTCTCACCGCCGCGCGGCACCTCGGCGAACAAGGGGGAGTGGAACGGCCCGGCCTCGGGCACGCCGAACGCCACCAGGCAGAAGTCCACGCAGTCCAGGGCGACGTCGGCGGCCGGCTCGAAGGGCCGGCCGGCCAGCAGGTCCACGTCCGCGCGGTGCACGGTCGTCTCGTACATCGCCCAGCGCGGCCAGAACTCCTTGTTCTGCTTACCGTGCGGCGCCCAGACGGGCACCTCGGGGCCGATGCCGCCGATCGCCTCGATCAGCCGCTCGGCGCCCTCGGTGACGAACCGCGCCCGCGACGAGGGGTCCAGCAGCCGGCTGTCCGCCGCGGACTCCCGCGCCCCGAGCCCGGCCACCCGCTCGGTCCAGCTCGTGCCGTCGTCGTCGGCGCCGGCCCCGCCGCCGCCCGGGAGGACGAACTCGGTGCTCCGGGTGGCCAGGATGGTCGTCGCCCACTCGTGCCCCTGGCGCACGTGCCGCACCAGGTCGCCCAGTGTCCAGCCGGGGCAGGTCGGAACCGGCTCCGTCAGCGGGAGGTCCCGGGCGGCGTCCGCGAAGCGGGCCGCCTCCCGGCGGAGTTCGGAGGTACAGCGGTCCATGGGCAGCGGAACGTACGTCTGTGCGGTCATGAGGTCCTACTCCGGTCGGTGAACGTGCACGGCTCTGTCCCCGGAGATCCGCGGACCGCCGGGGCATCCAGCCCATTCGAACCGGGCACACTGACACGTTACTGATCATTCCGGGCAACCCGCTTTGCGGCGTCAGGCGCGTGTCAGAGACGGGTCAGCGGCACTTGGCAGAGTCATCCCCGTCGCACGCTCCTCCTCGCCGGGGCCGGGGCCGCATCCGTGGCCCGCGTCCGCCCGCGGCGGGGACACCCCCCATCGTTGCCGTGCCGGTTGCGCCGGCGCGTCCGACGTGAGGAGAACGCTCGTCATGGCAGACACCGCAGCCCCGGGGCCGACCCGGGCCCTGATCGTGGCAAACCCGGCCTCCGGCAGTCACAGCCCCGAACTGGTCCGCCAGGTCGCGGAGCTGTGCGAGTCCTGCCTGGACCGCGCCGAGGTCCACCTGACCAGCGCGCCCGGCGACGCGACCGGCGCGGTGCGCCGGGCGCTGGAGCGCGGGGACGGCGCACCCGACCTGGTCGTCGCCATCGGCGGTGACGGCACGGTCCGCGAGGTCGTCCAGGGGCTCGTCCCCGCGACCGGCCGGGCGACCCTCGCCGTCGTGCCCGGCGGCACCGGCAACTCCGGCTACAAGATGCTGTGGGGCGACCGCCCCTGGACCGAGTCGCTGAAGGCGGTCCTGACCGACTCCGGCATCGGCGGCAGCGCCCGCCTGCGCCGGCTCGACCTGGCCCGCCTCGCCGAGACCCGCAACTACGTCTATCTGGGCGCCTGTTCGGGCGTGATCGCCGACGCGCTGATCACCGCCCGGGAGCTGCCGCTGACCGGACGCGAGCGCTACGCCCGCGCCTTCGCCGACACGGCCGCGGGCTACGCGCCCTATCCGGGCCGGGTCACCGTCGACGGCCGCGTGGTGCACGAGGGCCCCACGGTCCTCGCCAACGTCGGCGGCGGCCCCTACCGCGGCGGCCGGTTCAAGGTGCTGCCCGACTCGCTGCTCGACGACGGACTGCTCGACGTCTGCGTCATCGGCGGCGAGGTCCCCGCGGCCGACGTGCCCGGACTGACGCTGGAGGCGGCGCACATGGACCACCCGGCGACCGTGTACGCGCGCGGCCGCCGGATCACCGTCGAGCGCACCGACGGCCACCGGCTGCCGCTGGAGCACGACGGCGAGTACCAGCACGGCATCGGCGACTCGGCCACCTTCGAGGTGCTCCCCGGAGCCCTCCCGGTCTGGGCGCCCGCCACCCCCTGAAGCCCGTACCAAGCCACCTGCCGGAATCACAAGTAAGCAAGACACGAAGGAGAACGCCCGCATGAGCGACCTGACCACCACCGTCTCCCGCTACCTCGACATCTGGAACGAGGCGGACGCCGACAAGCGCGCCGCGGCCATCGCCGAGCTGTTCACCGCCGACGCTCCGTACATCGACCCGCTCGCCGCGGTCGAGGGTCACGAGGGCTTCGGAGCCGTGGTGGCCGGCGCCCGCGACCAGTTCAAGGGCCTCACCTTCGAACTGCACGGCACCGTCGACGCCCACCACAACCAGGCCCGCTTCCAGTGGGGCCTGGTGACCGAGCCGGGCGCCGAGCCGATCGCCATCGGCTTCGACGTCCTCGTCACCAACGACCAGGGCAAGATCCAGGGCGTCTACGGCTTCCTGGACAAGGTCCCGGCCGCCTGAGCACGCACCCAGCGCGGGAGCACCGGGACCGCCGGTGCTCCCGCGTTCGTGCGCACACCGCCGACGCACGCACGGCAAGGAAGGTAGCCGCCTCATGACCGCTGTCCTCGGGGAGAGCGTGGCCCAGGCCCTGTGCGCCGACTGGGCCGAGCAGGCACACACCCTGCCCCGGGCCGCCCCCGGCCGCGCACCGGCCGACACCCCCTTGCGGGAACTCTCGCACTGGGCCGCGTCGCTGCGCCCGCAGCACGTCCCGTGCCGGGTGCTGAAGCTCGCCGCGAGCCAGGTGCTGTCGCAGATCGCCTCCATCCGGGCCGGCCTCCAGCACCCCCTCGGCAGAAAGCTGGTGGCGGCCTTCGGGCACCCCATGCAGCGCGACCCCCGGCAGGCCGCCGGCGTGTTCGCCGCGCTCGGATCATGGCTCAACCTGGACGACACCGCCTACGCCGGGCACCTGTCGAACTCCACGGTCGCGGTCCCGCTCGCCTTCGCCTACGCCCGCGGGCTCGACGGACTCTCGTTGCTCACCGCGGTGGTCGCGGCCAACGAGTGCGCGGCCCGCATCACCGCCTCCGCGACCCTCGGCCCGCTGCGCGGCCAGAGCGCCGTCCACACCCACCTGGCCGGCGCGGTGGCGGGGCGGCTGCACAGCGACCGGGCCTCCGCGAGCCTCTTCGAGAACGCCTTCGGACTGGCCTTCGCGATGCCCAACTGGCCGTTGATGCGCGCCTTCCTGGCCAGCGACGCCCGTCTGTTCAACACCTTCACCCCGGTGCGCACCGCGATGGACGCCTGCGACGCGGCGTACGCGGGGCTGCGCGGGGCGCCGGACATCATGGAGCACAGCGACGGTTTCCTGGCCCGGTTCGCCACCGTGCCGCTGCCGCAGGCGGTGGCGAAGGGGCTGGGCCGGCGCTGGCACACCGACACCCTCTCGTTCAAGATGCACCCCGGCGGCCCCGGCATCGACGCCGCGGTGGACTGCGCCGCCGAGATCCACCGTGAACTCGGCGCGCTCCGGCCCCGGGACGTGGCCGAGGTGGTGGTCGAGGCCTCCCTGTACACGCTGTTCGCGGGGGAGCGGGCCGCCCGCTACGTCACCGGCCCCGGCTCCCCGCTGGGCGCGCTGGTCCTGGACGTGCCCTACCCGGTGGCCACCACCCTGCTGACCGGCGAGTTCTCGGTGGACGACTTCTCCTCGCCCGCCGTGGACGACCTCGACCGCTGGGCGCTCGCCAAGCGGATCCGGCTGGAGCACGACACCGAGATGACCCGTGAACTGTTCCTGTCCGACGCGCCGTTCGGCGAGGCCGTGCGCGAGGCGGGGGACTCGGCCGTACCGTGGCTGCGCGGCTTCGGCGGCGACGAGCTGGTCGACCTGGTCGGGGCGCTGCAGGCCGACGACCGGGACTTCTCCCGCTCCACCAAGGCCACCGGCGCCCGCGTCACCGTACGGCTGACGGACGGCCGTACGATCTCCCGCACCCGGCTGATCCCGGTCGGCGCCGCCGGTCCGGAGACCCGGGCGGACCACGCCGCACTGGTACGGGAGAAGTTCCTGGCGGTGGGCGGCTCCCACGAGGTCGCCGACACGGTCGGCGGCCTGCACCGGATGCGCCCGCGGGCGGTACGCCGCTGGATAGAGACGGCGTTCCTGGACTGACCGCCTCACCCCGCGCACCGTCCACGCGCGGTGCACGGGCGCAGTATCAAGCGGTTCACCCGGCTTGGCCGGCGGTGCCGGCACACCCCGCGCGGCCGCGCGGGGACGTCAGTCGTTCTCGCGGGCGGACAGGACCGACGGTCCGGCCGCAGGGCGGCGGAGCGCGGCGACGAACTTGTAGCGCGAGCCCCGGTAGACCGAGCGGACCCACTCCACCGGGGTGCCGTCGGCGTCCCGCGAGTGCCGGGACAGCAGCAGCATCGGCAGGCCCACGTCGGTGGCGAGGAGCTGGGCCTCGCGCGGCGTCGACAGCGAGGTCTCGATGGTCTCGTCGGCCTCGGCCAGGTGCACGCCGTACACCTCGGCGAGGGCCGTGTAGAGCGAGGGGTACGTGGCCAGCGAGTGCCGCAGCCCGGGGAAGCGCCGTACGGACAGATGGGTCGCCTCGATCGCCATCGGGTCGCCGCTGGCCAGCCGCAGCCGCTCGATGCGCAGCACGCGCTCGCCCGCGTCGATGCCGAGGAGCGCGGCCAGCCGGGCGTCCGCGGGCACCTCGCCGATGTCCAGCACCTGCGAGGCGGGCTCCAGGCCCTGGGCGCGCATGTCCTCGGTGTGCGAGGTGAGTTGCAGGGTCCGGTACAGCTTGGGCTGGGCGACGAAGGTGCCCTTGCCCTGGATGCGGTCCAGCCGGCCCTCGCCGACCAGCTCCTGCAGCGCCTGCCGGACGGTGGTGCGCGAGGTGCCGAGCCGGACGGCGAGCAGGCGCTCCGCGGGCATCGCCGAGCCGGGTTCGAGGGCCCGCGTCATCTCCAGCACCTGCTGCTTGATCCGGTAGTACTTCGGCACGCGCGCGGTGCGGCCGGGCACCCCCCTGGGGTGCTGGGCGCTGCTGACGTCGGTGGCCATGCCTGCCTTCCCGGCTGTGGGGGGTGGAGCTCCCGTTATAGCGACCAACCGCCCTATGGTCTAGTCCAACTGGCCCGAGAGGTCTAGTCCAGTAAGTCGACCGGGCCGGAAGGGGACGAACGCGCTCCGGTGACTTTCTCGTAACGGCCGGAACGCCTTTCCGAACCGCCCTTGACACTCAAAAAGGTCTAGGCCAAGCTCCACCGTACTGGTCTACACCATTAGTGACCGGGTCCCGAGCCCTACGTGCAACAGCGTCGTACGCAGGTCACCGCCGAGGGCGTGGGGGGATTAGTGGCATCCCTGAGGAGGGTGGCGTGAAGCGCAAGCTTGCTGCCGCGATCGTGATCGCGGGCATGATGGTCTCCGTCTCGGCGTGTGGCGGCGACGACGACAAGGACACGGGCAAGAACGCGGGACCGGACAGCTTCAAGGGCCAGACCCTGACGGTCTGGACGATGGACGGCTCGGCGCCGCCGCAGTGGTCGAAGGACGTGCAGGCGGCCTTCGAGAAGAAGACCGGCGCGAAGCTGAAGTTCGAGATCCAGAAGTGGGACGGGATCCAGCAGAAGATCACCACCGCCCTCTCCGAGTCCAACCCGCCGGACGTCATCGAGGTTGGCAACACCCAGACCCCGGCCTACGCCGCCACCGGCGGCCTCGCCGAACTGGGCGACCTCAAGCAGGAGATCGGCTCGGACTGGACCCCGTCCGTCTCGCAGTCCTCGGTGTACGAAGGCAAGCAGTACGCCGCTCCCTGGTACTTCGCCAACCGCGTCGTCATCTACAACAAGAAGATCTGGGCCAAGGCCGGCATCAAGGACACCCCGAAGACCCGGGACGAGTTCTTCAAGGACCTGGACGCCATCGGCAAGAAGACCGACGCCGAGCCGCTCTACCTGCCCGGCCAGAACTGGTACTTCTTCGACGGCCTGACCATCGGCCAGGGCGCCGACCTGGTGAAGAAGCAGGGCGACAAGTACGTCTCCAACCTCGGCGACCCCAAGGTCTCCGCGGCCATGGAGCTCTACAAGAAGTACGCCGGCTACTCCAAGGCCCCCAAGGACAAGGACGAGGCCACCCCGCAGCAGGCCACGGTCTTCGCCAAGGGCAAGACCGGCGCCTTCATCGGCATGGGCTGGGAGGCCGGCACGGCGATCCAGGCCAACAAGTCCATCGAGAAGGACCTCGGCTACTTCACCATCCCGGGCGAGAGCGCGGACAAGCCCGAGGGCGTCTTCCTCGGCGGCTCCAACCTCGCCGTCGCCCAGGGCAGCAAGAACCAGGCCCTGGCCAAGGAGTTCCTGAAGATCGCGCTGTCCGACCAGTACGAGGGCCAGCTCGCCAAGCTCAACGGCGTCATCCCGAACAAGGAGTCGCTGGAGAGCAACCTCAAGGGCAACGGCGCCGCCGAGGCCGCCGCTCCCGGCGCCGCGGCCGGCGGCACCACCCCGCTGATCCCCGAGTGGGCCGCGGTGGAGAACACCCCCAACCCGATCAAGTCCTACATGACCGCGGTGCTGAACGGTAAGTCCCCCGCGGCCGCCGCAAAGCAGGTCGAGGCCGAGATCAACAAGCGCCTGGCCCAGCAGAACTGACGATCCGCGCCGGGGGCGTCCGCCGACGCCCCCGGCCCGGTCGTCCGTACCGCCCGTAACGCCCGTACAGCCCACAGCCCGTACGGTCACGGAAGAGATGGCAACTCATGTCAGTGCAGACCGAAGGCACGGACACGGCCGGGGAGCCCGCTGTCCACAAGGCCCGGGTGCCGGCGCCGCCCGGCGGTGAGGACGGCGGCTCCGCCCCGTCGGCCCGCCGCGGCGCCGCGGCTCCCTATCTGCTCCTGCTGCCGGCGCTGCTGGCCACGCTGATCCTGCTCGGCTGGCCCCTGGTGAAGAACGGCATGCTGTCGTTCCAGAACCTCAACCCGCGCCAGCTCATCCAGCACCTCACCGAGTGGAACGGCGGCGACAACTACACAGAGGTCCTGTCCGGTTCGGACTTCTGGCACGTCGTCGAACGGTCGGTGGTCTTCACGGCGGTCAACGTCGTCCTGATCATGCTGCTCGGCACCCTGACCGGGCTGCTGCTGGCCCGCCTCGGCAGGAAGATGCGGCTGCTGCTCCTGCTGGGCCTGGTGCTCGCCTGGGCCATGCCCGTCATCGCGGCCACCACCGTCTACCAGTGGCTGTTCGCCCAGCGCTTCGGCGTCGTCAACTGGGTGCTGGACAAGCTCGGCTGGCACTCCATGGCCGACTACAACTGGTTCGGCTCCCAGCTCTCCACCTTCTCCGTGATCACGCTGCTCATCGTCTGGCAGTCGATCCCGTTCGTGGCGATCAACCTGTACGCGGCCACCACCACGATCCCCAGGGAGCTGTACGAGGCCGCGTCCCTGGACGGCGCCGGCGCGTGGAAGAGCTTCACCTCGGTGACCTTCCCGTTCCTCAGGCCGTTCCTCTACGCCACGACGTTCCTCGAGGTCATCTGGGTGTTCAAGGCGTTCCCGCAGATCTTCGCGATCAACGAGGGCGGCCCCGACCGCCTCACCGAGACCCTGCCGATCTACGCCTTCGTCGAGGGCGTCGGCAACCAGCACTTCGGAGTCGGCGCGGCGATCTCCTTCCTGACCATCCTGGTGCTGCTCGTCATCACCTCGTACTACCTGCGCATGGTGCTCAAGCAAGAGGAGGACGAGCTGTGAAGCGCTCCGTCTTCGGCCGTGTCTGGCCCAACGCGACCGCCGTCGTCCTCTTCGCCGGCTTCGTGTTCCCCGTCTACTGGATGTTCGCGACGGCCTTCAAGCCGACCGGCGACATCATCTCCGAGAACCCGGTCTGGTTCCCGACGAACGTCACCGCCGGCCACTTCTCCAAGGCCGTGCACGCCGACCACTTCTGGACCCTGGTCCTCAACTCCGTCACCGTCACGGTCAGCGCGGTGCTGCTGTCGCTCGTCATCGCCCTGTTCGCCGCGTTCGCGCTCGCCCGGATGCGGTTCCGGGGGCGGCGCGGCTTCATCGTGACCTTCATGCTGGCGCAGATGGCGCCCTGGGAGGTCATGGTCATCGCCATCTACATGCTGGTCCGCGACAACGACATGCTCGACAGCCTGGTCCCGCTCACCGTCTTCTACGCGATCATGGTGCTGCCGCTGACCGTCCTGACGCTGCGCGGCTACGTGGCCGCCGTGCCGAAGGAGCTGGAGGAGTCGGCGATGGTCGACGGCTGCACCCGCACCCAGGCCTTCGTCCGGGTGATCTTCCCGCTGCTCGCGCCCGGTCTGATGGCCACCTCGCTGTTCGGCTTCATCACCGCGTGGAACGAGTTCCCGCTGGTCCTGATCCTCAACAAGGACATCGAGAAGCAGACCCTGCCGCTGTGGCTGTCCCAGTTCCAGACCGCGTTCGGTGACGACTGGGGGGCGACGATGGCAGCCTCGTCCCTGTTCGCCCTGCCCATCCTGATCCTGTTCATCTTCCTGCAACGCAAGGCTGTCAGCGGTCTGACCGACGGCGCCGTGAAGGGATGACGCCCCCGATGACAACACTCGCCACTGGGCCGGACACCCTCACCCGGGACGCGCTCGCGGTGCTTCAGCCGGGGTTCGACGGCACCACCGCCCCGGACTGGGTGCGCCGCCGGCTCGGTGAAGGCCTCGCCTCCGTCGCCCTGTTCGGCCGCAACGTCGTCTCCGAGGAGCAGGTCACCGCGCTGACCGCGCAACTGCGCGCGGAGCGGGACGACCTGCTTGTGGCCATCGACGAGGAGAGCGGGGACGTCACCCGCCTCGACGTGCGCACCGGATCGTCCTTCCCCGGCAACCACGCGCTCGGCGCCGTCGACGACCCCGGCCTCACCCGGGGCGTGGCGCGCGAGCTGGGCCGGCGCCTGGCCGCCTGCGGCGTCAACTTCGACTGGGCGCCGTCCGCCGACGTCAACGCCGACCCCGAGAACCCGGTCATCGGGGTGCGCGCCTTCGGCGCGGACACCGAACTGGTCGCCCGGCACACCGCCGCCTGGGTCGAGGGCCTGCAGTCCACCGGTGTCGCCGCGTGCACCAAGCACTTCCCCGGGCACGGCGACACCAACGTCGACTCCCACCTCGCGGTGCCGCGCATCGACGTGGACGCCGAGACGCTGTACGCGCGTGAACTGCCCCCGTTCCGCGCCGCGATCGCGGCCGGCAGCCGGGCCGTGATGAGCGCGCACATCCTGGTCCCGGCCCTCGACCCGGACCGCCCCGGCACCCTCTCCCGCCGCGTCCTCACCGACCTGCTGCGCGGCGAACTCGGCTACCGGGGCCTGATCGTCACGGACGGCATGGAGATGCGCGCCATCTCCGCGACCTACGGCCTGGAGCACGGCGTGGTCCTCGCCATCGCGGCGGGCGCGGACGCCATCTGCGTCGGCGGCGGCCTGTGCGACGAGGCCACCGTGCTGAGTCTCAGGGACGCCCTCGTGTCCGCGGTGCGCTCCGGCGAGCTGCCGGAGGAGCGGCTGGCCGAAGCGGCCTCGCGGGTGCGGGAGCTGGCGCGCTGGACGGCCGCGTCCCGCGCGGACGCCGGGACCGTCGAGCCCGAACCGGAGATCGGCCTGGCCGCGGCCCGCCGCGCGCTGACCGTGACCCGCGGCGCCGCCGCCGCGCCGGTCACGGAACCGGTGTACGTCGCCCGGTTCGACCCGGCGCCGAACATCGCCGTCGGCGACGAGACGCCGTGGGGCGTGGCCGCCGAGCTGACGCGGCTGCTGCCGGGCAGCGCGGCCGGCTCGTTCACCGGACCCGAGGCGGGCCGCGAGGCCCTCACGGCGGCGGCCGGCCGGCGGGTCGTCGCCGTGGTCCGCGACGAGCACCGGCACGGCTGGATGGGCTCCGCCCTGGACGCCCTGCTCGCCGCCCGCCCGGACACCGTCGTGGTCGAGATGGGCGTCCCGCAGGCCCCGCCCCGCGGCGCCGCGCACATCGCCACCCACGGCGCCGCCCGGGTATGCGGGATCGCGGCGGCGGAGGCCGTCGTCGCGGGCTGAGCGGCCGCGCCACGGCCGGCGCCGGGCCCCGCACCGGGCCCGGCGCCGGCCTCTTCGACTCTCTTCGTCACGACCGCGAGTCGTCCGGCGCCCCCCCCGCGCCGGCGGCGGGCCGCTCAGGCCAGCGACAGGAAGAGCTTCTCCAGCCGCGTCCGCATCTGCCCGGGGTCCTCGCCGTCCTTGCGGCCCGCCTCCATGTCCGTGATGCACTGCTGCAGCCCGGTGGCGATGATCGCGAAACCCGCCCGGTCCAGCGCCCGGGACGCGGCGGCCAGCTGCGTGACGACCTCCTCGCAGTCCCGGCCCTCCTCGATCATCCGGATCACGCCCGAGATCTGGCCCTGCGCGCGGCGCAGACGGTTCAGGACGGACTTCAGTTCCGCACCCGCGAGATCCAGTTCCACGATCACTCCTAAAAAATACCCCTAGGGGTACTGTACGTCCCGGTTCGGGACACCGTCGACCACCGACGAGCACAACGCCGGCGACCGCTCCCGTCATCCCGGCGCGTCGCCGGACCCGGAGCCGGGCCTCACAGCTCGAGGCTGAACCAGGTCGTCTTGCCGTCGTCGGTGGGACGCACGCCCCAGTCGCCGGCGAGGGCGCGCACCAGCAGCAGGCCGCGGCCTGACTCGTCGTCCTCCGTCGCGCTCCTGGGCTGGGGCAGATGCAGGCTGCGGTCGCCGATCTCCACGGTCAGGGAGGTGTCCGTGCGGCACGCGCGCACCCCGATCGGTCCCTCGGCGTGCTGCACGGCGTTGGTGAGGATCTCGGAGAGCAGCAGGAGGGCGTCGTCCGCCACGTGCGCGCAGTCCCAGGCGACGAGCGCCTTGCCCAGGAAGTCGCGGCCGGTCCGGACCGACTCGGCGGCTGCGGGCAGGTCCGTCGCGAGCGTGGCCAGCGGAGCCGCGGGAAGCTGGGTCAGCAGCAGCGTGACGTCGTCGTGCCCGTCCGCGTCGGGGAGCAGCGTGGACAGCACGTGGTCGGCGGCGGCCTCCAGGTCGGGCGGCGTGTCCGGCAGCCTGTCCAGCGTGGCGATCAGCTCGGTGAGCTGGTCCTCGATGTCGGTCCCCGGCATCTCGATCAGACCGTCCGTGTACAGCACGAGCGTGGCGCCGGGCGCGACCGTGGTGCGGCGCTGCTCGTAGATCACACCGCCGACCCCGAGGGGGGCGTTCACGGGCGCCGGGAGCACCTCGGCGCTCCGGCCCGGCGCGGTGACGAGAACCGGCAGGTGACCGGCGGAGCACATCGTCACCTCGCCCGTGTCGGCGGCGATCACCAGATAGCAGCAGGTCACCAGCTGGTCCGGTACGTCGAGGTCGGCGACGACGCTCTCCAGCGTCTGCATGAGCTGCCGCGGCTGCACCCCGGTCTTGGCCAGCGCGTGCGCGGCGGAGCGCAGTTGCCCCATGACGGCGGCGGCCTCCAGACCGCGCCCCATGACGTCGCCGATGAGCACTCCGACCCGGCCGGCGCCCAGCGGGATCAGGTCGAACCAGTCGCCGCCCACGCCCGCGCCCTGCGTCGCCGGACGGTAGCGGCTGGCGGTGGCGAGGCCCGGGATGGCGGGCGGCGTGCCCATCAGGCTGCGCTGCAGCGTGAGCGCGATGTGCCGCTGCTGCTCGTACAGCTCCGTCAGCTCGGCCTCGGCACGCTTGCGGTCGCTGATGTCCCGGACGATCGCGCACGCCCCGACGACCCTGCCGTTGCGGCCCCGGGTCGGCCACAGGGTGACGTCCACGTCCAGCAGGTCCCCGGAGCGGGTGACCCGCAGCGTCTCGAAGTGCTCGACCTTCTCGCCCCGGCGCAGCCGCTTCAGGAGCGCGGTGATCTCGTCCCCGCGTTCGGGCGGCGCCAGCAGGGACACGTGACGCCCCAGCACCTCGTCCGCCGTGAACCCGTACAGCCGCTGGGCCGCCGCGTTCCAGTACGTGATGTGGCCGTCGAGGGTCTTGGCGAGGATGGCGTCCTGCGAGGACTCGACCAGCGCGGCGAGTTCGGTGATGCGCTCCTCGGCGGCCTTGCGTTCGCTGACGTCGCGTACGGCGGCGGAGACGAGGAGGCCGTCGGCGGTCTCGAGCGGGCTGAGGCTGATCTCGACGGGGAACTCGGTGCCGTCCTTGCGCAGTCCGTAGAGGTCGAGTCCGGCGCCCATGGGGCGGACCTGCTGGTTGTGGGTGTAGGCGTCGCGGTGTTCGGTGTGGTGGCGGTGGAAGCGGCCGGGGACGAGGAGTTCGACGGGGTGGCCGAGGAGTTCCTCGCGGCGGTAGCCGAAGAGGGCTTCGGTCTGGGCGTTGACGAGGCGGATCCTGCCCTTGTCGTCCACGATGACCATCGCGTCCGGCGCCGCCTCCAGCAGCCCCCTGAACCGCTCCTCGGCGGCCTTGCGTTCGCTGACGTCGCGTACGGCGGCGGAGACGAGGAGGCCGTCGGCGGTCTCGAGCGGGCTGAGGCTGATCTCGACGGGGAACTCGGTGCCGTCCTTGCGCAGTCCGTAGAGGTCGAGTCCGGCGCCCATGGGGCGGACCTGCTGGTTGTGGGTGTAGGCGTCGCGGTGTTCGGTGTGGTGGCGGTGGAAGCGGCCGGGGACGAGGAGTTCGACGGGGTGGCCGAGGAGTTCCTCGCGGCGGTAGCCGAAGAGGGCTTCGGTCTGGGCGTTGACGAGGCGGATCCTGCCCTTGTCGTCCACGATGACCATCGCGTCCGGCGCCGCCTCCAGCAGCCCCCGGAACTTCTCCTCGGCGGCCCCCGGCGCCGCCGTCCGGTCGGGCGCCGCGCACCGGCACGGCTGCGGCGGTACCGCGCCGGCGGAGTCCGGTGGCCGCGCCGCGGTCAGGTCGCTCGTCGTCATCGATCGCCCCCCAGGCTCGACATGAGACGGGCCATTCCAGTGGACTCCGCGCCGCGGCACGACGACATGTCGCTTAGTGACGCCACACCGCCCGAACCTGTCGCCCCCGGTGGACAAGCTGATCACTCCGCGTCTGTCCACCGGATCATGACTGCCGGAAAAATTCGGTGCGCCTCATCTGCAACCTATCGCCGGTCCTGGCCGGAAAAGTTCGGGAAACGGTTCCCGATGAGCGGTACGGCCGCCAGGAGGTGGCGTGGACATCCAAGGAGAGCGTTCCGGCGGGCGCGGGCCGGTGCCGCACGGCGGGCACCCGGAGGCACTCACCGCCGTCCCGGCCCGCCCGGTGCACCGGGTGCTGTTCCGCCAGTGGTGGCAGGACGTCGTCCTCCTCCACTGGGAGGCCGATCCGTTCGAGGTCGCGCGGCTGCTGCCGCCCGGCACGACCCCCGACCTCCTCCACGGCCGCACCTATGTGGGCCTCGTCTTCTTCCGCATGCGGGACCTCGCCTTCGGGCATCTGCCCCCGGTGCCCCGCCTCGGCACGTTCACCGAGGTCAACGTGCGCCTGTACAGCAGGGACGCACTCGGGCGGCGAGGGGTGGTGTTCCGCTCGCTGGACTGCGACCGGCTGCTGCCCGTCCTCGTCGCGCGGGCGGCCTTCGGACTGCCGTACCGCTGGTCGCGCACGTCTCGCCGCTGGTACGGGGAGCGGCTGCTGTACCGCACGCGCGGACGCGGCGGCCGCCGCACCGACGCCCACGTCTGGGTCGACGTCACCCGCGAGCCCGTGCCGCCGGGGCCGCTGGACGAGTTCCTGACCTACCGCTGGGGTCTGCACGAGAGCGTGCTGGGGTGCACCTACTACCTGCCCAACACCCATCCGGCGTGGACGTTCCGGCGGTGCGCCCTGCTCGGCTGGGACGCCTCGGCGGTCGCGGCGGCCGGGCTCACCCCGCCGGCGGGCGACCCGGTCAGCGTGCTGTACGCCCCGGGGGTGCCGGTCCGCTTCGGCCCGCCCGCGCGGCTCGCGCCGACGCGCTGACCCGGTGCCGGGTCACCCGAGGCGCCGACTTGCAAGCCGGGGGCCGCCAACCCATGACCGCGGTCGTCGCCGCCCGCCCTTCCGGCCCGCGCCACCGCGGGCCGGAAGGGGCGACGGCGTGGTCCGGTCAGATGTCCCGGAAGATCTCGATCTGCGCCCCGATCGAGTTCAGCCGCTCCGCCAGGTCCTCGTAACCCCGGTTGATGACGTACACGTTGCGCAGGACCGAGGTGCCCTCGGCGGCCATCATCGCCAGCAGGACGACGACCGCGGGGCGCAGGGCCGGCGGGCACATCATCTCGGCGGCGCGCCAGCGGGTCGGGCCCTCGACCAGGACGCGGTGCGGGTCGAGCAACTGCAGGCGGCCGCCGAGGCGGTTGAGGTCGGTCAGGTAGATCGCGCGGTTGTCGTAGACCCAGTCGTGGATCAGGGTCTGGCCGGAGGCCACCGCCGCGATCGCCGCGAAGAAGGGGACGTTGTCGATGTTCAGGCCCGGGAAGGGCATCGGGTGGATCTTGTCGATCGGGGCTTCGAGCTTGGAGGGGCGGACGGTGAGGTCGACCAGGCGGGTGCGGCCGTTGTCCGCGAAGTACTCGGGGGACCGGTCGTGGTCGAGGCCCATCTCCTCCAGGACCGCCAGCTCGATCTCCAGGAACTCGATCGGCACCCGGCGCACCGTCAGCTCGGACTCCGTCACCACGGCCGCGGCCAGCAGGCTCATCGCCTCGACCGGGTCCTCGGAGGGGGAGTAGTCCACGTCGGCGTCGATGTTGGGCACGCCGTGCACGGTCAGCGTGGTGGTGCCGATGCCCTCGACCCGCACGCCCAGCGCCTCCAGGAAGAAGCACAGGTCCTGGACCATGTAGTTGGAGGAGGCGTTGCGGATGACCGTCACACCGTCGTGCCGGGCGGCGGCGAGCAGCGCGTTCTCGGTCACCGTGTCACCGCGCTCGGTGAGGACGATCGGGCGGTCGGGGCTGACGGCGCGGTCGACCTGCGCGTGGTACTGGCCCTCGGTGGCCGCGACGTCCAGGCCGAACCGGCGCAGCGCGATCATGTGCGGCTCGATGGTCCGGGTGCCGAGGTCGCAGCCGCCGGCGTACGGCAGCTTGAAGCTGTCCATGCGGTGCAGCAGCGGGCCGAGGAACATGATGATGGAGCGGGTGCGGACGGCGGCCTCGGCGTCGATCGCCGCCATCTCCAGCTCGGCCGGCTGGACGAGTTCCAGGTCGACGCCGTCGTTGATCCAGCGGGTGCGCACCCCGATGGAGTTGAGCACCTCGAGCAGGCGGTACACCTCCTCGATCCGGGCCACCCGGCGCAGCACTGTGCGCCCCTTGTTGAGCAGTGAGGCGCACAGCAGTGCCACGCAGGCGTTCTTGCTGGTCTTGACGTCGATGGCGCCGGACAGCCGGCGGCCGCCGACCACGCGCAGATGCATCGGGCCCGCGTAGCCCAGCGACACGATCTCGCTGTCCAGGGCTTCACCGATTCGGGCGATCATCTCAAGGCTGATGTTCTGGTTCCCGCGCTCGATGCGATTGACGGCGCTCTGGCTGGTACCGAGCGCTTCCGCGAGCTGCGCCTGTGTCCAGCCGCGGTGTTGCCGGGCGTCACGGATGAGCTTGCCGATGCGTACGAGGTAGTCGTCTGCCATGAGGCTGAGGTTATCTCAGATATGAGATGGCGCCTCTCAGGGGGTCCGTTCGGGTGATGCCCCGTCAGTGCCCCTTGGTCGTACGGCGCCATCCGAAAGGTCCGGGCAGATCCATCGATGTCGTACGACGTCCGGTGCTGCTGTGGGTGTGCCGCGGGCCGTTCTTGCCGCCGGTGGTGATGGACCAGGAATGCCGGTTGATGTTCAACCGCACCCCGGGCAGGATCCGGAAGCTCTTGCGGAAAGTGAGCGGCATCGGTGCCTCCTTCGGTGGTTTCCGGGCTGGGTGGCGCTCAACCCGGATACCCCGTAACCGCGGAGAGATGGCGGGCGGTGGCGCGCGGTCGCGGGGCGGCGCCCCCACCGTCCGCGCGGCCGGCTCCGCTGTGGCGGACGCCACCGGAAAACGGCGGGGACCGGGCCCGGCCGGACATGACCAGTCGGCCCCCATGTACTAGAGTTATCTCGACATCGAGATATCTGCCGAGGCGCACCGTAGCCGCCATCTCAGTAAGGCTTGCCTAACTTAGCCTGACCTTACTGAATCGTCCAAGCCGGCGTGGCGGCACGATTGACGGTGGTACGCGCACATCAATGAAGGAGACTGTCGTGTCGGCGAACAGCTTCGACGCCCGCAGCACGCTGCAGGTGGGCGACGAGTCGTACGAGATCTTCCGGCTGGACAAGGTGGAGGGCTCCGCTCGCCTGCCGTACAGCCTCAAGGTCCTGCTGGAGAACCTGCTCCGCACGGAGGACGGCGCGAACATCACCGCCGACCACATCCGCGCCCTCGGCGGCTGGGACTCCCAGGCCCAGCCGTCCCAGGAGATCCAGTTCACGCCGGCTCGCGTGATCATGCAGGACTTCACCGGCGTCCCCTGCGTCGTGGACCTCGCGACCATGCGCGAGGCCGTGAAGGAGCTGGGCGGCGACCCGGCGAAGATCAACCCGCTGGCGCCGGCCGAGCTGGTCATCGACCACTCCGTCATCGCCGACAAGTTCGGCACGAACGACGCCTTCAAGCAGAACGTCGAGCTGGAGTACGGCCGCAACAAGGAGCGCTACCAGTTCCTGCGCTGGGGCCAGACCGCCTTCGACGAGTTCAAGGTCGTCCCGCCGGGCACCGGCATCGTCCACCAGGTGAACATCGAGCACCTGGCCCGCACGGTCATGGTCCGGGGCGGCCAGGCGTACCCCGACACCCTGGTCGGCACCGACTCGCACACCACCATGGTCAACGGCCTCGGCGTCCTCGGCTGGGGCGTCGGCGGCATCGAGGCCGAGGCCGCCATGCTCGGCCAGCCGGTCTCCATGCTCATCCCGCGCGTCGTCGGCTTCAAGCTCACCGGTGAGCTGCAGGCCGGCACCACCGCCACCGACCTCGTGCTCACCATCACCGAGATGCTGCGCAAGCACGGCGTGGTCGGCAAGTTCGTCGAGTTCTACGGCGAGGGCGTGGCCGCCACGAGCCTCGCCAACCGCGCCACCATCGGCAACATGTCGCCCGAGTTCGGCTCCACCGCCGCGATCTTCCCGATCGACGACGAGACCCTGAACTACCTGCGTCTGACCGGCCGCGACGCCCAGCAGGTCGCGCTCGTCGAGGCGTACGCCAAGGAGCAGGGCCTCTGGCTGGACCCGAAGGCCGAGCCGGACTTCTCCGAGAAGCTCGAGCTGGACCTGTCCACCGTCGTGCCGTCCATCGCCGGCCCGAAGCGCCCGCAGGACCGCATCGTCCTCGCCGAGGCCGCCCAGCAGTTCGCCAAGGACGTCCTCAACTACGTCGAGGCCCCCGCCGCCCAGACGCCGGCCGCCGCCGCCTCCGTGGTCGACGAGGCGAGCGCCGAGTCCTTCCCGGCCTCCGACGCCCCGGCCTACGGCCACGAGGAGAACGGCGCCGGCGCCCCGCAGCACGGCCAGGGCACCGGTTCCGTCCCGTCCAACCCGGTTCAGGTGACCGCCCCCGACGGCACCACCTACGAGCTGGACCACGGTGCGGTGACGGTCGCGGCCATCACCTCCTGCACCAACACCTCCAACCCGTACGTCATGGTCGCCGCCGCCCTGGTGGCCAAGAAGGCCGTCGAGAAGGGCCTGACCCGCAAGCCGTGGGTCAAGACCACCCTCGCCCCGGGCTCCAAGGTCGTCACCGACTACTTCGAGAAGGCGGGCCTGACCCCCTACCTCGACAAGGTCGGCTTCAACCTGGTCGGCTACGGCTGCACCACCTGCATCGGCAACTCCGGCCCGCTGCCGGAGGAGGTCTCCAAGGCCGTCAACGACCACGACCTCGCCGTCACCTCGGTCCTCTCCGGCAACCGGAACTTCGAGGGCCGTATCAACCCCGACGTCAAGATGAACTACCTGGCGTCCCCGCCGCTGGTCGTCGCGTACGCCCTCGCCGGGTCCATGAAGGTGGACATCACCCGTGAGGCGCTGGGCACCGACACCGACGGCAACCCGGTCTTCCTGAAGGACATCTGGCCCTCCGAGGCCGAGGTCAACGACGTCGTCGCCAACGCCATCGGCGAGGACATGTTCGCCAAGTCCTACAGCGACGTCTTCGCCGGCGACGCCCAGTGGCAGTCCCTCCCGGTCCCGACCGGCAACACCTTCGAGTGGGACGCCGAGTCCACCTACGTCCGCAAGCCCCCGTACTTCGAGGGCATGGGCATGGAGCCGGCCCCGGTCGCGGACATCGCCGGCGCCCGCGTGCTCGCCAAGCTGGGCGACTCGGTCACCACCGACCACATCTCCCCGGCCGGCGCCATCAAGGCCGACACCCCGGCCGGCCAGTACCTCACCGAGCACGGTGTGGAGCGTCGTGACTTCAACTCCTACGGCTCCCGCCGAGGCAACCACGAGGTCATGATCCGCGGCACCTTCGCCAACATCCGCCTGCGCAACCAGATCGCGCCGGGCACCGAGGGCGGCTACACCCGCGACTTCACCCAGGCCGACGCGCCGGTGTCGTTCATCTACGACGCCTCGCGCAACTACATCGAGCAGGGCATCCCGCTGGTCGTCCTGGCCGGCAAGGAGTACGGCTCCGGCTCGTCCCGCGACTGGGCCGCCAAGGGCACCGCGCTGCTCGGCGTCAAGGCCGTCATCGCCGAGTCCTACGAGCGCATCCACCGCTCGAACCTGATCGGCATGGGCGTCCTGCCGCTGCAGTTCCCCGAGGGCCAGTCCGCCGAGTCCCTCGGCCTGACCGGCGAGGAGACCTTCTCCTTCACCGGCGTCGAGGAGCTCAACAACGGCACCACCCCGCGCACCGTGAAGGTCACCACCGACACGGGCGTGGAGTTCGACGCGGTCGTCCGCATCGACACCCCCGGTGAGGCCGACTACTACCGCAACGGCGGCATCATGCAGTACGTGCTGCGCAGCCTGATCCGCAAGTAAGCGGCACGGCACAGCGCGGACGAGGGCCGCACCCCCGGCACCGGGGGTGCGGCCCTCGTGCCGTCCGCGGCTCCCTTCCCGAGGAGCGGGCTCACTCCCCGAGGAGGGCCGAGAGGTCCGGCAGCGCCACCTCCGCCCAGATCACCTTGCCCTGCGGCGTGTACCGGGTGCCCCAGCGCTCGGTCATCTGGGAGACCAGGAACAGGCCCCGGCCGCCCTCGTCGGTCGTCGCGGCGTACCGCAGGTGCGGCGAGGTGCTGCTGCCGTCGGCCACCTCGCAGATCAGCACACGGTCCCGGATCAGCCGCACATGGACCGGGTCCGAGCCGTAGCGGATGGCGTTGGTGATCAGCTCGCTCAGCACCAGTTCCATGCCGAAGCCCAGCTCCGACAGGCCCCACTCCGCCAGCTTGGCGGACACCGCACCGCGCATCCCCGACACGGCGGCCGGGTCGCGCGGCACGTCCCAGTCGGCGACGTTCTCCGGCGGCAGCGCCCGGGTGCGCGCGATCAGCAGGGCCACGTCGTCCTTGGGGCGCTCGGGCAGCAGCTCGTCCAGCACCGCCTGGCAGCCCTCCTCCGGCGACCGGTCGGGATGGCCGGACAGCGCCAGGCGCAGCAGCTCCATGCTCACGTCCAGGTCGCGCCTGCGGTCCTCGATGAGGCCGTCGGTGTAGAGCACGAGCTGGCTGCCCTCGGGCAGCTCCAGCTCGGCCGTGCGGAACGGCATGCCGCCCAGGCCCAGCGGCGGCCCGGCCGGCACGTCGGGGAAGGTGACGCTGCCGTCGGGGTAGACCAGCGCGGGCGCCAGGTGCCCGGCCCGCGCCATCGTGCAGCGCCGGGTCACCGGGTCGTAGATCGCGTACAGACAGGTGGCGCCGACGATCTCCGCCGCCGCCTCCGCACGGGCCTCGTCCTGGTCGATGCGGCCGACCAGGTCGTCCAGGTGGCTGAGCAGCTCGTCCGGCGGCAGGTCGAGCGTGGAGAAGTTGTGCACCGCGGTGCGCAGCCGGCCCATGGTCGCCGCCGCGTGCAGGCCGTGCCCGACCACGTCGCCCACGGCCAGCGCCACCCGGCCTCCGGGCAGCGGGATCACGTCGAACCAGTCCCCGCTCACGCCGGACTGCGCCGGCAGGTAGCGGTAGGCGACGTCGAGGGCGCTCTGCTCGGGCAGCGCCCGGGGCAGCAGACTGCGCTGCAGGGTGACCGCGAGGGCGTGCTCGCGCGTGTACCGGCGGGCGTTGTCGATGCTGACCGCCGCCCGGGCCACCAGCTCGTCCGCCAGCGACAGCTCCTCCTCGTCGAAGGGCTCCTGCTTGGAGCGGTAGAAGTTGGCCATGCCCAGGACGACACCGCGCGCCTGGATCGGGGCGGCGATGAGCGAGTGGATGCCGTACTCCAGTATCCGCTCGGTCCGGGACGGGTCCTGGGCCTGCCAGCCCGGGGCGCCCGCCAGGTTGGGCACCAGCTCGGAGCGGCCGGCGTGGTAGCCGCGCGCCTGCGGGGTGGAGGGCAGGAAGTCGATCAGGCGGCCCTTCTCGTAGAGCGGGTGGTCGTCCCGGATGCCGTTCACGGCGACCCGCCGGATGTCCGTCGCGGTGGGGGCGGGCTCCTCCCCGTGCAGGACGTTGTCGGCCAGGTCCACGGTCACGAAGTCCGCGAAGCGGGGGACGGCGACCGCGGCCAGCTCGTCGGCGGTGCGCACCACGTCCAGGCTGGTGCCGATGCCCAGGCCGGCGTCGTAGAGCAGCTCCAGCCGTTCCCGGGTGACCTCGGCCCTGCCGGACACCGCCTGCAGCTCGGTGGAGTCGCGCAGCGTCACCACGGTCCCGCCGCACGCGCCCGCGCCGTCGGTGGGCCGCTGGTTGACGACCAGCAGCCGCCCGCCGGCGAAGTGCACCTCGTCGCTGGCCTCGCGCCCCGAGCCGAGCAGTTCCACCGTCTCGGGCTCGAGGTGCGACAGCTCGCGGACATTGCGTCCCTCGGCCTGCGGCGGCAGCTCCAGCAGCCGTCTGGCCTCGTCGTTGGCCAGCAGCAGCCGCCCGTCGGGGCCGACGATCAGCACACCCTCGCGCACCGAGTGGAGCACCGTGTCGTGGTGCTCGTACATGCGCCTCATCTCGTCCGGGGCCAGGCTGTGGGTCTGCCGCCGCAGCCGCCGGCCCACCAGGGCCGTCCCGCCGGTCGACAGCACGAGCGCGCCGGCCCCGGCGGCCAGGATGATCGGGAGCTGCCGGTCGACCTCGCTGGTGACGTTCTTGACCTTGAGCCCGGCGGAGACCAGGGCGGTCACCTTGCCGTCGGCGTCGCGGACGGGCACGGTCGCCTGCACCTCGTGGCCCAGCGGGCCATGCACGCTCTCGGTGTAGACCCGGCCGGCCAGGGAGGGGCCTATCCGGCCCACGAACCGCTTGCCGATCCGGCTCGGTATCGGATGGGTGTAGCGGATGCCCTTGGTGTCCATGACCACGATGAAGTCGACGCCCGCGGTCCTGCGGCCCGCCTCGGTGAGCGGCTGGAGGACCTTCGTGGGGTCGGGGCTGTCCAGCGCCTGCTGGACGCCCGGCGAGTGCGCGAAGGTCTGCGCGACGGCTATGGACCGGCGCTTGGCCTCCGTGGTGGTGTCCCGCTCCGACTGAAGCACGAGGGCGATGACGGCGCAGACCACGAGGAGGACCACGAGGGCGACCTGCAGGAGGAAGACCTGTCCGGCGACACTGCGTGGGCTCTTGCCGACCATCGAGCGCCAAGACAAGCGCCTGAATCGGCCGAATTGGTCCGACATGCGACATTTCTAGCACTGGGTGATTGGCGATGGCTACGTCCGTCCCGAGCCGTGGACGCCCCCGCCTCTCCAGGCTCGCGGGTCCCATGCCTTCCACCAGTGCCGTGTCACAGGTGTGGCGGCAGGCGTTTACAGCGGGTGCTGTGCGCGCTAATTTCACCAACCAGGGGTGGGAGCGCTCCCACCTAAGGGCCGTCCCCGACGGACCGGAACCCGTCCGGGCCGGGCCGGGTCCGCTCCCACCCCGTCCGCCCCTCCCGTATCCGTCCGTCCGTGACGACCGCGGACGCAGCAAGGAGGTATTTGTGTCATGCCTACGACAAACAGGCCCCCCGGCCTCGCGAGGCGTCCCCGATTACCGCGTGCCACCCGCGGCCGTGGCCTGCTCCTGGTCCTCCTGGCCCTGCTGACCACCCTCCCCGCCCTCGGCCTGATGCTCGCCGCCGGCATCCCGGCAGCGGCCCACGGCACCCCCATGAAGCCGGGCAGCCGCACCTTCCTGTGCTGGCGGGACGCGCTCACCGACACCGGGGAGATCAAGCCCGTGAACCCGGCCTGCAAGGCGGCCCAGCAGGCCGGCGGCACGACGCCCTTCTACAACTGGTTCTCCGTGCTCCGCTCGGACGGCGCCGGCCGCACCCGCGGCTTCGTGCCGGACGGGCGGCTCTGCAGCGGCGGCAACCCCGACTTCACCGGATTCGACCTGGCCCGCGACGACTGGCCGGTGACCCATCTGACCGCCGGCGCCACGGTCGACTTCTCCTACAACGCCTGGGCCGCCCACCCGGGCTGGTTCTTCGTCTACATCACCAAGGACGGCTACGACCCGGCCGAGCCGCTCACCTGGTCCGACCTGGAGGACCAGCCGTTCCTCACCGTCGACCACCCGCCGCTGAACGGCACCCCCGGCACGGTCGACGCCGACTACTCCTGGTCCGGCAGGCTGCCCTCGGGCAAGACCGGCCGGCACGTCGTCTACATGGTGTGGCAGCGCTCGGACAGCGCCGAGACCTTCTACTCCTGCTCCGACGTCGTCTTCGACGGCGGCGACGGGGAGGTCACCGGCGTCCACGACCCGGGCGGCCCCGGCGCGCCCGCGCCCGGCGCCTGCACCGCCACCCGCCGGACCACCGGCACCTGGTCCGGCGGACACCAGTCCGAGGTGACGGTGACCAACAGCGGCACCGTGCCGATGCTCGGCTGGATGGTCGACTGGACCCTGCCCGCCGGGCAGTCGGTCGACAGCCTCTGGAACGGCGACGCCACCTACACGGGTCAGGACGTCATGGTGCACAACGCCGGCTGGAACGGCTCCCTGAGTCCGGGCCGGTGCGCCACGTTCGGCTACGTGGTCCGGGGCTCCGGCGCCGAGGACTCCGCCGCCCTTCCCTGTCAGGTCGGTTGAGCCGCTCTGGGCGGACCCGGTGAGGTGACGCACCGGGTCCGCGAGCCGGGCAGGTGAGGGGGGTTCGGTCCCTGCCCGGGTGGTGCTGGCTTGTGGTGGCCGGACCCGTGGGCCGGCCGCGACCGAGTGGAGCGCGACAACGTTGTCGTATGGTCCGTACATGACTCTACCGCGTCAACGGACAACGATGTCAACCCACTTGGGGTAGCCCGGCCGGGTGACGCCGACGCGTGCCCGCGTCGGCGCACGCGGTCTTCCGTGTTACCGGTGGCCCGCGTTACTGTCCCTGCGGCTTGTGCGACCTGTGGTGCGCGACCCGTCCATTCCGAGGAAGGGCCGCGTCATGCGTTTCCGTCCCACGTCCCTGCTGCTGGCCGCGGTCCTCGCGACCGGCGGGGCCACCCCCGCCCTCGCGGCGACCGCAGCACCACCCGAACTCGTCAAGGACCCGACCCCCTACGTCGATCCGCTCATCGGCACCAGGAACGGCGGCAACGTCTTCCCGGGCGCCGTGGTGCCGTTCGGCATGCTCTCCTGGAGCCCGGAGAACACCAGAGGCGACGCCACCCGCACCGCCGCGCCCGGCGGCTACCAGTACGACGCCACCCGCGTCCGGGGCTTCAGCCTGACCCACATGTCCGGCACCGGCTGCGCGGGCGGCAGCGGCGACATCCCGTTCTTCCCGTACGCGGGCGAGGTCGCCTCGTCCCCGGCGAGCGACACCAAGGACGCCGTGTACGCCTCGGACTTCCGGCACTCCGACGAGCACGCCGAGCCCGGGCACTACAGGGTGGGCCTCGCCTCCGGCGTCACCGCCGACCTCACGGCGACCGCCCGCACCGGCTCGGCCCGCTTCACCTACCCCGCGGACAAGCCCGCCTCGCTCCTCGTGCGCACCGCCAACTCCGAGCTGGGCTCGGAGGACTCGTCGGTCGCCATCGACCCCGCGACCCGCACCGTCTCCGGCTCCGTCACCTCCGGCGACTTCTGCGGCTACCTCGACCCGGAGGGGCAGCGCTCCTACTACACCCTGTACTTCACCGCCCGCTTCGACCGCGCCTTCAAGACCACCGGCACCTGGCGGGACGACGAGCTGCGGCCCGGCTCCACCGAGGGCGGCGGCGGCACCGGCGGCTTCTCGCACGGCGGCCGGCCGGTCGCGGGCAAGGGCGCCGGCGGGTACGTCGAGTTCGCGCCCGGCACCGGACCGGTGAACGTCAAGGTCGGCATCTCCTACGTCAGCCAGGCGGCCGCCGCCGCCAACCTCGAGGCGGAGAACCCCCCGAGGCGGTCCTTCGACGCGGTCGCGGACGCGGCACGCAGCGCCTGGCGCGACCGGCTCGCCGCCGTCCGGGTCGGCGGCGGCACGGACGCCGAGCGCACCACCTTCTACACCGCCCTCTACCACTCCCTGCTGCACCCCAACGTCATCAGCGACGCCGACCGCCGCTACCGGGGCGCGGACGGCGAGGTGCACCGCACCGGCCGCGGCCACCGCGCCCAGTACGGCACCTTCTCCGGCTGGGACGTCTACCGCGACCAGGTGCAGCTGCTGACCCTGCTCGACCCGGACACGGGCTCCGACATCGCCCAGTCCCTGTACGAACTGGCCCGGCAGAACGGCGGCGTCTGGGACCGCTGGCTGCACGGCGCGAGCGGCACCCACGTCATGAACGGCGACCCCGCGCCGACCGCGCTGGCCGGCATCCGCGCCTTCGGCGGCACCGGCTTCGACCTCAAGGGCGCCCTGAAGTCACTGGTGAGGGCGGCGACCGTGCCCACCGCGCAGGACCTGTCGGCGGCCGGCAAGCCGGTGCTGTCGGTGGGCCAGCGCCCCTCGCTCGACAAGTACCTGAAGCTGCACTACATGCCGAGCGTCTCCAACGCCTGGGGCGGCGCCGCCGAGACCCTGGAGATGTCCACCGCCGACTTCTCCCTCGCCCAACTGGCCTCCGCGGCGGGGGACAGCACCACCGCGAGGACCTTCGCCCGCCGGGCCCAGTGGTGGCAGAACAACTTCAACCTCGCGGCCGGCGAGGACGGAGGCTACATCGCCAACCGCAAGGCCGACGGCAGCTGGGTCACCGGCTTCACCCCCGACACGGGCAACGGCTTCGTGGAGGGCTCGGCGGCCCAGTACACCTGGATGGTCCAGCACAACCCGGCCGGGCTGTTCGCCGCGATGGGCGGCACCGGCAAGGCCATCGAACGGCTCGACGCCTTCTTCCACGACTCCGACGGCGGCTGGGCCCTGACCGGCAAGGGCGGCGCCAAGTCCGAGCTGGACAACGAGCCCTCCGTCAACGTGCCCTACCTGTACGACTACGCCGGGGCCCCGTACAAGGCGCAGGAGACCGTCCGCGCCGCGATGCGGCAGCTCTGGTCGACCGGGCCCGGCGGCATCCCCGGCAACGACGACCTCGGCGCCATGTCGTCGTGGTACGTCTTCTCCGCGCTCGGCATGTACCCGCAGGTGCCCTCCCGCGCCGAACTCGTCCTCGCCTCACCGCTGTTCGAGCGGGTGGAGATAGACCGCCCGCACGGCAACGACATCTCCGTGCGGGCCACCGGCGCCGCGGCCGACGCCCCGTACGTCCGGTCCCTGAAGGTCGACGGCCGGCGCAGCGACCGGCCCTGGCTGCCCGCCTCCTTCGTCCGCGACGGCGGCCGGCTGGACTACACCCTGTCCACCACCCCGGACCGCGCCTGGGGCGCGTCCTCGCCGCCGCCGTCCTTCCGGGACGGCGAGCAGCCGTACCAGATCGGCGTCGGCCCCACCACCGCCACCGTCGCGCCGGGTGACAGCACGGGCATCGGCATCCGGGCGCTGGCGCTGAGCGGCGGCACCGGACCCGAGGTGCGCTTCCGGGTCCAGGCCCCGGCCGGCGTCACGGCCACGCCCGCCGAGGGCGCCGTCACCGACGGCGCCCAGCGGATCACCCTGGCGGCGGCCGAGGACGCCACCCAGGGCTTCTACGACGTCAAGGTCACGGTGACCTCCGGCGACACCTCCTACGACCAGCCGGTCTCCCTGACCGTGGCCGCCCCGGGCACCCTGCTGGCCGCCTACGACAACACCGGCGTCTCGGACGACGCGGGAGACCACGACGAGGCCGACTACGACGGCGGCGGCTGGAGCTACTCCCGCCAGGCCCTCGCCGCGGCCGGTCTCACCCCGGGCGGCCACGGGACGGTGGACGGCCTCTCCTTCACCTGGCCCAGCTCGCCCGCCGGCCGCCCGGACAACGCCTCGGCCGCCGGCCAGACCGTCGAACTCACCGAACCCGCTGCCCGGTTGTCCTTCGTAGGCAGCGCCGTCAACGGCAACCAGCAGACCAAGGCCACCGTCACCTACACCGACGGCACCACCGGCACCGTCGACCTGGCCCTCACCGACTGGACCGTCGGCGGCGGGGGCGGCACCGTGGCCTACGGCAACGAGGTCGTCGCGAAGGCGGCGTACCGCAACGTCGCGGGCGCCGACAAGGACCCGGTGGCGACCTACGTCTTCGCCACGAAGCCCGTCACGGCCCCGGACGGCAAGGCCGTCCGCAGCGTGACCCTCCCGCACGACACCGACGTGCACGTCTTCGCCCTCGCCACCGGCTGACCACCGGCACGGCACACGCGAGAGGGGGCGGACCCGGCCGGGTCCGCCCCCTCCCTCGTGCGCCGGTCAGCCCAGCAGCTCCACCTCCGCCAGCGTCGCCTCACCGTCGAGCACCAGGCGGTACTTCGCGTAGGCGCCCGGGGCGGCGATGGTGAACGCCCTGGTCTGCCGGTCCCAACGGAACGATTCGCCGGAACGGTGGTCCAGCGTCTTCCAGGTCGTGCCGTCCGCGGACCCCTGCAGGGTCCAGCCGGCCGGCGCCTTCGTGCGGTCCGCCGCCGAGGTCAGCGTGTACTGCACCGGCCTGGCGCCGTCCGCGGCGGGCAGGTCCACCGCGGTGACCGTCGCGCTCGTCGCCGACGTGTCGTCGAACAGGGCGCCGTCGCCCTTCAGCACGTCCGCGCGCGGGGCCGGCACCTTGTCGTCCTGGGTGACGGAGACCGGGGCCGCCTTCGCGCCCGTGCCCCAGGTCGAGGGCTTGGACCCCATGAAGAACTCGATCTGGCCGCCCTTGGACAGCAGCGAGTGGGGGAGCGAAGTGGACGTCCAGGGGCTGCCGTTGACCTTCACACCCTGCACGTACACGTTCTTCGCGCTGTTGCGCGGCGCCTTGATCACCAGGTCGCGGCCGTTCTCCAGGTGCACGGTCGCCTTCTTGAACAGCGGGGAGCCGATGGCGTACTCGCCGCCGCCCATGACCAGCGGGTAGAAGCCGAGCGAGGAGAACAGGTACCAGGCCGACTGCTCGCCGTTGTCCTCGTCGCCGTGGTAGCCCTGGCCGATCTCGCTGCCCGTGTAGAGCCGGGACAGCGCCTCGCGCACGTGCTCCTGCGCCTTCCACGGTTCGCCCGCCGCGTCGTACATGTAGATGACGTGGTGCGCGACCTGGTTGGAGTGGCCGTACATGCCCATCCGGACGTCCCGGGCCTCGGTCATCTCGTGGATGACGCCGCCGTAGGAGCCGACGAAGTCCGGGGAGGCCGTCTCGGGCGTGGCGAAGTACTCGTCGAGCTTGTCGGCGAGGCCCTGCCGGCCGCCGTACAGGTTGGCCAGGCCCCGGCTGTCCTGCGGGGCGGTGAAGGCGTAGCCCCAGCCGTTGGTCTCCGTGTAGTCGTAGCCCCACACGCGCGGGTCGTACTTCGAGGAGTCCACGCGCCGGCCGCCCTTGGCGTCACGGCCCTGGAAGAAGCCGGCCTTGGCGTCGAAGAGGTTCACGTAGTCCCGGGCGCGGTTGAGGAAGTACTGGGACTCCTCCTTGTAGCGCTTCTCGCCCGTCTTCTTGTAGAGGGCCTCGCCCATCTTGGCGATGCCGTAGTCGTTGACGTATCCCTCCATCGCCCACGACAGGCCCTCGTGGGTGTCGGTGCTGGTGTAGCCGAGGAACGGCGAGGTGCTCATGCCCTTGCGTCCCACGCCCGAGGACGGGGGCACGACGGTGGCGTTCTTGACCGCCGCGTCGTAGGCCGCCTTCGCGTCGAACTTCACGCCCTTGACGTACGCGTCGGCGAACGCGACGTCCGAGGAGGTGCCGGTCATCAGGTCGGCGTAGCCGGGGGAGGACCAGCGGGAGGTCCAGCCACCGTCCTTGTACTGCTGCACGAACCCGTCGACCATCTCGCCCGCCTGCGACGGGGTCAGGAACGAGTAAGCCGGCCAGGTGGTCCGGTACGTGTCCCAGAAGCCGTTGTTGACGTACACCTTGCCGTCGACGATCTTCGCGCCGGTGTGCGTCGGCGAGTCGGGGCCGGGCATGGGGGAGAAGGGCGAGGCGTACTGGTCCTTGCCGCCGACCTTCTCGAAGCCCGAGTTCGGGTACAGGTACAGCCGGTACATGCTGGAGTACAGCGTGGTCAGCTGGTCCGGGGTCGCGCCCTCCACCTCGACCTTGCCGAGGATCCTGTCCCAGGCCTGCTGGGCCCGCGTCTTGACGGTCTGGAAGGACGTGCCGTCCGGGATCTCCTGCGCCAGGTTGTCCTTCGCCTGGTCCACGCTGATCAGCGAGGTCGCCAGCCGCAGGGTGACCGTGTGGTCGGAACCCGCGGCGAAACGCAGAAAGCCCTTCACCCCGCTGGAGTCGCCGCCGGTCACCGGCTTGTCGAACCGGCCGTACACGAACAGCCGGGTCGCGCCCGTCGACAGTCCCGACTTCACGTCCGAGTAGCCGGTGACGACGCCGTGCTCCTCGTCCAGGGTCAGGCCCGCCTGCTCGGTCACGTTGTCGAACACCACGCTCGCGTCGTTACCCGGGTAGGTGAAGCGCAGCGCGGCCGCGTGGTCGGTCGGGGTTATCTCCGCCTTCAGCCCGTTCTCGAACCGGACGCCGTAGTAGTACGGCCGGGCGGTCTCGTTCTCGTGCCGGAAGGCCAGCTCGCGCGCCTCGCGGCCGGTGTCCGGGGTGCCGGCGGCGGCCGACGGCATGACCTGGAAGGTCTGCCGGTCGCCCATCCAGGGGCTCGGTTCGTGGCTCGCGCTGAACGCCTGGATCGTCGGCAGGTTGTCGCCGTTGTTCGCATGTGCGTACTCGTAGAGCCAGCTCAGCGAAGACGCGTTGGTGACCGGCGTCCAGAAGTTGAAGCCGTGCGGGACGGCCGTCGCCGGGAAGTTGTTGCCGCGCGAGAAGCTGCCGCTGGAGTTGGTGCCGCGGGTGGTCAGCGCGTAGTCCGACAGGTGCGCCTTCGGCTTCTCGGGCGCCACCGGCTTCAGGGCGACGTCGTCTATCCAGCCGCGGAACTTGGCCGGGCCGTCCGGCGAGTCGTACGCCACCAGTATCCGGTCCACCGTCTTGCCGGCCGCCACCGAGCCGATCCGGGAGGCCACGTTGTTCCACTGGTTGACGTAGAGCGCCTTGGACGCGCCCTGGCCGCGCGGTGTCAGCGCGAAACCGTGCTGATCGGTGGCGCCCAGGCCGCTGAGGTAGGTGCCGTCCGTGAAGGCCAGGTCGACCGAGACGTTGGTGGCGTCGTAGTCGCGGTCGCCGTCGGCCATGGACGGGAAGACGCGGTAGGACAGCTGCGTGTCGCCGCCGACCCGCACGTTCACGTCGAAGACCTTGTTGTACGAGTACGCCCGCCCGTCCGCCGTGTGCCGTCCGGCGTAGCGCAGGGCACGCTTTCCGGTGAACCCGGCGCCGGCCTTGGCCGTGGGCGAGCCGATCGGCCCCTTGTCGACCAGGGACAGCATGTCGTGGGGCACCGTGGTGTCCCCGCCGCCGGTGGAGAACTGCACGTCGGCGAGCTGCAGGATGCCCGAGGCGCCGTTGTTCGCGGTCACGTCGAGCCGGAAGTGCTGGTACTCGGCGGGCTCGGCCAGATCGTACGACTTGGTCTGGAACCGCTCCTTGAAGCTCTCACCCGAGCGGGTGTCGAGCGTCTTCCAGTCCTTGCCGTCCGCCGAGCCCTGGAGCGTCCAGTCCTTCGGGTCGCGCTCGGCGTAGTCGTTGGCCGAAGTGAGCGCGTACGTCACCAGCTTGACCGGCTTGTCCAGGTCGAACTCCACCCAGCCGGTGGGCTTGAAGGCCAGCCACTTGGTGCCCGGCTCGCCGTCGACGAGGTTCTCCTTCACCTCGCCGGCGCCCGCGTTCTCGTCGCTGGCCCGCACCTCGGTGACATGGTCGTCGACGTTGCCCGGGATGCCGGTGCTGTAGCCGCCGTCCACGCCCGAGGCGCGCTTGCCCCCGTCCGCCGCCGTGTCCACCGTGTTCAGCCAGTCCGGCGCCGGATCGCCCGCCTCGAACGAGGATGCGAACTCCCGGTCGGCGGCCGGCGGCTTCGCCGGCAGGGCCACCGCCGCGCCCTGGGTTCCGACGGCCATGACAAAGGCGGCCGTGAGCACGACCGCCGGACCGTTTCTGAGTCGACTTCTGCGCTGCATCTACAGCTTCCCCTCCTGCGCTCACTCCGGACAACGTTGTCAGCTCGATGCGCAGGAACCAGTAGGTGGCCAAGTGGCCGGTGATGTCAAGGGTGTTGAGCGTGGCATTCAGGGTCTTATGTCGCGACTTTTTCCAGCACGGCGCCCACAGGCGCCTCATATTTCCGCGAGGTCTCAAGTCGGAAAAGACCCATCGCGAACCTTGCATTCGATCTTGCTCCGCTGGCGGGAAGTGGACTATACCTGTCGACGTTTCCCGCATGACCCTGCACTACCCGACAGCGGTGCCGGGGAGGATCCGGTTCACCGCCTGAGTCCTGGAGAAGGCGAGGACTTGAGCATGGGATCCACTGCGCACCACGGTGGCGAGGGCGTCGGCCGCCGCGATCTGATCAAGCGTTCCGCGGCGCTCGGACTGGTCGCGGCCCCCGGAATGGGCCTGCTGTCCGCCTGCGCGAGCAGCGGCGGCGACGGACAGGACAAGGCGAAGGCCGGCAAGAAGACCGCGAAGAACCCGCTCGGCGTCAACGACGGCGCGAAGATGGAGTTCGTCCTCTTCGACGGCGGCTTCGGCAAGGAGTACGCCCAGGACGCGGTGAAGATCTACCAGAAGGACTTCCCCAAGGCCACGGTGAAGTTCTCCGCCACCCAGAAGATCCAGTCCACCCTGCAGCCCCGCTTCAACCAGGGCAACCCGCCGGACCTCATCGACAACTCCGGCGCCGAGCAGATGGACATGGGTGTGCTCGTCGGCAAGAACCAGCTCGCGGACCTCACCCCGCTGCTGGACGCGCCGTCCTTCGACGACCCGGGCAAGAAGGTCCGCGACACGCTGCGGCCGGGCATCGTCGAGATGGGCCAGTTCGACGGCGACAAGGTCTGGATCCTGTACTACGCCTACACGGTGTACGGCGTCTGGTACTCGCAGAAGGCCCTGGACTCGCTCGACGAGAAGTACCCGGAGACCTGGGACGAGATGCTCAAGGTCTGCGAGAAGGCCAAGAAGAAGGGCATGGCGGGCTGGACGTACGCGGGCAAGTACCCGTACTACCTCCCGTTCTCGCTGTACCCGATGATCGGCAAGGTCGGCGGCCGCGAGGTGCTGGACGCCATCGACAACCTGGAGCCGAACGCCTGGAAGCACCCGGCCGTCAAGGCCTGCTTCGAGGCCTACTACGAGCTCTACAAGAAGGGCTACGTCCTCAAGGGCACCCCGGGCCTGGACCACATCCAGTCGCAGACGGCGTGGGCCAAGGGCAAGGCGCTGTTCATCCCGAACGGCTCCTGGGTGGAGAACGAGTCGGCCAACGTCATCCCCGCCGACTTCAACCTCGCCGTCTCCGCGCCCACCGGCCTCGACGGCTCCGACAAGATGCCGTTCGGCACCATCTGGGCGTCCGGCGGCGAGCCCTTCGTCGTGCCCGCCAAGGCGGCGAACTCCGAGGGCGGCATGGAGCAGCTGCGCATCATGCTCTCCGAGGCCTCCTCGAAGAACTTCACCGCCAAGGTGAAGTCGCTGACCGCCTTCAACGGCGGCACCGACGGCATCACCCTCACCCCCGGCCTGAAGTCGGGCGTGGCGGCGCTGGACAAGGCCGGAGCCAACGTGGTGAATCCCCGGCTGCAGGACTGGTACGTGCAGCTCCAGAAGGAGAAGATCGGTGTGTCCGGGCTCGGCGAGATGATGGCCGGCCGCCTCACCCCGGCGGAGGCCATCAAGAAGATCCAGGGCTTCGCCGACGAGGCCGCGAAGGACACGTCGATCAAGCACTACAAGCACCAGTAGACCCGAAGTGAGGGTTCGTCACCAGCGGCAGCACCTGACCGGAGATCGGGGTCGGCAGTAATGCAGCACGGCAAGTACCGGTTCATCGTGGGGTTCCTCGCGGCGCCTCTCGGGCTCTACGCGCTTTTCGTCGTATGGCCCTTCATCCAGTCCATCTACTATTCGTTCACGGACTGGACCGGACTGAGTCCCGAATTCAAGATGGTCGGCTTCGACAACTACCGGAGGATGTTCGACGACGACATCTTCTGGAAGTCGTTGCAGCACAGTCTGCTCTTCGCGCTGGTCCTGCCGCTGGTGACGATCGGTCTCGCGCTGTTCTTCGCCTTCATGATCAATGTGGGCGGACGGCGCCGGAGGGGCGGTCCGGTGATTTCCGGAGTCCGCGGCTCCGGGTTCTACAAAATCGTCTACTTCTTCCCGCAGGTGCTGTCGATCGCGATCGTCGCGCTGCTGTTCGCCTTCGCCTACAACCCGGACAGCGGCGCCATCAACTCGTTCCTGCGCGGAATCGGCCTCGACGGCGTCCAGCCCCTGTGGCTGGGCGACCCGAACCTCGCCCTGTGGTGCGTGATGGCCGTGCTGGTGTGGTCCACGGTCGGCTTCTTCGTGGTGCTCTTCTCGGCCGGCATGGCGTCGATCCCGTCCGAGATGTACGAGGCGGCCCTGCTCGACGGGGCGAGCCGCTTCACCACGTTCTTCCGCATCACCCTGCCGCTGCTGTGGGACACCGTGCAGTCCGGCTGGGTCTACATGGGCATCCTCGCGCTGGGCGCCGAGTCCTTCGCGGTCGTCCAGATCATGACGACCGGACCGGGCGGCCCGGACTACTCGACCACCGTGATGGTCCTGTACGTGTACCAGAAGGCGTTCCGGGACGGTCAGGCCGCCTACGCCACCACCATCGGCGTCGCCCTCCTCGTGGTCACGCTCGCCTTCGCGGCGGTCGTGATGCGGCTGGGCCGTCGCGAGCGGCTGGAGTACTGAAGCGATGAAGACGACCGAGACCCCCGCACCGCTGCCGGCGGAGTCCGGCGCGACCGTCTCGAAGGTCGACGTGGCGCCGGCGCGGCCGGCCGTGGAGAAGAAGGAGGGCTCCGTCCTCAACGTCTTCTCCCACGGCATGCTGGTCCTGTGGGCGATCATGGTGGTCCTGCCGCTGCTGTGGGCGGTGATGACGTCCTTCAAGGACGACGCCTCCATCTTCGGCTCGCCCTGGTCGCTGCCGGACCGGCTGCACTTCGACAACTGGTCGAGGGCCTGGACCCAGGCCAACATGAGCGACTACTTCCTGAACACGGTCCTGGTGGTCGGCGGCTCGCTCGTCGGCACCCTGGTGCTCGGCTCCATGGCCGCCTACGTCCTGGCCCGCTTCGACTTCCCCGGCAACCGCTTCATCTACTTCCTGTTCATCGGCGGCATGAGCTTCCCGATCATGCTGGCGCTGGTCCCGCTGTTCTACGTGGTGAACAACATGGGCCTGCTGAACACGATCCACGGCCTGATCCTGGTCTACATCGCGTACTCGCTGCCGTTCACGGTCTTCTTCCTGACCGCCTTCTTCCGCACCCTGCCCACGTCGGTGGCGGAAGCGGCGTTCGTCGACGGCGCCTCGCACACGCGCACGTTCTTCCAGATCATGCTGCCGATGGCCAAGCCGGGCCTGATCAGCGTCGGCATCTTCAACTTCCTCGGCCAGTGGAACCAGTACATGCTGCCCACGGTCCTCAACACCGACCCCGACAAGCGCGTCCTCACCCAGGGACTGGTCCAGCTCGCGGTCAGCCAGGGATACAAGGGCGACTGGTCCGGCCTCTTCGCCGGCCTGGTGATGGCGATGCTGCCGGTCCTGGCGGCGTACATCGTCTTCCAGCGCCAGGTGGTGGCGGGACTGACGGCGGGCGCCCTGAAGTAGCCGCAGGCCCGCGGACGGCCCGGGCGTCCCCCACGGGGGCGCCCGGGCCCGTCCGCGTCCGTGGCCGCCTCCGGGGCCCCGGCGCCCTCAGCCCGTCCCGGCGCCCTCCGTCCGTCCCGGCGCACCGTGCCGTCCCCGGGGCCCCGGCGCCGCGCTCGCCGTACCCGGCGCACGGTCGTCCCAGCGCGCTCGCCGCACGATTCCGTTCGCACTCGCGATTCGCACGATGATCCCTGGGCCCCGGCGTCACCCCGGGTCACGCGCACGTCACGGGCCGGGTCCCCGCATTCCGCGGCTGAACGGTGCGGGGGAGCCGCCCCCACCCCCGCGCCGCCCTCCCCGGCCCCCTCCCGGAGCACCCGCCGGGGCGCCCTGCCGCCCTGCTCGGGGGTGGCCTGTACATGTCCCCCGGGTGTCCTGGGCGGAACGGTGAAAGCGAGAGCGATTTCCGTCAAGGACTTGACTGATGTAACCCGTACAGCCGAGCTTGGAGTTCACAACTTGTAAGTGGCCCGGTTCCGCAGATGTGACCTGGGCCACGGGCGGCACTGGGGCCGCCCGGCCGATGGCGGGAGTGGATGGGTCGATGGAGACTCCGGGGTCGCAGTCGTCGCTGCACCGAGCCAACCTGGAGCGGGTCGTGCGGGCGGTACGGCTTGCCGGGTCGCTCACGCAGGCGGAGATCGCACGGACGACCGGCCTGTCCGCCGCGACCGTCTCCAACATCGTGCGGGAGCTGAAGGACGGCGGAACCGTCGAGGTCACGCCCACGTCGGCGGGCGGGCGGCGGGCCCGCAGCGTCTCGCTGAGCGGGGACGCCGGCATCGTGATCGGCGTGGACTTCGGGCACACGCACCTGCGCGTCGCCATCGGGAACCTCGCGCACCAGGTGCTCGCCGAGGAGTCCGAGCCGCTGGACGTGGACGCCTCCTCCGCGCAGGGCTTCGACCGGGCCGAGGAGCTGGTCAACCGCCTGATCGCGGCCACCGGCGTGGACCGGACCAAGGTGGCCGGCGTGGGGCTCGGCGTGCCCGGCCCGATCGACGTGGAGTCGGGCACCCTGGGGTCCACCGCGATCCTGCCCGGCTGGACCGGCACCAAGCCCGCCGAGGAGCTGCGCGAGCGGCTCGGCGTGCCCGTGCACGTGGACAACGACGCCAACCTCGGCGCGCTCGGCGAGCTGGTCTGGGGCAGCGGCAAGGGCGTGCGCGACCTGGCGTACATCAAGGTCGCCAGCGGTGTCGGCGCCGGTCTCGTGATCAACGGGAAGATCTATCGCGGCCCGGGCGGCACAGCTGGGGAAATCGGACATATTACACTCGATGAATCCGGCCCGGTCTGCCGATGCGGGAACCGTGGCTGCCTGGAGACGTTCACGGCCGCGCGCTACGTGCTTCCGCTGCTCCAGCCCAGCCACGGCACCGATCTGACCATGGAAGGCGTCGTGCGGCTGGCCAGGGACGGAGACCCGGGCTGTCGTCGGGTGATCGCCGACGTCGGCCGCCACATCGGCAGTGGAGTGGCCAATCTCTGCAATCTGCTGAACCCGAGCCGGGTGGTCCTCGGTGGTGATCTCGCCGAGGCCGGAGAGCTCGTTCTCGGGCCCATCAGGGAGTCCGTCGGCCGCTATGCGATCCCCAGCGCGGCGCGTCAACTGTCCGTTCTTCCCGGGGCACTTGGGGGCCGTGCGGAGGTGCTCGGAGCGCTCGCTCTCGCGCTCAGCGAGATGGGCGATTCGACCCTTCTGGACGGGTCTGTCGCAGGCACGCTCGCGGCGGCCACCCCTGCCTTCACTTAGAGAACGGATGGCACCGTTGCCATCTCGTTAAGGATTTACTTCTTGACGTCGCACGTGTGGCCGAGTTGACTTCCAGCCACCTCGGCCGCAACGACGCGGCCTCGTCAGGGAGGTTTACAGAGTGAACACGCGTATGCGTCGTGCCGCCGTTGCCGTTGCCGCTGGTGCGATGGCCGTCTCGCTGGCCGCCTGTGGCAGTGCCAAGGAGTCCAAGGGAGACGACAGCTCTTCGGCGTCGTCCGCCAAGAAGGGCGACGACATCAAGGTCGGTCTCCTGCTTCCGGAGAACAAGACCGCCCGCTACGAGAAGTTCGACAAGCCCCTGATCACCAAGAAGATCCAGGAGCTGACGAACAACAAGGCGGAGATCCAGTACAACAACGCCCGCCAGGACGCGAACCTGCAGGCCCAGCAGGTCGACACCATGATCACCAACAAGGTGGACGTGCTGATCCTGGACGCGGTGGACGCCAAGGCGATCCAGAACTCGGTCCAGAAGGCCAAGGACGCCGGCATCAAGGTCGTGGCGTACGACCGTCTCGCCGAGGGCCCGATCAGCGCCTACACCTCGTTCGACAACGAGGAGGTCGGCAAGACCCAGGGCGAGGCCCTGCTGAAGGCGCTGGGCGGCAAGGCCACCAAGTCCTCCAAGATCGTCATGGTCAACGGCTCGGTCACCGACCCGAACGCCGCCCAGTTCAAGAAGGGCGCGCACTCCGTCCTCGACGGCAAGGTCACCATCGCCAAGGAGTACGACACCAAGGAGTGGTCGCCGGACAACGCCAACTCCGAGATGGAGGCGGCGATCTCCTCGGTCGGCAAGGGCAAGATCGCGGGTGTCTACTCCGCCAACGACGGCATGGCCGGCGGTATCATCACCGCTCTGAAGGCCGCGGGCATCTCCGTGCCGGTCACCGGCCAGGACGCCGAGCTGGCCGGTGTGCAGCGCATCGTCTCCGGTGAGCAGTACATGAGCGTCTACAAGCCGTACGCCCCCGAGGCCGAGGCCGCCGCCGAGATGGCCGTCGCCCTCGCCAAGGGCGAGAGCCTGGACTCCGTCGCCAAGGACAAGGTCTCCTCCGGCTCCGCCAAGGACGTCCCCTCGGTGCTCGTCCCGGTCACCGCGCTGACCAAGGACAACATCAACGACACCGTCATCAAGGACGGCGTCTACACCGTCGCCGACATCTGCACGGGCAAGTACAAGTCCGCCTGCGACAAGCTCGGCCTGAAGTAAGCAGCACCTCATCCCGTCCCCGGTACCGGAGTTCGGTCCAGAACGCCGGTACCGGGCCGGACCGGGTGCTCCCAGGCTCCTCCGGTGCCTCGCGTATTCACGCAGCCCCGCAAGCTCGGCGCGGGGCGCCGGACGGAACTTACCCCCCAAACCTTTCTGCACAACCTCCCGCCGGGTCAGGCGGCGAAGGAGATGGTTCACGTGTCCGCTACGCCCGTGCTGGCGTTGCGCGGGGTCTCCAAGCGGTTCGGTGCCGTTCAGGCGCTCACCGACGTAGAGCTTGAGGTCCACGCCGGTGAGGTGGTCGCCCTGGTGGGCGACAACGGCGCCGGAAAGTCCACGCTGGTCAAGACGATCGCCGGCGTGCACCCCATCGACGAGGGCGCCATCGAGTGGGACGGCAAGCCCGTGTCGATCAGCCGCCCGCACGACGCCCAGGCCCTGGGCATCGCGACGGTCTACCAGGACCTCGCGCTGTGCGACAACATCGACGTCGTCGGCAACCTCTTCCTCGGCCGCGAGCTGAAGAAGTTCGGCGTCCTGGACGAGGTCGAGATGGAGCGCCGCGCCCGCGAGCTGCTCACCACGCTGTCGATCCGCATCCCCAGCGTCCGTATCCCGATCGCCTCGCTCTCCGGCGGTCAGCGCCAGACCGTGGCCATCGCCCGTTCGATGCTCGGTGACCCCAAGCTGGTCATCCTCGACGAGCCCACCGCCGCCCTCGGCGTCGAGCAGACCGCCCAGGTCCTCGACCTCGTGGAGCGCCTGCGCGAGCGCGGTCACGCCGTCATCCTCATCAGCCACAACATGGCGGACGTGAAGGCGGTGGCGGACAAGGTCGCCGTCCTGCGCCTCGGCCGCAACAACGGCGTCTTCGAGGTCAAGACGACCTCGCAGGAGGAGATCATCTCCGCCATCACCGGCGCCACCGACAACGCCGTGACCCGCCGTGCGGCGCGCACGAACGGGGAGGTTTCCAAGTGAGCGTCGACAAGACCTCCGCGAACGTCGACAAGACGCCCGAGTCCGGCAAGGACGCGCCCGTCGTGAACCCCGAGGCCGCCTCCGCCGCCGTCACCGCGGTCGACCCCCGGCTGCTGGTGCGCGAGCAGGGCCTGCTCGGCTACTGGACCGAGTTCAAGCGGAAGATGAAGGCCGGTGAGCTGGGCTCCCTCCCGGTGATCCTGGGCCTCGCGGTCATCTGCATCATCTTCCAGGTCCTGAACTCCGAGTTCCTCTCCGCGCAGAACATCAGCAACATCACGGTCACGATGGTCGGCACGGGCATGATCTCCGTCGGCATCGTCTTCGTGCTGCTGCTCGGCGAGATCGACCTGTCGGTCGGCTCGGTCAGCGGCGCGGCCAGCGCCCTCGCGGCCGTCCTCACGGTCAACCAGGGCTGGCCCGAGTGGGTGGCCGTCCTGGTCGCCATCGCCGCCGGCGCCGCCATCGGCGCGCTGCACGGCTTCTTCTTCGCGGTGCTCGGCGCCCCCGCCTTCGCCGTCACCCTGGCCGGTCTGCTGTTCTGGCTGGGCTTCATGCTGAAGGTGCTGGGCGAGGACGGCACGATCAACCTCGACAGCGACGGCCTGATCGGCAAGCTGACCACGTACACCTTCACCGACCTGGCCGCCGCCTACGGCCTGGCCCTCGTCGTGGTCGTGCTGTTCTTCGTCAGCTCCTTCCTCGGCAACCGGCGCCGCGAGGCCGCGGGCGTCCCGTCCCGGCCGCTCAGCGACACGGTCCTGCGCACCGTCCTGCTGGCTGTGGTCTCGTTCGCCGCGGCGTACATGTACAACCAGTACAAGGGCCTGCCGCTGGCCACGGTGATCTTCCTCGCCTTCCTGGTCGGCACCGACTTCCTGCTGCGCCGCACCTCCTACGGCCGCAAGATCTTCGCGCTCGGCGGCAGCGTCGAGGCCTCCCGGCGTGCGGGCATCAACGTCACCGCGGTGCGGATCTCCGTGTTCGGCATCTCCGGCGGCTTCGCCGCCATCGGCGGTCTGTTCCTGGCCTCCAAGATCGCTTCCGCCAACCAGAGCGCCGGCACCGGCGACCTGCTGATGAACGCGATCGCCGCGGCCGTCATCGGCGGCACCTCGCTCTTCGGTGGCCGCGGCCGCACCTGGAACGCCCTGCTGGGCGTGCTGGTGATCGTGTCCATCCAGTACGGTCTCCAGCTGGAGTCCATCGCCGAGCCGGTGAAGTACATGATCACCGCGGCGGTGCTGCTGACCACCGTGGTCATCGACTCCGTCACGCGCAAGACGCAGAAGACCGCGGGTCGCGCGTAGCGTCCCGGGTCGAACCAGTGCCCGGCACCGGAAGGTGCCGGGCACTGTCGTGTCCCGCAAACCCGGAACATTAGACTCGACAAGCCCGGCAACAGCTCGATCAGCTCTACTGCAAGGAGGCACGGGTGCCGCTGCTGACCCGCATCAGGGGACCGCGCGATCTGGACCGGCTCAGCCCGGAGGAGCTGGACCAGCTGGCAGAGGAGATCCGGACCTTCCTCGTCGACGCCGTTTCCAAGACCGGCGGCCACCTGGGCCCCAACCTGGGCGTGGTCGAGCTCACCATCGCCCTGCACCGCGTCTTCCACTCCCCGAAGGACAAGGTCCTGTGGGACACCGGACACCAGTCCTACGTCCACAAGCTGCTCACCGGCCGGCAGGACTTCTCCCGGCTGAAGATGAAGGGCGGCCTGTCCGGCTACCCCTCGCAGGCCGAGTCCGAGCACGACGTCATCGAGAACAGCCACGCCTCCACGGTGCTCGGCTGGGCGGACGGCATCGCCAAGGCCAACCAGCTCAGGAAGCGGGACAGCCACGTCGTCGCCGTCATCGGTGACGGGGCGCTGACCGGCGGCATGGCCTGGGAGGCGCTGAACAACATCGCCGAGGCCAAGGACCGCCCGCTGGTCATCGTCGTCAACGACAACGAGCGCTCCTACGCCCCGACCATCGGCGGCCTCGCCAACCACCTGGCGACCCTGCGCACGACCGACGGCTACGAGCGCTTCCTGACCCGGACCAAGGAGATCCTCGACCGCACCCCGGTCGTGGGCAAGCCGCTGTACGAGACCCTGCACGGCGCCAAGAAGGGGCTGAAGGACTTCATCGCCCCGCAGGGCATGTTCGAGGACCTGGGCCTGAAGTACGTCGGCCCGATCGACGGCCACGACATCGAGGCCCTGGAGTCGGCCCTGGCCCGGGCCAAGCGGTTCGGCGGCCCCGTCATCGTGCACTGCCTGACCGAGAAGGGCCGCGGCTACCAGCCCGCGCTGCAGGACGAGGCCGACCGCTTCCACGCCGTGGGCAAGATCCACCCCGACACCGGCCTGCCGATCGCCAGCTCCGGCGCCGACTGGACCTCCGTCTTCGGAGACGAGATGGTCAAGCTGGGCGAGGAGCGCGAGGACGTCGTCGCCATCACCGCGGCCATGCTCCAGCCGGTCGGCCTCGACCGGTTCGCCAAGCGCTTCCCCGAGCGGGTCTACGACGTCGGCATCGCCGAGCAGCACGGAGCCGTGTCGGCGGCGGGCCTGGCGCACGCCGGCGTCCACCCGGTCTTCGCCGTCTACGCCACCTTCCTCAACCGCGCCTTCGACCAGGTCCTGATGGACGTGGCCCTGCACAAGTGCGGGGTGACCTTCGTCCTGGACCGGGCCGGCGTCACCGGCACCGACGGCGCCTCCCACAACGGCATGTGGGACATGTCGATCCTGCAGGTCGTGCCGGGCCTGCGGCTGGCCGCCCCGCGCGACGCCGACCAGGTGCGCGCCCAGCTCCGCGAGGCCGTGGCCGTCGAGGACGCGCCGACCGTGGTCCGCTTCTCCAAGGGCGCCGTCGGCCCCGCCGTACCCGCCGTGGGCCGGGTCGGAGGCATGGACGTGCTGCGCGAGCCCGGCACCGACCGCCCGGACGTGCTGCTGGTCTCCGTGGGCGCCCTCGCGCCGATGTGCCTGGAGATCGCCGGCCTGCTCGAGCGGCAGGGCATCTCCACCACCGTGGTCGACCCGCGCTGGGTCAAGCCCGTCGACGAGGCCATGGCCCCGCTCGCCGAGCGGCACCGGGTCGTCGTCACCGTCGAGGACAACAGCCGCGTCGGCGGCGTCGGCTCCGCGATCGCCCAGGCCCTGCGCGACGCCGGCGTGGACGTGCCGCTGCGCGACTTCGGCATCCCGCCGCGCTTCCTCGACCACGCCTCCCGCGCCGAGGTCATGGCCGAGATCGGGCTGACCGCACCCGACATCGCCCGCCAGGTCACCGGTCTGGTCTCCAGACTGGACGGCCGGTTCGACCGTACGGCGGCAGAGGTCGACTCCGTCGAGCCCGCGCGCGACTAGGGGCAAGCGCCCCCACGGGCCGGTTCCGCCACCCCCCCCGGTGGCGGAACCGGCCCTTCTGCGTGAACCTGCCTGTGCCGGGCATACGCACACCCGGCCCTCTCGATCATGTCGAGGACGACAAGCGTGGGAGGTAGGCACGTGAGCAGCGCGCTCTTCAGGACGAAGAACGTCGAACAGTCCATCCGGGACACCGAGGAACCCGAGCACTCCCTCAAGAAGTCCCTCTCCGCCCTCGACCTGACCGTCTTCGGCGTGGGTGTCATCATCGGCACCGGTATCTTCGTCCTCACCGGACAGGTGGCCAAGAACAACGCCGGCCCGGCGGTGTCCCTGGCCTTCGTCGCGGCCGGCGTCGTCTGCGCGCTCGCCGCGCTCTGCTACGCCGAGTTCGCTTCCACGGTCCCCGTGGCGGGCTCCGCGTACACGTTCTCGTACGCCTCCCTCGGCGAACTGCCCGCCTGGATCATCGGCTGGGACCTCGTCCTGGAGTTCGCCCTCGGAACGGCGGTGGTGGCCGTCGGCTGGTCGGGCTACATCCGCTCGCTGCTCGACAACGCGGGCTGGCACCTGCCGGACTACCTGGCCGGCCGGGACGGGGCCACCGGGTTCGGCTTCGACATCCTCGCCGCCGCGCTCGTCCTGGTGCTCACCGGCATCCTCGTGCTCGGCATGAAGCTGTCCGCCCGGATCACCTCGATCGTGGTCGCCATCAAGGTGGCCGTCGTCCTCATCGTGATCATCGCCGGCGCCTTCTTCGTCCACGGCCAGAACTACAAGCCGTTCATCCCGCCCGCCGAGCCGGTGCCCGCGGGCGGCAGTCTCAAGGCCCCGCTCATCCAGCTCATGATCGGCTGGGCGCCCGCCAACTTCGGCGTCATGGGCATCTTCACCGCCGCCTCGGTGGTGTTCTTCGCGTTCATCGGCTTCGACATCGTCGCCACGGCCGCCGAGGAGACCCGCAACCCGCAGCGGGACATGCCGCGCGGCATCCTCGGCTCGCTGATCATCTGCACCGTGCTCTACGTCGCGGTGTCCGTCGTCGTCACCGGCATGGAGAAGTACACCCGCCTGTCGGTCGAGGCCCCGCTCGCCGACGCCTTCAAGGCCGTCGGGCACCCCTGGTACGCGGGCGTCATCAGCTTCGGCGCCGCCGTCGGCCTGACGACCGTGTGCATGATCCTGCTGCTCGGCCAGACCCGGGTGTTCTTCGCGATGAGCCGTGACGGCCTCCTGCCGCGCTTCTTCTCCCGCGTCCACCCGCGCTTCAAGACCCCGCACCGGCCGACCATCCTGCTCGGCGTGATCATCGCGATCGTGGCCGGGTTCACCAGCCTGAGCGAGCTGGCGGAACTGGTGAACATCGGCACGCTGTTCGCGTTCGTCGTCGTCGCGATCAGCGTCATCATCCTGCGCAAGACACGCCCGGACCTGCCCCGCGCGTTCCGCACCCCCTGGGTCCCGGTGGTCCCGATCGTGTCCGTGTGCGCCACGCTGTGGCTGATGCTCAACCTGCCCGCCGAGACCTGGCTCCGCTTCGCCATCTGGATGGTCATCGGCATCGCGGTCTACCTCCTCTACGGCCGCAAGCACAGCATCCTCGCCCTGCGGGAGAACGCCCCGGCCGGCGAGGTGCCCGGGGCGCCGCCCGGAAAGAAGCAGTAAGCACCCGGTAGTTCCCCTCGGCCCCGTATGTTCCGCTTCGCCGGAACTGCGGGGCCGGATAACGTGCTGTCCGTGCCGCCCATGCTCGCCGCCCAGTCCACCTCCGCACGGCCCGCGCTCACCCGGACGGCGTACTGGATACGGCTGCTGCCCGCCCTGGCGGCGCTCGCCTGCGTCACCCGGATGCCGTCCTTCGCCCGCCCGCTGTGGAACCCCGACGAGGGGTATCTGGCCGTCCAGGCGGGCCTCCTCGCGCACGGCGGCCGGCTGTACGAGACGGTCGTGGACCGCAAACCCCCGCTGCTGCCCTGGCTGTACGAGGCCGCCTTCGCGCTCTGCGGTCACGGCTCGCTCACCCCGCTGCGGGTCCTGGCGGTCGCCGCGCAACTGCTCACCGCGGCCCTGCTGGCCTCCGTGGCCCGGCGCCGCTGGGGCGACACCGCGGGGCGCACCGCCGGGGTGCTCTACCTGCTGGTGTCGGTCGGACTCAACCCCGAGGACGCGCAGGCCGCCACCTTCGAGGTGTTCATACTGCCCGGCACCGCGGCCGCCCTGTGGTGCGCGGACCGCGGCCGCTGGGGCACGGCCGGCACCGCAGTCGCCTGCGCCTTCCTCACCAAGCAGACGGGCGGCGCGGTCCTGCTGCCCGTGGTCTGGCTGCTCTGGCGGCGGGGCGGGGCGCGAGCGGGGGAGGAGCCGGGGGGTGCGGCGCGGGCGGGGGGTGTGCGGGGGCGTGGTTGTGTGGGCGGTGGGGGCGTGCGTGGTTCTGTGGGAGGTGGGGGCCTGCGGGGGCGTGGCCCTGCGGGGAGTGAGGCCGTGCGGGGGCGTGGTTCTGTGCGGGGTGGGGCCGTGCGGCTGGCGGCCGGTTTCGCGCTTCCCGTCGCGTGCGTCGCCCTCGCCACCGACCCCGCCGGGTTCCTGTTCTGGACGGTCACGGGATCAGCCACGTACGCCTCTTTCACGGGCTCGGAACTGCTCGTCCTCGGCCGAGGGCTGGCCAACACCGCGATCCTGGCCGTGGCCTGCGCGGGCCTGATCCCGCCGGTGGTGCGGGTGCTGCGAGCAGGCCGCCCCGCCGGAGCCGCCGGAGCCGCCGGAGCCGCCGGAGCTGCCGGAGCTGCTGGAGCCGCCGGTGCTGCTGGAGCCGCCGGTGCTGCTGGAGCCGCCGGTGCTGCCGGAGCCGCCGGTGCTGCCGGAGCCGCCGGTGCTGCCGGTGCTGCCGGAGCCGCCGGAGCCGCCTGTGCCCCCGCCACCGGAGCCGCCGGAGCCGCTGGAGCGGCCTGCGCCCCCGGAGCTGCCCGCATGCCCGGGGTCATGGGAGCCGTGCGAGCCATGGGGGCCGACCTGTGGCTCTGGCTGGCCTCGTCGGCCGGGGCGGTCGTCCTCGGCTTCCACTTCTTCGGGCACTACTACCTGCAACTTCTGCCCCCCGCCGCCCTGCTGGCCACGGCGGCCCTGCAACTCCTGCCCCGCGCACACCTGACGTCCGCCGTCCTCACCTCCGCCGGCTGCTGCGCCCTGTTCCTCACCTGGGGCCTGCTCGCCCCGCGTGCCGAACTCGCCCACGCCCAGCGCCTCGCCACCGCCCTCGCCCACCGCACGACACCGGCCGACCGGGTCCTGGTGTGGGGCATACACCCCGAGACGTACTGGCTGGCGGACCGCACCCCGGCCAGCCGCTACCTCACCGCGGGCCTGCTCACCAACTACAGCGGCGGCCGTGACGGCCCCCGGGTCGGCGAGAGGTACGCGGTCCCGGGCGCCTGGCCCGTCTTCCGCGCGGAGGTGGCGGCGCGTGCCCCGGCTCTGGTGGTCGACGACTCCCGCGGCAAGCCGTACCGCCCGGAGCGGGTCCCCAGCCTGCGCCGGCTGCTGGAAGGGCGGTACGAGGAGGTGGGCCGGGTCGACGGGGCGGTGCTCTACGCCCGGATCCCCAGCGCCTGAGGGGGAGTTGACCCGATCGGCGCCGACCCCTCCTGCTATGCTCGGGACGACCATTTGAACACGTTCAAATCAGGGGGATCACATGTCTGCGCCGATCACGCCGGACCCCGGTGACACACCCGCCGTCGCCCTCGGCCCCACCGCGCTCGTCCTCGGGATCATCGCCGCCCCCGGCCTCTGGCCCGGCCTCATGTTCGCCCTGATGCCGTGGTCGTGGCTGGCCGGCGCCCTCGCCGTCACCTTCGGCCTGGCGGGCATCCACTACGCCCGCCAGGGCACCGGCCGCATGTGGCCGGCCGTGACCGGAACGCTCCTCGGCTTCGTCGGCCTGGCCGGCTTCTTCTTCCTGATGGCGGCGTTCTCGGTCTGACGGCGCCCACGGGCCCGGCGCGCCGCCCCGACCGGGCGCCGCCGACCGGGGCAGGCGCCCTGCCCTGCGGGGAGCGCCGCCGACCGGGGCGGCGCCGTCCGTCCCCGAGCGGCGGCGGGCGCGCGACCCGGCGCTCAGCCCAGCACCGCGCGCGGCCCGGTCACCTCCGCGCCCAGCTCGCTCACCCGGCGCCGCAGCTCGCGGTCGGCGGTGACCACGAGACGGCGCCGGCCGGAGTGCTCCGCGGCCAGCTCGACGATCCGGTCGTCCCCGCTGCCGGGGGCCGACTCCACCCGCACCTCCGGCACCGACTCCACCCCGCGCGCCGCGCCCTCGACCACGAGCACGATCTCGACCGCGCCGTCGTGCCCCGGCAGCCCCTCGGCGGCCAGCCGGTCCCGCAGCCGCCCGGCGGTCCCGCCACCACCCGTCCGGCCGCGAACCGACGACGTTCGCGCCGTCGACGATCAGCAGCAGGGGGTCGTCCGTCGTGTCCGTCATGTCGCCGACAGCCTTGGTTTCGTCGCGTTCGTAACCGGTTCAGTCTGTCACGGGAGGGATCGGCGTCGCCGCCCGCACGCGATGCCGGAGGGCGCTGGGGAACAGGTGCGCGAGCGACATATGATGTGTCGAGTTTCAGGGTTCCCGTGTCCGTGATGCGGCGGGCTTGAGGAAGGTGCACGAGGCCATGCGGAGAAGGCCGGCAGGCCCCGTGGATGCCGCCCGTCCGGGCGGGCGCTTGCGGGAGGGGCAGGAGCGGTTCGCGTCCGGTGCCGCCCATGGGAACTGGCTCACGCTGGGCAAGGACGGCCGGCTCACGCTCTACGCACCCACGGACGGCGGGCTTCTGCGCTGGACGGAGACCACGGTCGGCGGCCCCGTGTGGAGCGGCCCGCACTTCGTCGAGGCCCCGGGTGTCACCGAGCTGACCGTGGCGCAGGGCGCCAACGGCTATGTCCACTTCTTCGGCCGCCGGGAGCGTGCCGGAACCGACGGTGCGCGAAGCGTCGACGTCGTCCACGCCATCCAGTACCAGACCGGTCTCGCCTTCAGCGACTGGCGTTCGCTCGGCGCTCCGAAGCCGGACGGGGAACTCGGCCGTCCGGTCGGAGCCGTCGCGGCGGACGGCACGGTGCACGTCTTCGTGCGCGGCGCGCACGGCGGACTGATGCTGCGCCGCGAGGCGCCGAACGGGAAGTGGCGGGCGTGGGAGGACCTGCGGGGCGGCGGCATCGACGCCGCGCCCGCGGCGGTCGCCCTGGAGGACGGGCGGGTGGAGGTCTGCGCCGCGGCGGAGACGGGCCTGCTGATCTGGCGTCAGGCCGCCCCGGGCGGCGACTTCGTCGGGCCGCGCGGATTCTCACTGCGCGCCGCGCCCGGGACGCTCGCCGCCGCCGGGACCGGGCTCGACCGGGCCACCTTCTTCTGGACGGACGCCGACAGCGGCGGCGCCGCGGCCTGGCGGATCGGCGGCTGGCCCAACATGCTCGGCGGGTCGCCGGCCGAACGGCCCTACGCGGCGCTGCGCGCCCCGCTGGACGGTTACGACTGCCTCGTTCTCGCCTACCGCGGCACCGACGGCTCGGCCGTACTGGGCATGGGCGGCACCGAGAAGGAGGAGGACGGCTTCTGGTGGTACGCGCTGCCCGAGTCCTGCCAGGGCGGTCCCGCGCTCGCGAGGGACGGCCGGGGACGCGTGGTCATGGCGCTCATCGGCCCCGACGGCGTGCCCAAGGTGGCCCGTCAGGACGACGGCGCCGGCCTCTCCCTCGGCCGCTGGCACTCGCTCTGACCCGCCGTCGGCCGGCCGCCCTCGCATGGGGCGGCCGGCGGCAAGGGGTCAGCCGCCCGTCGCGGGGGACTTCTTCGCGGACTCGGGGATGACGGCGTCCGAGCGGATCGCCTTCCACAGCTGATTCGCCTGCGGCTGCGCCGCCACGACGCGGTTGGGGTCGACCTTGTCGTAGGCCACCGGGAGCATGATCGTCTCCATGGTGGACGGGTCGACACCGTTCAGGCTGCGGCCGAAGTCCGCAAGCTTGGTGAGGGAGGCGAGGTCGGAGTCGGTGGTGAGCGCGGTGGTGAGCTCGTCAGCGATCTTGTAGGTCTTGGTGGGGCTGCCCAGCAGGTCCTGCTTCTTGATCTCGGAGAGCAGGGCGAGCATGAACTGCTGCTGCAGACCGATGCGGCCGAGGTCGCTGCCGTCTCCGATGCCGTGCCGGGTACGGACGAACTGGAGCGCCTGCGTGCCGTCGAGCCGATGCGTGCCGGCGGTCAGGTTCAGGCCGCTGGAGGAGTCGTGGATGTCCTGGTCGACGGTGACGGTCACTCCGCCTATCGCGTCCACCAGTCCCTTGAAACCGGCGAAGTCGACCTCGACGTAGTGGTCCATGCGGACCCCGGATATCCGTTCCACGGTCTTGACCACGCAGGCCGGGCCCACCTGCGAGTAGATGGAGTTGAACATCACTCGATTCGCGGACGCGACCGTGGAGCCGTCGGACTTGGTGCACTCGGGCCGGGTCACCAGGGTGTCGCGGGGGATGCTGACGGCGACGGCCCTGGTGCGGCCCTCGGGTATGTGCATCACCAGCGCGGTGTCGGAGCGGGCGCCCGAGACGTTGCCCGCGCCCACCGCGGCGTTGGCGCCGGCGCGCGAATCGGAGCCCAGTATCAGGATGTTCTGTCCGGAGGTGGGCAGCTTCTCGGGCCGGTCGTCACCGATCGCCTTGTCGATGTCGACGCCCTTGATGTTGTTGTCGAGGTCGCTGTAGAGCCAGTAGCCGATGCCGCCGGCCGCCAGCACCAGGACGAGGAGGGACAGCAGGACGATACGGCCCCAGCGTCTCCTGCCGCGCTGCGGCCGACGCCGCCCGCCGCTCGCCGGGGTCTGGCCGTCGGGGCGGGGCTCGGTGGTGGCGCTGTGCGTCATCGCCTTCGGTTCCTCTCCTCACGGGCTCCGCGATGCGGAGGATCGGGGCCCGGGTGGGGGGAAGGCCGGCCCGCTGATGCTGTCGGTGCAGTGGGAGCACTATAGGCGCCGCGCACAAGGCCTTCAGGGCGCGGGTGACCAGGGGGCGGGCCTGAGATGCATGGCACATGAACAAGTCTTGACCACGGGTAAGAGTCACATAAGATGTGGTTCATCTGTGAACAAAGATGGAGGGGGTTCTGTCGTGTTCACGGGTGCTGGTGATGCGTCGTCGGCAAGGGGGCCGCCGGGCGTCACCGCTTTGAGGGGTGGGCGTTCGAGCGGGACCTTTTGATGTCCTGGCGGGCGAAATGTGTGGGTAGGAGAACGAGTTGGCGGATCATCCGCGCCTGAGTGTCGTGGTGCCCTTTCAGGATGTCGAGCTCTACCTGGCCGAATGTCTCGAGTCGATCGCCCGGCAGTCGTTCCGTGACTTCGAGGTGATCCTCGTCGACGACGGCTCCACCGACGGATCCGTCCGGATCGCGGCCGACTTCTGTGCGGCCGACCGGCGCTTCCGGCTGGTCCGGCAGCACGCGCACGGCCCGGGCCACGCCCGCAACGTCGGTCTGCGGTGCATGCACCCGCGCGGCGAGTACCTCGCCTTCGCCGACGGCGACGACGTCATCCCCGAGTACGCCTACGAGCTGCTGATCCGCACCGTCGAGGAGTCCGGTTCCGACTTCGTCTCCGGCAACGTGCAGATGATGAACTCCACGAGCAAGTGGCAGTCGCCGCTCCACAAGGGCCCGATGGAGAAGAACCGGCGCGGCACCCACATCACGAAGCACGACGCGCTGATCTACGACCGCACGGTCTGGAACAAGATGTTCCGGCGCTCCTTCTGGGACCGCCACTCCATCGAATTCCCCGAAGGCGTCCTCTACGAGGACTCGTGGGTCAACATGTACGCCCACTTCCGCGCCGCCAAGGTCGACGTCATCACGGACGTCGTCTACTTCTGGCGCCGCCGTGACGCCGGCGGCGCCCCGTCCATCACCCAGCGCCACACCGAGCTGTCGAACCTGCGGGACCGTGTCGCGGCGGTGCAGTCGGTGAGCCGGTTCCTCGGCGACGAAAGCAACGGGGACTTCGAGGGCAGCAAGCGCAAGTACGACCTCGCCTGCCTCAAGTCGGACCTCATGCTCCACCTCAAGGTGCTGCCCGACGCCGACGAGGAGTACCAGCAGGCCTTCATGGAGTGGGCCAACGCGTTCCTGGACGAGGCAGACCTCACCATCATCGACGAGCTGCCGGCGGACGCCCGCGTCAAGTGGCTCCTGGTGCGCGCCCGGCGGCTGCCCGAGCTGCTGGAGGTCGTGCACTTCGAGCGCAAGGGCGGCCCGATGCCGGTCCAGCGGCGGGTCCGCCGCTACCTCAACTACCCCTTCCTGGGGGACCGCGAGGTCGGGCTGGACAAGAAGGCCTACCGGCTGGACAAGGAATTCTCGCTGCACGGGTCGCTGAGCGGCGCGCACTGGAGCGGCAACGGCCACCAGCTCACCCTCACGGGCGCCGCGTACGTCCGGTTCATCAACGTCCACAAGAAGCACATGTCGGTCAAGGCCATCGCCCTGCGGAACAAGAAGCAGGGCCGGATGGTGGTGACCACGGCCAAGACCACCTATGCGCCGCAGGCCACCGAACGCTCCAACCAGAATCGTTACTGCTACGACTGGGCGGGCTTCGAGGCGCGTATCGACACCACCCGGCTCAAGCGCAAGGGGGAGTGGGTCGAGGGGACCTGGGACGTCGCCGCCGGCGTCCTCAGCCGCGGTCTGTTCCGCTACCGGGGCATCGGCCGCGGCGGCGCGGGAACCGCCGCGAACCCGCCGTACCGGTATGTCGACAAGAACACCCGGATACTTCCGCTGTTCCTGCAGGGCAAGCTCAAGCTACGCGTGGAGATCGTGCGCTGCCGCATCACCGGCCACCGCGTCCACGGCGACCAGCTGGAGCTGCGCGGTGTCTACCTCGGCCCCAAGGTCCCGGAGTGGGGCAAGCTCCGGGTCACCAGCATGAGCGGGGCGGGGCGCCACGACGCCCGGGTGCACTTCACCCCCGGCGGCGAGGGCTGGTGCACCTTCAGCGCCCGTCTCCCGCTGCGCGTCCTGGTGCCCGGGTTCCGGTCGGACGCCCAGGCGGACGGGCAGATCCCCAAGTCCTGGAGCATGGGCAGCAACGGCTGGAAGACCACCTTCCACGTCGAGGGCCGCAAGATGACGATGTATCCGGTCATGGCCCAGGAGACGGCCGACGGGCACTACCGGATGCCCGCGTCGCTCCAGACCCGTGAGGGCGACCGGGAAATCGTGGTCCACCGCAACGGTTCGGGCTACCTCGTGCTCTTCGAGCGGGCGACCCTGCCCACCGCGACGGACGTCGCCTGGCGCGAGGACGGCTCGCTGGAGATCAGCGGCCGCTATCTGGCCGCCGACCGGCTCACCGCGCAGGAATACCACGACGCCCACCTCGTGGTGCGTTCGCGCGCCCACGGGGCGGAACGCCCCGTTCCGCTCGTCTGGAACGGCAACGAGTTCCACGCGGTGCTCACCCCCGCGGCCATGCGCACGCTCGCCGGCGACATCCCCCTCGCGGCCGGCCGCTGGGACTTCTTCCTGCGTCGCCAGGACCTCTCGGCGGTGGCCCGTGAGGACCGGCTCGAAGACCTGATGGTGAAGATCGAGCAGGACCGCATCGAGTCCTTCCCGCAGGAGTACGAGGCGAGCGAGCGCCGGTACGAACTCGAGGCGGAGGCGTACGACAGGCTCTCCCTCCTGGTCCACTCGGCCATGCCCGACGACGCCCGGGGCCCATACCGCCAGAAGCTGCTGCGCACCAAGACCTACCCCGCGGCGCGCCGCAAGAAGGTGCGTCCGGCGATCCTCTTGGACGCGTTCAAGGGCACCCAGTACTCGGACAGCCCCCGTGCCCTGCACGAGGAACTGGTGCGGCGGGGCGTCGACCTCGAGCACCTGTTCGTCGTCCGGGACGACCAGGTCCAGGTACCGCCCACGGCGACACCGGTGCGCATGTGGTCCCCCGAGTGGTACGAGGCGCTGGCCACCAGCCAGTACGTCGTCGTCAACAACCACCTGCCCGACTGGTTCCAGAAGCGCGAGGGCCAGGTCGTCGTGCAGACCTGGCACGGCACCCCGCTGAAGAAGATCGGCCACGACATCGAGGCCATCCACTTCGCCGACCAGCGCTATCTGGAGCGAGTGGAGAAGGAGGTGCAGAACTGGGACATGCTGGTGTCGCCCAACAGCTTCTCCACGCCGATCCTCAAGCGCGCCTTCGGCTTCCCGGGCGAGATGGTGGAGTGCGGATATCCGCGCAACGACATCCTGCGGCTGCCCGGCATGGAGCAGCGGGAGCGGGAGATCCGCCGGCGCATCGGCCTTCCCGAGGGCAAGCGCGTCGTCATGTACGCACCGACCTGGCGCGACGACCAGTTCTACGCCCCCGGCAAGTACAAGCTCGACTTCCGCATCGACCTCGCGGACGCCCGCGCCCGGCTCGGCGCCGACCACGTCCTCCTGGTCCGGCGTCACCCCAACGTCGTCGACCCGGTGCCGGGAGCCGGCGACGGCTTCGTCTTCGACGTCTCGGACTACCCGGACATGGCCGACCTGTCCCTGATCACCGACGTCATGATCACGGACTACTCGTCGCTGATGTTCGACTACGTCAACACCGGGCGCCCGATCCTCTTCTTCACCTACGACCTGCACCACTACCGCGACACCCTGCGCGGTTTCTACTTCGACTTCCAGAACAGCGCTCCCGGTCCTCTGGTGCACACCTCCGAGGATCTCGTGACCTCGATCCGCGAGATCGACCGGATCCACGAGGAGTACGCCGAGCGCTACCGCTGGTTCCAGAGCGAGTTCTGCGATCTCGACGACGGCTACGCGTCCGCGCGGCTCGCCGACCGGATGCTGGTCGCGGGCGGTGACCTCGCCCCCGAGGCCGCCCGAGCACCTGCCGTCGGCACGGTGGACAACACGCACGCGGGACGGCCCCTCACCCCCCTCCACTGGAACTCCCAGCAGTGGTTCGCCCCCCGGCCCGGCCCGGCCGAGACCCCGGCCGAAGCAGGGCTGATGAACGTGATTCCCGGCCAGTCCTCGCATCACGGACACGGGGTGACGGGCGGTGTGCCGCAGGCGCAGGAGTACGGCCCTGCGGCCGCGCAGACGGGCGCCGGGTGGGCCGGTGACTTCGACGCCGTCCAGCAGCCGCACGCCCAGGCGCCAGCCGCGATGCAGCGGTTCATGCCCTTCACGACGCCTGCGCAGGCGCAGGTGCCCGAGGGCAGGGCCGTCGAGGACGTGGTCGTGTGACGCCCGGGACCCGTCCCGGGCGCGACCGGCGCGTTCGGCGGCCGCGTCCGCCCGGGCCGGACGGCCGCGACGCGCCATGAGCGCGCCGCGCACGAACACCCCCAGGCCGCTTGCCGTCACCCGCGTCCAGCCGCCGCGGCCCAGGCGCCCCGCCGGTGCCGCCCGTTCAGTCCGTCCCTACGCGCATGATCAGCGCGAAGTGGTCGGAGGCGCCGGTGTCGCGCACGGTGCAGCGGACCCTGGGCAGGCCGGTGAACAGGTAGTCCAGTTTGTGCCCGGAGACGTGGGTGCTGCGGGCGGAGTCGGGGGACCCGTCGCACTCCTGGTGGACGTCGTACGGCGCGGACGGCCACACCCACGACGCGGAGTTGCCGTCGCCCGGCGGATTCACGTTCAGATCGCCGCCGTACACCGTGCGCCGTGCGGGAACCGCGGCCACCAGGGCCTTGAGCTGATCGTCGCGGAACTCCCAGCCGGGATGCGCCCGGTCGCTGCCCGCCGGACTCAGATGGGCGGTGCACAGGCGGACCCGGTGCGCCGCTACCGAGGCGCACAGGATGCCGCGCCGCAACCCCACGGTGGGCTGCTGCGAGGGCACCCGCGTGACGGAGGACAGCGGGTACGCCGCGAGGATGGCGATGCCGGCGGAACCCTGCCCGGCGCCGGCGCAGGGCACCGTGCCGACTCGGCCGACCCGGTCAGCCTCGCCGTAGGGCCGGAACGCCGTGTGCCAGGACGTGCCGAGCGCCCTGCGCACGGCCTCGACATCGCCGGCGCACGCCTCCTGCAGGAAGATCACCCGGGCCCCGGCCCGGGTGGCGAGGCGCCGCAGCTCACGCTGCTTCACGGCCGGGCTCCCGGTGTCCGCGCAGTTCCACTGCCGGACGCCGCACATGTTCCAGGTCGCCACCGTCAGCGAGCGGCGCGGGGCGGGGGAGCGGGTGGGTCCCGACGACTGCGCCACGAGCACCGCGGTCGCGAGTCCCAGCAGGGCGGCTGCCGCGGCCACGGCCCGGCGCCCTCGACTTCGAAGCATCACGCCATCATCGCCGATCGGCACCCGACGCCGAACCGCCCGACCAGAGTGGAACCGCACCATGCCTGAAGCACCCAGGAAGAGCCGTCAGACGATCCAGGGGATCGACGCCTCCGGTGGCCGGCCGGTCGAGTACCGCTTCTCCCACGCGAGGAATGGCAACCGGCACCTGATGGTCGTCTTCGCCAACATCTTCGCCCCGGACGACTACGGCTGGGCCACCGGCATCCTGGACAACCTGCGCTCCAACATCCTCTGGATCCGGGACCGGTTCGACGGCGGGAACACGTACTACCTCTGCGAGAACATGGATTTCGCGGTCGAGAGGTCCGTGATCGGACTCATCTCCAGGGTCGTCGACGCCCTCGGCCTCACCCCCGGCGACGTCACGCTGTGGGGCAGCTCGAAGGGCGGCAGCGCGGCGCTGTACTTCGGGCTGCGGTACGGCTTCCGCAACATCGTCGCCAGCGTCCCGCAGCTCGCGATCGGCACCTTCGTGCGCGACGTCTACCCGGACACGGGCCGGCACATGCTGGGCGAGGGGATGGCGCCCGACGACGTCCGCACCCTCGACGCGGTCCTGCCCGACCTGCTGGCCTCGGGAGCCAACCCGGACGCGAACATCTACCTGGTGTCCTCGCCGCAGGACGAGCAGTACAGCAGCCAGGTGGAGCCCTTCCTCGGCCTGCTGCAGCGCTACGAGAACTTCAACTTCATCTACAGCGAGTCCCCGTTCATCACGGACCACGGGAAGGTGACCCAGCGCAACACGCCCCCGCTGCTGGGAATCGCCTACCTGCTGGTCGAGGGCATCGCCCCGCGCCTCGGCGTCGCACGGCACGGCTACGAGGAGCCCGACGCCGACCGTTCGGGCATCGACTCCTTCATCAAGTCCACGTCGGTGGTGCAGAGTTCGTTCGCCGCTCCGGTCGTGACCGCGCCCGCCGCGCACAACCTGCTGCCCGTCACGGGCGCCCGCTTCACCGGCCACGCGCCCGGCGCGGTCCGGGTGAGCATCTGGGAGAACGGCAAGTACCTGGCGTCGGCGCCCGTGGCCCCGGACGGCGGCTGGACGTGGGTGCGGGACACGCCGTGGAGCACGGGCGAGCACCTGGTGCGCATGTTCGCCGTCGACCCGAACGGATACCAGTCCGAGCGAACCGACGTGCGGTTCACCGTCTCCGAGCATGCCGTGGCGCAGGTCCCGGCGCCGGACGCCCCGTATCCGGCCGCGGCGGTCTCCGGTGAACTCTCCGCACCGCTGGTGAGGCGTCCGCAGGCGTACGGCCAGCTGTCCGGTTCCGAAGTCGGCTTCCAGGGCATCGCCGTGGGCGCCGCCCACGTCGGTTTCAAGGAGAACGGGGTCTTCCTCGCCGCGTGCGCGGTCGCTCCGGACGGCGACTGGACCTGGGAGCCGGGCTGGCTGTGGGCCGAGGGCGTGCACACCGTCGAGGTGTACGCGGCCGACGCGGCGGGAGCCGAGTCCCCGGCGACAGCCGTCGTCTTCGCCGTCACCAACGCCACCGCGGGCGCGGCGCCCGTCGGTTACTGAGACCGCCAGGCTTCGCAGAACAGGAAGTGGATTTCCGACATGCCCCAAGCATCCTCGAGTGGACGTCAGCTGCTCGTCGGCATAGAGGCCTCCGGGACCTTCCCGGTCGAGTACCGGTTCAGCCACGCCCAGAAGGGCAACCGGCACCTGGTCGTCGTGTTCGCCAACTTCGCCGCGCCGGCCGACTACGGCTGGTCCAACGGCGTGTTCGACAAACTGCGTGCCAACGTCCTCTGGATACGCGACAAGTTCGACGACAACCGCAGCTACTACCTGTGCAAGGGGATGGACTTCTCCCTTGAGCAGTCCGTCGTCACGCTGATCTCCAACGTGATGCGGGCCCTCGACCTCACCCCCGACTCCGTCACCCTGTGGGGCGGCTCGAAGGGCGGCAGCGCCGCTCTCTACTTCGGCCTGAAGTACGGCTTCCGGAACATCGTCGCCATCGCGCCGCAGTTCCTGATCGGGACGTACGTACGCGACGTGCACCCGGGCACCGCCCGCTACATGCTCGGTGAGGGTGTCCCCGAGGAGAACGTCCGGGCCGTGGACGCGCTCATCCCCGACCTGCTGCGCTCGGGGGCCAACCGTGCGGCGAACATCTATCTCGTGTCGGCGGTCCAGGACGACCAGTACCCGGTCCAGGTCGAACCCTTCCTCGGGCTGTTCCAGCCCTACGAGAACTTCAACTTCGTGTTCAGCGACTCCCCGCACATCGCCGACCACACCCAGGTCGCGGGCCGCAACGTCCCCCTGCTCATGGGCATCGCCAACTGCCTGATCGACGGGATCGCCCCGCGCCTGGGCTTCGTCCGCAACGGCTACGAGGAGCCCGGCCGCGACCGCTCGGCCATCGACTCCTACCTCTCCGCCACGTCGCTGGTCCGCGGTGCGGAGTTCCCGCCGCCCGTGGTGACGGCGCCGGCGCACCAGCAGGAGGTCCGCCGGGACGCCGTACGGCTCGCGGGACACGCCCGCGGCGCCGTCCGCGTGATCATCTGGGAACACGGCAAGTACCTGGGCCAGACCGACGTCGCGCCCGACGGCAGCTGGTCCTGGGATCTCGGCCGGGCATGGAGCAAGGGGAAGCACCCGGTGAAGCTCTACGCGGTGGACGCGGCGGGCTACCAGTCCGAGCGCGTCGAGGCCCACTTCACAGCCGTCGACGGCGCGGACGGGCCCGGCGCGCCGGTCTTCGCCCCGTCCGCCGGGGACCGCGGGCCCGTGCTGTCGACGGTCGGGCCGGGCTCCTCCGCGCCGATGGTGCTGGAACCCGTGGCCCACGAACAGGTGATGGACTCCCGGATCGTGTTCCGGGGAGCCGCCGCGGGCGCCGCACAGGTCGGGTTCCGCCAGAACGGCGTACTGCTCGGGGGCGTCGCGGTCGCTTTGGACGGAAGCTGGTCGTGGGACTCGGGCTGGGCGTGGGGCGCGGGCATGCACGTCGTCGACGTCTTCGCCGTGGACCACTCCGGAGCCGAATCCGCGGTCACGCAGGTTCCCTTCACCGTCCTGAACCTGTCGGCGGGGGCGCCCGCGGCCGTGTTCAACGGCGAGTACTGACACACGAAGAGGGCCCCCGCCCGCAGGCGGAGGCCCTCTTCCCGGTCAGGGAGCGCTTACGCCGGAACGCTCGCCACGCCCGTCTCCAGGAACCGCTTGCCGTTCACCCGCTCGGAGACGCCCTCGCGGTCCAGGTAAGGCGTGATGCCGCCCAGGTGGAAGGGCCAGCCGGCGCCGGTGATCAGGCAGAGGTCGATGTCCTGGGCCTCGGCGACGACGCCCTCGTCGAGCATCAGGCCGATCTCCTGGGCCACCGCGTCGAGGACGCGGTCGCGGACCTGCTCCTCGGTCAGGACGGTGTCGCCCTGCTTCAGCAGCGCGGCGACCTCCGGGTCCAGCTCCGGCTTGCCGCTGTCGTAGACGTAGAAGCCGCGCTTGCCCGCCTTGACGACGGCCGCGAGGTTCGGGGAGACCGTGAAGCGGTCCGGGAAGGCCCGGTTGAGGGTCTCCGAGACGTGCAGGCCGATCGCCGGGCCGACCAGCTCCAGCAGGACCAGCGGGGACATCGGCAGGCCGAGCGGCTCGATCGCCTTCTCGGCGACCTCGACCGGGGTGCCCTCGTCGATCACGTTCTGGATCTCGCCCATGAAGCGGGTCAGGATGCGGTTCACGACGAACGCCGGGGCGTCCTTGGTGAGGACCGCGGTCTTCTTCAGCTTCTTGGCGACGGCGAAGGCCGTGGCCAGCGAGGCGTCGTCCGTCTTCTCGCCGCGGACGATCTCCAGCAGCGGGAGGATCGCGACCGGGTTGAAGAAGTGGAAGCCGACGACCCGCTCGGGGTGCTTCAGCTTCGACGCCATCTCCGACACCGACAGCGAGGAGGTGTTGGTGGCGAGAATCGCGTGCGCCGGGGCGACGGCCTCGACCTCGGCGAACACCTGCTGCTTGACGCCGATCTCCTCGAAGACCGCCTCGATGACGAAGTCGGCGTCCGAGAAGCCCTCGGCCTTGTCCAGGACACCCGTCACCAGCGCCTTGAGGCGGTTGGCCTTGTCCTGGTTGATCCGGCCCTTGCCGAGCAGCTTGTCGATCTCGGCGTGGACGTAGCCCACACCCTTGTCGACGCGCTCCTGGTCGATGTCGGTCAGGACGACCGGCACCTCGAGGCGGCGCAGGAAGAGCAGGGCGAGCTGCGAGGCCATCAGACCGGCGCCGACGACACCGACCTTGGTGACCGGGCGGGCCAGGTTCTTGTCCGGGGCGCCGGCGGGACGCTTGCCGCGCTTCTGGACGAGGTTGAACGCGTAGATGCCGGCGCGCAGTTCGCCACCCATGATCAGGTCGGCGAGGGCCTGGTCCTCGGCGTCGTAGCCCTGCTGCAGGTCGCCGTTCTTGGCGGCCGCGATGATCTCCAGGGCCCGGTAGGCGGCCGGGGCCGCGCCGTGCACCTTGCCGTCCGCGATGAACCGGCCGCGCGCGACGGCCTGGTCCCAGGCCTCGCCGCGGTCGATCGCCGGGCGCTCGACCTTGATGTCGCCCTTGAGGACCTGGGCGGTCCACAGCAGCGACTGCTCCAGGAAGTCGGCGCCCTCGAAGAGGGCGTCGGCGATGCCCAGTTCGAAGACCTGCTTGCCCTTGAGCTGCTTGTTCTGGTTGAGGCTGTTCTCGATGATGACCGAGACGGCCTTGTCGGCGCCGATCAGGTTCGGCAGCAGCGTGCAGCCGCCCCAGCCCGGGACCAGGCCGAGGAAGACCTCGGGGAGGGAGAACGCCGGGATGGCCTTCGACACCGTGCGGTAGGTGCAGTGCAGGCCGACCTCGACGCCGCCGCCCATCGCCGCGCCGTTGTAGTAGGCGAAGGTGGGCACGGCCAGCTTCGCGAGGCGCTTGAAGACCTCGTGGCCGCCCTTGCCGATGGCCAGCGCGTGCTCGTGCTGCTTGAGCAGCTCCACGCCCTTGAGGTCGGCGCCGACCGCGAAGATGAACGGCTTGCCGGTGACGCCGGCGCCGACGATCCCGCCGTCCGCGGCCTCCTTCTCCACCTGGTCGATCGCGGCGTTCAGGTTCGCGAGCGACTGCGGGCCGAAGGTGGTCGGCTTGGTGTGGTCCAGGCCGTTGTCCAGGGTGATGAGCGCGAAGCGCCCGGCCCCGAAGGGAAGGTCGAAGTGGCGTACGTGCGCCTGCGTGACGACCTCGTCCGGGAACAGCTCGGCCGCGCCCTTCAGGAGTTCAGCGGTGGTGCTCACTTGTCGCCTCCGTCGAAGTGCGGGTTCTCCCAGATGACCGTCGCGCCCATGCCGAAGCCGACGCACATGGTGGTGAGGCCGTAGCGGACCTCGGGCTGCTCCTCGAACTGGCGGGCCAGCTGCGTCATCAGACGGACGCCGGAGGAGGCGAGCGGGTGACCGTAGGCGATCGCGCCGCCGTACTGGTTGACGCGCTCGTCGTCGTCCGCGATGCCGTAGTGGTCGAGGAGGGCCAGCACCTGGACGGCGAAGGCCTCGTTGATCTCGAACAGGCCGATGTCGGAGATGGACAGACCCGCCTTGGCGAGGGCCTTCTCCGTGGCCGGGATCGGGCCGTAGCCCATCACCTCGGGCTCGACGCCCGCGAAGGCGTAGGAGACCAGGCGCATCTTGACCGGCAGGCCGTTCTCGCGGGCGAAGTCCTCGCTCGCGATGATCGACGCGGTGGCGCCGTCGTTCAGGCCGGCCGCGTTGCCGGCGGTGACCCGGCCGTGCACGCGGAACGGGGTCTTCAGGCCCTGGAGGTTCTCCAGCGTGGTGCCCGGGCGCATCGGCTCGTCGGCCGTGACCAGGCCCCAGCCGGTCTCGCCGGCCTCGGCGTTGGTGCGGCGCACCGAGATCGGCACCAGGTCCTGCTGGATCTTGCCGTTGGCGTACGCCTTGGCGGCCTTCTCCTGCGAGCGCACGGCGTACTCGTCGGCGCGCAGCTTGGTGATCTGCGGGTAGCGGTCGTGCAGGTTCTCGGCGGTCATGCCCATGAACAGCGCCGACTCGTCGACCAGCTTCTCGGAGACGAAGCGCGGGTTCGGGTCCACGCCCTCGCCCATCGGGTGGCGGCCCATGTGCTCCACGCCACCGGCGATGACGGCGTCGTAGGCGCCGAACGCGATCGAACCGGCGGTGGTGGTCACGGCGGTCAGGGCGCCGGCGCACATGCGGTCGATCGAGTAGCCGGGCACGGACTGCGGCAGGCCCGCGAGGATGCCGGCCGTGCGGCCGAGGGTCAGGCCCTGGTCACCGATCTGGGTGGTCGCCGCGATGGCGACCTCGTCGATCTTCTTGGGGTCCAGGCCGGGGTTGCGGCGCAGCAGCTCCCGGATCGCCTTGACGACGAGGTCGTCGGCGCGGGTCTCGTGGTAGATGCCCTTCGGGCCCGCCTTGCCGAACGGGGTGCGGACGCCGTCGACGAAGACGACGTCCCTGACGGTACGAGGCACGATGGCTCTCCTCCAGATGCGGGATGCTGAGCGCTTGCTTACGGGCCATGCTACTTGTGAGTAACGTGACTGCCCAGTCCTCCCCCCGGCCGGAGCGGTGAACGTCACACCGACGGAGTCGTCGATCCGTGTGCAGGGGGGTGCCTCCCCGCCGGGACACGCGCCCGGTCCCGCTCCCGCGGCCGGCATGGAAAGAGCCCGCGCCCGGGTGTCGGACGCGGGCCCTCGGCCACGAAGGGGCGCGCGGACGCGTCTCGGAACCGGGAAGCGGGGCGTGTCGACGCGCCCAGGATCTTGGCGTGATTTCGACGTCCGGGTTCCGGTTCAGGCGCCCGCGCCCGACAGCGCCGCGACCAGCACGGGCGTCACCTGCTCCACCTGCCAGGGCCGCGCACCGTGGCCGGCCAGCGCGTCCGCCACCGTCCCGGCGGTCACCGCGGCCGGCGGCTCCCAGCACACCCGCCGCACGGTGTCGGGGGAGACCAGGTTCTCCTGGGGCATGTTGAGCTGCTCGGCCAGCGCCGACACACCGGCCCGTGCGGCCGAGAGGCGGGCCGCCGCCGCGGGGTCCTTGTCTGCCCACGCCCGGGGCGGCGGCGGTCCGGTGACCGGCTGTCCCGGCTGGGGGAGCTGCGCCTCGGGGAGCGCCTTCGCCCGGTCGACCGCCGCCTGCCACTGGTCGAGCTGCCTGCGCCCCACCCGGTGCCCGAACCCGTTCAGCGCGGCCAGCGCGTGCACGTTGGCCGGGAGCGAGAGCGCGGCCTCCACGATGGCCGCGTCCGACAGCACCTTGCCCGGCGACACGTCGCGCCGCTGGGCGATGCGGTCCCGTGCCAGCCACAGCTCCCGGACGACGGCGAGCTGCCGGCGGCGGCGCACCTTGTGCATCCCGGACGTGCGGCGCCAGGGTTCCTTGCGGGGCTCGGCGGGCGGCGCCGCCGCGATCGCCGCGAACTCCTGAAGCGCCCAGTCGAGCTTGCCCTGCCGGTCCAGCTCCTTCTCCAGCGCGTCCCGCAGGTCCACCAGGAGCTCGACGTCCAGGGCGGCGTAGCGCAGCCAGGGCTCGGGCAGCGGCCGGGTCGACCAGTCGACGGCGGAGTGGCCCTTCTCCAGGACGAAACCGAGGACGCCCTCGACCATGGCGCCGAGACCGACCCGGGGGAACCCGGCGAGCCGGCCGGCCAGCTCGGTGTCGAACAGCCGGGTCGGGACCATGCCTATCTCCCGCAGGCAGGGCAGGTCCTGGGTGGCGGCGTGCAGCACCCACTCGACGCCGGCCAGCGCCTCGCCGAGACCGGAGAGGTCGGGGCAGGCGACGGGGTCGATGAGCGCGCTGCCCGCGCCCTCGCGGCGCAGCTGGACGAGGTAGGCGCGCTGGCCGTAGCGGTATCCGGAGGCGCGCTCGGCGTCGACGGCGACGGGGCCGGAGCCGGCCGCGAAGGCGGCGATCACCTCGGCGAGGGCGGCCTCGTCGGCGATCACGGGCGGAATCCCCTCGCGGGGCTCGAGCAGCGGAGTCGGCGCCCCCAGCACAGTGGCCCCGGCGTCGTCCGGAGGAGTGCCCCCGGTGGTGCGCACGGAACTGTCTGCTGCGGTCTCTTGGGCGTCGGTCACCTGTCAAGGGTATCCGTGTGCGCGCGGCGCCCGTCGACGGAACGTTCCGTCGACGGGCGCCGCAGGGTCGTAAACCAGTCAGGCCGGTGAAACTTCCGGTTCATATGAGTGAACGGGCATTGCGCTCACGGGTCGTATGGAGGAGTCGGTACGGGTCAGTGGATGATGCCGGTCCGCAGCGCCACGGCCACCATGCCGGCGCGGTCGCCGGTGCCGAGCTTGCGGGCGATACGGGCCAGGTGACTCTTCACGGTCAGTGCGGACAGGCCCATCGAGACGCCGATCGCCTTGTTGGACTGGCCCTCGGCGACCAGGCGGAGCACCTCGACCTCCCGTCCGGACAGCTCGCGGTAGCCGCCCGGGTGGCTCGGGGCACCCGGGGGGCGGCGGTGCATACGGGCGGCGGCGCCGAGGGGAGCGGCGCCGGGCCGGGCGGGGAGGCCGATGTTGGTTCGGGTTCCGGTGACGACGTAACCCTTGACCCCGCCGGCGAGGGCGTTGCGCACGGCGCCGATGTCGTCGGCGGCCGAGAGGGCCAGCCCGTTGGGCCAGCCCGCGGCGCGGGTCTCGGACAGCAGGGTCAGGCCGGAGCCGTCGGGCAGGTGGACGTCGGCGACGCAGATGTCGCGGGGGTTGCCGATGCGGGGACGAGCCTCCGCGACGGACGAGGCCTCGATCACGTCGCGCACACCGAGGGCCCACAGATGGCGGGTGACGGTGGAACGGACGCGCGGGTCGGCCACGACCACCATGGCGGTCGGCTTGTTCGGGCGGTAGGCGACCAGGCTTGCGGGCTGCTCGAGGAGAACGGACACCAGGCCTCCTGGGTGGGGGGACGGGGCCGGCTTGTGGGGAGGAAGCCGGGACGAAACGTGCTTTCAGGGTCACAGTCGTCTTCGGCAGCAAAGCCGTGCGCCTTTAGAGAATGATCACGATCTAGTGAGTAACAATCCGTTCAATTCGGACAGGCGATCGATCATCCGAAGATCGAATCGGTTCGAGCCGATGCGATTCGAGGTCAGAAAGTGGCCGTATCGACAAAGAGAGAGTCAACAGGCCGCCCAAGAGGATGAATCAGGGACGGCCGCGCCTCAGGTCACCGTGACTGCGGACCCCTGCGCTGCGGCAGCGTGACCACGGAGGCGTCGCCCGGACCGGCCGGCGGCAGCCCGCCGACCTGGGCCAGCAGATCGCACCACGAGGCCAGATGCGCGGCGGTGTCCGGCGCCCCGCCCAGGCCCTCGCGCGGCGTCCAGGAGGCGCGGATCTCGATCTGGGAGGCGGCGGGGCGGGCGGACAGTCCGCCGAAGTAGTGCGAGCTGGCGCGCGTGACGGTTCCGCTGGGCTCGCCGTAGGCCAGCCCGCGCGCCTGCAGCGCCCCGGTCAGCCACGACCAGCACACCTCGGGCAGCAGCGGATCGGCCGCCATCTCCGGCTCCAGCTCCGCGCGCACCAGCGTCACCAGCCGGAAGGTGCCGTGCCAGGCCTCGTGCCCGGCCGGGTCGTGCAGCAGTACCAGCCGGCCGTCGGCCAGGTCCTCGTCGCCGTCGACCACCGCGGCCTCCAGCGCGTACGCGAAGGGGGCGAGCCGCTGCGGGGCGGGTGTGGGCTCCACCTCGATCTGCGGCCGCAGCCGCGCGCCGCGCAGCGCGTCGACCGCGGCCCGGAACGCCGGCGGCGCCGCCGTGCCCGTCCGGCCCTCCGCCTGGGCGGAGTCCTTCGCGTCGTCCATTCCGTCAGCGCCGTCCGACGATCGTCCCTGAGCCGCAGCCATGCGGGGAAGAGTAAGGGGAACAGTGCCCCCGTGCAGGGAGGACACCCCTGAGGGCGGCCGCACTTCTCGCTTCGCGGCCGTGCGAGACTTGCCGACGTGAGTGCCAACCCAAGCCCCGCGGGCAAGCAGCCGACCGCTACGTACGACAGCGCCTTCCTCAAGGCGTGCAGGCGTGAACCCGTGCCGCACACCCCCGTGTGGTTCATGCGCCAGGCCGGCCGCTCGCTGCCCGAGTACCGCAAGGTGCGCGAGGGCGTCCCGATGCTCGAGTCCTGCATGCGGCCCGAGCTGGTCACCGAGATCACGCTGCAGCCGGTGCGCCGGCACGACGTGGACGCGGCGATCTACTTCAGCGACATCGTCGTCCCGCTCAAGGCCATCGGCCTCGACCTGGACATCAAGCCCGGCGTCGGCCCGGTCGTGGAGCAGCCCGTGCGCACCCGCGCCGACCTGGCCCGGCTGCGCGACCTCACGCCCGAGGACGTGTCCTACGTCACCGAAGCGATCGGCATGCTCACCCGCGAGCTGGGCGGGACCCCGCTGATCGGCTTCGCCGGGGCGCCGTTCACCCTGGCGAGCTACCTGGTCGAGGGCGGCCCCTCGCGCACGTACGAGAACGCCAAGGCGATGATGTACGGCGACCCGCAGCTCTGGGCCGACCTGCTGGACCGCCTCGCCGACATCACGGCCGCGTTCCTCAAGGTCCAGATCGAGGCGGGGGCCTCGGCGGTCCAGCTCTTCGACTCCTGGGTCGGCGCGCTGGCCCCGGCCGACTACCGCAGGTCGGTGATGTCCGCCTCGGCGAAGGTGTTCGACGCCGTCGCCGGCTACGGCGTCCCGCGCATCCACTTCGGCGTCGGCACCGGCGAGCTGCTCGGGCTGATGGGCGAGGCCGGCGCCGACGTGGTCGGCGTCGACTGGCGCGTCCCGCTGGACGAGGCCGTCCGCCGCGTCGGACCGGGCAAGGCGCTCCAGGGCAACCTGGACCCGACGGTGCTGTTCACCGACAAGGACACCGTCGAGGCCCGCGCCCGCGAGGTGCTCGACACCGCCGCCGGACTCGAGGGCCACGTCTTCAACCTCGGCCACGGGGTCATGCCGAACACCGACCCGGACGCGCTGACCCGGCTCGTGGAGTACGTCCACACCAGTACCGCCCGCTGAGCGCGGCCGCCCGCCGCACGCTCACCGCGCCCGCGCTCACCACACCTGACGGGGCCGCGCCTGCCTGCCGAACACCAGGCGGCGCGGCTCCGGCGGTGGCGGGGTGCCCGGTTTGAGCGGCCAGGCCAGCACCATGCCCACCACGAAGCCCACCACGTGGGCCGAGTAGGCCACCGTCCCGGCTCCGGACACCCCGTGCCCGGAGGAGTACACCGCCTGCAGCCCGAACCAGAAGCCCAGCACCAGCCAGGCGGGCAGCCGCAGCGGCAGGAAGACGAGGAAGGGCACGAGGACCCAGACCCGCGCCCTCGGGTACAGCACCAGATACGCGCCGAGCACACCGGCGATCGCGCCGGACGCGCCGATCAGCGGCTCGGCGGAGGTGGCGTTGAGCAGCGCGAAGCCGTAACCGGCCGCGTAGCCGCAGAAGACGTAGAAGAGGAAGTAGCGGATGTGGCCCATCCGGTCCTCGACGTTGTTGCCGAAGATCAGCAGGAACAGCATGTTGCCCAGCAGGTGCAGCCAGCCGCCGTGCAGGAACATCGCCGTGAACACGGACAGCGCCGGGGACTTGTCGTAGGCGGCCGGCCCCACCACGCAGCCCGGGCCGTGCGGGCCCACACCGATGCCGCCGGTCGGCACCGCACGGGGCATCTGATGGTGGATCAGCTCTCTGGGGACCGCCGCGTAGTGGTCCATGAACGCCTGCAGATGGCAGAGCTGCGCCAGTTCGCTCGAACCCGGCACCGAACCGAGGGTGCCGGGAGTGACGAGGAAGACGAGGACGTTGGCGGCGACGAGGGCGTACGTCACATACGGGGTGCGGCGCGCCGGGTTCACGTCATGGACGGGGATGACCACACAGAAGTACTGCCCGGGATACGGCCGGTGAATCGGTGAACGCAGGCGGGCGGGGCCGCGTATCTCCTCTCAACCGACGTGAGGATCAGGCGATGAACGCGAACGCTCCGCAGGTGACGGCGATGCAGGCGCTGCCCGACGGCGAGGCCGAGCTGTCCTTGGTGATACGGCTCCCCTGGGAGGACGTCGCCCGGCTCGGTCAGGATGCCGGGCGGCTGGCGGCGCAGATGCAGCGGCCGGTGACGCTGGACGAGGCGGTGAGCTACCGCCTGCGGTCCACCCGGCCGTCCGCCTCGCACGCCAAACCCGCCGGGGAGCAGCCCGCCGCCGTGACGGCCGGCGGAGGCGTCACCTCCCTGCCGCGGATCAGCACGACGGCCTGAACCGCCCGCTGCTCACCGCTGACCGTCCCGCACCTTCGCCGTCGCCTTCCTCGCCGCCACCAGGACGGGGTCCCACACCGGCGAGAAGGGCGGGGCGTACCCGAGGTCAAGGGCCGTCATCTGCTGCACCGTCATCTGCGCGGTCAGCGCCACCGCCGCGATGTCGACCCGCTTGCCCGCGCCCTCCCTGCCGACGATCTGGACGCCGAGCAGCCGGCCCGTGCCGCGCTCGGCGAGCATCTTCACCGTCATCGGGGAGGCGCCGGGGTAGTAGCCGGCCCGGCTGGTCGACTCCACGGTGACGGACTCGAACCGCAGGCCCACCCGGCGGGCGTCCTTCTCGCGCAGTCCGGTGCGCGCGATCTCCAGGTCGCAGACCTTGCTGACCGCCGTGCCCACCACACCCGGGAAGGTGGCGTAACCGCCGCCCGCGTTGGTGCCGATGACCTGGCCGTGCTTGTTGGCGTGGGTGCCCAGCGGAACGTACTGCTCCTGCCCCGAGACCAGGTTCAGCACCTCGACGCAGTCGCCGCCCGCCCAGACGTTCTCGTGGCCGCGCACCCGCATCGCGAGGTCGGTGAGCAGGCCGCCGTGCGCGCCGAGGGGCAGCCCCGCCGCACGGGCGAGCGAGGTCTCCGGACGCACCCCGATGCCCAGCACCACGATGTCCGCCGGGTACTCGGCGTCCTCGGTGGCCACCGCGCGGACCCGGCCGTCCTCGCCGGTCAGCACCTTGGTCACCTCGGCGTCGTTCACCATGGTGATGCCGAGCCCCTCCATCGCCCGGTGGACCATGCGGCCCATGTCCGGGTCCAGGGTCGACATGGGCTCCTTGCCGCGGTTGACGACCGTCACCTCGAAGCCCCGGTTGATCAGCGCCTCGGCCATCTCGACGCCGATGTAGCCGGCGCCCACGACCACCGCGCGGCGGCCGGGCGCCCGCTCCAGCGAGTCCAGCAGCGCCTCGCCGTCGTCCAGGGTCTGCACCCCGTGCACGCCCGGCGCGTCCACGCCCGGCATGTCGGGGCGGACCGGACGGGCGCCGGTGGCGATGACCAGCCCGTCGTACGACGTCCAGGACTCCGCGCCGGAATCGACGTCACGCGCGCGTACCCGCTGCCCGGCCACGTCGATCTCGACGACCTCGGTGCGCATCCGCAGATCGATCTCGCGCGCGCGGTGCTCCGCCGGGGTGCGCGCGATGAGCTGGTCGCGCTCGGGCACGTCACCGCCCACCCAGTACGGGATGCCGCACGCCGAGTAGGAGCTGAAGTGGCCCCGCTCGAAGGCCACGATCTCCAGTTCGTCCGGACCCGACATCCGGCGCGCCTGCGACGCCGCGGACATCCCCGCGGCGTCGCCGCCGATCACCACCAGCCGCCGCCTGCCGTCCCGCCCACCGTTCATTCTCATGCGAACACGCTACGATGCGCGGCCGTTTCGGTCCCGGCCGGGCTCGCGTGTCAGTCCCGGCCGGGCTCCCGCGCGGGCTCCGGCGCCGGACGCGCGTGCGGCAGCGCGCCCGGTACGGCCGCCGGTGCGGGGACCGGCGCCGGGCGGCGCGGCAGCCGCGGCCGGACCAGCCGCGTCCACACCAGGGCCAGCAGGGCGGCGAGCGCGGCGAACGGCAGCAGCGCCCCCAGGACCAGGGCGATCCAGCGCAGCATCGTGACGAACGCGTGCCAGCCGCCCGACAGCGCGTCCACGAAGCCCGGCGTGTCGTCGTCGGCGGCCTTCTTCACGGGCGTCTCGGACAGCGACAGGGTGATGGTCGCCAGGCTGGTGCGGTCCTTCAGGGACGCCTGCTGGGCGAGCAGCGCCTCCAGGTCCGCCTCCCGGCTGCTCAGCTCGCCCTCCAGGGTGACGACGTCGCTCAGCTTGGCCGCCCGGTCCATCAGCGTCCGGATCCGGGCCACGCTCGCCCGCTGCGACTTGACCCGGCTGTCCACGTCCACGACCTGGTCGGTGACGTCCTGCGCCTTCGCGGTGCGCTCGACGAGCCGGCCGGCGCCCTGCAGGTCGCCGAGGACCTCGTCGTACCGCGCGGCCGGCACCCGCAGCACCACGCGCGTGTACTCGTGGCCGTCGGAGTCCCGGGAGGTGTTCTCGCCGCCGACGTAACCGCCCGCGCTCTCGGCGGTCGTGCGGGCCTCCCCGAGCGCCTTGGGCACGTCCTTGACCTCGACGGTGAGGGAGGCGGTGCGGATGACGGCGCTCGGGACGGACGAGGGCGCCCGGCGGGCCGACTTCGCGTCGTCCGCCTTGCCGCCGGCGGCACCCGCCTGCCGCTCGGCGCCGTCCGCGGCCGACTTGGCCGAATCGCCGCCCGAGTCGCCGGCGGCACTGCACCCGGCCAGCGCCAGGCAGGCGGCGAGCAGGACCCCGGCCAGGGCGCGGACGGGTCGTACGGGACGTGGTGTGCGCATGGGCGGTACCCCCGGAAGCGGTGAGACACGACGGCAATGACCTCTGACGCTCCTTCGACGCCCGGGCGGCCCGGGACGTTGGGGCGCGCCGGTTCCGAAGCGGTCACGGTCCGGACTCGTCCCGGACACCGGTCCGGGACGGGCCTGTCGGCGGGGTCTGAGAGAGTGGGGGACATGAGCGCAACGGGTACGCCTACGGAGCATGTCGTCGTCGTCGGAGCCGGGATCTCGGGGCTGGCCGCCGCCCACCGGCTGCTGCGACGGGGCGCCCGGGTGACCGTGCTGGAGGCCTCGGACCGCGTCGGCGGAAAGCTGCTCCCCGGCGAGATCGCCGGCGTCCGGGTGGACCTGGGCGCCGAGTCGATGCTGGCCCGCCGTCCCGAGGCGGTGACCCTCGCCCGCGAGGTGGGCCTCGCCGAGCGCCTCCAGCCGCCGGCCACCGCGACCGCCTCGATCTGGACCCGCGGTGCCCTGCGCCCCATGCCCAAGGGGCATGTGATGGGCGTCCCCGGCACCGCCGCCGCGCTCGCCGGCGTGCTGTCCGACGAGGGCCTCGCCCGCATCGAGCGCGACGCCGGACTGCCCCGCACCGAGATCGGCGACGACGTGGCGGTCGGCGAGTACGTGGCGGCGCGGCTCGGCCGGGAGGTCGTCGACCGGCTGGTGGAACCGCTCCTCGGCGGGGTGTACGCGGGCGACGCGTACCGCATCTCGATGCGCTCGGCCGTCCCGCAGCTCTTCCGGGCGGCCCGCGACCACGACTCCCTCACCGAGGCCGTGCGCGACATCCAGGCGAAGGCCGAGGCGAACCGGCAGACCGGACCGGTGTTCACGGGAATCGAGGGCGGCGTGGGCCGGCTGCCGCTCGCGGTCGCCGAGTCGGTGCGCGCCCTCGGCGGCGACATCCTCTGCCGCACGCCCGTGACCGGACTGCGCCGGGAGGCGTCCGGCCACTGGCGGGTCACCGCGGGGGAGCGGGTGCTGGACGCCGACGCGGTGATCGTCGCCGTACCCGCCCCGGCCGCCGCCGCGCTGCTGCGCGCCGAAGCCCCGGAGGCCGCGGCCGAACTCTCCGCCGTCGAGTACGCCTCCATGGCCCTGATCACCCTCGCCTACCGCCGCACCGGCCTCGCCCTGCCCGAGGGCAGCGGGTTCCTGGTGCCGCCCGTCGACGGCCGCACCATCAAGGCGTCCACCTTCGCCTCCCAGAAGTGGGGCTGGATCGCCGAGGAGGACCCGGACGTCGTCGTGCTGCGCACCTCCGTCGGCCGGCACGGCGAGACCGAGGTGCTCCAGCGCGAGGACGCCGAGCTGGTCGCCGTCTCCCGGCACGACCTGCGCGAGGCCACCGGCCTGGACGCCACGCCCCTGGAGACCCGGGTGACCCGCTGGACCGGCGGACTGCCCCAGTACCCGGTGGGCCACCACGCGCGCGTGGCCCGCATCCGCGAGCACGTCGCCAAGCTGCCGGGCCTCGCGGTGTGCGGCGCGCAGTACGACGGCGTCGGCATTCCGGCCTGTGTCGCGAGCGCCCACGCGGCCGTCGACCAGCTCGGCGGCGACCTCGACGGTGTGCGCAAGCTGACGGCCGACCCGGTGCAGAGCCTGCACGGCGGAGCGGGAGAATAGGAACATGAGTGACGACGCCTCCACCCCCGAGACCGGCAGGATCCCGAACAAGGGCAAGCTGGCCAAGGACCTCAACGAGGTCATCCGCTACACGCTGTGGTCCGTCTTCAAGCTGAAGGACGTGCTCCCGGAGGACCGCGCGGGCTACGCCGAAGAGGTCCAGGAGCTGTTCGACCAGCTCGCCGCGAAGGACGTGACGATCCGCGGCACCTACGACGTCTCCGGGCTGCGCGCCGACGCCGACCTGATGATCTGGTGGCACGCCGAGACCAGCGACCAGCTCCAGGAGGCGTACAACCTCTTCCGGCGCACCCGGCTGGGCCGCGCGCTGGAGCCGGTGTGGTCGAACATGGCGCTGCACCGCCCCGCCGAGTTCAACCGCTCGCACATCCCGGCGTTCCTCGCCGACGAGACGCCCCGCGACTACGTGAGCGTCTACCCCTTCGTGCGCTCCTACGACTGGTACCTGCTGCCCGACGAGGACCGCCGCCGGATGCTGGCCGACCACGGCAAGATGGCCCGCGGCTACCCGGACGTCCGCGCCAACACCGTCGCCTCGTTCTCGCTCGGCGACTACGAGTGGATGCTGGCCTTCGAGGCCGACGAGCTGTACCGCATCGTCGACCTCATGCGCCACCTGCGCGGCTCCGAGGCCCGCAGGCACGTCCGCGAGGAGGTCCCCTTCTTCACGGGCCGCCGCCGCGACATCGCGGACCTGGTGGCGGGGCTGGCCTGAGCTGTCGGCCGGGGGTCCGAGGGTTGTCCCCCGGGGGACAGGGCACGGGCCGCCGCCGCGACATCGCGGACCTGGTGGCGGGGCCGGCCTAGGACGCCTTGCCCTTGAGGGCGTCCCGGTCGGGGCGCTTCGCCGCGGGGGAGGCCGGGTCCTCGGGCCTCGGTTCCGGGCGCGGTGCGCAGGCGGCGCGCCGCCCCGGGACGCGGCCCTCCAGCAGGTAGCCGTCCAGGTGGCCGTTCACGCACCGGTTGGGGCCGCCCCCGAGGCCGTGCGTACCGGCGTCCCGTTCGGTCACCAGCGCCGAGCCGGCCAGCCGCCGGCTCATCTCCAGCGCACCCGAGTACGGGGTGGCCGCGTCACGCTCCGCGGCCAGGACCAGCACCGGCGGCAGCTCACCGGGACCCGTCCGCACGTCCAGCGGCCGCTGCCGCGGGGCCGGCCAGTACGCGCAGGGCAGGTTCATCCACGCGTTGTCCCAGGTCTCGAACGGCGCGCTGCGCGCGAGCCGGGTGTTGTCGCGGTCCCACACCTTCCAGTCCGTCGGCCAGGGCGCGTCGTTGCACTCCACGGCCGTGTAGACCGCGCTCGCGTTCTCCGCCTGGGCGGCCGTCCCCGCGTCCGGCGCGGCCAGGTCGACCAGCGCCCTGGCGTCGCCCTTCAGATAGGCCGACAGCGCGGCGGCCCGGCCCGGCCAGAGGTCGTCGTAGTACCCGGCCTGGAGGAACGCGTTCTGCAGCTGGCCCGGCCCCACCTTGCCGCCCGCCGCCTTCCCCGCGAGCCGGCCCCGCGCGGTGTCGTAGCTGTCCTGCACCTTCGCCGCGGTGTCGCCCAGCCCGTACACGCCGTCGTGCCGGGCGGCCCACTCGCGGAAGTCCGCCCAGCGGTCCTCGAACGCGGCGGACTGGTCGAGGTTGGCGCGGTACCAGACCTTCTGCGGGGCCGGGTCCACCGCGGAGTCCAGCACCATCCGCCGGACGTGCGAGGGGAACAGCGTCGCGTACACCGCGCCGAAGTAGGTGCCGTACGACGCGCCCATGTACGTCAGCCGGTCCTCGCCCAGCGCCGCCCGCAGGACGTCCAGGTCACGGGCGTTGTTCAGCGAGTTGTAGAACCGCAGCCCGCTGCCCGACCGCTCGGCGCAGCCGCGCGCGTACGCCTTCGCCCGGGCGATGCGCTGCCGCTTGTACTGCTCTGAGGGGTGGGACGGCGACTCGGTGGGCGCGTGGAGGAAGAGCTTCGGCTCGACGCAGGACAGCGGCGCGGAACGGCCCACCCCGCGCGGGGCGTAGCCGACGAGGTCGTACGCGGCGGCGATGCGCTGCCACGCGGGCAGCGTGCGGGCCATCGGGAAGTACATGCCGGAGGCGCCGGGGCCGCCCGGGTTGTAGACGAGCGCGCCCTGCCGGGGCACCTTCCGCTTGCTGTTGTGCGGGTCCCGGTGGGTGGCCCGGGCCCGGCTGACGGTCAGCTCGATCTGCTTGCCGTCGGGCCGCGCGTAGTCCAGCGGGACGCGCACCGTGCCGCACTCCAGGCTCCGCGGCGCGTCCCGGCCGTCGCACCGGGCGAACTCGACGCCGGCCTCGCGCGCCCGCTGCGCGGCCACCGTGGTTCCGCGCGCCTCGGCCGTGGCCGGCGCGCCCGCGGCGCCGTCCGCCGGAGCCGCCGCCAGGGCCGCGAGGAGCAGGGACCCGGCGGCCGAGTACAGGGCGGCAGCTCTCATCGCGTATCCCTCCGGTGCGCGGCGGCGATGGCACGGCTGCCACGGCCCGACGATCACACAAGGGATGTTTCGTTCGGCTCCCGGTGAAGGCAAGCACCGCGCGGCGGTGTCGCCGGGAATGCCCCCGGTGCGCCCCCGATGGGCGGTCTCACTCCCCCCGGCGGTCGCGGTGGGCGAAGGCCGCGCGCAGCTCCGGTTCGCCGACAGCGCGGACGCCCCGCACGGCGACGGACGTCAGGAAGGACCGCTCGTCGCCGTCACCGCCGGGCCGCCGGGGCAGCGTGCCCAGCAGCCGCTGGCCGGCCGGGGAGGCCCAGCGCGAGTAGGGGTGCGCCTCGATCCGCGCGATGGCGAGGCAGCTCACGGTCAGCGCCAGGGGCAGCGCGAACCACAGCGTGACGAGGAACCGGGGCATCCCGGTCTGCGCGGGCAGCAGCAGGGCGGCCAGCGCCAGCGCGCACACGGCCAGCGCGGCGGCCCGCACCTGGCGGACGCCGTCCGCCACCGTCGTCCGCGCGCCGTCCGGCACGGCGAGCCCCGAACGCACCAGTCCGTCGGCGAGGCGCCGTACGGCCTCGGCACCGGCCGCGGCGGCCCGTACCGGGGCGATCCTGGACTGGCCATCGGGCCCTATCGCCCCGATGACGGACCGCTCGATGTCGTCGCGGCCGCGCGGATCCACCACCGTGGCCCAGCCGGTGTGCGCGAGCAGCAGCCGCCGCTGCCGGGCCATGGAGACCATGGTGACGTCGGCGACCCGCGCCGGACCGCCGGACAGGAACGCCGCCTCGTACAGCGTCAGATCGTGCTCCGGATCGGTCGGGACGCCGTTGGCGTCGAGGTCCGCGGCGCGGACCGCGGCCAGGCACAGCCGGGTGCACGCGACGCCCGCGAACGCCCAGGCCAGAAGCAGCAGAAGGACCCAGAACATGACGTGTTTCTATGCCAGGGCCCTGGGAAACGCCACGCCCGTCCCAGCATCCGGACCGAGCGTTGCCGGTACGTGACGTTCCGTTTGTCTCGCAGGTCAGGGGGCGTCGACCGGGAGCGGGGTCGAGGTGGCGGGCGGCATCGCGTACGACCCGGACGGCGAGGGCGCGACCGGCACCGCCGAACCGGCGTCGGTGACCGGGGGCGTCGGCACGGGGGAGGGGGTGGTCGCGAGGTCCCGGGCCAGCGCGGAGAAGTCGACGTACCCGGTCGCCTCGAGGACCTTGATGTGGTCCAGCACGGTCGTGTTGGCGTCGTCGGCCAGATCGCGCACCAGCGTGTTCTGGGTACCGGCACGAACCTCGGCGACCAGCGAGAACACCCGGCCGTGGGCGAGGCGCAGCAGGCCCGCAAACTGCCGGTCGAACTCCTGGCCCTGGGCGGTGCGCAGCGTGGCGAGCCACTGCCTCTGCTGTGCGTTGGGCTCGTCGGGCAGCGGCACGCCGAGCCGGGCGGCGACGGTGCGGTCGTGCGCGTCGAGCGAGGTGTGGCCGTCGATCAGATGCTGACCCGCGTCCCGCACGGCCTGGGTGGTGCCCTTCTCCAGGGCCATCTGGCCGGCCGGCAGCTCCCACAGCCCCGCCAGCCGGACCTTGGTGACGAAGTCCCGGTCCCGCTCGGACAGCGGGCCGTACGGCGTCGTCACGGTCCGCGCGGCGAGGACCTGGGCGGCCGTGCCGTCCTGCCGGCCGGCGTAGGACCACAGCGGGAAGAGCAGCGCCGCGGCGGTCGCCGCGAGGGCCGTGATGATGAGCCCGGTGCCGCTGAGTATGCCTCGGCCCTTGACGGGGGGTCGCGGTCGCATGGTGCCTCCTGCACCGCACTCCGGGGTGCTGGGTGCGGGGTTGGCATATTACTGCGGGGCCGGGCGAACGGGTCACGGCGGATGGCCCGGGGCGGACCGGGCGGATCAGGCCCTGCGCAGCAGTACCCGCGCCCGTGCCGCCAGGCCCCTCGGCCGGGGCGCCGGGCCCGCGCGGTGCAGCCACCACTCGCGCAGTTCCCGCCGGACCGCCGGGTCGTCGGGGCGGCCCAGCTTGAGCAGGTGCCCCGCGAAGTCCAGCGCGTCCCGGCGGTAGCCGCCGCTCATCGGCAGGCTCCGGGCGTACTCGAGGAACGCGGCCCGGTACCCGTCCCCGAGGATCACCGGCAGCTCGGGCGCCACCTTCGCCACCACACCCGCCCGCTTGGCCGCGAGGGCCCGCGCCTGCACCCCCATCCGAGCCCGGTCGAACCCCTCCGGCACCGGCGTCCCGGCCACCAGCGACGACAGCACCGCGGCCTGAGCGACACCCAGCCGCTGCCGAGCCTCTTCCCCGCCCGCGCCCCCGACGGTCCCCACCGGCCCCACGTCCTCTTCCCGGCTGGCGCCGTCGGGCCGGCTGGCACCGTCGGACCGGCTGGCGCCGTCGGGCCGGGTCCGGCTGCCTTCCACTGCCCGGCTGGCGCCGCCCTCGGCCCGGCTGTGGTCCCCGGTCGTGCTGTCGCCTTCGGCCCGGTCGTCCCCGACTCGGCTGCGGCCCGCTTCCCGGCTGCCGCCCTCGGCCCGGCCGGGGCCGTTCCCGGTCCTGTTGTCGTCCCAGGACCTGCCGTCGCCATCGGCCCGGCTGCCGCCGTACCCGGCCTGGCTGTCGCGCTCGGCCTGGCTGTCGTCCTCGGCCTGGCTGTCGCCCTCGGCCTGGCTGTCGCCCTCGGCTGGGCTGTCGTCCTCGGCCTGGCTGTCGCTCGCGGCCCGGCTGCCGCCGTCTCCTGCCCGGTCGCCGCCCTCGGCCCCGCTGTCGCTCGCGGCAGGCTCGCCGCTCACCGCCGGTGCGCCGTGCCGGGCCGGAGCGTTGCCCGGCGTTGGGGCTTTGCCCTGGGTCGGAGCCTCGCCCGGCGTGGATGCCTTGTCCCGGGCCGGAGCGTCGCCCGGCGTCGATGCGTCGTCCCGGGCCGGATCGACGTCCTCCGCCTGGCCGCGGCTCGCGGGCCGGTAACCGCTGTCGGCGGGGCTGCCGGTGACCACCGGCGCGCCGCCGGTCGCCGGGGCGCTGTCCGCCGCCGTCGGCTCGCTGCCGGCGGGCGGAGCCCCCGCCGTGCCCGGCTTGCCGGGGCCCGTCGAGCGGGCCGTCCCCGCCGTCAGGGCGGCGCGGATGGCGTTCAGTTCCCCTTCCAGCTCGGCGGGCTCGGGGAAGTCGTCGTCCCGTTCCAGCAGGACGCCGGGCGGCGTGACGCGGGACGCGAGGTCGGTCAGGATGTCGAGCACCGCGCGCGGCACGGGGTGCGCGTGGCTGTCGTGCCAGACGCCGTCGCGTTCCACCCCGCCCGCGACGTGCACGTACGCGATGGCCTCCACCGGCAGCGCCGCGAGCGCCGCCGCCGGGTCCTCGCCCCGGTTGACGTGGTTGGTGTGCAGGTTGGCCACGTCGACGAGCAGCCGTACGCCGGTGCGTTCGACCAGTTCGGACAGGAACTGCCCCTCGGTCAGCTCCTCGCCCGGCCAGGAGAACAGCGCGGCGATGTTCTCCACGGCCAGCGGCACCGGCAGGGCGTCCTGCGCGATCCGCACGTTCTCGCAGAGCACGTCGAGCGCGTCCCGGGTGCGCGGCACGGGCAGCAGATGGCCCGCCTCCAGCGGCGGGGACGCGGTGAGCTCGCCGCCCGCCCGGACGAACGCGATGTGCTCCGTGACGAGGGGCGCGCCGAGCGCCGTCACCCGCTCGGCGAGCGCCGCAAGCCGCCCCGGATCGGGGCGCTCGGCCCCGCCGAGGCCGAGGGAGACGCCGTGCGGGATCACGGTCACGCCCCGCTCGCGCAGCCGCAGCAGCGACTCCGGCAGGTGGCCGGTGCAGACGTTCTCCGCCACCGCCTCCACCCAGTCGATGCCCGGCATGGCCTCCACGGCGTCCGCGATCTCCGGCCGCCAGCCGATGCCCGTCCCCAGTCGCGGCATGCCCGCACCCCCTCCTCCGGATGACGGGGGTATGGCCCCGCGGTGCGGCCCCGAACCCTGGCCGGCGAGCGTTCAGAGCAACATTTGAGGTTCGCCGCGGCCGCCGCCCGAGCCCCGGCGGCTACCGGCGCAGCGCGGGATGGTCGGCGACGACCGTGCAGGAACCGGGGGCGATCTCCGTGAATCCGGCGTCGCGGACCACGGGCAGGCCGCTGGTGGTGAGCCCGGGCCAGTCGCCGGGGGCCGCGGTGCGCACGGACAGCGGGAAGCCCTCGTCGCGCCAGGCGGCACGGGCCTCGGGGGACAGGGCCCACCAGGCGAGCTGGGCGCCGTGGCCGGCCTGGGCCATCGTCTTGCCCGCCGACATCTCCAGTTCCGGGTTGAGCCACAGCACCGGCCGGGCGCGGTCGGCGCCGGACGGCGGTTCCGGATCGTCCAGCTCCGTCCCGGACACCTGCAGCTTCGCCAGGTCCTTGGGCCAGCCGTCCAGCGGGACCGGCGGGAAGACCCGCACCTCCGCGGACTCCCCGGTCAGCGTGATGCCGGGCAGCGCCTCGGCCCGCCGCCACTCCGCGCCCCTGGCCCGCCGCACGACCTTGCGGATCCGGGCGTCCTCCCAGTTCCGCACGGCCTCCGCCCACTCGCCGTCCCCGACGGCCCGGTCGTCGCCGAGCATCAGCAGCACCGCGCGGGCGGCGGTCTCCAGGGCGTCGGTACGGGCGGGCGGAGCGCTCTTCTCGATCCGCACGACGAGCGGCAGCACGAACTGCGGCGCCTGGTCGCGCGGGGTGCGCTCGGTCTGGAAGGGGCTGTCACCGGGGGCGGCTGGGGCATGACTCACAAGGGCCCAGCCTACGAGAAGCCCGCCGGGGGCCTCGGACGGGCCCGGCGCACCGCCCGCCGCTCAGCCCGAGCAGGCGGTGCGCTGGGCCTCCTGCCACTCGCAGCGCGGGCACAGGGTGACGCCCTTGTACGACTCCGGGTACTCCGTGGGCTCCCGGCACAGGACGCACTCGGCGTAGGGCGGAGCGTCTGCCTTCGGAGGCCTGGCGGTGTCGACGATCATGCAGTACGTCTCGTCGTCGTTGTCGGTCATGTCTCCAGCGTAGGGCGGTCACCGGTGCCCGTCGGTCTCCCCGATCAGCTCGGAGACCTTCACGAACCGGTAGCCCTGCCGGCGCAGCTCCGGCACGACCGCGCGGACCACGCGCTCGGTCGTGGGGGCGGCGCTGCGGGTGCAGTGCATGACGACCACCGAGCCCGGCTTGACGCCGTCCAGGACCTGCTGGACGACCGCGTCGGCGTCCGTGGCGAACGCGTCGCCGCTCACCACGTCCCACTGCACCGCGGTGACCCCGGTCGGGCCGAGCGCCCGCAGCGCCTGGCGGTCGTAGCAGCCGCCCGGGAAACGGAAGTACGGCATCGGGTGCGGCACGCCCGCCGCGCGCAGGGAGGCGTACGCCCGCTCTACCTCCTTGCGCATCCCGTCCGCGCCGACCGTCGGCAGGCCGTAGCAGTCGCCGGTGAACGCGTAGTGGCTGTAGGAGTGGTTGGCCACCTCGAACTGCGGATCGTGGCCGAGGGTGCGGGCCTGGGCCGGATACTGCTCGGCCCAGCGGCCGGTCATGAAGACGGTCGCCGGGACCTTCAGCAGGCGCAGGGCGCCGATGAGGTCCGGGTTGTCGAAGTGCTCGCCGGAGGCGGCGCGGGGCCCCTCGTCGGCGGTCATGTCGGCGTCGAAGGTCAGCGCCACGGTCTTGCCGAGATTGCGCGGGCCGTGCTCGAACACCGGGGTCAGGCCGCCCGGGCCCGGGGCGAGGGTCGGGGGCCGGGAGGCGGACGGGGATGTGGAGGGGGCCGGGTTGGCGTGGGCCGGACGGGCCGGCCCGGGGCTGCCCGCGGTACCGCAGGCGGCGAGGGCCGCGCCGAGGGCGCAGCAGGCGGTGAGGCGGCGTAGAGATGCGATCACCGTGTGAAAATAGGATTTATCGGACGGTTTTCAGTTCATATGACTAATGACGCTCCGATGGAGTCACCCGGGCGGCGGGAGCACCTCACAGCTCCCGCTCCTCCAGCGGCCGCACCGCCGGGCCCTGGATGACCCGGCCGTCGACGCCGAAGCGCGAGCCGTGGCAGGGGCACTCCCAGGCCTGCTCGGCCCCGTTGAAGGCGACCAGGCAGCCGAGGTGGGTGCAACGGGCCGACAGCGCGTGCAGGGCGCCCTCCTCGTCACGGCGTACGGCCAGGTGCCTGCCGCCGACGCGGACCACCGCGCCCTCGCCGGGCGCCAGGTCGTCCGGGGAGGCCGGCGGGCGCAGCCGGTCGCCCACGAAGTGCCAGGCCACCTCGGCCTGGGTCTTCAGCAGTGACGGCGCCTCGCGCAGCACCGACTTCACCCGCCGCGGGTCGTACAGGTCGCTCCACGGGCGGTCCTCGCCCGTGATCAGCGCCGTCAGCAGCAGCCCGGCCATGATGCCGCCGCTCAGCCCCCAGCCGCCGAAGCCGGTGGCGACGTAGGTGTGACGGGCGCCGGGGTGGAACGGGCCGACCAGCGGCACGGTGTCGGTGGAGTCGTTGTCCTGTGTGGCCCAGGCGTACTCCAGGTCCACCCCGGGGAAGTGCTTCTCCGCCCACTCGGCGAGCCGGCCGAAGCCCGCCGCGGGATCGCCGGTGCCCGGCGTGAAGTGCTCACCGGTGACGACGAGCAGTCGCTGCCCGTCCTCGCCGTACGGCGCGGTGCGCACCGAGCGGGTGTTCTCCTCCGGCGTGATGTACATGCCCCCGGGGTCGGGCCCGTCGCCCAGCGGACCGGCGACGACCAGTTCGCGGCGGGGGGAGAGGCGGGAGAAGAGCATCGCCCGGTCGAAGACCGGGTAGTGGGTGGCGATCACCACGTCCCGCGCGGTCACCGTACGGCCCGACTCGGTGGTCAGCCGGCAGGGCTCGCCGCCCTCCGCGAGGCCGACGACCCGGGTGTTCTCGTAGACCTGCCCGCCGCGCGCGACCAGGTCGGCCGTCACGGCCCGCAGGTACTTCAGCGGATGGAACTGCGCCTGCCCGGCGACCCGTACCGCGCCCGCCACCGGGAACGGCAGCCCGGTCTCCGTGGTGAACGAGGCGTCCAGCCCCGCCTCCCGCGCGGCCTCCGCCTCCGCCCGCACCTCGGCCACCCGCTCGCCGTCCCGTACGAACGTGTACGCGTCCCGGGCCTCCCACTCGCAGTCGATGCCCAGCCCGGTCACCAGCGCGGCCGCGTGCTCGATCGCCTCCGACTGGGAGCGGGCGTACAGCCGCGCGCCCTCGGGGCCGCGGGTGCGCCGCAGCCGGTCGTAGACCAGGGTGTGCTGCGCGGTCAGTTTCGCGGTGGTGTAGCCGGTGACCCCGGCCGCCACCCGGCCGGCCTCGAGCACCGCCACCCGCAGCCCGGCCCGGGTCAGCTCGTGGGCGGTGCTGAGCCCTGCCATGCCCGCGCCGACGACGGCTACGTCGACGTCGACGTCGTCCGTCAGAGCGGGGTGGGACGGCCCGGGGGCGGTCCGCAGCCAGTACGAGTCGGTGACCTGTCGCATCTCGCGCATGGCCGCCGGGTACCCAGCCCGGCCCGGCTCACGTCCCGCTCACGTCCCGCTCGCCCCGCTCACTTCTCCTCGGGCTGCCGCGGCGCCTGGCGCTGCCCCGCGTCGCCGTTGGGGGTGGGCAGTTGCCCGAGCTGGTGGCCCCTCTCCAGGAAATGCAGCAGCTCCACCGGGATGGGCAGCACCAGGGTGGAGTTCTTCTCGGCCGCCACCGCCATCACCGTCTGCAGCAGCCGTAGCTGGAGCGCGGCCGGGGTCTCGGACATCTGCTCGGCGGCCTCGGCGAGCTTCTTGGAGGCCTGCAGTTCGGCGTCCGCGTTGATGATCCGGGCCCGGCGCTCCCGGTCGGCCTCGGCCTGGCGGGCCATCGACCGCTTCATGGTGTCCGGCAGGGACACGTCCTTGATCTCGACCCGGTCCACCTGGACGCCCCAGCCGACGGCCGGACTGTCGATCATCAGCTCCAGACCCTGGTTCAGCTTCTCCCGGTTGGAGAGCAGATCGTCCAGGTCGCTCTTGCCGATGATCGAGCGCAGCGAGGTCTGCGCCATCTGGGACACCGCGAACTTGTAGTCCTCGACCTTCACCAGGGCGCTCGCCGCGTCGACCACCCGGAAGTACACGACGGCGTCCACCCGCACGGTGACGTTGTCCCGGGTGATGCCCTCCTGGCCGGGGACCGGCATGGTCACGATCTGCATGTTCACCTTGTGCAGCCGGTCCACGAACGGGATCACGAGCGTCAGGCCCGGCTCGCGCACCTCGCCCATGACCCGCCCGAGCCGGAAGAGCACACCCCGCTCGTACTGCTTGACCACACGCGCCGCCATCGCGAGGTAGACGACGCCGACGGATGCGGCGGCCACGGCCGCCCCCAGCAGCTCCTGGAGCATGATGACCTCCTCACCGAGAGGCCTGCCTTTTGTCCGCTGCTGCAACCATATGCCCGCGTTCGGGCGGAAGCCATGGGCCGGACGGCCGGGGTCCCGGACCGGGGCGCCGAGGGGCGGCGCCCCGGTCCGGGAGCGGTGGCCGCGGGCTCAGGCCGCCGGCGCCGCGGCCTGCTCGTCCGGCGCGGACCGCGCGGCCGGCAGGGCCGGCGCTGTGACCCGGACCGGCTCGATGCCGGCCGCGCTGTGCCGTTCGGCCCAGTTCTCCAGGGCCTTGCGGCAGGCGTGGTCCAGGTGGTGCAGGCCGGACAGGTCCAGCCGCACCGGACGGTCCTGGGGCAGCGACTCCAGGCTGTCGAGGATCTTCGGCAGCCGCAGGAAGGTCGCGTTGCCCGACAGGTGCGCCTCGACCGGGCCCGCGCCCTTGTCGACGACCTCCAGCCTGAGGTGGGAGGCCTCCCAGGCCGTCTTGACGACCGCCAGGGCGAGTCCGACGAGTACGCCCTCGAACATGCTGACCGCCACGATCGACACCGCGGTGACGCCCAGGATCAGCGCCTCGCCCCGGTGCTCGCGCCACAGCGCGCCCAGCGCGCGCACCGGCACCAGCTTGGCCCCGGCGTGGATCAGGACGCCGGCGAGGGCGGGGATCGGGATGAGGGCGAGCACGCCCGGCAGCAGCGCGGCGAACAGCAGCAGCCACACGCCGTGCAGCACCCGGGACGCCTTGGTACGGGCGCCCGCCTGCACGTTGGCCGCGCTGCGCACGATCACCGCGGTCATCGGCAGCGCGCCGAGCAGCCCGCACACCGTGTTGCCGGCGCCCTGCGCGATCAGCTCCCTGTCGTACGCGGTGCGCGGCCCGTCGTGCAGCCGGTCCACGGCAGCCGCGCTGAACAGCGACTCGGCGGACGCGATCAGCGCGAACGCGACGACGGTGCCGAGCAGCGCGGGACCCGCCAGGCCGGTGAACGCGCTCAGCGGCGGCGGCTGCACCGAGCCCAGCAGCCCCTTCACCTCGACGGTCGCCACCGGCAGGTCCAGCACGGCCGCGGCCGCCGTGGCCAGGCCGACCGCGGCGAGCGGACCGGGCACCGTACGGACCCGGGCCGGCGCGAGCCGCCACAGCACCAGGACCGCGACGGTGCCCGCGCACAGGGCGAGCGAGGCGAGCGCCGGTCCGTCGCCTAGGGCGGCCACGAACGCCCGGGGGAGCCCGGCCACCTTGCCCAGGCCCGAGTCGGGGGCCTTGGCCGCCATGGCCGGATACAGCTGGCCGGCTATCAGGACCAGCCCGATTCCGGCCAGCATGCCCTCGACCACGGAGACCGAGATCGCCCGGAAGTACCGGCCGAGCCCGAGCGCGCCCATGAGCACCTGGAGCAGGCCGGTGGCGAGCACGATCACGCCGAGCGCCGGCAGCCCGAACTCCTTGACCGCCTCGAAGACCAGCACGGTCAGTCCGGCGGCCGGCCCCGACACCTGCAGGCTGCTGCCGCGCATCAGCCCGGTGACGAGGCCGCCCACGATGCCGGTGACGAGTCCCAGCTCGGCCGGCGCCCCGGAGGCGACGGCCACGCCCACGCACAGCGGCAGCGCGACCAGGAAGACGACGAGGGAGGCGGTGAAGTCCCGCCGCAGATGGGGGAAGCGGGATATGAGCGTCGGCTTAGTCATGGGTGCGCTCACAGGGCTTCGAAGGTGTCGGTCTGCGGGCGGTGCGTCCGTACGGCGCCGGTGTGCACCTCGTAGTACCAGGCGTGCAGGTCGATCCGGCCCTGCGCCAGCCTCCGCTCGACGCACGGGTACGAGCGCAGCCGCAGCAGCTGGGTGAGGACGTGGCTCTGGACGCCCTCGGCCACCTCCGGGTCCTCCGGGGCGCCGGCCGGGCGCGCGGCGGCGTGCGCGAGCCAGTCGCGCACGGCGGGTACGGAGGTCAGGTCGTCGCCGCGCACCAGCGCGCCGACGGCGCCGCAGTGCGAGTGGCCGCAGACGACGACGTCGCGGACGCCGAGCACCTCGACGGCGTACTCGATGGTGGCGGCCTCGCCGGTGGGGCGCTGCGAGGCGTAGGGCGGGACGATGTTGCCCGCGGTGCGGAGCTCGAACAGCTCGCCGGGGCGGGCGCCCGTGATCAGGGCCGGGACGACCCGGGAATCGGAGCAGGTGATGAACAGGACCTGCGGGGACTGGCCTTCGGCGAGCTCGGCGAACTCCTCAGGGCGCTGTCCGAACGTACGGGCGTTGTCGATGAGGGGCTGCATGCGTGTGGACTCCTCCTGGCGCGCCGCACCGGCGCGTCGGGCTTGCACGACGGTCGTGGGGGGACGAGCCGGCTCTCCTCAGCGGCGGAAGACCTGAAGTGCCGCGGGGGAGTGGGCTCCGGAGGATCTCGTGGTGCGGTGCGGGTCACCGGCCGGGGCCGGTGACCGCGGGGCGGCCGTCCGCCGGGGTATGAGCGGGTGCTCCCGCGCGCACCCGGCGGCGGGCGCGCGGTGCCGGTCCCGGGTGTGCGGGGTGCCGGTGGGTTCCTTCGGGCGGCCCGGCTCGCGGAACGGGTCCGCCTGCTCGGCCGGCCGCTGCGCGGAGGACGTCATTCCGGTCCAGGCGTTGGCCTGTGCCTCACCGACGGTGTGCGCGGCTGCGAAGGTTCCCGCGGATGTGAAGAACTGGAGCGCGAGCAGGGCGGCGGTGAGGAAGGTGAGGGTGGTCCGGGCTGTCCTGCCTCGGAACATGCGGCCCCCCTCCGGAAGTTCACACCTCTTGCGCGTGCCAACCATTGGTCAACGGATGGTCAAGAAACACGTTAGCCCCGCGGAGTCCTTTGCAGGGTCAACCGGGTGTTGAGTGCGCAAGAGAGCGTGAAAAAAGCGGGTCCGATGGCGTGAACCGGCTCTTGACCGGCCGCCGCCCGATCGCATATCGGGCGGCCGTGGGGCGACGGGCTACGGGGTGACGAGGCCCCTGGCGTCCCGGGCCAGCGCGGTGAGCCGGGATATCGCGCGGAAGTACTTCTTGCGGTAGCCGCCGTTCAGCATCTCCTCGCTGAACAGCCGGTCGAACGGCAGCCCCGAGGCCAGTACCGGGACCTCACGGTCGTACAGCCGGTCCGCCAGCACCACAAGGCGCAGCGCCGTCGACTGGTCCGGCACCGGCGCCACGTCGGTGAGGCACACCGCGCTCAGCCCGTCCGTCAGCGCGCCGTACCGGCTCGGGTGCACCTTCGCCAGGTGCTCCAGCAGGTGCGGGAAGTCGTCCAGCGAGGCGCCGGGCGTGGCGTACGCGGCCTTCGTCACCTGCTCGTCGGTGAACGGCGCCGGCGCCTCGGGCAGACCCCGGTGCCGGTAGTCCTCGCCGTCGATCCGCAGGGCGCGGAAATGGGCGGACAGGCCCTGGATCTCGCGCAGGAAGTCCGCGGCGGCGAACCGGCCCTCGCCGAGCTTGCCGGGCAGCGTGTTGGAGGTGGCGGCGAGCGCGACGCCCGCCTCGACCAGCCGGCCGAGCAGCGTGGAGACCAGCACGGTGTCGCCCGGGTCGTCCAGCTCGAACTCGTCGATGCACAGCAGCCGGTGGTTGCTGAGCGTCTGCACCGTCTGCTGGAAGCCGAGGGCGCCGACCAGGTTGGTCAGCTCCACGAAGGTGCCGAACGCCTTCAGCGCGGGCTCGGCCGGGGTGGCGTGCCACAGGGAGGCGAGCAGATGGGTCTTGCCGACGCCGTAGCCGCCGTCCAGGTAGACCCCGCGGGGGCCCGCCGGGGTCTTCGGCGCCTTCGCCCGGCCGAGACCGAGGAAGCCCCGCTTGCCGGCGCCCGTGGCGTGCGCGCCGCCGAGCCCGGCCGCGAAGCCCTCCAGCACCCGCACGGCCTCGGTCTGGCTGGGCTGGTTCGGGTCCGGGATGTAGGTGGCGAAGCGCACCGAGTCGAAGCGCGGCGGCGGCACCATCTCGGCGACCAGCCGGTCCGCGGGGACGTGCGGCTCGCGGGCGGCGAGGGAGAGCGGGCCCGCGTCGGTCAGGGGGCTGGAGCCATGGGCTGCGGTGGAGGACGACACGGTTACCCATGCTAAGCGCCGTGTCACACTGCACGACATGCGACGCCTGTTCCCTGTGACCGACGAAACACCAGACCAGGCCCGGGAGTGGAGCCTCGCCGAGCTGGCCGCCGCCTACGCCTATCCGGAGCCCGCCCCCGGCGCCCCGGCGCCGTGGCTGCGCGCCAACATGGTCTCCACCCTCGACGGCGCCGCCCAGCACGAGGGCCGCTCCCAGCCCATCTCCAGCGCGGCCGACATGCGCGTCTTCGGCACCCTGCGCGCGCTCGCCGACGTGATCGTGGTCGGCGCGGAGACGGTACGGCAGGAGGGTTACCGCCCGGCACGCGCGCGTGCCGAGTTCGCGGCGGCCCGGCAGGCCGCGGGCCAGGGTCCGGCCCCGGCGATCGCCGTGGTCACCGCCGGCCTGGAGCTGGACTTCTCCCTGCCGCTGTTCACCTCGCCCCTGGTGCCGACCCTCATCCTCACCGGCGCCGCCGCGGCCCCCGACCGGGTCGCCGCCGCGGAGAAGGCCGGCGCCCGGGTGGTCGTCGCCGGTGAGGGCATGGGCGTCGAGCCCGCCCGCGCGGTGAACGCCCTCGCCGGCCTCGGGTACACCCGGCTGCTCACCGAGGGCGGCCCCCGGCTGCTCGGCCAGCTGGTGGCCGCCGGGGTCCTGGACGAGCTGTGCCTGACCGTCTCGCCGATGCTCACCGCCGGTGACGCGCAGCGCATCACCGGGGGGCCGTCCGTCGCCGTCCCGCGCCGCTTCGGCCTGGTGTCCCTGCTGGAGGAGGAGGGATTTCTCTTCAGCCGGTACGCCCGGTCCTGAACGCGACGGAACGCACCGTTCCGTTCCGCTCCCGGGCGGGCGGACCGGGGCCGACCGGTGTGATCCGCCGGACAGCCCCCAAGTCCGGTCTAGCGGTGCGATCACGGGGCAGGATGGTTTCCGCAGGGCCCTGCAGGGCCCACGGGAGGAGAGAGGCGCCGGGTGTTCACTAGCGTTCTGATGATCGAGAAGGCCTTGTCGTCGGTCGACGTGGAGTTCGTCACCACCCTGCACGGGGACGAGCCGGTCTCGTTCCACGTGCTTCTCCAGCCGCGCGGAGACCAGGACCGCCTGCTGCGGGCCATCGACGACATCGCGCTCGGCGAACTGGACGACGCCGTCCGCGAGGGCAGGACGCCGGAGGGCGAGGCGGCGAAGGAGCCCGCCGAGAAGGCGCTGGCGGTCTCCCTGCGGGCGCTGCGCGCCGCGGGCAGCGCGGCGCAGGGACGGCTCGTCGAGGACCATCCGCTGGACGCGCTCAAGAGCCTCGTCGGCGAGGTGGGCGCGGACGAGGTGATCGTGCTGACCGCTCCGCACTACGTGGAGGAGTTCTTCCACCGCGACTGGGCCTCCCGGGCCCGGCACAAGGTGGGCGTGCCGGTGCTGAAGCTCTTCGCGCACGGCGAGGACTGACCCTCGCGCACGGCGAGGACCGACCCTCGCGCACGGCGAGGACCGACCCTCGCGCACGGCGAGGACCGACCCTCGCGCACGGCGAGGACCGACCCTCGCGCACGGCGAGGACTGACCCGCACGCAGGGCGAGGACCGGCCCGGCGGCGGCCGGGTCCGGCGCTGGGGTCCTGCCCGCCTGCGCGGGCGGCCGGGCGCGAGCGCATAGGCTAGGCACGCTCAGCCCGTACCGGATCTTGGGAGAAACGCGCATGGCACCCGGACTTCCTGCCGCCATGGACCGACCGCACTTCATCGGCATCGGCGGCGCCGGGATGTCGGGGATCGCCAAGATCCTCGCCCAGCGCGGCGCCGAGGTGGCCGGCAGCGACGCCAAGGAGTCGGCGACCGCCGAGGCGCTGCGCGCCCTCGGCGCGACCGTGCACATCGGCCACGCCGCCGGGCACCTCGCCGACGACGCGAGCTGTGTCGTGGTCTCGTCCGCGATCCGCGCGGACAACCCGGAGCTGCTGCGCGCCGCCGAGCTGGGCATCCCGGTGGTGCACCGCTCCGACGCGCTCGCCGCGCTGATGGAGGGGCTGCGGCCGATCGCCGTGGCCGGCACCCACGGCAAGACCACCACCACGTCCATGCTGGCCGTCTCCCTGGGCGAGCTGGGCCTGCGGCCGTCGTACGCCATCGGCGGCGACCTGGACGCCCCGGGCTCCAACGCGCTGCACGGCGAGGGCGACATCTTCGTCGCCGAGGCCGACGAGTCGGACCGCAGCTTCCACAAGTACGCGCCCGAGGTCGCCATCGTCCTCAACGTCGAGCTGGACCACCACGCCAACTACGCCTCGATGGACGAGATCTACGAGTCCTTCGAGACCTTCGCCGGCCGCATCGTGCCCGGCGGCACGCTGGTGATCTCCGCCGACCACGAGGGCGCCCGCGAACTCACCCGGCGGCTGGCCGGCACGGTGAGGTGCGTGACCTACGGCGAGGCCGAGGACGCCGACGTGCGGGTGCTCTCCATCGTCCCGCAGGGACTGCGGAGCCGGGTGACCGCGGTGCTCGACGGGCAGGAACTGACCTTCACCGTCTCCGTCCCCGGCCGGCACTACGCCCTCAACGCCGTCGCCGCCCTCGCCGCGGGCGCCGCGCTCGGCGTACCTGCCGCCGACCTCGCCTCCGCGCTCGCCGCGTACACCGGCGTCAAGCGCCGGCTGCAGCTCAAGGGCGAGGCGTCCGGGGTGCAGGTCATCGACTCCTACGCGCACCACCCCACCGAGATGACCGCCGACCTGGAGGCGATGCGCGCCGCCGCCGGCGACGCGCGCATCCTCGTCGTCTTCCAGCCGCACCTGTTCTCCCGCACCCAGGAGCTGGGCAAGGAGATGGGCCAGTCGCTGACGCTCGCCGACGCCTCGGTCGTGCTGGACATCTACCCGGCCCGCGAGGACCCGATCCCCGGCGTGACCAGCGAGCTGATCATCGAGGCCGCGCGCGCGGCCGGCGCCGACGTCACCGCCGTGCACGACAAGGCGGAGATCCCCGCGGTGATCGCGGGAATGGCGAAGCCCGGTGATCTCGTTCTCACCATGGGCGCGGGCGACGTGACCGACCTGGGCCCGAAGATCCTGGACCGCCTGTCGCAGCAGTGAAGGGGCTGAGGCTCATGTCGTACAGCGTCGAGAAGCCGGACGAGCAGTGGCGGGCGGAGCTGACACCGGCCGAGTACCGCGTGCTGCGCCAGGCCGGCACCGAGCCGGCCTTCACCGGTGAGTACACCGACACCAAGACCAAGGGCGTCTACTCCTGCCGCGCCTGCGGCGCCGAACTGTTCACCTCGGACACCAAGTTCGCGTCGCACTGCGGCTGGCCGTCCTTCTACGACCCCAAGGACAGCGACGCCGTCGAGCTGATCGAGGACCGCTCCCACGGCATGGTCCGCACCGAGGTGCGCTGCGCCCGCTGCGGCTCCCACCTCGGCCATGTCTTCGAGGGCGAGGGGTATCCGACCCCGACCGACCAGCGGTACTGCATCAACAGCGTGTCGCTGCGGCTGGCGCCGGACGAGGACTGACCGGCCCCGGCCGGCCGCGCCCGCACCCGGCCGGGTGCGGGCGGGTTCCGCTGCCCTGCGGCGCACGACGCGGCGGGGTGCTTCGGCGGCTCGGGGTCGCCGTCGGTGCCAGTCCTGTCGCGCCGGATCGCCGGGGGGCCGGGTGCCGGCTGGCCGGAACATCCCGGTTTGAGATTCTGGGCGTGTGGCTGGCCGGCGCCGGTCATCTGCCGCCCCTGCTGATCGGCCCGGACGGCGCGGCGGCACTGCTGCCGGTGCCGGTCGGGCCGCCGCTCGGCACCGGCCTCGGCGGATACGAGTCGGTCACCCACCCGGCCGCCCCCGGGCAGACGCTGCTGCTGTTCACCGACGGCCTCGTGGAACGCCGCGGCGAGGACATCGACCGCTCCCTGGCCCGTCTGGCCGGCCTGCGCTTCCCGGCCGGCCAGGACATCGAGGCCGTACTGGACACCGTCCTGACCGGACTGGACGCCCGGCACGCGGAGGACGACGTCGCCGTCCTCGCGGCCCGGCCGCACCCGCGCCGCCCGCCCGGTGAACCGCCGTACGGGACAAGGGCGTCGAGCTGACCGGAGGCCCGCCCAGGATGGCCATTTGTGGTGCTCCCGGCGGGCGGCCATCTTCCGCAACCCGATCGATTGAGCAACCATGAAAGGGGACGGGTGTGCTGTCGTCAAAAGGGGGACGAGCCGTGGATCTGTCGGCACCCGATGTCGAGACCGAGTTGGTGGATCTCTCGGAAGTGCCGTTGGCGGCAGTCGGCTCCCTGGAGTCCGCGGGTCTGACCACGGAGGCGCGGCGCCTGCTCGAACGCGTCGACGATCCGCCGACGCTGGGCGACGCGTCGAACGCCAACTGCAGTGAAGCTGCCATGTCCTGAACCGGTCCATGGTGAGGAGAGCCATGTTGGACGGAGGACCCACCTCCCGCGACGGAGAGAACGGGTCCGGTCCGGGCCCGCACCCCGCCGGGGCACGGCACCGGCTGAAGTCCGGGCACTTCCTGCGACTCGCTCGGGGCGGCGGCGGCCGGGACGCCGTCGCCGCCCTCCGTTCGGCCCAGCGCAGCCGCCGGCTGGTGCTGCTGCGGGTACTGGTGGAGGCCGTGGACGGGCACGGCCCGGAACCCGGGACGCTGCCCCCGGCGCAGGCGGCCTGGGACCTGCTGGCCAGGGCCGAGACGGCCGACCCGGCGGCCGTGGAGGCCGTCCTGCTCCACCCGAGCGTGGGCAGCTGGCTGGCGCGCACCCTGCGGGGCCTGCGCGCCGAGGCCGACCGGGACCGCCCGCGCGCGGCCCTGCGGGACGCCGGGCACGTGCACTGCGTCGCCGCGGCGGCGGCCCTCGGAGCCGGCGTGCCCTTCCGTACTCCCGTCCCGCTCACGGACGACGCCGTGATGTTCCCGTCCCTGGGCTGCGCGAGGTTCGACCGGACCCCCGCCGAACCCGTCGCCGTGGCCTACCGGGACGCGGGGGGCGCCGGTGTGCGCTGCTCCTCGGGCACCGTCCCGTTACCCGGCGACCTCACCCGGGACGCCCCCGGCTGGTGGGCGCTGCGGCGTCTGGGGTCGCCCGGCGCCGGGCCGCGCGCCGCGCCGCTGCTGGACGACCTGGACCCGTGGCGGCACTTCCTGCGCCGCCTGCCCGTCGAACGGCTCGACGACGCGGAGGCGGCCCACTGGCAGAGCCTCTTCGAGGCCGCCTGGCCCCTGGTCGCCGGACAGCGCCGCATCGACCCCGAGGGGATCGCGGCCTGTCTGCTCGCCATCACCCCCCTGCCCGACCGCAGCCCCGCCGACGTCTTCAGCGGCAGCGACCCCGAGGCGTACGGGGGAGTGCTGATGACGAAACCGGCCACACCGGCCGAGCTGGCCGTGGCCCTGGTCCACGAGGCGCAGCACAGCAAACTCAGCGCGCTGATGGACATGACCGCACTGCTGCGCGGCGGTCTCGAGGAGACCCACTACGCGCCCTGGCGCGCCGACCCCAGGCCGCTGCGCGGGATGCTGCACGGGGTCTACGCCTTCCTGGGCGTGGCCACCTTCTGGCAGACCGTCCGCGAGCGGCCCGGCCTCACGGACCCCGAACGCGCGTCGGCCGACCTGGAGTTCGCGCTGCGCCGGGGACAGGTCGAGGAGGGGCTGCGCACCCTCTGGGCCGGGGCGGACCTCACCGCGGCCGGTGAGCACTTCCTGCGCGGCGTCGAGGAGTCCCTCACCGCCCTGCTGAAGGAACCCGTGCCCGCGGCGGCTGCCTCGGCCGCCCAGGAGGCCCGCGACGACCACCGGATCGTCTTCCGGCTCTCCCAACTGCAGTGCGAGTCCGGGCAGATCGAGGCCTGGGCCGACACGGTCGCCGACGGCGCGCCGCCACCGCGCCTCCTCCCCGGCGCCCGCCCGCGTACAGCGCCGGTCGCGGCGGAGATCCGGACCCGGCTGGTGCGCATCCGCGTCCGCGACCCGGAGCGCTTCGCACGGCTGCGCGCGGACCCGGCGGCCGTCGGGGCCTCGGACACGGACCACGCCTGGGCCGCCGGCGACCGCGGCCGGGCCCTCACCGGCTACCGCCGGCAGGTGGCCGAGCACCCCGGCGACCCGGTCGCCTGGGCCGGTCTGGCCCTCAGCCTCCCCGCGGGCCCGTCCCGCGACGCCCTGCTGCACCGCCCCGAACTGGTGGCCGGCGTGCACCGCGAACTGCTGCGCCGGGGCCGCCCCGAGACCCCGGAGACCGTCGCCGCCCGCATCGCGCGGGCGGCGGACCTCACCGGCCGGCCCGTCTGACCGGACGGGCCGGCCGGGCCCCGCCGGGCGGCGGCCCGGCGGGGCGGGTCAGCGGTGGACCTCGACGTCGCAGTCCGCGCGCATGCCGCGGGCGCAGCCCACGGTGGCGGGGTGGCTGTTGCCGAGGACGGAGCGGTAGCGCTCCAGCGTGGCGGTGTGCAGGCGCTGGGCCTCCTCGGCGCGGCCGAGTGCGCGCAGGTCGAGCGAGAGGTTCATCGAGCAGGCGAGGGTGGCCGGGTGGTCGTCGCTCAGCCGGGCCTGGCACTGGGGGAGGGTGCGTTCGTCGATCGCGAGGGCCTCGGTGTAGTCGGCGAGGGCGTAGTGGTCGCTGGCGAGGTTGATGGCGATGCCCAGGGAGGCGGGGTGCTCCTCGCCGAGCGCCGCGCAGTGCGCCGCGTAGGTGTCCTTGTCCTCGGCGAGCGCCTCGTCCACCTCGCCGATCAGCCGCCGGGTCACCGACAGGTCGGCGGCGGCGGCGAGGGCGTAGGGGTGGCGGGGGCCCAGCAGGTCGCGCAGGGTGTTCAGGCACTGGACGCCCACCGCGCGGGCGCGGTCGAGGTCGGCGTTCTGGCGCAGGTCCATGGAGAGGTTGAGGACGGTGGCCGCGACGTTGAGGTTCCGCTCGCCGAACTTGCCGCGGTACAGGCGCAGGGTCTCCTCGTTCAGTTCCAGCGCGCCGGCGTGGTCGCCGGCCTTGCGGCGGGCGACGGCCAGGGTACGGGCGGCGATCAGGCTGACCGGGGCGGAGCGGTCCTTGATGACGTGCCGGACTCGCTGCAGGGTCTCCTCCTGCATCTCCCGGCTGCGCAGGTAGTCCCCGGACTCCCGAACGTCGATCGAGAGGTTGCTGGTGATGAGCAGGGTCAGCAGGGCGTCGTAGCCCAGGGAGCGGTTGGCCGCGTCCCGGGCCTGGGTGTCGATGTCCAGCGCCCGGGTGTACCGGCCGACCAGCCGGAGGGCGAGGGCGTAGTCGTTGGCGGCGGCCAGCAGCGTCGGGTCGCCGTCCTCGAAGACCCGCACGGCCCGGCGCCAGCGGTCCTCCTCCAGCTTCACCGAGGCGTCGAAGTCGCCCCTGACCTGGGTGCTCTGGGAGACCGCGCCGATCGCGGCGAGGGTGTCGGGGTGGTCCTCGCCGACGCTCTCCCGCAGCAGCCGCAGGCTTCGGTCGTTGAGTTCCGAGGCCTCCCGGAAGTGGCCCAGGGCGCGCAGCGTGTGGCCGAGGGTGCCGGCGACGTTGAGCGTCTGCAGATCGGCCTCGCCGCGCCGGCCGTTCCAGGTCTCGACCACCTCGCGGCCGTACTCGGCGCAGGTGAGGTGGTCGCCCGAGCGGTACAGGTAGCGGATGAGGTTGACCACCATGTCGCGCACCCAGCCGTCGTCGCAGTCCAGGGCGCGGGAGAACCGGGCGTGGACGAGCAGTTCGGCGTACCGGGGCCAGTTGCCGGCCGCCACGTCCAGCGGGTCGGCGTTGGCCAGCAGGATGTGGGCCGCGTGCCGCATGTCGGCCTGCTCCTGCGGGGACATGCGGCCCACCAGCACGGCCCGCACCAGGCGGTGCATCTGGATGGTGCTGTCCCGGTGGTTGATCTTGATGAGGGAGTACCGGTTGATCTCCCGGAGCGCCTCGCCCAGCCTGACCGGGCTGCGCAGCACCTGGGTCAGCTCGGCGGGCAGCTCCACGCCGCGCACGCCCACGAAGATCCGGCGGGGGATGGGCTCGGGAGCGAAGAACGAGCAGACCTGCAGGAGCTGATGGGCTCCGGGGTGCCGTTCGGCCAGCCGGCCGAGGGACATGTTCCAGGCGGCGGCGACCGGCTCCGGGTAGTCCACCGGGACCCCGGCGGCGAGCAGTTCGCTGCGCTGGGAGTCGAGGTCGGCGCGTTCGTCCTCGAAGATGTGCAGGTACTCGTCGACCGGCATCCCGGTCTCCGACAGCCAGGCGGCGGCCTGCTCCAGGGCGAGCGGCAGATTGCCCAGGGCCTGGGCGATCCGGGCCGCCTGCTCCGGCTGGAGTTCCGGGCCGCGCCGGGCGAGCAGCTCGATGCTCTCCTCGGTGGTGAACACGTCGATGTCGACCGTCCGCGCGATGCGGCCCCACTGGGCGTTGCGCGAGGTCACCAGGATCCGGCCGGTGTTCTGGGCGGGGAAGAAGCGCCGCACCGCCTCGGGGTCCTCGGCGTTGTCGAAGACCAGCATCCAACGGCGGTAGGGGCGGCCGGAGGCCAGCGCGGAGAGCACCGTCGCGATGGTGATCTCCTGCTCGCCGCCCGTCTCCAGGCCGAGGGCCGCGCCCAGCTGGGTGAGCGACTGGCGGATCTGCTCCGGGCGCTCGGCGGAGATCCACCAGATGACGTCGTACTCCGACGCGTGCTGGTGCACGTACTCGATGGCGATCTGCGTCTTCCCGACCCCGCCCAGGCCGTGCAGCGCCTCGGGCAGCACGGCGGTCGCGCCCTCCGTGGTCAGTCTCTGGTGGAGCGCCGCGAGTTCCCTCGCCCGCCCGGTGAAACTCGGGTTCCGGGGCTGGACGTTCCACACGGCGGGATCTCCGGCCCGGCGCTCCTCCGTCGGCGGCGCGCTCCGGACGAGGGGGACTGACACTGGTGCTCCTTTTATCGAATCATCGGGTGCGTCGGGTAAGTCGCGTATGTCGGTCGGCGGCGCGTCCGCCGTGCGATCGCTCGCCGCTCCGGCTTGGGGTCGATCCGTGCCCGAATTACGGCTATTGGTCACGTTTATCACCTCAGACTGGTCGGTCTGGGCCGGAAGAGCGGAAGTGGACTGCTCCAAGCGGCTTCGGAGCACGCGCGAGGATTCCAGATAGGGGCCGCTCAGTGCCCTGGTCACCTTCACCTGAACGTGGGCGTACGGGATGAGCCGTTCGGGTAACGGCAGGTCGCCCGGAGCGGCCCGCGGGTCGTCCAGCAGCGCCCCGAGCTCCCGCAGCGGCTGCCACTTGCGGCCCAGCCGCTCCAGGGTGCTGCGCAGCAGATAACGCGTCTCGTCCCGGGACCCGGCCGCCGAAAGCATCAACTCGCGCACGCCGTCGTGGAATTCGTAGGCGACGTCCAGCTCGTCGAGCGGGTCGGCGCCGACCCTGCGCAGCAGGCCGCCCAGCATGACCTCGGCCAGTTCGCCGGGTCCGGAGCGCGTTCCGCCGGCCCGGAGGACGTGCTCCATGGTGGGGATGTTGAGCGGGATCGCGGCCAGGCGCGCGGCCAGTTCCCAGGCCGCCGGGCTCGCGTCGGCCCGGAACCGCGACACCCGCTCCATCGGGTCCCGCGGCGGCTCCGCCGCCGCCTCCGGGTCCGGGTGGCGGCCGGCGCCGGGGGAGGTCACCCACACGTCGTGCGCGCCGGCCGCCAGCCCCGTGGCCAGCCGGGCCCAGCGGCCGAGCCACGCCGGGGCCAGTTCCAGCACCGGGACGACCGCCGTGTCCGTGCCGCCGCGCACCTGCCAGGTGCTGTTGGGCGCGCCGGGCCCCGGGACGCGGACCCGGGCCAGGTGGGCGGGCAGCCCGGTGCGGTGCCACACGGCCTCGCCCAGCACGTTCACCACGGCCACCGAGGCGTGCCGGGCCCACTCCGCGAGCAGCCGGGCCGCCCGTCCGCCGCGCCAGCCGGGCCCGACGCCGTCGGTCACCAGGAACACCACCTGGCGCCCCCGGTCGGGCGGCCGCACGGTCAGCGGCGAACGCCCGACGCGCCAGGGCGGTTCGGACTCCGCCAGCCGGTCCCCGTCGAGGGTGTGCACCCGGATGTCGCGGAACGCGCCGGTGTGCCGCAGGACCTGCTCGAAGTCGGCCACCGTGCGCCGCCACACGGTCATCGACGAACTGACGTCGGCGACCAGCACGGCGTCCATCCACCGCTCGCGCAGCGGCCGGAACTGCGGGATCCAGCGGAGGCTGAGCGCCGTGGAGTCCGCGGTCGCCTCCTCGTCCAGCTCGGTCCGCGTGGCCGACGCGGTGGCCCGCTTGAAGGGGCGTAACGCCCGGGCCAGCTCACGGGACCGGATCGCGGGCCAGGCCGCCCGGTGCACCGGCGCGTGCGGACCGCCGGCGGACGGGGCGCCGTCCGGCGCCGGCCCGGCCGGGGCGCCGAGCAGCGCGTCGGCCCGCGCGGCGCCGTCCGGGTCCGGGGCGTACGCCCGCGGATCCGTCTCGCCCCGGGCGTCCTGCTCGGGCGGCGCGGGGGACGGCGGGGCGCCGTGGTCCTCCTCCGCCCCCTGGGCGTCGGCCGGCGGAGGTTCGGCCGCCTCCGGCTCGGGCCGGGGCGGAGGGCGGTCCGCCGCCCGCTCGCCGGTGCCCTCGCCCGCCCCGACGGCCAGCAGGACCAGCGCGTCGGCGATCTCGGACCACGAGGCGCCGAACGATCCGGGGTCCGCGGGGACCGGTTCGGTGCCGTCGTCTCGCGTCACGGCTCTCTCACGCCGTCGAGCCGGTGCCAGACGGCCCGCAGCAGTGCCTCCCAGTCGGCGCCACGGGAGTAGGCGCCGGACGTCGCGAGCCAGATGGAGTTGAGCAACTGGTCGGTGGCCAGGCCGTTCTCCTGCGCGCTGCGCTCGGCGAACAGGCGGATGAGCTCGGCGACCCGCGGATCGTCGTCCCGCGACCCGAGGTGCGCGGCCACGATGTCGGCCAGCCGGTCCCGCTCGGGCTCCCTGACGTGCAGATGCAGACAGCGGCGCAGGAAGGCGGGCGGGAACTCCCGTTCGTCGTTGCTGGTGACGACGACGAGCGGGAACTCCCGGCAGCGGACCCGGCCGTCCCGGATCAGGACCGTGCGGTCGGGGTCGTCGGACCGCACCTCCACCACCGGCCGGTGGCCGCGCAGCCGGGCCAGCTCGGGAATGGTGAACTCGCCCGCCTCGAAGACGTCGAGCAGGTCGTTCGGCAGGTCCATGTCGCTCTTGTCGAACTCGTCGACGAGCAGCACCCGGGGAAGCGCGTGGGGCAGCAACGCCGTGCCGAGCGGACCGAGTTCGAGGAACGCGCCGATGTCGGACGACGGCGCCCCACCGTCGCCGGACGGTGCGCCGTCGGCGGCCGTGGGCCGGGAGTCCGACGTGGCCGCCGCGTGGATCCGGCCCACGGCGTCGTAGCGGTACAGACCGGAGGAGAGGGTGGTCCGGGAGGTGACGGGCCAGCGCAGCACCCGTCCCAGCCCCAGCTCGCGGCTGATCCGGTAGGCCAGCGACGACTTGCCCGTGCCGGGGCGGCCGGTGACCAGCAGCGGACGGCGCAGGATCAGCGCCGCGTTCACCAGGTCGACCTCGGTGGGGTCGGCCACCATGCCCTCGCGGGTCGCCCCCAGTCTGCGCCGCAGCTCGGCCTCGTCCTGCGGCGGCGCGGGCGGCTCCACCGACGCCGGCGCCCCGCCGGTCCCCTCCCCGTCCGCGGAGGCGGAGGAACCCGTGAACGTCCGCCAGGGCGGGGCGGCGGGCAGTACGTCGGCCAGCTCGATGTCGTGCAGCGGCAGGCCGGTGCCCCGGTAGATCCACCACGGCCGCGGAAGGCGCGCGGAACCCGCCCCCGTGCCGTTCCCCTCGAATTGGGCAGCGCCGGTCATCGACCGTCCACCCCCTGGTCCGGTCCCGTCAACGGCTGAGGGCTCTCGACCGGCCTCGTCGGGTCGTCCCACAGGAGTACCAGATGGTGCCCCGGATGATCGTCGCGGCCGTTCAAGGAACCCCCGTGGGCTTCGGTTCGCAATTCTGTCACGGCCTCGCGGAGGCCTGAAAGGTCGCGGAGCAACGCGTTGTCGGACTGAACAACGTCGGGCGGTGTGCTCAGGTCACGTGTCTCCCGTGAATCCCAGAGGAGGGCGGGAACCCCGCACCTCAGGGCGACGAGTGCTTCCTGCGCCCCCTCGCCGCCGCCCTCCGGCGGCCGGGACAGCACGAGGCAGCCGACCGACCTGTCCCCCTTCAGCCGGGCGTCGAGAGCGGAGACGTCCCCGGGCCGCGGGTCCTCGGCCCGCCGTCCGCCCACCACCAGCGGGCGGACCAGCTCGGGGGTGTCCCGGACGGCCGCCCAGCGCTGCCGCCAGGGCCGGTACCAGCGAGGTGTCCGGCTGCGCTGCAGGCTGCGCACGACGACGCAGTACCCGACGCTCAGGTACGACACCGGATCGCTGTCCAGTTCGGTGCGGAAGCGGTGCACCGGCAGGTTGAGGTCGTCCGTGCCCAGCAGGAACTCCACGTGGATGCGGTCGGCGTCCCGGGCCCAGTCCTCGTCGGCCGCGAACACCAGCCGCTCGACCTCGCGTTCCGCCTCGGCCGCCGTCACCTCCACGCTTCCCTCCTGACGCGGACGCCAGGAGTCCGGGGCGTCCGGGTCGTAGTGGCGCCAGGAGGTGAGCAGATAGCGCCCCGGTTCCTCCCGGCGCAGCAGCCGCACCACCAGATAGGCGTTGCCCGGCTCGGGGCTGGACGCGTAGGCGGCCTGCTGCCGCAGGCTGCGCAGCTCGGTCAGCAGGGACAGGGCCTGCGCCTGGGCGTCGTTCCAGGCCCGCAGCGTGAAGCTGCGGTCGTGCGGCGCCTCGGCGGCCACGTACTCGACGAAGGCCAGGGTGGGAGGCAGCCCGTCCGGGCGGGCGTTGAGCCGGCTCAGTCCCTCGAAGGCGCTCCAGGCGTCGGGGTAGGGGGGAACCGGCCGCAGATCGGCGACCGCCCTGCGGCACAGGGCGGGCAGATTGGGCGGCGCGAGCCCGTCGAGCAGCGGCCGCAGCGACAGGACCTCGTCGACCGGCAGCGCGGGGTCGGCGAGCAGGTCGTCGGTGAGCGCCCGGATCTCGTCGACGTCCTCGCCGAACGCCCGGAGCGCCTCCAGCAGCGCCCGCATGGTCCTCGGGTTCTCCAGGCACACCGAGGCGAGCTCCAGGAGGAAGTAGTGCGCCACGTCGTACTCCCGGACCGGAGCGGGCGCGCCCAGCTCCTTGGCCATGAGCCGCAGGCACAGCGCCCTGGAACCGCGCTCCTGTAAGCTCGCACACCTGCCCAAGGCTTCCGCAAACTCCCGTACGAGTCCGAGACCGCCGCCCCCGTAGGCAGTCATCTCTCATCCCTTCGTGGCCGTGCACTCTTCCACAGCCCTCGGCCCGGGCCAAGCGGTTCCGGTGAACGCCCGGCAACTGTTCATTTTCGTCAACACGCTTGTCACTCAGATAAGTTGACGAGCCATCAAATAGATCCGCACCTCCTCGACCGCCGGGGTCCCGGGCCACAGCGCGTCCAGCGCCTCCATCAGCGGCTCCCACCCCCGCATCGATTCGCAGGTCCGCAGCAGCGACAGCGCCTCCAGGCGGACGCTGTGCTGGCGGCTGGTGAGGACGCCGATGCCGGGCAGGGCGTCCAGGAGCTGCTGCCAGGCGGCGGGTGCGCCGATGCCGGGCACGTCCAGCAGCAGCGTCGTCAGTTCACCCAGTTGCCGGGTGGACAGGGCCGCGCCCCGGGGCGTTCGCGCCGACCGCGGCGGGACGCCCGGGGTGTCCGGAGAGCCCGGGACGCCCGGGGCGTCCACGCTGTCCGGGGCGCCCGCGGCCTCCAGCGAGGCCAGCAGCTCGAAGGCGAACGCCGCCGCGTGGCGGGCGGCGACCGGCTGCCAGTGGGTGTCGTGGGCCGCGTCCTTGTCGCCCAGCAGATCGGACACGCCCCGGACGACGAGGGCCTGCACCCGGGGGTTGGTCCGGGCCGCCGTGAGCAGACCCAGCCCCTCCGTCTCCACGGCCAGCGCGTCGCCGGCGACCTCGGCGAGCAGCCTGCCGGACGCGGACTCGGCGTGCGCGACGACCTTCGAACCGGCGGCCAGGGCGCCGACGTACGCGGCCGGCGTCTCCGCGGGCGGCGGCGCGATACGGCCCTGCCAGCGCCGGTCGGCCGCGACCAGCCGGGCCCGCTGCACCAGGGCGAAGGCGGACGGCCAGGACTTGACCCGGGGCCGGAAGACGCCCCGCTCGTCCCGGCCGCTCTCGTAGCCGTACACGGTGTCCGCCACGACCACGTCCCCGAGCCGCGCGTCCTTGCGGCCGCCCGCGACCCCCACCAGGAGCAGGACCCGGGGACGCAGCCGGGCGATCGCCCGTTCGGCCAGCACCGCCGCCAACTCGTTTCCCTGCCCGGTGAGTTGGACGCCGACGGTGAGCCGGCCGTGGTGCCCGGCGAAGTGGCCGGTCTCGTGGACCGCGCCGTCGGCCGTGCGCCGGTCGCGGCCGGGTTCCAGATGACCGACGACGGCCAGGTACTCGCATTCGATCGCCGTCAGCACGAACGCGTCGACCCTCTCCGCCCGCACCGACCGCCCCCTCCCCGTGCCCGGACCCCCATGGTGAGGTATCCGCGTGACCAGGGGAACCGTCCGGAAGGCACGCACTCGTCCACCGCCGTGCCGCGACGGCCGACGTCTAGACTCTCCCGGCAACGGCCGAGACTTCGCCAGAACCGAAGGGTGCGCAACCTCTTGATACGGATCGACGCAGTCACCAAGCGATACCCGGACGGCACGGTGGCCGTCGACCGGCTCTCCCTGGACATCCCGGACCGCGCGATCACCGTCCTGGTCGGGCCCTCCGGCTGCGGCAAGACGACGACGCTGCGGATGATCAACCGGATGGTCGAGCCCACCGAGGGCGCCATCCTCCTCGACGGCCGGGACATCCGGCAGCAGCCGGTCAACACCCTGCGCCGCTCGATGGGGTACGTCATCCAGAACGCCGGTCTCTTCCAGCACCGCACCATCGTCGACAACATCGCCACCGTGCCCCGCCTGCTCGGCTGGGGCAAGCAGAAGGCGCGGGCCCGGGCGGCGGAGCTGATGGAGCGGGTCGGACTCGACACCTCGCTCGCCAAGCGGTACCCGTACCAGCTCTCCGGCGGCCAGCAGCAGCGGGTCGGCGTGGCCCGGGCCCTCGCCGCCGACCCACCGGTGCTGCTGATGGACGAGCCCTTCTCCGCCGTCGACCCGGTCGTGCGCAAGGGACTCCAGGACGAACTCCTGCGCATCCAGAACGAACTGGGCAAGACCATCGTCTTCGTCACCCACGACATCGACGAGGCGATCAAGCTGGGCACGACGGTCGCCGTACTGCGGACCGGCGGCAGGCTCGCCCAGTTCGCCCCGCCCGCCGAACTGCTCAGCGCCCCCGTCGACCCGTTCGTCGAGGACTTCCTCGGCGCCGACCGGGGCATCCGCCGGCTGTCCTTCTTCACCTCCGCCGGGCTGGAGCTGCAGACCGGGCCGGTCGTCCCGCTCGACGCCGACGCCGAGCGGCTGGCCGCCGGCGGCCCGGCCCCCTACCGCCTCGTGACGGACGCCGACGGCAGGCCGCTGGGCTGGGGCGCGCCGGACGAGCTCACCGCCGGGCGGATCGACCGGGACCGGCTGCTGTCGTACGGGCGCCCGTTCCGGCCCGGCACCGACTCGCTGCGCACCGCGCTCGACGGGGCCGTGCTGTCGCCGTCCGGCTGGGCCGTGGCGGTGGACGGCGAGGGGCGTGCCGTCGGCGTGGTCTCCCAGCAGGTCATCGGCGAGGCGATCCGCGCCGCCCACACCGAGGACCGCCTGGGCGAGAAGGCCGGGCGATGAACGGCTTCTTCGACATCCCGAGCGACCTCCAGTACGGCTACTTCGGCCTGATCGGCCTGCATCTGCGCGAGGCGCTGCTGCCGGTGCTGGCCGGGTTGCTGGTCGCGCTGCCCGTCGCCCAGCTCTGCGTGCGGTTCCGCTGGCTCTACGCGCCCGTGTTCGGCGTGACCACGGTGCTCTACGCCGTCCCGTCGCTGGCGTTCTTCGTGCTCCTCATCGACTACACCGGCATGACCGAGACCACGGTGATGATCCCGCTGGCGGTATACAGCCTGGTGGTGCTGGTCCCCGCGATCGTGGACGGCGTCCGCTCGGTGCCGCCGGAGACGCTGGCCGCCGCCACCGCCATGGGTCTGGGGCCCGTACGGCGCTACCTCCAGGTGCAGTTGCCCATCGCGGTGCCGGCCATCATCGCGGGCCTGCGGGTCGCCGCCGTGTCGAGCATCTCCCTCGTCAGCATCGGCATGCTGATCGGCAACCAGGGCGCGCTCGGCAACCTGCTCAACGACGCCCAGATCTACCACCGGCCGCCGCTCGCGGTGAACTCCGTGCTGACCACCGCCGTGCTGGGCATCCTCGTGGACGCCGCGCTGGTCCTGGTCCGTGCCCTGCTGACCCCCTGGATGCCGCGGAAGGGTGCCACCCGGTGAACGTATTCGACTTCGCCCACGCCTTCTTCGGCGACGGCGCCCACTGGCACGGCCAGGACGGCATCCCCACCCGGGTCGGCGAGCACATCCTGTACTCCCTGGAGGCCGTCGGGATCGCCGCCGTGATCGGGCTGCCGATCGGACTGGTGACCGGCCACCACGGGCGCGGCGGCAACGCGCTGGCGTCCATCGCCACCGCGGGCCGGGCGCTGCCCACCTTCGGCCTGCTGGTGCTGATGTTCACCTGGTTCGGCTTCGGCCTGCTGCCGGTGATGATCCCGCTGGTGGCGCTCGCCGTACCGCCGATCCTCGTCACCTCCTACGAGGCGGTCCGCTCCGTCGACCCGCCGCCGGTGGACGCCGCGCGGGGCATGGGAATGCCGGAGGCCCGGATCCTGCTGCAGGTCGAGCTCCCGGTCGCGCTCCCGCTGATCCTCAGCGGTCTGCGCACGGCGGCCATCCAGGTCGTCTCCACGGCCACCATCGCCGCCTACGTCAGCTTCGGCGGCCTCGGCCGGTACATCATCGACGGCCTGGCGCAACGGGACTACGAGAAGGTCGTCGGCGGCGCCACCCTGGTCGTCGCGATGGCGCTGGCCACCCTGGGGGTGTTCTGGGCCGTGTCCCGGATCGCGGTCTCGCCGGGGGTGCGCAGGAGCGGCTGAGCCGGGTCCGTCACGATGCGCCCCCAACCGGTCGCGGATCGAAGCCAATCGGTGACCCGGGATCACTTGACTGAGTCAGAACCGGCTGGATTGGATCGGTGAGTGACTTCCACTTACCGCATCAGCAGGTCCATCCGGAGGAACCGAGGAGCGGCCGTCGCCGCCCTCGCGGCGGCGACGGCGCTGCTGGCGGGATGCAACTCCTCCGACGGCAAGGCGGACAACCCCCTGACGGACAGCAACGCGAGTGGCGACAGCGTCGTCGTCGGATCCAACAACTTCGCCGAGAGCATCCTGCTCGCGGACATCTACGGCGAAGCCCTCAAGGCCAAGGGAATCAAGGTCACTTACAAGCCGAACATCGGCAGCCGGGAGACCACCTACGGTCTGCTCAAGAACGGTTCGGTCACCGTCCTGCCGGAGTACAACGGCGCGCTGCTGGCCTACCTGGACCCGAAGGCGGCTCCCAAGACGCTGGAGGCGACCACCTCGGCGATCGAGGCCAAGCTGCACTCGAAGCTGACCCTGCTCAAGCCCTCGCCCGCCGAGGACAAGGACTCGATCACGGTCAACGCGGCCACCGCCAAGAAGTACGGCCTCACCGACAAGTCCTCGATCGCCGACCTGAAGGACGTGGCGAAGGACCTGGCCATCGGCGCCTCGCCGGAGTTCCAGACCCGACGGCAGGGCCTGGTCGGCCTCAAGTCCGTCTACGGGCTGCAGTTCAAGTCCTTCAAGGCGCTGGACGCGGGCGGCCCGCTCACCCAGGCCGCGCTGAAGAAGAACGCCGTGCAGGCCGCGGACATCTTCACCACGGACCCGACCATCTCCAAGGAGAAGTTCGTCGTCCTGCAGGACCCGAAGAACCTCTTCGGGTTCGAGAACGTGCAGCCGCTGGTCCGCAAGGGTGAACTCTCCCAGAAGGGCGTCGACGCCCTCGACGCCGTCTCCGCCAAGCTGGACACGGCGACCCTGCTGAACCTGGACACCCAGGTGCAGTCGCAGAACAAGGACCCGCTGGACGTGGCCAAGGCCTGGCTGGAGTCCGCCGGTCTGAGCTGACCCCCGGACGCCCGGTTCCCGGCAGGCCTAGACGGGTTCCCCGGACGTCCGTACCGGTTCGCCGGCGCCCTGGGCCGCCGCCGCCCGTGCCTCCGCACGGCGCAGGCGGCGGCCCACCCGGGCCGGCTGGTCGGGCAGCCAGCCGAAGGTGAGGCAGCTCCCGACGGCGCCGAGCAGCAGGCCGACCAGGAAGCCGCCCAGGTTCGAGGTGAGCCAGCTCCCCAGGGACAGCAGGATCCCGGTGAGGGAGTAGAAGATCCGCTGGCCCGGGCTGAAGAGGATCAGCAGACCGCAGATCGTCATCAGCGCCGGCAGCAGATAGCCCGCCAGGCCCTGCATGCCGACGTGCAGGATGACCGGGAGCGGCGCCTTCATGGTCACCAGGATCTCGGCGCCGCCCAGCACCAGCAGCAGACCGCCCGCGAACGGCCGGCGCCCCCTCCACTGCCGGAAGCGGTTCACCGGGGGCAGCCGTCGGAGTCGAACCGCATGTGCAGGTTCGGCAGCTTGAACACGGCGGCGGTGGCCGCGTAGTTGTGCTGGTACAGGTCGGTGATGACGACCTTGTCGGCCTGCTGCCCGTAGACGCCCTTGGGGCCCTGGACGTCCGCCTTGTCGAAGGTGCTGGCGTCCCGGCCGATCTCGATGCCGTTGAACGTGGCGTTGCCCTTGATGTCGTCGGAGTCGATGGCCAGGTTCGACACGGCGACCGGCTTGGAGCCGCCGCCGGCGGTGAGCACGAGCTGGATGCCGCCGAGGTCGACGCTCTGGCAGAGGTTGGTCAGGGTGCCGTCCTTCACCACCGAGGTGACGACCAGCTCCTGGCCGCCCGTGTCCCCCTGGTTCGGGCTGTCCTCGATCATGTTGTCCAGCGCGCCGAACTGCTCGAAACCGGTGCCCTCCAGCTTGTCCGCGGTGACCACGAACGGCATGCCGGAGATGGCGAACTGGACGCCCAGCGCTCCTTGCGCGGTCAGGATCGCGAGGCCGGCGGCGACCAGGGTGGCCGGCACCGCCATCACGGCGGCCCTGCGCGCCCGGACCCGCCCCCGTCTGGGGCTGTCCGGCGCTCCGGGGGAATCGCTTGCCGCGTTCTCGGGGGTGCTGCCGGCGGACGACGGGTCCGGTGACGAGGTCATCTGTCTGCTCCCATGGGCGTGGATCGGTACGGATCGGGCTCCAGTGGTGCGCTGTCCTGGCGCGGACGGGGCTGTCGCGCGTACGCCTCCTCGCACTCCCGGCGGATGCAAGGGCTTTCTCGTTACGCGTCAGTAGCCTTCTCGGAAGTTACCGCCGGTTACTTTGAAGGGTCAAGGGAGTTGTGAAATTAGGGTGTCGACGGTGCGGTCACGCGGCAACTGCTGTGTGATGTCTTGACGTTGACGGTGCATCAGGTCTAAAACTCTGCCTGGTTTCCCCTGGATCCGTGGCGCCGGATCCGCCGAGCGGCGTCGGCCGCGTTCCCGGCCTCTTTCGATTCACCGCTCCGCCCGGCAGCACGCCTGCCCGGTACGCACCACGCTCTTCGCGCCCTGCCAAGCCCTGCCCCGCTGCGGTCCGGCCGTCCGGCCCGGTCGGCAGGCCTCTTCCCGGCTCTGCGCCGGTCTCACCGATCGGCCGCCGTCGCCGGTCCGTCACGTACGGAGAAGGCGTGACGGACCGGCGACGGCGGCGGACCGGCAGGGGCGTCACGCCCCGGTACGCCGCCAGGCCCCATCCCTTCCGACGGCACCCCCAACCCCCCACCTCACCCCACGTCACCCCCACTTCGAAGAGAGGCACCCGCATGCGTACGCGCACCCTCCTCGCCCTGGCCGGAGCCGCCACCGCGCTCACCGTCGCCACCGCCGTCCCGTCCTCCGCGGCCGGCACCGCGGTCCTGACCACGGGCAGCGCCGGCGGCGCCGCGGCCGGAGTCGGCGACACCCTGACCGCGCCGCTGGCCTCCGGCACCTCCGCCACCCTCTACTCCAGCGCGACCGGCACCAGCGGCGTGAGCTGCAAGACCTCCCAGTTCACCGCCACGGTCGCCGACAACCCGGCCGCCCCCGGCACGGCCACCGAGTCGGTCACCGGCCACAGCTTCGACGCGAGCAGCTGCACCAGCAACGTCACCGGCGTGCTCGGCGTCAGCAGCATCGTGATCGACAACCTGCCCTACACCGCGACGGTCGGCTCCGCCGGCACCCTCACCGTCTCCCCGCCCAGCGGCTCCACCATCCAGACCACGGTCAAGCTGCGCACCCTGCTCGGCACCGTCACCTGTGTCTACCGGGCGGCGGGCCTGACCGGCACGGCGAGCAACAGCGACAGCAGCATCACCTTCACCAACCAGCAGTTCACCAAGTTCTCCGGCTCGTCCCTGTGCTTCGCCAACGGCTACTTCACCGCCAAGTACGCCCCCGTCACCGACGCCGGCGCCCGGGTCTACGTCAACTGAGCGCCACCTGAGCGGCGTTCAGCGCCGCCGTAGCCGCGGGACCAGCACCGCGCCCGCGACGAGCGCCAGCACCGCGGCGGCGCCGCCCGCCACCAACGGAGCCGAGGGGCCCGCGTCCGCGCGAGTCGCCTCGGCCACCGGCGTGCCGTCACCGGCGTCGGCCGACGGGGCGCCCTGCGTTCCCGCGCGAGCCGAGGGCGAAGCGGCGGCCGCCGCCGAGGGGTGGGCGGCCGGCGTCCGAGCGGGCCGGGGGCTCGTCGGCGCCTTCGCGGCCCCGGCGGTCCCCGGGGTGCTCGCCGCCGCGCCGGCCCTCTCCGGGAACACCACGTCCGAGCACGAGTAGTAGGTGTCCGGGGTGCTGGTGTTCTGCCAGATCGTGTACAGCATCTGACGCCCCGTCCGGTCCTCGGGCAGGGTGGCCCGCAGGTGGTACGCCCCGTTCGTCAGCGGCGGGTCCTTGATCTCCGCGAAGGGGCGGGTGGGCAGGTCGGACCAGGTCAGCGGCTTCGCCGGGTCGTACCCGGGCCGGGTGAGGTACAGCCGGAACGTACCGGTGTGCGCGATCGTGGAGGCGTACGTCATGGTGAGCCGGCCGCCCGGGATCAGGCGGGTCGCCGGCCAGTCCGCCCTGGGCAGGTCGAGCCCCCGGTAGGCGGGCAGGTTCCCGCTGCACAGTTTGCCGTCCGGGATCACCTGCCGGTCCCGCCCCGCCACGCCCGCCACGCGCAGGTTGTCCCACGCGGTGAACGGGGCGCCGTTCGCGGAGATCGCCGCCCGGCAGGCCGCGGTCCGGTTCGCGGCCCCGCCCTCGGGCGAGCAGGCGTACACCCTGCTGACCGGGTCCGTGGGGGCGCCGTGGGCCATGGCGGTCCCCGCCACCCAGGGCAGCAGCAGGAGCGGGGCCGCCGCGGCCGCGGCGGTGACGCTGAGGCGGGCGGTCATCCGAGTCATCCGGGACGTCTCCTCGGCGGGCGCGGGAACGAGGTCTGCCGCATCCAGTACGGCGGACGCGTCCGCCGCGTTCAGCACAGACCGCGTCGGCTGTTTTCCAGGGCGTTCGCGCGCGGTGGCGGGCCGGCGGCCCGAGCGGCGTGAAACGTCCCCTCAACGCCGATCCGTATGGCGGTACTTGGCTTCCGAAAACCACAGAAGCTGCGGAACAGCGGCTTCCTGATGGAAACCGTTTGCGGAAAGCAAAGCCGGTCCGGGAGCCGTACGACGGGCCGAGAACTGTCCTCGACAAAGTTCCGCCTGTCCGACTCCCGTCACCGCTCGGTGAGTTATCGTGTGCGTGAGGTCAAAACAAACCGCGTGTCCCGTTCGGTCGAGACGCGAGGAGGGGGCATCCGATGGCAAGGCAGTTACGTGCGGAGCAGACTCGGGCGACGATCATCACGGCCGCCGCCGACCTGTTCGACCGGCAGGGCTACGAATGCACCAGCCTGAGCGACATCGTCGGGCACGCGAAGGTCACCAAGGGGGCGCTGTACTTCCACTTCGCCGCCAAGGAGGACCTCGCCCACGCCATCCTCGACCTGCAGTCCAGGGCCGCGCAGAAGGTCGTCGACGAGGTCGAGGGCCGCGGCTACTCCTCCCTGGAGTCGCTGATGCGCACCACGTTCACCGTCGCCCGGCTCGCCGTCGAGGACCCGGTGCCGCGGGCCGGTCTGCGCCTCGCCACCACGGACGTCCCCGTGCGGCCGCCCATGCGGCATCCGTTCGACGAGTGGCTTGAGTTCGCCGGCCGCAAGTTCACCGGCGCCGTCCGGGAGGCCGACGTGCACCCGGAGACGGACGCCGGCGTCGTGGCGCACTCCCTCGTCTGCTTCTTCATCGGCACCCGGGTCGCCGGCCGTTCCCTCGAACCGGTCGGACGGCTGCCGCGGCGCGTGGCCGAGATGTGGCACCTGATGATCCGGGGCGTGGTGCCGGTGCACCGCCGCCCCCGCTACCTCACCCTCGCCACGCACCTGGAGCGGGAGATCAGAACGGGCTGACCAGCGCGGTACGGTGACGGGCATGCCAGACACCCCCGCCGCGCCCGTGCTCCTCGCGAACCAGCCCGGCTCGTTCCCGCACAGTGTGCTGGCCGAGCGGCACCCCGCGATCATCCGGCAGGTGCGGGACGCCTTCCCCTACGGCCCCGGGCAGCACCGGGCGCTGGACGGGCTGCTGGAGAGCTGCGTCGCCGGCGTGCTCCAACCGCTGCCCGAGGACGCGGGCGACCTGCCGCGGTGGCGTGCCTGGGGCCTGGACGACCAGGTGGGCCGGTCCTGGTTCGACGTGCCGTGGCTGTGGTCCGAGAGCTACTTCTACCGTCTGCTGCTCGAGGCCGTCGGCTACTTCGGCCCCGGCCCCTGGCAGGGCGTGGATCCCTTCCGCCCGTTCAAACGCGCCGAACTCGACGCCCCGGAGACCGGCGAGGAGCTGGCCGCGCTCGACGCGCTCCGCGACCGTCCAGAGCCCGAGCGGGCCCGGGCCCTGCTGCACGGCTCGCTCTGGGGCAACCGCGCCGACCTCGGCTTCCGGCTCTCCGCCGGGGACGGCGAGGCCGCCGCACCGGTGCCCGCCCTGGTCGCCGACGACAGCGAGACCCTGTGGTCCCTGCTGCCGTCAGCCGGCGCGGGCACGCTCTGCCTGGTCGCCGACAACGCGGGCCGCGAACTCGTCCCCGACCTGCTGCTGATCGCCCACCTGCTCGGCGCCGGCCGGATCGGACGGGCGGTGCTGCACGTCAAGCCGTACCCCTACTACGTCTCCGACGCCACCACCGCCGACGTGGTCGACGCCCTGCGGCGGATCGTCGCGGCGCCCGGAGCTGCGGGGGAGTACGGACGGCTGCTCTGGGCCGCCATGGCCGACGGGCGGGTCACGGTGCGCGCCCACCCCTTCTCCGGCGCCCCGCTGCCGTTCGCCGAACTGCCGGACGACCTGCGGGCCGAGTTCGCCCCGGCCGTCCTCACGATCGTCAAGGGCGACCTCAACTACCGGCGTCTGGTGGGCGACCGGCAGTGGCCGCCGACCACGTCCTTCCATGAGGTGACCGCCGGCTTCCCCGGCCCGGTCGCCGCCCTGCGCACCCTGAAGTCCGACGTGATCACCGGTCTCACCGCGGACACCGAGGCCGCGCTGGTCGCCGCCGAGGGACAGCGCTGGCGCACCGCGGGCACCCACGCGCTGATCCAGGTGAACGCGTCGGGCGGCCTGTCCGGGCGATGACGCGCGGTCCCGGGGCCGGGAGCGCGGACGGGCGGGGTGGCGCGTACGCCGCCGACGGGCGGTCAACGGCACCGTCGCCCGCCCCACTTGCCCTTTTCCATGGCATTTCACGCGATGGTGTGATCATGCGCCGCGCCCCGGATGGCCCAACCGGACGCCGGGTAGGGCCCCGCCATGACGCAGCCGTTCGAACTCCCGCACTTCTACATGCCGTATCCCGCGCGGCTCAACCCGCACCTCGACGAGGCACGCGCCCACTCGACGGCGTGGGCGCGTGAGATGGGCATGCTGGAGGGCTCCGGGATCTGGGAGCAGGCCGACCTGGAGGCGCACGACTACGGGCTCCTGTGCGCCTACACCCACCCCGACTGCGACGGACCGGCCCTCTCCCTGATCACCGACTGGTACGTGTGGGTGTTCTTCTTCGACGACCACTTCCTGGACATGTACAAGCGCACCCAGGACCGCGCCGCCGGAAAGGCCCACCTGGACCGCCTGCCCCTGTTCATGCCGCTCGACCCCGCCACGCCCGTGCCGGAGCCGGAGAACCCGGTCGAGGCGGGCCTGGCCGACCTGTGGCGGCGCACCGTGCCGACGATGTCCGTCGACTGGCGGCGGCGCTTCTCCGTCGCCACCGAGCACCTGCTCAACGAGTCCCTGTGGGAACTGTCCAACATCAACGAGGGGCGGATCGCCAACCCGGTCGAGTACATCGAGATGCGCCGCAAGGTGGGCGGCGCCCCCTGGTCGGCGGGGCTGGTGGAGTACGCCACCGCCGAGGTGCCCGCGGCCGTCGCCGGCACCCGGCCGCTCAGGGTGCTCATGGAGACCTTCTCCGACGCGGTCCACCTGCGCAACGACCTCTTCTCCTACCAGCGTGAGGTCGAGGACGAGGGCGAGAACAGCAACGGCGTCCTCGTGCTGGAGCACTTCTTCGGCTGCACCACCCAGGAGGCCGCCGAGACCGTCAACGACATCCTCACCTCCCGGCTCCACCAGTTCGAGCACACCGCCCTCACCGAAGTGCCCGCCGTCGCCCTGGAGAAGGGGCTCGCGCCCGGCGAGGTCGCGGCGGTGGCCGCCTACGCCAAGGGGCTCCAGGACTGGCAGTCCGGCGGCCACGAGTGGCACCTGCGCTCCAGCCGCTACATGAACCAGGGCGCACGGACCGCCTCCCCGTGGCAGCCGCCGAGCGGCCCCGGCGCCTCCGCCGCCGACGTCGGGGCGCTGCTCGCCGCGGCGGCGGCGGAGCGGCTGCGCTCCCACTCGCACGTGCCGTTCCAGAAGGTCGGCCCGTCCCGGCTGCCCGAGTTCCACATGCCGTACGAGCTGGCGCTGAGCCCCCATCTGGACACCGCCCGCCGGGGCCTCGTCGCCTGGTCGCACCGCATGGGCATCCTCGCCGAGGGCGTCTGGGACGAGGACAAGCTCGCCGCGTACGACCTCGCCCTCTGCTCCGCGGGCCTCGACCCGGACGCCACCCCGCAGGCCCTGGACCTGAGCGCGCAGTGGCTCGCCTGGGGCACGTACGGCGACGACTACTACCCGCTGGTGTACGGCCACCGCCGGGACCTGGCCGCCGCCCGGCTGACCACGGCCCGGCTCTCCGCCTGCATGCCGGTGGACGGCGAACCGGCCGTCGTCCCCGTGAGCGCCATGGAACGCGGCCTGACCGACCTCTGGGCGCGCACGACGGCGGAGATGACACCCGACCAGCGGCGCACCCTCAAGGCGGCCGTGGACACCATGACCGAGAGCTGGGTGTGGGAGCTGTCCAACCAGGCGCAGCACCGCGTCCCAGACCCGGTCGACTACCTGGAGATGCGCCGCTCGACCTTCGGCTCCGACCTCACCCTGAGCATGTGCCGCATGGGACACGGCCCCGCGATCCCGCCGGAGGTCTACCGCAGCGGACCGGTGCGCTCCATGGAGAACGCCGCGATCGACTACGCCTGCCTGCTCAACGACATCTTCTCGTACCAGAAGGAGATCGAGTACGAGGGCGAGATCCACAACGCCGTGCTGGTCGTGCAGAACTTCTTCGGCGTGGACTACCCGGCCGCGCTCGGCGTCGTGCACGACCTGACCACCCAGCGGATGCGCCAGTTCGAGCACGTCGTGGCGCACGAACTGCCGGTGCTGTACGAGGACTTCGAGCTGTCCGGCGCGGCGCGCGCGGCGATGGACGGCTATGTCCTCGACCTGCAGAACTGGATGGCGGGCATCCTGAACTGGCACCGGGAGGTCGACCGCTACAAGGCCGAGTGGCTCGGCCGCCGCGCCCACGGCTTCCTGCCGGGCCGTGCCCCCGGCGTGCCGGCGCTGTCCCCGGGCTGACGTGAGCGGGCGTGCGCGGCGGGACGTCCGGCCGGCCGCGCACGCCCGGCGTCCGGGAATCGGCGGCCCGATGCCTACCCCGCGCCCCCCGCCGGGCAGTCTCACCCGTTCGTGTCTCGTCGCGGCCCGGCGACCCGGGTAGGCACCATCCGGAGGCGAGCGAACCATGGAACAGACAGCGTTGCGGCCCAAGCCGATGCCCGGCCAGGAGCGGCGGGAGGACACCGCCGAAGTACCCGCCGTCAGCCGGCCGCACGCCGCGGGGCGGCGCGGCCGGCGGCTCAGGACCGTGCTGCTCGGATTGCTGGCCGGAGCCGTCGTGCTGCTCTGCGGGGTGGGCATCGGCACGGTGGGCGCCACCGTGATCGGCATGAGCCGGCTGGCCGAGCTGCGACAGCAGGCGCCGCCGCGGGGCCACCCGGCGGAGACGGCCCCCGTCTCCGCCGCAGGCGCCGCCTCCACGGCCGTCCCGAACCCCGTCGACGTCCGGACCACCGGTGCGACGCTGGGCGTGGAGGCCGTGGACGCGCCGAAGGCGGGCGCGCTCGTGACCGGCGTCCACGTGCCCGGCCCGGGCTACACGGCGGGTCTGGTCCGCGGCGACGTGCTGCTGCAGTTCGGCACCGCACGCGTGGACACCGCCGCCGACCTGGCCCGCGCCGTGTCCCGCACCAGCCCCGGCGCCCCGGTGACCCTCACGGTCCGCCACACCAGCGGCGGGTACCAGCAACTGACGGCGGTACCGGGCGTCACCACCTGACGCCGCCCACGCTGCCGTGGCGTGCCGTGCCATGCCTGGCCGGGTTCGCAGCGCCGTGCCATCCCCGTCGTGCACGCTGCCCGCCCGGCCGCGCCGAGCCGTGTGCTGCCGGGCCCGCGTCGCCTGCCCCGGCGCACGCTGCCGTGCCCGCCGGGCGCGCGCTCCCGCGTTGTCCTTCCGGCACCCTGGGGAGCCGCCGGCCACCGCGGGGCGGAGGGCGCTGTGGGCGCCCGGGCGGGATGCGTGTTCGCGGGCCGCCCGGTGCGGACGTGGCAATCGGCTCGCGCCGCCCGGTCCGGGCGGGCAGGATGCTGCCCGGAACCGCTTCACCCGTCACTCGACCGCGCTCGGAGGCCCGGATGACCGGCAGCACGCCCGCGCCCTTCACCGCCGACGACTACAGGGCACGCATGGAGCGCGCCGCGCGCTCCGCCGCCGACGCCGGCCTCGCCGGGCTGCTCGTGGCGCCGGGCCCCGACATGGTCTGGCTGACCGGCTACACGCCCACCGCGGTCACCGAGCGGCTCACCGTGCTGGTGCTGATCCCCGGCCGCGACCCCGTGCTCGTCGTCCCCACCCTGGAGGCGCCGGACGCCGAGCGGTCTCCCGCCGCGTCCGTGATCACACTCCGTGACTGGACCGACGCCAAGGACCCCTACGCCGTCACGGCGGCTCTATTGGACGACCACGGCCGCCTCGGCATCAGCGACAACACCTGGGCGATGCACCTGCTGGGACTCCAGCGCACCCTGCCCGGCACCTCGTACGCCGCCCTCACCGACGCCCTGCCCATGCTGCGCGCCGTCAAGGACGCCGCCGAACTGGAGCTGCTCGCGGCCGCCGGAGCCGCCGCCGACCAGACGTTCGAAGAGATCCGGAAGGTGCCCTTCGCCGGCCGCCGCGAGTCCGACGTCGGCCACGACCTCGCCGGCCTGCTGCGCCGCTTCGGGCACTCCCAGGTCGACTTCACCATCGTCGGCTCGGGCCCCAACGGCGCCAACCCGCACCACGAGGTCGGCGACCGCGTCATCCAGCCGGGCGACATGGTCGTCCTCGACTTCGGCGGCCTCAAGGACGGCTACGGCTCGGACACCACGCGCACGGTGCACGTCGGCGAGCCGACCGAGGAGGAGCGCCGGGTCCACGACGTCGTCCGCGCCGCGCAGGAGGCCGGCTTCCGGGCCGTGCGGCCGGGCGCCGCCTGCCAGGAGGTCGACCGCGCCGCCCGCGCGGTCATCGCCGACGCCGGGTACGGCGAGTACTTCATCCACCGCACCGGGCACGGAATCGGCGTCACCACGCACGAGCCGCCGTACATGATCGAGGGCGAGGAGCAGCCCCTGGTGCCCGGCATGTGCTTCTCGGTGGAGCCCGGCGTCTATCTGCCCGGCCGCTTCGGCGTGCGCATCGAGGACATCGTCACGGTGACCGCGGACGGCGGCCGCCGCCTCAACAACACCACCCGTGAGATGGTCATAGTGGACTGAGGAACCGGGAGACACACCCTCGACGACGGATCGGAACGGCTGCGCGCGACCCATGACCCAGGCACCGACACCCACCGCGGACACCGTCCGCCGGCTGCTCCGTCCGCTGCTCGACGAGAGCACCGGACGGAACACCGGCCGGACCGGGGGGCCGGACGTCCGCCCGGTCGGCGAGGGCCACGAGCACACCTGGTGGGTCGGCACCCGGCAGGTGCTGCGTCTCGCCCCCGACCGGGACGCCTCCGCGCGCCGCCGCCGGGAACTGCGCCTGCGCGACCTGGTCCGCCCGCACGTGCCCGTCACCGTGCCGGTCAGCGTCGCCCACGGCGACTGGGCGCCCGGACTCGCCTACACCCTCGACACGGTGGTGCCCGGCGGCACCGCCGACGAACACGACGTCTCCGCCGTCGGCGAGGACGACCTCGCCGGGCTGCTCGGCGGGCTGCGCGCGGTGCCGGTGCGGCCGGCCGAGGCGCTCGGCGTGCCGCACACCGCGCCGCGCTCCCTGGACGCGCTGCGCCGCATGGCCGTGCAGGCGGCCGAACGGCTCGCCGCCGCCGACGAGTTCGACACCACCCGGCTCCATCTCACCCCGCCCGGCGCCGCCCAGCTCGCCGCACGGCACGGGACCGAGGTGCTGACCCACCACGGCCTCATCGGCGAGCACGTCGTGGTCAGCGCCGACGGCCGGGTGCGCGGTGTCCTGGACTGGACCGAGGCGGCCCTCGGCGATCCCGCCGAGGACATCGCCGGGCTCGCCGTGGCCGTCGGCGCCCCGGCCGCCGTGCGCGCCGCCACTCTCGCCGGATACGGCCCCCGCCCGTGTCTGCGGGGACTGTGGCTCGCCCGCTGCGACACGGTGCTGCGGCTCGCCGGCCGTCTCGAGGGCCGCGCCCCCGGCCCCCTGCCGCTGCTGCGCAGCCGGCTGCGGCGGGCCTGGGAGCCGATCCTGCTGGAGCGGGTGACCGAGTTCAAGGACGACGACGACACACCGCCGTAGTCCCACACAGGCCCCGTGGCCGGGGGCACGTCCTCAGGGCTGGACCAGCACCACGCACGACTCCCCGGGCACCTGCAGCAGCCCGTCCGGGCCCGGGGCCCGTACCGGGTCCCACGCGGCGAGGACCTGCACCCGGCCGGTGCCGAGCGGGATCGCGGCCTGCTCCTTGCCCAGGTTCACCGCCACCCGGACGTCCCCGCGCCGGAACGCCAGCCAGCGGGCCTCGGCGTCGTACGCCACCTTCGTGTCGGCGAGGTCCGGGTCGGTGAGGTCCGGCTGCTCGCGGCGCAGTGCGATCAGCCGCCGGTACCAGGCCAGCACGCGCGCGTGCGGCTCGCGCTCCGGCTCCGACCAGTCGAGGCAGGACCGGTCCCGGGTCGCCGGGTCCTGCGGGTCGGGTACGTCCTCCTCGGCCCAGCCGTGCTGCGCGAACTCCCGGCGCCTGCCCCGCCGTACCGCCTCGGCCAGCTCCGGGTCCGTGTGGTCGGTGAAGAACTGCCAGGGGGTGCCCGCCGCCCACTCCTCGCCCATGAACAGCATCGGCGTGAACGGCGCGGTCAGCGTGAGGGCGGCCGCGCAGGCCAGCAGGCCGGGGGAGAGCTGCGCGGAGAGCCGGTCCCCCTGCGCCCGGTTGCCGATCTGGTCGTGGGTCTGGCTGTAGCCCAGCAGCCGGTGCCCGGCCACCCGGGCCCGGTCCAGCGGCCGGCCGTGGGCGCGCCCGCGGAAGCTCGAGTACGTCCCGTCGTGGAACCAGCCGCCGGTGAGCGTCTTGGCGAGCGCGTCGAAGGGGTCCCGCGCGAAGTCGGCGTAGTACGCCTGGGACTCGCCGGTCAGCGCGGTGTGCACGGCGTGGTGGAAGTCGTCGTTCCACTGCGCGTGCAGCCCGAGGCCGTTCTCCCCGCGCGGGGTGATGAACCGCGGGTTGTTCAGGTCCGACTCGGCGATCAGCGACAGGGGGCGGCCCAGTTCGCCCGCCAGGCCGTCGACGGCTGCGGACAGCTCCTCCAGGAAGTGGCACGCCCGCGTGTCGTACAGCGCGTGCACGGCGTCCAGTCGGAGCCCGTCGAGCCGGTAGTCCCGCAGCCAGGCCAGCGCGCTGCCCACCAGGAACGCGCGCACCTCGTCCGAGCCGGGCGCGTCCAGGTTCACCGCCGAGCCCCACGGCGTGTGGTGCGTGTCGGTGAAGTACGGCCCGAACAGAGGCAGGTAATTGCCGGACGGGCCAAGGTGGTTGTGCACCACGTCCAGCACCACGGCCAGACCGAGTCCGTGCGCCCGGTCCACGAACCGCTGCAGCGCCTCGGGGCCGCCGTAGGGCTCGTGCACCGCCCACAGCGACACCCCCTCGTACCCCCAGCCGTGCCGCCCGGGGAACGGGCACAACGGCATCAACTCCACATGGGTGACGCCCAGTTCCACCAGGTGCTCCAGCCGGGCCGCGGCCGCGTCCAGGGTGCCCTCGCGGGTGAACGTGCCCACGTGCAGCTCGTAGAGCACCGCTCCCGGCAGCCCGCGCCCCGCCCACGCCGAACGCCACGCGTACCGCCCGTGGTCGACGACGGCGCTCAGGCCGTCCGGGCCGTCCGGTTGCCGGCGCGAGCGCGGATCGGGCAGCACCGGTCCGTCGTCCAGCGCGAACCCGTACCGCGAGCCGTCCCGCGCCGGCGCCTCCCCCCGCCACCAGCCGGCCCGCCGCGGGTCGCGTTCCAACGCGCCTGTCACGCCGTCGCAATGGAGCGTCACACGGTCTGCCTGCGGTGCCCACACCTCGAACTGCACGGACGGTTCCCCTTCGTCTGCTCACCGTGATGTAGCACGTCCATCGTGCCGCGAAATCGATCAATCCGCCGTCGAATCCCGGCTTCCCCGGCCGGTGTCGTGCCACCGCGCGTACCTGGGCACCGTTTTCCCCGATTCTGGACACCGGGGGTTCACACCCCTGACAATCACCAGCGTGACGTCGTCCTTCGAGTTCCCTCTGCGACCCGCGCGGCCGTCCGACGCGGAGCGCGACAAGGCGCTGCGGGTGCTGCGGGAAGGCGTCGCCATGGGACGGCTGTCGCACGACACCTTCGTGCACCGCATGGAACTGGCCCTCGCCGCCCACGGCGCGGACGAACTCGCCGCCCTCACCGCCGACCTGCCCCGTGAGAACCGCTTCTCGCGCGCGGTGCTCGGCACCGTCGAGGCCGTCTCCGGCTTCACCGTGCGGCTGCGCCGGGCCTGGCAGGCCGAGCGGCTGCCCAAGCTGCTGCTGCCGCAGCCGGGCGGCCACCCGCTGCGCATCGGCCGCGATCCCGCCAACGGGCTGCGCCTGAACCACGACACCGTCTCCCGGGTGCACGCCGAACTGCGCAGCCAGAGCGGCATGTGGATCCTCCGTGACCTCGGTTCCACCAACGGCACCACCGTCAACGGCCGCCGGGTGACCGGGGCGGTCGTGGTCCGCGAGGGCGACCAGGTCGCCTTCGGCCGGACCGTCTTCCGGCTGGCGGCGCACCGGGACACCTGACCGGCCCGCCGACCGCCGACCGCCCGCGCGGTTCCGTTCGGGTGAGCGGGGTGGGGAACGAGGGCCGCCGTGCCGATGCACCTGGCATGACGTACATCACCCGAGCGACCGCGGCCGCCGGCGCCGCCCTGGCCGCCGCAGGCCTCCTCCTCGCGGGACCGGCCCAGGCGGTCTCCGGCGCCACCCCGTCCGGCGACTGGCTCTTCCTCACCGTCACCCGCGGCGAGAGCCCGTCCACCGACTCCCACGGCACCCTGCTGCTGTGCGACCCGCCCAAGGGGCACCCGCACGCGGCCGACGCCTGCGCCGTGCTCGCCGCGGCCGGCGGGGACATCGCGCGCATCCCGCAGAAGGACGTGTTCTGCCCGATGATCTACGCCCCCGTGACCGCCCGCGCCCACGGGCAGTGGAAGGGGCGGCCGGTCGAGTTCCAGGAGACGTACGCCGGCGAGTGCGTCATGAACGCCCGCACGGGCCCGGTCTTCGCCCTGGACGGCTGACCCGGACGGCACGGCCGGCGGGGCGAGGGGAACCCGTCCGACGGGGCCGCTGAGCGGGGGCGGCACGGGCCCCGCCCCGCCCGTGCCCCGGCGGTCCGTCACCCCGCCCGCTCCCGGGCCTGCTGGGCCGCCGCCAGCACCGTCCGGGACTGGTGCTCCACCTGGTCCTCCAACGGCACCCAGCGGGCCCGGAACCGCGCCGCGTAGGCCTCGCACCAGAAGGCGACGAGCCGTTCCAGACCGGGGACCGCCCGGTCGTCCGTCTCCCGCAGCACCCGCAGCAGCATCGCCGCCGCCCGCAGCGGCAGCCGCCGCCCGAAGGCGTCCACGCTGCCGACGTAGGCCATCGTCGTGGCGGCCGGCGGGGTCTGGACCCAGTCCCGGGCCAGGCCCGGTATCAGGTCGAGCACCCAGCGCGCGGCCCGCAGCAGCGGCCCGTCCGTGCCGTCCAGCCGGGGCAGCGCGTCGTCGAACACCCGCTCGACCTCCAGCGCGTCCCGCAGCAGCCGTGCCGCCAGCCGCCGCATGGCCGCCGCGGGCGCCGGGTGCGGCGCCGGGTCGCCCACCAGGTCGCTGGCCCACATCGGGACCTCCACCACCGCCGTCAGGCCGCCGTAGCGGTGCGCGTGGTACCAGGTGCTGTGCCGGGCGTCGTCCGGCAGGCTCGGGTAGGCGACGCCGCTCTCGGGTCCGGGCATCACGTGCACCCCGGGCCCCGAGGCGGGCCAGCCCGCCGCGTCCGAGGCGCCCGTCTCCACCGGTATGTGCAGCTCGGCCGCCGACTTGGCGAACGGCTCGGCGAGGCCCGGCACGTCCTTCGTCAACTGCACCCAGCTACCGCCCAGATCGGTGCCGTGCAGGGTCACCTGGAGGTACGGGCGCACCTCGTCGATGACGCCGGTCAGGGCCCGCGTCTCGGGCGGCAGCCGGTCCGGCGGCAGCACCGCGGGCGACCACTCGGGCTGCTCCGCGCCGGTGGGCCGGTAGAAACCCCGGTGGTAGTCGAACAGGCTGCGCGGCGCCGGGGTCACGTGCAGGCTCGCCCCGTCCGGGTCCGCGCACAGCAGGAAGTGCCAGGAGACGCCCGCCCGCAACTCCGGTGCGGCCAGCACCCGCTCGGCCAGGGCGCGCAGAGTGCAGCCGCCCGTCGGCTCGTTGGCGTGCGCGCCCGCCACCACCAGCACCGCCCGGGAGGCGTGCCCCACCGACAGCAGGTGCAGCGGCCGGCCGGCCCGCGAGGCGCCCACCTGCCTGAGCGCGCACAGCCGGGGCTCCGCGGCGGCCAGCGCCCGGGCGGAGGCGACCAATTGGGGAACGCTGGGATAGCGCAGCTCCGGCAGGAGACTCACCCCCGACTTGTCCAACCGGCTTCGCCCTCCCAGTGCCGCACGGTGGGGGTGAACTGTCAAGAACGGCGCCGGGAGCCGCGCCGCGGCGCCCGGACGCGTCCACCGCCGCTCCTCAGCCCTCGCCGGTCCGCTCCAGCAGGGCCACCGGGAGCGGGTCGAGAAGGTCCGCCACACGCACGTGCCCGGTGAACTCCCGCCCCGGGACGAGCGCGTCCGCCCACCGTCCGGGCGGCAGCTCCAGGCGGGTGTCCCGCCAGCCGCCCGCGTCCGACAGCCGCAGCGACAGCCGGGTCACCGCCGTGACCACCTCACCCGAACGAGTGAACGCCAGGCAGTGATCGGCGGCCGGCCCGTCCGCCGCCAGCGGGGCGTACGCCGCCGCCGTGCCGAAGGCGCCGGGCCGGCGGGCGCGCAGCCGCAGGGCCGCGGCCGTCAGCGCGTCCTTCTCGCCGGGCACCGGGGGCGGGAACGGCGCCGGCCGCCGGTTGTCGGGGTCGACCAGCGCCCGGTACTCGCTCTCCGTGCCCTGGTACACGTCCGGCACCCCCGGCATCGTGAGGTGGACCAGCGCGGCGCCCAGGACGTTCGCCCGGATGTGCGGCTCCAGCGCCTTGCGCAGGGCGGCCACCCGCTCGCCGGGCGGCCCGCACGGCCCCGCCGTGAGGAAGGCGGCCACCGCCTCCTCGTACGGCGGCTCCTGCTCGGTCCAGCTCGTGTACATGCCCGCCTCGCGGACGTGCTTCAGCAGCGCCTCCCGGACCCGCTCCTCCTCCGCCGGACCGAGCCCGAACACCGTCTGCCAGGCCGCCCAGGCGAGCTGCCCGTCGGGGGCGCTCCCCTCGCCCCGGGACACCTCGGCGAGCACCTTCGCCCAGCTGTCCGGGCACTCGGTGAGCACGGCGAGCGCGGCGCGCACGTCCGCGCTGCGCTTGGTGTCGTGCGTGGTGACGACCGTGCCGGTGGCGGGCCAGTCGCGCTGCACGCGCGCGCAGTACGCGTGGAAGTCCTCCGGGGAGACTCCGGGCGCGCCCGGATCGCCGCCCACCTCGGCCGCCGAGAGCAGCGGCACGTAGCGGTAGAACGCGGTGTCCTCCACGGCCTTGGCGCGCAGCGCCGACGCGGTCTGCGCGAACCGGGTGCGGAACTCCACCCGGTCGGCGTGGTCCGGGGCCGAGGCGTCGCCCGGCTCCCCGACGAGCAGCCGCCGCACGACGCCGACCGCGTCCGCCTCCTCGGGCACCACGAAGGCCAGCCGGGCCTCCTCGGCGGCCTGCTCGGTGATGACGGCGGAGGCGTCCTGGGAGGCGTAGGGCCGGTACACCCGCATCCGCACCAGCAGTTCCTCCACGGCCGTGCGCAGCGCCCACGGCGCCCGGTCGCGCAGCGACAGGTCAGGCGAGGCGGCGCACAGCCGCGCCGCCACCCGGGTGAGCCGGTCGGTCTCGGTGGCCAGTTCATGGGTGAGCACCTTGTAGGCGGCCCGCCGGACCGTGGCGTCCCAGTTGCCGCCCCGGTCCGTCTGCGGGGCCGCGAACGACCGGTAGCGGCCGAGCAGCTCGTACGCCCCGGTGCGGTCCGTGAACAGGCCGTCGACGTGGCGCAGGGCGTCGTAGCCGGTGGTCCCGGCCACCGGCCAGGAGGCGGGCAGGGGCTCGCCGTCGGCGAGGATCTTCTCCACCACCGTCCAGCGGCCGCCGGTGGCCTCGTGCAGCCGCCGCAGGTAGGCGTCCGGGTCCGCGAGGCCGTCGGGGTGGTCGATCCGCAGCCCGTCGACCACGCCCTCGTGGAGCAGCTGGAGGATCTTGGCGTGGGTGGCGTCGAACACCTCCGGGTCCTCCACGCGCACCCCGATCAGCTCGGAGATGCTGAAGAAGCGCCGGTAGTTCAGCTCGGTACGGGCCAGCCGCCACCAGACCGGGCGGTACCACTGCGCGTCCAGCAGCCGGGGCAGCGGGAGGCCGGCGGTGCCCTCGCGGATCGGGAAGGCGTGGTCGTGGTAGCGCAGCACGTCCCCGTCGACGACCAGGTCGTCCAGCACCGAGCCGGCCGGCCCGCCGAGCACCGGCAGCAGCACCCGGCCGTCCTGCGCCGTCCAGTCGATGTCGAACCAGCGCGCGTACGGCGACTCGGGTCCCTCGCGCAGCACCTCCCACAGGGCCCCGTTGTGCCGGGGCGCCATGGCCATGTGGTTCGGCACGATGTCGGCCACCAGGCCCATGCCGTGCTCGCGCGCGGTACGCGCCAGCGCCCGCAGCCCGTCCTCGCCGCCCAGTTCCCCGCGCACGCGCGTGTGGTCCACGACGTCGTAGCCGTGCGTGGATCCCGGGACGGACTCCAGGACGGGGGACAGGTGCAGGTGCGAGACGCCCAGTGACGCCAGGTACGGGACCGCCGCCTCGGCGGCGGCGAACGGGAACGAGGGTTGCAGTTGCAGCCGGTAGGTGGCGGTGGGTACCTCGGGTCCGGGTCGGGCAGCAGTCATGGAACCCTACGTACCCAGCGCGCCGGATTTCGTGTCATCCCCTCCGCACGCGGGGGGCGCACGCCGGAGTGCGCGCGCCCCCCGCGGGCGGCCTAGGCGGGCCGCTGCAGCACGGTCAGGCTGCGGTCCGGCAGGGTGACGCACTCACCGGCCGCCACCTTCGGGCCCGTGCCCGGCGGCACCCCGTCCGGACGGGCCGTGTCCACGACCACCTGCCACTGCCGGCCGTGATCGGCCGGCACCCGGAAGTCCAGCGGCCCGGGGGAGGCGTTGAACATCAGCAGGAAGGAGTCGTCCGCGATCCGCTCCCCGCGCGGACCGGGCTCGGAGATGGCGTTGCCGTTGAGGAACACCGTCAGCGCCGACGCGGGCGCCGAGTCCCAGTCCTGCTGGGTCATCTCGCTCCCCTCCGGAGTGAACCAGGCGATGTCGGACAGCTCGTCCTGGGCGGTGCCCTCCACCGGCCGCCCGTGGAAGAAGCGCCGCCGCCGGAACACCGGGTGGTCCCGGCGCAGCCAGACCATGGCGCGGACGAACTCCAGCAGGTCGCCCTCCGGGGACGCGCCCTCGGCGGACCCCTCCTCCGGAGCCTGCGGCCACCGCAGCCAGGACACCTCGTTGTCCTGGCAGTAGGCGTTGTTGTTGCCGCGCTGGGTGCGGGCGAACTCGTCCCCGTGGCTGATCATCGGCACGCCCTGGGACAGCATGAGCGTGGCGAAGAAGTTGCGCATCTGGCGGGCGCGCAGCGCCAGCACCTCCGGGTCCTCGGTCTCGCCCTCCGCCCCGCAGTTCCAGGACCGGTTGTGGCTCTCGCCGTCCCGGTTCTCCTCCCCGTTGGCCTCGTTGTGCTTGTCGTTGTAGGCCACGAGGTCGTGCAGGGTGAACCCGTCGTGACAGGTCACGAAGTTGATCGAGGCGAGCGGGCGGCGGCCGTCGTCCTGGTAGAGGTCGGAGGAGCCGGTCAGCCGGGAGGCGAACTCCGCGAGCGCCCGCGGCTCGCCCCGCCACAGGTCCCGGACCGTGTCGCGGTACTTGCCGTTCCACTCGGTCCACAGCGGCGGGAAGTTGCCCACCTGGTAGCCGCCCTCGCCCACGTCCCACGGCTCGGCGATCAGCTTCACCTGGGAGACCACCGGGTCCTGCTGCACCAGGTCGAAGAACGACGACAGCCGGTCCACCTCGTGGAACTGCCGGGCCAGGGTGGCGGCCAGGTCGAAGCGGAAGCCGTCCACGTGCATCTCGGTGACCCAGTACCGCAGCGAGTCCATGATGAGCTGGAGCACGTGCGGGGACCGCATGAGCAGCGAGTTCCCGGTGCCCGTGGTGTCCATGTAGTAGCGCGGATCGTCCGTGAGGCGGTAGTACGACGGGTTGTCGATGCCCTTGAAGGACAGCGTCGGGCCCAGATGGTTGCCCTCGGCCGTGTGGTTGTAGACGACGTCCAGGATCACCTCGATCCCGGCCTCGTGCAGCGCCCGCACCGCGGACTTGAACTCCAGCACCTGCTGGCCCCGGTCGCCCCAGGACGCGTACGCGTTGTGCGGGGCGAAGAAGCCGATGGTGTTGTAGCCCCAGTAGTTGTTCAGGCCCATGTCGACCAGCCGGTGGTCGTTCACGAACTGGTGCACGGGCATCAGCTCGAGCGCCGTCACCCCCAGCTTGGTCAGGTGTTCGATGATCGCCGGGTGGGCGAGCGCCGCGTAGGTGCCGCGCAGCTCCTCGGGGAGCCCGGGGTGGGTCATCGTCAGGCCCTTCACATGGGCCTCGTAGATCACCGTGCGGTGGTAGTCGGTGCGCGGCGGCCGGTCGTCGCCCCAGTCGAAGTACGGGTTGATCACCACCGACGTCATGGTGTGCGGCGCCGAGTCCAGGTCGTTGCGCCGCTCCGGGGCGCCGAAGTGGTAGCCGTACACCTCCTCGCCCCACGACACGGCGCCGCTGACCGCCTTCGCGTACGGGTCGAGCAGCAGCTTCGCGGAGTTGCAGCGCAGCCCCCGCGCGGGGTCGTACGGGCCGTGCATCCGGAACCCGTACCGCTGTCCCGGCATCACCCCCGGCAGGTACGCGTGCCGCACGAACGCGTCGCTCTCGCGCAGTTCCACCGCCGTCTCCGAGCCGTCGTCGTGCAGCAGACACAGCTCTACTCGGTGCGCGGCCTCCGTGAAGACCGCGAAGTTGGTTCCGGCGCCGTCGTACGTGGCGCCGAGCGGATACGCCTCTCCAGGCCAGACCTGCATGACCACGACTCTTCCAGGTGTGCGGCCCCGCTGGGGGCGCGTTGGCTGCGAGTCTCCCCGAAAGTGAGGGAACCCTCCCGGACTTACTGCCCTCTTACGGGCCGACCAGTGCATACGGCGACTCGTGTACCCGCCGTGTGCCGAATCAGTGGGGATACGCGTACTCCCGGGGATCTTCGGGGAGTAGGGGGCAGATGTGCGCGAGACAGTGCATCGACATCTCGGCAAGGTGGTGGCCGGAGCGGCCCTGGCGGTGGCCGGGACCGCGGTGATGGTGGCGGTCACCCTGCCGGGCACGGCGGGGGCCGACGAAACGGGAGGGACCAAGGGCGGCGGCACAGCCGCCCGGCAGGCGGGACAGGGGCCGGGCGAGGTCCCGCCGGGCGTCGTGGAGCAGGCGCCGGCCGAGGGGAAGAAGGGCACGGGCCGAGACCCGCTGACCGACGACGAGATCCGGCGGGTCGAGACCATCGCCCTGAGCGGGCCGTCGCTCAGCGCCGGCGAGAACGTCGACGGGCGCCGGGGCCCGCAGCGCCTGAGCGTCGACCTGGCCGATCCGGAGGCGGACGAGCTCGACGACCCGGGAGCGCCGCGCCGGGCCGAGGTGAGCTTCTACGACTACAAGGACGACGCCCTGATCACCAGGACCGTCGACCTGGGGACCGGCAAGGTCGTCGGCAGCGTCACCAGCCGGGGCGTCCAGCCGCCGCTGAGCCGGGACGAGAACGCGGAGGCGGCCGGGCTGCTGATCGCCGACCCGCTGGGCGCGGGCCTCAAGGCGGACTACCGGGACGCCACCGGCCACGAGCTGACCTCGCCGGACCAGCTCCGGCTCGCCGGCGCCGTCTACCGCGCCACCCCGGGCGGGCAGCCGGCCGTGCTCGACAAGTGCGGTGAGCACCGCTGCGTGCGGCTGTTCCCGAAGGTCAAGAACGGCCCCTGGATCGACGCCAGGTGGCTGGTCGTCGACCTCAGCGCCCGCAAGGTCGGCCGGCTCGCACGCCACTGAGCCGCGCAGCCGTCCACCTCTCCGACCCGCAACTCCTGCGAGGGAGCAACCTCTTCATGCGTCACAACAGAACGAGCCATGCCCGCACGCGCGCGGCCGTCGGCCTCACCGTGGCCGCGCTGGCCGCCGGCGTGACGGCCGGCGCCGGACCGGCCGCCGCCCGGCCGCAGGCCGCCCCGGCCGCCGCCGCGGACTGCAGCGCCGCCTACAAGATCGAGCAGAAGCTCTCCAGCGGCACCACCTGGCGGATGTGCTGGCGCTACGACAGCAAGGCCGGGCTGGTCCTGGAGAACGTCTCCTACCAGCCCAAGGGCGAGCCCAAGCCGATCAAGGTCCTCAACAGCGCCCGCCTCGCCCAGATCGACGTCCCCTACGACGACGGCAGCGTCGAGTACGACGACCTCACCGGCTTCGGCTTCGCGCAGGGCCTGGTGAACCTGGCGCCGGGCGAGTGCCCGGGCGGCACCATCAGGACCGTCCGGGTGCCCGACTCCTGGGACCCGGACCACCCGGACGTCAACGGCCTGTGCACGACCACGCGTTCGCGCGGCCACGCCTACCGCATGCAGGGCGACGCGGCCAACAAGGTCTTCCAGGCGCAGGGCAAGGACCTGCTCGTCTACACGGTCAACCAGGTCGGCTGGTACGAGTACATGACCGAGTGGCGCTTCCAGGACGACGGCACCGTCAACATGAACGTCGGCGCCACCGGCAGCCTCTCCTACGAGGACTACGACGCCGGCGACGGCCGCGGCTGGCCCATCGGCAAGGGCGCCAAGGCGTACGCCACCAGCCACAGCCACAACGTCTTCTGGCGGCTGGACTTCGGCCTCGACGGCTCCTCGAAGACCAAGGTCGAGCAGTACGACTCGGCCGTCACCGCGCCCGCCCCCGGCCGGCAGGCGCCCACCGCGAAGACCACCCGCACCAAGGTCACCAAGGAACTCGCGGGCGACTCCAAGGCCTACCGCTGGTGGCGGGTGGTCAGCGCGACGGGCAAGAACAAGGACGGGCACGCGCGCTCGTACGAGATCGTCCCCGGACCGACCACGAAGTACCCGGGACGCAGCTTCACCAAGCACGACGTGTACTTCACCGAGTACGACAAGTGCGAGAAGTTCGCGAGCAACAACCCGAGCTGCGCCCGCGGTTACCCGAAGTCCGTGGACAAGTGGGTCAACGGCCAGACGCTCACTCACCCGGTCGTCTGGATGAACGTGGGCTTCCACCACATCGCCCGGGACGAGGACCAGCAGCCCATGCCGGTCCACTGGCAGGGCTTCGCCATCGCACCGCGCGACGTCACGGCTATGAATCCCCTCACTCCGGACGAGCTCTCGTGGCAGAACGGCCACTGGCGTCCGCGTAGTTGAGAAACCGACCTGCCCATCCGGCTGCATCGCCGACCGCTCCCGGAGTACCCTTCCTTGATCGTTGACGTGGGGAAGGCCCGGGGTGGCGGAAGGCGGTGCGCGGGTGGGCGCGGGAGGGCTGGAGCTGCCCCCTGGTGACGAGGGTCACAAGGGGAACTCCACAGACGTCCCGCCCGGCACGGTGTCCCTGGCCCGCCCGATGGACGCCACGGGCTCCATCGGGCCGGAGCTGGACTGGGACGCCGACGCCTGGCGCGAGGTGCGGGTCCGCGCCCAGCGGGCGGGCCGGGCCTACATCTGGCTGAACCTGGTCGAGCAGCGGCTGCGCGCGGTCGTGGCCGCCGTGCTGCGGCCCGTCTACGAACCCGTCCACGGCGACGACTGGGTGGTGGCCGCGGCCGGGCCGGCCGGGCAGGAGTGGGTGCAGCGGGCGGTCGCCGTCCGCGAGGTCAGCCGCCGCAAGGGCTATCTGCTCGACCCGGCCGACGACAACGTGCTCAGCTTCCTCACGCTGCCGCAGCTGCGCGAGCTGATGGTGCAGCACTGGCCGTGCTTCGAGCCGTACTTCGACGACCGCCGGGACGTCGAACTCGCCCTGGACGAGCTGGAGGTGACCCGCAACGTCGTCTCCCGCAACCGGGCCCTGTCCGAGGCGGTGCTGAACCAGGCCGAGCGGGCCTCGGCCCGGCTGCTGGAGATGCTCGGCGCGGGCGGTGACGTGCCCTCCGCGCGCCGGCTTCCGGTGGACGCGGTGGAGGACCTGGTCGGCGACCGGTACGCGGACGTCGTCGCCGTCCACGCGGACCGGGTGCGCCTCATGCGCCAGTTCCCGGCCGAGGACCTGTTCGGGGGCGCCCGCCGCCTCGACGCCATCGGCATAGGGCTCAACCTGCTGGTGCAGAACTTCTCCGGCCGCCGGCTGGTCCGGCTCGCCGAGTCCGGCTGCCGGGTGCGGCTGCTCTTCCTCAACCCGGCCTCCAGCGCGGTCAAGCGCCGGGAGCGCGAACTGGGGATGAAACGGGGCGAACTCAGCCGGTCGGTCGAGATGAACATCCTGCACATGCGCCGGGTGCGGTCCCGGCTGCGCGACCCGGGCGCCTTCGAGATCCAGGTCTACGACGAGACCCCCCGCTTCACCGCCTACCTGGTGGACGGCGACGGCGCGGACGGCATCGGTGTGGTGCAGTCCTACCTGCGCGGGGCCCGGGGGATGGAGTCGCCGGTGCTGGTGCTGCGCGGCGGCAGCAAGGTGCTCAAGTCGGATGACATGGGCGATGCCGGCATCTTCCCGACATACCGCGAGGAATTCGAGCTGTCCTGGGCCGATTCGCGCCCCGTGTCCTGAACTGTCCGTGCGGGCAGGGGGAACGCGGCCCCCGGATTGTCAGTGCCGCGTGCGATGGTGAGAGCCACTGGGGGAAAGCACCACCGAGAAGGGGGGCCGCCGATGGGCTGGCACCGGGAGCTGCTGATCGGCTTCGACCTGGAAACCACGGGCACGGACCCGCACGAGGCGCGCATCGTCACCGGCGCGGTCATCGAGGTCAGGGCCGGTGAGCCCCTGGGGCGCCGGGAATGGCTGGCGGATCCGGGCGTGGAGATCCCGGCCGACGCGGTCGCGGTGCACGGCATCAGCAACGAACGGGCGACGGCCGAGGGCAGCCCGGCCGACCGGGTGGCCGACGCCATCGCGGACGTGCTCGTCTCGTACTGGCGGACGGGCGTCCCGGTGGTCGCGTACAACGCGGCCTTCGACCTCACCCTGCTCTCCGCCGAGCTGCGCCGCCACGGCCTGCCGTCCCTCACCGACCGCCTGGACGGCGCGCCGCCCGCCCCGGTCGTCGACCCCTACACCATCGACCGCTGGGCCGACCGGTACCGCCGCGGCAAGCGGAACCTGGAGGCGGTCTGCGCCGAGTACGGCATAGTCCTCGACGCGGCGCACGACGCCTGCGCCGACGCCCTGGCCGCGGCCCGCCTCGCCTCCGCGATAGCCGTCCGGCACCCGAAGATCGCCGCTCTCGGACCTGCGGAACTGCACACGCGCCAGATCGACTGGTACGCCCAATGGGCGGCCGACTTCCAGTCCTTCCTCCGCCGCAAGGGCGACGAGTCGGCGGTCGTCGACGGCACATGGCCCATCCGCCACCTCCCGGACAGCCTGCCGGCGTAGCCCGGCCGGCCGGCCCGCTCCGCCCGGGTCAACCGGTGTCCGGCAGTTCCCCGAGGAAGCCGTCCTCGTCGGCCCCGCGCCAGGCCGCCGACGCGTTGTGGGCCCGGACCGCGGTCAGCCACCGCCACGGCTGCACCTCGTCCAGGGTGAGTCCAGGGCAGGCGAGTTGGTGCGGTATCCGGCAGGTGGCGCCGGGCGCGGGCTCTTCCAGACCGCCGTTCCACGCGGTGCCGTCGCCGTCGACGTGCCAGCGGTGCCCGCCGGGCACGAGATGGGCGGGGACGGTGAGCCGGGGTTCGAGCAGGACGTGCCGCCCGGTGTAGGTGGGCCGCCGGTCACCGGTGAGCCCGCACTGGGGGCAGACCGGCGGCTCGGGAGGCTCCGGGCCGGTCGCGCCCTCGCGGGCCGCCTGGGCCCGGTCGGCACCCTCCCACGGGCCGGGTGTGCCGGCCGGTGGCTGCCGGGATCCGTCGGGCCCGGGTGCGGGCAGCGGAATGACGCTGTATGTGTCCCCCATGCCATCGAGCGTGCGGCGGCCGCACCGGGCGGAACAGGGCGCGAACCGGGCGCATCGGGAGCAGACGGACGGGGCACGCGCGGCGCCGACGACGGCTCGCGTGGCGCGCGGGCCGTGGCACCCCGCGGGACGATCCCGCGATCGGAGTAGAACCAGACCGCCTTGACCGTGAGGCCGGTCCGCCGGGCCGGCTCGCCGATCGAGTAGAGCGTGTCGCCGTCCATGCCCCCAACCCTGGCGTCTCCCCCAGGGGGCGACGCAACCGGCCGGCTCAGAACGGATACCACCGCACGGTCTCGTCCCCGTCCCGCAGCGACGCCACGCGGCGCCGGAACTCGGCCAGCGCCTTCGGGTTGCCGGGCGCGTGCTGAGCCACCCAGGCGCAGCTCGCCGTCTCCCGCGCGCCCCGCAGCACCGAGCAGCCCTCCCACTCCCGCACGTCCCAGCCGTACGCCGAGACGAAGGAGTCGTACGCCTCGGCGGGCAGCCCGTAGCGGTCCCGGGACAGGGCCATCACCACCAGGTCGTGCTCGCGCAGATCCGCGGAGAAGGTCTCCAGGTCGACCAGCACCGGCCCGTCCGGCCCCACGTGCACGTTGCGGGGCAGCGCGTCCCCGTGGATCGGCCCCGGTGCCAGACGGGGCGTCAGCGCCGCCGCGGCGGCCGCGAACCCGTCCCTGCGTTCCCGCAGGTACGCGGCGTCCTCCGGGTCGATCGCCCCGCCCGCGAGCCGCAGCCAGCGCTCCACGCCGCCCAGCAGTTCCCGGGGCGGCAGCCCGAAGTCGGGGGCGGGGAGCGCGTGCACGGTCCGCAGCAGCCCGGCGAGGTCCCGGGGCTCGGCCGGCCGCACGGCCTCCGGCAGCCGGCGCCACACGGTCACCGGGTGACCCGCCACCAGCAGCGGCTCGGGCTCGGCGGCCCGCACCGCGGGCACGTCCGCCCCGGCCAGCCAGCCGGCTACGGCCAGCTCGCGCCGGGCGCGGTCCAGCAACTCGGCGTCACGGCCCACCTTGACCACCAGTTCCCCGGCCGCGAACACCGCGTTCTCACCCAGGGCGATGAGCCGTGCGTCCGCGGCCGGGCCCGGCAGAACCTTCGCCGCGGCCAGTACGTCCCGCGCCCGTGCCTCGTCCATCGTCCGCCTCCGTGCCCCTCTGCGTACCGTCCCGGCCCTCGTGGCCTCCCGTCAGTCTCCCATTCGCACAGGTCGGACCGTGTGCGCGGGCCCTTGACGGGGTAGCGCGCGTTTACGAACATGAACACGCCAACGAGGTCACGCGAAGGGGCTGATCGCATGACAGCAGTGGCCGGGACGCGGCGGCCGGCCGGTCGTGCCGCCACTCGCGGCCACGGCGCCTGGTTCCTGGTCCTGCCCGCCCTCATCCCGATCCTGCTGCTGAGCGTGGGGCCGCTGCTCTACGGGATCGTGCTGGCGTTCACCGACGCCCAGTCCGGCCGGACGACGGCCACCGGCTGGATCGGCGCCCTCAACTTCCGGGACCTGCTGCACGACACGCTGTTCTGGGAGTCGTTCCGGATCGGGCTGGTGTGGGCGGTCGGGGTGACCGTTCCGCAGTTCCTGCTGGCGCTCGGCCTCGCCCTCCTGCTCGACCAGGACCTGCGGCTCGGCCGCTTCGCCCGTGCCCTCGCGATCGTCCCGTGGGCCATGCCCGAGGTCGTCGTCGGCGTCATGTGGCGGCTGGTCTACAACCCCGACGCCGGCATCCTCAACGAGACACTGCGCGACCTCGGCCTCGGCGGCGGCCGGGACTGGCTGAGCGGCCTGGCCACCGCGCTGCCCGCCGTCATCGTCGTCGGCGTCTGGGCGGGCATGCCGCAGACCACGGTCGCTCTGCTCGCCGGCCTCCAGAACACCCCGCGCGAACTGCACGAGGCCGCCGCGGTGGACGGCGCCGGCGCCTGGCGCCGGTTCCGCGCGGTCACCTGGCCGGCCCTCAGACCGGTGGCCCTCGCCATCACCGCCCTCAACCTCATCTGGAACCTCAACTCCTTCGCCCTGGTGTACGTGCTCACCAGCGGCGGACCCGGCGGGAAGACCCGGCTGCCCATGCTGTTCGCCTACGAGGAGGCCTTCCGCTACGGCCAGTTCGGCTACGCGGCGGCGATGGGCTGCGTCCTGGTCGCGGTGGTCTCCGTGCTGCTCTCGGTGTTCCTCGTGAGCCGGCTGCGGGGAGGCGGGGACGCATGAGGAGGACCCGCCCCGCGGCCCGCGCCGGACAGTACGCCGCCCTGCTCGCCTATCTCGTCTTCCTGGCCTTCCCGCTGCTGTGGCTGCTGTCCACCGCCTTCAAACCGCCCCGCGAGCTGGGCAGCCTCCATCCCACCTGGATCCCGCGCCACCCCACCCTGGCCAACTTCCGGCAGGCCTTCGACGAGCAGCCGCTGCTGCACGCGGCCCTCAACTCCCTGCTGGTGGCGCTCGCCGCAGCCGTCGTCGCGGTACTGATCGCGACCCCGATGGCGTACGTCGTCGCGCGGCACCGCTCGGCGCTGTCCCGGGCGGCCACCGGATGGGTGGTGGTCAGCCAGGCCTTCCCGTTCGTGCTGGTGATCATCCCGCTGTTCCTGCTGCTGAAGCACCTGCGGCTGATCGACTCCCTGGCGGGGCTGGTGCTGGTGTACGTGGTGTGGGCGCTGCCGTTCGCGCTGTGGATGCTCGTCGGACACGTCCGCGCCCTGCCCCCCGAGCTGGAGGAGGCGGCGGCCGTGGACGGCGCCGGGCGGCTGCGCACGCTGGTGTCGGTGACGGCGCCGCTGCTGGCGCCGGGCATCGCGGCGACGGCGCTGTTCGCGTTCGTCACGGCGTGGAACGAGTTCTTCTTCGCGCTGGTCCTGCTGAAGAGCCCCGGCAGGCAGACCCTCCCGGTCGTCCTCACCCACTTCATCGGCGCGGAGGGCGTCGCCGACCTCGGCCCGCTGGCCGCCGCCGCGTTCCTGGCCACGCTGCCCTCCCTGTTCGTCTTCGCCCTCGTCCAGCGCCGGATCACGGGCGGCCTGCTCGAAGGGGCGGTGAAGTGATGCGGCACCCGTACGGAGCCGGCCGGGTAAGGGCGGCCACGGCACTCCTCGTCCTGCTGCTCCTCCTCGCGGGCTGTTCCGCGGCGGATCACGGGCGGGGCGGCCCGGTCACCCTGCGCTTCCAGTCCCTCGCCTGGCAGCAGGAGTCCGTGGCCGCCAACAAGGAGCTGGTGAGGGAGTGGAACGCCACCCACCCGGACGTCAGGGTCGAGTACGTCCAGGGCAGCTGGGACAGCGTGCACGACCAGCTCCTGACCTCCTTCGAGGGCGGTGAGGCCCCGGACGTCATCCACGACGCCTCCGACGACCTCGCCGACTTCGCCTACGGCGGCTACCTCGCCGACCTCACCGGGCTGCTGCCCGCCGGGCTCAAGTCCGACATCCCGCGCCACAGTTGGCAGGCGGCCACCTTCGGGGACGGCGTGTACGGGGTGCCGTTCCTCCAGGAACCCCGGGTGCTGATCGCCAACACCGCCTGGCTGCGCTCGGCGCGGGTGCGCATACCGACCCCCCAACACCCCTGGAGCTGGCCCGAGTTCCGCCGGATCACCAAGCGGCTTAGCGGACCCGGCAGGTACGGCGTGGCCTGGCCGCTGAAGGAACCCGTCTCCGCCACGCTCAACCTGTCCCTCTCCGCGGGCGGCCGGCTCTTCCATCGCGACGCCGGCGGCAAGGTGACCGTCGGGTTCGGCGCCGGGGACGCGGTCGTGCCGCGCACGGTCCACGACCAGGTCGCCGTCGACCGCAGCGCCCCCGCCTCTACGCTGGGCAGCGGCGGCTCGGACACCCTGCCCGGCTTCTTCGGCGGCCGGTACGCGATGGTCCCGCTGGGCTTCTCCTACCGCCAGCAGATCGCGCAGCAGGCGCCGAAGGGCTTCGACTGGCAGGTGCTGCCCGCCCCCGCCGGCGCCGGCGGGCTCACCCAGGGCGTCAGCCCGCAGACCCTGTCCGTCGCGGCCGACTGCCCGCACAAGAAAGAGGCCGCCGAGTTCATCGGCTTCCTCCTGCGGCCGCGGAACATGGTCCGCCTCGCCCTCGGCGACTGGATGCTGCCCACCGGCGCCGAGGCCCTGAAGGACCCCGCCCTGCACACCGCGGAGAACGGCTGGGCCACCGGCACCGCGCTCGCGGCCCATCTGCGCCCGGCCCCCGCCCAGTCCGTGCGCGGCTACCCGGAGTGGAAGGACAAGGTCGCCACGCCCGCCTTCCAGGAGTACTACAGCGGCTCGATCGGCCTGGCCGGCCTGCGGGAACGCCTGGAACGGGACGGCAACCTGGTCCTGGCCCGCTACCAGCGCTGAGCCGGCGGCCGTAATTCGCTTGGACGAGACGTCTCGTCTCGCCTAGCCTCGTCGACATGACCGCTCCCGCCCACATCGCCATGTTCTCCGCCGCCCTGCACGGCCACGTGAACCCCAGCCTCGAGGTGATCCGCGAACTCGTCGCCCGCGGCCACCGGGTCACCTACGCCATCCCGCCGGCCTTCGCCGGCAAGGTGGCGGCGACCGGCGCCCGGCCCGTGCTCTACGACTCCACACTGCCCGGCCCCGACGCCGACCCCGAGGCCTGGGGGAGCACCCTGCTGGACCACGTGGAGCCGTTCCTGAACGACGCCGTCCAGGCGCTGCCGCAGCTCGCCGCGGCCTACGAGGGCGACGAACCGGACCTGGTGCTGCACGACATCACCTCCTACCCGGCCCGCGTGCTCGCCCACCGCTGGGGCGTCCCGGCGGTCTCCCTCTCACCGAACCTCGTCGCCTGGGAGGGCTACGAGGAGGAGGTGGCCGAGCCCATGTGGGCGGAGCCCCGGAAGACCGAGCGCGGCAGGGCCTACTACGCCCGGTTCCGAGCCTGGCTGGCGGAGAACGGGATCAGCCGGCACCCGGACCCCTTCGTGGGCCGCCCCGACCGCTCGCTCGTCCTCATCCCCAAGGTGCTCCAACCGCACGCCGACCGCGTCGACGAGCGGGTGCACAGCTTCGTCGGGGCCTGCCAGGGCGACCGGGCCGACCAGGGTGACTGGCAGCGCCCCGCCGGCGCGGAGAAGGTGGTCCTCGTCTCCCTCGGCTCGGCGTTCACCAAGCGGCCCGCGTTCTACCGCGAGTGCGTCCGCGCCTTCGGCGGCCTGCCCGGCTGGCACCTGGTCCTGCAGATCGGCCGCCAGGTGACCCCGGCCGAGCTGGGCGACGTGCCCGCCAACGTGGAAGTGCACTCGTGGGTGCCGCAGTTGGCGATCCTGCGGCAGGCCGACCTGTTCGTGACGCACGCCGGAGCCGGCGGCAGCCAGGAGGGGCTGGCCACCGGCACGCCGATGATCGCCGTGCCGCAGGCCGTGGACCAGTTCGGCAACGCCGACATGCTCCAGTCCCTCGGCGTGGCCCGGCGCCTGCCCACCGAGGAGGCCACCGCCGACCGCCTCCGCGGGGCCGCCCTCGCCCTCACCGGCGACCCGGAGGTCGCCCGGCGGCTGAAGGACATCCAGGCCCAGATGGCCGAGGAGGGCGGCACCCGGCGCGCGGCCGACCTGATCGAGGCGGAACTGCCCGCGCGCTGAGCCACGCACGGGGGCCCGCCGGTTCCCCAGGACCGGCGGGCCCCCGTGTGCGCGGACGGGATCAGACGGTGAGCCGCTCGCCCTCGTCGTGGACGGGGGCCGGGGCGGCCGGCTCCGGCGCCTCGTCGTGGGTGAGGTCCGGCAGCCGGTGCAGCCACTTCGGCAGGTACCAGTTGCGCTCGCCGAGCAGTGCCATCACGGCCGGCAGCAGCACCCCGCGGATGACCGTCGCGTCGATCAGGACGGCGGCGGCCAGGCCCACGCCCATCTGCTTCATGGACTGCATGGACAGCGTGCCGAAGATCGCGAACACGGCGACCATGATGACGGCGGCGCTGGTGACGACGCCGGCCGTGGTGACCACGCCGTGCTGGATGGCGTCCCTGGTGCCGCGGCCGCGCAGCCGGGCCTCGCGGATCCGGGAGACCACGAACACGTGGTAGTCCATGGACAGGCCGAACAGGATCACGAAGAGGAACAGCGGCAGCCAGGTGACGATCGCGCCGACGCCCTCGGCGCCCACCAGCGAGGCGCCCCAGCCGTGCTGGAAGACGGCGACGAGGATGCCGTAGGCGGCGCCCACCGAGAGCAGGTTGAGCACGATCGAGGTGATCGCCACCGTCAGCGAGCGGAACGACAGCAGCATCAGCAGGAAGGCGAAGACGACCACGAACGCGAACACCGGGACGACCGAGCCGAGGAGCTGGTCGTTGAAGTCGTGGCTGCCCGCGACCTGCCCGGTGATCGGCGCCTGGACGCCCTCCACCTTGCCGAGGGTGGCGGGCCGCACCTCGTCGCGCAGCTTGTCGAGGCTCTTGACCGCGCGGTCCATGTCGGAGCCGCCGACCAGCGGTACGGAGACGAGCGCGACGTTCTGCGCCCGGTGCACCGTGACGTCGACGGGGCCGCGCGAGGCGCCCGAGGAGACGGCCCGCTGCTTGAAGTCGGCCAGTGCCCGCCGTACCTCCGGCGCGCCGATGTCCTTGGCGCTGACGACCACCTGGGCGGGCTCGGAACCGCCCGGGAAGGCGTCGTTGAGCCGGTCGTAGGTCTGCACGATCGGCAGCGAGTTCCCGAACTCCTGGTCCAGCGTGAGCTGCTGGGTCTTCATGCCGAGCGCGGGCGCGGCGACGGCGAGCAGCGCGCCGGCCGCGACGACCACGGAGACCAGGGGCTTGGCCAGCACCCCGCGCAGCACGGCGGTCCAGAAGCGGCTCTCACCACCGCCGCCGCGCCGGCGCCGGCGGCCCAGGAAGGGGATGCGGCCCTTCTCGACCCGCTCGCCCAGCAGGGAGAGCAGCGCGGGCAGCACGGTCACCGAGCCGACCATGGCGACGGCGACCACCATCAGCGAGGCCAGGCCCATCGCCTCGAACTCGGCGAGTCCGGTGAACAGCATGCCGGCCATCGCCACGCACACGGTGACCCCGGAGACGACGATCGCGCGGCCGCTGGTGGCGGCGGCGATGCGCAGGGCGGCGCCCGCGTCCCGGCCGGCGTCCCGCTCCTCGCGCTCCCGGCGCAGGTAGAACAGGCAGTAGTCGACGCCGACGGCCATACCGACCAGCAGCATCACGGAGTTGGCGGTGTCGCTCATCGGCTGGACGTGGCTGACGATACCCATCAGGCCCATCGTCGCCATGATCGCGGTGACCGCCAGGGCCACCGGCAGCAGCGCGGCCACCAGGGCGCCGAAGGCGATCAGCAGGATGCCGAGGGCCACCGGCACGGCCGAGTACTCGGCCTTCTGGAAGTCGTTCCCGAAGGCGTCCTGGTACTGCTTGTTCATGCTGGCGCCGCCGATCTCCTCGATCCGCAGGCCGCCATGCGTCTTCTGCACCCCGGCGACGGCGTCCAGCACCGGCTCGACCCGGTCGGCGGCGGTCTCCGCGTCGCCGCGCATGTCGAACTGCACCAGCGCGGTACGGCCGTCCCGGGAGATGGTGCGCGTGTCGTACGGCGAGGTCACACGGGTGACCTTCCCGGTGCCCTCGACGGCCTCGATCACATCGCCGACGGCGGCCCGGAACTCGCCGCTCGTCGCCTTGAGCGCGCCGTCCCGGGCCTGGATCAGCACGGTCTCGCCGGCCGGCTGCTCGATGCCCGCGTCCTCGATGATCTTCGCCGCGGTGTGTGTCTCGCCCTTGAGCTGGTCGCTCTCGTCCACGTCGACCCGGCCGGCCGCCGAGCCGAGCCCCATGGCCAGGACGACGAACAGCACCCATATGCCGACGGCGGCCCAGCGGTGCCGGGCGCTCCAGCCGCCGGCGCGGGCGGCCAGTCCCCGCACGCGCACGTCCGTGTTCCCCATGACGGGCTTTCCCCCTCGTATGCGGTGACGACCCCCTGCCGCCACGTCCTCGCTCGTTCCGTTCCGACGGTATGGGCCCGCCGGGCGGGTCTCGTCGTACTGCCCGGTGAAGTGGCGCGGGCCCGGCTCACCGCTGGGGAGGACGGCGGGCCCCTACATCTTTCGGGGGTCCCCGGGGCGGCGTCTCGGGGTGAGGGGTCCGGGGAAGGGCCGTGTCCGATCCGCCGTCGAAGATCCACTTTGTGATTACGAAACCTTGTTGAACAAGTCACAGGTGCGTGTAGAGGTTGAACCGCGGGCCGCTGATCGGCCAGAGTTTCGCGCGGGCCCGGGTCGTCCCGGGCCGGCCGCCGTGCCCGCCCCCACGGGGCACGGCGGCCGTTCTAACCTGTCCGGGTGACGACCTATGCGGCGCTGCTGCGCGGAATCAACGTCGGCGGCAACAGGAAGCTCCCGATGGCCGATCTCCGCTCGCTCCTGACGGGCCTCGGCCACGGCGGCGTACGGACCCATCTGCAGAGCGGCCAGGCCGTGTTCAGCGCCGGGCAGGGCGACGAGGACTCCCTGGCGGCCGAGCTGACCGGGGCGATCGAGGCGCGGTTCGGCTTCCGGGTCGACGTCATCGTGCGCGACCACGCCTATCTGCGGGCGGTGGCCGAGGCCTGCCCGTTCCCGGCCGCCGAACTGACCGGGAAGCAGCTCCACGTCACCTACTTCTCCGCGCCGGTCACCCCCGAGCGCTTCGCGGCGATCGACGCCGCCGCGCACCTCCCCGAGGAGTTCCGCCTCGGCGACCGCTGCCTCTACCTGTACGCCCCGGACGGCCTGGGGCGCTCCAAACTGGCCGAGGCACTGTCCCGCCGCCCCGCCAAGGACCTGATCGCCACCAGCCGCAACTGGAACACGGTGCTGAAACTCGTCGAACTGACCGCTGCCGAGCAGTGAGACGCCCCCGCGGGACCGGCCGGTCCGCCGCGAAGTGGCCCAGGGAACCGGGCCGCGATTGGACCGGGATTCCGCGCCACTCGCCGCCTAGCGTGGTCGGCATGACACACGCCGACCACAGCCGTGACGCCGGTTCCGCCCCCACCCGGGTCGACTTCTGGTTCGACTCCGCCTGCCCCTTCGCCTGGATCACCTCCCGCTGGCTGCTGGAGGTCGAGCGCCTGCGCCCGCTCGACCTCCGCTTCCGTCCCATGAGCCTCTACCTGCACAACGCCGGCAACGAACTCCCGGACTGGTACCGGGACCTGGTCGACCGGTCGATCGGACCGGCGCGGGTCGCGGTGGCCGCCGCCGAACGGCACGGAGAGAAAGTGCTGCGGGACCTGTACACCGCGTTCGGCACCCGCATCCACGAGCGGAAGGCGGAGGACTTCGACGCGGTCGTCGCCGAGTCGCTGGCCGAACTCGGCCTGCCGGCCGACCTGTCGGACGCCGCCCACGACCCCTCGTACGACGCCGCGGTGCGCCGCGCGCACGAAGCGGGCGCCGAACCGGAGTCCGGCGGCTACGTGGGCACGCCCACGATCCACGTCGACGGCACGGTGTGGTTCGGTCCCGTCCTGCGGGCCGTGCCGCGCGGCGCCGAGGCCGCGGAACTCTTCGACAGCTTCCGGGTACTGGCCCGCCACCCCGACTTCTTCGAGCTCAAGCGCACCCGCTCCGGAGCGCTCCGCTTCGACTGATCCGCGCGGACACGCGGGCCCCCGGCCCGCGGGAAGCGGGTGGCCGATAAACGACCTTCGGGCGCGACGGGCCCCGGGACCCGGTGACGCATCAGCCGTGCCGGACGCAGAACGAGGTGCCGGCCGCGGTCCGACGTCACAGGGGAACGCCGGACCGCGGCCGGCCCTCGCGCACCGCCCGCGCGGCCGCGGCCCGGGACGGGCGCGCCACGCCTCCCCCGGAGCCGCCCCCTGTCCGTTCCGCCGGGAGTGTCCGGCCTGGTCAACGGACGCGAATCACTCGTACGGGTGACTGTTTTCGGCCCTTCCGCACGCGTGGCCGCGGCGGCACCAGACTCCAGGACGGGGCCGGAGCCACGGCGTCGGTAACGTCGGCGCTCCCGGACCCAGGCCCGGTACGGCCCCTCCCAGACCAGGAGTCAGGACAGGACGATGAGCACGTACTACCACGGCAACATCAACGGCCGCACCGGCAGCGACCACGGACCCGACCCGGAGACCGTCTTCCGGCTCACCGAGGGCCTCCTCGACGCACTGCACGCCGAACTCCCCGGACTCGTCGTCCACGGGGAGGTCATCATGGCCGCGCTGGAGGAGGCGGCGGCGGACGGCGGGCCGCCCAACCGGGGCCGCATCCGCTCGAGCCTCGACGCCATCAGCATCGGCGCCCCGGCCGGGACCGGCAGCCTCGCCTACACACAGCAACTGGTGCACCTGCTGGACCTGTGAACCGGCCGGGCCCCGCCGCCACGGGGCCCGGCACCGGGTCAGGCGCCGAGCGCCGTCCGCGCCGGCAGGGCCGCCGTGTCGTAGCGGGCCAGCAGGAGCCGCGCCACCTCGGGGGCCGAACCCAGGACGTCCGCCAGGACGTCGGCCCGCGCCGCACCGCGCGCGATGCGGTCCGGCAGGAACCCGGGGGCGAGGACGTAGGGCGCCACGGCGACCCGTTCGCAGCCGAGCGCGCGCAGTTCGCCCACGGCGTCCTCGGTCCGGGGAAGGGATGCGGAGGCGAACGCGGGCCGCACGGCGCACCAACCGGTGTGCCACCACTCCCGCGCGATGTCGGCGATCACCGCGATCGCCTCCGGGTCGGAGGACCCCGCCGAGGCCAGGACGACCCCGGTCGAGGACTTGTCGGCGGGCGACAGCCCCGCCTCGTACAGCCGCCGTTCCAGCGCCGACAGCAGCAGCGGCGACGGGCCCAGCACCTCGGCCTGGCGGACGCGCAGACCGCGCGGCGCGTCGCGCAGGACGGCCGGGATGTCGGCCTTCGCGTGGAAGGCGCGGGTCAGCAGCAGCGGCTGCGCCACCACGTCCCGCACCCCCTCCGCGGCCAGGGACCGGAGCACCCCGTGCACGGACGGGATGTTGAAGTCCAGGAAGCCGGTCTCCACGCGCAGCCCGGGCCGCAGCGACCGCACCCGCTGCACCAGGGCGTGCACGGTCGCGGCGTGCCGCGGGTCGCGGCTGCCGTGGGCGATCACCAGGAGGACGGGACGGACCGGCTTTCCGTACACGGGAATCAGCTCTTCACCAGGAGGCCTCGGCTGCGCAGCACCCACCGCTCGAGCGGGGAGAAGATGAGCAGGTCGATGGCGATGCCGACGAACAGGATCAGGAAGATCGCCTCGAACACCATGGACATGGAGCTGGCGTTGCGGCCGTTCTCCAGCAGCGCGCCCAGGCCGATGCCGAGGTCGGGGGAGGAGGCGATGATCTCCGCCGCCATCAGCGAGCGCCAGGAGAAGGCCCAGCCCTGCTTCAGGCCGGCCAGGTAGCCCGGCAGCGCGGCCGGCAGCACGATGTGCCAGGCGCCCCGCAGGCCGGTCGCGCCCATCGTGCGGCCCGCCCGCAGGAACAGCGGCGGCACCTGGTCGATGCCGGATACCAGGCCGTTGGCGATCGACGGCACCGCGCCGAGCAGGATCACCGCGTACATCATCTGGTTGTCCAGGCCCAGCCAGATCACCGCGGGCGGCACCCAGGCCACCGACGGCAGGGACTGCAGACCGGAGAGCACCGGGCCGATGGCCGCGCGCACGAACCTCACCCGGGCCACCAGCAGGCCCAGCGGGGTGCCGATGGCCAGCGCGAACAGGAAGCCCAGCAGACCGCGCGAGACGCTGGTCCAGATGTAGCCGAGCAGCTTGCCTCCCAGCCAGGCCCGCTTGAACTCGCCGCCCACGTCGGAAGGGGAGGGCAGCTTCGTCGGGTCGTCCACGATCCGGAAAGAGATCAGGGCCTGCCAGACGACCAGCACCACGACGGTGGCGACGATCGGCGGGAGGATCTTGCGGACGAAGGTCTGCCGGAACGGAGCCCGGCCCGCGACTGCCGTCTCCAGGGCGTCCAGGCCTGCCTCGACGCTTCCCGCGTCCGTGGCGGTCTTCGTCTCAGTGCTGGCCATGACGGCGGATCTCCCCACGCAGTACTTCGGTGATCTCGAGGGACAGTTCGGCGACCGGGGCGTCCTCGATGCGCCGCGGCTGCGGGATGTCCACCCGCCACTCGCGGGCCACCCGGCCCGGACGGGACGACAGCAGCACCACCCGCTGCGCGAGCCGCACCGCCTCGCGCACGTTGTGCGTGACGAACAGGACGGACAGTCCCGTCTCCGCCCAGATCCGGGTGAGTTCGTCGTGCAGCAGGTCGCGGGTGATCGCGTCCAGCGCGGCGAACGGCTCGTCCATGAGCAGCAACTGGCTGTCCTGCGCGAGCGCCCGGGCCATGGCCACACGCTGTCGCATACCGCCGGACAGCTCGTGCACCCGCTTGCCGTACGAGCCCTGCAGCCGGACCAGCTCGAGGAGCTCCTCGGCCCTGCCACGCCGCTCGCCCTTCGGAACACCCCGGAGCCGCAGGGCGAGTTCTATGTTCTTGCCCGCGGTCAGCCACGGGAACAGCGCGTGCTCCTGGAACATCAGGGCGGGGCGCCCGTGGGTCGCGATGCTGCCGGCGGTGGGCCGGTCGAGCCCCGCGACCAGGTTCAGCAGCGTCGACTTGCCGCAGCCCGAGGCACCCAGGAGGGTGACGAACTCGCCGGGCGCGACGTCGAGTGTGATGTCGTCGAGGACGAGTTGCGAGCCGGCCGGCCCGGCGAAGGACTTCGAAACCTGCTCGATGCGTGCCGCGTACTCGACCGTCTCTGCTTCTTCGGCCTTGGCGAGGGCGGTTGCCATGGTCGTCACCTCCTGGGGACGCTCGGATCCGTAACTCAGCCGACGCCGAGACCGGCGTCGGCGACGGTGCTCTCACCCTTGGCCTCGAGAACCCTGTTCAGGGGGCCGAGGTCGTAGATGCCCTTCAGCTCCGGGTCCTCCAGGAGGCCCGCCTTGACCGCGTGCCGCGCCTCGGTGCCGAGGGTCGCGGCCAGCGGGTCGTTCGTGATCCGGATCGACTTCCAGGCCGGGTCCAGGACGTCGGCCGGCAGCTCCTTGCCGGAGTCGATGCCGAGCTGCCTGTTCGCCGCGGCCTTGGCCTGGTCCGGATGGGCGTTGATCCACGCGTTGGTGTCGACCGACGCCCTCAGCACGGCCTCGACGGCCTTCGGGTGCTCCTTCAGGAACTTCTGCGACACGACGATGTTCGTGATCACGAACTTCTTGCCGGGCCACAGGGAGGCCTCGTCGAGCAGTACCCTGCCGCCCTCGGCGACCAGCTTGGACGCGGTCGGCTCGGGCACCCAGGCGCCGTCGACGGAACCGGACTTGAACGCGTCCGGGGTCACCTTGTTGTCGGTGCGGACGACCGAGACGTCGCCCTCGCCGCTCTGCGCGTCGACCTTCCAGCCCTGCTCCGCGGCCCAGTTGAGGAACGCGACGTCCTGGGTGTTGCCGAGCTGGGGCGTGGCGATCCGCTTGCCCTCGACGTCCTTCAGGGACTTGATCTTCTTGGGGTTCACCACCAGCTTCACCCCGCCGGAGGCCGAACCGCCCACGATCCGCAGGTTCTTGCCGTTCGACTTGGTGTAGCCGTTGATGGCGGGGGAGGGGCCGATCCAGCCGATGTCGACGGAGCCCGAGTTCAGCGCCTCGATCTCGGACGGACCGGCGTTGAACACCTGGTAGTCCGCCTTGGTCGCGCCGAGCGCCTTCTGGAAGAAGCCCTTCTGCTTGCCCACCAGCGCGGTCGCGTGGGTCAGGTTGCCGAAGTAGCCGATCCGCACGGAGTCGAGGCCGTCGGTCTTCTCGGCCCCGGCGGCGATCCGGGCGCCCGCGTCGTGGTCCTTGGCCTCGGACCCGTAGCCGCAGGCGGCGAGCATCAGCAGGGGGAGGGCCGCTGTCGCGGCCAGACCGCGGCGAAGCAAGGTGGAACCACTGGCAGGCACGGGAGGCTTTCCTCTCGTTGGCCCGGCGGTCACGCTCTCAGGACGTGGCCGGGAGTTCGGCAAAGGGTCTTCGTCGCTGGGCGCGCATGCGGTGCGCGTACGTCACCGCACACATCGGCCCACTCCGCCCTGCCCGCTGCCGAGGGCGCCGCTGCCGACGCGACCGCCCTCCTTCGCGAACATCGAGTAGAAATCGCAGGTGTTCATGGTCAGAAGTCCCAGCCGTCTTCCTCGGCCGCGTCCTTGACCGGCTCGGGGGAGGCGAACGACTCGCCGACCATGCCGGCGGTGAGCGTGGTGCCGTCGCTGGGGTCGATCAGGATGAAGGAGCCGGTGCGGCGCGAGTCGGCGTAGGAGTCGACCGGCAGCGGCTCGGCGGTGCGGATCTTCACCCGGCCGATGTCGTTGGCGACGAGCCGCCCGGGGTGCGGGTGCAGGGACAGGTCGTCGAGCGTGAGCCGGGACGGGATGTCCTTGACGATCGCCTTGACCGTGCGGGTGCCGTGCTTGAGGAGCACCCGGTGCCCGACGGCCAGCGGCTGGTCGGCGACGTGGCAGACGGTCGCCTCCACGTCCTGCGTGACCGGCGGGGCGTCCTTCGCGGGCACGATCAGGTCGCCGCGCGAGACGTCGATGTCGTCCTCGAGCAGCACCGTCACCGACTGCGTCGTCCACGCCACGTCGACCGGCTCGCCCAGCAGGTCGATGCCGGAGATCCGGGTGGTGCGCCCGGACGGCAGCACGGCGACCGGGTCGCCGACCCGGAAGGTGCCGGCGGCGATCTGGCCCGCGTAGCCCCGGTAGTCCGGGTGCTCGGCGGTCTGCGGCCGGATCACGAACTGCACGGGGAGCCGGGCGTGGCAGTGCGCCAGGTCGTGGCTGACCGGGACCGTCTCCAAGTGCTCCAGCACGGTCGGGCCGCCGTACCAGTCCATGTTCGCGGACGGCTCCACCACGTTGTCGCCGGCCAGCGCCGAGATCGGGACGGCGGTGACCTCCGGGACGCCCAGCTCGACGGCGTACGCGGTGAACTCCTCGGCGATCGCGGCGAAGACGGACTCCTCGTACGCGACGAGGTCCATCTTGTTGACCGCGAGGACCACGTGCGGCACGCGCAGCAGCGCGGCGATCGCCGCGTGCCGGCGCGTCTGCTCGACCACGCCGTTGCGGGCGTCGACGAGGATCACCGTCAGCTCGGCCGTGGACGCGCCCGTCACCATGTTCCGGGTGTACTGCACATGGCCCGGGGTGTCGGCGAGGATGAACCGGCGCCGGGGCGTGGCGAAGTAGCGGTAGGCCACGTCGATGGTGATGCCCTGCTCCCGCTCGGCGCGCAGGCCGTCGGTGAGCAGCGCCAGGTCCGGGCCGTCCTGGCCGCGGCTCGCGGACGCCCGCTCCACGGCCTCCAACTGGTCGGTGAGGACCGACTTGGAGTCGTGCAGCAGCCGCCCGACGAGCGTGGACTTGCCGTCGTCGACGGAGCCCGCGGTGGCGAACCGCAGCAGGGTGGTCTCCGGGAGCGTCTCGGTCGTGGTGGTGCTCATGCTTAGAAGTACCCCTCGCGCTTGCGGTCTTCCATCGCGGCCTCGGAGAGCTTGTCGTCGGCGCGGGTGGCGCCCCGCTCGGTGAGCCGGGACGCGGCGATCTCGGCGATGACGGCGTCCAGCGTGGTCGCGTCGGAGTCGACGGCGCCGGTGCAGGACATGTCGCCGACCGTGCGGTAGCGCACCAGGCGCTTCTCGACGGTCTCGCCGTCCTTGGCGCCGCCCCACTCGCCGGCCGTCAGCCACATCCCGGCCCGCTGGAACACCTCGCGCTCGTGGGCGAAGTAGATCTCCGGCAGCTCGATGCCCTCGCGGGCGATGTACTGCCAGACGTCCAGCTCGGTCCAGTTGGACAGCGGGAAGACGCGGACGTGCTCGCCCGGGGCGTGCCGTCCGTTGTACAGGTTCCACAGCTCGGGGCGCTGCCGGCGCGGGTCCCACTGGGAGAACTCGTCCCGCAGGGAGAACACCCGCTCCTTGGCGCGGGCCTTCTCCTCGTCGCGCCGCCCGCCGCCGAACACCGCGTCGAACCTCTCGCTCTGGATCTTCTCCGTCAGCGGAAGGGTCTGCAGCGGGTTGCGGGTGCCGTCGGGGCGCTCCTTGAGCACACCGCGGTCGATGTAGTCCTGGACGGACGCCACATGGAGCCGCAGACCGTGTTCGGCGACCACACGGTCCCGGTAGTCCAGCACCTCGGGGAAGTTGTGTCCCGTGTCCACATGGAGCAGCGAGAAGGGGATCTGGGCCGGGGCGAATGCCTTCAGCGCGAGGTGCAGCATCAGGATCGAGTCCTTGCCACCGGAGAACAGGATCACCGGGTTCTCGAACTCGCCCGCGACCTCGCGGAAGATGTGCACCGCCTCGGACTCCAGCGCGTCCAGGTGCGACAGGGCGTACGGAGTGTCCGTGCCCTCGCCGCCGGCCGCGGTCTCGGCGACGGTCGTCATGCCAGTCCCCTCTCACTGAGCAGGGCATGCACCGAGACGGCGGACTCCCGCACGGTCTGGTGCTGCGATTCGATCCGCAGGTCGGGCGCCTCGGGCTCCTCGTACGGGTCGTCCACGCCCGTCAGCCCCGTCAGCTCACCCGCCGCCTGCTTGGCGTACAGGCCCTTCACGTCCCGGACCGAACACACCTCGACCGGGGTCGCCACATGGATCTCCAGGTACGGCGTCCCGTTCTCCGCGTGCCGCTCGCGCACCGCCTCACGGCTGTCCGCGTAGGGCGCGATCACCGGGACCAGCGCCTTCACACCGTTGCGGGCGAGCAGTTCGGCGACGAAGCCGATGCGCTGCACATTGGTGTGCCGGTCCTCGCGGCCGAAGCCGAGGCCCGCCGAGATGAACTCGCGGATCTCGTCGCCGTCGAGTACCTCGACACGGTGGCCGTCGGCGCGCAGCCGGCCGGCCAGCTCGTACGCGATGGTGGTCTTGCCGGCGCTGGGCAGACCCGTGAGCCAGACGGTGGCTCCGGTGGTCACGTGGTTCTCCTGGGTGTCGGTGGCTTCGGTCGAAGCGGTGGCCGGACCGGTGGGCGCGGTGTGCGCGGCGGTGGGCGCCGTCATCCGTGCAGCCCGCACTCGGTCTTGGCGCGCCCCGCCCAGCGGCCGGCGCGCGCGTCCTCGCCCTCCAGGACGCGGCGGGTGCAGGGGGCGCAGCCGACGGAGGGGTAGCCGTCCGTCAGCAGCGGGTTGGTGAGCACGCCGTGCTCGGCGACGTAGGCGTCCACGTCGTCCTGGGTCCAGCGGGCGATGGGGGAGACCTTGACCTTCTGCCGCTTCTCGTCCCAGCCGACGACCGGGGTGTTCGCCCGGGTCGGGGACTCGTCGCGGCGCAGGCCGGTCGCCCAGGCCTGGTAGCCCTTCAGACCCTCCTCCAGCGGCTTCACCTTGCGCAGCGCGCAGCACAGATCGGGGTCGCGGTCGTGCAGCTTCGGGCCGTACTCCGCGTCCTGCTCGGCGACCGTCTGCCGCGGGGTGAGCGTGATGACGTTGACGTCCATCACGGCCTCCACGGCGTCCCGGGTGCCGATGGTCTCCGGGAAGTGGTAGCCGGTGTCGAGGAAGACGACGTCCACGCCCTTGCGGGCGCGGGAGGCGAGATGGGCGACCACGGCGTCCTCCATCGAGGACGTGACGCAGAACCCTGCCCCGAAGGTGTCGACCGCCCACTGGAGGATCTCCAGCGCGCTGGCGTCCTCCAGGTCGCGGCCCGCCTGCTCGGCGAGCCGCTTCAACTCGTCGGCCGTGCGCTCCTGCTGAGCAGTCGTCATGCTCCGTCGCCCCCTCGGTCGTCGGCTCGCTCGAGCCCCCGGGCGAGCAGCCCGAGGAACTTCAGCTGGAATGCTCGGTTGCACGCCCCGCACTCCCAGGCCCCGTGCCCCTGCTCGCCCGGCCGCAGGTCCTCGTCCCCGCAGTAGGGGCAGTAGAAGGGCGCCGCCCGCTCGCTCACGACAGCGCCTCCTCGGAAGCCCGGGCGGCCCAGGTGGCGAAGCGCTCGCCGGCCTCGCGTTCGGCCTGGTAGCGCGCCAGGACCCGCTCGATGTAGTCGGGCAGTTCGGCCGAGGTGACCTTCAGGCCGCGGACCTTGCGGCCGAAGCCGGCCTCCAGGCCGAGCGCGCCGCCGAGGTGCACCTGGTAGCCCTCGACCTGATTGCCGTCGTCGTCCAGGACGAGCTGGCCCTTGAGGCCGATGTCCGCGACCTGGATGCGCGCGCAGGCGTTCGGGCAGCCGTTGAGGTTGATGGTGATCGGCTCGTCGAAGTCCGGCAGTCGGCGCTCGAGCTCGTCGATGAGCTGCGCGCCGCGCTGCTTGGTCTCGACGATGGCCAGCTTGCAGAACTCGATGCCGGTGCAGGCCATGGTGCCGCGCCGGAAGGAGGACGGCCGGGCGGTGAGGTCCAGCGCCTCCAGGCCCTCGACCAGCGAGTCGACCTGGTCCTGCTCGACGTCCAGAACGATCATCTTCTGCTCGACGGTGGTGCGGACCCGGCCCGAGCCGTGCGCCTCCGCGAGGTCGGCGATCTTCGTCAGGGTGCCGCCGTCGACGCGGCCGACCCGCGGGGCGAACCCGACGTAGAACCGGCCGTCCTGCTGCCGGTGCACACCGATGTGGTCGCGCCACCGCTGCGCCGGCTGCTCGGGCGCGGGACCGTCGATCAGCTTGCGGCCGCCCAGGTACTCGTCCTCCAGCACCTGGCGGAACTTCTCCGGGCCCCAGTCGGCGACCAGGAACTTCAGCCGCGCCCGGTTGCGCAGCCGGCGGTAGCCGTGGTCACGGAAGATCGAGATGACGCCCTCGTAGACGTCCGGGACCTCGTCGATCGGCACCCAGGCGCCGAGCCGCACGCCCAGCTTGGGGTTGGTCGACAGGCCGCCGCCCACCCACACGTCGAAGCCCGGCCCGTGCTCGGGGTGCCGTACGCCGACGAACGCCACGTCGTTGATCTCGTGCACGACGTCCAGCAGCGGCGAACCCGAGATGGCCGTCTTGAACTTGCGCGGGAGGTTCGAGTACGCCGGGTTGTTCAGGACCCGGCGCTTCATCTCCTCCAGCGCCGGCGTGGCGTCGATGATCTCGTCCTCGGCGATGCCCGCGACCGGCGAGCCGATCATCACGCGCGGGGTGTCGCCGCACGCGGTGACGGTCGACAGGCCCACGCCCTCGAGCCGCTCCCAGATCGCGGGCACGTCCTCGATGCGGATCCAGTGGTACTGGACGTTCTGCCGGTCGGTGATGTCCGCGGTGCCCCGCGCGAACTCCTGCGAGACCTCGCCGATGACCCGGAGCTGCTCCGTGGTGAGCGCGCCGCCGTCGATGCGCACTCGGAGCATGAAGTACTCGTCGTCCAGCTCCTCCGGCTCCAGGATCGCGGTCTTGCCGCCGTCGATCCCGGGCTTGCGCTGGGTGTACAGGCCCCACCAGCGCATCCGGCCGCGCAGGTCGTTCGGGTCGATCGAGTCGAAACCGCGCTTGGAGTAGATCGTCTCAATGCGCGTCCGCACGTTGAGACCGTCGTCGTCCTTCTTGAACTGCTCGTTGCCGTTGAGCGGGGTGAAGTGGCCTGCGGCCCACTGACCCTCACCGCGGTGACGGCTCACCTTGCGGCGGGGCGCGGAGGCGGCAGAGTTCTGCGGGGTGGCGGCCATGGTTGTTACGTCCTTCGGGACAGGCGGGAAACGCGGCTCTGACCTGCGCATGCGGGCGCATGACGGCATGCGTGCGCGCCCTTGCGCAGCAGGGAGGGAGGTGCGGGGAGATCGGCGGTGCTGGGGCTGTCAGCTCGCCGGACAGATGGCGCTGGACATGCGGCCGAGGTCGACGTGCCGCCGACTCACCAAGGCAATTCCAGTTCCAGGCATGACGGAAGCGTGTCACGCGGATCTCTGGCCAGTCCACCTTCGTCCGTAATATGGACGGAACTATTCTGAATGGCGAGACGGAGTGTTGTGGGTCACGCTCCGCTCACGCGAACGACGGTGCGGGGGTCACGCTCCGGGCCACGGGCCGGGCGTCGCCGCCTCCGGCTCCAGTTCCACCTCGGTGTCGAACAGCACGAACCCGCGGCGCTGGTAGTTGGCCATGGCGAACTCGCCGTCCTTGCTGCACGTGTGCACCCACACCCGCTTCGTCGGCGTCCGCCCCGGCCACCGCTCGGCCAGGTCCCAGGCGCGGGCCGTGCCGTAGGAGAGCAGGTGACCGCCGACGCGGCGGCCGCGGAAGGCGGGGATCAGCCCGAAGTACACGATCTCGACCACGCCCTCGTCCTGCGCCTCCAGCTCGACGTATCCGGCGGGGGTGCCGCGGTCGTAGGCCACCCAGGTCTCGACACCCGGACGGTCCAGGTACTCCTGCCACCGTGCGTAGGTCCACCCGAGCCGGTCCGTCCAGCGGATGTCGCCGCCGACCGAGGCGTACAGGAAGCGGCTGAACTCGGGGGAGGGAACCTCGGCGCGGACGATCCGGACGTCGCCCTCGGGGGCGGCGGCCGGCAGGAGGTCGGCCGGCGAGTTCTGCTCCAGGGACCAGGTGGTGACGGTGACGCTGCTCATGCCGGTCAGGGAACCATCCCACCGGCCCGCCTGTCGATCTGCCGGGTCACACCACCGACGCCGCCCGGGCCCGCCGGCCGGCCGTCACCTCAGTGAGCGGTCGAGCGAGGTCAGGGGCACCGCGAAGAGCATGCGGTCGGAGAGGGACCACACCTCGCCCGTCTCCTCCCAGTACGACAGGGAGCCCGCCGACTCGGCCCAGCAGTGGTGGGAGGAGTCGAAGCCGCAGCGGGCCGCCTTGGCGTCCTCGCTGTCCTGGCGCCACAGGCCGCCGTGTCCGTCTCCTGTGCCGGACGCCCGTCCCACGTACCAGGACGGGGAGCCCGCCCCGGGCCGGCGGAGGGACAGCGCGCCGCTGATGCCGGTCACCCGCGTCCGGTACGCCTCGATCGCGTCCGCCCGCCCGGCGGCGTCGGTGGCGAGCAGCCCGCCGCGCGCGGGGGAGTCGTCGAACGCGTACCGCCACAGCCGGGTGCGCCGGTCGCCGCCGGGGGCGGTCCGTTCGGCGGCGACGAGGCTGTCGGGCGCCGTGCCGCGGTCCAGGGAGAGGGTGGCCGGACAGGGCGGCCCGGAGGCGGTGCAGCGGCCCTCCGCGAAGCGGTAGGAGCCGACGGCGGGCATCACGTACCGGTAGCCGTCGGCGGACCAGCCGCCGTGCACCCGGCCGATCGCGGGGGTGTCGGCCGTGGTGCGCTGGATGCGGTCGAGGTCGTAGACGTAGAGCGCGTCGGAGCTGCCGGTCCGGGTGGTGACCAGCAGCTTGTCCTGGTACCAGACCATGCCGGACAGGGTGGAGGACAGGCCGCGGTAGTCCCGGCCGCCGTTCACGGGCACCACCAGCAGTACCCAGCGGTAGACGGGCCGAGCGGGGTCGTCGGCGTCGACGAAGGCGACCCGGGCCAGGCCCCGGCCGGCCGCGGGCCCGCCGGCGGCGGTGCGGGTCCAGCCGGTGAGGATCACCCGGTGGGCGCCCCAGACGCCGTCGTCGTCGGCGTCCCCGGAGGTGGTGACGGAGTGCGGCCGCCAGGCGGTGTCCGCGGCGTCGGCCCGGTCCCAGCAGTAGGCGCGGCCGGCGGACGGGGCGACGGGCAGGGTCGCCCGGTCGTCCGGTGCGCAGTCGGCGGCCCGGCGCAGGGTGCGGTCGGCGCTGTCCAGGACGGCGCTCACCCCGACCGGACGGCCCATGGACGCGGCGAGCCTGCGCAGGTCCCGGGCGGGGACCAGGTGCTCCTTGAGCCCGAGCCGGGCGGTGTCCCGGGCGGAGGTCAGCGGCTTGAGCGCGCCGGGGCTCTCGGCGACCTCGGCCTGCGAGGTGCTGATCAGCGTGGCGGCCGCGGTGAGCGCGAGCGCGGTTCCGGTGAGGACCGCGCGCAGGGCGGTGCCCCGTCTGCGCCTGCGGTGTCTGCCGCGATGCTTCATGTCTCCTCCCGACGGGCCAACTGCGCCTGACGATCCGTACGTTGATCGAGGAGCAGGTGGGGAGGCCCACAGGGATGCTACGGCAGTAAGGGGCGGCGCAGGGCCAAGACCCCCAAATACCCGAAAGACACCCGCACGAACCGGGCGGTCACCCCTTGCGCCAGGGGAGTCCGGACGCCGCCGTCAGCCCGCGTCCGCCGCCGCCCGCCGCCGCGCTGCCACGGCCGGCGCCGCCGACTGGGGCAGCAGGTCACGGGGGTTGGCGGGCAGCAGCACCTCGACCTCGGTGTCCTCGCGGAACCGGTACGGCCGGTGCTGCAGCAGATCCCCGAGGTAGCGCCGGACCCTGGACATCTCGGCCCGCACCGTGACCGTTCTGGACGGATCGCCGAACAGGTCCTCCGCCAGGGCCGCCGCGCCCCGCCCGCCGCGGTGTTCGGCGAGCAGGTACAGCAACTCGGCGTGGCGCGGACTGACTTCCCGGGACCAGGAGCCGACCGCCCCGCACACGGTGACCGAGGTGCGGCCCGCGCGGGTCAGGTCCAGCCGGACCCGGCTCGCGGCGCCCGGCGGCGGCTCGTCCGCCACCCGCAGCAGCCAGCCCCCGGCCAGCGGCTCCACCGCGCAGTGGCCCAGCGGCGGCAGCCACCGGCGCCCCGGCGACAGCGACTTGGGCAGACCGAGCCGCCGCACGTACGGCATCCCGGTCACGGCCGCCGTCCAGCCGTGCCGGTCGACCACCAGCGCCGGGCCGTCCAGCCGGGCCAGCACCGGCGCGCCCAGCGCGCGCAGCCGCTCCAGCGAGTCCTGGTGCAGTTCCCGCAGCCGGGCCTCGGCGAGCTTGGCCACGGAGTCCACCCAGGAGAGGGTCGCCGGATGCATGGTGCGCAGCGGGCCGCTGACGTCCACCACCCCGATGAGCCTGCCGTCCCTGGGATCGGCGATCGGGGCGCCCGTGCAGGTCCAGGAGGCGTGCGAGCGGACGAAGTGCTCGGCGGCGAACACCTGCACCGGCCGCCGCACCACCGCGGGGGTGCCCACGCCGTTGGTGCCGACGACGTCCTCCCGCCAGTCCGCGCCGAGTTCGAAGCCGAGGCCGTCGGCCTTGCGCAGCACCTGCGGCGACCCCTCGCGCCACAGCACGCGCCCCTCGGGGTCGGCGACGACCATGATGTGCTGGGAGACGTCCGCGACCGAAAGCAGTCCCTCGCGCAGCACCGGCAGCACGTGCCGCAGCGGTGACTCCTCACGTCTGCGCCGCACTTCGTCGGCGGACAGCAGACCGGACCTGAAGTCGTGGTCGGGGTCGACCCCGCTGCGCAGCATCCGTCCCCAGGACTGCTCGATCACCGGCCGGGGCGCGATCCGCGCACGCTGTCCGGCGAGTGTCGCCTCACGTACCTCGCTCAGCACCCGCGCCGCCTGCGCCGCGTCCACGGCGGCCAGACGCGCCAGGTTCATCGGCGGGTTCACCACTGGTGATCCTCCCGGAAGGGCCTCGAACACACCTGTCAAGCCGTACCGGGCGGCGGTTTCCGGTCGGCTTCGGTGCCCATACTGCCGCCGGGCGCATGCCGGAGGCACAGACTCCGCGCACAGTCATCAATAAGTTGCAACCCTCTGCAACCCTGGTGAACCGCACCAGGAGACCCGAGACTTGTCCACGGCGCCGCCCACGGGTGGCGTTCTGGCCTTTCAACGGGCCCATTCAGCGGGGGTGGTGCCGTGTCGGCGCAGCACCACCCCCGTCGTGTGTGCCCGCGCAGGCTCCGGACGGCCGGTCCGGATCAGGACACCGGCCGCGCCCGCTCGACCACCGGTGCCAGGTCCAGGCCCGCCGGCAGCGTGCCGAACGAACCGCCCCGGTCGCCGCCGAGCCGGGAGGCGCAGAACGCGTCGGCGACCTCCGGCGGCGCGAACCGCACCAGCAGCGACCCCTGGAGCACCAGCGCGAGCCGCTCCACCAGCCGCCGGGCCCGGCCCTCGACGCCCTCCAGGTCGGCCAGTTCGGTGAACAGGTCCTTGACCGCACGGTCCAGCCGGTGGTCGGCGCCGTGCGCCCGGCCGATCTCGGTGAGGCAGGCGTCCAGCGCGCCCGGCTCGCGCCGCAGCGCCCGCAGCACGTCCAGCGCCTGCACGTTCCCCGCGCCCTCCCAGACGGAGTTCAGCGGTGACTCCCGCACCAGCCGGGGCAGGCCCGACTCCTCGACGTACCCGTTGCCGCCCAGGCACTCGGCGGCCTCCACCGCCAGCGGGGCGCAGCGCTTGGTGATCCAGTACTTGGCGGCCGGCACCGCGAGCCGCAGGAAGGCGCGCTCCCGCTCGCTCCCGTCGTCGTAGGCGGCGGCGCACCGGAGCGCCAGCGCGGTCGCGGCCTCGGACTCCAGCGCGAGGTCGGCCAGCACGTTGCGCATGAGCGGCTTGTCGGCCAGCCTGCCGCCGAAGGCCTCCCGGTGCTCGCAGTGGTGCACCGCCTGCGCCACCGCCTGCCGCATCAGCCCGGCCGAGCCGAGCGCGCAGTCCAGCCGGGTCGCGGCGACCATGTCGATGATCGTGCGGACGCCGCGCCCCTCCTCGCCCACCACGCGCGCCCAGGTGCCGTCGAACTCGACCTCGGCGGAGGCGTTGGAGCGGTTGCCCAGCTTGTCCTTCAGCCGCTGGATCAGGAACACGTTGCGGGCGCCGTCGGCGAGGACGCGCGGCACGAGGAAGCAGGTGAGTCCGCCGGGAGCCTGCGCGAGCACGAGGAAGCCGTCCGACATGGGCGCCGAGCAGAACCACTTGTGCCCGGTCAGCTCGTACGTCCCGGCCTCGGCGAGCGGCCGGGCCCGCGTGGTGTTGGCCCGTACGTCGCTGCCGCCCTGCTTCTCGGTCATGCCCATGCCGAACAGGGCGCCGGCCTTCCCGGCGGCGGGCCTGAGCCCGCGGTCGTAGATGGTGGACGCCAGCCGCGGCTCCCACTCCGCGGCCAGCTCCGGATCGGCGCGCAGCGCGGGCACGGCCGCGTGGGTCATCGACAGCGGGCAGCAGTTGCCCGCCTCGACCTGGGTCCACACCAGGAACCCGGCCGCCCGGCGCACATGCCCCGCCGGCCGGGTCCAGGCGCCGGTGAGGCCCGCCGAGACACCCTTGCCGAGCAGGCGGTGCCAGGCCGGGTGGAAGTCGACCTCGTCGATGCGGTGGCCGTAGCGGTCGTGCGTGCGCAGCCGCGGCGGGGACTCGTTCGCCTGCGCCCCCCACTCCTGTACCTGCTCCGAGCCCGCAGCCCGGCCCAGCGCGGACAGTTCCGCCCGCACCTCGTCCAGCGACTCGGCGGCGGTGTGCCGCTCGACGGCCTCCACGAGGGCCCGGTCGGCGCCGAAGACGTCGTATCCCACCAGCGCGGGCGGCTGGTTCGTCACGGTGTGCGTCGGGTTGCCTGCCATGACTGCGAACCTACCCGCGATCGCGCCGATGCTGCCCCCGGGGCGCCGGGGCGCGTGCCGGGACCGGCAGGCCACCCCGGAAGGTGAGGACGGTGCGGTACGGCGGATACCGTTAGGTCGTGCAGCCAGGAAGTGAAACCCCCGAGCGGCCCGCCGGCCGCCTCCACCGGGCCAGAGCCCTCTACCGGAACGTATCCAAGCGCAGGACGGCCTGGCTGCTTCTCAAGGACACCGTCAACTCGTGCATGGAGTACCGGATCCTGGGCCTGGCGGCCGAGGCGGCGTTCTTCACCCTGCTGTCGGTGCCACCGCTGCTGCTGAGCCTCATCGGCCTGCTCGGCTACGTCGACGCCTGGACGGGCGCCGACACCATCCAGAGCCTGGAGAACAACATCCTCGAGGCCTCCCGAACCGTCCTGTCCGACAAGGGCGTCAAGGAGATCGCCGAGCCGATCCTGCACGACGTGATGGCGGGCGGCAGGCCCGACGTCATCTCCATCGGCTTCCTCTTCGCCCTGTGGTCCGGCTCGCGCGCGGTGAACGTCTTCATCGACACCATCACCGTCATGTACGGCCTCGACGGCGTACGGGGCATCGTCAAGACCCGGCTGATGTCGTTCCTGCTGTTCATCGTGGCCCTGCTGATCGGCTCGGTCGCGCTGCCGCTGATGGTGGCCGGGCCGGACGCCGTCGTACGGATCGTGCCCTGGTCGGAGACGCTGGTGCAGGTCCTGTACTGGCCGGTCGTCCTGGTCCTCTCGGTCGTCTTCCTGACGACGCTGTACCACGTCTCCGTGCCCGTGCGCTCCCCGTGGATCGAGGACGTGCCCGGCGCCCTGGTAGCCCTCGCCATGTGGGTCCTGGGCAGCCTGCTGCTGCGCATCTACCTCACCCACACCATCGAGGGCGCCACCATCTACGGCTCCCTGGCCGCGTCCGTCGCCGTGCTGCTGTGGATCGGTGTGTCGGCCTTCGCCGTGCTCGTCGGCGCGGCGGTGAACGCCGCCATCGACCGGGTCTGGCCCGCCGCCGCCACGGCCGCCGCCCGTGAGGCGAACGAGCGGGTGCGCGAGGCGCAGGTCGCCGAGTACGTCGCCTGGGCCGCCGGAGCCCGCGAGAGCGACCCGGACGACCCGGACATGCCCTCCGAGTTCCCCGAGCGCTGGTCCCGCTTCCTCCCGCCGGAGGACGTGACGGCCCGCCTGCGCACCCACGCCAGGAACCCTCACCACCACACGCACAAGCCCGACGGGGCGGCCGGCGGGACCGGGGCGGCCGGACCCAACGGCGTGAACGGCAAACACGGCGACACCCCTCCGCACGGGGTGTGACCGCAGCGCGGGCGCCCGTTCCGCCGCCCGTGGCGCCCCCGGCGGCGTAACCTGGCGCCCGTGTACGAGGAACGGCCGTCCCGGCTCACCGGCGCCGTGGTGTGGCGCCGCACCCCCGAGGACTCCGCCGCCCGGCCGGTGCTGCCCGACGGCTGCATGGACCTGCTGTTCAGCGAGGGCCGGCTGCTCGTCGCCGGCCCCGACACCCGCGCCCACGTCCCCGGGGGCCCGCCGCGCGCCTGGGCGGGCCTGCGCTTCTTCCCCGGCACCGCGCCCGCCCTGCTCGGCGTGCCGGCCGCCGAACTGCGCGACACCCGGGCCGAACTGGCCGACCTCTGGCCCGCCGCCCGGGTCCGGCGGCTGCGCGACCGCGTCGCCGCGGCGCCGGACGCCGCGACCGCCCTGGAGGACGCCGCCCTTGGCTGGGCCGCCGAGTCCGAGGGGCCCGACCCGCTGCTGCGCCGGCTGGTGGAGTGCCTGGACGCGGGCCGCCCGGTGGCGGCCACGGCCGCCGGACTCGGCATCGGCGAACGCGCGCTGCACCGCCGCTGCCTGACCGCGTTCGGCTACGGCCCCAAGACCCTGGCCCGCGTCCTGCGCCTCCAGCGCGCCCTGGCCCTGGCCCGGTCCGGGGTGCCCTATGCCGAGACGGCGGCCCGCGCCGGGTACTCCGACCAGCCGCACCTCGCCCGCGACGTACGGCGACTGGCGGGCCGGACGCTCGGCGAGCTACTCGGCGGCTAGGGCCTGTCTGACAATTCGCGTCGTCGCCCGAAGGGCGGCCGCGCGGCGTCAGGTGCGTGCTCTGGGGGTCCCCCCGGCCGAAGGCTGGGGGAGGGCCGGCTCCAGGGCCGCGTACTGGACGTACTCGGGTCTGGGGCCGGTGCGGCGAGAGTGCGTGCATGGCGTCGCGCGGCAGGCGGGAACTGTCAGACAGGCCCTAGCGGGGCGAACAGGTCGACGGCGTTGCCGTCCGGGTCGTGCACCGTGGCGTACCGCTGGCCCCAGAACGCGTCCCACGGCTTCAGCTCGCCGTGGTGGCCGGCGCCCACCAGATCCCCGTACACCGCGTCGACCTCGGCCGGCGAGCCGCACCGGAAGGCGAGCGCGACCCGCCCGCCCGCGGCGGGCGGCCGCCAGGCCGGGTGGAAGGACCGGACGGTCTCCTCGGTGTCCAGCGCGAGCACCAGCCCGCCCGGCAGTTCGGCCTCGACATGCGGTTGCTTCTCGGCCCCCTCCGGGAAGACCAGTCCGAGACGGCGGTAGAAGGCGAGCGAGGCGGCCAGGTCGGAGGCCACCACGCCGATCACGGCGAATCGTGGAGTCATGGGCCCACGGTAGGCAGGGATCCGGGGCCCGGTCTTGAAGGAATCGGACACGGCGGCTGTCCGGCGGCGAGGGGGACCAGAAGACGATGCGGGCAGCGGAGCTCCGGCGTGCGGTGGCCGCGGCCAAGGACACGGCCTCCTCGCTCGCCCTGCCGGCCGACGAGGCGGTCGTTCTGCACGACTCGAACAAGCTCACTCTGCGCCTGCTGCCCTGTGACGTCCTGGCCCGGGTCGCGCCCGCGGCGCATCAGGTCGCCCGGTTCGAGGTCGAGCTGGCTCTGCGGCTCGCCGAGGCCGGATGCCCGGTGGCCGCTCTCGAGCCGCGTGTGGAGCCGCGTGTCCATGAGCGTGACGGCTTCGTCGTCACGCTGTGGACCTACCACGACCCCTTCCGGACGGTCTCACCAGCCGACTACGCCTACGCCCTGAAGCGGCTGCACGCCGGCATGCGCACGCTCGACGTACCGGCGCCGCACTGCACGGACCGGGTCGAGCAGGCCCGACGGCTCGTGGCGGACCGCGACCGCACCCCGGCGCTCGCCGAAGCGGACCGGGAGCTGCTCGGCGACACGCTGCGGAGCCTGCGGCGAGCGATCGCCGGCCGTGGCGGCGCCGAGCAGTTGCTGCACGGCGAGCCGCACCCGGGCAACGTGCTCTCCACGAGGACCGGGCCGCTGTTCGTGGACCTCGAGACGTGTTGCCGCGGGCCCGTCGAGTTCGACCTCGCCCACGCTCCCGAGGAGGCCGGCGGGCACTACCCCGGTGTCGACCAGGACCTGCTGCGCGCCTGCCGGACCCTGGTGCTCGCGATGATCACGGCCTGGCGCTGGGACCGGGACGACCAGTTCCCGGACGGACGCCGGCTCGGCACCGAGGGGCTCGGCCGGATCCGGGCGGCACGCGAGCGCAACGTGACGTTTCTGCGGTGAACCCGTTCGGCCATCGAGGTGAGCGGAGCCCGCGCGTGCGGAGGACCGGCCGCCCGTCCGGGGGAGGCTTTCGGCTCGGTGAAGGGCCGCGCCCGGCCGGGCGGCGGCCGCGGTGCTCACGGCATCGGTGCTCGGGGCCGGCGCCGTGAGCACGGCGGCCGCCCGCCCCGGCGCCCGCGTCCGGAGACCCTGATCACCGACTCGTACCCAATGACGCGGACATGACCGATATTGACCCTGTTCACCGCGCGGGGCGTCCAGCAGCATCCAGGGGTGGCGGTGCGGGGAGTCCGAGCCATGGGGTCGCCCGGACCGCGGCCGCCAGGGGGACCGATGGGGTGCCCCGGCACTCGACCGAGGGGGAAACACCGATGAGCATCGGAAAGACCGTCAGTGCGGCGTTATTCGCGGCGGCGCTGCTCGGCGGCGTCCTCGCCGCCGCGCCCGCCGCCCAGGCCCAGACCAGCGGTGAGACGGGGGCGCAGTCCTGCTACGGCAGCGCCAAGTCGTACTCCAAGCCCGCCGGGAACCGCTGGTACCCCCAGGGCGGCCCGTACCTGACGTCCACCAGCAACTGCGCCGACATCAACATCAAGCCCGGCACCAGCACCAGCGTCGCGGTGTGCTGGCTGCCCAGCTCCGGCGGCTCGTACTGCCAGAGCACGTTCAAGAACGCCCCGGCGGGCCAGTGGACCGTCGTCGCGACGGACGTCAAGGACGGCACGCACTTCTACTTCGACTTCGGCTCGACCGCGGCGAACTCCGGAGTCTGGGCGGCCTGATACCACGCGCCGGCCCGGCACCACCACGTGTCCCCCGTACAGCCCAGCACGGACTCCGTGCACCGGAATACATCCGCCGGATGTGGTGCTCTGAAGTGAGCGGTGCTTGATCGGTGCCCGGGCGTGCCGTGCGGCGGGGGCCGGGCGTGGTGAAGGGCTGGTGGGTGATGACGGCAGAGCAGCCGACGGGCCCCGTGGTCGTGACACCCCACGGGGCCGTACGCGGCCGTTACGAGCGCGGTGGAGCGGTGTTCCGGGGAATCCCGTACGCCGCTCCGCCCTTCGGGCCCCGCCGGTTCCGGCCGCCCGAGCCGCCCGAGCCGTGGGACGGCGTGCGGGACGCCGGCGCCTTCGGGCCGACGGCGCCCAAGCCGCCGTACTCCGAGGCCTTCGCCCGCTACCTCTCCGACCCCGTCGTCGCCGGCGACGACTGCCTCAACCTGAACGTGTGGACCCCCGAGCCGGGCCGCGGCGCCCGTCTTCCGGTACTGGTGTGGCTGCACGGCGGCGCCCTGACCAGGGGATCCTCCGCTGTGCCGGTCTACGGCGGACACGCGTTCGCGCGGGACGGGGTCGTGCTCGTCTCGGTCAACTACCGGCTCGGGATCGAGGGCTACGGACTGTTCCCGGACGCGCCGCCCAACCCGGGCCTGCGCGACCAGCTCGCCGCTCTGCGCTGGGTGCACGACAGCATCGCCGCCTTCGGCGGCGACCCGGACAACGTCACCCTGTGCGGGCAGTCGGCCGGTGCGATCAGCGTCGGCGCCCTGATCGCGGCGCCCCCGGCCCAGGGTCTGTTCCGGCGGGCGGTGCTGCAGAGCGGCGCACCGGAGTTCTCCGAGCGCGACCGGGTGCGGCGCGTGGTGCGCCGGATGGCCGGCCGGCTGAAGGTGCCGGCCACCGCTGAGGCCTTCGCCGCCGTCGACCGCGCACTGCTGCTGCGCACCCAGGCCGAGGTGGGGAAGCTGAGCAGTCCCGTGCTGGGCGGGCCCGCCTTCGGCATCGTCGTGGACGGGGACCTCGTGCCCCGGGACCCCCTCCAGGCCCTGATCGACGGCGAGGCAGCCCGGGGCGCCGACCTGCTCATGGGCTGGACCCGGGACGAGTACCGGCTGTGGCTGGTGCCCGGCGGCCTGGTCGAGCGCGTCGACCGGCTCGGCACGGTCGCCCTGGCCGGGGCCATGGCCCGCTGCCACGCCGGCCACGACGTGCCGCGCGGCTACCGTGCCGCCCGCCCCGGCGCCGGCACCGCCGAGGTCGTCGGCCAGATGGTCACCGACCACCTGCTCCGGCTGCCGCTGCACCGGCTCGCCGACGCCCGCCCGGGCCGCTCGTACCTGTACGAGTTCGCGTGGCCGTCCCTGGTCCCCGGGCTCGGCGCCTGCCATGCGCTCGAACTCGGGTTCGTGTTCGACACCGGCGACGTGCCGGAGTCGGTCAAGCTGGCCGGGGCGGGCGCGCCGCAGGAGCTGGGCGACGCGATGCACTCGGCCTGGGTGCGGTTCGCCACGACCGGCGACCCGGGCTGGCAGGCCTGGGACGCCTCGCACCCGGTGCGGATCTTCGACGTCGGCGAGCCGCGTGTCGCCTACGGCCCGCGCGACGCCGAACTGGGCCTGTGGCCGGCCGCCGCCACCGTCCCGCAACCGGCGTCCGCCTCCGGCGTCAGGGCGCCGGGAGCCGCACGGGCCTCCGCGGTCCGGCGCCTGCGCCGCTCGGTCGCCGCCCGCCGCCGCTGACACCGCGCCCGGCGCGGGTACCGGTTCGGTCGCAGGTGGGCCCGGCAACGGAGGCCGGAGATCCGGGAGACGGGTCACGCGGGCGCGATCGCGGCGATCCCCGGCGGCGCCGTGTTGCCGTTGCCTGGCCGGTATGCCGCCGGTGCCCGGTCCGTGCCGTCGTCGCTCCGTTTGCCGCCGGCTCCGTGGTGGGCGTTCCGCGGGTGCCGACCCGGTGCCGTCGTCGCCCCGCGCGGGCAAGCACCGGTACCTGCCTGATCACAGCGCTCGGGCGATCGCGGCGATCCCCGCCGGCGCCGTGCTGCCGCTGCCTCGCCGGTATGCCGCCGGTGCCCGGTCCGTGCCGTCGTCGCTCCGTTTGCCGCCGGCTCCGTGCCGGGGCGTTCCGCGGGTGTCCACTCCGTGCCGTCGTCGCCCCGCGCGGGCGAGCACCGGTACCTGTCCGCTCACAGCGCTCGGACGATCGCGGCGATCCCCGGCGGCCCCACCCGGCAGCAGCCGCCGATCAGCCGTGCGCCCGCGTTCCGCCACTCCTCGACCTGCCCGGCGTCGAAGCGGGAGCGGCCGGTCCAGGCGCGGGCCCGCGGGTCCCAGGCCTCCCCGCTGTTGGGGTAGACGACGACCGGCTTGCCGGTGACCCGGGCCGCGACCCCGATCGCGTACGGCACGTCCTCCGGCGCGCAGCAGTTCACGCCGACCGCGATGATCTCGTCGGCGCCGGCGGCGTGCGCGAACGCCTCCTCCAGCGGCTGCCCGGCGCGCGTACGCCGGCCCTCGACGGTGTACGACAGCCAGGCGGGCACCCCCAGCCCCCGGACCGCGCGCACCAGCGCCGCCCCCTCCTCGGCGTCCGGAACCGTCTCCAGAGCCAGCGCGTCCGGCGCCGCGGCGGCCAGGACCTCCAGCCGCGGCCGGTGGAACCGCTCCAGCTCGCCGGTGCTCAGCCCGTAGCGTCCCCGGTACTCGGAGCCGTCCGCGAGCATCGCCCCGTACGGTCCGGCCGAGGCCGCCACCCACAGCGGGCGGCCGGCCCCGCCCGCCGCGGCCCGCCGGGCCGCCTCCCGGGCCAGTTCCACGCTGAGCACCAGCAGCCGCGCCGCTCTCGCCCGGCCGATCCCGCGCCTGGCGAAGCCCTCGAAGCCGGCCTGGTAGCTGGCGGTGATGGCCACGCTCGCACCGGCCTCGAAGTAGGCGAGGTGCGCCTCGGTGATCGCCTCCGGCCGCTCGGCGAGCAGCCGTGCCGACCACAGCTCGTCGCCCAGGTCGTAACCGGCCGCTTCGAGCTGGTTGGACAGCCCGCCGTCGAGCACGACCGTTCCGGCGGCGAGGGCTTCGGCGAGGCCGGGCTGCGTGCTGCTGGTCATGTTCTGACGCTAGTCCACGTACGACGGTGACCGCCGCCCGCGCCCCGAAGCACTAGAACCGCTTCCAGCGGCCCTCCGAGACCACTTCGACGGCGCCGTCGACCACTTTGACGGCGGTCTGCTCGTCGATCGCGTACGCCGGACCCGCGATCCCGGCCGCCCACCGCTCCGCCGCGGCCATGCTGTTCTCCGGGCAGTCCGGATGATCCAGGTGCGGGAAGATCGAGAAGTCGACCACGCCCAGCGCAGCGTCGCCGCCGCCGGGCGGCGTCCAGCCCACGAACTCCTCGCCGACGCGGGGGGTCATCACCATGCTGCCGGCGCTGAGCCCCACGTAGACCGTGTCGGGCAGCGACGGCAGCAGCGCGGCCAGCCCTGACTCCCGCATCCAGTGGCACAGGTACAGCGCGTCACCGCCGTTGACCAGCAGGACGTCGGCCTCCCGGACCCAGGAGACCCAGCGGGCCCTGTCGATGCCGGGCAGCGCGGTGAGTTCCAGCAACCCGACCGACTTCCAGCCCAGCCCGGTCATGGGGCCGGGGGCGCGTCCGCTGACGAACCGCCACGGCCCGGCCGGATCGGCGTAGGGGCCCCCGTATCCCGCGGTGGGGATGCACAGGGCGCTGGACTCGGCGATCGGCTTGTCCAGAAGGCCGACCAGCGCGTCCCGGATGCTCGCGTTCCTGATGCCGGAGTCGGTGAGCAGAAGCTTCATCATGTCCTTCCCGAGGAACCGTGAGCCGATCCCAGGTGGGGGACCGTCATCGACGAGTCCGCCCGTTCACGGACCGGGACCGGCGGTTCCGGTCCGCGCCCGGCCCAACTCGGTTGCCGCGCCGGGTGACCGTGCAGAAGACTCCACCACATGACTTCCAGGATCCGCCATGTGACGATCGCCTGCGCCGACGCCTACGCCCTCGGCGGCTTCTGGTCGAAGGTGCTGGGCCGGCCGCTGCACGAGGACGACCACCCCGGCGACCCGGAGGCGCTGATCGAGGGCGCGGGGCTGCTGTTCGTCACCGTGCCGGAGCGCAAGACCGTCCGGAACCGGCTGCATCTCGACCTCCAGCCGCAGGACCGCACCCGCGACGAGGAGGTCGAGCGGGTCATCGCCCTCGGCGCCACCCTGGTCGACGACCGGCGCAGGCCCGACGGCACCGGCTGGGCGGTCCTCGCCGACCCCGAGGGCAACGAGTTCTGCGTGGAGCGCAGCGCCGCCGAACGCGGCTAGCGAATCCGGCCGGCGTCAGCGGACTCGACCGCTCTTCGGCCCGACCTCCTTGATCCCGGCCGGAGTTCCGTCCGGGGTGAACGAGTGGTGGAAGGTGAAGGCGTGCGGCGCGGCGCCGTGGGCGTGGAGGTGTTCCAGCCGGGCAACCCCGTCCTGCCAGGTGGGTGTCACGCCGTCGGGGACCCACCAGAACACGTAGTTCGGACGCCCGGTCCTCTCGAACCAGTCGTAACGCCTGTTCAGCGCCTCACGGTGCAGACCGGTGTAGATGGCGTCGAAGGCGGGGCGCAGGCCGGTCCACAGCGAGAGGGTCGCGGCCAGGGCGGTGGTCTCCACCGTGCGGCCCTTGTCGTACCAGGCGGGTACGGCGAACTGTCCCCATGCGCCCCAGTCCGCCTCGAAGAGTTCGCCCCGGTCGCCGTCCGCCGTCTCGGCGTGCGCCAGGTATCCCGGCTGCCGACTCATCTTCCGGTAGACGGCCGCGCCGATCTCGTAGAACTCGCTCGTGAGGGGTGCGGGATCGGCGAGAGGTGACTTCAGGACGCCGAACGTGTACAGCGCGAGATGGGGCATGCGTCTCTCCCTGGTCGGGTGTGCCGTGGGTGATCGCCGAGGACCAGGTGAAGGTAGCCGCCTGCGCGGGCCATGTCGAAGTTGCGCTTTTGCTGTCAACGTGGCTTTCCGCAAGGGTCGTTGGGGGCGCGGCTGCACTCAGTGAGCGTCCCTCGCCTCCCGGGGCCAGTGGCTGAGGGCGATGTGCAGGGCCTCCACCGTCTTGTCCCAGGAGGCCTCGACGTCGCGCGGGGCGCCGAAGCCGCCGGTGGACTCCAGGGCGCAGTAGCCGTGGAAGGTGCTCCGCAGCAGGCGCACGGCGTCGGTCAGGTCCGGCTCGGACAGGCCGTAGGCGCGGAGCATGCCGTAGGTGATCTCGGCGGTGCGGCGCAGGGCGGGGGAGTCGGCGACCAGGCTCTGGTCGACGCGGATCTGGGTGGCCGCGTAACGGCCCGGGTGCTCCAGGGCGTACGACCGGTAGGCGCCCGCGAAGGCGGCCAGCGCGTCCCGGCCCGCCCGGCCGGCGACGGCCGCCGCGATCCGGTCGATCAGCTCGCCACCCGCGTGCAGCGCGAGCCGGGTGCGCAGGTCGTTCAGGTTGCGGACGTGCGAGTAGAGGCTGGCGTCCTTCACCCCGAAGCGCCGGGCCAGCGCGGACAGGGAGACCTTCTCGAAGCCCGCCTCGTCGGCGAGTTCGGCGGCGGCCGCGACGATCCGGTCGACGGTGAGTCCCGCGCGGGCCATGGGCCACCTCCTTGGATGCCGAGCCGGCGTCCAAGGATATCCAGGCTGTGGCCGCCGGCCCGCGCGGTGCGCTCACCGTGACCCGCGCGGGACCAGGCATTTCGTCAGGCGGGAGCCTCCGAGAGGACGAACGAGAACCGGGAGGGCTCGGCCCGCAGGAGGTACCGCGGCAGCGGGCCCGGGCCGCAGGACTGGGAGCCGAGGCCGTGCAGGCCGTGGTCCAGGTTGACCCACACCGTGTCACCGGGCGTGAGGTCGCTCAGGTGGGCGGCCGCGTCCAGGTGCTCGGTGGTCCAGCGCCGGGCGGTGAGGGAGAACTCCGGGTCGCCCTCGATGCGCAGGCCGCCGAGTTCCGCCCAGCGGACCCCGGCCCGGGCGCCGTTCTCCTGGGGACGGACGTACGGCGTCTGCAGCTCGTCCACGGTCGACTGCCAGCGGCCGACCGCCGACGCCGTCGCGCTGTCCGGATACGCCTCGCCCGGCCCGCCGCCGTACCACCGGACGCGGTCGGCAGCGGCCAGCCCGAAGCGGATGCCGAGCCGGGGCAGCGGCACCGGCCAGTCGCCGTCCGGGGTCACGGACACGGTCAGAGCGAGCCGCGTGCCGTCCGACGTCCAGCGGTACACGGCCGACAGCCCGAACTCCCGGGCCGCCGGCGCCGTCCGGGTGCGCACGGTCAGCGCGTCCTCGTCCACCTCCACGGCGTCCAGCCGGTGCCGCATGCGGTGCAGACCGAGCTCGCGCCAGAGCAGGCCGTAGCGGGCGTCGCTCTGCCAGGCGGCGCCGTCGTCGTTGTCGGTGGTCGCCCGCCACACGTCCAGGCGCAGCCCGGTGACCGCCACCCGGCCGATCGACCGCAGGGCGCCGCTGCGGGCGTCGAAGGAGGCCGGGCCGAGGGTGATCACACCGTCGCCGGGCGCCGGGCCGCTGGTCGCCGGGACCGTCGGCGCCGGGTGCGGCGAGACCGCGAACTGGCCCCAGGCGACCACGTGTTCCCTCGGCGCCCAGACCGTGTCGGCGGCGAGCAGCGCCCGTACGGTCCAGTGGGCCTCGCCCGCCGGCGCCGCGGCCGGCGGCTCGGGCAGCTTCACCTCGGCCGACTCGCCCGGCGTCAGCGGAGGCACCGGCAGGGCGCCGGACGCCACCGTCTCGCCGTCCACCTGGTAGGCCCAGGTGAAGGCCAGCGCCGAGAGGTCGGCGAAGTCGTACTTGTTGGTGACGCGGACGCTGCCGCCGGTGCCGTCGCCCTCGATCGCGACCGGCTCGATCACCTTCTTGTACTCGACGAGGCCGGGGGAGGGCCGCCGATCCGGGAAGAGCAGCCCGTCGCAGACGAAGTTGCCGTCGTGCAGCTCCTCGCCGAAGTCGCCGCCGTAGGCGTAGCCGAAGCGCTCGTCCTCGACGCCGTGGTCGATCCACTCCCAGACGAAGCCGCCCTGCAGCCGGCCGTGCGCCTCGAACAGCCGCTGGTACTCGGCGAGCCCGCCGGGGCCGTTGCCCATGGCGTGCCCGTACTCGCAGAGGATGAACGGCAGTCGGCGGCGCCGTCGGGTGCCGCCGTCCAGGCCGCGGCCGACCCGCTCCACGTCGCTGTGGGAGAGGTACATCCGCGAGTACACGTCCGTGTCCCGGCAGTCGTGGTCGCCCTCGTAGTGCAGCAGCCTCGAGGGATCGCGGTCGCGGATCCACCCGGCCATCGCGGTCAGGCCCCGGCCGGTGCCGGCCTCGTTGCCCAGCGACCAGACGACGACGGCGGGGTGGTTCTTGTCCCGCTCGACCATGCGGGCCGCGCGGTCCAGCAGGGCCGGGGTCCAGCGGTCGTCGTCGACGGGGTTGTCCCGCCAGCCCTGCTCGGTGAAGCCGTGGGTCTCCAGGTCGCATTCGTCGACGACCCACAGGCCCAGCTCGTCGCACAGGTCGAGGAAGGCCGGGTGCGGCGGGTAGTGGGAGGTGCGGACGGCGTTGACGTTGTGCCGCTTCATCAGCAGCACGTCCTCCCGCATCGTCGCGAGGTCCAGCGCGCGGCCCCGCCGCGGATGCCACTCGTGCCGGTTGACCCCCTTGAACAGCACGGCCCTGCCGTTGACCTTGATCAGCCCGTCCGACAGCTCCACCGTACGGAAGCCGACGCGCAGCGGCACCCGCTCGCCCCCGGTGTCCAGCACCCCGTCGTACAGCCTCGGGACCTCCGCCGACCACGGCTCGACCGGCACCGTCACCGGCTCCCCGGTGGCGACGTCGATGCCGAGGTCCGGCACGGTCACCCGGCCGTCCACCTCGGAGTCGACGCGCAGGGTGCCGGTGCCGGCGACATGGTCGTACGAGGCGTGCACGAAGAAGTCCAGCGCGCTGCCCGCCGGGCGGTGCAGCAGCGTGACGTCCCGGAAGACGCCCGGCAACCACCACTGGTCCTGGTCCTCCAGGTACGAGCCCGCGGACCACTGGTGGACCCGTACCGCCAGCACGTTGCCCGCCGGCCTCAGCAGAGGGCCGACCGCGAACTCGTGCGGCAGCCGCGAACCCTTGAAGTGGCCCAGTTCGGCGCCGTTCAGCCAGACGCGGGCGCAGGACTCCACCCCGTCGAAACGGAGCACCGCCCCGCCGTCCTCGCCGTCGGGCCAGTCCTCGGGCAGATCGAAGACGCGCAGGTGGTCACCGGTCGGATTCTCGGTCGGGACCCGGGGCGGGTCGACCGGGAACGGGTAGAGGACGTTGGTGTAGGCGGGAGAGCCGTGCCCCTGGAGGACCCAGTGGCCGGGGACCCGCAGCTCCGCCCAGCCGGACGCGTCGTATCCCTCGCGCGCGAAGGAGTCGTCCTCGGCGTCGGCCGTGTCCGACAGTCTGAAACGCCAGCTTCCGTTCAGGGAGAGCGACTTGGCGTCCGAGGCGGCGTACCAGGCCCGGGGCGCGAGCGTCCCGGAGCCCGGCGAGACGTCCTCGACGTACTCGGTGGTGGAGGTGCGACCGGACATCGGTTTCTCCTAGCTCAGCCGTTGCGTGTGGTGCGTCCTCTCACGGCGGCCGTGCGCCGTCCGGCGGACCGCAGCGTCCCCTCCAGCGCGAACGTGGCCGCGCCCAGGGACACCGGGTCGGCCGGGATGGGGGAGAGGACGATCTCGGTGGCCGCCAGCGGCCGCCGCAGCGCCCGCCGGGCGACGGCCGCGCGGACCTCGTCGAGCAGCGGCGCGCCCAGCCGGGCCGCCACCCAGCTGCTGAGCACGACCACTTCGGGGTTGAGCAGGTTGATCAGATCGGATATCCCGGCGCCCAGATAGCGGGCGGTGTCGCGGACCGCCTCGAGCGCCACCGGGTCGCCCGCGACGGCCGCCGCGCCCAGGGCGTCGACGGTCGCCGTCTGGTCCCCGGGGTGCAACAGCGGTGAGTGCGGGCTCAGTTCGCGCAGGTTCCGCATGATGCCGGGCGCCCCGACGTAGGTCTCCACGCAGCCGTGGCCGCCGCAGTGGCACGGTCTGCCGTCCAGCACGAGGGTGGTGTGCCCCCACTCGCCCGCGCTGTTGCTGGCTCCCCGGTGCAGCCCGCCGCCGAGCGCGAGACCCGCGCCGACGCCCGTGCCGAGGTTCACCACCACGACGTCCCCGCGCCCCCGCGCGGCCCCGAACCACAGCTCGGCCGCGGTGCAGGCGCGCAGCGGGTTGTCCAGGTACAGCGGGTGGGAGATGCGCTCGGCGAGCAGATGGAGCAGCGGCACGTCGTGCCAGTCCCAGTTGGCCGCGTACTCGACGACACCGCCGTCCCGGTCGATCTGGCCCGGCATGCTCACGCCGACGCCGAGCACCCTGTCCGACCCCGCCCCGGCCCGGGCCACCACCGAGCCGACGGCTGCGGCGACCCGGCCGGCCACCCGCTCGGGGCCCCGCTCGCCGGCGTCCAACTCCTCCTCGGTGCGGGCCAGTACGTTCAGGGCCAGGTCGAACAGCTCGACGTGGACGTACGTCTCCGCGATGTCCACCCCGACCAGTGCGCCGCCGGACGCGTCGACGGCGACCAGGCCCCGGGGCCGGCCGCCCGCCGAGTCCTCGAAGCCGACCTCGGTGATCATGCGCAGATCCAGCAGCTCGCCGACCAGGGTGGCGACCGTGGCCAGGCTGAGGCCGGTGGCGGCGGCCAGCTCCTGCCGCGAGGTGGGGGAGCCGGCGATGATCCGGCGCAGCACCTCGTAGCGGTTCGCGGTGCGGATGTCACGTGACGTGCGCTTCACGGACCGGCCCCTCCCATCCCGTCGGCCGGGGGCGGGACCGGCACCGGCGCGCCGACAGGCTATGGGCCGGCGACCCTTTCTACAAGGGGTTGGGAAAGGGGGTGGAGGAAGCCGGTTCGGCCCACCAGGAAGCGGCCGGCTAGCCGTCGATGTCGAGCGCCGTGCCGTACAGCCGGTGCGCCTTCAGCCGGACGACCACCCGGCGCTCGGCGACCGACTGCTCCAGGAACGCCTGCTCGTCCTCGGGCCTTGCGGCCTCCGGGATCATGCCGAGCAGTTCCCGCCCCACCGCGTCACCGGGCACCGTAGTGGCCTCCGAGACCTCGGCCTCGCCCTCGGCGACCGCGAACGACCACACGTCGTCGCCCCGCACATGCAGCGCCGCACGCGGGTCGCGCCGCAGATGCCCGACCTTGGCCCGGTCGGCCGTCGAGGAGAACCGCGCCGTGCGGGCCTCGGCGTCCCAGCTGTACAGCATGGTGGTCAGATGGGGGTGGCCACTGCGCTTGACGGTGGCGAGCGTGCCGAACCGCTGCTCGCCCAGCAGGCGGGAGACGGCGTCCTCGGACAGGGGGCGGGGCGCTGGTCCTTGAGTCATGACACGGTCAACGCACCTGCCCGCACGGCGAATTCCGCACCCGGCGCCGGAAGTCCTGCCCGCGTCGCGGCGCGGCGCCGGGCTCCCGCAGCGACGCCGCTCAGCTTCCGTGCTCCCCGGCTCCCGCCGCCAGGACGTCCCGGACGAAGGAGTTGGCGAACTTGCCCGCGGGGTCGAGGGATCCGGCCAGCGCGCGGAAGTCGGCCAGACGCGGGTACCGCGGGCGCAGCTCCGCGGGCGGCAGGGTGAACACCTTGCCCCAGTGCGGACGGGCGTCGAACGCGCTCAGCGCCTCCTCGACCCGGCGGACCACCGGCAGTACGGCGGACGTGTCCTCGATCCAGGTGAAGTGCAGGGCCACCGAGTCCCGTCCGTACGCCGGGCTGAGCCACTGCGGGTCGGCGGCGACCGTGCGCACCTCGCAGGTCTGCAGAACGCCGGCCACCGTGGTACGGACGGCGTCGAGCGCGTGCAGCGCGTCGACGGCGGTCTGCCTCGGCAGCAGGTACTCCGACTGCAGCTCGGCCCCGCTGCTCGGCGTGAACTCCGCCCGGAAGTGCGGCAGCCGCTCGTGCCACGGTCCCGGCACCCCGAACTGCTCGGTGCAGTTCACCGCGGGCATGCCCGGCACCGGGTGCATCGCCTCGGTCGCGGCGGCCGCCCACGGGAAGTCCACGGGCGCCTGGTCGGTGCGCCGCTTCACCCACACCTGCCGGAACCCCGGCTCCCGCCAGTCGGTGAACAGGCTCACGCTGTACGCCGCCCCCGCCACCGCCGCGTAGTCCAGTCCGGCGAGCGGCAGTTCGGTGAACACGTACTGCTCGACCTCGTACGCCGGCTCCAGCTCCAGGGTCAGCGCGGTCACCACGCCGAGCGCGCCCAGCGAGGTCACCGCGCCGTCGAAGCGGGCGTCCCCCCGGGCGATGGTGACCGTGGAGCCGTCCGCCGTGAGCAGCTCCACCTCGCGCACCGCCGCGGCGAGCGGCCCGTTGCCGACGCCCGAGCCATGGGTGCCGGTGGCCACCGAGCCCGCCACCGAGATGTGCGGCAGCGAGGCCATGTTGGGCAGCGCGAGTCCCCGCGCGTGGACCGCGCGGGCGAGTTCCGCGTATCTGACCCCGCCCGAGACGCGCACCGTACGGGCCGCGGTGTCCACGTCGATCACCGGCGGCAGGGCCGCGAGCGACACGAGGATCCCGTCGGCGCCGGGCTCGGCGATCCGGTTGAAGGAGTGGCCGCTGCCCAGCACCCGTACCCGCGCACTGCCGGCCACCAGGGACCGGAGCGCGCCGGCCGTCTCCGGGCGGTGGAACCCCTCGGCCTCGTAGGTGATGTTCCGGGCCCAGTTGGTGACCGTCCGACTCATCCTTGCCGTCCCTCCTCGAGCGTGCGTGTTCGTTGACCCTCTCATCCGCCGCGACCTACCGTAGAGAGCGGTTGCCGTCCGGGCGTCCGCGATCCGCGCGCCGCCGAGCCGGAAGGCCCCTTCGTTGCCCGAGCGTCCCCAGGCACTGTTCGCCATGACGGCGGCCAACCTGCCGCACGTCTTTCCCCCCGACCTGCTCGCCGGGCTCCGCGAGCACGTCGACGTCGACCCCGCCCTCGTGGCGGAGGACCTCGGCGACCCCGGAGCACGGGAGAAGCTGGCCCGTACCGAGATCCTGATCACCGGCTGGGGCTGCCCGCTCCTCGACGCGGCCGCCCTGGACGCGGCGCCGAGGCTGCGCGCGGTGCTGCACGCGGCCGGCTCGGTCAAGGGCTTCACCACCCCCGAGGTCTTCCGGCGCGGCATCGCCGTCTCCTCGGCCGCCGCCGCGAACGCCCTGCCCGTCGCCGAGTACACCCTGGCCGTGATCCTTCTCTCGGGCAAGGACGTCTTCGCCTCCCGCGACCTGCTGCGCACCCGCCGGTCCTTCCCCCACGGCGGCATCCTGCCCGGCGTCGGCAACTACGGCCGCCGGGTCGGCGTCGTCGGCGCCTCCCGCATCGGCCGCCGGGTCATCGAGCTGCTCCGCCCCCACGACCTCCGGGTCGGCCTCGCCGACCCCTACGTCGACGAGGCCGGGGCCGCCCGGCTCGGGGTGCCCCTGCTCCCGCTGGACGACCTGCTGCGCGGCTCCGACGTCGTCACCCTGCACGCCCCGGACACCCCCGAGACCCGGCGCCTCATCGGCGCCCGGGAACTCGCCCTGATGCCCTCGGGGGCCGTGCTGATCAACACCGCGCGCGGCACCCTGGTCGACCACGAGGCCCTGGTGGCCGAGCTGCGCACCGGCCGCCTCGGCGCCGTGCTGGACGTCACCGACCCGGAGCCGCTGCCCGCCGACTCGCCCCTGTTCGCACTGCCCAACGCGTTCGTGACCCCGCACCTCGCCGGCTCGCAGGGCAACGAGGTCGCCCGGCTCGGGCGGACGGTGGTGGAGGAGGCGGCCCGGCTGGCGGCGGGGCGCCCGCTCGCGTATGCCGTCGATCACACCGTCCTGGAGCGGACGGCCTGACGGGACGCCGTACCGGGGCGGCTCGCGCGCCGCACGGGGACCCGGCCGGGCCGGCGCGCGAACGGGGGCATACGGTGAGATCCGAACGTCCGAGCCGGGAGGAGATGACGGATGGGCAGCCGCACCGCGCTGGTCGAGGATCTGATGGAGCGCTTCCCGCATGTGCCGCGGGAGGCCGTCTTCAAGGAGGACCTGCTCCGCGGCGGAGTCGCCTTCGACGCCTCCGCGCTGAGCGACAACGAGGGCGGCGAGGTCAAGCCGAAGTCGTACTTCATCTTCTCCTTCGACCACGGCACCCTGCCCGAGCTGGGCGAGGCCGCGCTGCGCCGGCCCCCGGAGGAGATCATCCTCACGGGCGGCCCGTACGACCTGCGGCGCACCGTCGTCTCCGTACGGGTGAACCCCGCCTCGCCGTACCGGGTCGCCGCCGACGAGGAGGGGCTCCTCGGGCTGTACCTCGACGGCAGCCGGATCGCCGACGTCGGCGTGCCGCCCATGCCCGAGTACTACCGGCACACCCTCTCCAACGGGAAGTCCGTCATGGAGGTCGCCCCCACCATCCAGTGGGGCTACCTGATCTACCTGACGGTCTTCCGGGTCTGCCAGTACTTCGGCGCCAAGGAGGAGTGCCAGTACTGCGACATCAACCACAACTGGCGCCAGCACAAGGCGGCCGGCCGGCCCTACACCGGGGTGAAGGACGTCGAGGAGGTGCTGGAGGCCCTCGAGATCATCGACCGGTACGACACCCAGAAGGCGTCCACCGCCTACACCCTCACCGGCGGCGCCATCACCAAGACGGTCGCCGGGCGGGACGAGGCCGACTTCTACGGCCACTACGCCAAGGCCATCGAGGAGCGCTTCCCGGGCCGCTGGATCGGCAAGGTCGTCGCCCAGGCCCTGCCCAAGGACGACGTCCAGCGGTTCAAGGACTACGGCGTGCAGATCTACCACCCCAACTTCGAGGTGTGGGACCGGCGCCTGTTCGAGCTGTACTGCCCCGGCAAGGAGCGCTACGTCGGCCGTGACGAGTGGCACAAGCGGATCCTGGACTCCGCCGAGGTCTTCGGCGCGCGCAACGTGATCCCGAACTTCGTCGCGGGCGTGGAGATGGCCGAGCCGTTCGGCTTCACCACCGTCGACGAGGCCATCGCGTCCACCACCGAGGGCCTGCGCTTCTTCATGTCGCACGGCATCACGCCCCGCTTCACCACCTGGTGCCCGGAGCCGACCACCCCGCTCGGCAAGGCGAACCCGCAGGGCGCGCCGCTGGAGTACCACATCCGGCTGCTGGAGGCCTACCGGGCCACGATGGACGACTTCGGTCTCTCCTCGCCCCCCGGCTACGGGCCGCCCGGACCGGGCCGCGCGGTGTTCTCCGTCAGCTCCTTCATGGACAGCCTGCCCGCCGAGGAACCGGTGGAGGCCTGAAGCCCCGGGAAACGGCCGGCCGGACGGTGAGCGGATCAGGGCCCGCGTCCGTATGGGAGACGGGAGTGACCGGCCCGGCCGCGGCCGGTCACGGGGCGCGACCTCGTGATCACTCGATCCGGACCTGGCGCTTGTCAGTCGTGTCGGAGGCGTGAAAGGCTCCTGCCCGCCGCGGGGTTTCCTCAACTCCCCTATTTGTGCGGTGAGTTGACCTCGCTCGTGGATGCAGGAGTGCCATGCCCGACCTGCCGGCCCCCCAGGACGCCACCGAGACGGAGCTGTTCTCGGAATGCTGGGACGCGGTGCTCAGCTACGCCGACTTGTGCACCTCGGGATCGCTGACGGCCCATCAGCTCGCGACCGAGGCGTTCACGGCGGGCATGCGCGAACTGCGGGGCGCCGGGCCCGTCCCCGGGCGCGGTCCGGCGAGGCGCCCGGGCCGGCTGCCGGCGATCCCGGAACTGCTCACCGCCGTACGGAACACGGCCGCGGGCTGGGAGGCCGCCGGGCAGGGGCACAAGCTGGACCCGGACCTGCGGCTGTGGCTCAACTCCGGCCAGGCCGCCAGGTTCGCCGGACCGCCGACCGGGCGGCCGGTCGCCCTGCGGGGCCTGAGGGACCTGCAGGAGCCGGACGCCGCGCTGCTGTGGCTCGCCGAGGTGGAGGCGCTGCCGCTGCCCGCCGTGGCCCGCAGACTCGGTCTGGACCCGGCCACGGCCGCCGGTGAGCTCGAAGAGGTGCGGGGGCTGTTCCGGGGCCGCTGCCACCGGGCGCACCTCGACTCGCCGATGGACGCGGAGTGCCGCGCGTACGCCCGGCTGCTGGACGCGGTGACCCGGTCGGCGGGCGCCGAGACGCCGGCCGACCTCTCCCGGCACCTCGCCACCTGTGCGGGGTGCGCGGAGGCCGCGGCCTGTCTGCGCCTGCACGGCGGCGGTCTGCCCGCCGCGATCGCCGGCGGGGTCATCGGCTGGGGCGGCCTCGCCTATCTGGAGCGCAGGCGGCGCGCCGCCGAGGTCCGGCTGGGCGCCGGCCGGCCGGGCGCGGCCGACGTCGGCGGCGACCCGGAGGAGCGGGCGGGCCGCGGCCGGGCGCTGCGGGGCGGCCTGCTGGCCGCGGCCGTCCTGCTGTCCGCCCTGGCGCTCGGGGTGTCGATGATGCCGCTCGGCGGTTCCGGCGGCGACGAGGCGGCGGCCCGCGACGACCGCCAGCCGGTCGCCGACCCCGGCACGTTCCCGGTCGCGAGCGGCTCCCCGGCACCCGGGGAATCGGCGTCCCGGGCCTCCGTGTCAGCGAAACCGGCTCCCGCCACTCCCACCGCCACCGCTCCCCGGACCCGGCACGAGACCGGGAACCCCGATCCCGAACCTCAGGGCGCCTCCGCCGGCGCCACCGACCCGGGCCCCAGCCGCCGGGCCCGCCCCGCCCCCACCTGCCGGGTCGTCTACGACCTGGTCAACCAGTGGCCCGACGGCTTCCAGGCCACCGTCACCGTCACCAGCGCCGAGGCCCTCAACGGCTGGCGGGTCGCCTGGAGCTTCCGCGACGGCCAGCAGGTCGACCGGATGTGGGACGCCACCGTCCACCAGGACGGCTCCCGGGTCACCGCCACCGCCGCCGACTACAACAGGTCGGTCGCCGCGCACTCGCCGCTGTCCTTCGGCTTCATCGCCTCCTGGCGGGACCGGAACCGGACACCGTACGGCTTCACGCTCGACGGGGAGACCTGCGCGACGGGCTGAAACCCGCGCCGCCGCACCTGCGGAAAACCCGAGTTCTCGCCAAATCGCCCCGCTTCCCGAGTTGGCGCATTTATGCGAGGTGTCACCCTCAGGAGGGGCTGACCTCGCCGTAGTCGATCGACGCCGACGGCTGCAGGCGCCGCGGGCCGCCGCGCGCCGAGGCCCGGTCCGTGCTCTTGAACCGCGCTGCCCGGACGACGTACCTGGCAGTTCCGTCATTACCGGACGGTACCCCCGATGTGGCGCAATTCACTCGCCTGAAAACGGCGTTCTGCCACCATCAACGCCATCGAAAAACCGGCCATCGGCACTGCGGCGGGGGGCGTGGCCATGGGGCTGCTCGGCAATGACCTTGCGTTCGCGCAGTCTCTTTCCGCACAGGAGCGCGAGGGCGTCATGGCCCTCGGCAACCGCAGGCACTTCCCGGCCGACGCGCACCTGCTGACCGAGGGCGACCGGTCCAGCCACGTGCTGATCCTCCTCGAAGGCTGGGTCACCGTCTCCGTGTCCACCGACCGGGGCGCCACCCGGCTGATACTCGGCCTGCGCGGACCCGGTGAACTGCTCGGCGAGATGGCCGCGCTGGACCCGCATCCGCGCAGTGCCACCGTGCGCGCCCTCGGCCCGATAGCGGCCCAGGTCATATCCGGCGACGCCTTCCGCCGCTTCCTCGCACTGAACCCCCGCGTCAGCGGACTGGTGATACGCCAGCTCACCTTCCGGCTGCGCAGCGCCGACCAGGAACGGTCCGCGCTCGCCTCCCTCACCGTCCTGCAGCGCCTCGCCGGCCGGCTCAGCGAACTCTCCGCGACCGAACCCGCCGGCCCCTACGCCCCCTCCGCGGCGGGCCGGCCGTCCGGCGCCCCGCCCGCCGGCTCCGTCGTCCACCTGGCCCAGGACGAGCTGGCCGCCACCATCGGCGCCACCCGGGAGGCCGTCGCCAAGGCCCTGCGGCTGCTGCGCGCCCAGCGCATCGTGCGCACCGGCAACCGGATGGTCGAGATCCTCGACCCGGCCCTGCTCGCCCTGCTCGCGGACGGCCATCACGAGTAACGCGCCGCCCGCCGTGTGTAAACGGCTACAGACGGCCCCGCGTCCCGGGCCCGACGCTGTTGGGACGACCACCTCATCCATGAGCGGACAGCACTGCAGGGGGCACGGGTGAACCACGACGCGGCGGAAATCACCGAGGAGCACTACGAGTTGGTGATCAGCGTCGACGCCAGACGGTCCGGGGAGTACGACGACGTCGACAAGCCGCGGATGCGCGCCCGGATCTACCGGGTGCTGGAGACGGCCTTCGCCCACGCCTCGGTGCCCCGCGACGCCCTCCACCTGGAGGACCGCGGGGACGGCGTGCTCGTGGCGGTCACCGGCCGCGTCGCGGTGAGCCGGCTGCTCGGCCTGTGGCTGGTCGAGGTGCGCGAGAAACTGCGGGACGAGAACCGCGGTCTGCGCGTGCCCCTGGGACTGCGCGTCGGCATGCACGTCGGCCCGGTCCGGCACGACGACCGGGGCATCAGCGGACGCGCGGTCGACCTGGCCTGCCGGCTGGCCGACTCCGCCGTCGCCCGCCGCCTCCTCGACGCCGACAACGCCGACCTGGTGCTGGTCACCTCGCAGTCCCTGTACGAGGACGTGGTCAGCGGCGGCGGCAAGTTCATCGAGCCGGGGCAGTACACGCGGGCCCGGCTGCGGCTCAAGGAGGGCGAGGTCACCGCCTGGTGCCATCTGCCCGGCCTGCCCGCCCCCGAGATCCCCGCCGACCCCCGGCCCGGAAGCGCGGCCGAGACGCCGGCTCCCGACGCCGGGCCGGCCCGGGACGCCGAAGCCCCCGCCTCGGACGGCGACGCCACCGCCTCGCGGGCGGCAGGCGCAGCCCCGGACGGCGACGCCACCGCCCCGCCGGCGGCCGGCCCCGGCCGGGAGCGCCCGTCCGGCGACCAGTACACGGTGCACGGCGACTGGTCCGAGCACCGCGACAACGTCTACCAGCAGCCCGTGCACATCGGCCGTGTCACCGGCCGCGACGACGAGCGGCGCAAGGGCTGAGGCGGATGAGCGACGACAGGCAGCCGGACGCCCCGGCCGAGGACACCCCCGACAGGCCCGGCCAGGACCGCTCGCCGGAACCCGAGGACCGCAGGGGCCGCGACGAGCAGACGCGCGACGGCGGCAGGGCCGACGGCGGATCCGGCAAGGACGAGGGCGGGGCCGGCAAGGACGACGACGCCGAGGACGAGGCCGCCGAACGGGAGAAGGAGCGCGAGCGCGAACGGGAGCGCGCCGCCGGACGGTTCAAGGAGTACACCCGCGACCCCCTCGCAGCGGAGCAGAACGAGGACGGGCCCACCGACCTCGCGGCCGCCGCCCGGGCCCGCCGCGCCACCCGGCTGCTGTTCGACGTCGGCCGCGACCTGACCAGCTTCGACCGCTCGTACTTCGGCAGCGCCCACATCGGCGACATCAACCTCCGCCTGGACGCCCGCAGGTCCGGCGCCGGCATGCGCAGCGGACCCGTGCCCGACGAGGAGCTGCGCCGGCTGCGCCGCGTCCACGTCGAGCCGGAGGGCTACATACGGCTGCGCAACGCGCTGCGCGCCCGCCGGCTGCTGGTCCTCGGCGCCGCGCCGGGAACCGGGCGGACCAGCACGGCGCTCTCCCTCCTCGACGAGGTCACCACCGCCTCCGCGAACGAGGCCGCCCCGCAGCCCGGCACCGGCTCCCGGGTACGGCGGGTCGACCCGGACGGCGGGGTGCGGCAGCTCGCCGAGTCGCTGGGCCGCCCCCGCGACGACGGCGAGGAGACCCCGAGCGGCACCGGCTACCTGCTGGAGCTGTCCCTGACCCGGCCCGGAGCGCTCCCGCCGGCCGAGATGGACCTCGACGAGCTCGCCGCCGCCCTGGAGCGCCGCGAGGCCTACGCGGTCGTCGTCGTCACCGTCGGATCGGCCGCCAACGCGCTGCTCGCCGGCCGGTACGGGATGCTCTGCCCGCCCGCGCCCACCCGTGAACTGCTGCGCACCCGGCTGCTGGAACGGCTGGAGCGGCCCGCCGCGACGGCACCGGACGACGGTCCCGGCCCGGCCGAACTGCTGGGCCGCGCCGAGGAGCTGTGGGCCCGCGAGGAGGTCGAGGGCGTCGTCGGGCTGACGGACCTGCGCCCGGCGGAGGCCGAACTCCTCGCGTCCCTGCTGGCCGGCCGAGTGCTCGGCGACATCACCCACGAGGAGTTGCTGGCCGGCTGCCGCAGCCTGGCCGCGAGCCAGGCTCAGGAGTGGTTCGCCGGAGTGGACCGGGCACTGACCGCGCGGCCCGCCGCCACCGAGGCCGGCGCGGGCCGCCCGGACACGGCGACCCTGTTCCACCCGGTGGCGTTCCGGATCGCCCTGGCCGTGCTCGGCGGCGCCTCGCACAGCGCGGTGGCCGCCGCCGCCCACCTGCTCACCTGGGAACTGTCCGTCCAGTGCGACCCCGACAACACCCCGGCCCGTCCGCTGTTCTGCGACGACCCGGAGGCCGACCTCGCGCTCTCCCGCGCCGAGGTGACGGACGGGCGGGTCGAGGTGGCCGGCGGCGAGGTACCGGCCCGGCTGATCTGGTACCGGGGGACCGCCCTGCCCTCGGCGGTGCTGACCGAGCTGTGGGACCGGCACTTCCCGGTCCGCGCGCCGGTGGTGCGCTGGCTCAGACTGCTCGCCGACGATCCGCGCTCCCAGGTGTGGATGCGCGCCGCGGTGGCCGCCGGCGAGCTGTGCGTACGGGACTTCGACCACGGCTACACCGAACTGGTGCGGCCGCTCGCCGAGGCCGCCACGCCCCGCCGCCGGATCTTCGCGGCCACCACCCTCGACCAGGCCGCCGGCCACGACACCCACCGCGCAACCGTGCACCGGCTGGTCGCCGACTGGAGCCGCAACGGCAGCAAGGCGCTGCGCTGGACCGCGGCGATGGCGCTCGGCTACGGCAACGCGGCGGCCACCATGGACGAGACGCTGGACACGCTGGCCAGAATCGGCGTTCGCGACGACGGCGACCAGCTCGCGGCCGCCTCCTTCAACGTCGTACGGCTGCTGGCGCTGCCGGACGCGGACCGGGTGCTCGCGCGGATCGCCGAGTGGACCCACCACAAGCGCGAGGCTTACCAGGACCTGGGCCTCGTGACCACCGTACGGCTGTCGCTGACCACGGTGGACGAGGTGCTGACGGAGGACCCCGACGGGCCTCTGGCCGACCGGGGCGACTGGCCGCTGCCGCTCGCCCTGGCCGCCACCCGCCCCGGACTCGTCGGCCCCATGGCCGACCTGATGTGGACGGCGCTCAACACGGCCCGGGCCAGGGACGTGGCGATGGACGCGCTGGAACGTCTGCTGCGGTCCGCCGTGCGCAGGGACGGCACCGAGTGGACCCGGCCGGGGCTCGCGGCACTGCTGCCCGCGCTGGCCACCGAGGATCACGACCAGCGGCGGCTGGACTGGCTGCTGCGCCACATGATGAACGACCCCGAGAACCCCCTCCCCGACGCGCGGGCGCGCGACCTGTGGTGGCTCGCCGTCACGCCGCGGCGGCCGGACCACCGGGAGCGGACGCGCCGGGAGAGGACCCGCGAGGAGGACAGGCATGGCTGAGGACGAGGACGGGACGGCGGCCGGGGGCCCGGTGCCCGCGGGACCGTTCCTGCGGGATTACGCCCCGCTCGGCGCCTTCCCGGCGGCGAGCGCGCAGAAGGCCTCGGTGCTGTTCTACCGCAACGGGGGGTACAGCGTGATCACCGTTGCCGGGGTGCGGCACGTGGACAAGCGGGCGCTGGCCCGGCCGTACAACGTCTGCGAGATCGCGCAGGGCACGTACGTCTCGCCGCTCCAGCTCGAACTGCCGGCCGCCGGCGGCACCAGCTTCTTCAAGGCCGAGGTGGACATCGAGTGGGAGGTGACCGACCCCTACCTGGCCGCCGTCCAGGTCGTGTCCGACGTGGCGGCCCGGCTCACCTCCCCGGTGCTGGAACGGCTCCGCGAGATCACCCTGACCTACCCGGTGACCGACGCCGAACAGGCCAACCGCGTCATCACCCGGGAGTGCGTCGGCGGCCGCTGGAGCGACCTGGGCGGTGAACTCGGCCTGCGGGTACGGCTGTACGTCCGGCTCGGGGTGAACGACGAGGCCATCGAGTACGCAAGGCAGCGGCGCGGGGCGCAGGCCGACGCCGATGTCACCCGGGTCCGCCAGGAATCGTTCCGGCGCATGCTGCAGGGCGGCGAACTGGAGCAGCTCAGCTTCATGCTGGCCGCCGACCCCGAGGGCGCCAAGGACTTCCTGGAGAAGATCCGCCAGGAGGGCCGGCAGGACGAGCGGGAGCGGGTCGACCGGCTCTACACCATGGCGCTCAGGGGCGAACTGCACGCCGCGGACGTCGAGAACCAGGTCCTCGACCTGCTCAACCAGGGCCAGCGGCGCCCGCTCCAGGGACCCATCGGCGCGGTGCCGGCCCGCCGGGAGCGGCGCGAGCTGGAACCGGCCCCCGAGGGGCCGTTCACTCCGGACTGGGTGTCCGACGAACCGCCCCGGAGGCAGTCGCACCGGGCCGAGTCGCATCGCGCGGAGACCTACCGGACGGAGACCTACCGCACCGAGTCCACCCGCGAGGTGCACCGCGCCGAGGCCCGCCTGGACGACGACACCGTCACGGAAGAACCCTCCCGCCCCCGCCGCGGGCCCGAGCCCCACCCGTCCGACGACTACGACCGGGAGCCGCAGCGGGACCGGGTCCGGCGCCCGGACCCCTACCTGTCCGACGACCACGACCGCGAGCCGCCACGGGACCGGGCCCGGCGCCCGGAGCCGCCCTACCCGTCCGACGACTACGACGGCGAGCCGCGGCGAAGCCGCACGTACCGCCCGGAGCCCGACCCGGCGGACGGCTACGACCGGCCGGCGCGGCGGGCGGCGGGGACACACCGGCCCGAGCCGGGATCGGGCGACGGCTTCGACCGGGAGCCGTCCAGGGACCGGGATCACCGTCCGGAGCCCTACTCCGCCGACGACTTCGGCCGGGCCTCGCGGGACCGGGCCCGGCGCCCCGAGCCCTACCCGTCCGACGACCACGACGGCGAGCCGCCGAGGAGCACGTACCGTCCGGGATCCGGCCCGGCGGACGACTACGACCCGGCGGACGACTTCGACCGGCCGTCGCGGCGGGCGGGGACGCACCGCCCCGAGCTGGGTCCGGGCGACGGCTTCGACCGTGAGCCGTCCTGGGACCGGACCCACCGGTCCGGGCAGGACCCGGCCGACGGCTTCGACCGGCCGGCGCGGCGGGCGGGGACGCACCGCCCCGAGCTGGGTCCGGGCGACGGCTTCGACCGTGAGCCGTCCTGGGACCGGACCCACCGGTCCGAGCAGGACCCTGCCGACGACTTCGACCGGGAGCCGTCCAGGGGCTGGCCGCACCGCCCCGCGCCCGGACCGGCCGACGGCTTCGACCGGGAGCCGCAGCGGGACCGGGATCACCGTCCGGAGACCTACCCAGCCGACGACTTCGGCCGCGAGCCGGCGCTGGGCGGCGTCCGGCGCTCCGAGCCCTACCCGGCCGACGACTACGACCGCGAGCCGCGGCGAAGCCGCACGTACCGGCCGGAGCCCGGCCCGGCCGACGACTCCGGCCCGGACTCGCGGAGGCGGACCTACCGGCCGGAGGACGCCGGTGACCATCGGGCCGACGACCACGGCCGGGACGTTCCGCGGGGCCGCAGGCGCTCGCGGGACGACGGCTGGTCCTGGGCGGAAGAGGACGAATGACCGCCGAGGACGAGGCCGCCAGGACCTCCCCCGCCCCGAACGTGCTCGTGCCGGACGGGGGTCGGCACAGCCACGACGGGGCGGGGGAGCGCATCGCCGAACGACTGCTCGACACGGTCCGCGAGGACCTCGGACGAGCCGACTCCAAGGCCGCCGTGCTGCTGTCCGGGACGCTCGCGCTGCCCGCCTTCCTGCTCGGATGGCACGGCGCGCCCGGCTGGCGCGGACCCGCGGACATGACGCTGGTCCTGGCCGGGGTGCTGTGGGCCGGCGCGCTGATCGCGCTGATCGGCGCGGTGATGCCGCGCACCGGCACGCACCGCGGCCGGGACGGGGTCACGTACTTCGGCGACCTGGTGGCCGCCCGCGACCTCGCGGGGCTGTCCGCCCGGGTGGCCGAGGCCGGGCGCGACCCCGCCGGGTGGCTGCTCGTCCAGGCCGTCGACGTCAGCTCGATCCTGTCCGCCAAGTACCGCGCCATCCGCTGGGGCATGGGCTCGCTCGCCCTCTCGGCGGCGCTGGCCCTGGCCTGGGGCCTGACCCCGCGCTGAGCGGGTCCGCCCGCACCGAGCACTCCAAGCAGAGACGAACGAGGAATCAGGGGACCGCCGTGGAAACAGTCACGGGAAGACGGCAAACGCGAAGGGGCGGGATCCGCCGCGCCGCGGCCGCGGTGCTGGCGGGAGCCGCGTTGACCGGCGCCCTGCTGGCGCCACCGGGCCACGACCCGGTGCCGGTGGCGGACACGCGGCCGGCGTTCCCGGCGGTCAACTACGCCGTGGCCGTCGACGAGTCCGCGAGCCTCGCCGCCGCGGACATGGCCGCCGAGAAGGCCGCCGCCGCCCGGATCGCGCTCGGCGACGTCTCCTCCCAGTCCCATGTCACCGTCTTCGGCTTCGCCGCCGCCGAGTCCGAAGGACAGCGCGCGGTGGACCCGGTGTGCCCGCGGACCGCGCTGGACGCGGCCGGCCGCGACACCGTCGGCGCCTGCGTCACCAAGCTGCGCGGCCGCGAGAAGAGCCAGGGCACCGGCACCGACTTCCCGAGCGCGATACGCCAGGGCGTGCACGACCTCACCGACGGCACCGACCCGTCCCAGCCCCGCGTGCTGTTCCTGCTCACCGACGGCTACATGGACGTCAGCGACAGCCCCAAGTACGGCGACCCCGCGCACCGCGACGACGAGGGCGACCGGCAGCTCGGCCTGGCGCTGAAGGAGGCCAGGGACGAGCACGTGCAGGTGTGGCCGCTCGGCTTCGGCGACCAGCCGCGCATGGACGAGCTGAAGCGGATGGCCGCCGGCGGATACCAGAAGGGCTGCGTCGACCTGCCGTCCGCGACCCCCGCGCCCAGGAAGGTCGAGCCGGCGGCCATCGGCACCACCCTCGAGGACATCTTCGCCGCCGCCCACTGCCTGCGGCACGAGCGCGGACCCGACCCGAAACGGCCGCCGTCCACCCAGGAGATCGCCATCTCCCCGCTGGCGACCGTGGGCAGCATCGTGGTCGACAAGGGCGACCCCGCGGTCGAGATCACGTACTACGACCCGAGCGGCAACAAGGTGCCCACGCACGGGAAGTACCACAAGTCGTCCTTCGAACTGGCCGGCGGCAACGGCGTGGTGGAGGCGCTGAAGATCGTCGACCCGCTGCCCGGCCCCTGGAAGGTGAAAGCCGAGGCGCCCGAGGGGCACCGCTCGCTGCCGGTCTCCGTCAGCGTGCTGTGGCAGGGCGAGCTGCGCGGCGCCATCACCATGGACCCGCCCTCCCCGCAGGCCGGGGACGAGGTCGAGGTGACCATGCGGCTGCAGACCCGCGAGGGCTACCAGATCAAGGACCCCCGCGACTACGCCGGGCTGCGGGTGCGCAGCGCCCTCACCGGCGACGGTTTCGACCCGCTGAAGCTGGACCTCACGGACGACGGCAAGGCGGGCGACCCCACCGCGAGCGACGGCTCGTTCACCGGCTCCGTCCGTGTCCCGAAGGGCGCCGACGGCGCGCTGACGGTGAGCGCCACGCTGACCGCCGCCGGGCTCAGCGCCGACACCCGCAGCGAGACCGGCGAGATCGCCCCCGGCCAACTGCCCGTCACCACCGCGCTCGACCTGCCCGCCGCCGACGTCCACCCCGGCGCCCGGATCAGCGGCACCCTGGCCGTGCACAACACCAGCGGCGCCGCGCACACCCTGCGGCTCGCCGTCACCGACCTCCAGCCCGGGCTGCTCTCCGTCAGCCCCGCGCGCATCACGCTCCGGCCCGGGGAGTCCGGCACCCGGAAGGTGACCGTCGAGGTCGCCCCCGCCGCCGTGTTCGGCGACCGGCTCGGCCACGGCGGGCTGAAACTCGCCGGCACCGTCACCGCCGCCGACACCACCGACCACGGCCGCACCCTCGTGCGGTCCCCGATCTCCGTGCGGGTGACTCCCGAGCCGACCGTCGTGGACCGGTACAAGTGGTACTTCCTGAGCGCCGCCGCCCTGCTGGTGGTGCTGGCCCTGGTGGCCGCGGCCTGGGTGCGCCAGCGCCGCCGCGGCCAGGACCCGTACGGCCTGGTGCTGCGGCTGGTGGACGAGGACGGCAGCGTGCTGAACGAGCACCGGGCCGGCCACGGGAACAAGCAGTGGTACGAGTTCGCCGTCGCCGAACCCCACCGCAGCCCGCGCATCGAGCGGCGCCCGCACGGCCCCTACGCCGTCCGGCGCGGCCTCCAGGGCGGAGCGGTGCTGCGCAAGCGCGGCGGCGGCCGGACCCCCGTGCCCGCCCGCGGCCAGGTCCCGCTGACCGACTCGCTGTACCTGGCGCTCGGCGAGGAGACCCGCGGCCGGCAGCGGTCCGCCGACACCCCGGGCCGCGAGCGCGGCGAGAACGTCGGCGGCGCCTACGACTCGTACCTCTGACCCGTCGGCGGGCGGCACGGCAGCGCGCCGGCCGCCCGCCCGGCACCCGCACCGCGGCCACCGGGCCGCACGCACCACGCAGAAGGTCCCAGCACGAACCCGCGGCCGCCCCGGCCGCGAGCGGGGAGGAAACCATGAAGATCTTCCAGCCGATGCTCTTCGTCGGCCTGGGCGGCACCGGGGGACTGGTCGGCGCCGAACTCGAACGCAGACTGCGCACCGAACTGTGCGGCCCCGACGGCATGGCGCTCAGCCGGCTCGGCGGCCACGCCCCCTACCAGCTGCCGGACTGCCTCCAGTTCGTGTACGCCGACTACAGCGAGACCGACCTGCAGCGGCTCCCGCAGTTCAACGTGGACCCGTCGCTCCGGGCCGCGTACTCCCGCACCTCTCGCGCCACGCACAACCTGCTGCCGAACTTCGACAGTTCGCCCGAGGTCACCAAGATGCTCCGGGCGAGCCTGCGCGAGGAGGTGGCGGGCTGGTTGCCGCCGATCATCGGCGAACCCGAGGTCACCCCGCTGCACAACGGCGCGGGCCAGCTCCCCACCGTCGGCCGCGCCGCCCTGTTCGCGACGCTGCGCCACGGCCTCGCACCGGTCCTCGAGCCGCTGCTCCAGGCGATCGACGCGATCGCCAAGTCCGCGGGCGAACTCAGCGAACTCGGCGGCGGGAAGGTCACGGGCTGCGACGTGTTCGTGGCCTTCTCGGTGGCCGGCGGCACCGGCGCCGGGATCTTCCTGGACTACCTGCACCTCATCAACCACGCTTTCCGGCTGCGGCGGTTCGACGGGGTGAAGATCTACCCGCTGGTGGTGATGCCGTCGTCGTTCTCCGCCGCCACCGGCGGCGGGCGGGAGGCGGAACTCAACGCGGCCCGGTCCCTGGTGGACCTGTTCCGGCTGGTGGACCGGCAGAACGCGCCGACCGAGGGCGCCGAGATCGGCGACCTCGACCACGACGCGGGCTTCGGCATCCGCTACCCGGGCCCCACCACCGTCCGGCTGCGCACCGGAATCCTGCCCACCGCCTTCCTGTTCAGCCCGACCGCCGGCATCCGGGCCGACGACCTGCGCCGTTCCATCGTCTCCCTGGTGATGTCGCTGATCGGCACCGAGCTGGGCGACGGCCGCTCCCGGGGCCGCAAGACGGCCGGCGACGACGACTACCAGACCTTCGCCGCCAGCTTCATCAACCGCGGGGTGCACCGCAGTTCGCTGTCGCCCACCGGCATCGGCCGGCAGGGGGTCTCCACCAGCCTGGTGGCCTCCATGACCGCGCCCATGGACCAGCTGGCCGACCTGGTGGCCGGCCGGGTGCTGCGCGAGGCGGTCGCGGAACTCGTGGACCGGCCGCGGGCGGGCCTGCGGGACGGCGCGGTGCCCATGATCCGGCAGCTCTTCGCCGACTCCCACCTCGAAGAGCTCTGGGAGCGGCGGCAGTTGCCGGTGCCCGAGCCCGATCCGCTGCCGCGCGGCGGCAAGAACATCGAGCAGGCGCTGGGCGAGCGCATCGCCGACATGCAGCGCCTGGTCGCCGACCTGCGCTCCGAGGCCGACCGGCAGGCCGCCGTGATGGCCGACCGGTTCGCGCCGCGCCCCGCCATCGACAAGCTGCTGCAGACCGTCGACCCCTTCCTCGCCGAACGCCTCGTGCGGGGCATGCCGGACAGCGACGACCTGATCGCCCGGCTCGGCTTCCTCGGCATGCTGGACAGCCGCGCCCGCGCCCCGCAGCGCCCGCCCGGCGTCGGCGAGCAGCCGCCGAAGATTCCCCGGATCAAGGGCCAGTTGGCCGGTCTCGCACCGGCCCGCTGGGGCGACGACGACGTACAGGCGGCCATCCAGGAGCAGGACGACTGGTACCAGTGGCGCTGCCGGCTGGTGTGGCACGAGGCATGGCGGGACCAGCAGCAGCTCTGGCAGCCCCAGGCCGACGCGGCCGGCGCCGACCTCGACCGCCTGGTGCGGGCCTTCCGCAGCCACGGCGACCAGGAGCGCAAGGCCTCCGCGCAGAAGGGCCACGAGCTGTACGAGGACCGCACCGGCATCTCCTACCTGCTCCCGCCGCAGCGCACCCTCAACCACTTCTACGAGGACGTGGTCGCCCGGCTGATCCGCCGGGAGGGGCTGCGGGAGACCGACTACGAGGCGGCCCTGCTGCTGAAACTGGTCGACGGCGACACCTGGCGGCGGGTCCACGCGCGCAGCCGCCGCGACCCGGACGGCGCCGTCGCCCAGGTCAAGGGCCAGTTGGAGGCCCGCATCACCCGGCTGTTCGCCGAGAGCGGCACCCATCTGGAGGAGCGGCCGCTGCTGCCGTCCATGGGGACGCTGCTCGCCGCGGCGGCCGGCGACCACGAGTCCGCCGACCAGGTCAGCAAGGAGGCGCTCGACCTGTTCGGACGCAAGCTCACCGGGCTGCTGCCGGTGGGCTTCACCCCGGAGGGCACCGGACCGCTGCGGGTCCTGGTCACCCACCCCCGGGTGCAGGCCGTGGAGGAGGTGCAGGAGTACCTCGGCAAGACCCTGCGGCTGCCCTCGGACGCGAAGAACCACGTGGAGTACCGGGCGGTGGAGAGCGACTCGATCACCGTGGTCCTCTTCCGCAGCGAGATGAGCCTCACCCAGGTCCCCGAGGCCCGCAAGGTGCTGCGCCAGTGGGCCCGGGCCAAGGAGTCCGAGCAGGCCCAGGACGTACTGCGCTGGCGCCAGCGCCTCGGCCACCGCGACAGCTGGATGGTCAGCAGCGAGGACGACCGGCGCACCATCCTGCACCGGCTGCTGTGCTGCATGTGGAACGGCCAGGTGGACGTGGTGGACGGCGACCCGGCCTCCCCGGAACGGGTCAGGCTGCGGCTGTTCCCGGAGGCGGGCCCGAACGTGCCCGGTGTCCGGCTGCGCCTCGGCGACTTCCCCGGCGGGGTGTCGAGCTGGGCGGAGCTGCTGCGGTCGTACGAACGCTGGACGGTCCTCGACGACGAGCGGACCGTCGAGGACTACTGCCGTGAGCTGATGGGCGCCCGGCCGCTCGGCCTCGCCCGGGCCGGCAGCGAACCGCATCCGCTCTTCGTCGACCTGGTGGAGAAGATCGCCCCGCGCCAGCTGGAGCTGCTGGCCGACCGGCGGCAGCGCGGCGGCGAGCGGGTCGAGGGCTGGGTGCGGCCGCTGTGGGAGTTCTGGGCGGAGACCCTGCCGGCCGCGCTCGACAAGGAGTTCGGCGACCAGCGCGCCGTCCAGCCGACCCTGCGCACCCTGCTGGAACACGTGCGCGGCGGCGCACCGGGGCGGCCCCGCGGCCACGACGACGCCCCCGGTCCGCGGCGCGCGGCCGCCGATGACGACGACTGGGGCACCGCCCCCGTCTCCTCCTACGGCACCCACCGGGCCTCGGCCGGCCGGGAGGACCGGGACGGCGGCGACGCGCCACGCCCGGGCGGCTACGACCGGTCGTTCGGACAGGAACGGCCGTACGCGGACGAGCGCCCGTACGGAGGCGAGCGGCCGTACGCCGAGGAGCGTCCGTACGGTGGCGAGGGGCCGTACGGCGACGAGCGCCGGCGTGCCGAGGACCGGGGCGCCCGGTTCCGCAAGGACGACGGCGAGGACCGGGGCGCCCCGGCGGATCGCCGCGGCCGGGAGCAGGCGTACGGCGAGGAGCGCGGCGGCCGGCGCGCAACCGACGACGACGGGGACCGGGTGCCCTGGGGCGCGCGGGAGGGCCGCCGGGACGACCGTGCCGCCGCCGGACGGGGTGCGGAGGAGAGCCCCCGCCGCGAGGACGACCCGGCCGCGCCGTGGGACGACTCAGCCGGGCCGGGAACGCCCGGCGGTGGCGACGAGCACGACCGGTCCCGCCGCACCCCCTGGGACGGTGACGCCCAGTGAGCACCGCCCAGGACGTCGGCGCCGTCGTCCATCTGGACCTGCGCGCCGGAGCGGCCGAGCTGGACAGCGCCCCGGCCCTGCGCGACAGGGTGGCCCGGCAACTGGGCCGGGCCGGACTGCCGGAACCCGACGACCCGCTGTTCCTGGTGGTCGACACGCCGGCCGGGCTGACCGACCACCAGCACCAGTACGAACTGCTCACCGGCTACCGGGCGGTGGGCGTGGTCCGGCTCCTGGTGCTGCTGGTCGGCAGCGCGCCGGGCTCGTACGCCGGCGAGGGCGAGGCGTTCCAGCCCGACCGCAGGCTGGTGCGGCCCGCCGTGCTGCGCACCTCGGGCACCGGGCTGCTGTGGGCCGGTGACCTGCGTTCGGCGCACACCGCGCTGGAGCAGCCCGCCCACGACGACCCGGACGCGCTCGCCGTCCTGGTCGACGTGCTGTCCGTGCCCGACGTGTACCGGGGGGTGCTGCGGGCGATCGGGTCGCTGCCCGACGCCGTCGCCGCGCCCGGTGTGCGGCTGCTGGAGCAGGACCTGCCGCCGGAGGTGCGCGACCGGGCCTGGCGCGACGCGCTCACCCGGTTCGCGGGCGAGGACGCCGAACTCGCGCCGGACGTGATGCTGACCGCCTCCTCCGGGGCCGATCTGCCGGAGCCGCTGCGCCGGCTGGTGGCGGCCCGCGGCGGCCGGGACCAGCGGCACCGGGAGCCCCGCGGCATGGCCGAGGACGCCCACCGCGCCTGTCTGGAGGCTCTGGACGACGCCGACGAGTCGCTGGCCGGGCTGGGGAGCCTGCCCGGACTGCTGCGGCCCGGCCGCCGGGACGCGTTCGAGGCGGACGTCGACCGGGCGCGCCAGGCGCTGGACGAGTACCGGGACCTCGTCGGCACCGCGCTGCGCGGCGGCACCACCGCGTCCCCCGCCGAGTCGGCGGCCCGGCTCGCGGCCCTCGGCCTGCGGGTGCCGTCCGCCGAGGGCATCGGGGAGCGGATCGGCGAGGGCCTGCGGGAGTTCGCCGGGAAGCTGCTCGGCCAGGCACTGCCCATGCGGTCGGTCGCCCAGCGGTTCACCGGACTGGCCGGACGGGTGGAGCCGGTGCCCGGTTCGGCGCTCCTGCCGAAGCTGACCGCCCTCCCCGACGTCCCCGCTGACGCCGGCGCCGGACCCGGCGCCGGGGCACGGCGGTCCGGAACGGCCGACGGCGCGGCGGCGCCCGGCCTCCTGGCGGCCACCGCGCTCGCCGCCGTCGCCGGGCTGCTCGGCGCCCTGTGGCGGGGACCGTTCGTCCCGCTGGCGCTCCTCGTGCCCCTGCTCTTCGTCGGCATGGCGGAACTGGGGAAGGCCCGGCTGCGCGGAGCCGGACGCCCCGGCCGCTGGGCCGTCGCACCCCGTACCGCGGCGTTCACGGGCGCCGGAGCCGGCGTGGCCGTGGCGTACGCGGCCGGGCCGCCGCTCCCGCTGAGCGGCGCCGCCCTGGTGGCCGGGCTCGGCGTCGCCGTGGAGACGGTCCGCCGGCTGTGGCACGCGGCGGCCGCCGCGTGGGCGCCCGGCGGCACGACGGCCCGGCTGCGGCACACCCTGGACCGGCTCGACGCCCTGCTGGCCGAGGCGGTCGGCGAGCACTGGGCCGTCGAGGAGCGCCTGTACTGCGCCGACGCGGCCCGGTCCGTCGCCGGCATGCTGCGCGCGACGGCCGCCGCCGCCGAGGCCGAGGCGGTGCCGGAGGCCGAGCGGTTCGAGGTGACCGGCGCCTTCACCGCGCCGGACGCCGGCCCGGTCGCCGAGGACGACTGGCTCACCGGCCTCTCCGCCCTGGAGACGGACGAAGCCGGTCCCGACGACGCGGAGGGCGACTGGGCCGGCGCGTACGCCTGGCAGGACGGCCCGGCCTGGCAGGACGGGCCCGCCTGGGAGTCGCCCGCCGGAGACCAGGGGCACGGCACGGGGCCGAAGGACGGCCGGGGGAGCACTTCCGGCGGGTCTCGGCGGGACGCCAAGGGGGCTCCGCGCTGGCTGGAGCGGGACAGCGGCGAGGGCGGGCCCGAGCTGGTCGCCACCCTGGCCGCCGATCTGACGGACGCCGCCCTGGAGGCGATGAAGACGTACTGGGGCGCCGTCGAACGCGGCCAGGCCGGCGCCCTCGCCGTGCGGCGCACCGAGGAGCGGGTCCGCGAAGTGCTGTCGACGGCCCGCCGCCACCTCCAGCACAACGGCGTGGTGGCCGCACCGCCCTTCGCCGCCGCCCGCCGGGTCCGCGCCACCTCGGCGAACCTGCTGGGCACCGATCCGCACCGGCCGGCCGAGCTGGTCGGCGCGGAGACCGGCCGGCAGTCGGTGGTGCAACTGTCCTCGCCCGAACAGGGCACGCTGCTCAGTCGGGACCCTGAGGCCGCCGTCTGGCTCCGGTTCGCGCCCCTCGCCGTGCGCGACGAGGTGGAGAAGGCGTGGCAGTCCAGCGGTTCGGCCCAGCCGGAGGACGTCCTGTGGACCTCCTCGGGCCGGTACGCCGGCCTGGTGCGGCTCACCCCGCTGCGGGCCGGCGTGGTGGAGACCGTCCGGCCCCGCTATGGCGCCGGCCCCGACGACGGCACGGACCCGTACGACCGGGGGACCGGGTACGACGGGGGGACCGGGTACGACGGGGGGACCGGGTACGACCGCGGAACCCCGGACGACCGGAGGAACCCGTACGACCGCCCGCGCCCCTCCGCCCGGCACGACCCCTACGGCCGGACGGATCCGTACCGGACCGAGCCGTACGGGACCCGGTCGTCCGGCACGGAGCCGTACGGAACCGAGTCGTACGGCACGGAGCCGTACGGGACGGAGTCGTACGGAACCGAGTCCGGCACGGAGCCGTACGGGACCCGGTCGTCCGGCACCGAGTCGTTCGGAACGGATGCCCACCGCGCGGATCGCCACAGCTACGACCCACCGTCCTCGGCGTACGAGCAGGCGGGTCCGTACGAGCAGCCGACGCCGTACGAGCAGGCGCCCCCCTACGACCGTCCCGACCCGGACGACCGAGGGGACGGCGACCGCTGGTGAACCGCACACCGCACCCCGGCCGCACCACCCCGCACCGGTACGGCCCGGTGCACGCGCACGAAAGAGAGGACCGCCGGTGACCAGCTCGCCCCCGGACAAGCTCGCGTTCACCCTGCCCTCGGGCCGGCGCCGCGTCACCCCCGCCCGCTTCGGGCCCGAGTCCCGGCGCGACCGGCTGCTGCCCCAGATCATCCGCAACTGCGTGCTCGACGACGAGCTGCAGCAGTGCCTGCAGGTGCGGCTGGGCGCCGCCGAGGCCGCCAACCCGGCGGCCCGCGCCCTGCTGGACACCGAGGCGGGCACCGCGCTGCACCTGCACCGCGTGCTCGACGACACCGAGTACGCGACGCTCTTCCCGCGGATCATCGGCTACGAACCGGACGCCGCCGAGCCGTTCCTGCTGTACGCGGCGCCCCGGGGCGTCCCCGCCGCGCGCACTCACGTCATGGCCGCCACCGACCAGCAGCGCCTCACCAGGGACCTGATGCTCGCGCTGTGCCTGCTGGCCGACCAGGGCCTGGTGCCGCGCGGCCTCTCGCCCGCCACCGTGCTCTGGGACGGCTCCCGGGTCCAGCTCTGGGGGCTGGAGGCGGTGACCCGGACCGGCCGGCCCCGGGTGCCGTGGGGCCGGCCGCCCTTCTGCTCGCCCGAGCAGCGGCGGGGCGAAGGGCTCGCCGACCCGCGGGACGCGGTGTGGAGCGCGGCCCAGGTGCTCTACCGGCTGGTGACCGGACGGCCCGGACCCGCCGACCGTGCCCCCGCCGACCTCGGTGAACACCGGGCGCTCGACCGGACGTTGCGCTCGGCCTTCGCCCCGCGCGCCGCCGACCGGCCCACCCCCGCCCAACTGCTCGAACTCCTCGCGCCCGGCGCCGCCCGCCGGGTCCGGGTCACCCTGCCCGCCGACGAGGAGCGCCCGCACCGGGAGTCCTTCGAGGAGGCGCTGCGGCTCAAGCGGCAGGCGCCGGTGGTCCGTTCCGAGGACGGTGCCGGGACGGCGGGCCCGGGCAACGGCGAAGTGCTGTGCCCCTACTGCCTGGAGACCATCCAGCTCGACCTCGGCGCGCTGTTCGTCACCGACAGCAGGATGCAGTACCAGCCGCTGGACCCGGCCGGCATCAACAACCCGCTGCGGCGGCACGACATCATGCGCGGCGCCGTCCAGAAGTGCACGGCCGACCCGGACTTCCCCGAGCACTTCATCCCGGTGCCCTACCTGACGTACGGCCGCCCGCTGACCGTCGCGATGGTCGGCCAGTCCTCCACCGGCAAGAGCCATCTGCTGACCCAGATGATCGCGGCCGTCACCGACGGCGGTCTGAAGCCGTTCGGCCTCAACTGGCAGCCCGTCAACCTCGAACAGCACGCGCGGTTCGTCCGGGAGCGGGTGCAGCCGCTGCGCAGCGGCCGGGTCCTGGACCACACGGCCGCCCTCGGCCTGGACGACTTCGCCCGCTTCGTGGAGTCGCTGCTGATCACCGACGCGCGCGGCCAGGTGCGTCCGGTGGCCTTCTTCGACCTCGGCGGCGAGGACCTCGTACGCACCGACGCGGCGCTGCGGTTCCTGCTCGGCGTCGACGCCCTGATCTTCGTGGTCGACCCGGCGCTGGCCCTGCCGCTGCCCCAGCTCGACCACGTCAGGGAGCGCCTTGACGTCGAGGTGAACCGGGGCGGCGACCTCGCCTTCGGCACCGTCCTCGACCGGCTGCCGAAGAACGGCCCGTACCTGGAGGTGCCGGCGGCGATGGTGCTCGGCAAGGCGGACCTGCTCAGGTTCCAGCCGCCCGTCGACCGCTGGCTCGCCCGGCCGCCCGCCACGTCGCTCGACCCGGCGCCGATCCTGGAGGAGAGCCGGGACGTGTACGGACTGCTGCGCCGGCACGCCGGGCAGGCCTGGCTGCGCCCCTTCGACGCGATCCGCCGGTGCACCCTGCACATCGCGTCCGCCACCGGGGGACAGGAGGCCCAGGGCCGCTATCCGGCGGGCGCCGGGCCCCGGCGGGTGCTGGAGCCGCTGCTGGCGCTGCTGGCCATGCACGGCCTGATCGACGTGCCGGGCGGCGCCGAGGCGCTGGCGGTGGGGGAGGCGCCCGTGCTCGAGACGGTGGCGTGGGGGGAAGCACCGAGAGCCGGGGGAGCCGGGGGTTCTTCCCGGGGAGGGGAACATCAGTGAACGGCTTCCAGGACCGGGGCACGGTGCACCAGGTCGTCTTCCGCTGGGACGGCAACCACGGCCGCCAGGGCACCGGGATGAGCGCCGTCGCCCACTCCTGCTCGCCCGAACGCGCCGAACGGCTGGGCCAGGAACTCGGCCGGCTGCTCTGGGTGTCCGGCGCGGCGGCCGCGCGGCCGAGCGTCGTGCGCACCCTGTCCAGCGACGGCGACGTCATGCTCGTCCAGCGCTGGCCCACCACCGACCGGGGCGGCCGGCCGTCCACGGTCAGCCATGTCCTCTTCGGCGACCCCCGGGTTCTGATGACCCGCCAGTGCCTGGGTCTGGCGCACCGGGGCTGGGGCTCCCAGCAGAAGGCGGAACAGGCGAAGGGGCCGCAGTCCGTGATCGACTGCGCGGAACTCGACGAGCTGGCGCTCAGACGGCTGCCCGGCATGCTCGACGCGCTGCCCGGCGTCCAGAACGCGCTGATCCTGGCCACCGCCGAGCTGCTCCGCGATCCGGACCAGCGGGTCTCGCTGCTCCTGGAGGACCGGCCGCCGCGCGACTGGCCGGACGCGGACCGGGTGCCGCTGGTCTACCTCGGGCTGTTCCTGATCTTCCACTCCTGGCTGCGTCAGGAGTGGACGTTCGCCACCTACGACACCGTGGACACCCACCCGCTGCGGCTGATGGCCGTCCCGCGCTGGGAACCGGACACGGGCGGCTCGGGCCCACTGGCCCGGGTCATGGGCCGCCGGCCGGCCCGGCCCGGCGTCGAACACTGGGCCGCTTCCCGGCTGGTGGAGCATCTCCTCGCCAACCCGGACGCGCCCGCCGGCGTGCCGCAACTGGTCGACGGCCTCGCCGACGGCGCGGCCCTCGACTGGGAGCGGCGCCGCGCCCGGCTACGGGACGTCCTCGGCGCGGGCCGCCCGCCCGCCCGCCCCCGCCACCAGCCCGCACCGCCACACGAACCCGAACCGGCACCCGAATCGGGTCCGGTACGCGATCCCGGTCCGGCGCACGCACCAGGCCCAGGGCGCGATCCCGGCCCGAGACGTGGTGCCGGTCCGGTGCGTGATCCCGGTCCGGCGCATGCACCCGGTCCGGGGCGCGATCCCGGGCCGGTGCACCCAGCCGGCTCGGTGCGCGAGCCCGGTTCGGCGCATGCACCCGGTCCGGTGCGTGATCCCGGTTCGGCGCACGCACCCGGTCCGGTACGTGATCCCGGTTCGGCGCACGCACCCGGTCCGGTGCGCGATCCCGGGCCGGTGCACCCAGCCGGTCCGGTGCGCGAGCCCGGTTCGGCGCACGCACCTGATCCGGTGCGCGATCCCGGCCCGGGACGCGGTGCCGGTCCGGTACGTGATCCCGGTTCGGCGCACGCACCCGGTCCGGGGCGCGATCCCGGCCCGGCGTACGCACCCGACCCGGTACGCGACCCCCGCCCGCTTCACACACCCGACCCGGTGCGCGAACCGTCCTCGGACGAACCGGCTCCGTGGGGCGAGCCGCATCCGCCGCGTGAACCGGCTTCATGGCGCGAGCCGGCTCCGGCGCAAGAACCGGATGCACGGCGCGAGCCGCAGCCGCCGCGTGAACCTGCCTCGCGTGGACCCATGCCGCCGCGTGAACCGGCACCGTCGCGCGAGCCCGTCCCGTCGCGTGGGCCGGAGTTCCGTCCCGCCGGCCCGCCCGGGTCTCCGCCGCGGGGCCCGCGCGCCCCCGAGCAGGTCGCTCCACCCAGGCCCGGACAAGCCCCAGGCTCCGCACCCGCACCCGCACCCGGGTACCCGTCCACGCCCGGACCCGAGCAGGCCGCCCCCGCCGCGTCGACCGAGTACGGGACGAACAGGCCCCCGGCGCTGTCGCTCCCCGACGGTTTCGACACCGCCCCGGCGGCCGCCACGGACGTCGGTGACACCGGCGCCCTCCACCGCGAACCGCGCGGGCACCGGTACCCGACGGCGGAGATCGGCAGGCGGTCCGACGAGGTCCTGCTGGACGAACTCCGCTCGGACCGACTCTCCCCGGACGCGCTCGACGCGGTGCTCACCGAACTGGGAAGACCGGACCGGGTCCGGGCGCGCCGCCCGGAGACACGGCACGCGCTGTGCGCCGAAGTACTGAAGCGGAACCTGTACTTCGCCCCGCAGGAGGCCGTCGCCGAGCCCGCGCTGTCGAGGACCGCGATGGCCGAGCGGGCCGCCCGGGTCTTCCACTGGGCCGTGGCGCCGCTGGTCCGGGACGAGCGCTACCTGCCCGATCTGCGGGAGCTGTTCTACCGCATGAGCCGGGACCGGCACGCCACCACGGGGAACTGGCTCTGGCAGACCTTCGTCGAACCGGAGCACGGACAGGCCCCCGACCTGCCGCCGGTCCTGTGGAGCCAGCTCCTGCGGGACGCGTTCCGGAGCGGCGCGGTGTCCGCCGTCCCGCCGCCACCGCCCACGGCCCGGCCGGCCCACCGGGCGCCCTCGGGCACGGTCGAGTCGCCGGCGGGCACCGGGCCGCCCTCCTCGGCCCGGGACCGGTTCGCCGACCTGACGAGCAATCCGGGGTGTGTGATCGGAGGCTTCCTCGGACTGATCGCCGTGATGATCGCGCTCGTGCTGATCCTGGTCTGAGGGGCCCGGGACGGAGGCGCGGCCGGCTAGGTGGCCGAGGTGCGACGGCCGCCCCGGCGGTCGGAGCCGCCGCCCGCGGTGCCTGCGGAGCCGCCGGACCCTGTGCGCCGCCTGGATCCCCGGGAGTCCTTGCCGGACGAGGCGCCGGCCGTGGAACCGGCCGCGGCCCGGCGGTCGCCGGCCCGGCCGCCCGCGCCACCCGCTGCCCGCGGCGACCCGGTACGGCGCGCGGAGCCGCGCCCGCCGGCCGCCGGAGCGTCACCGGTCGCCGCCGCGCCCGCGGCGGACCGGCGGTCCGAGCCCCGGCTGCCCGTCGTGGCGGCCGTGCCGGCCGCCGCTGCGGCCCCGCCGCCACGGCGCCGGCGACCGGAGCGGCCGCGCTCGGTGCCGGTCTTCCGGTCCGGCCGGGAGGAGGCCGGCGTCGCCGGCTGGGGCACCTCGATGGTGACGGGCACGCCGGAGGGCTCGCGGGCGCCCGTGATGGTGACCAGTTCGGGGTCGCTCGACTTCACCCGGGCCGTCCGGGGGCGGATGCCCGCGTCCGACATAAGCCGGGTCATGTCCCGCTTCTGCTCGGGCAGGACCAGCGTGACCACGCTGCCGGAGCCGCCGGCGCGGGCCGTACGGCCGCCCCGGTGCAGGTAGTCCTTGTGGTCGGTGGGCGGATCGACGTTCACGACGAGGTCGAGGTCGTCGACGTGTATGCCCCGGGCCGCGACGTTCGTCGCCACCAGCGCGGTGACCCGGCCGGTCTTGAACTGCTCCAGCGTGCGGTTGCGCTGCGGCTGGGAGCGGCCGCCGTGCAGCGCCGCCGCGCGGACGCCGACGGCCAGCAGCCGCTTGGCGAGCCGGTCCGCGGACCTCTTGGTGTCGAGGAAGAGGATGACCCGGCCGTCACGGGCCGCGATGCGCGTGGTGACGGCCTCCTTGTCGGTGCCGTCCAGGACGTGGAGCACATGGTGCTCCATGGTGGTCACCGCTCCCGCCGACGGGTCCACGGAGTGCACCACGGGGTCGGTCAGGAACCGCTGCACCAGACGGTCGATGTTGCGGTCCAGGGTGGCCGAGAAGAGCATGCGCTGCCCGTCGGGCCGTACACGCTGGATCAGCTTGGTGATCTGCGGCAGGAAGCCCATGTCGGTCATCTGGTCGGCCTCGTCCAGCACCGTGATGCGCACGTCGTCGAGCACGCAGTCCCCGCGTTCCACGAGGTCGTTGAGGCGGCCCGGAGTAGCCACGACCACCTCGGCGCCGCGCCGCAGCGTGCCGGCCTGCTTGGTGATGGACAGTCCGCCGACCACGGTGGCCAGCCGGAGGTTGACGGCCGTCGCGTACGGGGTCAGCGCGTCCGTCACCTGCTGGGCGAGCTCGCGGGTGGGCACCAGCACGAGGGCGAGGGGCGCCTTGGGCTGTGCGCGCAGCCCGGTGGTGCGGGCCAGCAGCGCCAGGCCGAACGCGAGGGTCTTGCCGGAGCCGGTGCGGCCCCGCCCCAGCAGGTCACGGCCGGCGAGCGAGTTGGGCAGCGTGGCGGCCTGGATGGGGAAGGGGGTGGTCACGCCCTGCGCGGTGAGCGTCTTCAGCAGGGCCGCCGGCATGTCCAGACCGGCGAAGTCCTCGACGGCGGGAAGTGCGGGTGTCGTGCTCTCCGGCAGCCGGAAATCCCTCGGCGACGACGCGGACGGTGGGGTTGACGAGGCGCGCCGGTTCGACTTCTGGGGTCTGCGGGACATGCGGTTGTCTGCCTTCCTGAAAACAGCACAAACCGGGGTCCGCACCATGACGGTGCGGGCCCCGGTGAGCGGGTACGTGTCCGGCGATCAGGCGGGAACGATGTTCTCCGCCTGCGGGCCCTTCTGGCCCTGCGTGACGTCGAAGCTGACTCGCTGGCCCTCCTGGAGCTCACGGAAGCCCTGGGTCGCGATGTTCGAGTAGTGGGCGAAGACGTCGGGGCCGCCGCCGTCCTGCGCGATGAAGCCGAAACCCTTTTCAGAGTTGAACCACTTCACGGTTCCCTGAGCCATGACTTTCTCCTTCTGGTAGGCAGAGGCCCCATCCGGAGATGCCGGAAAAACAAATAATGCGCCTGCTAGGAGAAACATTCCCGTCAGGCGCACATGAATTCATGGGTACCACAACTGCAACTGCGTCAACCGTAGCACACTCCCGCGGACCGTCCCCACGAGTCCGCCCCGGCGCCGGGGCCGTCGGGCGCGGGCGGATAAACCGGTGGCGTCCGGGTGTGCGCCCCCCTAGAGTGAAGACCGCTTCGCACGGCGGCCGTTGGCCGCCGCTGTCGACCGGACGAGGAACGGGAGGTGTGACCGATGGCTGTCTCTGTGACGGGTGCTGCCCGCAACCAGAAGATCATCCACTCCACCTCCGTGGCCTCCGGCTGACCTCTCCTTCCACAGCGCGCACATGCGCGGAGCCGGGGCCGCCCTTGTGAAGGGTTCCCCTTGAATCACTCCTCTTCCTCGGTTTCGTCGCACCCTCTCGCCGGCTACGGCTGGGACGAGGGCTGGGAAGCCGAGTTCGCCCCCTATGCCGAGCAGGGCCTCCTGCCCGGCCGCGTCGTGCGGGTCGACCGCGGTCAGTGCGACGTCGTCACCCCGACCGGTGTCGTCCGCGCCGACACCGAGTTCGTCGTCCCCCGCGACCCGATGAAGGTCGTGTGCACGGGGGACTGGGCCGCCGTCGACCCGGAGGGCGGCGATCCGCGCTACGTGCGGACGCTGCTGCCCCGCCGTACCTCCTTCGTCCGGTCGACCTCCTCCAAGCGGTCCGAGGGGCAGGTCCTCGCGGCCAACGTCGACCACGTCGTCGTCGCCGTGTCCCTCGCCGTCGAACTCGACCTCGGGCGCGTCGAGCGGTTCCTGGCGCTGGGCTGGGAGTCCGGCGCGCAGCCGGTGGTCGTGCTCACCAAGGCCGACCTGGTGCCGGACCCGGTGACGCTGGCCCATCTCGTCCAGGACGTCGAGACGACCGCGCCCGGCGTGCCCGTGCTCACCGTGAGCGCCCTGCACGGTGACGGCCTCGACGTGCTCACCGCGCTCGTCGGCGGCGGCACCACCGTGCTGCTCGGGCAGTCCGGGGCCGGCAAGTCCACCCTCGCCAACACCCTGGTCGGCGAGGACGTCATGGACGTGAAGGCCGCCCGGGACGTCGACGGCAAGGGCCGGCACACCACGACCACCCGCAACCTGCTGCCGCTGCCCTCCGGCGGTGTGCTGATCGACACCCCCGGGCTGCGCGGCGTCGGGCTGTTCGACGCGGAGAGCGGGGTCGGGCAGGTGTTCGCCGAGATCGAGGAGCTGGCCGAGCGGTGCCGGTTCCAGGACTGCGCGCACGAGAGCGAGCCCGGCTGCGCGGTGCGCTCAGCGGTGGACGCCGGGGACCTCCCGGTCCGGCGGCTGGAGAGCTACCGGAAGCTGCTGCGGGAGAACCAGTGGATCGTCGCCAAGACGGACGCCCGTCTGCGCGCCGAGATCAGGAAGGACTGGAAGCGGAAGGGGGCGCAGGGCAGGGCCGCCATGGAGGCCAAGCGCGGCCGCTGGGCCTAGCCGCCCGCCGGCCGGGGCCGCGAGCCGCCCCGGCCGGCGCCGTCCGTACCTGCGTGTCCGATTCCCGCCAGCCCGCCGCCGCCGGGCGGGTCACACTGGGACACGTGATGGACGAGGACAGCGGGTACGAGGCGGTGCGCAGCCGGGACGGACGGTTCGACGGGGCGTTCTTCTTCGCCGTCGAGACCACCGGCATCTACTGCCGACCGAGCTGCCCGGCGGTCACCCCGAAGCGCTCCAACGTGCGGTTCTTCCGCACGGCCGCCGCCGCGCAGGGGTCCGGGTTCCGGGCCTGCCGGCGGTGCCGGCCGGACGCCGTGCCGGGATCGGCGGAGTGGAACGTCCGCGCGGACGTGGTCGGCCGGGCCATGCGCCTGATCGGCGACGGCGTCGTGGACCGCGAGGGCGTCGCCGGACTGGCCGCCCGGCTCGGGTACAGCGCCCGGCAGGTGCAGCGCCAGCTCACCACCGAACTCGGCGCCGGACCCGTGGCGCTCGCCCGCGCCCAGCGGGCGCACACCGCACGGACCCTGCTGCGGACCACCGACCTGCCGATCACCGAGATCGCGTTCGCCTCCGGGTTCGCCAGCGTGCGCCAGTTCAACGACACCATCCGCGCGGTCTACGACGCCACGCCCACCGGGGTGCGGGCCGCCGCGCCCCGGGGCCGGGGCGCCCGCCGGGCCACGCCGGGCGCGGGCATCCCGCTGCGGCTCGCCCACCGCGGCCCGTACCAGTCCGCCGCCGTCTTCGACCAGCTCGCCCGGGAGGCCGTGCCCGGCGTCGAGGAGGTGACCGGCGCCCCCGGCGCCCGCACCTACCGGCGCACCCTGCGGCTGCCCCACGGCACCGGGATCGTCGCCGTCGAGGAGCGCGCCCGAGGCCCGAAACCGGGCGGCGGCACGCATCAGGGCGGCTGGCTGGAGGCGCGACTGCACCTCACCGACCTCCGGGACCTGACCACCGCCGTGCAGCGGGTACGCCGGCTCTTCGACCTCGACGCCGACCCGTACGCGGTCGACGAGCGGCTCTCCGCCGACCCCCGGCTGGCCCCGCTGGTCGCCGCCCGCCCCGGCCTGCGCTCACCCGGCGCCGTCGACCCCCTGGAGCCCGCCGTACACGCTCTCGCCGGGCCGGCCGGCGCCGAGCGGCTGGTACGGCGGTACGGCAAGGCGCTCGACGCGCCCTGCGGCACCCTCACCCACCTCTTCCCGGAGCCCGCCGCACTCGCCGAGGCCGAGCCGGGCGGCCCGCTCGGCGCGCTCGCCGCGGCCCTCGCCGACGGCACCGTACGGCTGGACCCGGGCGCCGACCGGGACGACGCCCACAGGGCGCTGCTCGCCCTGCCCGGCATGGACCCCGCCGTGGCCGCCGCGCTCCGCGTCCGCGCCCTCGGCGATCCCGACGTGGCCCCGCCCGGCCTCGACACCCCCGACGCCTGGCGGCCCTGGCGGTCGTACGCCATCCAGCACCTGCGCACCACAGGAGAGTTGACCCCGTGACGGACCTGACCCACTGGACGGCCCTGGACACCCCGCTCGGACGGCTGCTGCTCACCGCCGGCCCGGACGGCGCCCTCACCTCGCTGTCCGTGCCCGGGCAGAAGGGCGGCCGGACCGTCGAGCCCGGCTGGCGGCAGGACCCGGGCCCCTTCCGGGCCGCCGAGGAGCAGCTGGCCGCCTACTTCGCCGGTGAGCTGACCGAGTTCCGGCTGCCCCTGCGCGCCCACGGCACCGAGTTCCGGCGGCGGGTGTGGGACGCCCTCGACACCGTGCCGTACGGCGCCACCGCCACCTACGGCGAGATCGCCGCCCGCATCGGCGCGCCCCGCGCCGCCGTCCGCGCCGTCGGCGGCGCGATCGGCGCCAACCCCCTCCTCGTCCTGCGGCCCTGCCACCGCGTCGTCGGCGCGGGCGGCGCCCTCACCGGCTACGCGGGCGGCCTCGACCGGAAGCTCCTGCTGCTGAACCTGGAGAAGGGCCTGCCCGGAGCCGGCCCCGGCGCCGCCCCGGTGACCCGGTAGCGGCCACGCCGGCCGGCCCCGGCCGGGAACCGGCCCCCTGCCCACGGCCCCGCGTACCGCTCTACGCCGAGCGGGTGGACTCCGGTGCCGCTCCGGTGCCGCGCGTCCGCCCTGTGGCACGGTCGCCTGCGACGGGTCGTGGGAAGGGCGGGCGGTACATGGTCAAGGCCGGGCGGGTGCTCGCGGCGCTGCTGCTCGCGATGGTGCCGGGTACGACGGCCAGGGCCGTCGCAGGGACCACCGCGCCGCACTGGACGGGCAGTTGGGAGGCGGCGCCGTCCGGCACCGCCGCCGCGCTGCCCGGCGCCGCCTTCCGCAACGTCGTCCATCTCAGCGTCGGCGGCGGCGCCGTACGCATCCGGCTCAGCAACCGGCTCGGCACCGCGCCCCTCAGGCTCGGCGCGGTCACGGTGGCGCTGCGGCGGGCCGCGAGCCCGGACGCCGTACCCGGTACCCTGCGCACCGCCACCTTCCAGGGCGCGCCGACGGCCACCGTCCAGCCCGGCCGGGACGTGCTGACCGACCCCGTCGCGCTGACCGTGCCGGCCGCCGCCGATCTGCTGGTCACCGTCCTCACCCCGGGCGACTCCGGCCCCGCGACGTTCCACCGCACCGCCCTGCAGACCAGCTACCTGGCCCCCGGCGGCACCGGCCACGCGGCCGACGAGACCGGCGCCGCCTACACCCTGGCGACCGGCTCCTGGTACTACGTCACCGGCGTCGACGTCCTCGGCGCCGCCGCGGACAGCGTCGTCGCGTTCGGCGACTCGCTCACCGACGGCCAGGGCTCCACCCCCGACGCCAACCGCCGCTGGCCGGACCGGCTCGCCGAACGGCTCGGGCGCCTCGGCGTACTCAACGCCGGGGTCGGGGGCAACCGCCTGCTGCGCGACGGCACCGGGCCGAGCGCCCTGGCCCGGCTGGACGCCGACGCCCTGGACCGGGCCGGGGTACGGGTCATGGTCGTGCTGGAGGGCGTCAACGACATCAAGGGCACCCCCGTGGCGGACGACCTCGCCGCCTTCGCCGCCGCGTACCGCACCCTCGTCGCCCGAGCCCACGCCCGCGGCGTCCGGGTCGTCGGCGTCACCCTCACGCCGTACGCGGGGTACGGCGCGTACACGGCGGCCGGCGAGGCCGTACGGCAGCGGGTCAACGCCTTCATCCGCACCGGCGGCGCCTTCGACGCCGTCGCCGACGCCGACGCCGCCGTACGCGACCCGGCCCGGCCCGAGCGCATCCTGCCCGGCTACGACCCCGGCGACCACCTGCACTTCAACGACGCCGGCATGCGCGCGATCGCCGACACCGTCGCCGCTGCGCTCGCCCGCTGACCGCTCAGCCCCACACCACCGCGCCCAGCCACGCGCCCGCGATCAGCAGGCAGGCGTACAGCTCGGCGAACACATCGGCGCCGCCCGCCCGCATGGTCGCGCGCAGCGCCGACACCGCCTCGCCGTGCCCGCCGAGCCGCAGCCGCTCGTGCAGGTAGATCCCGGCGAGGAAACCCGGCAGCGCGCCGAGCACCGGCAGCAGCACGAAGCCGAGGGCGGCGCCCGTCCCGGCGTACCCGGCGAGGCCCGGCGTGGCGCCGCTCGCCCGCAGCCGGCGCGGCGGCAGCGCCCAGCGCACCACCAGCGACAGCAGCAGCACCCCGGTCGCGCCCACCAGCACCGCCCAGGCCACGGGCCGCGGGTCCTTCAGCGCCCACCACAGGACCGCGGCCCACACCAGCCAGGACCCGGGCGCCCCGGGCACCAGCACTCCGCACAGACCGAGCGCGATCACCACGCCGACCAGCAGGAGTTCCCACGCTCCCATTTGCCCAGCCTGCCCGAGACGAGAAGAAACCGCAGGTCAGGGGGAATCGTCGCGGGACACCCAGCCCCGCTCGTAGGCGTGCCAGCCCAGTTGCAGCCGGGTCGTCACCCCGGCCAGCTCCATCAGCCGCTTCACCCGGCGCTGCACGGTCCGCAGGCCCAGGTCGAGCTGTTTGGCCACGCTCGCGTCGGTGAGCCCGGCCAGCAGCAGCGACAGCACCTCGAGGTCGGTGGGGTCCGGCCCGTCCTGCTGCTGCACGGCCACCCCCGAGGCGGCCAGCCGGAGCGGCAGCGCCTCACGCCACACCGAGTCGAACAGGCCCGCCAGCAGCTCCAGCAGTCCGCTCGCGTGCACCACCAGCGCGGCCGGCTCCACCGTCCTGGTGGTCAGCGGCACCATGGCGAGCGACCGGTCGGCGATCACCAGCTTGGTCGGCACCCGGTCCAGCACCCGCACCCGCTCGTCGCGGCCCAGCGCCGCCGTCAGCTCGGTCAGTCCGTGCGGCAGGTCCAGCACCGCGCGCTCCACCACCACCCGGTACCGGACCCCGCGGCCGGCCGCCTGCTCCTCCGCGTCGTTCTCCATCCCGGAGACCACCATCGGGTTGCCGGTGACCAGCGCGCACACCTCCTCGGTGGCGCCGAGCTGCATCTGCAGGAAGCGCTGGGCCACCGCCGAGGCGCCGGTCACCACCTCCACCTGGTCGTGCACCTCCGGCTCGGCCGCCGTGGCCCGGTACTCCTCGGCGAGCAGCGCCGCCGTCAGCTCCGCCTTCTCCAGCTCGTGCCGCCGCTGCGTCAGCAGCGCGGCCAGCGCCACCCCGGGCGGCGCCGCCACCCAGCGGCCCGGCCGCGCGGGGGACTGGGCGGCCAGGCCGTGTCCCTCCAGCCGGCGCAGCGCGCGTTCGGTGTCCGGTTCGGCCAGCGACAGCCGCCGCGCCAGATCGGCCACCTCGGCGGCGCCCACGGACACCAGCGCCCGGTACGCCGACTCGTGGATCTCGTCCAGCCCTATCGCTGCCAGCATCGAGCCGCGTTCCCCTTTCCTGAGAACAGTCCTGATGGCGGGAACCGGCCACGGCGCAAACCCGCCGCCGCACATCATCGCCGTACCAGCGGTCACTCTGCCAGGGTGATCAGCACGGGCGGACACCCGGCCGGGCCGGCGGCGCACAGCCCCGCCCAGGATTTCCCTGCATGATCCGGCCGGATCCGGCCACTCGGCCGGCGTTGCCCGGTCCCCCGGAACGTCGCCGGGCGGTCCTCCCGTGGGGGGTGGGACCGCTCGGCGGCCATCACGCTTTCTCCGTAAGGCAGTTCGGGCCACACCCCGCCGATCCGTGCCAGCGCGGGCGCCGACGCCGGAATTTCCCCGCACCCCGTTTCCATACGGCCCGTGCGGTGGACAATTAGGGGCATGAGCCAGCAGGGGGGCAGGCCCGCCCGTCATGACGACGACTGGTGGGGACAGCTGTACGACGACTCCAAAGAGGACACGGGGCCCACACCGGCCCCCGACTCCCTGGACGACCGCTTCACCTCGGCCAGGAACGCGGTGGGGGAGCGGCCGGGGGGGAGCCCCGGCTCACCCACGGATCCCGGCGACACCCGGCCGCCCGCGCAGGCGCCACCCGACCGGCCGCCGTCCGCGCGACCGCCGGTCGACCGGCCGCCGTCCGAGTCAGCGCCCGCGAGGCGCCCGTTCCCCGACCACGCGTCCCTGGACCGCGGGGTGCCGGCCCAGCGCACCCCGGGCCCCCCTAAGGCACCCCCGGCCGTGCCACCCGAGTTCGCGGCACCCCCCGCCACACCGCCCGAGCCCACGACACCTCCCGCCGTGCCCGTCCAGCCCGCGGCACCTCCGGCCATGCCCGCCGAGCCTGCGGCAGCTCCCGCAGTGCCTCCTGAGCCCGCGACACCCCCGCCCGTGCCCGCCGAGCCGTTGGCACCGCCGCCTCCGGCCCACGCCGCGCCCCATGCCGTGCCGCCTGACCCTGGGGCACCTCCTGCAGGGTCCGCCGAGCCGATGGCACCCCCGCCTCCGGCCCACGCCGCGCCCCATGCCGTGCCGCCCGAGTCTGCGAACCCTCCTGAAGCGTCCCCCGAGCCTGGGGCGCCTCCCGCAGTGCCCGCCGAGCCCGCGGCACCCCCGCCCGTGCCCGCCGAGCCGATGGCACCCCCGGCTCCCGCCCACGCGGCTTCGTCGTCCCTGGCCGTGCCCGCCGAGCCCGCGGCACCTCCTGCAGTGCCTCCCGGGCTCGTGGCACCTCCGCCCGTGCCCGCCGAGCCCGCGGCACCCCCGCCCGTGCCCGCCGAGCCGATGGCACCCCCGGCTCCCGCCCACGCGGCTCCCTCGGACCCGGCCATGCCCGCCGAGCCGATGGCACCTCGGCCCCCGGCTCACGCCGCTCCCGCGCCCCCGGCGGCTCCCGCGCCCCCGGCGGCTCCCGCGCCCCCGACGGCCTCCTCGCTCCGGCCGCACACCGCGCCCCAGGCGATCCCCTCACCGCCCGCCGTCCTCGACCACGTCGGCTCCGGGCCGCCCACCTACGACCCCGAGCCCACCGCGCTGCCGCTCGCCGATCCGGACGAGCTGGCCGAGCAGGTGGCGGACACCGTGCTGGACGGGGCCCAGTACGGGACCTGCACCCTGCGGGCGGTGTCGCTGCGCGGGGACTCGGCGCGATACCGGGGCGAGCCGCGCCGGGACGCGCTGCTGACCGCGCGGTTCGGCACGGGCGAACAGGCGCTGGTGCTCGTCGCCATGGCGACCGGCGTCCGGGCGGCCCCCGGCGCGCACCGGGTGGCGGCGGAGGCGTGCCGGCTGATCGGCCGGGCGGTCGGCCGCAGTCACGGGCGGCTCGTCGAGGACCTCCGGGCCGCCCGGCGCGGCGAACTCAAGTCCGGTCTGCAGCGGCTGACCGAGCGCGGCCTCGGCCGGCTGCGGGCCGAGGCCGCCGACCGTGGCCTGGACCCCGAGGAGTACACCGCCGGTCTGCGCTGCCTGCTGCTGCCAGCCGACCCCGGCTGCCGTACGCGCGTGTTCTTCGGTGCGGGGGAAGGGGGACTGTTCCGGCTGCGCGGCGGCGAGTGGCAGGACATCGAACCCGTCGTGCCGTCCGGCGGCGCCACCGGGGCGCCCGTCGTCGGCTTCGGCTCGGCTCCCGCCGAGACCCCGGAGGGCGACCGGCTCACCATGGACTTCGGCATCCCGGTCCCGCCGAGCCCGTTCGAGCCCGCCCCCGAGCCGCCCCGCGAGCCCTTCCGCTTCCGCGCTTCGGTAGCCCGCCCGGGTGATGTCCTGGTGATGGCGACCGGCGGCCTCGCCGAACCCCTGCGCGGCGAGCCGGCGCTCTGCGCCTACCTCGCCCGCCGCTGGTCCGGGCCCACCCCGCCCGGCCTCGCCGCGTTCCTGGCGGACGCCCAGGTGCGGGTGAAGGGTTACGCCGACGACCGTACGGCGGCCGCCGTGTGGGAGGCGTAACCGCCGCCCCTGTGACTTGATGGACCGGGAGGGCGTATCCCGGGACACCGAAGGGGCAGACGACAGCCATGGCCAAACAGAACGTCGCCGAGCAGTTCGTCGACATCCTCGTCCGGGCCGGTGTGCGCCGCCTCTACGGCGTCGTGGGGGACAGCCTCAACCCGGTCGTGGACGCGGTGCGCCGCCACTCCGACGTGGACTGGATCCATGTGCGCCACGAGGAGACCGCGGCCTTCGCGGCCGGCGCCGAGGCCCAGATCACCGGCCGGCTCGCGGCCTGCGCGGGCTCCTGCGGGCCGGGCAACCTGCACCTCATCAACGGCCTGTACGACGCGCACCGTTCCATGGCCCCGGTGCTCGCGCTGGCCTCGCACATCCCCTCCAGCGAGATCGGCCTCGGCTACTTCCAGGAGACCCACCCGGACCGGCTCTTCCAGGAGTGCAGCCACTACAGCGAGCTGATCTCCAGCTCCAAGCAGATGCCCCGGCTGCTGCAGACCGCCATCCAGCACGCCGTCGGGCAGCGCGGTGTGAGCGTGGTCTCGATGCCCGGTGACATCGCCGACGAACCCGCCCCGGAACGGGCCGCCGAGAGCGCCCTCGTCACCTCCCGGCCCACGATCCGGCCCGGCGACGCGGAGCTCGACCGGCTCGTCGACATGATCGACGCGGCCGGCAAGGTCACCCTCTTCTGCGGCGCCGGCACGGCCGGCGCGCACGCCGAGGTGATGCGGTTCGCCGAGAAGATCAAGTCCCCGGTCGGACACGCCCTCAGGGGCAAGGAGTTCATCCAGTACGACAACCCGTTCGACGTCGGCATGAGCGGGCTGCTCGGCTACGGCGCCGCCTACGAGGCCACCCACGAGTGCGACCTGCTGATCCTGCTGGGCACCGACTTCCCGTACAACGCCTTCCTGCCGAACGACGTGAAGATCGCCCAGGTCGACGTGCGGCCCGAGGTCCTCGGCCGGCGCTCCCGGCTCGACCTCGCCGTGTGGGGCGACGTGCGCGAGACCCTGCGCTGCCTCGTCCCGCGGGTGAAGGAGAAGACGAACCGGCGCTTCCTCGACCGCATGCTGAAGAAGCACGCCGACGCGCTGGAGGGCGTGGTCAAGGCCTACACCCGCAAGGTCGACAAGCACGTCCCCGTCCACCCGGAGTACGTGGCCGCAGTCCTCGACGAAGTCGCCTCCGACGACGCCGTGTTCACGGTCGACACGGGCATGTGCAACGTGTGGGCCGCGCGCTACATCTCGCCCAACGGCCGCCGCCGGATCATCGGTTCCTTCTCGCACGGCTCGATGGCGAACGCGCTGCCGATGGCCATCGGCGCCCAGTTCACCGACCGGCGCCGGCAGGTCGTCTCCATGTCCGGCGACGGCGGGTTCGCCATGCTGATGGGCGACTTCCTCACGCTCGTGCAGTACGACCTGCCGGTGAAGGTCGTGCTGTTCAACAACTCGGCGCTCAGCATGGTCGAACTGGAGATGCTGGTCGCGGGCCTGCCCTCGTACGGAACCGCCAACACCAACCCCGACTTCGCCGCCGTCGCCCGCGCCTGCGGCGCCTACGGGGTGCGGGTGGAGAAGCCCAAGCAGCTCGCCGGGGCGCTCAAGGACGCCTTCCGGCACAAGGGCCCCGCGCTGGTGGACGTCGTCACCGATCCCAACGCCCTGTCCATCCCGCCGAAGATCAGCGCCGAGATGGTCACCGGGTTCGCGCTGTCCGCCTCGAAGATGGTGCTGGACGGCGGCGTCGGCCGCATGGTCCAGATGGCCCGCTCCAACCTCCGCAACGTGCCCAGACCCTGAGACACGGTCCCGCACAACGGTCCTTTCCGGCCACTTTCACCGCCCCTGACGGCGCACCGTCCGCCGGTGCCGCACGTCCCGTTCCGTCCGTCCTGGGGCGCCCGGGGCACCGTACGGCGCTCCTGCCGGGTGAATCGGGATCGCGGCGGTGTTCCCGGCCGTGCGCGAGGCGCCGGCGGCCGTGGCCGAACACACGGCCGTCGGCCGGACCCCAGGACTGCCCGCGGGCGCAGGGGGGAACGCATCCCCGTGAACGTGTTCGACCAGGAGGGGCAGGGCCGGAAACGTGCGGGCGGGGGTCATGAAGAGGCAGGCACGAGGGGGCGGTCCCGTGACCATCGGGGCCTCCTCGGCTCAAGCGGGGGAAGAGACCGGCACCATCACCGAACGCGAGCGGCACCATCAGCGGCTCCGGCGCAGGCTGGGGCGGGCGGACCTCAGGGCGGTGCCCGAGGCGCGCCGGGAACTGCGCGAACTGCTGCGGCACTGGGGCAGGCCGGGCCGCTCGGACATAGCCGAACTGCTCACCAGCGAGCTCGTCACCAACGCGCTGGTGCACACCGACCGCGACGCCGTACTGACCGCCGTCGTCTCGGCGGGCGGACTGCGCGTGGAGGTGCGGGACTTCGTGGCCCGCAGACCGCTGCCGCGCACCCCCGACACGGGGGAGGACACCAACGGGCGGGGGCTGGTCCTGGTGGAGTCCCTCGCGGACTCCTGGGGCGTACGGCCGCACGGTGTGGGCAAGTCGGTGTGGTTCGAACTCGGCGCCGAGGCCGCCTGAGGCCGGGCGGCGGTCGATACGGAGACGGGACGGGGGCGTGACCCGCGCGGTCACGCCCCCGTCCCGAGACGAGCCCAGTCCCCGGTCCCTGATCCGGTGCTAGCCGAACTGCTGCTCCAGGTCCTTCAGCTTGCGCTCCAGGGAGTCCAGACGCGGCAGGGCCATCGTGTCGTCCTCCGCGGTCAGGTCGACGGTGATGGCGTCAGCGCCCTTGCGGGCCGGCTGAAGGGAGGGCAGAGAGCGGACGGGCAGGGCCTCCGGCGCCGATATGGCAGGCTCCGCGGTGGCCGGCGCGGAGCCGCGCTCGACCGCCTGTACCTCCACCTGACGGCCGCCGCCGCGTCCGCCGAAGCCGCGGTGACCCCGGCTGATCGCACGCAGCTGGGCGCGCTCGACCCGCTGCTGGTCACGCCGGCGCCGGCGCGCCTCGTCCTTCTGCCGCTTGTCGTCGCGCACCTCCTCGACCGCCTCGTCCAGGCTGCGCACGCCCTCCAGCAGCATGAGGGACCACGCCCTGTAGGTCTCGCGCGGCGCCCTGAGCCAGCGGACGATGCGGATCTGCGGCAGCGGGCGGGGAACCAGGCCCTGCTCGCGCAGCGCCGCCCGGCGGGTCTGCTTCAGCGCGCGGTCGAACAGCACGGCCGCCGACAGGGACATGCCCGAGAAGAACTGCGGGGCGCCCGCGTGACCGATGCCGCGGGGGGCGTGCACCCAGTTGAACCAGGCCGCCGCGGCGGCGAACATCCAGACGAGTATCCGGGAGCCCAGGGCCGCGTCACCGTGGCTGGCCTCGCGCACCGCGAGGACGGAGCAGAACATCGCCGCGCCGTCCAGACCGAAGGGCACCAGGTACTGCCAGCCGTCGGTCAGCCCGAGGTTCTGCTCACCGAAGCCGACCAGGCCGTGGAAGGAGAGGGCGGCCGCGACCGCCGCACAGCAGAAGAGCAGTACGTAGGAGGCCGTGCCGTAGATGGCCTCCTTGCGCCTGCGGCGTTCCTCCTGACGTTCCCACGAGTCGTCCGCACTCGCGTTCTCCCCGGAGGAGCGCTTGCCGCGCGCGAGCACCGCCACCGCCGCCACCAGGCCCAGGAGCAGCACGGCGCCCGGAAGCAGCCAGTTCAGCGATATGTCGGTCAATCTCATCAGGGGTCCCTTGCATTGGGATAGGGCGTAACGCCCGCCATAGTGGCCCACTCCGGACGGCCCTCAGGGGGTTTCGGGGCAAGAGGCCGCCAAGGAGGTGCAAGGGGATGCCCAGGGCGACGTTCTGCTCGAACTGCCGCTTGAGGGGCGGGAGTTGAGTTCGAATAAGACTACCCGTACGGATGGTTCCCCGGAAAGTTCCCGATGCGGGTGGGGAAGTTGTGAAGCAGCTGTCCGCGGCCGGTGGTCCGATCGTGATGATCTTAGAGGACGCGGAGGCGCGGGCGGTACCTGAGGAGGGCTCAGGCGGCCACGGCGGCCGTGAGTTTGGCGATCCGGTCGCTGTCGCGGGTGCGCGGGCAGGTGGCGCAGGTGTCCTCCGGGCGCACGGTGTAGAACATGCAGCAGCTCGCCCGGTCCCGGGTGGCCAGCGGCTCGCCGGCCGGCCCGGTCAGCACGCGGAACGCCGCCGAGCCGGCGTACGGCAGCGTCGCCCCCGGCAGCAGCAGCTCCAGCTCCCGCACGGCCCGCCGCTCCTCCTCCGGGCCGAACAGGTGGGCGACGTACCAGAGGCCCTCCACGACCTCGTCGGTCGCCATGCCCCACAGGGCGCGCCCGCGCCGCCGCATCCGCGGCCCGAAGGCGGCGAGCACCGGCTCCAGGTGCTCGGCGACGGCCGCCCGCACCTCGGCCCGCAGTGCCTCCTCGTCCGGCACGACGACCGCGCCGGGCAGCGCGGCCGCCGGATCGCCCGGCAGGCAGGCGAAGGAGGCGGGGCGGACGGCCATGCGGCCGGCGGCGCGGTCGTACGAGACCGCCGGCACGGGCAGCCGGGGCACCCGGCGGTGCAGGAACCACGGGACGGTGATCAGCAGGCAGGCCGGCCAGGCGTAGCGGTGCAGGCCGAAGCTCGCGACGACGTCGGGGCGGGCCCGCCGGCCGTAGTCCCGCAGCACCTGGGCCTCGTCCCAGGCGAGGAAGGCGTCGAGCCCGGCTCCGCCCTCGGCGAGCCGGGCGGCGCCGACCCAGCCGCCGCCTTCCGGCAGCGCCCGTCCGGGGTCCGGCTCGGTGACCGTCAGTCCCGGGTAGGCCGCGGTGAGGCGGGCGTACGCGGCGGCGAACGGCGAGGCCGTAGCGGGCATGGCGGGATCACCGGACCTTGATCGCGGATCGAGTGCAAAGGTAAGCCTAACCTTAGCCATTCTTCGAGGAATTTGAAGACCCGCGTCGTGCCCCTATGGTGCTTGACGGACAAGTGACGACCCGCCGTTAATGACCCCAAGTGCCGACAAGCTGGAGGAGGCCCCGTGAAGCAGGGTGTGCAGGGCTCCGCCGACCCCTTCGGCGAGGCCCGGGCCGCGGCGCGGGAGCGGGCGGCCGAGCCGGCCGGGCGGCGGGACGCCGGCCTGCCCGGGGCGCGGGGCGAGCACACCCACGGCGAGCGTCCGATCCCGGGCCCCCGGGCCGCGGTGCGGCGCTCCTCGGTGCGCGGGCAGATCCTGGACGCGCTGCGGTCGGCCCTGGTGTCGGGCGAGCTGAGACCGGGCGAGGTGTACTCGGCGCCGGCCCTCGGCGAACGCTTCGGGGTGTCCGCGACACCGGTCCGCGAGGCCATGCAGCAGCTCACCCTCGAGGGCGCCGTCGAGGTGGTGCCCAACCGCGGCTTCCGGGTCATGGAGCGGGGTGCGCGGGAGCTGGCCGAGCTGGTCGAGGTGCGGGCGCTGCTGGAGGTGCCGGTGATGCTGCGGCTGGCCCGCACGGTGCCCGCCGAGCGCTGGGCCGAGCTGCGGCCGCTGGCCGAGGACACGGTACGCGCCGCGGCCTCCGGCTGCCCGGCGACGTACGCGGAGTCCGACCGCGCCTTCCACCGGGCCGTGCTGTCCCTCGCGGGCAACGCGCAGCTGGTGCGGATGGCGGAGGACCTCCACCGCCGCTCCCAGTGGCCGCTGGTCGGCGGCCCCGTCCGGCACGGCCGCGCCGACCTCGTGGCCGACGCCGCCGAGCACACGGCACTCCTGGAGGCACTGATCGCCCGCGACCTCGACGTGGTACGAGACCTGGTCGCCGACCACTTCGCGGGCGCGGCCTGAAGCCGCCCGAACACCCGCCCGGCGCCGCCAGACGCCGACCGGCCATTGCCGTCTGCTGCCCGAGGGGGCGGATGCGCGGCGAGCCCCGCCCGACGTCGACGGACGCTCGGCCGGCGCCGCCAGACGGTCGGCGGACGTCAGTCGGCCCCTTATGAGCGCCGCCCGACGGAAGTTGAATGCCCGGTGGGCGCCTTCTGCCGTTGACTGGAGCTCGGCGAGCGCTGCCCGAGGGCGGGCGGACACCCGGCGGGCGTCGTCTGGGGCCGGTGAACGCCCGGTGGGCGTCGGCGGGTGCCGGGCGAGCCGGCCGGCGGTGGGCGGAGTGGGTCGTCCGGCCCACCGCCCCCCCGGAAGGGAGGCGTGGGTCAGGAACCGTCGTCCTCGCCGTGCGCGCTCTTGGAGTAGGCGTCGTGCCAGGCGGCCTTCGCGCCGGAGTCGCCGATGCGGTAGGTGTCGACCACGGCTCCGGCCGCGACCGCCAGGGACAGCACCGACACGACGATCCGCAGCGGCAGCGAGGTGAGCCGGGAGGCCCGCGCCGCGCCGCCGTCCCGGCCCTCCCGCCGCGGACCGCGTGCCGACCACCACACGACCGCCGCCAGGACGAACAGGCCCAGCGCCCACGGCAGCAGCCCGTCGCCGAGCTCGGTGTGCCGGCGCACCAGCGCGTCGTCGTCGACGTGCCGCTCCAGCCACTCACCGGCCTGGGTGGTCAGCGGCACGCTGACCAGGGCGACCAGGGCGAGCGAGGGCAGCAGCACGCCCAGCCGCCGGGCGGCCCGCGGCCACACCGCGCCGGCCACCAGGGCCAGCGCGGTGAGCGGTATCAGTACGACGACTATGTGGACCAGCAGCACATGGGCCGGCAGGCCGTTGACCAGACTCATCGAGCACTCCTGAGGGGGTCGGGGCGCGCCACACTGGCACAGCAACCTCTCAGTCGGCTCTGAGACGGCCCTCAGGCGGTCGCGGCCCCCGGTGTGGGCGGGGCCAGCTGCCGGGCCAGCCAGGTCGGGACGCCGCCCAGCAGCCGGAACAGCCGCCGGGCCTCCTCCCGCAGCCGTGAGGCCTCCGGCTCCGACTCCGCGTCCGCCAGGGAGGCCAGCGCGGGGGCCGTGCCCACCAGGTAGCCCAGCTCCTCGCGGATCCGCAGCGACTCGGCGAAGCCGTGCCGGGCCTCCGCCAACTCCCCGTCGCGCAGGGCCAGTCCGGCGAGGTGACGCCAGGTGAAGGACAGCAGCAGCGGATCGGCGTGCGCCGTGGCGCCCGCGTGGGCGCGGCGGTAGGCCGCCCGCGCCGCCTGCGGCGAGTGGGCCAGGTTCTCCGCCAGCAGCCCTCGGCGGAAGTCCAGCAGCGCCCGTCCCACGGCCCCCGGCGGGATCAGCGCCGCCGCCCGACCGAGCGCGGCCCGCGCCTCGTCCGCCCGGTCCCGTACGCCGTGCAGCGTGGCGGCGTAGGCGAGTTGGCCGCGTTCGCAGGCGGCCGCCCCGCGCTCCTCGTCGGTGTGCGCCTGCGCCTCCGCCGTGCGCAGCGCGTCCTCCGCCTCGGCCCAGCCCCGCTCGGTGTACAGGCACCGTTCGACCAGCAGCGCGGCCCGCTGCAGGGTCGCGGCCGGGGTGTCCGCCGGCAGCATGGCCGCCGCGTCGGCCCAGCAGGCCCGCGAGCGCAACCGCCATACCGCGGTCTGGAGAGGATCGTCACCTGCGGTCGTTCCATTACCAGACATGGCGGAATGCGCCACGTTGCCCTCCCCGAGCACGCCGTCGAGCTGTTGAGTGGTGGCCGCATTCCAGCACCAATCATGGGGCTTGGCCAAGGGGATGGGTGAAAGAATTCACAAAGTCGGGGGACCTCGGCCGGACTTGGCCGGGCCCCGTCCCGCTCCCGTCGCCTCAGCTCATCCGCAGCGCCAGGAAGAAGTCCAGCTTGTCCTCCAGGCGGGACAGGTCCCGTCCCGTCAACTGCTCGATCCGCCCGACCCGGTAGCGCAGTGTGTTGACGTGCAGGTGGAGCCGGGTGGCGCAGCGGGTCCAGGAGCCGTCGCAGTCGAGGAACGCCTCCAGGGTCGGGATCAGCTCGGCGCGGTGGCGTCGGTCGTAGTCCGTCAGCGGGTCCAGCAGACGGGCGGTGAAGGCGCGGCGGACGTCGTCCGGGACGAACGGCAGCAGCAGCACGTGCGAGGCCAGTTCCTGGTGGCCGGCCGCGCAGACCCGGCCGGGGCGCGCCGCGGCGACCCGGCGGGCGTGCCGGGCCTCCTCCAGCGCCCCGCGCAGGCCCTCCGCCGAGTGCACGGCGGCGCTGACGCCGAGGGTGATCCGCCCGTCGTCGGCGAGGCCCGCCGACAGCGGCTCCCGTACCGCCCGCAGCAGCGCGTCGGCGAGCAGACCGGACTCGGAGCCGTCCTGGTCGGCGGAGACCGCGGGCAGCGGCACCAGGGCGATCGCCTCGTCCCCGGCGTGGGCGACGGCGATGCGGTCCGAGGGCTCAGGGCCGGTGGCCTGCGGGTCCACCAGGATCTCCTCCAGCAGCGACTGGGCGACCGGGCCGCCCTCCACCGCCGCCCCGTCCCACTCGACCCGGGCCACGACCACCTGCCAGTGCGGGGCCGCCCCGAGGCCCGGCAGCAGTACCGGCGCGGCCACGCGCAGCCGCGCGGCGATCTCGGCGGGGGCCGCGCCGGTCTGCACCAGCTCGAGCACCTCCTGCGCGAGCCGGCGCCGCACCGTGCGCGCCGCGTCCCGCCGGTCGCGCTCGACGGCGATCAGCTGGGTGACGCCCTGGAGCAGGTCGAGGCGCTCCTCCGGCCAGTCCCCGGCGTCCGCCTCGACCGCGAGCAGCCAGTCCGACAGGACCGTCTCGCGCAGGTCGCCGGCGGCCTGCGGGGAGCGCCCGGAGGAGCGGACGGGGAACAGGGAGTACGTGCTGCCGTCCAGCGTCACCCGGTGCGGGCCGCGCCGGCCGGAGCGGGCGGCGGCCAGGTGCTCGGCGGCCAGCCGCGCGCAGGTCCCGGCGGGCAGCGCCGGGCCCGCGACCTTCGAGCCGGCGATCAGCCGGCCGGTGGGGGAGAGCACCCAGGCGCGCAGGTCGAGGTCGGTGCCGAGCAGGTCGAGGACCACGTCGGGGCCGCCGCCCGCCGGGCCCGAGGTCATCATCCGCCGGTGCCGGTCCACCACGGCCGCCAGGTCGCCGGCCCGTTCCCCGGAGACCTGGCGCACGACGTGCTCGGTGACCGTCGCGAACGCCACCGACTCGTGCACGGCGAACAGCGGCAGCCGGTGCTTGGCGCAGGCCAGCACCAGGTCCTCCGGCACGGCGCCCAGCTCGGCCTCGCCGGCCGCCAGCGCCGCCACCCCGGCCTGGACCAGGATCCGTACGAAGGGCTCGGAGTCGCCGGCGTCGCGGCGCCAGGCGAGACCGGTCAGCACCAGCTCGCCGCCGGACAGATAGCGGCTCGGGTCGCGCAGGTCGGTGGTCATGACCCCGCGCACGGAGCGGTCCAGCTCGTCCTCGCCGCCGAGCAGCCGCAGCCCCAGCGCATCGGTGTCCAGCAGTGCGCGCAGCCGCATCTCGTCGCCGCCGTTCTGTGTCTCGAAATCTACGATGAATCCTGATGGGGGCCCGTGACGGGCCCGGAGCAGGCGTGCCCGGGCCGTACGGCGGGGCCGCCGGGCCGCCACCCGCGTTTCCCGGGGAAAACGGAGAGGTTACCGATGGCCTCCGTTCATACGAATCTACAAGATGCCCGTCGTGGCCAGCCAACTCCTTCATGGTTTCGGTGACTGACCCCGCCGGAGTACGGGGCGGTGTACTGAGCCCACTCCGCGTAAAGAGCACATGAACGAGCCGGACCCGCCGCACCCGGATTGGCTCGATCCGTACGACTCACGAGACGATGAAGAGAGCCGGTCATGGACTTCCTTCGCCCCGCCAGCTGGGAGGAGGCGCTCGCCGCGAAGGCCGAGCACCCCACAGCTGTGCCGATTGCGGGTGGCACCGACGTGATGGTCGAGATCAACTTCGACCACCGCCGGCCCGAGTACCTGCTCGACCTGAACCGCGTCGGCGACCTCTACGAGTGGGAGGTCGGCGAGGACACCGTCCGGCTGGGCGCCTCGGTCCCCTACACGAAGATCATGGAGAACCTCCGCGCCGAGCTGCCGGGCCTCGCGCTCGCCTCGCACACGGTGGCCTCCCCGCAGATCCGCAACCGCGGCGGCGTCGGCGGCAACCTCGGCACGGCCTCGCCCGCCGGCGACGCCCACCCGGCCCTGCTCGCGGCCGGCGCGGACGTCGAGGTGGAGTCGGCGGCCCGCGGCACCCGCCTCGTACCGATCGACGCCTTCTACACCGGCGTCAAGCGCAACGCCCTGCAGCCCGACGAGCTGATCCGCGCCGTGCACATCAAGAAGGCGGACGGCCCGCAGCAGTACTCCAAGGTCGGCACCCGCAACGCCATGGTGATCGCGGTGTGCGCCTTCGGCCTCGCCCTGCACCCCGGGACCCGCACCGTGCGCACCGGCATCGGCTCCGCCGCGCCCACGCCGGTCCGCGCCAAGGCCGCCGAGGAGTTCCTGAACGCGGCCCTGGAGGAGGGCGGCTTCTGGGACAACGGCAAGATCGTCACCCCGTCGGTCGCCAAGCGGTTCGCGGAGCTGTGCTCCGGCGCCTGCAACCCGATCGACGACGTCCGGGGCACCGCGAGCTACCGCAGGCACGCGGTCGGCGTCATGGCCCGCCGGACGCTCACCTGGACCTGGGAGTCGTACCGCGGCGCCCGCCGCGCCACCGAGGGAGCTGCGTGATGCGCGTCAACTTCACCGTCAACGGACGCCCGCAGGAGGCCGACGACGTCTGGGAGGGCGAGTCCCTGCTGTACGTGCTGCGCGAGCGCCTCGGCCTGCCCGGCTCCAAGAACGCCTGCGAGCAGGGCGAGTGCGGCTCCTGCACGGTGCGTCTGGACGGCGTGCCGGTGTGTTCCTGCCTGGTCGCGGCCGGCCAGGCCGAGGGCCGCGAGGTGGTGACCGTCGAGGGCCTCGCCGACTACGCCAGGCAGCGCTCGTGCGGCGACTCCGGCGCGTGCGGCACCTCGCTGGACGAGGCCAGGGCGTGGCAGGCCAAGGGCGCCGACTCGCAGACCGGCGAGGGCGCCCCACTGAGCCCCGTGCAGCAGGCGTTCATCGACGCCGGCGCCGTCCAGTGCGGCTTCTGCACCCCGGGCCTGCTGGTCGCCGCCGACGAGATGCTGGAGCACAACCCGGACCCGTCCGACGCGGACATCCGCGAGGCGCTGTCCGGCAACCTGTGCCGCTGCACCGGCTACGAGAAGATCATGGACGCGGTCCGGCTGGCCGCCGCCCGCCAGTCCGAGGGGGTCTGAGATGCCGACGAACGGCGCTCCTACGAAGATCACGCAGGGTTCGCAGACCCGGGGCGGCGTCGGTGAGTCCACGCTCCGCCCGGACGGAATCCTCAAGGTCACCGGCGAGTTCGCGTACTCGTCCGACATGTGGCACGAGGACATGCTGTGGGGCCAGATCCTGCGCTCCACCGTCGCGCACGCCGAGATCGTGTCCATCGACACCTCCGAGGCCCTCGCCCTGCCCGGCGTGTACGCGGTCATGACCTACGACGACCTGCCCACCGAGGTGCGCAACTACGGCCTGGAGATCCAGGACACCCCGGTCCTCGCCCACGGCAAGGTGCGCCACCACGGCGAACCGGTCGCGATCGTCGCCGCCGACCACCCGGAGACCGCCCGCCGCGCCGCCGCCAAGATCAAGGTCGAGTACCGGGAACTGCCGGTCGTCACGGACGAGGCCTCCGCGACCGCCCCCGACGCGGTCCTGGTGCACGAGAACCGCGACGACCACCACGTCGGCCATGTCCCGCACCCGAACATCGTCCACCGCCAGCCGATCGTCCGCGGCGACGTCGCGGCGGCCCGCGAGCGGGCCGACGTCATCGTCGAGGGCGAGTACACCTTCGGCATGCAGGACCAGGCCTTCCTCGGCCCCGAGTCCGGCCTCGCGGTGCCCGAGGAGGACGGCGGCGTCCACCTCTACATCGCCACCCAGTGGCTCCACTCCGACCTGCGCCAGATGGCGCCCGTCCTCGGCCTGCCCGAGGACAAGGTGCGCATGACGCTGTCCGGCGTGGGCGGCGCCTTCGGCGGCCGCGAGGACCTGTCCATGCAGATCCACGCCTGCCTGCTGGCCATGCGCACCGGCAAGCCGGTGAAGATCGTCTACAACCGGTTCGAGTCCTTCTTCGGGCACGTCCACCGCCACCCGGCCAAGCTGTACTACGAGCACGGGGCCACCCGCGACGGCAAGCTGACCCACCTGAAGTGCCGGATCGTGCTGGACGGCGGCGCCTACGCCTCCGCCTCCCCGGCCGTCGTCGGCAACGCCTCCTCGCTCAGCGTCGGACCGTACGTCGTCGAGGACGTCGACATCGAGGCCATCGCCCTCTACACCAACAACCCGCCCTGCGGCGCCATGCGCGGCTTCGGCGCGGTCCAGGCGTGCTTCGCCTACGAGGCGCAGATGGACAAGGTGGCCGCGGCGCTCGGCATGGACCCGGTGGAGTTCCGCCGGCTCAACGCGATGGAGCAGGGCACCCTCATGCCCACCGGGCAGCCCGTCGACTCCCCGGCCCCGGTCGCCGAACTGCTGCGCCGGGTCAAGGCGATGCCCATGCCGCCCGAGCGCCAGTGGGAGTCGAGCGAGGGCGCCGACGTACGCCAGCTCCCCGGCGGTCTGTCCAACACCACGCACGGCGAGGGCGTCGTACGCGGCGTCGGCTACGCGGTCGGCATCAAGAACGTCGGCTTCTCCGAGGGCTTCGACGACTACTCCACCGCGCGCGTCCGCATGGAGGTGATCGCCGGCGAGCCGGTGGCCACCGTGCACACCGCGATGGCGGAGGTCGGCCAGGGCGGCGTCACCGTCCACGCGCAGATCGCCCGCACCGAGCTGGGCGTCAGCCAGGTGACCATCCACCCGGCCGACACCCGGGTGGGCAGCGCCGGTTCGACCTCCGCCTCCCGGCAGACGTACGTCACCGGCGGCGCCGTGAAGAACGCCTGCGAACTGGTCCGGGAGAAGGTCCTGGAGATCGGGCGCCGCAGGTTCGGCTCCTACCACCCGGCCTGGACCACGGCCGAACTCCTGCTGGAGGGCGGCAAGGTGGTGACCGACGCGGGCGAGGTCCTCGGCGACCTGGTCGACGTCCTGGAGGACGAGGCCGTGGAGGTCGAGGCGGAGTGGCGGCACCGGCCGACCGAGCCCTTCGACCTGCGCACCGGGCAGGGCAACGGCCACGTCCAGTACTCCTTCGCCGCGCACCGCGCCGTCGTCGAGGTCGACACCGAACTCGGCTTGGTCAAGGTCGTCGAACTGGCCTGCGCCCAGGACGTCGGCAAGGCGCTCAATCCACTCTCCGTCGTCGGCCAGATCCAGGGCGGCACCACGCAGGGACTGGGCGTCGCGGTGATGGAGGAGATCATCGTCGACCCGAAGACCGCGAAGGTCAGGAACCCCTCCTTCACGGACTACCTGATCCCCACGATCCTCGACACGCCGACCATCCCCGTCGACGTGCTCGAACTCGCCGACGACCACGCCCCGTACGGGCTCCGTGGCATCGGCGAAGCCCCGACCCTGTCGTCCACCCCGGCCGTCCTCGCGGCGATCCGGAACGCGACCGGACTGGAGCTGAACCGCACACCGGTCCGCCCGGAACACCTCACGGGCACCGCGTAGCGACGGCCGCCGTCGCGTCGCGGCGAGGCCGCGACGCGAGGCACCCCGGCGCCGGGCGAGGCCCGACCCTCGGCCGTCCCGGCGCCGGTCAGCAAGTACCACGTTCGTCTCGGGCCGTCCCCCGGGCCGTCCAATCCCAAATCCCGCCTGCCGCCCCACGGCAGCCGGGTGCCCCTGTGAACCTTGGGAGTTGGCCCATGACCCAGCAGTCAGTGGAGCCCAGGACCACAGCCGAAGACGCGGGCGAAGGCTCCCGCGTCCCGGCCGGCAGGTCCTGGCTCGACCGGTACTTCCACATAAGCGGCAGAGGATCCACGGTCGCGCGTGAGGTGCGCGGCGGCATCACCACCTTCATGGCGATGGCGTACATCCTCCTGCTCAACCCTCTCATCCTGTCAGGCAAGGACGCGGCCGGGGACACCCTCGGACAGCAGGCCCTGATCACCGCGACGGCGTTCGCCGCGGCCCTCACCACGCTGCTGATGGGCTTCGTCGGCAAGGTGCCCCTCGCGCTCGCCGCCGGCCTGTCCGTCTCCGGCGTCCTGTCCTCGCAGGTCGCCCCCCACATGACCTGGCCGCAGGCCATGGGCATGTGCGTGCTCTACGGCGTCGTCATCATGCTGCTGGTCGTCACCGGACTGCGCGAGATGATCATGAACGCGATCCCGCTCGCCCTCAAGCACGGCATCACCATGGGCATCGGCCTGTTCATCGCCCTGATCGGCTTCTACAAGGCCGGCTTCGTGCACCAGGGCAAGGCCACCCCGGTGAGCCTCGGCCCCGCCGGCGAACTCGCCGGCTGGCCGGTCCTGCTCTTCGCCGGCACCCTGCTGCTGATCTTCATGCTCCAGGCCCGGAACATCCCCGGCGCCATCCTCATCGGCATCGTCTCCGGCACGGTCGTCGCCGCCGTCCTCAACGGCCTCGGCGTCATCGACCCGAAGCAGTGGGCGGGCGGCGCGCCCGCACTGCACGGCAGCGCGCTCTCGATGCCCGACTTCTCGCTCTTCGGGCACGTGGAGTTCGGCGGCTGGGGCGAGGTCGGCGCGATGACGGTCGGCATGATCGTCTTCACCCTGGTGCTGGCCGGCTTCTTCGACGCGATGGCCACCATCATCGGCGTCGGCACCGAGGCGAAGCTCGCCGACGACAAGGGCCGGATGCCGGGCCTGTCCAAGGCGCTGTTCATCGACGGCGCCGGCGGTGCGATCGGCGGCGTGGCGGGCGGCTCCGGCCAGACCGTGTTCATCGAGTCGGCCACCGGGGTCGGCGAGGGCGCCCGCACGGGCCTCGCCTCGGTCGTCACCGGACTGTTCTTCGCCGCCTGCCTGTTCTTCACCCCGCTGACCGCGATCGTGCCGCAGGAGGTCGCCTCCGCCGCCCTGGTGGTCATCGGCGCCATGATGCTGATGAACGCCCGGCACGTGGACTGGGCCGACCGCGCCACCGCGGTCCCGGTCTTCCTGACCGTCGTCCTGATGCCGTTCACGTACACCATCACCACCGGTGTCGCAGCGGGCGTCATCTCCTACACCGCCATCAAGACCGCCCAGGGCAGGGCCCGCGAGATCGGTGCCTTCATGTGGGGGCTGACGGCCGTCTTCCTGGTCTACTTCGCCCTCCACCCGATCGAGGGCTGGCTGGGCGTGCACTAGCCCGGTCCGACACCCGTACACCACAACCCCGTTGGGAGACCGAGACATGCTGGACATCGCCGAGGAGCTCAACCGGTGGGTCGAGCAGGGCCGTGACTTCGCCGTCGCCACCGTGGTCGCCGTCGGCGGCAGCGCCCCGCGGCAGCCGGGCGCCGCCCTCGCGGTGGACGCCGACGGCACGGCCGTCGGCTCGGTCTCCGGCGGGTGCGTGGAGGGCGCGGTGTACGAGCTGTGCCGGCAGGCGCTCGAGGACGGGGAGACCGTCCTGGAGCGCTTCGGGTACAGCGACGAGGACGCCTTCGCCGTCGGTCTGACGTGCGGCGGCGTCATCGACGTCCTGGTCACGCCGGTCCGGGCGGACGGTCCCGCCCGGCCGGTGTTCGCGGCCGCGCTGGCCGCCGCCGCGCGGGGCGAGGCGGCGGCGGTCGCCCGGATCGCCGCGGGACCGGCCGCCCTGCGCGGCCGCGCCCTGCTGGTCCGCCCCGACGGCTCCCACGACGGCGGCTTCGGGGCCCATCCCGAACTCGACCGCACGGTGGCCGCCGAGGCCGGCGCCTTCCTGGACGCGGGCCGCACCGGCACCCTGGAGATCGGAGAACGGGGCTCGCGCTGCGGCGCGCCGCTCACGGTCCTGGTGGAGTCCTCGGTGCCCGCGCCCCGGATGATCGTCTTCGGCGCGATCGACTTCGCCTCCGCGCTGGTGCGGGTCGGCAAGTTCCTCGGCTACCACGTCACGGTGTGCGACGCCCGCCCGGTGTTCGCCACCCGGGCCCGCTTCCCGGACGCCGACGAGATCGTCGTCGAGTGGCCCCACGAGTACCTGGAGCGCACGGACGTCGACGGCCGCACCGTCCTGTGCGTCCTCACGCACGACGCCAAGTTCGACGTGCCGCTGCTGCGGCTGGCCCTGCGGCTGCCGGTCGCCTACGTCGGCGCGATGGGCTCGCGCCGCACCCACCTGGACCGCGAAGAACGGCTGCGCGCGGTCGGCGTCGGCGAACTCGAACTGGCCCGGCTGCGCTCCCCGATCGGCCTCGACCTCGGAGCCCGAACCCCCGAGGAGACGGCCCTGTCGATCGCCGCGGAGATCGTCGCGGCCCGCCGCGGCGGCAGCGGCGTCCCCCTCACCGGCGCCCACACCCCGATCCACCACGACACGGCGGCGACCCCGGCGGCGCCGATCGGGTCGCTGGCCTGAGCGGCCGCCGGCCGGTCACGGCCGCCGCAGCAGCCGGTTCGCCGTCCCCCCGAACAGCGTCCGGCCCGCGCGCGCCACGACACCGTCGAAGAGGCGCGGGAGGAAGCGGATCCGCACGTCCTCCCGCCAGACCACCCGCGCCCGGCCGTCCGGCCCGGGCCGGACCTCGATCTCAGCCCAGCCGAGGACTACCCGCCCGTGCTTCTCCAGGCGGCACAGCCCCGGTTCGCCGTCCGCGGGCGGGCGCCAGAGCGTGACCTCCATGGGGTCGTCGAAGCCGAGCGGGCCGAGGCCCGTACGGGCCACGAAACGGGTGCCCTCGTGCGTAGGGGCGGGCGTCAGGACGGCTACGCGGGTGAAGGGCACCACGTCACCGTGGCGGGGCCACTCGGTGAGCCGCCGCCAGGTCTCCTCGAGCGGAAGGGGCACGGTGCGTTCGACGGAGAAGTAGGCCACGGCACGATCGTAGGCAATGGCCGCCGGCCGGCCGCGCGACCGGCCCCGGATCACCTGCACGGCTCAGCGGCGGGTTCCGGCGCTGAGCCGGCAGCCGGTCCGGTCAGGGCCGGTACACCCGGCCCGGCTCGGCCTTGCCCGGCGCCAGGAGCTGAGGCACCGTCACGAACACGTAGCCGCGGGCCTTCAGCGCGTCGATGATGCCGGGCACGGCCGGCACGGTGCCCCGGTAGATGTCGTGCAGCAGGATGATGCCGTCCCGTGAGGCCTGGTCGAGCACGCGCTTGGTGATCAGCGCCGAGTCGGTGGTCGTGTAGTCCTTCGCGGTGACGCTCCACAGCACCTCGGCCAGGCCCATCTCCTTGCAGATGCGGTGCACGTCGGCGTCGGTGCGGCCCTGGGGCGGGCGCATCAGCGTGGGCCGGCGCCCGGTGAGCCGCTCTATCTCGTCGTCGGGGCGCCGCAGTTCCTCGCGTATCCGGTCGTCGGAGATCCGGGTGAGGATCTGGTGGTCCCAGGTGTGGCTCGCGACCTCGTGCCCCTCGGCCGCCATCCGTTTGACCAGCTCCGGATACGTGTCGATGTGCCGCTTGCCGAGCAGGAAGAAGGTGGCCGGGACCTTCTTCTCCTTGAGGATGTCGAGCAGTCGCGCCGAGTTCTCGCTCGGCCCCGCGTCGAAGGTCAGCGCGATGCACTTCGCCTCGCGGCAGTCCACCGTCCCGAGCTTGGCCGGCGCCCCGTGCGCGCCCTCCGCGCGCACCGCGCTGGGGGCGGTCGTGTCCACCTCGGCGCAGCCCGACAGCGTCAGCGCCAGACAGGCGGCCGCCGAGACGAGCGCGGACAGACGCAACCCGCGCCTCGTTCTGCGCATCTTCAGGGGCGCGGGCTGCGGGGCCGGGTTCTGACCGGCCGAAGTCGTGAGAGGCATGCCGGGACTATACACTCGGTTTATAGTTCATGGGTTCGATTTAACGAGTTCATGTGGGCGCCGTACAGCCGGGCCGTAGCACCATGGAGGAGCGGGGGACGCGTGCTCCGCACGCGAGCCGACCTGTGGGCAGCTAGGAGCGGGTATGCCCCGACTGGCCGAGAGCGAGGCGCGGTTCCGGTTCGCCGCGGCCCGGGTGGCCCGGCTGGCCACCGTCGACGCGACGGGCCGCCCGCACCAGGTGCCGGTGGTCTTCGCCCACTGCTTCCTCGACGGCGTCGACCGGCTCGTCACCGCGGTCGACAACAAGCCCAAGACCACCGGCCGTCTCAAGCGGCTGGCCAACCTGGCCGGGCAGCCGGCGGTGTGCCTGCTCGTGGACGCCTACGACGAGGACTGGGACCGGCTGTGGTGGGTCCGCGCCGACGGCGTGGCCCGCGTCCTGGCGCCCGGCGCCGCCGACGCGGCCGAACGGCGGGCGCGCGAGACGGCCGTGGCGCTGCTCTGCGCCAAGTACCCGCAGTACCGGCCGACTCCGCCGGCGGGCCCGGTGGTCGACGTCACCGTACGGCGGTGGACCGGCTGGCAGGCGCGGGCGCCCGAACGGCCCTGAAAGCGGACGGGGGCCGGCCGGCGGAGCGCCGGGGCCCGCGTCGTACCGCATGTATGCGCCAACCTCGCGACGCGTCGGCCTCAGCCGTGATGCCAGGGCAGCCTGAGCGCCCGCCCCTGCGCCCGGCCCGCCTCGGCGGCCGGGCCGCGGGTGCCCGGGTCCAGCGGGTTGTCGCCGATCGCCGCCAGCGCCGCCTCGTCGGGCGCCACGACCACCACTTCCACGCCCCGGGCGCGCAGCTCCCGCACCGATTCCTCCACCGGCTGCTCGCTGGGGAACGGCTCCGTCATGCCCATCGGCACGAGCACCACCACCCGGTCCGGGTCGCCCACCAGGTCCAGGTTGGCCATCGAGCGCACCCCGCCGTCGACGTAACGCCGTCCGTCGATGCCGACCGGCGGCCACACACCCGGCACGGCGCAGCTCGCCGCCACCGCGTCGACCAGCGGCACCCCGGAGTCCTTGTCGAAGACCCGCGGCTCCCCGCTCTCGGCGTCCACCGCGACGATCCGCAGCGCGCGCTCCGGCCAGCCGTGCGAGGGCAGCCGCGACTCGATCACCGCCCGCCGCCGCGGCTCCGGCACGGTGGGCGCCGCCAGTGCCGCGCGGCCGACGGCCCGGCGCAGCTCCGGCACGGAGGCGGTGGCGGACGTCGCCGCGCCGATCTCGGCGGCGAACCCCTCCAGGTCCATCACGGCCATGATCTCGGCGGACTGCAGCGCCGGATCCACCTGCCGCGCGTACAGCTCCGCCAGCCCCAACCCGCTGCCCAGCTGCGCCGAGACGGTGGAACCGGCGGACGTCCCGAGCAGCAGATCCGCCCCGGTGACGTCCTGCCCCGCGTCGGCGAGCCCCGTCAGCAGCCCGGTGATCCAGGCGATCCCGCCCACACCGCCGCCGCCCAGCACCAAAGCGTCGGACATCCCTGCTCCTCGGTTGTCGGTTCCTGATGGTTCCCGCTTCTTGATCCAACGGAATGACACCACATCAGATGAAGGCGAACGTCCGGATGTGGCCACCGGCCCGGGGGAGGTGGCGGTCGGACGCCGCAGGGCGCGGACATGCCGTCCGCCGCGCCCGCTCGTAGCCTGGGACGACGGGAACGGGAGGTTGCCGCATGAACAGGCGCTGGACCGCGCGTCTGGCCCTGGTGGCGGGCGCGGCGGCGGTGGCGGTGCTCCTGGCCTTCGCCGGGCCGGGCAGCGTCGTCCTGCTGCTCGTGGGGCTGGCCGGGACGCTGCTCACGGCGGCCGGTGTGTGGTGGCTGCTGAGCCGTTCCGGATGGGTCAGGCGACTGGCCGTGCTGCTGGTGGTCGCGGCGCCGCTAGCCGTCCTCGCCCTGTACGCGGCCTCCGGGCTGCTGTGGGTGGTGCTGCTCTCGCTCGGCCTGTGGGCGCTGGCCGTCTCCGCGGGCCGGGCGGCACTCGCCGGCGACGACGCGCCCGCCATGCCGGAGCTCGCGGCCGGCCGGGCCCGGCGCCCCTTCCTGATCATGAACCCGCGCTCCGGCGGCGGCAAGGTCGGCGAGTTCCACCTCGCCGAGCGGGCCAGGGCCCTCGGCGCGGACGTCGCGGTACTGGACCCGGCCGCGCCCCAGGACGTGGCCGAGCTGGCGCGGCAGGCCGTGCGGCGCGGCGCCGATCTGCTCGGCGTCGCCGGGGGCGACGGCACCCAGGCCCTGGTCGCCGGCGTGGCCGCGGAACACGACCTCCCGTTCGTGGTGATCAGCGCAGGCACCCGCAACCACTTCGCCATGGACCTGGGACTGGACCGGCAGGACCCCGCCGGCTGTCTGGAGGCGCTGACCGACGGCGTCGAACTCCGCGTCGACCTCGGCCGTATCAGCGGCGGACGGGGGGCCGCGGACGGCGGCGCCGAGCGCGTCTTCGTCAACAACGCCTCGTTCGGCGTGTACGCGGCCGTCGTGCAGAGCCCCGCCTACCGCGAGGACAAGGCGCGCACCACCCTGGAGATGCTGCCGGACCTGCTGACCGGGCACACCGGCCCGCGGCTCGTCGTCCGCGCCGGTGACCGGAGACTGAGGGGACCTCAGGCCGTCCTGGTGAGCAACAACCCCTACCACGGCGACGACCCGGCCGGACTCGGCCACCGCGACCGGCTGGACACCGGCCGGCTGGGCGTGCTGGCCGTCGAGGTGAGGAGCACGTCGGAGGCGACCGAGCTGCTGCTGCTCGGCGGGCGCAGCCACGGACTGACCGCCTTCGCGGCCCGCGAGGTCGTGGTGGATGCGGACGCCCCCACCGTCCCGGTCGGCGTCGACGGCGAGGCCCTGACGCTGCCCACGCCGGTACGCTGCCGCATCGAGCCCGGCGCCCTGCGCGTCCGGGTGCCGCGCGACCGCCCCGGGGCGCCCCGCGTGGCACCGGCCATGAACTGGCGCGAGGTCCGCCGCCTCGCCCTGACCATGGGCCGCACCGCCGCCGGCCGAGACCCCGCCTGACCCGGCGGACCTCGGTGGATCACCCGGCCGGCGTCCCGGGCTGTACGAGCGTCGGGACGACCGCCCCGGTCCGTCGTGCTCAGCCGCGAGGCCCGGCCACGACACCGCCTGACCCGGCGGACCCGGGTGGGACGCCAGGGCCGGCGGATGTGCGGCGAGGCGACTGTCGGCCGGCGAGGCGACTGCCGGGCCGGCGAAGTGATGGTCGGGTCGTCAGCCGCGCCGTGGCCGCTTCCCGCCTCGCCGGGACTTGCCGTGTTCGCCGTCCTCGGTGCGTCCGGCGCCGTCCGATGACGGCTCCTCACCGGACCCGCGCCCCTCGGCCGTCCCCGCGTGCCGCGCCGCGTACGGGTCGGCCGGGGCGCCGGGCGGGGCCTCCCGCTCCAGCTCGCGCCGGGCGGCCAGCAGGTCCCTGCGTGCCTCCTCTCTCACCTCGGGGTACTGGGGGTCGATGCCGATCAGGGTGTGCGCGAGGACGGCCGACGTGCAGATCCGCGCGAACCACTTGCGGTCCGCCGGCACCACGTACCAGGGGGCCCAGGGAGTGCTGGTGGCCGAGAGCATCGCGGAGAAGGCCCCCTGGTACTCGTCCCAGTGACGCCGTTCGCGCACGTCGGCCGCGGAGAACTTCCAGTTCTTCTCCGGCAGGTCGATCCGCTTCAGGAACCGGGCGCGCTGCTCCTCCTTGGAGATGTTCAGGAAGACCTTGACCACCTTGAACCCGCTGTCGGTCAGATGGCGCTCCCACTCGTTGATCTCGCGGTAGCGCCGCTCCCAGACGTCGGGACCGCGCGCCTCCGCGGGCAGCTTCTGCCGGACGAGGTTCTCCGGGTGCACCCGTACGACCAGGACCTCCTCGTAGTGGGAGCGGTTGAAGATGGCGATCTCGCCCCGCCCGGGGAGCCGCCGCGCGTAGCGCCACAGGTAGTCGTGGTCGAGCTCCTCCTCCGAGGGCACCTTGAAGCTGCTGACGTGTACGCCCTGGGGGTTGACGCCGCTCATCACGTGCCGGATCGTGCCGTCCTTGCCCCCGGCGTCGAGCGCCTGCAGGCACAGCAGGACGCCGTAGGTGTCCTGGGCGGCCAGCCGCTGCTGGTACTCGGCCAGCAGGGTCACCCCGGTGCGCAGCAGCTCCTGGGCGTCGCGTTTGCGCAGGCCCGCCCGGTAGCCGGGATCGAAGTCCCGGCCGACGTCCACCCGCGTGCCCGGCGCCACCCGGAGCGGCTCGATGAATTCGGCGATGCGTGCGGCCGGCTCGTCGGACACCACCGGCTCCTCTCCCCGGATCGGGCGCCCCCGCTCATTCTCGGCTCGGCGGCGCGAGATCGCCCCTCGGATCCGGCCCGCCGGTCGAGGACAGAAGGTGTCCGCAAGGCCGGTTAGCGTCTCCTCCATGACGAAGAGCAGCACGGCCACGGCCCCGCTCCTGGACACCCGCGCCCTCAACCGCGCCACCCTGGACCGGCAGCTCCTGCTGCGCCGCTCCCCGCTGTCCGCCGAGGACGCCGTACGGCACCTCCTGGGCCTGCAGGCGCAGAACACCGAGCCGCCGTACTACGCGCTCGCCGCCCGGCTGGAGGGGTTCGCGCCGGAGCGGCTGTCCCGGCTCATGGCGGACCGCGCGGCCGTCCGCATCGTCACCCTGCGCTCCACCATCCACACCCACACCGCCGACGACTGCCTCACCCTGCGGCCCCTGGTCCAGGCCGCCCGGGAGCGGGAGCTGACGCAGTTCCGCGCCGGGCTGGCCGGAGTCGACCTCGGCCGGCTGGCCGCCCTCGCCCGCGACCTGGTGGAGGCGGAGCCGCGGACCATGGCCCAGCTCCGCGCGGCGCTGAGCGCCGAGTGGCCGGACGCGGACCCCGCGTCCCTCGCCGTCGCCGCCCGCTGCACCCTGCCCCTGGTCCAGGTGACCCCGCGCGGACTGTGGGGCCGGGCCGGCCGGGTCGCCCTCACCACCGCCGAGCACTGGCTGGGCCGACCCGCCGAACCGCCCCCGGCGGCCGAGACCGTGATCCCGCGTTACCTCGCCGCCTTCGGTCCCGCCTCCGTCAAGGACATGCAGACCTGGTCCGGACTCACCCGGCTGAGGGACGCCTTCGAGCGGCTGCGCCCGCGGCTGGTCACCTTCCGCGACCCCGCCGGAGCCGAACTGTTCGACCTGCCCGACGCGCCCCGCCCCGACCCGGACACCCCGGCCCCGCCCCGCTTCCTGCCCGAGTACGACAACCTCCTGCTGTCCCACGCCGACCGCGCCCGCGTCGTGCCCCCCGAGCACCGGGGCCGTGCGCGGCGCGGCAACCAGGCCTACCGCACCCTCCTGGTCGACGGCTTCCTGGCCGGGCTGTGGAGACTCGACGGCACCACGCTCGTCGTCGAGCCGTTCGGGAAGCTGACGAAGCGCCGGCAGGAGGAGGTCGCCGAGGAGGGGGCCCGCATGCTGGCCGCGCTGCACCCCGGGAAGCCCCACGACATCCGGTTCGGCGCCGTCGCACCGCGCTGATCCCCTCGCCGGTCCGGCCGCGGCCGGACCGGGCAGGCGCGACGGCTCGTGGAGAGGCGGGGGAGGCGGGGGAGTTGGAGAGGGGGCGCTGCGGGCCGCTCGTGGTGGCCCGCAACGCCCCCCGGCATCTACCCGAGAGGTGCTCGGGTGGTCCTCGGGGCTATGAGCCGACCTGCGCGGTCACGAGGTCCGAGAAGGTGGTCAGCCGGGTGTACACACCCGGGTAACCGGCCTCCGCGCAACCCTCGCCCCAGGAAGTGATCCCTGCCAGGACGCCCCCGATCAACAGGGGACCGCCGCTGTCGCCCTGGCAGGTGTCTACGCCGCCGGACGTGTATCCGGCGCAAACCATGTCGGACTGGACGTAGTCCGAACCGTAGGAGCTCCTGCAGCCGGCGTCCGACACGACCGGAACGGTCGCGGTCCGCAGCTGGTTGGAGGAGCTTCCGCTCTCCGAGGTGGTGCCCCAGCCGAGGATGCGGGCCGTGGTGCCGGCCGCGTACACGCTGGTCTGGGAGGAGGAGACGTACGGCGCCTTCGTGTAAGGCATCGACGTCGCCAGGGTCAGCACGGCCACGTCGTCGCCGTTGGTGGCGTCGGTGTAGTCCGGGTCGATCCAGATCTTGCTGACCTTGCTGACCGTGCCGTTGGTGCCGTTCAGATAGGTCCGGCCGCCGACCACGCGGACGCTGCCGGTCGTCTCGCCGACCATGCAGTGCGCCGCCGTCACCACCTTCTTGGCGGCCACCAGGGTGCCGCCGCAGAACTGGCTGCCGGACGCGTCCGTGATCTGCATGACGAACGGGTACGCCGTCGTCGTGGTGGTCGTGCCTCCGACGATGGGCTGAGGAGCGTCGGCCGCGGCCGGGGAGGCGATGAGCGCGGTGGCCGCGGCGGCGGCCGTCGCCACGAGCGCGGCGGTGGTCTTTCTGGCACGTCTGAGGCCGGTCATGCGTCTCCTCGGGTTTGCCGGTGGGGGGTTCGCACGGGCGTGGGGGGTGGTGCACATGGGTGGGGGAACCCCCTGCTCGTGAGGAACCGAGCGGCTGGGGGAGAGACCGACCCCTTGTGCCCGGGCGAGCGGCACGCCCTTTACGCTAGGACCCGGGTCCCTCGGCTCCCAATGAGGGAACCCCCTAGGCGGTTGGGTGAGGGAAAACCCTCGGTCCGGCTCAGTTAACTAGCGCCTCGCTCACCGCGCTCGGCGAGCCGCCGCCAATCGGACGATGTCGACGCGCGAGCGGATGCCCAGCTTCCGGTACACCCGGGTCAGCGTGGCCTCGACCGTCTTCACACTGACGAACAGCCGTGACGCGATCTCCCGGTTGGTGGCGCCCTCCATGACGAGCGCGGCGACCTGACGCTCCATCGAGGCCAGACCGTCCAGCGCGTCCAGCGGGTCCCGGGCGGGCGGCGCGGGCTCCGGCTGCGGGGCGCGCAGCGCCTCGTCCACCTGGCGCAGCCACGGCAGCGCACGGCAGCGCCGGAACAGCCGCACGGCCTCGTCGTAGGCCGCCCTCCGCCGGGCCGGGTTCTCCGCCCGCCGCGCGCGCAGCCGGGCCAGCGCGAACGCCGCCCGGGCCTCGTCCAGGCCGTTGCCGAGCTTGCCGAGCCGGTCCTGAGCGGACGTCAGCTGGGCGATGGCGGTCTCGTGGTCACCGCGGGCGGCCCGGGCCAGCGCCTCCGCCCGGTCCAGCACGGCGACGACGCTCTCCCGGCCCAGCCGGACGGCGTGCTCCCGGGCCCCGTCGATGACCTGCTGCGCCTGGCCGTGCTCCCCCACGAGCACCAGGGCCTCCGCCAGGTCGCCGTGCCAGCGGCCGCGCGCCGGATCGGTGATGCCGAGCCCCAGCTCCAGCTCCCGCACCCGGCCCAGCGACTCCACGGCGGCCCGCGGCTCCCCGGCGACGAACTGGGCGTAGCCGAGGGCCGCGAGGGCGCGGGAGAGGTACATCTGGTCGCCGTCCTCCTCGGCGTGCCCGACCGCCTCGCGGGCCAGCTCCAGCGCCCGCTCGGTGTCGCCGCCGGACGCCTCGGCGAGCGAGGCGAGCATCGCGGACGCGCTCTCGCCGATGCCCGCGTCCCGGGCCAGCCGCAGACTCTCCCGGGACAGGTCGAGGGCCCGTCCGCAGTGGCCGGCGCGCAGCTCGGTCTCGGCGCACATGCGCAGGTAGTGCACCTCGCTCTCGACCATGCCGCGCCGCCGCACCTCGCGCAGCAGCGCGGTGATGGTGGCCCGGGCCTCGGTGAGCTGGTCGCTCATCAGCAGCCAGCGGTAGCGGGCGTAGCCGACGCCGTTGTGGTGGCAGGCGACGTACGGGTCCTGCGGCTCCTCCAGGGCCCGCGCGGTGGTGGCGGCGGCGTCCGGATGGCCCATCAGGGTCTCGGTCGACGCCTGGAAGGCGCGCGCCATCAGCTCGGTGCGCCGGTCGCCGGCCCGCGCGGCCAGCTCGGCGGCGTGCGCGGCCTCCTGGCGGGCCTCGGTGAAGTCGCCCTCGACGACCAGGGCGCGCCAGGCGAGCTGGTAGCGGACCAGGGCGAGCAGCCTGGGTTCGTCGCCGGCGTCGGCCAGCGCCTGCGGGAAGACGGCGTCCACGTCGCCGAGCGCCTGCCCGGCCGACTCGATGACCACCATCCACGCGCGCACCCGTTCGGCGGGCAGCACGGCCCGGGACAGCACCTCGCGCGCGATGTCCCGGGCCAGGTCGGCCTCGCCGGCCGTGATGGCGTCCTCGGCGGCCCGCAGCCGCCGCTCGTCCGGGCCGGGCTCGCCGGCCGCCGGGGTGTGCCGGGCGGCGAGCAGCCCGAGCGAGGCGGCCACCGACGGCGCCCCGCGGTCCCGTGCCAGCGCGGCGGCCTCGGCGAGCCGGTCGGCCACGTCCGGGTCGGTGCCGGTGGTGGCCAGGGCCAGGTGCCGGGCCCGTTCGATCGGGTCGAAGGCCGCGGTCGACAGGGCCGCGTGCACCGCGCGCCGCTCCTGCGCGGGCGCCTCCGCGTAGAGCGCCGCGGAGATCAGCGGATGCGCGAACCGCACGGCCGGGTCGTCGGTCTCGGTGACCAGCAGCCCGAGTTCGGCCGCCTGGGCGCACTCGGCCTCGGCGTGCTCCCGGCCGGCCGCGTGCAGCAGGGCGAGGGTGGGGCGGGCGCCGGCGCTGGCCAGCAGCAGGGTGCGGCGGGCCTCCACCGACAGCAGGTCGAGGCGGCTGAGCACCAGGGCGCGCAGCGAGGTGGGCACCGGCAGCGGCTCGCCCGGCCGGGGCGGGGCCGGGTTCTCGGCCAGGACGCGGCCCAGCTCCAGGGCGAACAGCGGGTTGCCGCCGCTGGTGCGGTGCACCTCCCGGACGGTGGAGCGGGGCAGGCCGTCGTAGCCGCGGTGGTTCAGCAGCGTGGTCAGCTCGGTGCGGGAGAGCGGGCCCAGCCGTACCGAGAGGGTGCCCGGCGGGCAGGCGCGCAGATGGCGGTCGTAGGCCTCGTCCTCGGTGCGCACCGCGCACAGCATCTGCACGGGGGTGTCGCCGAGCCGGCGGGCGGCGAAGCCGAGCAGTTCGGCGCTGGCCGGATCCAGCCACTGCAGGTCGTCGGCGACGATCAGGACGGGACCCTGCTCGGCGAGCGCCCGGAGCGCGGAGAGCACCGCGAGGCGCAGGGCGAGGCCGTCGCGCTGGAGGCTGGACTCGCCGCGGCCGGTGAGCGCCGATTCCAGGGCCGTGAGCTGTGCGGCGGGCAACCGCGGGGCGACCTCCTCCAGGGCCAGGCCGAGGAGGTCGGCGAGGGCCAGGAACGGAAGATGGGATTCTGACTCGGTCGCCGAGCAGCGCAGGACCCGGCGCGCGGTGGCGCCGTATTCCTCGGCCAATGCCCGCAGGACCGTCGATTTACCTATTCCGGCCGGGCCGTGGAGCAGCACGCTGCCACCGGAGTCGAGTTGGTCCCGGGCGCTCGCGAACAGCTCTTCGCGGCCGATGACCAGGTCGGGGCGGCATCGAACCGACTCCTGGAAGTCCCGTCGCACGGTCACCGCTCCCCTCCTGTGTCGTGTCCGGGCCAAATTCTAGGCAACGATCCTTGAAATTCGGACGGAAGCCGTGGTGAGGGAAATAACAAACGGTCAAGCGCAGGAAAAAATTCGCGGCATGGTCACAACAATGGGCAGGTTTCCTTACGAGCGTCACCGACCGGACGGTCCCTATGGCAGGAGTCCCGCCCGGCGTGCCGCGGTCACCGCCTCCCCCCGGGTGTGCGAGCCCAGTTTCCGCATGGCCGAGCGCAGATATCCCTTCACCGTCTCCGGACGCAGACCCAGCCGCTCGGCGACGGCCGCGTTCGTCGCGCCCGCCGCCACCCAGGACAGCACGTCCAGCTCCCGCGGCGCCAGGCTCGCGCCGCCGGCCGGGCGGGGCGAGGCCAGCAGTCCGCACGCCGCCAGCAGCTCGGCGCGCAGCTCCGGGTCGGCGATCCGCGGCGCCAGCGCGCGCAGCGCGGCATGCGCCTCGCGCACCTGTTCCTGGCCGGTTTCCGCTCCCCGGCACGCCCCGGCGGGCTCCGTCCGGGCCGCCGCGAGCAGCCCCCGCGCCTCCTCCCGCACCACCAGCGACTGCTCCACGTCCCGCGCCGCCGCCATCGCCGCGCCCAGCGTGCGGTCGCCGAGCGGCTGGGCCGAGCGCAGCGCGCCGTAAAGCACCCCGCGCACCCGGCGCCGCACCACGACCGGCACCGCGAGCACCGAGTGGATGCCCTCGGCGGCCACCGGCACGTCGTACTCGTGACTGATCTGGCGGGAACCGGCGTAGTCGGTCACCGCGCACGGACGGGCCAGCGCCACCGCCCTGCCGCCCAGTCCGTTCCCCGAGGTCACGGCGAGGGACCTGAGGGCGGCGGTGTGGGTGCCGCTCAGTTCGCTGATCCTGATCTGCGGCCGGCCGGCCTCGACCAGCCCGCCGAAGGCGACCGGGAGCCCCGTGGCGTGCCGCAGCCGGGCCAGCGCACCGCGTATCTCCGTCGTCGCCACGGCCTCTGCTGCCACCTCATCGCTCCTTCGGCGCGGCTCACCGTGGACCACACCCCCGTTCGGGGGTAGTGAGACCTGCATCACGGATTAGACGATGCCAGAGAGCCGCCCGGCAATGGTCCGGATTCTAGGAGGACACCGATGACGACGGCGACCGAGGTCTTCAGGACCGCGCGGGACTTCCTGCTGGAGCACCGCGAGGACTACACCCGCGCCTACGAGGGCTTCGTCTGGCCGCGGCCCGAGCACTTCAACTGGGCGCTGGACTGGTTCGACGTGATCGCCGAGGGCAACGACCGGACCGCGCTGCACATCATCGAGGAGGACGGCACCGAGACCAGGCTGTCCTTCGCCGAGATGGCCGAGCGCTCCAACCGCGTCGCCGCCCATCTGCGCGCGCGGGGCGTCGCCGCCGAGGACCGCATCCTCGTGATGCTGGGCAACCAGGCCGAGCTGTGGGAGACCGCGCTCGCCGCCATGAAGCTGCGCGCGGTGGTCATCCCGGCCACCCCGCTGCTCGGCCCCGCCGACCTGCGCGACCGGGTGGAGCGCGGCCGGGTGAAGCACGTGCTGGTGCGGGCCGAGGACACCGCGAAGTTCGACGACGTGCCCGGCGCCTACACCCGGATCGCCGTCGGCGGGCTGCCGCGTGAGGGCTGGGAGCCGTACGAGGACGCGTACGCCGCCGCCCCCGACTTCGTCCCCGACGGCCCCACCCTGGCCGACGACCCGCTGATGCTGTACTTCACCTCCGGCACGACCGCCCGCCCCAAGCTGGTCGAGCACACCCACACCTCGTACCCCATCGGGCACCTGGCCACCATGTACTGGATCGGCCTGAAGCCCGGCGACGTGCACCTCAACATCTCCTCGCCCGGCTGGGCCAAGCACGCCTGGTCCAACCTGTTCGCGCCGTGGAACGCGGAGGCGACGGTCTTCATCCACAACTACACGCGCTTCGACCCCGCCCGCCTGATGGCCGAGATGGACCGGCACGCGGTCACCACCTTCTGCGCGCCGCCGACCGTCTGGCGGATGCTCATCCAGGCCGACCTGTCCCAGCTCGCCACCCCGCCGCGCGAGGTGGTCGCGGCGGGCGAGCCGCTCAACCCGGAGGTCATCGAGCAGGTCCGGCGGGCCTGGGGCATCACGATCCGGGACGGCTTCGGGCAGACCGAGACGGCCGTGCAGGTCTCCAACAGCCCCGGGCAGCGGCTGAAGACCGGCTCCATGGGCCGGCCCAGCCCGGGCTACCGGGTGGAACTGCTCGACCCGGTCTCCGGCGCCCCCGGCGCCACCGAGGGCGAGATCGCCCTGGACCTGTCCGAGCGCCCCGTCGGCCTGATGACCGGCTACCACGGCGACCCCGACCGCACGGCGGAGGCGATGGCGGGCGGCTACTACCGCACCGGCGACGTCGCCTCCCGCGACGAGGACGGGTACCTGACCTACATCGGCCGCAGCGACGACGTCTTCAAGGCCTCGGACTACAAGATCAGCCCGTTCGAGCTGGAGAGCGCGCTGCTGGAGCACGAGGCCGTCGCCGAGGCCGCCGTCGTGCCCGCCCCCGACGAACTGCGGCTCGCCGTGCCCAAGGCCTACGTCGTCCTCGCCGAGGGCTGGCAGCCGGGACCCGACACGGCCAAGGTGCTCTTCGAGCACTCCCGCCAGGTGCTGGCCCCCTACAAGCGCCTGCGCAGGCTGGAGTTCGCCGCGCTGCCCAAGACCGTCTCCGGCAAGATCCGCCGCATCGAGCTGCGCGAGGCCACGGCCGCCGGCTCCGACCACGAGTACCGCGAGGAGGACTTCCGGTGACCTCGGAACTGTCGTACACCCACGGAACCGGCCCCACCGCCCTGCTCGGCGACACCATCGGGGCCAACCTCGACCGCGCCGTGGCCGCCTGGCCCGAGCGCGAGGCCCTGGTCGACGTGCCGTCCGGCCGGCGCTGGACCTACGCCGAATTCGCCGCGGACGTGGACCGTTTGGCGTGCGCGCTGCTCGCGAGCGGTGTCGCCAAGGGCGACCGGGTCGGCATCTGGGCGGTCAACTGCGCCGAGTGGGTGCTGGTGCAGTACGCCACCGCGCGGGTCGGCGCCGTGATGGTCAACATCAACCCGGCCTACCGTACGCACGAGGTCGAGTACGTCCTCAACCAGGCGGGGATCTCCCTGCTGTTCGCCACCGTCCGGCACCGGACCAGCGACTACCGGGCGATGGTGGAGGAGGTCCGGGTCCGCTGCCCGCGGCTGACGGAGACGGTCTACATCGGCGATCCGGGCTGGGAGGCGTTCGCCCGGCGCGGGTCCGCCGTCGGGACGGAGGAACTGCGGGCGCGCGAGGCCGAGTTGTCCTGCGACGATCCCATCAACATTCAGTACACCTCGGGCACCACGGGCTTCCCGAAGGGCGCCACGCTCTCCCACCACAACATCCTGAACAACGGCTACTTCGTGGGCGAGCTGGTCGCCTACACCGAGCAGGACCGCGTCTGCATCCCGGTCCCCTTCTACCACTGCTTCGGCATGGTCATGGGGAACCTGGCCGTCACCTCGCACGGCGCCTGCATGGTCGTCCCGGCGCCGTCCTTCGACCCGGAGGCGACGCTGGAGGCCGTCCAGCGGGAGCGCTGCACCTCGCTGTACGGCGTCCCGACCATGTTCATCGCGGAGCTGAACCTGCCCGGCTTCGCCGAGTACGACCTCTCCTCCCTTCGCACCGGCATCATGGCGGGCTCGCCCTGCCCGGTGGAGGTGATGAAGCGGGTGGTCGCCGAGATGCACATGGCGGAGGTCTCCATCTGCTACGGAATGACCGAGACCTCCCCGGTCTCCCTGCAGACCCGCATCGAGGACGACCTGGAGCACCGCACCGGAACCGTCGGCCGGGTCCTGCCGCACCTGGAGGTCAAGGTCGTCGACCCGGTCTCCGGGGTGACGCAGCCGCGCGGCACGGCGGGGGAGTTGTGCACCCGCGGCTACAGCGTGATGCTCGGCTACTGGGACGAGCCGGAGAAGACCGCCGAGGCCGTCGACCCGGGCCGCTGGATGCACACCGGCGACCTGGCGGTGATGCGTGAGGACGGGTACGTCGAGATCGTCGGCCGCATCAAGGACATGATCATCCGCGGCGGCGAGAACATCTACCCGCGCGAGATCGAGGAGTTCCTCTACGCCCATCCCGGAATCCGGGACGTCCAGGTCGTCGGCGTGCCGCACGAGAAGTACGGGGAGGAGGTCCTGGCCTGCGTCATCCCCATGGATCCCGCCGACCCACTCACCCTGGAGGACCTGCGCGTCTTCTGCCGCGACCGGCTCGCCCACTACAAGATCCCCAGCAGGCTGCAGATCCTGGAGGCCTTTCCGATGACGGTCTCGGGCAAGGTGCGCAAGGTGGAGCTGCGGCAGACCTACGGCGCCTGACGGCGGGGAGTCCGGAGGTCCGGGCCGGCGCCCGGCCCGGCGAGCAGCCGGCCGGGGCCGTTCACCGGCGTGGCGGTCCCGCCGTGGCCCAGGGTGAACAGGGGGACGGCGAGCGCGTCGGCCCGTACCCGGGCCGCGTCGGTGTAGCCCGAGACGGAGAAGCAGACGCAGTGGGCGGACTCCGTCATGGCCGTCAGCCAGAGGCACTCCACGTCCCGGGGCGACGCCGGGCGCGCCGCCGGATCGACCAGCACGACGAGGCCGGGCGCGGCCAGGCCGATGCCGGAGGGCGGGCGCTGGTCGGCGCGCCGGATGTCCCGGTGGCCGAGCCGGCGCAGACACAGCACGGCGGCGGTGACGGCGTCCAGCGCGGAGGCGACGGCCGCGGACCGCGCCGCAGGACGGTGGCCGGGGCCCGGTGACGGGGCCCCGGCCACCGGTATGCGCAGCACCGTGCCGCACGGGCAGCCCAGTTCGGGGTGCGGCCACTGGTTGCGGCGGCCGCAGGCCGTGCAGCGCACGGTGACCCAGTCCTCGTCCCAGGCGCGGTGGGCGAGCACGGCCGGTTCGGCGGCCGGGTCCAGCCGCGGGGCGCCCGGGGCGCCGCAGGCGCAGGGGTACGGGGGCGCGGTGTAGACGTGCTCGCGCCGGCAGGCCGGACAGTGCAGCGGAACGCTCTCGGGCATGGCCCATCCATCTTCAGGCGTCGCGTCGGGGCAGCCTCCCCATCGTCCTCCATCCAGGCCCGCCTGTCCGGCGCTTGGCGCCTCTGCCCCGCCCGGCTCCCGGCGTGCCCCGGGCTCCCTTGACGGCGATCGGCACCCCCCTTACATTGCTTCCAGATAGTAGAAGTTTACTTCCGCGATACGGAAATCGTACGGGAAGCGATCCGATGACTCCGGAGGCCGTGCTCACCGCGGGGCGCGACGGGAGTACGCATCCGACAGCCGAAGCAGGAGTACCCGATGGCCCGAATGACCGCTGCCCGCGCGGCAGTCGAAATCCTCAAGCTCGAGGGCGTCCGCGACGCCTTCGGTGTGCCCGGCGCGGCGATCAACCCCTTCTACAAGGCGCTGAAGGAGGGCGGCGGCATCCACCACACGCTCGCCCGCCACGTCGAGGGCGCCTCCCACATGGCCGAGGGCTACACCCGAGCCCGCCCCGGCAACATCGGCGTCTGCATCGGCACTTCGGGGCCCGCCGGCACCGACATGATCACCGGCCTGTACTCGGCGATCGGCGACTCCGTCCCGATCCTGTGCATCACGGGCCAGGCGCCCACCGCCGTCATGCACAAGGAGGACTTCCAGGCCGTCGACATCGCCTCCATCGCCCGGCCGGTGACGAAGATGGCGGTCACCGTCATGGAGGCCGCGCAGGTCCCCGGCGTCTTCCAGCAGGCCTTCCACCTGATGCGGTCGGGACGTCCCGGCCCGGTCCTGATCGACCTGCCGATCGACGTGCAGCAGACGGAGATCGAGTTCGACCCGGAGACGTACGCGCCGCTGCCCGTCCACAGGCCCGTCGCCACCCGCGCCCAGATCGACAAGGCGCTGTCGTTCCTGCTCGCCGCCGAGCGCCCGGTCATCGTCGCCGGCGGCGGTGTCATCGGCGCCGACGCCTGCGACCTGCTGACCGAGTTCGCCGAACTGACCGGCACCCCGGTCATCCCGACCCTGATGGGCTGGGGCGCGCTGCCCGACGACCACGAGCTGAACGCCGGCATGGTCGGCGTCCAGACCTCGCACCGCTACGGCAACGCCACCTTCCTGGAGTCGGACTTCGTCCTCGGCATCGGCAACCGCTGGGCCAACCGCCACACCGGCTACAAGCTCGACACCTACCGCCGGGGCCGCACGTTCGTCCACGTCGACATCGAACCCACCCAGATCGGCCGGATCTTCCCGCCGGACTACGGCGTCGTCTCCGACGCGCGGGCCGCGCTGGAGCTGTTCGTCGAGGCCGCCAAGGAGCTGAAGGCCGAGGGCCGGCTGCCCGACCGCGCCGCGTGGGCCGCCTCCACCCAGGAGCGCAAGGCCACCCTGCTGCGCCGTACGCACTTCGACGACGTGCCGATGAAGCCGCAGCGCGTGTACGAGGAGATGAACCGGGCGTTCGGACCGGAGACCCGGTACGTCACCACCATCGGCCTCTCCCAGATCGCCGGCGCGCAGATGCTGCACGTCTACAAGCCGCGCCACTGGATCAACTGCGGTCAGGCCGGACCGCTCGGCTGGACCGTCCCGGCCGCGATCGGCGTCGCCAAGGCCGACCCCGACTCCCCGGTCGTGGCGCTCTCCGGCGACTACGACTTCCAGTTCCTGATCGAGGAGCTGGCCGTCGCCGCCCAGCACCGCATCCCCTACGTGCACGTCCTGGTGAACAACGCCTACCTGGGCCTGATCCGGCAGGCGCAGCTCGGTCTCGACATCGACTTCCAGGTCAACCTGGAGTTCGAGAACGTCAACGCGCCGGAACTCGGCGTCTACGGCGTCGACCACGTCAAGGTCGCCGAGGGCCTGGGCTGCAAGGCCATCCGGGTCACCGAGCCCGACCAGCTCGGCCCCGCCTTCGAGCAGGCCCGGAAGCTGGCCGCCGAGTACCGGGTGCCGGTCGTCGTCGAGGCGATCCTGGAGCGGGTCACCAACATCTCGATGAGCCGGACCATGGACATCAGCGACATCACCGAGTTCGAGGACCTCGCCACCGAGCCCGGTCACGCGCCGACGGCGATCAGTCCGCTGAAGGTCTGAGCCGCGAACGCGCGAGGGGCGGCCCGTCCGGGAAGGACGGGCCGCCCCTTCGGCGTGCGGCGGCGGCGTCCGCGCTCAGTCGAAGCCGCCGCCCCCGCAGCCGCCGCCGAAGTCGTGGCCGCCGTGGTGGTGGCCGCCGTGGGCCCCGCCACCGGACCCGCCGTGGGAACCGCCGTCGTCCGTGTCCCGGGCGCCGTCGTCCCCGTGGTGGGCGAGGGCGCGGACGCCGCCGCCCCGGCCGAACGGGAACAGGCCCTCGTCAGCGAGGGCGCCGCGGCCGGTGAGCCCGCTGTCGCGGGCGAAGCGCGGCAGCAGCGCGGTCAGCCCGCGCTCGCCGTGCAGCGCGACCGCGAGCAGCACGTCCTCCTCCGCCAGGCCCCCGGTACCGGCCGGGCCCTCGGGCAGCGGATGGCGCTCGCGCAGCCCCGCCAGGAGCCGGCGGGCGGCGCGGGTGCGGCCCGGCGGCAGCGCTCGCAGCAGCCCGGCCGCCAGGAGCTCCGCCCGCATCCTGGCGAGCGCCCGCCGGACCACGGCCCTGCCGGGGAGCTCGCGCGGCCCGGCGGGCCGGTAGAGCCCGGTACGGACCGCCTTCTCCAGGGGATGGCGGAAGGCGGCGGCGTCCCCCGGCCCGGTCCTGCGCAGGGTTCCCGGCCTGCCCGCGTCGACCGTGCCGCGCAGGTGCAGGGCGACCACGGCGACGGTCACGGCGGCCCGGTCGCCGCCCCGCAGCAGGGCGACCGCGCACGGGTCCGGTGTCGTCGCAGGGTCCGCCGGCCGCGGCGTCGTACGGTCCATGAGGCACCCCCGTACGGGGCCCGCCGCCCCCGTGCCGGCGGGCCCCGCATGACGGTGATGTTCCCGCCCGCGACGGCCGCTCAAGCCTGAACGCCCTTTCCCAGAGCTTGATTTGAGGTATGCGTAGGCCGGGTACGGCCACCGCCGTACCCGGCGTCGCTACACCTCGTGCTCCGTCAGGCCGGGCCAGTCCTCCGGCCCGCCGCCCTGCCACTCGACGAGGTCGCTCTCCTCGACCTCGATCCGGTCCAGGTCGGCCAGCCGCAGGATCTCCACCACGTCGTCCAGGTGGGAGGCGAGTCCCAGGGTCACGTCGCCCTCGGTGACCCGGCGGGAGCCGTCCAGGGCGGGGGCGTGGACCACGATGTGCGGATACTGCGTCGGATTTCCCATGGGTTCAGCGTCCTGCGGTCACGCCGGACGCGCACGCCGGGAGCCGGGACGGCGCGAGGAGCGCCCCCTGGGCAGGGGACGCTCCACGCGCCGTGTGGTGGCCGTCCGACGGCGCGAGGCTGGGCGCGACAGGACGTTCGCGCCGCCGGACGGCTGTATAAGGGGGGCCTCCGCGGAGGCCGTGACTGGAGGACCGCGGCGGCCGCGACGGAGCCGGGAGCCCTTCCCTCTGGTCGAGAAGGGGTCCCGCGTCCTTCACCACCGCACTGGCTCGCACACCGCCGCGGTCCTCGCTCTGCCCGCGTACCGGGAGGTCACCCCTCATCCGGACCGCCCGGCCGCGGGTCGTGTGCGTCCGGTCCCCGGCCTCCCCGCCGGGTCCCGGACGCCGCCTTGTGGGCCTCAGTCCTCGCGCAGCGCGCGGACCGCCTCCTCCACGCGCCGGCCGTAGTCGGGGTCGGCGGCGTGGAAGTGGGCCAGGTTCTTCTCGATCACGTCGTCCCGGGAGACCTGCGAGAGACCGCCGGCGATGTTCGCGACCAGGCGCTGCCGCTCGTCCTCGGACATCAGCCGGTACAGCTCGCCCGCCTGGAAGAAGTCGTCGTCCTTGGTGTGCGCCGGGGCCTCGTGGGTGCCGGTGTGACCGGAGACGGGCAGCGGGGCCGACAGCGGCCGGCCGGTCTCGGCCGGGCCGTCGTAGGAGTTCGGCTCGTAGTTCTTCGCGCGGCGGCCCTGGCCGTTGACCGCCATGAGGCCGTCGCGGCCGTAGTTGTGCGCGGTCGTCGCCCGGGGCGCGTTGACCGCGAGCAGCGTGTGGTTGACGCCCAGGCGGTAGCGCTGCGCGTCGGCGTAGGCGAACAGCCGGCCCTGGAGCATCTTGTCGGGCGACGGGCCGATGCCCGGCACGAAGTTGTTCGGGGAGAACGCGGCCTGCTCCACCTCGGCGAACACGTTGTCCGGGTTGCGGTCCAGCACCAGGCGGCCCACCCGGCGCAGCGGGTGGTCGGCGTGCGGCCACACCTTCGTCAGGTCGAACGGGTTGAAGCGGTAGTCGGCCGCCTCGGCCGCCGGCATGATCTGGACGTACAGGGTCCAGGACGGGTGCACGCCCCGCTCGATGGCCTGCAGCAGGTCCGTCTGGTGGGAGCTGGGGTCCTTGCCGGCGATCTCGGCGGCCTGCTCGCCGCTCAGCGAGCGGACGCCCTGGTTCGTCTTGAAGTGGTACTTGACGAAGAAGGCCTCGCCCTCGGCGTTCGTCCACTGGTAGGTGTGCGAGCCGTAGCCGTTCATGTGGCGGTACGACGCCGGGATGCCGCGGTCGCCCATCAGCCAGGTCACCTGGTGCGTGGCCTCGGGGGAGTGGGCCCAGAAGTCCCAGACGTTGTCGGGCTCCTGGCGGCCGGTGAACGGGTCCCGCTTCTGCGAGTGGATGAAGTCCGGGAACTTGACCGGGTCCTTGACGAAGAACACCGGGGTGTTGTTGCCGACGAGGTCGTAGTTGCCCTCGGCGGTGTAGAACTTCACGGCGAAGCCGCGCGGGTCGCGGACGGCGTCGGCGCCGCCGAGGGAGTCGGCGACCGTGGAGAAGCGGGCGAACACCTCGGTGCGCCGGCCGATCTCGCTCAGGAAGTCGGCGTGGGTGAAGCCGGTGACGTCGTCCGTCACCTCGAAGTGGCCGTAGGCGCCGGAGCCGCGGGCGTGCACCACCCGCTCCGGGATCCGCTCGCGGTTGAAGCGCGCGAGCTTCTCCAGGAGGTGCTGGTCCTGGAGCAGCAGCGGGCCGCCGACGCCGGCGGAGGCTGAGTTCTGGTTGTCGGCGACCGGGGCGCCGGACTCGGTCGTGAGGGCGCGCTTCGACATCGTGGACCTTCCGTGCGGGAGTCAGCGGAAACCTGTTTCCGCTTCGTGGAGCCTAGAAGTGGTGGAACGAGGCGTCAACAGTTTGTTGAAGCAGGTTGTTCGAGCAGGTTCCGGGCCGCGGCGCCGCCTGGGCGCGACAGGACAGGTGTCGGCGGCGCCGCGGCCCGGAAGTCGAGGGGGCGGGGTCAGACCTGGGCGCCGGAGAGGCGCTCCACGGCCCGCAGCAGGGCCGAGTGGTCCAGGCCGCCGTCGCCCTGGGCGCGCAGCGACGCGACCAGCTGGGCGACCACGGCGCCGACCGGCAGGGCGGCCCCGACGTTGCGGGCGGCGTCGGTGACGATGCCCATGTCCTTGTGGTGCAGGTCGATGCGGAAGCCCGGCTGGAAGTCGCGGTTCAGGAAGTTGTCCTTCTTGCGCGTCAGCACGGTGGAGCCCGCGAGGCCGCCGTTCAGGACGTCCAGCGCGGCCTTCAGGTCCACGCCCGACTTCTCCAGGAAGACCACCGCCTCGGCGCAGGCCTGGATGTTCACCGCCACGATGAGCTGGTTGGCGGCCTTCACGGTCTGCCCCGAGCCGTGCGGGCCGCACAGCACGATGGTCCTGCCCAGCGCCTCGAAGAGGGGCCTGGCGAGGTCGAAGTCGGCCTGCTCGCCGCCGACCATGATCGACAGCACCGCCTCGACCGCGCCGGCCTCGCCGCCGGAGACCGGGGCGTCGAGGACCCGGATGCCCTTGTCCGCCGCGGCCTTCGCGAGATCGACGGAGGTCTGCGGGGTGATCGAGGACATGTCGATCAGCAGGGCGCCGGACCTGGCGTTCTCCAGGATGCCGTCGGGGCCGTAGGCGATGGCCTCGACCTGCGGGGAGGCGGGCACCATCGTGATCACCACGTCGGCGTCGCGGACCGCCTCCGCGATCGAGCCGGCCGCGGAGCCGCCGGCGGCGGCCAGCCGGTCCAGCTTCTCCCGCTCCAGCGTGTAGCCGGTGACGTCGTAACCCGCCTTGAGCAGGTTCTCGGACATGGGGGAGCCCATGATGCCGAGGCCGATCCAGGCGATCTTGGGATTGGGAAGGTTGCTCATGAAGGGGTGCCTTTCGGTACGGGGGTCAGCGGGGCAGCCAGTCGAAGGCCTCGGCGCTCGGGCGGTCGCCCGGCTTGTACTCGAGGCCGACGTGGCCGTCGTAGCCCGCCTTCCTCAGCCGGTCGAGGAGGTCCTCGAGGGGCAGCGAGCCGGTGCCGGGCGCGCCGCGCCCCGGGTTGTCGGCGATCTGCACATGGCCGGTCCGCGCGGCGTACCGCTCGATCACCGCCGGCAGGTCCTCGCCGTTCATGGCCAGGTGGTAGAGGTCCATGAGGAACCTGGCGTTGCCGAGCCCGGTCGCCTCGTTGACCCGGTCGACGACCGTCACGGCGGCCGGCGCGGAGACCAGCGGGTACAGCGGCGACTCGGGCTTGTTCAGCGCCTCGATCAGCAGTACCGCGCCGATCCGGTCGGCCGCCCGGGCCGCGAGGACGAGGTTCTCCAGGGCGAGCGCGTCCTGCTCGGCCGGGTCCACGCCCTCGGCCCGGTTGCCGTACAGCGCGTTGAGCGCCGTGCAGCCCAGGGACGCGGCGAGATCGGCGGCCACGTCGATGTTGGCGCGGAACCGCTCCGACTCCGCGCCGGGCACCGAGAGGGCCCCGCGGTCCGGGCCCGGCAGCCGCCCGGCGTAGAAGTTCAGCCCCGTGAGCCGGACGCCCGCGTCCTCGACGGCCCGCCTCAGGGCGTCGACCTCGGCCTGCTCGGGGACGGGGGAGTCGACCCAGGGCCACCACAGCTCGACCGCCGAGAAGCCCGCCGCGGCGGCGGCCGCGGGGCGCTCCAGGAGCGGGAGTTCCGTGAAGAGGATCGACAGGTTGACGGTGAAGCGCTGGTCTGCGAATCCCACGGGGGCGGCGCTCCTTTCCTTCAATTCCATAATGTGGAAGTTTGTTTCTGCTCAACGGAAGAGTGCCGGTGAGTCTCGGAGCTTGTCAAGGGGGTCGGACGCCGGTCTCCGGCCGGACCTGCCCAGGAGCACCGGCCGCGGGTAGGTTGAGCGCGTGCGATTGAGAGTGGAGTTCACGACCGAGCCCTTCGACCTCGAGGAGGCGCCCGCGCACGCCGTCGCGGCCCGCGAGGTCATCGAGGCGGCCGAGCTGGACGCCGTGGACGTCGGCCCGTTCGGCAACACCGCCGAGGGCGGTGCGGACCGCGTGCTGACGGCCGTGGACGCGCTGCTGCGCAAGTCCCTCCAGGCCGGCGCGACCCGGATCTCGCTGCAGGTCAACGTGGTCGGGGAGGACGGGAAGTGACCGGCGCCGGGGACGAGTCCTTCATCGCGGCCGTGAAGCCGCTGGTCGACGCCATGGGCGGGGAGCTGCTTCCGCCCGACGAGGCCGGCCCCGACGACGTCGTGCTCTCCTGGGAGGGCGCCGACGTGGTCGCCGTGCGCCTGCCTCAGCTCGCCGACTCGCTGGACCACATCCTCGCCGCCATGGAGCGCCGCAAGGGGATGCCCCTGGCCGACCTGGACCGCAAGGCCAAGCAGGAGGTGGTGCGCGTGCTGGAGGCGCGGGGCGCCTTCTCCGTCCGGCATGGCGTCGAGACCGTGGCCGGCGCGCTGGGCGTCAGCCGCTTCACCGTCTACAACTACCTCAACCGCGAGAAGGAGGGCTGAGGGCGGCCCGGGATGTAACCCGGAATTTTCAACAAAGTGTTGACGCCGTGTTCCGGAGGGCGTTAGCTACTGGGCAGCCCGATCAGCTCGAAGGCCGAATCCGGCCACGGAGGCTCCCGTGACTACGACTTCCACGCCCCCGGGCCTGGCCCGGTTCAACGTCCTGGAGGAGCACGCGGCCCTCGCCGTCCTCCACGAGGCGTGCGCCTCCGCCGAGTGGGCCCGGCGGCTGCTGGCCGGCCGGCCGTACGCCACCGTGGCGGACCTGTACGCGGCCGGCGACGCCGCGACGGCCGGGCTGAGCGCCGCGGACCTGGCGGAGGCGATGGCCGGGCACCCCCCGATCGGCCGCCCCGCGCCGGGCGACCCGACCTCCGCGCGGGAACAGCGCGGCATGGCCGGAGCCGCCGCGGAACTCAAGGCCGAGATGCTCGAACTCAACCTGGCGTACCAGGAGAAGTTCGGCCATGTCTTCCTCATCTGCGCCACCGGCCGCAGCGCGGAGCAGATGCGCGACGCGGCCAGGGAACGGATCGGCAACCCGCCCGAGCGGGAGCGGGAGATCGTCCGCGCCGAGCTGGGGAAGATCAACCGCATCCGGCTGGCCCGACTCGTCGAAGAGGACGCCTGACACCATGAGCACCAGCACCACCGCCTCCGTGTCCACCCACATCCTGGACACCTCCGCCGGCCGCCCCGCCGAGGGCGTCGCCGTCCGCCTCGCCGCCCGCCCGGGCCGGGACGCGGACTGGCAGGCGCTCGGCGGCTCCGCGACCGACGCCGACGGCCGGTGCAAGGACCTGCCGGCGCTGCCGGAGGGCACCACCCACGTACGGCTCGACTTCGCCGTCGAGCCCTACTTCGAGAAGAAGCAAGCCGATGCGCAGCAGGACGCCCCCGCGAAACGGGACAGCGGCCCCGCGGTGTTCTTCCCCGAGGTGGCGATCACGTTCGCCGTCGTGCCGGGCGAGCACTACCACGTACCGCTGCTGCTCAACCCGTTCGGCTACTCCGTTTACCGAGGGAGCTAGCTCATGCCCACCATCCTGGGACAGAACCAGTACGGCAAGGCCGAGAACCGGGTCGTGAAGATCACGCGGGACGGCGCCACCCACCACATCAAGGACCTGAACGTCTCCGTCGCCCTGAGCGGCGACATGGAGGAGGTCCACTACTCCGGCTCCAACGCCAACGTCCTGCCGACCGACACCACCAAGAACACGGTGTACGCCTTCGCCAAGGAGCACGGCATCGAGTCGGCCGAGCGGTTCGGCATCCACCTCGCCCGCCACTTCGTCACCTCGCAGCCGGCCATCCACCGCGCCCGCATCCGCGTCGAGGAGTACGCCTGGGAGCGGATCGAGACCTCCGACGCCAACTCGAAGTTCATCGGCGCGGACGAGGTCAAGCACTCCTTCGTGCGCAAGGGCCAGGAGACCCGGCTGGCCCAGATCACCTACGACGGCTCGTCGTGGGAGGTCGTCTCGGGCCTGAAGGACCTGACGGTGATGAACTCGACCAACTCCGAGTTCTGGGGCTACGTCAAGGACAAGTACACCACCCTGAAGGAGGCGCACGACCGCATCCTGGCCACCTCGGTGTCCGGTCGCTGGCGCTTCAACTGGACCGACGACGAGCAGCGGATGCCGAACTGGGAGAAGTCCTACGAGCAGGTGCGCAGGCACATGCTCCAGGCCTTCGCCGAGACGTACTCCCTCTCGCTGCAGCAGACGCTCTACCAGATGGGCTCGCGCATCATCGAGAACCGCGCGGAGATAGACGAGGTCCGCTTCTCGCTGCCCAACAGCCACCACTTCCTCGTGGACCTCGAGCCCTTCGGCCTGAAGAACGACAACGAGGTCTACTTCGCCGCCGACCGGCCCTACGGCCTGATCGAGGCGACCGTCCTGCGCGACGGCTGCGAGCCGCGCATCCCGGTGGACCTCACCAACCTCTAGCCAGTTCACCCTCTCGGCACCCGTGACCGGGGAACCCATGTCCCCGGTCACGGCACTCAAATCCTCCAGGGTCCTGCCGTGCCCACCCATTTCAGTCCGCTGAGCGAAAAGGACGAATCATGGCAGCAGCCCAGCGCATCGTCATCGAGAACTGTTCGATCGCGACCGTCGACGCCGACGACACCGAGTACGCCGCCGGGTACCTGGTCATCGCCGGCAACCGCATCGAGGAGGTCGGCGCGGGCAAGGCCCCCGAGGGCCTGGAGAACGTCGTACGCCGTATCGACGCCACCGGGCACCTCGTCACGCCGGGCCTGGTCAACACCCACCACCACTTCTACCAGTGGATCACCCGGGGCCTGGCCACCGACCACAACCTCTTCAACTGGCTGGTCGCGCTGTACCCGACCTGGGCGCGCGTCGACGAGCCGATGGTCTACGCGGCGGCGCGGGGTTCGCTGGCGATGATGGCCCGGGGCGGCGTCACCACGGCCATGGACCACCACTACGTGTACCCGCGCGGCTCCGGCGACCTGTCCGGCGCGATCATCCGCGCCGCCCGGGAGACCGGCGTCCGCTTCACCCTCGCCCGCGGCTCCATGGACCGCAGCGAGAAGGACGGCGGGCTGCCCCCGGACTTCGCCGTCGAGACCCTCGAAGGCGCCCTCGCCGCCACCGAGGCGACCGTCAAGGAGCACCACGACTCCTCCTTCGACGCCATGGTCCAGGTCGCCGTCGCCCCCTGCTCCCCGTTCTCCGTCTCCACCGAACTCCTCAGGCAGGGCGCCGAACTGGCGCGCGGTCTCGGCGTACGGCTGCACACCCACGGCTCGGAGACCGTGGAGGAGGAGAAGTTCTGCCACGAGCTGTTCGGCATGGGCCCGACCGACTACTTCGAGTCCACCGGCTGGCTGGGCGAGGACGTGTGGATGGCGCACTGCGTCCACATGAACGACTCCGACATCGCCGCCTTCGCCCGCACCAGGACCGGTGTCGCCCACTGCCCCTCGTCCAACGCCCGGCTGGCCGCGGGCATCGCCCGGGTGCCGGACATGCTCGCCGCGGGCGTGCCGGTCGGCCTCGGCGTGGACGGCACCGCCTCCAACGAGTCCGGCGAACTCCACACCGAGCTGCGCAACGCGCTGCTGATCAACCGCCTCGGCGCGCACAAGGAGGCCGCGCTGAACGCCCGGCAGGCGCTGCGGCTCGGCACCCACGGCGGCGCCACGGTGCTCGGCCGCGCCGCCGAGACCGGCTCGCTGGAGTCGGGCAAGCTGGCCGACCTGGTGCTGTGGAAGCTGGACACCCTCGCCCACGCCTCCATCGCCGACCCGGTGACCGCCCTGGTCTTCGGCGCGGCGGCCCCGGTCACCGCCTCCTTCGTGAACGGCCGGCAGATCGTCGAGGACGGACGGCTGCTGACCGTCGACGAGGACGCCATCGCCCGCTCCACGCGGGACGAGGCCCGGCGCCTGGCGCGCATCGCCGCCCAGGGCTGAGCCGGCACCAGGACTCCGGCCGGGAGGGACGGCTCCCGGCCGGCAGCGGTGGACCCCAGCGGTCCACAGCGGCCGGATCCGGGGCGCACGTGAAGGCGCGCGCCCCGGAACGGTCTCCGTTCCGGGACCCCGAGGGGCCCCACCGGTTCCTCCCCCACGCTCGGCCTCGCCCGAGCGGGAGGTGCCTCCATGCTCGTGCACCACCTCCCTGAAACCGCGTCAGAGCCGACGTGTCCCACCGACCGGAGGAGCCGCAGTGTCCGCCCACCCCGTCGACGCCGACGAGCAGTCCGTCCACCCCGTGGACGAGAAACTCCCCGCCCTGAAGATGGCGACCAGCGGCCTGCAGCACGTGGCCGCCATGTACGCGGGGGTCGTCGCCCCGCCCCTGATCGTCGGCGCGGCCGTAGGCCTGTCCGGCGCCGAGCTCACCTTCCTCACCGGAGCGTGCCTGTTCACCGCCGGTCTCGCGACGTTCCTGCAGACCCTCGGGATATGGAAGATCGGCGCCCGGCTGCCCTTCGTCAACGGGGTCACCTTCGCCGGTGTCGCCCCCATGACGGCGATCGTCGCCTCCGCCGAGCACAAGTCCGACGCCCTGCCGATGATCTTCGGCGCCGTCATCGTCGCCGGCCTCCTCGGCTTCCTCGCGGCCCCCGTCTTCTGCAAGGCGGTCCGCTACTTCCCGCCGGTCGTCACCGGTACGGTCATCACCCTGATCGGCGTCTCCCTGCTGCCGGTCGCCTTCAACTGGGCGCAGGGGCCGAACCCGGCCGCCCACGACTACGGTTCGGCCACCAACCTCACCCTGGCCGGCGTCACCCTGCTGCTCGTGCTCCTGCTGCGCCGGTTCACCCGCGGCTTCGTCAAGCAGATCGCGGTCCTGCTCGGCCTGATCGCGGGCACCCTGATCGCCATACCGTTCGGCGTCACGGACTTCGCCCCGGTGACGAAGGCGGCCGTGGTGGGCTTCCCGACGCCGTTCCACTTCGGCGCCCCGCAGTTCCACATCGCCGCGATCCTGTCGATGTGCGTGGTGATGGTGGTGTCGATGACCGAGTCGACCGCGGACATGCTGGCCCTGGGCGAGATCGTCGAACGCCCGGCGGACGAGCGGACCATCGCGGCCGGCCTGCGCGCCGACACCCTCGGCTCGGCCCTCAGCCCGGTCTTCAACGGCTTCATGTGCAGCGCCTTCGCGCAGAACATCGGGCTGGTGGCCATGACGCGGATCCGCAGCCGCTTCGTGGTCGCCGTCGGCGGCGGCTTCCTGGTCCTGATGGGCCTGTGCCCGATGGCCGCCTCGCTCATCGCCGTCGTACCCCGCCCGGTGCTGGGCGGCGCGGGCGTGGTGCTGTTCGGCTCGGTCGCCGCCAGCGGCATCCAGACCCTGGTCCGGGCCGGCCTGGAGCGGGACAACAACGTCCTGATCGTGGCCGTGTCCCTCGCCGTCGGCATCATCCCGATCACGGTGCCGGAGTTCTACCACGCCTTCCCGGACACCGCGAAGATCGTCCTCGACTCCGGCATCTCCACCGGCTGCGTCACCGCGGTCCTCCTCAACCTGGTCTTCAACCACCTCGGCCGGGACCGGGACGCCTCCGACGTCACCCATCCGATGGAGTCGGGCGAGGAACTGGCTCCCGCCCACTGAGCGGACGCGGGCAGCAGGAGGCGCGGCGGGACACGATCCCGCCCCGCCTCCTCGCGGTGCGGCCGGAGGGCTCGTGGGCGAGCATGGAGGCCCGTGCGAGAAGGGAGTCCGATGGTGCGCAGGAACACCGGCGTCACCGTCCGGGCGGTGGACGCGGACGCCTGCCCGGTGCGTGAGGTCCTCGACCGGGTGGCCGGCAAGTGGAGCGTGCAGATCCTCGTCGCCGCCGCCGCGGGGCCCATCCGGTTCACGGAGCTGGAACGCGGCATCGAGGGCATCAGCCGCCGCATGCTGTCCCTGACCCTGCGCCACCTGGAGCGCGACGGCCTGGTCACGCGCACCGTGCATCCGACGGTCCCGCCCAAGGTGGAGTACGAACTGACGCCCGTCGCCCGTGAGTTGCAGCCGACGCTGCGACGGCTGGCGCACTGGGCCGAACGCAACGGGGCGTACGTCGCCGAGGCCCGGGCCGCCTACGACGCCGAGCACCCGCCGGAGCTGCTCGACGCGTAGGACCCGCGGTCACAGGCCGAAGAGCGCGAGGTCCGTCGCCAGCTCCGCGAACACCTCCCGGGGATCGGCGAGCAGCTTCCGCTCCGCCAGGTCCAGCATGCCGCCCACCGCGGTGACCTCGGCGGCCACCGTGCCGTCGAGCTTGCGTATCTCCTGCCGGATCCGGAACGTCCTGCCGCCGCCCCACTCGAACGCGCAGCTCACGTCCACCTCGTCGCCGGCGAGCAGCTCGCGGCGGTAGCGGATCGTCGTCTCCAGCGCCACCGGCCCCACACCCCGGTCGCGCAGCCGGGCCTGGCTCACCCCGGCGGCCTGGAGCAGCGACCAGCGGGCGTGCTCCGCGTAGTTGAGGTACACCGCCTGGTTGAGGTGACCCTGCACGTCGGTCTCGTAGCCGCGGACGGTCACACGGACGGAAAACGGTTCGGCCACGGCCGGTGCTCCTTCGTCGTTCGTACCCTCGACCCGTTGATCCTTACACGCGTCTCAGGCCCGCCGCGGCGACGCCAGGAGATACCGCACCCGCGTCCGGGGCTCCGTGTACGCGCCCGCCTGCCAGCCGGCCCGCTCCAGCGTCGCCGTGCACGCCCGCAGGGCCGCCTCGTCCGGTGCGTACACCGCGACCGCCTCCGGCTGCGGTGTCGCCCGCACCCGGTAGCCGTCGCCGTCCGGGCCCGCCGGGCGGTGGCCCGCCGCCTCCAGGGCGAGCGCGGCCGCCCGCACCAGGTGAGCACGCTCCCAGCCGCACGGGCGGTCGGTCGCGCCGCCGGGGTTGGTCATCCGGCGCAGCTCCAGCAGCCCCTGCCAGGCGCTGTGCACCTCCCGCAGCCGGGCCGCACCGGACGCCGGCGCCTCCTCCTCGCCGCCCACGCGTGCGGCGAACCCGCCCTGTGCGGGCGCCGGCGCCCCGGCGACCGGCGGCGCCTCGGGCTCCGCCTCGCGTATCCGGTGCCCGGCCGGTGTGAGGAAGTGGTCGTGCGGCGGCCGCGGGTGCCGGAAGGCGAGTCCCCGCTTCACCAGCGAGTCCAGCTGCGCCGGCGTCCCGCGCAGCCGCCCGGTCACCGGGTCGGCGGCCTCGATCACCCGCCGCTGCGCGACGGTGGGCTGTCGTGTCACGGCGGGCCCCCTTCCGATGCGCCGACGCCCGGGAGCCGCCGGAGCGGCGGCTCGTTCCGAGCGTACGACCCGGGTACGACAACGGGGCCGGTCCCCGGGCCCGCGGGGACGGTCAGCCGGACGCCCGGACGTTCCACCCCGCGACGACGGGCCGCCCGTGCTCGGTGCCGAGCCGGCCCAGCGCGCCCGTGGCGAGCTGGAACAGCGCACCCTGCTGCGGCGGCAGCCCGAGCCGGCGCGCGGTGAGGACTCGCAGGAAGTGGCCGTGGGCCACCAGCAGCACCACGCCCTCGGTGTTGGCCAGGGCGGCGTCCACCTTGCCGAGCATCCGGTCCGCCCGCTCCCCGACCTGCTCCGGGGTCTCCCCGGGATGCTCCGGCGGGCCCGGCGCCACCCCGTCGGTGAACAGGAACCAGCCGGGCCGCTTCCGCTGGATCTCCACGGTGGTCACGCCCTCGTAGCCGCCGTAGTCCCATTCGAGCAGATCCGCGTCGACCCGGGCGTCGTGGACGCCGATGAGCGCGGCGGTCTCCCGGGCGCGCTGCAGGGGGCTGACGAACGCGGCGCCGATGTGGTGCGAACGGATCAGCGGCATCAGCCGGCGCGCCTCGTCCCGGCCGTGCTCGGTCAGCGGTACGTCGGTCCGGCCGGTGTGCCGTCCGGACCGGGACCACTCGGTCTCACCGTGCCGGACAAGAAAAAGGTCACCCACGTCAACGCCCTTCCCGCTGAACTTCAGCGCATGCCCGAGAACGGTGTCACACCGCTCCGGCCGCCCGCAGGGCGGGCTGGGCCGGACGGCCGCTCATCCCTCACGGGGCGCGCCGGAGCGGCGGCCGTGGCGTCCCGCGGCCCCGCCGGTCCGGGCTAGTCCTGCCGGTATCCGCCGAGGAAGCGCCCGATCCGGCCGATCGCCGCCTCCAGGTCGTCCGCGTGCGGGAGGGTGAGGATGCGGAAGTGGTCGGGCGACGGCCAGTTGAAGCCGGTGCCCTGGACCACCTGGATCTTCTCGCGCAGCAGGAGGTCGAGGACGAACTTCTCGTCGTCGTGGATCCGGTGCACCTTGGGGTCAAGGCGAGGGAAGGCGTACAGCGCGCCCTTGGGCTTCACACAGGACACCCCGGGGATCTCGTTGAGCTTCTCCCAGGCCACGTTCCGCTGCTCGTGCAAGCGCCCGCCGGGGGCGGTGAGTTCACGGATGGACTGGCGGCCGCCGAGCGCGGCCTGGATGGCGAACTGCGCGGGCGCGTTGGCGCACAGCCGCATGGAGGCCAGCATGGTCAGGCCCTCCAGGTAGTCCCTCGCGTGCTGCTTGGGCCCGGTGACGACCAGCCAGCCGGAGCGGAACCCCGCCACCCGGTACGTCTTGGACAGGCCGCAGAAGGTGAGGACCACCAGGTCGGGGGCGAGGGCCGCGGCGGAGTGGTGGACGGCGTCGTCGTACAGGATCTGGTCGTAGATCTCGTCGGCGAGGACCATCAGGCCGTGGCGGCGGGCCAGGTCGAGGATGCCCTCCACCACCTCCTTCGGGTAGACCGCGCCGGTGGGGTTGTTCGGATTGATGATCACAACGGCCTTGGTGCGGTCGGTGATCTTCGACTCGAGGTCCGCCAGGTCCGGGTTCCAGTCGGCCCGCTCGTCGCAGAGGTAGTGCACCGCCTTGCCGCCCGCCAGCGTCGTCACCGCCGTCCAGAGCGGGAAGTCCGGGGCGGGGATGAGGATCTCGTCGCCGTCCTCGATCAGCGCCTGCACGGCCATGGAGACCAGCTCCGAGACGCCGTTGCCGAGGAACACGTCGTCGACGTCCACCGCGAGACCCAGGGTCTGGTAGCGCTGGGCCACCGCGCGGCGGGCGGACAGGACGCCGCGCGAGTCCGTGTAGCCGTGCGCGCGGGGCAGCATCCGGATCATGTCCTGGAGGATCTCCTCGGGCGCCTCGAAGCCGAACAGCGCCGGGTTCCCCGTGTTCAGGCGCAGCACGCTGTGGCCCGCCTCCTCCAGCGCGTCCGCGTGCTCGATCACCGGGCCGCGGATCTCGTAACAGACCTCGCTGAGCTTGTTCGACTGCCGGAACTCCATGCGCCCCTCCGGGAACTCGTGTTGCTTGGTTTTACCAAGCTGGAGCTTGGAAAGTCCAACAACCCGTCTAGACTGCGCCGCATGTCACCTCGCCGAAGCTACGACCAGTACTGCTCCGCAGCCCGCGCCCTCGACCTCGTGGGCGACCGCTGGACCCTGCTGATCGTCCGGGAACTGCTGGCCGGCCCGCGCCGCTACACGGACCTGCACGCGGACCTCCCCGGCGTGAGCACGGACGTACTCGCCTCCCGGCTGAAGGACATGGAGCGCGACGGACTCGCCACCCGGCGGCGGCTGCCCCCGCCGGGCGCCGCCTTCGTCTACGAACTCAGCAATCGCGGGCGGGAGTTGCTGCCCGTGCTGCAGGCCCTGGGGAAGTGGGGCGAGGGCGAACTGGGGGAGCGGCGCCCGACGGACGCGGTACGCGCGCACTGGTTCGCGCTGCCCCTGCTGCGGGCCCTCGACGGCGAGGGCGTCGTCGAAGTCCGTCTCGACGAGGGCGAGTTCCACCTCAACGTGGGCGCCGGTGACGGACCGGCGTACGGGGACGGGCCCGCGCCCGGCGCGGTGGACGCGCGGCTCGTCCTGGACTCCGCGACGTGCGCGGCCGTCAGCCGCGGGGACCTCGCGCCGGCGGACGCCGTCCGGGCCGGGCGGATCACCGTGACCGGCGACGGCACGCTCGCCAAGGCCCTGAGGGAGGGCCGGCAGGACCGGGAGGACCGCCCGGTCGACGCGTGAGCGGGAACGCGGAAGGCCCGCCTGAGCGGCGGGCCTTCACCTGTGGGCCGGACGCGTCTGGTGCATCAGACGCGTACGCGGGTCAGACGGACGGCGGCACCCGGGACGGCCGTCCCGAACCGCGCGTCAGCGCGTAACCGCCGATGCCCGCGAGGGCGGCCAGCACGCCGCCGATCGCGGTCCACACCCAGCGGTCGGACCACCAGCCGGAGGACCAGCCGTCGTCCGGCTCGATGCTCGACAGCACCGCCGACTTCGAACCGTCCTGCTCCGCCTCGGACTCGACGGCGATCCCGGGGACAAGCGGCTTCGCCAGCGAGCCGTCAACGGCAGCCGCTCCGCCGATGTCCTTGGAGTCCACGCGGATCTCGGTGCTCACCGGCTGCCCGAGGTCGGACGACGCCAGGTCCACCACGGTCAGCCGCACGTAGTACGTGCCCGGCAGCGGGTCGTTGGCCCACGGCTCCGACCAGGCGCGCACCGTGCGCAGCACACAGGCCAGCTCGACCGAGGACGTCCCCTGGTCGGCGGTCCGGGTGGCAGCGCCGTACTGGCAGGACTGGCGGCGGCGCAGACCGTCGTACACGTCGAGCTGCCAGGTCTGCGTGCCGTGCGTCCCGGGCAGCTTCACCGTCGCAGCGACGGTCGGCCGCTGCTCGGCGTCCGCCGGGAACGACCAGTACAGGTAGTCACCGGTGGAGCCGGAGGCGGTGGCCCGCTGCCCCTGTTCGATCTCCGTCGCCGTACGGAAGGAGGTGCCCGCACGGGTGGGCGCCTTGCCGTCGTCCGAGGCGCTCGGCGACGGCGTGGAGTCGGCGGCCGCCGGACCGGCGGCCAGCCCGAGCGCCAGCAGCGCGGCGCCCAGTACACGTGTGATACGCATCAGTTCGTCCTCCAGACCGCGACCCGCCAGCGCGACAGCCAGCCCCACAGCAGACCGGCGACGAACCCGGCCAGCACCAGGGCGCCGAGCAGCCACCAGCCGCGGCCGAGGCCGAAGGCGGCCACGTCGGCCGCGTGCGACGGCCCGTCCACCACGTCCACGGTCAGTTCCAGCGGCAGACCCGGGGACGTCTTGACCCCCGGGGCGGCCGAGAAGGAGTTGGTGACCTGGAGACACACGGTCTCCGCGGCCGCCTCGTCGTCGTCGCTCTCCGGCCTCGGGTACCGCAGGCCGGTGGAGATCGCGTCGGTGCGGCCGTTGCCCGCCGCCTCGCCGCGCACGATCTCCCGGCCGTGCAGCGTCACGGCCCGCAGCAGGACGCCGTAGTCGGGGTCGACCGCACGGTCGTCGGCCACGCTGACCGAGGCGCGCAGCTCCTGGCCCGGGTTCACGTCGACCTTGTACCAGCGCTGCTGCCCGAACTCCTCGCGGTCCGTGTACAGACCGGACTTCAGGGCCGGCGCCTTCGCGCACTCGGCGGCGCCCTCGGCGGCCACCGGCGTCACCACCGGATCGGCCGCCCGGTCCACCAACTGGCCGACCCGGTCGCTCAGTTCCTCCTTGTGCCGCACGGAGGTGTAGGTGCCGCCGGTCGCGTCCGCGATGCAGCTGAGCTGGTCGCGGGTCTTGGCGTCCGGGACCAGGCCGAGGGTGTCGATGGTCAGACCGATGCCCTTGGCGGCTATCTCGCGGGCCACCTCGCACGGGTCCAGCGGCTGGCAGGTGTCCTCGCCGTCGCTGATCAGGACGATACGGCGGGTGCCGTCACCGCCGTCGAGGTCGCCGGCGGCCTTCAGCAGGGCGGGGCCGATCGGCGTCCAGCCGGTCGGCGCAAGCGTGGCCACCGCGGTCTTCGCGTCGGTCCGGTCCAGCGGTCCGACCGGGTAGAGCTGCGCGGTGTCCTTGCAGCCCGTCTTGCGGTCGTTGCCGGGGTAGTTGGCGCCGAGCGTGCGAATGCCGAGCTCGACCTCCTCCGGCGTCGCGTCGAGCACCTCGTTGAAGGCCTGCTTCGCCGCGGCCATCCGGGTGCCGCCGTCGATGTCCCGCGTCCGCATGGAACCGCTGACGTCCAGCACCAGTTCGACCTTCGGGGCGGCCTGTTCCGTCTCGTCGGCGGCGGCCCCGGCGGGGAACGCGAGCCCGGCCGTCAGGGCGGCGAGGAGAGCGCAGACTCCCGCCGCCAGCCGTTGTCTTCTGATCATCGGCGGATCTTATTGATCTCAGGTGCCGGGCTCCAAAACGAGCGGGTTCGGCAGCGCCGTCCACAGGTCGCCGGGGGTCTCCGGGGACAGCCGCATCAGCGTCAGCGCCTTGGCGGGCAACGGGCGTTCGTGCAGCGCTGCCAGGTCGGGCGTGTCCGGCAGCGCGGGCACGGCCGCCGCCAGCGCAGCACCGAGCGCGCGGCCCGAGCCCGCCGTGCCGGCGAGCGCGCCGGCCACCAGGGAGCCGAACAGCTTGCGGCGCAGGGCCGTTTCGTCGTCGGTGACCAGGCGCCCGGTCAGCGGCGGCGGGGCGATGCCGTGCCGGGCCAGCCGGGCGGGGCTGATCCGGATGTCGGCGAGGTCCCGGTACACCAGCCGCACCGGGGCGTCGTCCGCCGACAGGATCACCAGCAGGTTCTGGCCGTGCGCCTCCAGGGCCACACCGAGGTCCAGCAGCCGCAGCCCGACCGTGAGCGCCAGCCGGGCGAAGTCCGCCAGCCAGCCGGGGGAGTCCGGCAGGCCGGTGCCGGGCAGCGCCGCCACCGGCAGCACCCGCTCGCCGGGGCCCGCGTACCCGGCGGGCGACTCCCGCAGCAGCGCGGCCAGGTCCGGGGAGTGCGCGGTGACCGCGCCGAGCGTGCGGGTGATGTGCAGCAGGCCGCCGGCGCGGCCGGCCAGGTCCGTCGCGAACACCGACAGCGCCGCCGCCGCACCGACCGAATACCCGGAGATGTCCCGCACCGACGAGGTCAGCCGGGCGCTCAGCGCGGTCTTGACGTGCGGGCCGCCCGGCAGGGCCAGCGTGCGCAGGGACAGCAGCGGATGCGCGGCCCGCCAGGGGTCGTACGGCCGCTTGAGCACATGGTCCGCCTGCCAGGGATGCACCGGCAGCAACAGCCGGCGTCCGTCGCGCAGTTCCTCCGGCCACTCGCCCGACAGCAGGCACTGCTCCGCCGGCACCGGCACCGTCCCCAGCTCCACCACCGGGCGGTGCTCCGGCGCGTAGGCGAGCTGGTCGGCCACCGAGAACCCGGGCCGGGAACGGCAGTTGGGGTGGTACGGATGCCCGTCGGTCACCCGCTGCTCCCACTCCCAGTCCCGTTCCGGCCAGTGGGCCGTCAGATCCGCACCGGCCCGCGAGAGGGCCAGCGAGGCCGTGCTGTGGGCGAGTTCGGCCGCGAAGCCGGCGGCGTGCGGCACCGCGAGATCGGTCATCAGCCGCGCCGGGTCGTCGTAGCGCTCCCGGCCGAGGCGCACGGACGTGACGTACCCGCCGGTCGCGTACGGGTCCGCGGGCGGCCCCTGCAGGCTCCGGCCGTCGGCCAGCCGCAGCGCCAGGCCCACCGCCCCGCCGTCGCGGCGGGAGATCCACGGCAGCGGCTCGTACGCCAGAGCCCGCCACAGCCGGGTCAGCACCGCAGCACGGGCACCGGGCAGCGCGGCCCGGTACCGGGGCAGCAGACCGGGCCGGACGGCGGCCAGCTCCTCGGCGAGGCCGGCCTCGGCGGTGGCTGAGTCGTACACGTTCGGCTCCTCGGGAAAGGGCAGCTCGGGGCACGATTGTCAGGTACGGCGGAGATACTGATCGCGGCCGGCCCCCGGACCCGCGCGGGCGGGACGCGGGGACCGGCCCCCGACGACGGACGAATGGATCGCGTGGACCTCAAGCCTCCCAGTGACGACGCAGGACGGCGCGCCGACGCGTACGCGTCCGCGCCCCTGCTGAACTGCCTGCTGCGCGAGGTCGCCGAGGCGCTGCCGGCCGACGGGGAGCACCGGGTCCACCGGCTGCCCGGCACCGGCCGGCTGCTGCGGGTGCGGGCCGGCCGCCGGCCCGCCGATCCGGAGGTGCGCACGGCCGGGGCCTGGCAGCGCCTCGGCCACACCGAACTGGTCAAACTGGTCGCCGAGGAGCTGCGCCGGTACACCGGGCAGCCGGGCGACGACCTGCCCGCCGAGATGATCGACAGCAGGGAGGCCGTCGCCGCCCTGCTCACCGCCCGCGCCCGGGCGGCGGCGCCCGCGGACCCGTACCTGCGCTCCGAGCAGTCCCTGATCACCGGCCACCCCTGCCATCCCGCCCCCAAGGCCCGCGGCGGCGGTCCGGCCGCGGCCTGGCTGCCGTACGCGCCCGAGGCGCACGCCCGCTTCCCGCTCGCGCTGCTCGGGGTGCGCGCGGACCAGGTGGCCGAGGAGGGCGACACCAGCGCGCTGGACGCCCTGGGCGCCGCCCCGCCCGGGTACCGGCTGCTGCCGGCCCACCCCTGGCAGCTCGACCTGGCCGCCCGCGACCTGGCGCCCGCCCTCGCCGACGGCCGGCTGATCAGGCTCGGCGCCACCGCCTTCGACGCGTGGCCCACGGCGGCGGTCCGCACGGTGTACGAGCCCCGGCGCGACCTGTTCCTGAAGTTCAGCCTGGACGTGCGCATCACCAACGACATCCGCCGGCTGTGGCGCCACGACCTGCTGAGGCTGCGCCGCACCGACACGGCCGTCGCACGCGCGTTCGCCGCGATGGGGCCGCCCGCCGCATGGCTGCCCGACGTCGGCTACCGCACCGCCGCCTTCGCCTTCGAGGAACTCGCCGTACTGGTGCGGGGCGGGCTGCGCGAAAGCCTCCTGCCCGGCGCCACCCCACTGCTCGCCGCCGCCCTGGCGGAGGGCTTCGAGGGCAGCCCCCTGGCCGCCGCCACCGACCCGGAGGCCTGGTGGGAGGCGTATCTGCGGCAGGTCGTGCCGCCCGCCCTGACGGCCTTCGCCGACCACGGCGTCGTCCTGGAGGCGCATCTGCAGAACACCCTGGTCGCCGTGGACCCGGCGGGCCTGCCCGTACAGGCCCTGTTCCGGGACGCCGAGGGCGTCAAGCTGCTCCCGGAGGTCTCCCGGGCGGCCGGCTGGGAGCGGCTGGTCTACTGTCTGGTCGTCAACCACCTCACCGAGACCGCCGCGGCCCTGGCCGAGCACCACCCCGGACTCGACCCCTGGCCGGCCGCCCGCCGCGAACTGGGCCGCCACGACCTGCCCGAGATCCCCGCGCTGCTCTCCTCGCCCACCCTCCCGGGCAAGACCAACCTGCTGCTGCGCTGGACCGGCGCGGACGGCGCCGCCGCCCGCTACCAGCCCCTGCCGAACCCGCTGGCCGGCCGCTGACCTGATCTACCCTGGCCGGTGTGCTGCGCGATGTGACTGCTGTTCGATACGTGAACCCGCTCCGGTCCGGCGGCTCCGTCCCCGGCGTCGTGGAGGCCGACGATCTCGGTACCTACGTCGTGAAGTTCACCGGGTCGGCCCAGGGGCACAAGGCGCTGGTCGCCGAGGTGATCGTCGGGGAACTCGCGCGGGCGCTGGGGCTGCGCTTCCCGGAGCTGGTCCTCGTCCACTTCGACCCGGCGATCGCCGCCGACGAGCCCCACCAGGAGGTCCGGGAGCTGCACGGCGCCAGCGCGGGCCTCAACCTCGGGATGGACTACCTGCCGGGCGCCGCCGACTTCACCCCGGAGATCGCCGGGAGCTTCGCCGTGGACCCGCTGGAGGCAGGCCGGATCGTCTGGCTGGACGCGCTGACCGTCAACGTGGACCGGACGGTGCACAGCTCCAACCTGATGGTGTGGCCCACCCTCGGCACCGTGCCGCCGCGCCTGTGGCTCATCGACCACGGCGCCGCCCTCGTCTTCCACCACCGCTGGGACACCACCACCCCGGGCAAGCGCTACGACTTCCGCCATCACGCCCTCGGCCACTACGGTCCCGACGTCCGGGCCGCCGACGCGGAGCTGGCGCCCCGGGTGACCGAGGAGCTGCTGCGCGGCATCGTCGCCGAGGTGCCGGACGCCTGGCTGGCCGAGGACGCGGGGTTCGCGGCCCCCGACGACGTCCGGGCGGCCTACGTCGACTACCTCCTGCAGCGGGTGCGGCTGTCGGCCGAGTGGCTGCCGACCGGCTTCCCGAGCCGGGCGGAACTGGCCGCCGAGGAGACCGCCCGGGCGGCCAGGACGCAGGCGGGCCGCCCGGACTGGCTCAAGCACGTCCCCGACCTGCACGGCAGGCCGGGGGTGGAGCAGGACGGGGCGGCGCACTTCGGCTGACGGGCGGCCCCGGGAAAGGCTCCGGAGCCGTCCGGCCGGCGTCCCTCAGCCCTTCAGCCGCTCGTACGCCGGCAGGGTGAGGAAGTCGGCGTAGTCCTCGTCGAGGGACACCTGGAGCAGCAGGTCGTGCGCCTGCTGCCAGTGGCCGGCGGCGAAGGCCTCCTCGCCGATCTCCGCGCGGACGGCGGCCAGTTCCTCCGCCGCGACCTTGCGGGCCAGTTCCGCCGTGGCCTTCTCGCCGTTCTCGAACTCGACGCCCGCGTTGATCCACTGCCAGATCTGGGAGCGGGAGATCTCCGCGGTGGCCGCGTCCTCCATCAGGTTGAAGATGGCGACCGCGCCGAGTCCGCGCAGCCAGGCCTCGATGTAACGGATGCCGACCTGGACGGCGTTGACGAGACCGGGGTACGTGGGCTTCGCGTCCAGCGAGTCCACGGCGATCAGGTCGGCCGCCTCGACGTGGACGTCCTCCCGGAGCCGGTCCTTCTGGTTCGGCCGGTCGCCGAGCACCCTGTCGAAGGACTCCATGGCGATCGGGACCAGATCGGGGTGGGCGACCCAGGAGCCGTCGAAGCCGTCGTTCGCCTCGCGGTCCTTGTCCGCCTTGACCTTCTCGAAGGCGACCTTGTTGACCTCCTCGTCGCGCCGGGACGGGATGAACGCCGCCATGCCGCCGATCGCGTGCGCGCCCCGCTTGTGGCAGGTGCGGACCAGGAGTTCGGTGTACGCGCGCATGAACGGCGCGGTCATCGTGACCGCGTTGCGGTCCGGCAGGACGAACTTCGGCCCGCCGTCACGGAAGTTCTTCACGATGGAGAACAGGTAGTCCCAGCGGCCCGCGTTCAGCCCCGAGGCGTGGTCGCGCAGCTCGTAGAGGATCTCCTCCATCTCGTACGCCGCCGTGATCGTCTCGATCAGGACGGTGGCGCGGACGCTGCCCTGCGGGACGCCCACGTAGTCCTGCGCGAAGACGAACACGTCGTTCCACAGGCGTGCCTCGAGGTGCGACTCGGTCTTCGGCAGGTAGAAGTACGGGCCCTTGCCGAGGTCCAGCAGCCGCTGGGCGTTGTGGAAGAAGTACAGGCCGAAGTCGACCAGCGCGCCGGGCACCGGAGTGCCGTCGGCGTCGACCAGGTGGCGCTCGTTCAGGTGCCAGCCGCGCGGGCGCATGACGACCGTGGCCAGTTCCTCGGCGGGGCGCAGGGCGTAGGACTTGCCGGACGCCGGGTCCGTGAAGTCGATGTTCCGGGTGTAGGCGTCGACCAGGTTGACCTGGCCGAGGACCACGTTCTCCCAGGTGGGCGCGGAGGCGTCCTCGAAGTCGGCGAGCCAGACCCTCGCGCCCGAGTTGAGGGCGTTGATGGTCATCTTCCGGTCGGTGGGGCCGGTGATCTCCACGCGCCGGTCGTTCAGCGCGGCCGGGGCGGGGGCGACCCGCCACGAGTCGTCCGCGCGGACGGCGGCCGTCTCCGGCAGGAAGTCGAGGGTGGAGGTGTGGGCGATCTCGGCGCGGCGCTGCGCGCGGCGGGCGAGGAGTTCGTCACGGCGCGGGGTGAACCGCCGGTGCAGCTCCGCCACGAAGGCGAGCGCCGCGTCGGTGAGGACCTCCTCCTGCCGGGGCAGGGACTCGGCGTCGACGATGGCCAGCGGAGACGGCGCTGGTGCGGACATGAGCTGTCACTTCCTTCAGCGATGGCACCGGGTGCCAAGTGGCACGAAATGGACGATCGGCGCCCGCTGTGCGACCAGGCGCTTCTGAACAGTGGATAGTAGTTTCCTCATCGTGGAACTTCAATGGTTTGTTGATGTCGAGAATCTCCGGGTCGAGGCAAGGTGGCGCTCGGTGCCACCCCGTTCACTCAAGGTGGCTCAGGTCCGCCTCGGTGTCGATGTCGTACGGTTCGGCCACGTCCGCGCACTCCACCAGCCTGAGCGCGGCCTGGTGCTCCCGCAGGTAGGCGCGGGCCCCGCGGTCCCCGGTGGCGGACGCCTCGATCCCCGCCCAGTGCGCCGCGCCGAACAGCACCGGATGGCCGCGCACACCGCCGTAGGCGGCCGAGACCAGCGAGTTCCGGTCCTCGTACGCGTCGAGCACCCGGGCCGCCGCGGCCGGTCCGATGCCCGGCTGGTCGACCAGGCTCACCAGGGCCGCCGCCACCCCCGTCCCGGCCAGTGAGGCGAGCCCGGCGCGCAGCGACGACCCCATGCCCTCGGCCCAGTCGGGGTTGGTGACCGTGACGCAACCGCCCAGGTCCGCCCGGGCCCGGACCTCGTCCGCCGCCGCGCCGAGGACGACATGGATCCGTCCGCAGCCGGCCGCGCGCAGCACTCCGACCGCGTGTTCGACCAGCGGCCGCCCCCGGTGTTCCAGCAGCGCCTTGGGCCGCCCGCCGAGCCGTCTGCCGCCGCCGGCGGCCAGCACCAGCCCGGCGACGCTCTCCCCGTGTCCGTCCCGGTTGTCCGTCATGCGTCCTGCATACCCGACGCGGGCCGCGCCGGCCGTGCCCCTTGGGCTGAATTTCGGTCCGCGTGGTGGCGCTCCCGTACGGGGTCGCGTTTACTGACCCGCGCACGACGGCGTGTGAGGGGGAGGGCTGTGTCGCGGAGCTTGGAGCAGAGGCCGGTGACCGGCGGCGACGAGGACGTGAGAGTGGCGGGGCTGCGGACCGCGGTGTCCCGGCTGCGCCGTGAACTCGCCGCGCTTCCGGCGGACTTCCCCGACCGGGGGATAGCCGAGGACGAGCTGGCCGCACTCGCGGCGATGGCCGCCGGCGGCGTCCCCGAGACCCCCCGCCTGCGCCGCTCCCTGCTGCTGATCGCGGGCGCGATCGGCTCGGTCAGCGCGCTGGCCCGCGGTCTGACGGAGGTCCGGGACGCGGTGGACCTGTTCGGGGAGCCGCCGGGGAGGTGAGCCGTGTGGCCGTCGCCGCGCCCGGGGCGTGAGGGGACCGGGCGGGCGGGTCCGTCGGTGCCGGGCCCCGCTCTCGCGCGAACCGACGACGACGTCCACGCACCCGGCGGCCGCGGCTCGCCTGCGACTCGCCCACCTGGCGGGGCGGCGGGTCGGTCGCGCGTGGCTGATCGCGCTCGACGCCCCGGACATGGGCCACCGCCTGACGGCGGCGGCCCTCTGCACCGACCGGCGAGCGGCTCAGGCGCCCGAGCTGGCCAGGGCCTCGGACAACTCGACGGCGATGCCCTGCAGCACCGGCACGATCTTCTCGGTCGCCGCCTCGGTGACCCGGCCGGCCGGTCCGGAGATGGAGATCGCGGCCGCCGTCGGGGAGTCGGGCACCGGCACCGCGAGGCAGCGGACGCCGATCTCCTGCTCGTTGTCGTCCACCGCGAACCCCTGCCGGCGCACGTCCGCCAGCGCCGCCAGGAAGCCGTCGGGCGTGGTGATGGTCTTCTCGGTCGCGGCCGGCATGCCCGTGCGGGAGAGCAGGGCGCGCACCTCGTCGTCCGGGACGCCTGCCAGCAGGGCCTTGCCGACCCCGGTGGAGTGCGGCAGCACGCGCCGCCCCACCTCGGTGAACATCCGCATCGAGTGCTTCGACGGCACCTGTGCGACGTAGACGATCTCGTCGCCGTCCAGCAGGGCCATGTTCGCCGTCTCGCCGGTCTCCTCCACCAGCCGGGCGAGGTAGGGCCGCGCCCAGGTGCCGAGCAGCCGGGAGGCGGACTCGCCGAGCCGGATCAGCCGCGGACCGAGCGCGTACCGGCGGTTCGGCTGCTGGCGTACGTAACCGCAGGCCACCAGGGTGCGCATCAGCCGGTGGATGGTGGGCAGGGGCAGCCCGCTGGTCGCGGACAGCTCGCTCAGGCCGACCTCGCCGCCCGCGTCCGCCATCCGCTCCAGCAGATCGAAGGCGCGCTCCAGGGACTGGACCCCGCCGGCGGAGGACTTGGCGGAGTCGGTGGTGCTGGCGCTGGACGTCGGCACGGCACGTTCCTTTCGGGACTGGCGGGGAGGGCAGAAGCCTACCCGGCGGCCGGTTGACTCCCTGCTTGTACGTAGCTACGTTCTGCTCATCGGAATTCTAATTCCGCTTTGTGGAAACGTCTAGAGTCGTCGCCCCCGTGACGCTGTTCAGAAGTGTGCCCCTTGACGGCGGGGGAGCGGGAGTGAAGACTCCTTCAACAGAACGTTGAAGTCCGTTACATGGGTGTAAATCCCGTTTCCTGGACGTGAACGGCGGCAGAGAGAGGGGTCCGGGTGTCCGACGCTGAACTGGTGCTGCGCTCGACGCGCGTCATCACACCGGAGGGGACGCGGGCCGCCACGGTCACCGTGTCCGCCGGCGCCATCACGGCCGTACTGCCGTACGACGCCGAAGTACCGGCCGCGGCACGCCTGGAGGACGTCGGCGACCACGTGCTGCTGCCCGGCCTGGTCGACACCCACGTGCACGTCAACGACCCCGGCCGCACCGAGTGGGAGGGCTTCTGGACCGCGACGCGCGCCGCCGCGGCCGGCGGCATCACCACGCTCGTCGACATGCCCCTCAACTCGCTGCCGCCGACCACCACGGTCGGCAACCTGCGGATCAAGCAGGAGGTCGCGGCCGACAAGGCGCACATCGACGTCGGCTTCTGGGGCGGCGCCCTGCCCGGCAACGTGAAGGACCTGCGCCCGCTGCACGACGCCGGCGTCTTCGGCTTCAAGGCGTTCCTGTCCCCGTCCGGCGTCGACGAGTTCCCGCACCTCGACCAGGAGCAGCTCACCCGCTCCCTGACCGAGATCGCCGGCTTCGACGGCCTGCTGATCGTGCACGCCGAGGACCCGCACCGGCTCGCCGCCGCCCCGCAGCACGGCGGCCCCCGGTACGCCGACTTCCTCGCCTCCCGCCCGCGCGACGCCGAGGACTCGGCCATCGCCACCCTCATAGCGGAGGCGAAACGCCTCGACGCGCGCGTGCACGTGCTGCACCTCTCCTCCAGCGACGCGCTCCCGCTGATCGCCGCCGCCCGCGCCGAGGGCGTACGCCTCACCGTGGAGACCTGCCCGCACTACCTCACCCTGACCGCGGAGGAAGTCCCGGACGGGGCAAGCGAGTTCAAGTGCTGCCCGCCCATCCGCGAGGCCGCCAACCAGGACCTGCTCTGGCAGGCCCTCGCCGACGGCGTCGTCGACTGCGTCGTCACCGACCACTCGCCCTCCACCGCCGACCTGAAGACGGACGACTTCGCCACCGCCTGGGGCGGCATCTCCGGCCTCCAGCTCAGCCTGCCCGCCGTGTGGACGGAGGCCCGCCGGCGCGGCCACACCCTGGAGGACGTCGTCCGCTGGATGTCCACCCGGACGGCCGCCCTGGCCGGCCTGTCCCATAAGGGCGCCATCGAGGCCGGCCGCGACGCCGACTTCGCCGTGCTCGCCCCCGACGAGACCTTCACCGTCGACCCGGCCGGCCTGCAGCACCGCAACCGGGTCACCGCCTACGCCGGCCGCACCCTGCACGGCGTGGTGAAGTCCACCTGGCTGCGCGGCGAACGCATCGCCGCCGACGGCGAGTTCAGCGAACCGAAGGGGCGGCTGCTGACCCGTACCCCCTGATTCCCCCGGCCCCCGCGACCGCGGCGGCCCGCGACCGAAAGGAAATCTGATCACTGTGACGGCGATTGCGAGCTTCACCGGCGACGCGAACCCCTACGGAGGAGGCGACCCCTACGCGGACTACCGCACCGCGGACTTCCCCTTCACCCAGTACGCCGACCTCGCCGACCGGCGGCTCGGCGCCGGTGTCATCGCCGCCAACGACGAGTTCTTCGCCCAGCGGGAGAACCTGCTGGTGCCCGAGCGGGCCGAGTTCGACCCCGAGCACTTCGGGCACAAGGGCAAGATCATGGACGGCTGGGAGACCCGGCGCCGGCGCGGAGCCTCCGCCGAGCACCCCTGGCCGACGGACGAGGACCACGACTGGGCGCTGGTCCGGCTCGGCGCGCCCGGCGTGATCCGCGGGATCGTGGTCGACACCGCGCACTTCCGCGGCAACTACCCGCAGGCCGTCTCGGTAGAGGGCGCGTCGGTGCCCGGCTCCCCGTCCCCTGAGCGGCTGCTGGGCGACGACGTGAAGTGGACGACGCTCGTCCCGCGCACCCGGGTCGGCGGCCACGCGGCCAACGGCTTCGCCGTCTCCGCCGAGCAGCGCTTCACGCACCTGCGGGTCAAGCAGCACCCCGACGGGGGCATCGCGCGGCTGCGCGTGTACGGCGAGGTCGTCCCCGACCCCCGGTGGCTGGAGGCGCTCGGCACCTTCGACGTGGTCGCGCTGGAGAACGGCGGCCGGGTCGAGGACGCCTCCGACCTCTTCTACTCCCCGGCCACCAACACCATCCAGCCCGGCCGCTCCCGCAAGATGGACGACGGCTGGGAGACGCGCCGCCGCCGCGACCGGGGCAACGACTGGATCCGCTACCGGCTGGCCGCCCAGGCCCGGATCCGCGCCGTCGAGATCGACACGGCGTATTTGAAGGGCAACAGCGCGGGCTGGGCTTCGGTGTCCGTCCGGGACGGCGAGGACGGCGACTGGCGGGAGATCCTGCCCCGCACCCGCCTCCAGCCCGACACCAACCACCGCTTCGTCCTGCCGGAGCCGGCCGTCGGGACCCACGCGCGCGTGGACATCTACCCCGACGGCGGCATCTCCCGCCTCCGCCTCTTCGGCACCCCGACCGAAACGGGCGCCACCGCCCTCACGGCCCGCCACCAGGAACTGGGCGGCTGAGTCCGCGCTGTCCGGGCGCCTCCCGTCGCCACGCGCGCACCTGAGCGGACGCGCGCGCGGCGACGTCGGGCCCGTCGCCTCGCGCGCAGGCGGGTTCGCACCGGTGCGCCGTCAGCGCTGTCTCAGTCGCCCGCCCCGGGACTGACGACTGAGTCCGTGCGCCACGCGCTGCCTCACCCGCCCGCCACCAGGCACTCGGCGGCTGAGTCCGCCCGACGCGCGCGTGCCCGTCGCATCGCGTCCGCGCGCGCGTGGCGACGTCGGGCATGCCTCTCATGTACGCGGTGCGGGACCGCACCGGTGGGCCCCGCCCGCTGCGTCAGGCCGCGTGTCCGCCGTCCACCGAGAACTCCGCGCCGGTGACGTAGGCCGCGTCCGGGCCCGCCAGGTGGGCCACCGTCGCCGCCACCTCGTCGGCCGTGCCGAAGCGGCCCAGTGCGGTCATCGCCGTCTGCGCCGCCGCGTACGGGCCGTCCGCCGGGTTCATGTCCGTGTCCGTCGGGCCCGGATGGACGATGTTGGCGGTGATCCCGCGCCCGCCCAGCTCGCGGGCCAGGGCCCTGGTCAGGCCCACCAGGGCCGACTTGCTCATCGCGTACAGCGTCCCGCCCGGCCCCGGCACCCGCTGGGTCATGCACGTGCCGATCGTGACGATGCGCCCGCCGTCCGCCAGCACCGCGGCGGCCGCCTGCGACGCCAGGAACACCCCGCGGACGTTCACCGCGAGCACCCGGTCGACGTCCTGCGGGGACAGCGAGTCCAGCGGGCCCAGCAGACCCACGCCCACGTTGTTCACCAGCACGTCGAGACCGCCGTACGCCTCCGCAGCCCGGCCCACCGCGCCCGCCGCCTCCTGCGGGTCGGCGGAGTCCGCGCGCAGCGCCACCGCCCGCCGCCCCAGCGCCTCCACGGCCCGCACCACGCCGTCCGCCGCCTCCTTGCCGTTCACATAGGTCACCGCCACGTCCGCACCCGCGCGCGCGAGACGCAGCGCGACCGCCGCCCCGATTCCCCGGCTGCCACCGGTCACCAGGGCCACCTTGCCGTCGAGAGATCCGTTCGTCGTCATGCCCCCATCCCAGCCGCCGGGGGCGCCGTCCACCGGCGGTGTACGGACATCGACCTCGTCACACCCGGAACTCTTCGATCCGCCTCCCGCGTTCTCCTCCCGTGACCCTTCAGCAAGAGATCGTCGGCAACGCCATGCAGATGGCGGTTGTCAACCTCCGCCCCGGCCAGACCGTGTACTGCGAGGCCGGGAAGTTCCTGTTCAAGACGACGAACGTGACCATGGAGACCCGGCTGTCCGGCCCCTCGGGCAACGGAGGCCGGCAGCAGAACGGCTCCGGCGGCATGGGCGGCATGCTGCGCCAGGCCATGGGCACCGCCATGCAGGTCGGCCAGCGCATGATGGCCGGCGAGTCACTGGCCTTCCAGTACTTCACCTCGCAGGGCGGCGAGGGCACCGTCGGCTTCGCGGGCGTGCTGCCCGGCGAGATGCGCGCCCTGGAGCTGGACGGCACGCGCGCGTGGTTCGCCGAGAAGGACGCCTTCGTGGCCGCCGAGTCCAGCGTCGAGTTCGGCATCGCCTTCCAGGGCGGACGCACCGGCATGAGCGGCGGCGAGGGCTTCGTCCTGGAGAAGTTCACCGGGCACGGCACGGTGATCATCGCCGGCGCGGGCAACTTCATCGACCTGAACCCGGCGGACTTCGGCGGCCGCATCGAGGTCGACACCGGCTGCGTCGTCGCCTTCGAGGAGGGCATCCAGTACGGCGTCCAGCGCGTCGGCGGACTGAACCGGCAGGGCATCATGAACGCCGTGTTCGGCGGCGAGGGCCTGTCCCTGGCCACCCTGGAGGGCAACGGCCGGGTGATCCTGCAGTCCCTCACCATCGAGAGCCTCGCCAACGCCCTGAAGAAGGCCCAGGGCGGCGACAAGCAGGGTCCGACCGGCGGACTGTTCTCGACCCACGCCGGCTGAACCGATGACTTCCGGGGGCGCGCGGGGTCCGACCTGATGACAACGGACCCCCGCACCTGGAAGAAGGCACCTGTCATGGGCAAGCTCGTCTCCACCGTCTTCGTCAGCCTCGACGGCGTGTACCAGGCGCCCGGCGGCCCCCAGGAGGACACCAGCGGCGGCTTCGGCCAGGGCGGCTGGACCTTCCCGTACGGCGACGAGGACTTCGGCCGGTTCGTCACCGAGTCCTTCGGCCGCGCCGGAGCCTTTCTGCTCGGCCGCCGCACGTACGAGATCTTCGCCTCCTACTGGCCGGGGATGACCGACCCGGCCGACCCGGTCGCGAGCAGGCTCAACGCCCTGCCCAAGTACGTCGTCTCCGCCACCCTCCAGGCGCCCGCGTGGTCCGGCACCACCGTCGTCTCCGGCGACCTCGCCAAGGAGGTCGCCGCCCTCAAGGAGCGCACCGACGGCGAGCTCCAGATCCACGGCAGCGGGGCCCTGGTGCGCTCCCTGGTGGACCTGCGGCTGGTCGACACCCTGCACCTGGTGACCTTCCCGGTCGTCCTCGGCGCCGGCCGCCGGCTGTTCGCGGAAGGCGCCGTCCCCACCCGCTTCGAGCGCACGGGAGGCCGGGTCACCGCCGCGGGCGTCTCCATCCAGAGCTACGACCCGCTCGGCAGCCCCGAGTACGGTTCGTTCTGACCCTCGGGCCGGCCGCGGGGCACCCCGGTGGCGCGGGCCTGGCCCGAAGATCGTCCCCACCGGTACGGTGATCGCGCCCCGTGCGAGCCGGCGACGTCTGCGCACCCCCTCGGAAGACCGGGAGAGCCGCCCCGATGTCGTCGATCGCCGTACCCGGCGCCCTCGCGCCCCGCCGCGCCTGGCACACCGACCTGCCCGTGCTGCTCGTCGCGGTCTGCTGGGGCGCCAGCTACCTCGCCGCGAAGGACATCACCACCGCCCGTACGGTGCTCGCCGTGCTCGTGCTGCGGTTCGCACTGGTGCTGCCCGTGCTCGGCGCCGTCGGGCTGCGTTCCCTGCGCGGCCTCACCGGCGCTCAGTGGCGCGGCGCGGCCCTGCTGGGGCTGATCCTGGGCGGTGTCTTCCTGCTGGAGACGTACGGGGTCGTGCACACCTCGGCGACCAATGCCGGTCTGATCATCAGCCTCACAATGATCCTCACCCCGCTCGCCGAGGCCGCGGTCACCCGCACCAGGCCCACCGCCGCCTTCCTCGGCGCCGCGGCCCTGTCGGTGCTCGGCGTCGTGCTGCTCACCCAGGGCGGCGGCTTCACCCGGCCGTCCGCCGGCGACCTGCTGATGCTGCTCGCCGCGCTGGTCCGCACCCTGCACGTCCTCGTCATGTCCCGGCTGCGCTCCGTGCGCGGCGCGGGCGCCCTTCCGCTCACCACCGTCCAGCTCGGCACCGCGGTCGCCGTCTTCGCGGCCCTGTCGGCCGGGGCCGGCGGCCCGGCGCCGTGGACGGCCGCGGCCGGCTTCGGCCCGCAGGAGTGGGCCGGCCTGCTCTTCCTCTCGGCACTGTGCACGCTGTTCGCGTTCTTCGTGCAGATGTGGGCGGTCCGCCGCACCTCGCCGTCGCGGGTCAGCCTGCTGCTGGGCACCGAGCCGCTGTGGGCCGCTGCGGCCGGCATCGCCCTCGGCGGGGAACGGCTCGGGACGCTCGGCCTGGTCGGCGGCGTACTGGTGCTCGGCGGGACCGCCTGGGGCCGCCGGGCGGCGGACTGACGCACGCCCGCGCACCGCGGCGCGGGCCCGGGAGGCGGCCGCGCCGCGCTCCCCGACGGCGGAAGGCCCCCGGCGCGCGGTGCGCCGGGGGCCTTCGCGTCGCCGTACGGACGACGCCCGTACGGATCAGCAGCCGAAGTCGACGAGGTCGAACGTGGCGTAGTGGTCGGAGGTGTAGTAGTCCTCCTGGGTCTTTTCGCCGGTGACGATCCGGCGGGCGCCGCGCGTGGGGGAGCCCGGCGTGATGACGGTGTACTCGTGGTAGTAGCCGCTCTGCTGACTCGGCAGCACGTTCTCCCGGTTCTGGAAGACGGTCCCGTCCTGCGAGTAGGGGAACGGCCCGCCCTCGTCGATCAGGTCGAGCGTGTCGTGCGCCTGTGGGGGGAGGGCGCCGTAGCAGACGCTGCCGACGGAGGCGGCGGCCGCGTCCGCCGTGGTGGCGGAGACGGTGCCGCCCACGACGAGCGTGGACAGAACGGCGGCGGCGACAGTGATACGAGATGCGCGTGGGGGGAATCTCATGCCTTCATGATGACGCGCGTAGAGCGTGGCATGTCAATGTCAAACTTGCGGAGTTTCCCGTGAAGTCACGTGAATTTCCGGCGAGTTCACCGTGCGGGGTGACGACGGGCACGGTGTGCCCGCCCCGTGCGTTGACACCTTGGCAGCACCGCGCCGGGGGACGTCCCCGGTGTGTCCCGGGGGATTTCGGAAGAGGGGCGATGGACGGGCAACCGGTGGTCGATCTGGGCGAGTTCGGGGACGCGTTCCGCACGGACCCGCATCCGTACTACGCGAGGCTGCGCGAGCGGGGGCCCGTGCACCGGGTGCGGCTCGGCGGGGCGGACGAGGGGCGGACGGCCTGGCTGGTCGTCGGGTACGAGGAGGCGCGGGCCGCCCTCGCCGATCCCCGGCTGGCCAAGGACACCGCGCGGATCGGGTCGCCGCTGCTGGACGAGGAGAAGATCGGCAAGTACCTGCTGGTCACCGACCCGCCCCAGCACACCCGGCTGCGTTCCCTGGTCACGCGCGCGTTCACCATGCGCCGGGTGGAGCGGCTGCGCCCCCGGATCCAGCGGATCACCGACGAGCTGCTGGACGAGATGCTGCCGCGCGGCCGCGCCGACCTCATCGAGGCGCTGGCCTACCCGCTGCCCCTCACGGTCATCTGCGAACTCCTCGGCGTCCCGGACATGGACCGCGCCGAGTTCCGCCGGATCTCCACCGAGGTCGTCGCACCGACCGACGCCGACACGGAGTACGACGCGATCGTCGCCCTCTCCGAATACCTCCCGGAACTGATCGAGGACAAGCGTCGCGCCGGCCCCACCGACGACCTGCTCAGCGACCTGATCCGCACCACCGCCGAGGACGGCGACAGGCTCTCCCCGGACGAACTGAGCGGCATGGCCTACCTGCTGCTCATCGCCGGCCACGAGACCACCGTCAACCTCATCGGCAACGGCGTCCACGCCCTCCTCGCCCATCCGGACCAACTCGCCGCCCTGCGCGCCGACATGAGCCTGCTGGACGGCGCCGTCGAGGAGATGCTGCGCTACGAGGGCCCGGTGGAGACCGGCACCTACCGGTACGCCGCCGAACCCCTGGAGATCGCCGGCCGCGTGATCGAGAAGGGCGAGTCGGTGATGATCGGCCTCACCGCCGCCGGCCGTGACGCCGACCGCTACGCCGACCCCGACCGGTTCGACATCCGCCGAGACGCCCGCGGCCATCTCGCCTTCGGCCACGGCATCCACTACTGCCTGGGCGCGCCCCTGGCCCGCCTGGAGGGCCGGATCGCCATCGGCGCCCTCCTGGAACGCGCCCCCGGGCTCGCACTCGACGGCCCCACGGGCGAGTGGCTGCCGGGCCTGCTGATGCGGGGGATGCGCAGCCTGCCCGTGCGCTGGTGAACCGCGCGAGGCCGGGCGGGCGCCGCCGTACGGCACGGGTTCAGCCGTACGACGGCTGGACCCGGTCCTGGATCTCCAGCAGCCGCACCGGGCGGCGCTCCCGCCGGGACACCTCGCAGGCCTCGGCGATCCGTAGCGCCTGCAGGGCCTCCTGCCCGTCGCACGGGTTGGGCCGCTCACCGCGCAGCACCTCGACGAAGGCGCACAGCTCGGCCTCGTAGGCGGGCCCGAAGCGCTCCAGGAACCCGGTCCAGGGCCTGGACGCGGGCGGCGGCCCGGTCGGCTCGGTGGACGCCACCGGCGTACGGTCGTCCAGGCCGACCACGACCGTGTCCCGCTCGCCGGCCAGCTCCATCCGGACGTCGTATCCCGCGCCGTTCAGCCGGGTCGCCGTCGCCGTGGCCAGCGTGCCGTCGTCCAGGGTGAGCAGGGCCCCGCCGGTGCTGACGTCCCCGGCCTGGCGGAACATCGGCGGCCCGGCGTCCGAACCGGCCGCGTACACGTCCGTGACCTCGCGGCCCGTCACCCAGCGCAGCACGTCGAAGTCGTGGATCAGGGTGTCGCGGAACAGGCCGCCGGACAGCGGCAGCCACTCCGGCGGGGGAGGGGACTGGTCGGAGGTCATGGCCCGCACGGTGTGCAGCCGCCCCAGCCGGCCCGAGCGCACCGCCTCCCGGGCGCCCGCGTAGCCCGCGTCGAAGCGCCGCTGGAACCCCATCTGCAGCACCGTGCCCGCCGCCTCGACCTCGGCGAGCGCGTGCAGCGTCCCCGGCAGGTCGAGCGCTATGGGTTTCTCGCAGAAGACCGGGAGGCCGGACCGGGCCGCCCGGCCGATCAGCTCGGCGTGCGCCGCGGTCGCGGTGGTGATCACCACCGCGTCCACGCCCCAGCGGAAGATCTCGTCCACCCCGGGCGCCGCCGTCTCGCCCAGCCGGTGCGCCAGCTCCTGTGCCCGCGCCGGGTCCGCGTCGGTCAGGATCAGCGACCCGACCTCGCGATGGCGGCTGAGCGTGTTCGCATGAATGGTGCCGATGCGGCCCGTACCGATGACCCCGATGCGCATGGAAACAAAGTGAGGGCCGACCCGGGGCCCTGTCAATCGTCATGTCCGGACAACCGGACTACACGACTTCCCGTCAACCGGGCACGCGACTACGCTCGAGCCGTGCCCAAACCAGTTGTGGACCCGACCGTGACACTCGATCTCCGGGTGGACCGCAGTTCCCCGGTGCCGTTGTACTTCCAGCTCTCCCAGCAGCTGGAGGCCGCGATCGAGCACGGCGGCCTCACGCCGGGCAGCCTGCTGGGCAACGAGATCGAGCTGGCCGCCCGGCTCGGCCTGTCCCGGCCCACGGTCCGCCAGGCCATCCAGTCGCTCGTCGACAAGGGCCTGCTGGTCCGTCGCCGGGGCGTGGGCACCCAGGTCGTGCACAGCCAGGTCAAGCGCCCTCTGGAGCTGAGCAGCCTCTACGACGACCTGGAGGCCGCCGGGCAGCGGCCCGAGACGAAGGTCCTGGTCAACACCGTCGAACCGGCCTCCGCCGAGATCGCCGCGGCGCTCGGGGTGCCCGAGGGCGGTGACGTCCACCGCGTCGAGCGGCTGCGCCTCGCGCACGGGGAGCCGATGGCGTACCTGACCAACCACCTGCCGCCGGGTCTGCTCGACCTGGAGACCGGCCGGCTGGAGGCCACCGGCCTGTACCGGCTGATGCGCTCCGCCGGGATCACCCTGCACAGCGCCCGCCAGTCCATCGGCGCCCGGGGCGCCACGGCCGCCGAGGCCGAGCGGCTGTCCGAGGCGGAGGGCGCCCCGCTGCTCACCATGCGGCGCACCACCTACGACGACACCGGCCGCGCGGTGGAGTACGGCGACCACACCTACCGTCCGAGCCGCTACTCCTTCGAGTTCCAGCTCCTGGTGCGCCCCTGAGCCGCCGCCCGTTCGTCCCCGACCGCCGGGCCCGTACCCCCGTGACCGCCCGGCCCGCCGCACGTCGCAATGTCCTGACAAGGTGACGGGCAGGGGCTCCCCGGCGGTGTCACGGGTGTTCCCCGTGTTCGATACTGGAGTGTTGGGGGCCGCCGAGATGATCGCCGGCCCCTTGCGTACGGACGGACACGGCAAGAAGGGCACGGCCTCGTGGCACGGTTTCGGACCTGGGTAGGCATAGCGCTGGCAGGGGCACTCTCCGTGTCCCTCGCCGGGTGCAGCAGCACCGGCGGCAAACGGGCGGAGGACGCCCGCAAGGCCGCCGCGGCCCAGGGGCGGGCGGCGGTGAACACCCCCCGCTGGACCTTCGCTATGGTCACCCACTCGGGAGACGGCGACACCTTCTGGGACATCGTGCAGAGCGGCGCCAAGCAGGCCGCGCTCAAGGACAACATCAACTTCCTGTACTCGCACGACGACGAGGCCCAGCAGCAGGCCCAGCTCGTGGACGCGGCGGTCGACAAGAAGGTCGACGCCATCATCGTCACCCTCGCCAAGCCCGACGCACTCAAGGCCGCCGTCGCCCGCGCCGAGAAGGCCGGCATCCCGGTGATCACCGTGAACTCCGGCTCCGAGGAGTCCAAGGCCTTCGGCGCCCTCACCCACATCGGCCAGGACGAGACCGTCGCCGGCGAGGCCGTCGGCGAGGAGCTGAACAAGCGCGGCAGGAAGAAGGCCCTGTGCGTCCTGCACGAGCAGGGCAACGTGGGCCACGAGCAGCGCTGCGACGGCGTGGCCAAGACCTTCCACGGCACCGTGCGCAAGCTGTACGTCAACGGCACCAACATGCCCGACGTGCAGTCCGCGATCGAGGCCAAGCTCCAGGCGGACAGCTCCGTCGACGCGGTCGTCACCCTCGGCGCCCCCTACGCCGACACCGCCGTGCAGGCGAAGAAGGGCGCGGGCAGCGAGGCGGAGATCGACACCTTCGACCTCAACGCCAAGGTCGCCGCCGAGCTGAAGGACGGCACCCTCGGCTTCGCCGTGGACCAGCAGCCCTACCTCCAGGGCTACCAGGCCGTGGACCTGCTCTGGCTGTACAAGTACAACGGCGACGTCCTCGGCGGCGGCCGGCCCGTGCTGACCGGCCCGCAGATCGTCACCAAGGACCAGGCCGCCTCGCTGGCCGAGTACACCGAGCGGGGCACCCGGTGAACGCCACCCTGGAACAGGCGCCGGACGAGAGACTCCTGGCCGGCTCGCCGCTGCGGAAACTGCTCGCCCGCCCGGAGCTGGGCTCGGTGGTCGGCGCGCTCGCCGTCTTCGTCTTCTTCGCCTTCGCCGCCGACGGCTTCCTGCGCACCGCCAGCCTCAGCACCGTCCTGTACGCCTCCTCGACCATCGGCATCATGGCCGTCCCGGTGGCGCTGCTGATGATCGGCGGCGAGTTCGACCTGTCCGCCGGCGTCCTGGTGACGTCCTCGGCGCTGGTCTCGTCGATGTTCAGCTACCAGATGACGGCGAACACCTGGGTCGGCGTGGGCGTGTCGCTGCTGGTCACCCTGGCCATCGGCGCGTTCAACGGCTTCATGCTCACCCGCACCGGGCTGCCCAGCTTCATCATCACGCTCGGCACCTTCCTGATGCTGACCGGTATGAACCTCGGCTTCACCAAGCTGATCGACGACACGGTCTCCACCAAGAGCATCGCGGACATGGAGGGCTTCGCGAGCGCCCGCGCCGTCTTCGCCTCGACCCTCACCGTCGGCGGCGTCGACTTCAAGGTCACCATCCTGTGGTGGCTGGGCCTGGTCGCCCTCGGCTCCTGGATCCTGCTGCGCACCCGCGCCGGCAACTGGATCTTCGCGGCCGGCGGCAACCAGGACGCGGCCCGCGCGGTCGGCGTGCCGGTCGCCAGGACGAAGATCGGCCTGTACATGGGCGTGGCGCTCGGCGCCTGGATCTCCGGGCAGCACCTGCTCTTCTCCTTCGACGCCGTCCAGTCCGGCGAGGGCGTCGGCAACGAGCTGATCTACATCATCGCGGCCGTCATCGGCGGCTGCCTCATCACCGGCGGCTACGGCAGCGCCGTCGGCTCCGCGGTCGGCGCGCTCCTGTTCGGCATGACCAGTAAGGGCATCGTCTTCGCCGAGTGGAACCCGGACTGGTTCAAGTTCTTCCTCGGAGCGATGCTGCTCCTCGCGACCCTGCTCAACGCCTGGGTCCGCAAGCGCGCGGAGGCCAACAAGTGACGTCCCTCGTCGAGCTGACCGACGTCAGCAAGCACTACGGCACCGTCCGCGCCCTCGAAGGCGTCTCCCTGGAGGTCAACGCCGGGGAGATCACCTGCGTCCTCGGCGACAACGGGGCCGGCAAGTCCACCCTGATCAAGATCGTCGCGGGCCTGCACCGGCACGACGGCGGCACCCTGCGCATCGAGGGCGAGGAGACCGCCCTCTCCTCCCCGCGCGAGGCCCTGGACCGCGGCATCGCCACGGTCTACCAGGACCTCGCCGTCGTTCCCCTGATGCCGGTCTGGCGCAACTTCTTCCTCGGCTCGGAGCCCCGCAAGGGCGTGGGCCCCTTCAAGCGCCTGGACATCGACCTCATGCGCCGCACCACGCGCGAGGCCCTGCTCCGCATGGGGATCGACCTGCGCGACGTCGACCAGCCCATCGGCACCCTCTCCGGCGGCGAGCGCCAGTGCGTGGCGATCGCCCGCGCCGTCCACTTCGGCGCCAAGGTCCTGATCCTGGACGAGCCGACGGCGGCGCTGGGCGTGAAGCAGTCGGGCGTGGTGCTGAAGTACGTGGCCGCGGCACGCGACGAGGGCCTCGGCGTCGTACTGATCACCCACAACCCGCACCACGCGTACCTGGTGGGCGACCGGTTCGTCCTGCTGCGGCGGGGCACGATGGTGGGCAATCACACAAGGGACGGGATCACCCTGGACGAGCTGACCCAGCAGATGGCGGGAGGGTCCGACCTCGACGCCCTGCGCCACGAACTGCAGCGTCGCTGAGGGGCGCTGGGAACCGCGCGATCCGCCGGGACGGGCCCGTGCCCGGCGCCGATCGCGCGCCCTCCTCCGCTCCCCCTTGCCGCACCAGGCGCGAGCGTGCGGCAGAATCGAGCAACGATGAGCACCTACCGCGACCTCACCGCCCCCATCGGCTCCCGTCGAGCCCCCGTGCTCCGCACGGTCGGGACAAGGGAACGCCGCTCGCACCTGACCGCGCCGCGCGTGCCCACGGTCGGCATCGACATCGGCGGCACCAAGGTCATGGCGGGCGTGGTGGACGCGGACGGCAACATCCTGGAGAAGCTCCGCACGGAGACCCCGGACAAGTCGAAGAGCCCCAAGGTCGTCGAGGACACCATCGCCGAGCTGGTCCTGGACCTGTCCGACCGGCACGACGTGCACGCGGTCGGCATCGGCGCCGCCGGCTGGGTCGACGCCGACCGCAACCGCGTCCTGTTCGCCCCCCACCTGTCCTGGCGCAACGAGCCCCTGCGGGACCGCCTCGCCAGCCGCCTGTCCGTTCCGGTGCTGGTGGACAACGACGCGAACACCGCCGCCTGGGCGGAGTGGCGCTTCGGCGCCGGACGCGGCGAGGACCACCTGGTCATGATCACCCTCGGCACCGGCATCGGCGGCGCCATCCTGGAGGACGGCCAGGTCAAGCGCGGCAAGTACGGCGTCGCCGGCGAGTTCGGCCACATGCAGGTGGTGCCCGGCGGCCACCGGTGCCCGTGCGGCAACCGCGGCTGCTGGGAGCAGTACAGCTCCGGCAACGCGCTCGTCCGCGAGGCCAAGGAGCTGGCCGCGGCCGACTCCCCGGTGGCCTATGGGATCATCGAGCACGTCAAGGGCGCCGTCGACGACATCTCCGGCCCGATGATCACCGAGCTGGCCCGCGAGGGCGACGCCATGTGCATCGAGCTGCTGCAGGACATCGGCCAGTGGCTCGGCGTCGGCATCGCCAACCTCGCGGCGGCCCTCGATCCGTCCTGCTTCGTGATCGGCGGCGGTGTCAGCGCCGCCGACGACCTGCTCATCGGCCCCGCCCGGGACGCCTTCAAACGCCACCTCACGGGCCGCGGCTACCGCCCCGAGGCCCGCATCACCCGCGCCCAGCTCGGCCCCGAGGCCGGCATGGTGGGCGCCGCCGACCTCGCCCGGCTGGTCGCCCGGCGGTTCCGGCGGGCCAAGCGGCGCCGGGTGGAACGCCACGAGCGCTACGAGCGGTACGCACAGGCCCGCCGCGACCAGGACACCGCATGACCACATCGCTGCCGCACCAGGCCGCGCCGCCGGACGAGCCGCGCCGCGCCGTGGAGGACCCCCGCCACAAGGCGAAGCGCAGGGTGCTGACCCTGCTGATCATCGTGCTGCTCATCGGCGTCCCGGCGGGCTACCTGGTGATCTCCGCCAACCAGAGCCGCAGCAGCGGCAAGGACAAGGAGGCGAAGTACTCGGCGACCGGCCTCGCCCCGGGCTTCCCCTCCAAGGTGCAGCGCCGCCTCTACCAGGTGGCCGTGCCGCACCCCGCCGACTACATCGCGTACTACGAGACCAACAACTGGAAGACCAGCCGGCTCTACATAGAGTTCCGCACCAACAGCGCCGGCCTGGACGCCTTCCTGGGCGCCATGGGCGTACGCCGGGACGAGCTGAAGAAGGACCTCAAGCCGATCAGCGCCCGGGACCGGAAGGTCTCCGGCTGGAACTTCTCCGGACCCGGCCAGTGGTACGGACTGGCCCATCCGCAGAAGAACCCGGCGCCCACCCAGGACGTGCTCGTGAACATGGCCGACCCGAACTACCCGATGGTGTACGTCGTCTCCCGCACGGTCCCGTAGCGCCGTTCCGGGCGGCCCCCCCCGGCCCGCGGCGCCCGGGCCGCCCGGCCGCCGGACCCGGTTGTCGGACCCCGCCCGTAGAGTCGAGGACGTCCGGTCGGTCCAGGACCAGGGCGGGAGGTGGCAGAACGTATGAGCGGTGGCACGACCGCGGTCGCGGAATCCGGGGGAGCGCCCGGCCGTACCGGGAACCCGGTACCGGTGCGCCTCGCGTCCGTCTACCTGCCCGCGCCCCTCCCGCGCGAGAGCCGGATCGCCTTCTGGGACCCCGAGGGCGGCCCGCTGCCCACCGACGCCGGGTCCGGAGCGCCCGCCGTCGAGGAGCTGACCGTCGTACGGCGCCACGGAGCGGGCGCCCGCCGCCGGCAGGTGCCCGCGCTCACCCTGCCGATCGCCGACGCCCTGCCCCTGCTGGTCCGCGCCCGGCGCGACCCGGCCGCCCACCCGGCCACCGTCTGCTGGGGCGCCGCCGCGCTGCACGCCCTGCGCCTCGTCGCCCGCGGCCGCCTGCTGCCCGGCCTCACCCCGGGCGGCCACGACGCCTGGCGGGCCGGTCCGCTGGAACCCGACGACATCGCCCACCTGCGCGAGGTGGCCGCCGCCCTGCCGCCCGAGGGGCACGCCGTCCCGCTGCCGGAGCCGGGCCCGCTGCGGCTGCCCGAGCCGGAGGCGCTGGTCCGGTCCTTCCTGGACGCGGTCGCCGACACCCTGCCCCGCACCCCCGCCGCCGCCCACACCGCGGGCCGGCCCTTCGCCGCCCGGGAGCCCCAGTCCCTCCCGCACGCCCACGACTGGGCCGCGGAGGTCGCCGCCGGCATGGACGCGGGGGTACGGATCTCACTGCGCCTCGACCTGTCCGCGTCCGACGTCTTCGACGCCGATGCCGTCGGAGGAGCCCGCGCCGCCGGCGCCGCGATCGTCCAGGTGCACAGCCTCGCCGACCCCACCCTGATGACCGACGCGGCCGCCCTGTGGGCCGGCGAGGCGGACGCGGCGTTCGGCCCGCGCGCCCGGGTGGACGCCGCCCTCGCCGTACGCCGCGCCGCCCGGGTGTGGCCGCCGCTGCACCGGCTCACCGAACAGGACGTGCCCGACGTCCTCGCCCTGTCGGAGGAGGAACTCGGCGACCTGCTCGGCGTGGCCGCCGCCCGGCTCGGCGCGGCCGGGGTGGCCGTGCACTGGCCCCGCGACCTCGCCCGCGACCTCAGCGCCGCCGCCGTGGTGCGCCCGGCGCCCGGCTCGGCGACCGACGGCACCGGGTTCTTCGAGAGCGAGGAGCTGCTGCGGTTCAGCTGGCAGCTCGCGCTCGGCGGGGAACCGCTCAGCGAGGCCGAGATGGACGCGCTCGCCGAGGCCCACCGGCCGGTCGTCCGGCTCCGCGACCGCTGGGTGCTGGTCGATCCCGCCCTGGTCCGCAAGGCCCGCAAACGCGAACTGGGCCTGCTCGATCCCGTCGACGCCCTGTCCGTCGCGCTCACCGGCACCGCCGAGGTGGACGGCGCACGCGTCGAGGCCGTCCCCACCGGCGCGCTGGCCGCCCTGCGCGACCGCCTCACCGCCGGACTGCGCCCGGCCGAACCGCCCGCCGGGCTCGACGCCACACTGCGCGACTACCAGCTGCGCGGTCTGGCCTGGCTCGATCTGATGACCTCCCTCGGCCTCGGCGGCTGCCTCGCCGACGACATGGGCCTCGGCAAGACGATCACGCTGATCGCCCTGCACCTGAAGCGGGCCCGCACCGAGCCGACCCTGGTGGTCTGCCCCGCGTCCCTGCTGGGCAACTGGCAGCGCGAGATCACCCGGTTCGCGCCCGGCGTGCCCGTCCGCCGCTTCCACGGCCCCGACCGCACCCTCGACGGCCTGGCCGGCGGCTTCGTCCTCACCACGTACGGCACGATGCGCTCCGCCGCCGGGCAGCTCGCCGAGCAGCCCTGGGGGATGGTCGTCGCCGACGAGGCGCAGCACGTGAAGAACCCGTACTCCGCGACCGCGAAGGCGCTGCGCACCATCCCGGCGCCCGCGCGCGTGGCCCTCACCGGCACCCCGGTGGAGAACAACCTCTCCGAACTGTGGGCTCTGCTCGACTGGACCACCCCCGGCCTGCTCGGCCCGCTGAAGTCCTTCCGCGCCCGGCACGCCCGCGCGGTGGAGAACGGCGAGGACCAGGAGGCGGTGGAGCGGCTGTCCCGGCTGGTCCGCCCCTTCCTGCTGCGCCGCAAGAAATCCGACCCCGGCATCGTCCCCGAACTGCCGCCCAAGACCGAGACCGACCACCCGGTGCCGCTCACCCGTGAGCAGGCCGCGCTGTACGAGGCGGTGGTGCGCGAGTCCATGCTCGCCATCGAGACCGCGGAGGGCATCGGCCGGCGGGGCCTGGTCCTGAAACTGCTCGGCGCCCTGAAGCAGATCTGCGACCACCCCGCGCTGTACCTCAAGGAGGACGCCCGCGCCGACCGCCTGGCCGCCCGCTCCGGCAAACTCGCGCTGCTGGACGAGCTGCTGGACACCGTGCTCGCCGAGGACGGCTCCGCCCTCGTCTTCACCCAGTACGTCGGCATGGCGCGGCTCATCACCGCCCACCTGTCCGCCCGCGCGGTCCCGGTGGACCTGCTGCACGGCGGCACGCCGGTGCCGGAGCGCGAGCGCATGGTCGACCGCTTCCAGAGCGGCGGGACCCCGGTGCTGGTGCTCTCGCTGAAGGCGGCCGGCACGGGCCTGAACCTCACCCGCGCGGGCCATGTCGTGCACTTCGACCGCTGGTGGAACCCGGCCGTCGAGGAGCAGGCCACCGACCGCGCCTACCGCATCGGCCAGACCCAGCCCGTCCAGGTCCACCGCCTGGTCACCGAGGGCACCGTCGAGGACCGCATCGCCGAGATGCTCGCCGCCAAACGAGCCCTGGCCGACGCCATTCTCGGCTCCGGCGAGGCCGCCCTGACCGAACTGACGGACCGCGAACTCTCCGACCTCGTCTCCCTGCGGAGGACGTCATGACGCCCGGGGAGCCACGCCCCGGCGACGCCGCCCGCGAGGCCCTGCGCGCGGCCCGCCGGCGCACGGGGACCGCCGGCAACGGGACGGCCCCCGAGCCGGAGAACCCACCGGCCACCACCGCACCGGAGCCCGGCACCGAGTCCGGCGCGGAACCCGCCGGCACCGCCGAGCCCCGCCCCGCCGACATCGCGAGAGCGGCCCTGCGAGCCGCGACATCCGCCCCGGCCCCCGCGGACACCCAGCGGCCCGCCGCCGAAGCCCGGCCGGGACCGGCGACCGGGGCTTCGTCCTCCTCGGGCCGGTCGTCCGACGCCCCGCTCCCGGCGTCGGAGGCCGCCTCGTTCGTCGATTCGGCCCTGGCCGATGCCCGGTGGTCCGCCCTGTCGCCGGCCGCCGAGGGTCGGCCGTCCGCTGGTCGGGCGGGGTCGGCGGCTGGGGTTTCGTCCTCCTCGGGCCGGTCGTCCGACGACCCGCGCTCGGGGTCGGAGGCGGGGTCGTCCGCCGAGTCGGGCCGTGCCGATGCCCGGTGGTCTGCCGTGCCGCCGGCCGCCGAGGGTCGGCCGTCCGCTGGTCGGTCGGGGTCGGCGGCTGGGGTTTCGTCCTCCTCGGGCCGGTCGTCCGACGACCCGCGCTCGGGGTCGGAGGCGGGGTCGTCCGCCGACTCGGCCCGTGCCGACGCCCGGTGGTCTGCCGTGCCGCCGGCCGCTGAAGGCCGGCCGTCCGGAGGCGCGGCGTCCTCCGGTGCGCTCCGGACGCCTGCCGTAGCGGAGCCCGAGGACGGGATTCGGGCCGCCGAAGTCCCGCCGCCCGCCGGCCCGGCAGGGCCGGTGACGGAGGCTTCGTCCTTGCCGGGGTCGTCGTCCGAGGCTGCCCGGCCTGCCGATGCGGCTCCGTCCTCTGACCCGGCCCCGTCCGCAGATCCGATCCCGCCGACCGAGGATGCCTCGTCAACCGACGCGCCTCTGCCCACCGATGCCGACACGTCCTCGGAGCCGCCCTCGTCTTCCGACGCAGCCTCGTCCTCCGACGCGGCCCCGTCCGCCGACGCGCCCTCCTCTCACGCGGCCCCGTCCTCCGCAGGGCGTCCGGGTGATGTCGCGCGGGAGGCGTTGCGTGCCGCTCGGCGGGAGGCGGCGCGGGCGGCGGAAGGCGGCGCGCGGCGCGGGCGGAGCGCGTCCGCGCGCCGTGCCGCCGGCCCGTCCCCGTCGCCCGGCGGCTCCGGGCAGCCCGGGGCCGCACGGGTGCAAGCCGTGCGGGACATGCGGCAGTTCCTGAACAGCGCCTTCCGCATGCCCTCATGGACCGACGGTCCGGACGACCCGGACGGCTCGGACGTCTCGGAGACGCCTGAGGGTCCGAATACGCCCGATACGCCCCGGGCCCCGGAAATCTCAGGGGCCAAGCACAAGCCCGGCGGCGTCGGCGCCCCAAGCCGCACGGGCGACCGTCCGGCCGCGTCCCCGCAGGTGCCCGGCAGCATGGCGACGCCGCACCGGGACTCCGAACTCCGGCGCACCTTCCCGGCGTTCGCGGCCCGGGCGGTTTCGGCGGAGGGCTCGGCGTTCGCCGGGACCTGGTGGGGGAACGCCTGGGTGGAGGCGCTGGAGCGGGGTGCGCTGGACGTCAAGAGGCTGGTCCGGGGCCGGGGTTACGCGGACGCGGGCAACGTGGACGCGATCACGGTGACCCCGGGCTCGGTGCTGGCGTACGTGCGCGGGAGCCGCCCGCGGCCGTACCGGGTGCAGGTGCGCCTGCGGACCCTGGACGACGGCGACTGGGAGCGGTTCCTGGACACGGCCGCGGACCGGCCGGGCCACATCGCGGCGCTGCTCGACAAGGAGCTGCCCGAGTCGCTCGCCGACTGCGGTGTGCCCCTGCTGCCCGGCCCCGGCGATCTCGCCCCGCGCTGCAGCTGCCCCGACTCCGGCCACCCGTGCAAGCACGCGGCCGCCCTCTGCTACCAGACGGCACGCCTGCTCGACGCCGACCCCTTCGTGCTGCTCCTGCTGCGCGGCCGAGGCGAACGCGAGCTGCTGGACGCGCTGTCCCGCCGCAGCGCCGCCCGGGCGGCCCGCGCCGCTCAGGAGGGGGCGCCGCGGTCCCTGCCCGGCGTCCGCGCGACCGAGGCCCTCGCCCCGCGCCGGCTGCCCGCGCCGCCCCGCCCGCTGCCCGTGCCGCCGCACCCCGAGCAGCCGCCGGTGTACCCGGCCGCGCCCGGCGGCCCGGACCCCCTCGCGCTGGACCAGCTCGCCACCGACGCCGCCGCCCGCGCGCACGCGCTGCTCACCACCGGACGCGACCCGGTCGCCGAACTCACGCTCTGGCAGGACGCCGTACGGCTCGCCGCGGCCCGGCCGGGCTCCGGCCTGACCGCCGCCACCCGCGCCCTGTACGCCACGCTGGCCGCGGCCGTCGGCCGCACCCCGGCCGACCTGGCCCGCGCGGTCGCCGCCTGGCGGCAGGGCGGCGAGGAGGGGCTGGCCGTCCTGGAGGACCCCTGGGACCCGCCGGCCGGCCGCTTCGACCGGGCCCGCCCGCTGCTGCTCGCCGCCGACCTCCCGGCGTTCCGGCCCTGGCGCAACCACCTCACCCACCCGCGCGGCCACGTCCAGCTCCGGCTGGGCCGCGACGGCCTGTGGTACGCCTACGAGTCGGAGCCGGGCCAGGACGACTGGTGGCCCCGCGGCACTCCCGACCCGGACCCGGTGGGAGCCCTGACCGGCCTGGGCGCCCCGGACGACCTGTAGGCCGCGCCCCCCGGTGTCCGGGGCACGGCTCACAGGGTGGGTAAGGCCGCGATCAGGCCGTCGTGCACGGCCACCCCACACGCGACGGGGGGGGGCGCCGATGCGCACCGCCGCCCCGTGCGACAGGTCCAGCCGCTGCTGCGCGCGCGGGTCGGCGGCGGCGAGACCGTCGCCGGACAGCGCCACCCGCATCCCCCACGCGTCCTCGCGTGCCGACTCCTCCGCGGCCAGCAGCCGTACGAGGAAGCGCGCCCCGGTGTCTCCGGTGAGCGACGCCACCTGCGCGTCGACGTCCAGCCGGCCGCCGCCGGGGCGGCGCAGCGTCACCCGGGCGCAGGCGTCCCGGCCGGCGGCGGCACCGGCCAGGCGGTCCCACACCGCGGGATCCGTCACGAGCGAGGGCAGGTCGAGCCCGCTCGGGGCCGTGTCCGCGCCGCCCAGCAGCTCCAGCGCCCGCGGTGTGCACGCCTGTACCGTGCCGGCGCCGTCCAGCACCAGCTCCCAGATGGTCCCCCGGCCGCCGGCCGGTCACTTCTTCGGATCGTGGCCCCAGTTCATGAGCGAGTAGCGCCATCTGGTGTCGGTGACGTCGCCGTCGGGGCGCTGCTCGACGTGGCGCCTGACGTAGCCGACCACCTTGCGCATGTGGGCGATGTCGTCCTCGCCGAGATCCGCCTTCTTGGTGCGCAGCAGGGTGACGATGCGCCGCCCGGACTCGTGTCCGACGCTCTCGCCGCCGTCACTCTGCCCCACGCTCTTCGACTCGTCGGTCTCCAGCCACTTCTCGAGTTCGCCGGCCGTCATGTTGACGGCGTCGCCGAACGCGTGCCGGACGTCGTCGTCCTCGCTGCCGCTCTTCTGCGCGGACATCAACGATGGTCACCCCTCACGTCACCCGGTTGTCTCACTCGCCCAGGTTCGTCCAGGTCACCGGTGCGCGCATCCTCAGACCCCGGCGCCCTCCACCCCGCCGGCCTCGCGCGCGCCGGGCACGGGCGCGACGCCGTCGGGCGGCAGGACACTGGGCCACCAGGCCCGCGGGCCGATGTCGAGCACCAGGGCCGGGACCAGCAGCGAGCGGACCACCAGGGTGTCCAGCAGCACGCCGAAGGCCACGATGAAGGCGATCTGCACCAGGAAGGCCAGCGGGATCACCGTCAGCGCGGCGAACGTCGCGGCCAGCACCACGCCGGCCGAGGTGATCACCCCTCCGGTCGTGGTCAGACCGCGCAGCACACCCTGCCGGTTGCCGTGCACGAGCGCCTCCTCCCGCACCCGGGACATCAGGAAGATGTTGTAGTCGACGCCCAGCGCCACCAGGAAGACGAACCCGTACAGCGGCACCGACGCGTCCGCCCCGCCGAACCCGAACACGTGCTTGAACACGAGCGAGGAAACGCCGAGCGTGGCCAGGAAGTTGAGCGCCACCGTCGCCACCAGCAGCACCGGCACGAGCAGGGAGCGCAGCAGCAGCACGAGGATCAGCAGGATGATCCCGAGGACGACCGGCACGATGACGGTGCGGTCCCGGGCGGAGGTCTGCTGGGTGTCGTACTGCTGGGCCGTGTAGCCGCCGACCAGCGCGTCGGCCCCGGGCACCGCGTGCACCCGCGTGCGCAGCCGCTCGATCGTCCGCTTGGCGGCGTCGCTGTCCGCCGCGGCCTCCAGGGTGGCGTCGATGCGGACCCGCCCGTCCACGACCTTCGGCGCTCCGCCGCCGGGCCGCCCGGACGCCGAGACGGCGGCGGCCGACGCCACGCCCTCGGTGCCCTTCGCCGCGGCGGTCACCTGAGCGGCCCGGCCGGCGTCGGCGATGATGACGGCCGGGTTGCCGGAGCCGCCGGGGAAGTGCTCGCCGAGGGTCTTCTGGGCGGCGACCGAGGGGGCGTCGTTCACGAAGATCTCGTCGAGCGGCACACCCTTCGCGGACAGCGAGGGGGCGAAGGCCGCGAGCGCGGCCAGACCGATCGCCGTCACCGCCCAGACCGCGCGCGGACGGGCGCCCACCTTGCCGGCGACACGGTGCCACACGCCGTGCCCCTCCATGGAGGCGTCCGACTCCCGCGGCCGGGACGGCCAGTAGGCGGTGCGCCCCAGCAGCGCCAGCACGGCCGGCAGGAAGGTGAGCGCGGAGAGCACGGCGCAGACGATGCCGATGGCGCCGACCGGCCCGAGCGCGCGGTTGTTGGTGAGGTCGCTGGCCAGCAGCGCCAGCAGCGCGAGGGCCACGGTGGCGGCGCTTGCGGTGATCGCGCCGAACGACCTGCGCACCGCCGCCAGCGCGGCCGCGGCACGGTCCTGGCCCGTCGCCAGTTCCTCGCGGAACCGCGCGGCCAGCAGCAGCGCGTAGTCGGTGGCGGCGCCGATCACGAGGATGGACAGGATGCCCTGCACCTGACCGTCCACCCGGACCACGTCGTGGTCGGCCAGCACGTAGACGACCGCGCAGGCCAGGCCGAGGGCGAACACCGCCCCGAGGATGATCACGAAGGGCAACAGGACGCTCCGGTAGACCAGGAGCAGGATCACCAGCACGGCGCCCAGCGCCACGCCCAGCAGCAGCCCGTCGATGCCGGCGAACGCGTCCCCCAGGTCGGCCTGGCTCGCCGCCGGGCCCGCGATCTCCGCGGTCGTGCCCGGCACGCTCCTCGCGGCCTCGCGCACGGTGTCCAGCACGTCGGGCAGCCGGTCGCCGAGGTCCGGCCGCAGCTGGACGACGGCCTGCAGCGCCTTGCCGTCCTCGGACGGCAGCGCGGGCGAGGGCGCGCCGACGATTCCGGTCCGCCCGGCGAGTGCGCCGACGGCCCGGGTGGCGGTGGCGCGCCGGTCGTCCGCGATGGGCTTGCCGTCCGCCGTCCAGACGACGATCGCGGGCAGGGTCTCCGCCTCGTCGAACGCCTCGCGGGCCTTGAGCACCTTGGTCGACTCCGCGCTCTGCGGGAGAAAGGCGGACTGGTCGTTGGTCGCGACCTCGCCCAGCTTCCCGGCGTAGGGCCCGAGCGTTCCGCCCACGCCGAGCCAGACGAACAGCAGCACGAGCGGCACGAGCCAACGGGTCCGGCCGGGTGTCGCTCTCATGCGTCTCCTCGAATTTCTGTGCGACCGAATAACTCAGCCGTGAAGTATCTCAATGATTGAGTAACCATATACTGGGGCGATGCACGGGACCGAACACGCCTCGCCGTCTCTTCCGGCGGACGACCCCACGGGGTTGCAGTACTTCGCGGTCCTTCTACGACGGCTCAACGGCGAGTTCAACCGCATCGCCCACGAGTTCGCCCAGACGCAGGGTCTCCACCTCACCGACGTCCAGGCACTCGTCGCGATCCTGGACGCCGATCCGGAGGAGGGGCCCATGACGCCCGGGCGGCTGCGCGGGCTGCTCGATCTGACCTCCGGCGCCATGACCGCCTGTCTGGACCGCCTGGAGCGGGCGGGGCACATCCGGCGCATCCGCGCGGCCGACGACCGCCGCGTCGTCCACCTGCACTACGCGGAGGCGGCCAGAGGCGTCGCCCGGGACTTCTTCCAGCCCCTGGCCCGCGGCACCGAGGCCGCGCGGCAGCGCTTCAGCGGCGAGGAGCTGGCCGTGGTCTCCCGGTTCCTCGTGGAGATCAACCGGGAACTCGCCCTCCTGCGCAGCGGGCCCGCCCCCCGCGCCTGAGGTTCCGGGAAGTCCGCACCCGGCCGACGGAGCCTCACGAAGTACGGGGCATGCCGGCGCCGGCCGCGGCCGACTGGAGCTTCGGCCGGACCGTCGGGGGTGTCGTCGAGCGCGGGGTCCAATGGCTGCTCGCGCTGATCTCTCATCCAACGTGGCGACGAGGGCGGGGCGGGTCGGGCGCGCTGCGCGGCGGTGTGGGGCGCGGCGGCGTGGGGCGCGGCGGTGTGGGACGCGCCGGCGTGACACGCGGCCCCGTGGCGCCGCCTGCGCCGTGTGGCTCGCCTGCGGCGTATGGGTCCGTCCGCGTCGCAGGGTCCGCCTGCGGCGTATGGGTCCGTCCGCGTCGCAGGGTCCGCCCGCGCCGTATGGGTCCGCCCGTGTCGCATGGGTCCGCCCGTGTCGCATGGGTCCGCCGCCCCGGTCCGCCCGTGGAGCCGGGCAGGGGCCGGGCCGCCGGTTGGCCGCGGGGCCCGTGTCCCCTGCCGATCGAGGGAAAGCGCGGCTCAGGCCGCCAGCGCCTGGCGCCACCGCACCGGCGCACCCACCCGCAGCACCGAGTTGCGGTAGATCCTCCCGGCGAGAAGCATGCAGCAGGCCGTGACCACCAGCAGGACGGCGGCGGAGGCGAGCTGCTCCTGCACGGTCGCCGTGCCCACCGATGCCTTGAGCGGCATGAGCAGGCCGGAGAAGGGCGGTATGTACTGCACGACCGAGACCCAGGGCGCGGAGAGGTGGGCGGCGGCCGCCGTCGCCGCGCCGACCGGCGCCAGGGCGAGCAGCATCACCGGCGTCAGCACGCCCTGCAGGTCCTCGGGCCTGGACACCAGTGACCCGGCCGCCGCGTACAGCGAGGCGAACATGGCGAAGGTCAGGAGGAACCAGAGCACCGTCACCGCCAGGGCCCGCAACCCCGGCATCGCGGTGGTCTCCCCGGACATCACCGACTGCGCCCCGGCCACCGCGCCCAGCATCGTGGCCACCTGCAGCATGCCGGCCGTGACGATCCCGGAGACCTTGCCCACGAGCAGTTCCAGCGGAGTGAGCGTGGCGAGCAGCACCTCCACCACCCGGGTGGACTTCTCCTCGACCACGCCCTGCGCGATCACCGACCCCTGATTGACGATCTGCATGAACAACACGATGATCAGGCTCGCCGCGGCGCCCAGTTGGAGCGAGCCCACGGACTTCCCGACCGTCACGGTGGTGGGCTCGGCGGCCGCGGTGTCCCGTGCCAGCCGCCCCAGGTCCACGTCCTGCCGCAGCAGGGCCTGTTGGCCCGCCCAGGCCCTGGCCAGCGCGTCGGCGCCCGCCCGCGCCTGATCGCTGGAGTCGGCGCGGGTCAGGAGGGACGCGTGGCCTCCGGCGACGACCACCGCCGCGTCCGCGTCCTTGCTCTCGACCAGCCTGCGCGCCCCCGGCATGCCGTCGCACGACGTCACCCGCACTCCGGGCGGCGCGGTGCCGAGCGACGCGGCCGGAGTGCCGCAGACGGTCACGGTGGCGGAGGTGCTGCGCCCCATGAAGTCGAAGCCGATCACCAGACCGAACGTGACCAGGGAGAGCAGGACCAGGCTGACCAGATAGCCCCTGGTGCACATCCGCGCCCGCAGTTCCCGGACGTAGACCAGGCGGACCCGGGTCGGGTTCAACGAGTGCTGCTCGGAGCCGGAGCGCTTCACGCGGACACCTCGTCCAGGTCGGAGGTACGGGTCTTCGCCGGGGTCGGCGCACCGGTGGCCGCGGAGCCCGCGGGCGGCGCATCCCGGACCGGTTCGACCAGGTCGCGGAAGAGTTCGGCGAGGCCGGGCACATGGCGCCGCATCTGCCTCACGGTGCCGTGCCGCACGGCCTCCACCAGCAGGTCGTTCTCGGTGCGGCCCCCGGCGAGATCGACCAGGACCCCCTGCTGGTGCGCCCGGAAGCCGGCGACCGCGGCGCAGCCCGCGGGCCAGTCCTCGCCGGCGCCCTCGACCTCCACGTACACCTGGCCGCTCGCCTCTGCGGGCCGCAGCTCGTCGAGGGTCCCGCAGGCCACGCGGCGTCCGGCGCGCACGATCGAGACCCGGTCGCAGAGCTGCTCGACCAGGTCCAGCTGGTGGCTGGAGAAGAGCACGGGCACACCCTGTGCCGCCTTCTCGCGGAGGACGTCGCTCATGTCGTCGACGGCGAGCGGGTCGAGTCCTGAGAACGGCTCGTCGAGGACGAGCACTTCGGGATCGTGGACCAGGGCGGCGGCCAGCTGGACGCGCTGCTGGTTGCCCAGGCTGAGGGTGTTCACCCGCTTGTCGCGGTGCTCGGTGATCCGCAGCCGCTCCGTCCAGCGGACCATCGCCTCAAGGGCGTCGGCGTGGGACAGCCCGTGGAGCTCGCCGAAGTAGATCAGCTGCCGGGCTACGGTCATCTTGGGGTACAGCCCGCGCTCCTCGGGCATGTAGCCGAACCGTGCCGACCCCAGTCTCCCGACCGGCGCCCCGCCCCAGAGCACCTGTCCGCGGTCCGGAGCGAGCACCCCGACGCCGATGCGCATGGCAGTGGTCTTGCCTGCTCCGTTGCCGCCGACGAAGCCGGATATCTCCCCGGGCCGCACGGTCAACGTGAGCGAATCCAGCGCCTGTCGGGTTCCGAAGCGCTTCGACACTTCCTCGAGTAGCAAAGGTTTCACGGGCCTCCCCTTCCGTCTTCCTGTGCTGTGGACGTGTGCGCGGAGTCTACTTTCCTGTCAGGAAACTACCTGCTACTTTCTCGATAGGAAAGTAGAGGTGCTCCTCAGGAGGGTGTGAGGGCGGATGACGTCCGACGACAAGCACGACAGGGACCCCTTCGGCCGGCAGGCCGTGACGCCGGCCGACGCGCAGGCCGCGCTCGACGACATCCGCAGACGGCAGGAACAGTCCGGTGCGGCCGAACTGCGGTTCGGCCTGTCACGTTCCTCCGTGCTGACGGCGGCGCTGCTGCTGTTCGTCTCCTTCGCGTCCTTCGACCTGCCCAACCCCTGGGGTGGCGCGGTGCTGCTCCCGGGGCTGCTGCTGGTGGCGCTGATCGTGGTCCGCCACACCCACGGTGCGCCGGTCCGCAACAGGCCGGGCGCCACGGGTGCGCTGGTGGGAGTGGTCTGCGGGATCGCCGGGTTCGGGGTGTTCCTGGGGCTGGCGGCGGCGCTCTCCTCGGGCGGCGTGCCGGCGCCCCACCTCGTCGCCGCCGCGGTGGTGGTCGGGGCGTGCCTGCTGGCGGCGCCCCGTGCCCGCCGGGCCGCCGAGGCAAGGCTGCGGCGCCGGGCGGAGCGGCGGTACTGATGGACGCCGACTTCGACGCTTTCCTGCACCCGGCCCCACGGCTGACGATCGTCGCCCTGCTGGCGCCCGCGGGATGGACCGAGTTCGGATTCATCCGGGACGCGATCGGCACCAGTGACTCCGCCCTGTCCAAGCAGTTGTCGGCGCTCGCGGCCGAGGGGTACGTCGAGGTGCGCAAGCAGGTCGGCGTGGGCGCCCGGCGCACGCTCGCACGGCTCACGCCGAAGGGGCGGGAGGCGTTCGTGCGGCATGCCGCGGCGCTGGAGCGGATCGCGGCGACGGCGCGTGCCGCGCGACCGGCCGACTGACCGCTGGGAACGGCGGGTTGCTTCCGGCGGTCAGCGGCGGCTCCGGTCGCCCGGGGATCACCTCGCGGTCTGACGTGGCGCCGGGACGGGCGCGGAGCGACTGAGGGCGACTCCGGCCCCGGCCCCGCCTTTCGGCACCCATGCTCATACACGGAACGTTAGTCATGGGAGACACAGTGTGATGATCGAAGTGCGAGAGCTGACGAAATGTTATGGAAAGACCCGAGCGGTCGATGAACTGAGCTTCCGCGTGGAGCCGGGCCGCGTGACCGGCTTCCTGGGGCCCAACGGCGCCGGAAAGTCCACGACGATCCGCGCGATGATCGGCCTCGACCGTCCCACCTCCGGCGAAGTCCTCATCGGCGGCAGGCGTTACGAGGACCTGCCCCGTCCGCTGACCACCGTCGGCGCGCTGCTCGACGCCCGCGCGGTGCACGGCGGCCGGAGCGTGCGGGGGCACCTGGCGGGTCTGGCCCGGAGCAACCGCCTGCCGCTGCGACGGGTCGACGAACTCCTGGAGACGGTCGGACTCGCGAGTGTCGCGGACAAGCGGGCGAAGGGGCTGTCGCTGGGCATGGCCCAGCGGCTGGGCATCGCCGCCGCGCTCCTCGGCGACCCGCAGGCGCTGCTGCTCGACGAGCCGGTCAACGGCCTGGACCCCGAGGGCGTGAAGTGGATCCGCGACCTGATGAAGCGCATGGCGGACGAGGGCCGTGTGGTCCTGGTCTCCAGCCATCTGATGAGCGAGATGGCGCTGACCGCCGGGCACCTGGTCGTGATCGGACGCGGCCGGCTCCTCGCCGACACCTCCGTGGAGGAGTTCATCGCCGCCAACTCCCGGTCGTACGTCCTCATTCGCACGCCGGAGCCGGAGCGTGTGCGCGACCTCCTGACCGCTCGCGGCGTCCACGTGGACACCGGGCCCGACGGATCGCTGGAGGCGGTGGGCACCGACCCGAGGACGGTGGGCACCCTGGCCGCCGAGAACCGGATCGCCGTCCACGAGGTCAGCCCGAGAACCGCCTCTCTGGAGGAGGCGTTCATGCAGTTCACCGCGGATGCCGTCGAGTACCGCGCGGAGCAGGAGGCAGTGCGATGAGCAACGACCTGGGCGCGGCCGTCGGTTTCGAGTGGTCCAAGGCGCGCACCGTGCGTTCCGTGCCGTGGAGCCTCGCGGTCTGTGTCGGCCTCAGCCTCGCCTTCGCCGTGCTCACCGGAGCCGTCGTGCAGCACCAGTACGCGCACAAGCCGGCCCCGTCGTCCTTCGACCCCGTCTCCGCCGGATTCAGCGGGCTGCGGCTGGGGCTGATCGGGCTCGTGGTCTTCGGGGTGCTGGTCGTCACCAGCGAGTACTCGTCCGGGACCATCCGCAGTTCACTGGCCGCGGTGCCCCGGCGCGGAGTGTTCTACGCCGCCAAGCTGCTCACCGGCGGTCTGACGGCGCTGGCGGTCTCCGCGGTCGCCGCCGTCACCAGTTTCCTCCTCGCCCAGGCGACCATGGGCGACGAGTGCGTGTCCCTCACGGACGACGGCGTGCTGCCCGCCCTGTTCGGGGCGGTGCTCTACGCGACGATGCTCAGCGTGTTCTCCATGGCCGTCGCCGTCCTTCTGCGCTCCTCCGCGATCACCATGGGCATCCTCGTGCCGCTCTTCTTCACGGTCTCGACGATCCTCACCAACATCCCCGGCGTCGGCAAGGCCGCGCAGTTCCTGCCCGACCAGGCCGGCGGGCTGGTGCTCTACCGGCACGCGCCCGACGAGTACGTGCTGAACGCGTGGTCCGGACTCGCCGTCCTCGCGGCCTGGACCGCGGCCGCGGCGATCGCCGGTTACCTGGCCCTGCGGCGCCGCGACGCCTGACGGCACCGGTGCGGTCCGTGCGCCCGGCACATGCGGACCTTATGCGCGGCCGATGCGTGCTCTCCCTCGTCGGCGATGCGGGGGTCGAATGTCCGCCTCCCATGATCGGAGCAGACGCCGAACGGCAGTTCGGCGCCCGCATCCACCACACAAGGGAGAACTGCCATGTACCAGGGTGACCTGTCCCTCCTCGAGGAGATCGAAGAGCAGGACTTCGACGGCGTCGCTTACGGAGCGTGCACCACGAACACCTTCTCGCTCTCGGACGCGCTGGGCAACCACGGCGGCTGGTGCACCCTCACCAAGGAATGCCAGGCCAACTGCAACTGACCGTGGTCGGCGACGAGAGAGGCAATTCCATGCAGAACGAGAAGGACATTCTCGGGGCGTACGACGAGGCCGAGCTCATCGAGCTGAGCGAGGCCGATGTCACCGGTGGCACGACGCCGGTCTCCATAGCGGTGACGGTGGCGGCCAGCGTCGCCTTCTGCCCGACCATCAAGTGCACCAGCGCCTGCTGACAACGGATCTCTTCAAGTAACGGGGAAGGAACGATCATGCAGAACGAGAAGGACATTCTCGGGGCGTACGACGAGGCCGAGCTCATCGAGCTGAGCGAGGCCGACGTCACCGGTGGCACGACGCCGGTCTCCATCGCCGTGACGGTGGCGGCCAGCGTCGCCTTCTGCCCGACCACCAAGTGCACCAGCGCCTGCTGAGTGCTCTGTAGGTCGGTGTAAGCGGGTGGGGCGGAATGGATCGAAACCCCCAAGGGTCCATTCCGCCCCGCCTTTTGGGGGTACTTCACATCGCGTGCAGAAGGACGGCAATGAGATCTGCGATCAACCTCTATCCGGAGTTCGACGACACGGAGATCGGTGAGACGATCACGCCGCTCGCGCCGTTCGACGACCACGTTCTCGCCGTGGTCGCCGGCGGGCCGCAGAAGTCCGACGCGGCATCCGCCCGGCCCGGGGTCGTCAAGGACTGGCTGACCCGTCCGGAGGAATACCCGTTCCAGCACGTGATCAGGGCGATCGCGGCGGGCGCCGCGGACGGAGATCCGCTGGCCGCGTTTCCCGCCCTGTTCACCGACTCGGACGACGCGCTGGTCGAACTGCTCGCCAGGGCGGAGATCCGCGTCCGCGAGACGTACACCCGTCCGCTGGTTGCGGCCGTCAACCACGCGCGCGAGCAGGGACTTCTGGCGGGCGACAGCCCGCAGGAGCGCTACCGGTACTTCGTGGACGAGGCGATACGCGGGTCGTTCACCGCCGCCGCAGGTCTCGACTTCCCCGTGCTGCGCGATCTCACGCCGGTGGTGCTGGCCGGCACCGTCGACGCCGTCGTCGAACTCTGCTCCAGGGTGGTCGCCGACCGGGAGGTGCTCCGGGACGCCTTCGGTCTCGCGCCGGACGACCGGCTGGTCTCCTTCGGCACCCCCGAGGGCGACACCCACCACCATGGCCGCGCCGTCTGCATCCTCACCTTCGAGTCCGGCACCCGCCTGGTCTACAAACCGCGCGACGTGTCCTGCGAGGCCGCCTACCTCCGCCTCGCGGGCGAACTCAACAAGGCCTTCGGCACCCGCCTCGTCGCCGCCCGGGCACTCGCCCGCGACGGCTACGGATACGTCGAGTACGTCGAGGCCGAGGACGTCTCCGGCATCTCCGAGCGCTTCATGCGGGACAGCGGCGAACTGGCGGCGGTCCTGTACGTGCTGAACGCGCGTGACATGCACTTCGAGAACATCGTGCCGACCCGCCGCGGTCCGGTCCCGGTGGATCTCGAGACCCTTCTCCACCCGGAGCGGGTCCACGACGGTCCGGTTCCGGAGGCCGAGGGGAACGCGTACGCCACCATCGGGCAGTCGGTCTACGGGGTGGGCATCCTGCCGCTGGTGATGGCGGGCAGGAAGAAGGACCGGGGCGGGCACGTGGACCTCGGATTCCTCGGCGGGCCGGGGCGCGGCACGTCTCCGTTCAAGCAGATGAGTTTCGACGCGCCCTACACGGACCGGATCCGGCTCTCCCTCAAGACGCAGGCGGTGCAGGGCCGCAAGACCGTCGTCGGCGAGCGGACCGAGGAGGAGATCCTCCGCCTCGGCCGGGAGATGGCGGACGGCTTCACGCGCACGTACCGCGCCGTCCTCGCGGCGCCCGGCACCTGGACCACGCTGCTGCGCACCTTCGCCGAGGGCCTGCGCATCCGCTACGTGCACAACCCCACCGCGCTCTACTCCCAGACCCTGCGCATGACCACCGGGCCGAGCGCACTCGACGACCCGGCCACCTATCTCGCGCTGCTCAAGCGCATCGCCATCGCCAGCAAGACCTCCGCCCGGCCGCTGATCGTCTCGGAGCTCCGGCAGATGGCCGAGCGGGACGTCCCGTACTTCACCGTCAGCGCCACCGGAACCGGGATCTGCGACGGAGACGGCCGGGAGGTGGGCGCCGCGCTCGGCCACTCCCCGCTGGAACTCGCCCTCGGCAAGGCGGCCCGCCTCGGCGAGACCGATCTCGCACAGCAACTGCGGCTCATCCGGTCGGCGTTCACCGCCCAGTTCCCGGACAACCACCTGTCTCCCGCACGGCACGCGGAAGCCCCCGCGCCGGACGGCGGGGCGGGCTCCGGCGAGCGTCAGGCCCTCGTCACCCTCGCGCGGGAGCTCTGCGACGGTCTGGTCGAGACCTCCCTGCCGGACCGCTTCGCCCACCTGCCCAGGACCTGGATCGGGCCGCTGGCGTCCGCGGAGGCGGACCGCCCCTGGCCGCCCGGCGTGCTCGGCTACGACCTCTACACGGGCCGGACCGGAATCGCCCTCACCCTCTGCGCCGCCGGACGTGTCCTCGACGACGACCGCTACCTGGACGTGTCGCGGCAGATCTTCTCGGCGACCGCCGACATCCTGGCCTCGCACCGCTACGAGTCCCGCAGCCTCCGGCAGGCCGGCTACGGCGGCTACACCGGCATGGCGGGCATCCTGTTCTGCCTCTCGGCGGCAGGCGGCCTGGCCGGCGAGGACGACTGGGTGCGCGCCGCCCGGGGAGCGGTACCCCTGGTGCTCGAGCAGATCCGCGCCGAGCCGGCCGACGAGCTGCCGCTGGACGTCATCAGCGGCCTCGCGGGCGTGCTGAACTGCATAACGGCCATCGCGGGCCCCGACGCTCCCGAGGCCGTCACCGAGGTGACGCACCTCCTCGTCCGGGCGATCCAGTCGGACGGCGTCCACGCCCGGTCGGTCCTGGACCAGTCGGGGTTCGCCCACGGCGTCAGCGGGATCGTCCACGCCCTCGGCCGTGCCCACGCGCTGCTGCCGGCGGAACACCGGTCCCTGGTCGAGACGGTGCTGACCGCACTCGTCAGGCGGCTCGACGTGTTCTTCGACCCGGACGAGCGGAACTGGTCGTCCCGTGCCTCGCAGGACGGAACCTTCTCGACCGGCTGGTGCCACGGCTCGACCAGTGTCGCCCTGGCCCTCGCCGCCTACGGGACCGTGCCCGGCGCCGAGGACGTCACGGCCGCGCGGGACCAGGCGATCGACAACACACTGCGCCTCGGGTTCGGCCGCAACCTGACCTGGTGCCACGGCGACCTGGGGAACCACGCCACCCTGCGCTTCATCGCCGGCCCGGACGGCGCCCCGCTGCACGCGGACGTACGCGAGCAGGAACGCCGATGGCTCAGACCGGAGGTGTTCCGCCGCAAGACGGCCGACCCCGACAGCCGCTACGCGCACACCAACAGCCTCATGGTCGGCAGCGCCGGCCTGGCACTGCACCTGCTCAACCGGATCGATCCGGACCTGCGCCTGTGCCCGCTCACCCTCACCGTGGGAGGGCGCTGACCATGGCGACACCCCACCGGGAGAAGATCCACACGGCACGCCGCGTACCGACCGTCACCCAGGTCACGCAGACGGAGTGCGGTCTGTGTTCGTGCATCGCGCTGCTGCGGTACTACGGGCGCGCGGAGGAGATCGTCAGCGCCCGCGAGGTCATGGAAGCGGGACGTGACGGCCTGTCGGCCGGCCAGCTGGCGCACTTCCTGGAGTCACGCGGCATGCGGGTCAAGCCGTACCGGGTCAGGAACGTGGCCGCCCTGGAGAACTTCACCTCACCGGTGATCCTCTACTGGGAGAACTACCACTTCGTGGTCCTGGAGAACTTCGACGGCCGGACGGCCGTCGTCATGGACCCCGCGGTCGGACGGCGCCGGATCAGCCGCGAGGAGCTGGAGAAGAGCTTCACCGAGATCGTCCTCGCCGCCGAGCCGGCCGAAGGGTTCGAGCGGAAGCGCGCCAGGCCGTTCGCCGAGTGGCGCAAGTTCCTGCTGCTCACGACGGACGCGAAGAAGCGCATAGGCCTGGTGGCGCTGCTGTCGCTCAGCGGCTACGGGACGGTCCTCGGCATTCCCGTCCTCACCCGGTGGGCCGTCGACCGGTACGCCCACTGGCAGGGGCTCGGCGACTCCGCCGTCCTCCTGGGGGCCGTGCTGGCCGCCGCCCTGTGCTACTACGTGCTGCACCTGACGCGGGTCGTGCTGCTGTCCTCGCTGATCGCCGTGCTCGGCAAGGACCTGATGAGCCAGACGTTCACCAGGCTCCTCAACCTGCCGTTCAAATTCTTCACCACGCGGCCGCCCGGTGAACTGATCTACCGGCTCAACAGCGTGACGTCGGTACGCGACCTGATCTCGTCCCGGATGGCCCAGGGCGTGCTCGACGTGGGCACACTCGTCTGCGTCACGGTGTACCTGCTGGTCACGGAGTGGCGCCTGGGCCTGGTCGCCGTGGGCCTCTTCCTGCTCAACGCCCTGTACCTGATGAAGACGCGGTACCGGGTCACCGAGGCGGTCGACTCGGAGATCGCCTACCTGTCGAAGAGCCAGGGAACCCAGCTCGACGCCATCGTGTCGATCCCGGCGATCAAGATGGGCGGCTACGCCGAGGAGTTCCTGACCGGCTGGAACGAGACGTACAGCAACTCGCTGAACGCGATGAGGACGCGGATGCGTCTCCAGCAGGGCCGCATAGCCGGACTGTCCACCACGACGCAGATGTTCGGACCGCTGATCCTGCTGCTGTTCAGCCTCTACCTGGTCGGCCACGGCGGCATCTCCCTGGGGGCCGCCGTGTCGGTCCAGGCGATCTCCGCGACCTACTTCTCCCTGGCCAGTTCGGTGTTCCAGACCTACACGTCGTTCAACGAGGTGTCCCGGTACGTGTCCCGGCTGGCGGAGATCTCCGAGGAGGAGCCGGAGGCGCCCGGCGGCACCAGGACCGAGCTCGCCGCCCCGTCCATCACCCTGAAGGACGTCAGTTTCCGGTTCACCCAGCACAGCGATCTGGTGGTGCGGAACGTCTCGATGACGATCGGCGCGGGAGAGCGCGTGGCCCTCGTCGGACCCTCGGGATCCGGCAAGAGCACCCTCGGCCGCATCATCTGCGGGCTCTACGGGGCCACGTGCGGAACGATCGAGTACGGCGGCCACGACCTCGAGGAGTACGACAAGACCGCCCTGCGCCGCACCATCGGCTACATCCCGCAGGAGGTGCACATGCACAACCGCACCATCCTGGAGAACCTGACACTGGGCAAGGACCTGTCCGAGGAGCACGTCCGCGAGTTCTGCGACCGGCTGGGAATCCTCGACTTCGTCAACGAGCTGCCCATGGGGTTCAACACCCTGGTCTCCGACATGGGGGCCAACTTCTCCGGCGGCCAGCGCCAGCGGATCGCCATCGCCCGGGCCCTGCTGGGGAATCCGAAGATCCTGGTCATGGACGAGGCCACGGCGGCGCTCGACAACATCAACGAACGCCGTGTCATGCGGGTCATCTCGGAGATCGGGGCCACTCAGGTCGTGATCGCGCACCGCCTGGCCACCGTCAAGTCGGCCGACCGGATCTACGTCCTCGACAAGGGCTCCATCACGGAAGCCGGCACCCACGAGGACCTCCTCGGCGAGGGCGACCTGTACGCAGACCTGTACGGCGACGACCAGCGGGAGGAAACGCTGGTGGGGGGAGAACGAGCGTGACCGACCCGCAGGTGGCAGTCGTCGACTTCCTGTCGTTCTACACGAACCGCGTACCCCGTCAGGCAGTCGTGGACCGACTGCACGGCCCCCTCTCCCGGGTGTCCACGCCCCAGCACGCGCAGGCCCTGACCGACCAGATCTGGGAGGACCTCGTCACCACCGTGGAGGGACACTCCCTCCGGGTGCTGATAGGGGAGTTCCACGAGTTCCGGGAAGCCCTCGGGCTGCCCATGTCCGCCGACGGCGACGAGGCGCTCCGGAAGTTCCGCCGGCACCTCGAGGACTCGCACAACTGCCAAGAGGTCCTGGCCCGTTACGAGGTGCTGCGCCGTCGGCTCACCGTGGTCCTGGACCACTTCCTCGACGCCTACGACGAGATGCTCACCGCCTTCCACGAGGACCGGCCGCGGCTTGCGGCGGGCGGGCTGCTGGCGGACGGGAACGACACGCTGGCCTCCCTCGTCACCACGGGCGGGGACCCCCACAACGACAACCGGCGCGTCGTGGGCCTACGCCTCGCGAGCGGCGGAAAGCTGGTCTTCAAGCCGCGCACGCTGGCGGCCGACGACTTCGTCCGCGACCTGTACGCCGTGGCCGAGCCGTACCTCGCCCACTCCCTCGACGGCTGCGTGCCGGCGTCGCTGTCCGTCGGCGGGCACGGATGGCAGCGGTTCGTCACCCCGCGCGCCATGACCGCGCCGGACCAACCGGCCCGGTACTTCTACCGCTTCGGCGCGCTGTGCGCGCTCTTCGGCGCCATCGGCGCGTCCGACCTCCACGACGAGAACCTGCTCGCCGCGGGGGAGCACCCGTGCGTCATCGACACGGAGATGATGCTGCGGCCGGGCGCCGGCTCCGGGACCGACTCGCTGGAACACCGGCTGATCCACCACGTCGAGGCGTCCGTGGCCTCCACCATGCTGGTCCCGAACGTCCGGCCCGAATCGCCCATCGACGTGATCATGGCGGGCGTCGGCGTCGGCGGCGAGCAGGTGTCCGGCAAACTGAAGAAGACCGTGATCCAGGACGGCGGCACGGACGCCGTCCGGCTGCGCTGGGAACCCGTCGTGTACCGGCACAAGGAGAACGTGCCGCGGCTCGGCGAGGAGGGACTGCCGGCCGTGCGGTACTACGGCGACATCCTCGCCGGATACACCGACGCCCTGGGAGCCGTCCGGCAGCGCGAGGCGATCGAGGACGTCGTCGGCCGGTACGCCGACCTGCCCGTACGCTGCCTCATCCGCTCGACGATGGTGTACGGCCGCTTCCTCGACGCGGCGACCCAGCCCAAGTACCTGCGCGACGCCGGTGAGACCGAGCGCCTTCTGGGCCTGCTGAAGGGCTTCCCCCGGCATCTCAGCGACGAGGCACGCGCGTTCGCGGGTGAGGCCGAGCGCAGCGCACTGGACACCGGGAACGTGCCCTACTTCACGGCGCGGGCCGGTTCCACCGAGCTGGCCACGAACACCTCCCGGCAGGAACGGGCCCACCCGTCGTCACCGGCGGACTTCGCCCGCGCGGGTCTCGCCCTCCACGCCGGACAGAGCGACGCCTACCACCGGTTCGTGCTGGAGGAGTGCTTCGGCGAACTCGGTGAGGCGGCACCGGACGTGATGTCCCGTCACAGCCTCTTCGCCGCAGTCCCGCGCACCACCGCGGACGAGGCGTGGTGGCCGCTGGTGGCCCGCACGCTCCAGGACGTGCGGGTGACGCACCAGGGCGAGCACGGTGCGCAGAGCGGCTGGATCGGCGGGGTGGGGCCCGACCGCGGAGTCCCCACCATCGTGCCGGGGAACTACCTGTCGTTCCACGACAGCGGAGGGATCGTCACCTTCCTCGAGGACGCAGCGCGGCACGACCCGGCACTGGAAGAGCTGCACCTGAGTGCCGACCGCGGCCTGAGCGCGCTTCTCGAGGTGTACGGGGAGGCCCTGCTGAGGGCCCCGGAGAGCGTCTTCACCGGGGCGGCCTCGCTGCTGCTCACCCGGCCCCGCGGGCAGGACCGCGTCTGGGTGTCCCGGCTGCTGGAGCGCATCGCGGAGCGCGTCGAGGCCGGCACCCTGGAGAGGGACCTGGCCAATGGTCCCGCCGGCCTGCTCATGGCCGTGCTGGCCCGTCTCGAAGCGGGGCAGGCCCCCCTGATGGACGAGGACCGGCTCACCCGCCTGTGCGACCTGGTGCTCGCACAGGCCGGGACGACGCTGGACCGTGCCTGGTTCGACGTCGCGCACGGCGACATCGGCATGCGGTGGGCCGTGTCCCGGATCGGCCGGTACCTGGGTGACCCGACGCTGACCGACGCGGCCGCGGACTGGCTGACCGAACGCCTGGCCCACGGTGAGCTGCCGCCGGTGCCCGGTTGGTGCAACGGCAGCGCCGGGCTGCTGCTGGTCGCGGCGGAGATCCTGGCCTCGGCGGGCCGCCCGCGCACCCTCGCCGGCGGTCGCCTCGCCGAACTGGCGGACCGTGCCACGTCGTTGCGGGAGGGGAAGCCGGTGGACCTGTCGGTGTGCCACGGCTCCAGCGGGGTGATCCAGTCGCTGATCGCGGCGAGCGGCCTCTGCGAGGATCCGTCCCTGCTCGATCGGGCGGCCGCCTACCGGGGACGCGTGGCGCGGGCGGCTCGTGAACAGGGGTTCCACACCGGGTGTCCGGGCAGGACCTCGCTGCTGGGCTACATGTTCGGCTGGTCGGGTATCGGTCACACCGACCTGATGCTGGACAGGGCGCTGGACGGCCGGCCCCCGGCCTTCGTGCCGGTCGCGTTGACCGCCGCCGGCGTGCCGGAACCGTCCTCCCCGCGGCCGCGCGGCGCGAGCGCCCTGACGGAACTCCCGCGGTGACCACAGACAAGGAAGACCAGTGATGAGCCAGAACAAGCAGAACGGCATGGCGGCGACGTTCCCCCTGTTCGTCGGGGCCCTCGTCGCGGCCGTGGCCTTCAGCCAGGACAACCGCGGCGGTGCCGTGCTCGGCCTGGTGGCCGGAGCCGTCATCTCCCTGATCGTGTCGGTACGCCGACGGAAGCGGTAGCGCACGATGAAGTACTCGATACTGCTGCCGGTGGTGCCGGCCCGTCCCGAACAGGCGGTGCTGTTCGCGAACCTCGTGCAGTGGACCGCCGCCGAGCGCCTGTGGCAGGGGCAGTCGCTGGTCCTCGACTCCCACCACCTCGCCACCTGGCTCGCCGGGATCGGGGTGCGCGTCCCGATGGGCTTCGGGGTCTCCCTGATGCCGATGCGGTCGCCGTACCAGGCGGCGTTCGAGGCGCGCTCGGTCGCCCTCGCCACCGGGCACCCCGTGGTGGCCGGGTTCGGTCCGGGCCCCCTGTCCTTCCAGAGCGCTCTCTTGGGACGGCCGTACGCCAGTCAACTGCGGGCCTGCCGGGAGTACGCGACGATCGTGCGCGCCCTGGTGTCGGGTGACGACGCCATGGTCGAGGGCGAGTACTTCTCGGTGGCCGCCCGGCTGCCGAAGCGCCCGGCGCCACGGGTCGAGGTGGGCCTCGGGGTGCTGCGCCCGAGGATGGCGGCCCTCGCGGGCGAGGTGGCCGACCGGGCCGTCACCTGGCTCCTGCCGGCGCATTACCTGGCCGAGACGCTGGTCCCGGCGATGCACGGCGCCGACCGCAAGCTCGACGAGCCCGTGCGTACCACGGCCATCGTGCCGCTGGCGGTCGCGCGCGAGGGCCGTGACGTCACCGCCCTGGTCGAAGCGACCTGCGGGAACCATCTGAAGGCGCCGCACTACCAGGACGCGCTCCGGAAGGCCGGGATCGCGGTCTCCGACCAGGGCGACGCGAAGGACGCCGCGCGGGTCGCGGACGCGGGCGCCTTCCTGTACGGCACGGTGGAGCAGATCCGCGACCGGCTCGCCGAGTTCGCCGCCGCGGGGGTGGACGAGGTCGTCCTCAACACGATCGGTGTCGCGCAGACGCACGGACCGAAAGCGGCCGCCGAGGACCTCCTGCAGGTGCTCGGCAGCGCGTCGGGCGCGTCCGCGGACGAAGTCCGGCCGATCTGACGCAGCGGCAGAGCCGGCGGCCCGGCGCGCCAGCCGTGGCCCGCGGGGCGCCGTCCGCCGAGCCCATGCCGAGCGACCCGCCCCGCGTCACCTTTCCATGCCTGATCACACGATTGTCCGTCAGCAGAGAGGGCGAAAGCACATGTCCCGCACCGAGAACGTCGATGTCGTCGTCGTGGGAGGCGGCCCGGCCGGATCCACGGTCGGAAGCCTGCTCGCCAAGGCCGGCCACACGGTACTCATCCTGGAACGGGAGACCTTCCCCCGGTACCACATCGGGGAGTCCATGGTGTCCGGCATGGCCCCGCTCATGGAGGAACTCGGCCTCGTGGACGAGCTGGACGCACGCTTCCGGCACAAGAGCGGGATCACCCTGCGGTGGGGCCGGGACCCCGAGCCCTGGCGCAGCGACTTCTCCGCGGCCTTCTCCGCGACCGGCAGCCACTTCACCCACGCCTGGCACGTCACGCGGAGCGAGTTCGACGAGCTGATGCTCGACAACGCCCGGAAGCTCGGCGCCATGGTGCACGAGGCCGCCCAGGTCACGGAGGTCCTCCGGGACGGGACCGGCAGGGTGACCGGGGTGGCCTACACACAGGACGGCGAGACCCACCGGGCCACCGCCCGCTTCGTGGTGGACGCCTCCGGCCAGGGCCGCCTGCTGACCCGTCAGCTGACCCGGACCAACTGGCAGGACGACCTGCGCAACGTCGCGGTGTGGACGTACTTCGACTCCTACTCGCCCATCGCGTACCAGGACGACATCCTGGTCGAGGCGATCCAGGGCGGCGGCTGGGTGTGGGGCATTCCGCTCTCGGACACCAAGCTGAGCATGGGCTACGTGCTGTCCGCCGAGCAGCTCGCCGAGCAGACCCGTGGCGGACGCACCCAGCGGGACGTCTTCCTCGACTGCCTGAGGGACAGCCACGTCGCGAGGACGATGGTCGACGTGGAGACCCTCGGCGAACTGCGCACCACACGCGACTGGTCCCACGTGTGCGACACCTTCCACGGCCCGGGCTGGGCCGCGGTGGGCGACGCCGCCGCGTTCATCGACCCGCTGTTCTCCTCCGGGGTGTGGCTGGGCACCTCCGGGGCCTGGCTGGCCGCCCGGGCCATCGGCGCCGCGCTGGAGGACGAGCGGCAGGAAGCGCGGGCCCTGGAGCGGTTCGACGCCCTCTACCGCCAGTTGTTCAAGGACATCCTGGCCTACGTGCGCTTCTTCATGGACCCGACCCGGCTGCGCGAGGAGTACGAGGAGCGGGCCCGGGAGATCGGGAACATGGTCACGCAGAGTTCGCGCGTCGGGTTCGTCTCGATGATCTCGGGCGTGAACGCCGTGGCGGACGTAGTGGACTTCGACCCGATGAGCGTCGAGGAGGTCGAGGGCGTCATGCAGGAGTGGGACGAGCAGGCCACCGCGAGCCGGGAGGCGACGGCGAGCGGTCCCGCGCGCTGAAGGTGACCGCGTCGTGGCGGGCCGTCGGCCCGGTGCCCTGAGAGCCGGGGCGCCGCGCTCCCGGCCCGCGACGCCCCGCTTCCCGTCCGACGGAAGGATGCGCAGTGCCCCGACGAGTCCGCCGGCCCGCCACGCCGGCCACCGCCGCGACGGCGGCCGGCTCCCCGGCGGAGCCGGTCGTGTCGGACTTCACCTGGCCGCGTCCGCCGGGTGACCCGATCCGGCCGCGTCCGGCGCGGGGACGGAGGCGGGCACGGACCGGCCGGCCGTGCGGAGCGCACGGCCGGCCGGCGTCAGATCCACTGCCGGCGAGCCGCCTGCACGCCTGCCGCGAAACGGCTGGAGACGCCGAGCCGCTCCATCAGACCCGCCAGCTTCCGGCGCTCCGTGCGCACGCTGATCCCCAGTGAGCGTGCCACCGCGCTGTCGGTGAGACCGTCGGCCAGCAACTCGAGCAGCTTGCGTTCCTGGGGTGTGATCTCGCCGGGGGAGGCCTCGCCGGAAGCCGACCCCGGCGAGAACCAGTTCGCGTGGTCCCAGTACGCCTCGAACAGGGCCCGCATGGCCAGGACCACCGGCCTGCTCCGGAAGAGCAGTGTCGTGCCGGAGACCTGTCCGGGCAGCCCGCTGACCACGGCGGCCGTGGTGTCCACGATCAGCAGGCGCATCGGCAGGGAGGGGGCGGTGCGCACCTCGCAGTCGTGCTCGGCCATCCACTGGGCATGCGACCGGGTGACGCGATCACGCATGATACTGTCGATGTAGATCGAGCGAAAACGTACGCCGCGGGCGATGGCACGCTGGTTGAGAGGCCTGGACGCCTCGACGGACTCCTCGGTCAGTGCCCCCGCAGGATGGAAGGCCAGACTCTCCTGCTGGCAGGACTCCGCCAGGGCCTCTATACGTGTACGGATGTCGTCGATGCGGTGAAGTCGCTCGATGCCGTCCACCTGGGCCGATCTCACGGCGGCGGCGTATTCCGCGGCTATGGCGTCGAGCATCGTCGTGTTGTGCTTGATGCGGTGTTCCCGCCACGCGAGCTCCTCCTGCTCCCGTTCGAGCAGAACCCTTATCCCGCGCAACGGGTCCACGGCTCTCAGCCCGCCGGGCGAGTCCTTGGAGGGGGCGAGCAGCGACAGGTCGACGAGCCGTGTGATGGCCGCCTTCACGCTGCCGTCGTCGCTGTTCGTCAAACGGGCCAGTTCGTGCGTCTCCTGTTCGCTGTGAAACAGGAAAGCGCGATACACCCGGAGTGTCTCTTGGTCAAGTGCCAGCACATCGGTCAAGTGCTTCCCCCTTTTTGGCGCCCCGTCAACTAAGCCGCGTGAGCCACACGCCCTGAAGCGGGGGCGCCGGCTTGTGTGTTTCTGGTGATGCTCCTGTCAACAGTGTGCATGATCGTCATGGTAGCGACTGATGGCGTCCGGCGCGCCTTCTGGACAGCTCGTCACTTCGGTACCCCCGCGTCCGAAAAGCTCACCGGAGTTGGGTGAAAGAGAGCCCCGCCGCCCGGCATCCGTCGCGAGCGGCGCTGGTTCGTCCCGTCATGTCCTGGCTGCACGTGGCAACAGGCTGCACGGCAATTTCCTGACAGAACTTTGGTGCGGACGGACGGGATACCGGAATGGTTTCCTCTCCTCGGTCGCGGTTGCCGCCGGAGGAAGGCGAAGCGGCCGTGGCAAAGCGGGCACCACGGGCCCAATGGCCTTCAACGGCCTTTGCGGACATCTGAATTGGAGTCAAGTCATGTTCCTGACAGCGGCACCCGCCGCGACCGTCACTCCGGTTCCCGGCGGACACCGTGCCTGCCCACGCCGGTCCGCGCCATGGCCGGCCCGGCCACCTGACTTCACGCAGTTCGGGTCACGGGCAAGCTGAACAGATCGTCACATTGAGCAAGTAATGGGGGACAATTATGACGTCGACCGTGAGTCGCTGCTCCGTTTTAACGGGCTTTCCTCCCGGGAAGAAGGTGTGGTTCACAGCCATGTGCTGTCCGCTCCGATGAAAGGGGCGGGTGGCGCCATGCTGTTCAGAATTCTCGGGCACCTGCGATTTCAGGAAGAGGTCGAGGTTCGTTCCCCCATGCGGCGGGCGATTCTCACGGCCCTGCTCCTGCGGTCCGGGCACCCCGTCGGAATGACGGAACTGGCCGAACTGCTGTGGGACGATCCGCCCTCGTCGGCCAGGGCGAACATTCGCAGTCACTTCACCGGACTGCGGCGCGATCTCGACCGGGCCATGCCGGGGCTGAGCGACAGGATCAAGACATGCCGCGGCACACAGAGCGGCTACCGGCTGGAGGTCGGGCCCGACGAGGTCGACCTGCCCGTGTTCCTCCAGGCCTCCCGGCAGGGCCGCGCCCACCTGGCGCGGGGTGAGGCCGACCGGGCCATCGCCGTGCTCGAGGACGCGCTGGCCCTCTGGCGTGGTCCGTTCGGGCAGGATCTGCCGATGACGCGCTGGTTCGACGCGCACGCGACCGGGCTTCGCAACGGGCGCCTCGACACCTACGAGGACCTCTTCACCGCGCTGCTCATCGCGGGCCGGACCGAGATGCTGTCCTACCGCATCGAGACGGTCATCGCGGAAGCGCCGTACCGGCAACGTCTCTGGGAACTCCTGGCAGCCGTGTACTGCGTCCAGGGCGACTCGGCGGGCGCCCTCAGCGTCCTCAAGCGCTGCAGGACGGTCCTCGTCGAGGACCTGGGCCTCGACGTGCCTCCGAGCATCGAGGCGATCAGGGGCGCGGCGCTCACCTGGGACGGCGACGAGGCCCTGCGGCTGGTCGTGCGCGCCGCCTCCTGCCGGGCCCACGCGCCCTGGGGCGACGTGGGCCCGGGACGCGAGCGAGGCCGGGCGCTCCCGGCGGTGGCGGCCCCCCGGCTGCCCTTCCACGAGGCGACCGGGTGAGCCTCCCGGCCGTGAGCGGCCCGCCCGGCACATCGTCCGCCCACTTCCCACCGCGACCGGCCGGTCCCGCACCGGCGGCGAATCACGGAGGAGCCATGGAACACCCGGAAGACCTCTCGGACTCGATCGACGACTTCGTCTCCACGCTGACCGCCGGCGACTTCCTGTCGCGGGTCTACCACCACGAACACCGCGTGTTCCCCGGCGCCGCGGAGCAGATCAGGGGCGTCTTCGGCTGGGACGACCTGAACGAGATCCTGGAGACGCATCAACTCCGGTCCCCGCAGATGCGGTTGTCGCGGGACGGCAGGCAACTCCCCGAGGCCTCCTATCTGGAGGCGCGCGCCGCCCGGCGCGGGCGCCGGCGGGTCCGTGTCGATCCGGTGAGGCTGCGAGCGGCGCTGGGCGCGGGCCACACCCTCGCGATGCGGTACGTGGACGAGATCCACCCCGGGCTGTCGCGGCTCTCCGAGGCCTTCGAGCGCCGGCTGCTCAGCGACTTCGAGTTCAACCTCTACGCCTCCTGGGCGCCCACCGGCGGCTTCAACGCCCACTGGGACAACCACGACGTGTTCGCCATCCAGCTCCAGGGCAGGAAGCGGTGGCGCATCTTCGGGCGCAACGAGTTCTCCATGCACCCGAGGGACTCGGCGATGGGTACGCCGCCGGCCGAGACCGTCGACGACCTGGTGCTCTCGCCCGGCGACGTGCTCTTCCTGCCACGGGGCTACTGGCACGACCCGGTGACCGAGGAGGGCCCCTCCCTCCACATCACCGGTTCGATCCCCTGCACCACCGGCCTGGACCTCGTCCACTGGCTGGTGGAGGGCCTCCGCGAGGACGAGGCCATGTGCGCCGAACTGCTGCGCTTCGGCGACCCGGAGGGGCCGCGGGAGGTGCTGCGGAAGGTGCGGGAGCGGCTGAACGGGGCGTTCGAGCAGGAGGACCTGCTGAAGTCGTTCTTCGCCGCCCGGGACGGCGCGCAGTTCGGCAGGTTCCGGCTCGGCCTCCCGGACGTCGGACCCGCGCCCGGCGCGTCGGGCGGGCCTCCGGCCGGGACGGGCCGCTCATCCTGAGAACCTGGACGCGGTCGAACCCGACCGCGTCCAGGACCGTGCCGCCGGGGCGCGGTTCAGGCGTCGATGATCACGGGGATGATGAGGGGCTTGCGGCGGTAGGTGCGGAACGCCCAGTTCGCCACGGCGCGGGCGATGAGCTGTTCGAGTTGGCGCGCGTCCCCGACGCCCTCCGCGGCCGCGGTGGCCAGGGTCTTCTCGATGACCGGGACGACCGGCTCGAAGGTGGCGTCGTCGTGGACGAAGCCGCGGGCCAGGAAGTCGGGGGCCTCGGCGAGGGCGCCGGTGTCCGCGTCGACGATCGCCACCACCGTGACCACGCCTTCGGCCGCGAGGGTGAGGCGGTCCTTGAGGGACGCCTCGGTGGCGCCGCCGACTTCCATGCCGTCCACGTAGACGTTGCCGGCGGGAACCTTGCCGGTGATGGACGCGCGCCCGTCGACGAGGTCGACGACGACCCCGTCCTCGGCGATGACGACCCGGTCGGGGTCGACACCGGTACGGATGGCGAGGTCGCCGTTGGCCCGCAGGTGGCGCCACTCGCCGTGCACGGGCATGACGTTGCGGGGCTTGACGATGTTGTAGCAGTAGACCAGTTCGCCGGCGCTGGCGTGCCCGGAGACGTGCACCTTGGCGTTGCCCTTGTGGACCACGTGGGCGCCCCACCGGGTGAGTCCGTTGATCACCCGGTAGATGGCGTTCTCGTTGCCGGGGATGAGGGAGCTGGCGAGCAGGACGGTGTCGCCCTCGCCGATGCGGATCATGTGGTCGCGGTTGGCCATCCGGGACAGCGCGGCCATCGGTTCGCCCTGGGAGCCGGTGCACACCAGCGTGATCCTGTGGTCCGGGAGCTTCTCCAGCTCCTTCGTGCTCACGACCAGACCGGAGGGGACCTTCAGATAGCCCAGGTCCCGGGCGATGCCCATGTTGCGCACCATCGACCGGCCGACGAAGGCGACCTTGCGGCCGTGCTGGTGGGCGGCGTCCAGGACCTGCTGGATGCGGTGCACGTGGCTGGCGAAGCTGGAGACGATGACCCGGCGCGGCGCCGTGCGCATCACCTGCTCGATCGCCGGGTTCAGCTCGCGCTCGGAGGTGGTGAAGCCGGGCACCTCGGCGTTGGTGGAGTCGGTGAGGAACAGGTCCACGCCCTCCTCGCCGAGGCGGGCGAAGGCGCGCAGATCGGTGATGCGCTCGTCGAGCGGGAACTGGTCCATCTTGAAGTCGCCGGTGTGCAGCACCATCCCGGCCCGGGTGCGGATGGCGACCGCGAGGCTGTCGGGGATGGAGTGGTTGACCGCCACGAACTCGCAGTCGAAGGGACCGAAGCCGCGCCGGTCGCCCTCCCGCACCCGCACCGTGCGCGGCCGGATGCCGTGTTCCTTGAGCTTGGCCTCAAGGAAGGCCAGCGTCAGCTTGGAGCCGACGACGGGGATGTCGGGCCGCTCGCGCAGCAGGTACGGCACGCCGCCGATGTGGTCCTCGTGGCCGTGGGTGAGCACCAGGCCCACGATGTCGTCCAGCCGGTCCCGGATCGAGGTGAAGTCCGGCAGGATCACGTCCACCCCGGGCTGGGTCTCCTCGGGGAACAGCACACCGCAGTCGACGACGAGCAGCTTGCCCGCGTGTTCGAAGACGGTCATGTTGCGGCCGATCTCGCCGAGGCCGCCTAGGGCGATGACCCGCAGCCCTCCTTCGGGAAGGGGCGGGGCGGCTTTCAGCTCGGGGTGCGGGTGACTCATACCCTGACGGTACCCGTAGAGCGGCACAGGTTGATCCACGACCCTTGTGATCCGTCCGGTGCCGGCGGGGTACGACGCCCGGCATCGCGGTCCGGGGGAGTCGCGTAGTTGGTGAGGGCGCCGGTGAGCGGTGCGTTCGAAGGCAAGCCCTTACAGGCGGGGTCGGCGGGGGCCGGTGCCGCCGCTGTTACGTCAGAGGACAGACGGCGATATCAGCGGCTCGTGTCGGCGTCACCTTCGTCATTCGGAGGGTCCCCCCGCCTCCCGCCGCCCGAAGGGGAGCCGTCCCCGTGCTCTTCCAGCAACTCGAGGAGCGCGGCATCCGCTCTTCTCTGGTCTTCCTTCGTCAGCTCGACCGGTGCGTTGTCGTAGACGGTGTAGCGGTCTGGATCGATGATGTTGGCGGCCCGCAGGATGAACGTCAACAGGGGGCGCCAACCCTTGCGGTGGCCGACCCGCACCTGTATTTGGACCTTGTAGTCACGGGCCTCGGGGAGGAACCCGGAAAACGGTGCCTCGAACTCGAGGAAGAGCTGGTGCGCTTCTCTGCCGGGCACGACGAATCCGGCGGGCAGCTTTGCCGCCTCGTCCGGCCCCGGTTGGAGCCGCGACGGGGAGGACACCCACAGGAGGGGCAGATGAGAGGCGGGCTCATCGGGAAAGGTCAGGATGAGGTCCTGCACGACGATCGGTTTGGGACCGGTGTTGTGCAGGACGAGTGGCAGTCGCAGGCGTGCCGTGGAACCGTGGATGATCGCCGCGAAGGAATGAGGTTCCCACGTCTGGAGGCGTCCCTGTCGTGCGTTGAGCCACCAGAACGACGCGACAGTGAACAGCAGTGCGCAGGCTGATACCACACTGGCGCCGGTAAGCGATGAGGACGCGATCTGATCCGCCGCGACCGTCAGCGGAACCACAGAGTCAGTCTGCCAGCCCCACCGTGGGCTCGCTAACGGGACGAGTGGAGGCCGGCGGTCCCCCCGGAACGGGTCAGAGGCCGGCGAGGCGTACGAGATACCAGGCGACCAGGGCCGCGCATGTCACCGCGGGGAGGAGTTTGGCCAGCCCGTCGCCCTTGCGTACGTGCGTGGTCACGGCACCGGCGAGCAGCATCAGCAGTCCGATACCGGCCAGGCCGCCGCACAGCGGGACGACCGGGCCGAGGGCCACGCCGACGGCGCCCGCCAGCTCCAGGCCCCCGATGAGCCGGTAGGCCGCGGTGGTGAAGCCGGCGTGGGCGGCCAGCTCGGGCATCGGACCCAGGGCCAGGATCTTGGCCGTGCCCAGCAGGGCGAAGATCAACGCGATGAGACAGGTCAGCGAGGCGGAGAGGATCATGAGACGCCTTCGGGGGTGTGCGGGCGGCGGGCCTGGCGGCGTTCGGCCCCCAGGCCGGCGAAGTAGGCGATCAGGCCGGGGTCGTCGACCGCGGAGGGGTTGAGGATCTGCTCGGCGCGGGCGCCCTGGAGGAGGCGCTTGACCGGGACTTCGAGCTTCTTGCCGGTCTTCGTGTGCGGGATGGCCGGCACGGCGAGGATCTCGTCGGGGACGTGACGGGGTGAGGCGCCGGTGCGGATCGCGTCGCGGATCTTCTCGCACAGGGACTCGTCCAGACCGATCCCGTCGGCGAGGACCACGAAGAGCGGCATCCAGTAAGCGCCGTCGGGTTCCTCCGCGCCGATGACGAGGGCCTCGGTGATCTCGGGGAGGCGTTCGACGATGTCGTGGATGTCGGCGCTGCCCAGGCGTACGCCGTTTCGGTTGAGGGTGGCGTCGGAGCGTCCGTGGACGATCACCGAGCCGTGCGAGGTGTGAGTGATCCAGTCGCCGTGCCGCCACACGCCCGGGAAGGCGGAGAAATAGGCGTCTCGGTAGCGGCTGCCGTCGGGGTCGTTCCAGAAGTGCAGCGGCATCGACGGCATGGGCCGGGTGACGACGAGCTCGCCGACCTGGTCGGTGACCGGTCGTCCCGCGTCGTCGTACGCCGCGAGCGCCACGCCGAGGTTGGGGGCCGATAGTTCACCCGCCCACACGGGGGTGGTGGGGGCGCTGCCGGCGAAGCCGGAGACGACGTCCGTGCCGCCGCTGGTGGACGCCAGCTGGATGCCGGCGCCGACGTGGTCGCGGACCCAGGGATAGGCGGAGGCGGGCAGGGCGGAGCCGGTGCAGCCGATGACGCGGATCGCCGACAGGTCGTGCACGCCGGGATCGACGCCGAGCTTGGCCATGGCCAGCAGGTACTGGGGGCTGGTGCCGAAGACCGTGACCTTGTGGCGGGCCGCCAGCTCCCACAGGGCGTCCGGGCGCGCCACCGGGGCGGGACTGCCGTCGTAGGTGCAGGTGGCGGCACCGGTCAGCAGCGTGGAGACGACCAGGTTCCACATCATCCAGTGGGTGGTGGTGTACCACAGCAGGCGGTCACCGACGCCCAGGTCGCAGTGCAGCCCGAGGATCTTGAGGTGTTCCAGCAGGACGCCACCGTGGCCGTGGACGATGCCCTTGGGCAGGCCGGTGGTGCCGGAGGAGAAGACGATCCACAGCGGGTGGTCGAACGGAACGGGAGTGATCCCGAGGTACTCGGTGCGACCGGCCGCGTCCTCCCAGGGAACCGTCAGTCTCGCGGCCCGGGTCGCGGGCCATGCGAGGCCCAGGTGATCCACGAGGACCGTGGCCTTGAGCGTGGGAAGGGCGGCGGCCAGGTCGAGGGAGGCGGCGCGGCGGTCGTGACGGGTGCCGTTGAAGAGGTAGCCGTCCGCGGTGATGAGCACCGTGGGTTCGAGCTGGGCGAAGCGGTCGGCGGCGGCCTTGGGGGAGTAGTCCTGGCCGCACACGGACCACACGGCGCCCAGGCTGGCGGTGGCGAGGAAGGCGATGACGGCGTGCGGGGTGTTGGGCAGGTAGCCGACCACCCGGTCGCCCTGTCCGACGCCCAGGTCGCGCAGGGTGGCCGCGACGGAGGCGACCTGGGCGCGGAGCTGCCGGCCCGTGATCTCGTAGGCGGCTCCGGTCTCGTCCAGTGCGGTGATCGCGGGAGCGTCCGGGTGCAGGTTGCGCAGCGCGTGGTGGGCGTAGTTGAGGGTGGCGCCGGGGAACCAGCGGGCGCCGGGCATGGTCTCCTCGGCGAGCACCCGCTCGTACGGAGTGGTCGCGTCGACCTCGAAGTACTCCCACACCGCCGCCCAGAATCCTTCCAGGTCGGTGACGGACCAGTGGTGCAGGGCCTGGTAGTCGGTGGGGGCCTGGATGCCTTCGGCGCCTGCGTGCCGGGCGGCCCAGCGGGCGAAGTCCGCGATGCGGCTGCCCGCGGCCGTTTTCGGGTCGGGCGGCAGGAAGGGCTCCGGATGCGGCGTGGAGTGCGGGGTGGTCATGGTGTGGTGTTCCTCGTCAGGGTGCGGGCCGGGCTTCGGCGGTGCGGCGGGCCGTGTGCAGCAGCGGAGCCCAGGCGGCGGTGTCGGTGAAGTCGCTGGTGCCGGTGGCGACGGTGTCCAGTACGACGCGGTCGGGACGCAGCAGGACGGCGTCGGCCCGGCCGCGTGCCAGCCAGGAGGCCAGGGCGCCGTCGTCGTCCAGGTCGTCGACATGGATCACGGATGCGCCCAGGGCCGTGGCCATGCCTGTCATCCGTGCCGTGGGCGGCACGGCGGTCAGTACGGCGAAGGAGTCCCCGAGGATGTCGTCGAGGCGCTCGCGCCTACCGTGGTACAGCACCCGGGGTTGTGGGCAGAAGGTGCCGGCCAGGGAACGGCCGGTCAGCCGGGGGCGGCGTCGTACCAGCGGATTGGCGGTCAGTGCGGGACTGAGGTCGCGGCTCACCGCCGCTGTCACGCCGGGGATGCGGCAGGCCGCGCCCACCACGGCCCGACGAATGGCCGCACCGCGGTCCTGTCCCCCGGTCATGGCCCAGCCGACCGCGACCGCGACACGGATCACGTGGCGGGCGTGCGGCTTGCGCTCCTGCTGGTAGGTGTCCAGCAGGCGGTCGTCCGCACCCCGCTGAAGGACGCGGGCGAGTTTCCAGGTGAGGTTTCGGGCGTCGCGCAGGCCCGCGCACAGGCCCTGCCCGATGAAGGGCGGGGTGAGGTGGGCGGCGTCGCCCAGCAGGAATACGCGCCCCTGGCGCCAGCGATCGGCGAGGCGGGCCCGGAAGGTGTACCGCGCCTGCCGGATCACCTCGAAGTCGTCACCCCCGTGGGCAGCGGGCGGCAGATCGACCCAGGGGGCGACGAGCTCGTGCAACTGCTTCAGCCCTTCCGGGCCGTCCAGGGACTCGCCGTCGGCCAGCCGGAACTCCCAGCGGTAGCGGTCCTCGCCGACTCGCATGAAGGTGGCCGGTCGGGTGGGGCAGCAGATCTGCTCGGCGCCTTCCCAGGTGCGTACCGGGAGGCTGGTGCGCACGTCGATGACCCGCCAGCTCTCCTCGAAGTGCAGGTCCTCCCACACGGCGCCGATGGCGTCGCGGGTGAGGCTGCCGGCGCCGTCGCAGCCGAGGACGGCGTCGGCCCACACATGCTCGTCCTCATCGCTGCCGTCGCGGCGGAAGGTGACCCGGACCGGAGCCGTTCCGTCGGTGTCCTGGCTGACGGACACGACCTCCACCCCACCCCACAGCTCACACTCCGGGCGGCGCGCCAGAGCTTCGCGCAGCAGCCGCTCGAGCTCCGGCTGGTCGAACATGCTGGTCTGCGGGAAGCCGTGGTGGCCCTGCAGGGACCGCGGGAACTCGGCGATCACGCGGCGCCGGGCGTCCAGCAGCCGCAGGCCCGGCGCCGGGCGCGAGACGGCGGCGAACTCCTCGTGGACACCGACGCTCTGCAGGATCCGCCGGACCTCGTCGTCCACGACGACAGCACGTGGCAGGGGGTAGATGTCCCGGTGGCGTTCGAGGAGCAGGCTGGGCACTCCGTGCCGGGCGAGCAGGAGCGCGGCCGTGACCCCGACGGGTCCCGCACCGATGATCACTACCGGTCTGCGGGCTGTGGTGCTCACTGGGCGTCCGCCACGGCGGTCCGCTGCTCGCCCAGGTCGATCCGCCCGTCCGGGGTGGCGATGGTGGCGGTGACGAGGTCACCGTCGCGCAGGTACAGGGGGTTCTTGGCCTGGCCGTTGAAGAACGCCTTCCACTTCAGCGCGGGCGGCAGCAGCGCGGCGATCTTCTCGACCGGCTTGGGCGGGGCCTTCAGGGCGGTGCCGCCGGGGGTGCCGGTCAGCAGCAGGTCGCCCGGGTCGAGGGTCTGGAAGCGAGCGAGCAGGGTGAGCGCCTGCGCGGGTCGCACGATCATGTCGGCGAGGGTGCGGTCCTGGCGGGACACGCCGTTGACGTCCAGCCGCAGCCGCAGGTTCAGCAGATGGGCGAAGTCCTCGGGCTCCAGCAGGGCCAGGTACGGGCCGGTCGGGGTGAAGGTCGGGTAGGACTTGCTCTCGTAGAACTGGGTCTTGGTCAGCTGGACGTCGCGGGCGCTGACGTCGTTGGTCAGGACGAGGCCGGCGACGTAGCGGGGCAGGTCCTGCTCCTCCACAACGGTGCCCACCGGGAGCGTCGCGCCCATGACGAGGCCGAGTTCCACCTCGTAGTCGAGGAACTTCACGTGCGACGGGCGGACGATCGTGTCGTGGGGTCCGCTGACCGAGCCGGACGCCTTGCGGAAGAAGGTGGGCGGTATGTCGCCCGTGAAGCCGGAATCCTTGGCGTGGCTGCGGTAGTTGACCATCTGGGCCACCACGCGGCAGGGGGTGGTGACCGGAGGCAGCGCCACCAGGTCGGCCACGGGCGTACCGCTGTCGGTGGAGGCGGCGGCTGCGCTGACCGCGGCCCGCTCGGCGAGCAGGTCGGCGGTGGTGACCGCCTTGGTCTCGATGCGGACGGCGCGCTCGGCCCGGACGGCCCACCAGCCGTCGGGGGTGCGCAGAACGTTGGTGCTCATGAGCTCATCGCTTTCATCAGGCCCAGCAGGCGTGCGGGGTCGAGTTCGTTGTCGCCGCGCAGGGCCGACATGACCTCGCGCAGCTTGGCCGGGGAGGGACTGGCGCCCAGGAAGTCGCGGGTCACCGGCGGGCCCCACTGGGCCAGGCCGCTCGCCGACATCGGAGCCCACCCGGGTTCGAGGTCGCAGGAGAACAGGTCGCCGTCGGCGAAGTGCTCCAGCATGAAGTGGTCGGGGTCGCGCCAGTAGTCGAAGAGCTGGCTGCCCTGTATGTGCCGGCCGATCCCCCAGCTGCGCTTGTAGCCGCGCTCGGTGAGGTACTCGCCGCCGGCGGCGATCGAGTCGAGGTCGGTGACCTGGTAGGCGGAGTGGACGTACCCGGTGCCCGGCCCGAGGTGCAGGGCCAGTGTGTGGTGGTCGACCGCCAGGCTGCCCTGGTCGCAGCGGATGAACGCCATGGTCGGCCCGCGGCCGCGCTGTCCGTCCAGGAACAGGAAGTCGGACACGATCATCCCGAGGGTGTCCAAGTACCAGTTCAGGGCCCGCATGAACACCCGTGTCTCCAGCACCACGTGCCCGAGGCGCTGTATACGCGACGGCTCGCGGGGAGGACGCTGGGTGGCGTTCGTACGGCGGTGCTCGCTGCCGGTGTTGAGAATCAGCGGCTGCTGCTCTGGCAGCGCGGGCAGTTGCTCGGCGCAGTGCACGACCCGGACCGGGAAGCCGGAAGGGTCGAGCAGGGCGACCGCCTGTCCGCCACCGGGTACGGCGATGTCACGGACCTCACTGCCGGTCGTCCGGGCCAGCCGGTCCAGGTCGGCCCGTTCGGCCGCGCGGAACGCCGGCCCGACGAAGCGGGACGCCTGCCCATGGCGGATGACCATGCACGGGGAGCCCGTGAAGGTGCCACGCAGCCACAGTTCCCGCTCGGTGCGGGCGGCGATGGCGAACCCGAAGTCGCGGGCGAACACCTCGGCCCGGTCCAGGTCCGGCTTCTCGAACTCCAGCCAGGCCAGGTCGGCCACCTTGATGACGGGGTTTCTCGCTCGTCCGGGGTGTTCACCGCGCAGGGCGCCCAGCTCGCTGTGGAGATCTTGGTGGGGCGTCTGCGGATCGGCCCTGTTAACGGGGGTGTGGGACATGGTGCCCTCCAAGCAACACTGCTGTAATGAGGAAATCATCAACTTTGCCGTCCCTCATCGTCAATAGAGCAGACCCAAAGAATTGAGGCAATCATCAGTCATGGGGGTGTCATCGGCACGGTTGTTACACTCGTCGTATGCCGACGTCAGCCCCGCCCCGCAACCGCTTCGAACGGCGCCGCGCCGAGACCCGTCAGGCACTCATCCGTGCGGCGCGGCAGATCCTCGCGGAGACCGGGGACACCAGCGCCAGCATCCAGGCCATCGCCGAGCGCGCCGACGTCGGTTTCGGCTCCTTCTACAACCACTTCGAGTCCAAGACGGAACTGTTCGACGCCGCGGTGACGGACGCCCTGGAGGAGTTCGGGCAGGTCATCGACGAGCGTGTGAAAGGCATCGACGACCCCGCCGAGCTCGTCGCTGCGGGTTTCCGCCTGACCGCACGGATGGCGGACTCACACCCCGAACTCATGCGGATCCTGCGCGACCGCGGCCTGGCCCACATCCACTCCGACCGCGGCCTCTCGCCACGAGCACTTCGTGATCTGGAACGCGGCATCGCCTCGGCACGCTTCACCGGCACCGATCCGACCACTGCCCTGTCCGCTCTGGGCGGGACCCTGCTGTCCCTGGTGGCACTGAGGCTGGCCCGCCCCGACCTCGACGGCGACGAGGCCGCCTCCGACCTCGCCGCGATGGTCCTGCGCATGCTGGGCCTTCGCCCGGAGGACGCGCACGAGGTCACCCGGCGCCCGCTGCCGGGCCTCGACTGAGGAGCCGCCGAAATCTGCGCCGCGGGCCAAGGCGTGGTGCGCCTCGTACGACGGCACCGTCGCCCTGCTCGGCCGGCTTCTGGATCGGCGTCCAGTGGCTGCTGTCGAGCCTCAGGAAACGGGTGGCGCGCAGGGAAGCGGCCATCTTCTCGCCGTACTCGACGGGGCAGACCGGGTCGAGCGCCCCCCAGAACACCAGGGACGGTCCGGCCGGGTTCGCCAGATCCGGTTCCCACTCCGCACCGACCGTCAAGGCGGAACGGTATAGCTTGAGAATGCTGTCGCGCATGGTCTCGTCCACGCGGCCGGCTGTCCGTTCGGCCGGCTCAGCCGGGATGCTTGAGGACCATGGGCCGGGGCCAGTCCGGGGCAGGAGGCGTCTGCCCGAGGGGAGCCCAATGGCCCGGCAGCGTTCCGGGAGTCTCCCTTACTGGCGCAACACGGCTCGAACCCGGTGCGAGGCGATGTGTGGTGCCACTCCGGCGGCGACGAGGAACGCGGTCGCCGCGGCCTCACCCGCAGGGTCCGCCCAGGCGGAGGCGGTGTTCTCCTCGGCGAGGGCCAGCATCAGGGCTTCCAGCGCCTGAGCGAGGATGGGCGCGGGGACGTGGTCCGCGAACACGCCGGAATGCTGGCCGCGTCGTATGGCCGCCACGGCCTCTTCGCGAGCGGGTGCCAGGGTGGCGCGGATCGTCGCCTCTCCCAGATGGTGTCGCCCCAGGGAGATGAGCATGCGGTACTGGTCGCCCACCGCCCATGCCGCCAGGGCCATCCGCGTCATCGTCTCCAGCGGGTCGGCATCTGGGACACGGGTCGCAGCGAACGCCTGTCGTAGCGCCCGAGCTGCTTCCTGCGTCAACTCGGCGACCAGCGCTCGACGGTTGGAGAAGTGACCGTAGAGGGTGCGTGGTGCGATGCCGGCCGCCAGGGCGATGCTGTCGAGACTCGCGTCGGGGTCGTCCCGTAGTTTCTGCCGGGCAGCGGCGAGGATGCGTCGGCGGTTCGAGCGAGCGTCGCTGCGCTGCGGAGTGCGGCGTGGGGCGTCGGTCGTGTGCATGGCTCCATCTCCACGGGTTCTGGCTGCGGGAAAGCCGTGGGCGCCGGTGCACCCTCACACACCGGCGCCCACTCACCCCTGCCCAGGGTGGCTTGACGTCCTGCTGACGGGCGTCAGGGGACGAGGATGAGGCGGATCGGGTCGCCGATCTTGTTCTCCAGCCGGCTGACCGCGTTGGCCGCGTCGACGAGCGGGATGTGGTCGGTGATGGAGGGGGCCAGGTCGAGGCGGCCGGCCGCGGTCAGCCGCACCAGCTCGGAGACGGACTCGGGGCTGCCGCCGTAGTGGCCGCGGACCTGCTTCTGCAGGTAGTTGAAGGTCAGGCCCTCGGTGATGGTGAGCGGCTTGGGGGTGATGCCCACCAGGATCAGGGAGCCGCCCAGTCCGAGCACGGAGGCGGCCTGGTCGCGGACGGCGGGGACGCCGGCGCAGTCGAAGGCGAAGTCCAGGCCGCGTCCGCCGGTGGCCGCCCGGACCTGGTCGGCGAAGTCGGGTGCCGCCGGGTCCAGGGCGACGTCCGCGCCGAAGGCGAGGGCGCGCTCGCGGGCGCTGGGCAGCGGGTCGACGGCGATGATCGGGGCGGCGCCGACCAGGCGGGCGAGGCGGACGTTGTGGGCGCCGACTCCGCCGACTCCCCAGACGCCGACGGACTGGGCGGGACGGACGCCCGCGGTGGCGACGACGGCGGCGTAGGGGGTGGAGACCGCGTCGGGGATGATCGCGGCCTGGTCGAAGGGGAGGCTGTCGGGGATGGGAATGAGGGTGTCCTCGCGGGCGATCACGTACTCGGCCCAGCCGCCGTCGTAGTCGATGCCGGCGGTGAGCATCTGGGTGCACGGGCGGTGGCGCACGCATCCGGCACAGGTGCCGCAGGTCTTGCCGGCCTCCAGGGTGACGCGGGTGCCGACGGGCAGGCCGCGCTTGAGGTCGGGGCCGAGCGTGTGGATCACACCGGAGACCTCGTGGCCGACGGTGACGGTGTCGGAGGTGGCGAACAGCGGGACGAGGGAGCCGTCGAGGAGGTGGACGTCGGAGAGGCAGACACCGGCGGCCTTGACCTCGATGAGGATCTCGCCCGGCCCCGGCACGGGGATCGGGACCTCTTCCACGGCGAACTTCTTGCTGTCCAGGTGGAAGCGCCCGGCGAGCATGGTGTCCATGGTGATCTGCTTTCTGTGAGCGGCACGGCCCGGTGGTTCGGGCCATGTGCCATGGGGTGTCTGAACGGCTGGTGGGGCCGGGAGGCGTGCGGGGGAGGCAGGACGTCCGCACGCCTCCCGGCGGCTGAGGGGCAGCGCGCCTTGACGGTGGGCGACGGTCAGGCGAAGACGTCCTGCTGGTAGCGCTCGTCCGCTTCGAGCTGGGCGAGCCACTGCTGGGCGGTCTCGTCGTTGCTGCCGGTCTTCTGGCGGTGGATGGCGGCGAGTGCCTCGCGGACGGCGGGGGCCATACGGCGGCCGTCACCGCAGACGTAGACGTACGCGCCGTCCTGGATGGCCTGCCACACCGTGTCGGCGGCGTTGGCGATGGCGTTCTGCACGAACCG
>NZ_JBVJXS010000004.1:0-677910 GCF_055601245.1 Streptomyces sp. NPDC038135 | reverse complement strand
AGGTACACGACGTCGAAGCCCATCTCCGCGATCGCCTCGAGCCGCCGCTCGGCACTGCGGAACGTGCCGTGCGGCCGCTCCGCGGTGCCCTCCGAGCGCGGGAAGAACTCGTACCACGAGCCGTACAGGGCGCGCTCGCGCTCCACCAGCAGCGGCATCGCCTCCGACGCGGTCACCAACTCCCGCAACGGGAACCGCGACAGCACCCCCTCAACCTCCGGCGACAGCGCCGGCTTCAGGCGGTGGTGGACCGACCGCGTGTCGTCGCCGAGGGCGTGCGCGGCCTCCATGACCAGGACCCGCTCCGGCCCCTTGGGCACCCCGGCGGCGGCACGCTCGTAGAGCTCGGCGCCCTCCTCCAGGACCAGGCCGGTGTCGATGCCCGCCGGGATCTTGACGGAGGCGGTGTGCCGCCAGGTCGCCAGCGGATCGCTCCACGCCTCCACCCGGAACGTCCAGCGGCCGGTCGCGTCCGGGGTGATCTCCGCGCCCCACACGTCGCTGCCGGGGGACAGCTCCCGCATCGGCGTCCAGGGGCCGCGACGGCCCTTCGGATCCCGCAGGACCACGTTGGCGCCGACGGCGTCGTGCCCCTCCCGGAACACGGTGGCCGTGACCTGGAACGTCTCCCCGGCCACCGCCTTCGCCGGGCGCCTGCCGCACTCAACGGCCGGCCGTACGTCACGTACCGGTACGCGGCCGATGGCCGGGGTCCTGCGCATGGTTCTCACCTCCGCCGTGCGCGAAGCCGGGCCCAGGGCCCGGCTCCGCGATCCGATGCACGTCCGGCCGCTGCCGGTCCGTGCGGAACGCCATGTACGGTGCCAGGTCATGGGCTTGGCGCCGTGGAACGCCGCTCCGAAGGCGGCGCGCGCCGCGCCGCCCGGCCCGGCTGGGGCCGGCCGTCCTGCTCGCGCAGGTAACCGGCCAGAGTGGAGCGCAGATAGCGCTCCGCCGCGTCCGCTGCCTCCCGGGCGCAGCGCTTTCCCATCAGCACGCACAAGGTGTAGCCCGAGTCCTCGAAGGTTGCCCGGACCGTGCGGTCGTGGGGCGAGGCGAGCATCACGCGCTCCCAGGCCCGGTAACGCCGCAACTGCCTGGCCACTTCGGCCTTGGCGGGTAGCAGCATGACCCTCTTCACCTTCCACGCTCTCGACTGGGCGCGTTCCCGACGGTCGGGTGGTGTCCGCGCAGGGGTGGGCACGGAACCGTTACGGCGATCGAGGCTTTCACTCATGGTGCACGTACAGACACGCACCGTCCTGTTGGACGTTCAACCACTAGGGCCGTTCGGGATGCTCGTGTTGCACGAATGGCGTAGCGACCCCACTGTGGGAGGTGACTCAGGAGCGATCACTGCTCACGCTCGGTGTCCGGGAACCCTCCCGGACGGGGTGAGGGAGCGAGAGCCTCGCCGGTGAGGAGCAAGCGACGATGAAGACCGCAGTGCCCTGCTACTACCACATCGATGTGGAAGTCAGCCCGGATCGGGTGGGACAGGTCAGCCGCATTCTGGGCGCCCACCTCCGCTACTGGGACCTCGACAACCTCGTGGCCCCCGTCCGCCGCGGCGCCGAACTGCTGCTGCGGGCGATCGAGCAGCACGCCACGGAGAAGACCATGTCCATCGAGATGTGGTGGAACGGCCAGCATCTGATCACGGCGGTCGGCGGCGGCGACCGCGACCTGCGTCCCGACCAGGACCTGCGGGCCTGCCTGGCGGACATCGCCGCCATGAGCGACGGATGGGGCTGCTGCGCCTCGGAGACCGGAAGTGTGATCATCTGGTTCTCGCAGCGCGCCCGCACCGGCGAGCGCGTCCCGCTCGTGCCGACCGCCCCGGCGCCGAGCCTCAGCGAGGGCCTGCAGGTGCCGCGCGAGGCGCGGGTGGCCGCGCTCGCCGCGCCGGCCGCCGCGGACGGCGTCCTGGAGGGCGCCCGGTGACGGCTCGGAAGTCCCGGAAAGGGGTGCCCGTGTGGAACGGGCACCCCTACCCGTTGGGGGCCGTGTTCGACGGCGAGGGCACCAACTTCGCGCTGTTCAGCGAGGTCGCCGAGCGCGTCGAGCTGATCCTGGTCGACGACGCCGGCGCCGAGACGCCGGTCCCGCTGCACGAGGTCGACGGCTTCGTGTGGCACGCCTACCTGCCCGGCGTCGGCCCCGGCCGGCGCTACGGCTACCGCGTGCACGGCCCCTGGCAGCCGTCGCTCGGCCACCGCTGCAACCCGGCCAAGCTGCTGCTCGACCCGTACGCCCGCGCCGTGGACGGCCAGATCGACAACCACGCCTCCCTGTACGAGCGCTCGCCCGACGGCCCCTCCCCGGAGGACAGCGCCGGGCACTCGATGCTGGGCGTGGTCACCGACCCGTACTTCGACTGGGGCGACGACCGCCCGCCGCGCCGCTCGTACGCGGACTCCGTGATCTACGAGGCCCATGTGCGCGGCCTGACCCGTGTCCACCCGGAGGTCCCCGAGCGGCTGCGCGGCACCTACGCCGGTCTCGCGCACCCCGCCGTCATCGACCACCTGACCTCGCTCGGCGTCACCGCGGTGGAGCTGATGCCGGTCCACCAGTTCGTCCAGGACGGCGTCCTGCAGGACCGGGGCCTCGCCAACTACTGGGGCTACAACACCATCGGCTTCTTCGCACCGCACAACGCCTACGCCGCCTTCGGCAGTTCGGGCCAGCAGGTCAACGAGTTCAAGGCGATGGTGAAGGCGCTGCACGCGGCCGGCCTCGAGGTCATCCTCGACGTGGTCTACAACCACACCGCCGAGGGCAACGAGTTCGGTCCCTCGCTGTCCTTCCGGGGCATCGACAACGCCTCCTACTACCGTCTGGTGGACGGCGACTGGGCGCACTACTACGACACCACCGGCACCGGCAACAGTCTGCTGATGCGCCACCCCTACGTGCTCCAGCTCATCATGGACTCGCTGCGGTACTGGGTGACCGAGATGCACGTCGACGGCTTCCGCTTCGACCTCGCGGCCACCCTGGCCCGGCAGTTCCACGAGGTGGACCGGCTCTCCGCGTTCTTCGACCTGATCCAGCAGGACCCGGTGATCAGCCGCGTCAAGCTGATCGCCGAACCCTGGGACGTGGGGGAGGGCGGCTACCAGGTGGGCAACTTCCCGCCGTTGTGGTCGGAGTGGAACGGCCGCTACCGGGACGCCGTACGGGACTTCTGGCGCGGTGAGCCCGGCTCGCTCGGCGAGTTCGCCTCCCGGCTGACCGGATCGTCCGACCTCTACCAGCACAGCCGCCGCACACCGCGCGCCAGCGTCAACTTCGTCACCGCGCACGACGGATTCACCCTGCGCGACCTGGTGTCGTACAACGACAAGCACAACGAGGCCAACGGCGAGGGCAACCAGGACGGCGAGAGCCACAACCGGTCCTGGAACTGCGGGGCCGAGGGCGACACCGACGACCCGGCCGTGCTGGAACTGCGCGCCCGCCAGCAGCGCAACCTGCTGGCCACGCTGCTGCTCTCGCAGGGCATCCCGATGCTCTGCCACGGCGACGAGATCGGCCGGACCCAGCGCGGCAACAACAACGCCTACTGCCAGGACAACGAGGTCTCCTGGGTTGACTGGGAGATCACGGACGAGCAGCGCTCGCTCGCCGACTTCACCCGGTACGTGATCGGCCTGCGCGCCCGCCACCCCGTGCTGCGCAGGCGCCGCTTCTTCCGCGGCGAGACCCCGGTCAACGCCCGGCAGCCGCTGCCCGACGTGATGTGGCTGCGGCCCGACGCCCGTGAGATGACCGAGCGGGACTGGCACCGCGAGGACGCCCACTCGATGGGCGTGTTCCTCAACGGCGACGCCATCGCCGAACGCGACCCGCACGGCCGCCGGGTGATCGACGACTCGTTCCTGGTGCTGCTCAACGGCTACTGGGAACCGGTCGTCTTCCGCCTGCCCGACGAGTCCCTCGGCGAGCGCTGGACCACCCTGATCGACACCGCCGACCCCGACGGCATCCCCGACGAGCGGGAACGCAAGGCCGGCACCCGGCTGCGGGTGGAGCCGCGCAGCCTGGTCGTCCTCTCCCGCCCCTCCGGCGGCTCCCGCCCGGCGCGCCCGGCCCGCGGCAGCCGTCCGGCCCGCGGCGCCCGCTGATCCGACCGACGGTCCGCCGGCGTGCCTCGGGGCGCCCACCCTCCGGTGGGCGCCCCGGGAACGTGCCGGCGGACCGTCAGCGCGGGTTGCGGGAGGTGACCGTGAACTGCGCGCCGTCCGGGTCGCGCAGGATCGCCTCCTGCTCGCCCTCGCTCAGTACGCTGCCGCCGTGCTTCTCGGCGGTGCGGGCACAGCCCGCCACGTCCTCCACCGCGAAGTGGACCTGCCAGTGCGGCCGGACGGACGGGTCCGGGGCCGCCTCGACCGCGCCCGAGTCGATGCGCGCCACCACGTCGCCCCGGCTGCGCAGCACCACCTCGCCGCCCTCGTACTGGACCTCGCAGCAGCCCGGCTCCCCGGTCGCCCAGCCGAGGATCTCGCCGTAGAAGATCGCCGAGTCGAAGGCGTTGCGGGTGTGCAGCCGGATGAAGGTCGGGGCCGCCTGCCGCCAGGCCTCCCAGTTGCCGACCAGCTCGCCCTGCCAGATGCCGAAGGTGGCCCCGTCCCGGTCGGCGAGCAGCGCCGCCCGTCCCGGTGGGAACGACAGCGGCCCGACCGCCGCCGTACCGCCGCGCTCCCGGGCCCGGGACACGGCCTCGTCGGCGTCCGGCACCGCGAAGTACGGCGTCCAGGCCACCGCCATCTGCCACATCGAGGCGACCGCGGCGATCCCGGCCACCGGCACCCCGTCCGCCAGGGCGATGCGGAAGTGCTCGCCGAGCTTCGCGCCGCGCCACCGCCAGCCCAGCAGGGCCGAGTAGAACTCCTGGGTCGCGCCCAGATCGCGGCTGGTCAGGCTCACCCAGCACGGGGCGCCGAAGACGGAGTGCGTCGAGAGCAGCTCGCGCGTCCTCGTCCCACCGCCGGCAGGCTTGTCATCGTTCATGTCTGTCGCGTCCTGAGTCTCGGGGCCCGGCGGCCACCGCTCACGCACCAGTGTCCAACCGGAATGGCCTGACGTGCTCGTCGAGTACCCCGGTGCCGATCGTCCAGGCGGGTGACACGATGGAGGCATGGCGCACAGCGACGCGGAACGGATCGTCGAACTGGAGGCGGAGGTCGACCAGCTGAAGGAGGCCGTCTCCTCCCACGCCGTCGTCGACCAGGCCATCGGGATGATGGTCGCCCTCGGCCGGGTGACCCCGGACCAGGGCTGGCAGGTACTGAAGGACGTCTCCCAGCACACCAACATCAAGCTGCGCAACGTGGCGGAGCTGATCGTGATCTGGGGCCGTCGCGGCGAGATCCCGCCCGACATCCGCGCCGCGCTCGAAGAGGGCCTGGACAGTCACGGGCCCACGCAGGTGCCGGGGACGGACGGGGACTGAGGCTCAGCCTGTCTCCGCGAGCAGTTCCTCGCGCAGCCGGTCGAAGCAGCCGCTCAGCAGCCGCGAGACGTGCATCTGCGAGATGCCCAGCTGCTCGGCGATCCGGCTCTGCGTCATTCCGCCGAAGAACCGCAGGTAGAGGATGGTGCGCTCGCGCTCGGGCAGCGCCGCCAGACACGGCTTCACCGCGGCCCGGTCGATGACCAGGTCGAATCCCGGGTCCGGAGAGCCCAGCGAATCCCCGAGCGCGTACCCCTCCGTGCCGGCCACCTCGGCGTCCAGGGACAGCGCGGAGAAGCACTCCAGCGCCTCCATGCCGGTGCGCACCTCGTCCTCGCTCAGCCGCGTGTGCGTGGCGATCTCGGCGACCGTGGGCGCCCGGCCGGGCGTGGTCTGGGCCAGTTCCTTGAGAGCGGTGCGCACCCGGTTGCGCAGGTCCTGCACCCGGCGCGGCACGTGCAGGGTCCACATGTGGTCGCGGAAATGGCGCTTGATCTCTCCGGTGATGGTGGGTACCGCGTACGCCTCGAAGGCCCGGCCGCGGTCCGGGTCGTAGTGGTCGACGGCCTTGACGAGGCCGAGCGCGGCGACCTGGTAGAGGTCTTCCAGGGACTCCCCGCGACCGCGGAACCGTACGGCGATCCGCTCGGCCATGGGGAGCCAGAGCCGGACCAGATCGTCCCGGAGCGTCTGCCGCTCGGGACCGTCGGGCAGGCTCGCGAGCCGCTCGAAGGACTCGCCCGTGTCGGGGGCGTCGTCGTGGGGGTGAGGCCTGGTGCTGCCAGTGACAGGCATCGCGCGCACCTCTCTCAGCAGGTGCTGGTCGACAGACACCGTGGGAGGGTGCGCTCGGATGCTGGAAGGAACACCGGGGCGCCCGGCCGGAACCGGCTCCCACGGACGTGCCTCCTGTCCGAAGCACGCAGTACGCATTCCCTGAACCGGGCGAATCAAAACAAAACGGCCCATTCAGGTCAGGTCCGGTGTCTTTCTTGACCTCTCCTTGGGGTCCGATACCTCTGTGACAGAGGTAATCTTCCGGATGTGGAAGCGGAACTGTCCGAGGAACTGGCCGACACGCTCGTGCGCATCCAGCGGCTGATCCGACGCCGGCTGCGCGGCGGTCTGACCGGGCCGCGGCTGCGGGGTGCCGAAGTGGAGCTGCTGCGGCTGGTCGAGGCCCGGCCCGGCATCGGGGTCTCGGACGCCGCCAGGGCCCTGCATCTGGCGGGCAACTCCGTGTCGACGCTGGTCAACCACCTGGTGCGCGACGGCCAGCTGATCCGCGAGACCGACCCGGCCGACCGGCGGGCCGTCCGCCTGCTGCTCACCGACTCCGCCCTGCGACGGCTGCGGGACTGGCGGCACCGCCGCGCCGAACTGGTCGAACGGCATGTGGCCCGGCTCGGCGAGGCCGACCGGGAGGCGCTGCGCGCGGCGCTCCCGGCGCTGCGCGAACTCGCAGCGACCCTGCACGAGGAGGCCGAGGAGACATGACGAGCGACACCCCCGCCCCGCCCGCCGAGGCGGTCGCCTGCACCGGCCTCGGCTACGCCTTCGGCGACAACCGCGCCGTCGACGGGCTGGACCTGACCGTCCACCGGGGCGAGGTGTTCGGGCTGCTCGGCCCCAACGGCGCCGGCAAGACCACCGCCATCCGCTGCGTCACCACCCTGCTGCCGGTCCCGGCCGGCACCGTCCGGGTGTTCGGGCGCGACGCGGCCCGGGAGCGCATGGCGGTACGCCGTCTGCTCGGCTACGTCCCCCAGCAGCTCTCCGCCGACAGCGGACTCACCGGACGGGAGAACGTCGCCCTGTTCGCCCGGGTCTTCGACGTGCCGCGCCGCGAACGCGGCGAACGCGTCGCCCGGGCCCTGGACGCCGTCGGCCTCGCGGACGCCGCCGACCGGCTCGCCGGCACCTACTCCGGCGGCATGATCCGCCGCCTCGAACTGGCCCAGGCCCTGGTCAGCGCGCCCCGGCTGCTGATCCTGGACGAGCCCACCATCGGCCTGGACCCGATCGCCCGCACCGGCGTCTGGGAGCACATCAACGCCGTCCGGGCCGCCACCGGCATGACCGTCCTGGTCACCACCCACTACATGGACGAGGCCGACCAGTACTGCGACCGGGTCGGCCTGATGCACCGCGGCCGCGTCCGCGCCCTGGGCACCCCGGCCGAACTGCGCCGGGGCCTCGCCGAACGCGAGGGCACGGACACCCTGCCCACGTTGGAGGACGTCTTCCGGGACGTCGCCGGCAGTGGCCTCGACGACCACTCCGGAGGAGGATTCCGCGATGTCCGAAGCACCCGCCGCACCGCGCGCCGCGTCGGCTGACGGCACGGACCCGCTGCTGTACCCGCCCCGGCCGCGCCCGGGCTGGCGGCTGCTGCCCGCCCGGATCGGCGCGATGTGCGCCGTGGAACTGCAGAAGCTGCGGCACGACCGCACCGAGCTGTACACCCGCGCGGTCCAGCCGGCCCTGTGGCTGCTGATCTTCGGCCAGACCTTCACCCGGATCCGGGCGATCCCCACCGGCGGCATCCCCTACGTCGACTACCTGGCGCCGGGCATCATCGCCCAGTCGGCGATGTTCATCGCCATCTTCTACGGCATCCAGATCATCTGGGAGCGGGACGCGGGCATCCTGAACAAGCTGCTCGTCACCCCGACCCCGCGGTCGGCGCTGATCACCGGCAAGGCGTTCGCGGCGGGGGTGAAGTCGCTGGTCCAGGCGGTCGTCGTCATCGTCATCGCGGCCGTCCTGGGCGTCGCCCTCACCTGGAACCCGCTGAAGCTGCTCGGCGTGGCAGGCGCGGTGGTCCTCGCCTCCGTCTTCTTCTCCTGCCTCTCGATGACCATCGCGGGCGTCGTCCTCAGCCGCGACCGGCTGATGGGCATCGGGCAGGCGATCACCATGCCGCTGTTCTTCGGCTCCAACGCCCTCTACCCGATTTCTTTGATGCCGGGCTGGCTCCAGGCCGTCAGCAAGGTCAACCCGCTCAGCTACCAGGTCGACGCGCTGCGCGGCCTGCTGATCGGCACCCCCGCCCACCTCGGAGCCGACTTCGGCGTCCTCGCGGTGGCCGCCGCGCTCGGCGTCGCCGCGGCCTCCTCGCTGCTCGGCCGGCTGGCCCGCTGAACCGCACGCCGGAGCACCCGGCGCCGCGGTCCGCCGGTCCGGCCGCCGACGTGATGTGCGGCACGCGCCCGGACCCGGCCCGGGAGCCCGCCGGACGGATTTCTCCTGGGCAGCGCTTGATCACCGATCAAAGCGGGCGAACCCGCTGGCCACAGCGCATTCCGCTCATTTGACAGTGCGCTCGGCACACAGATAGACAGCAGCTCTCGAAAGGTGGAGAGGGGCATTGTGTACGAGCCGAACGTGGTCGGGGACTGGCAGGAGTACGACGAGCATGCCGGTCTGCGGATCCGCGTCCACCGCCTGGAGGCGGCCGAGCCGCCGCGCGGACGCGACGACGCCGCCGCGGGTCTGACGTACTTCAGCGTCCGGGTGACGATCGAGAACCGCGGCTCGCGGCACTACGGCATCCACCTCGAGGACGGCCAGCTCGACGTCCGCGTCGGCCCCGACGGGGAGGGCGCCTTCATCGACTGGCGCAACTCCCAGTTCATCGAGGGCTTCGACGTCTACCCGCTGCGCCGGGCCACCGCCGTGCTCTACGCCGCCGGACCCGAGCCCTCCCTGACGCACGTGGACGTCCAGGTGCAGCTCCGGGTGGACGAGGAGTGGACCGACCGCCGGATGTGGGCGGGCGGGATCGGCGCACCGGAGGGCGCCACGCCCGCCGCCCCGGCGGCCGGCGCGCAGACCAGCCTGGCCCACCAGGTGAGCGCCTTCCTCAAGGAACAGACGGAGCCGGGCGGCGCCTGAGCCGGCTCAGTGCGGGATGCCGTCGATGATCTCCCGCGCCCCCTGCCGCAGCAGCGACACCGCGACCGAGGTGCCCAGCGTGGCCGCGTCCAGCCGGCCCGCCCACTCGTGGGCGTTCAGCCGGGTCTTGCCGTCGGGGGTGAACACACAGGCCCGGAGGGAGAGTTCACCGGAGCGGTCCACGCGCGCGTAGCCGGCGATCGGGCTGTTGCAGTGGCCCTGCAGCACATGCAGGAACATCCGCTCGGCTGCGGCCTCCCGGTGCGTGTCCGGATCGCCGAGAGCGCTGATCACGTCGATCAGCTCGGTGTCGCCCTCCCGGCACTGCAGGGCGAGGATGCCCGCGCCGATCGGCGGCATCATCGTCTCCGTGGACAGCACCTCGCTGATCACGTCCGCGCGGCCGATCCGCTCCAGACCGGACACCGCGAGCAGCAGCGCGTCCGCCTCGCCGGCGGCCAGCTTGGCCAGCCGGCGGTTGGCGTTGCCGCGGAACGGCACGCACTGCAGGTGCGGGTGCGAGGCGGCGAGCTGGGCCACCCGGCGCACCGCCGAGGTGCCGATCCGGGTGCCCGCCGGAAGCTCGTCCAGCGTGAGTCCGCCCGGGTGGACCAGCGCGTCCCGCACGTCGTCCCGCTTGAGGAACGCGGCGAACACCGTGCCGGCCGGCAGCGGCCGGTCGGCGGGCACGTCCTTGACGCAGTGCACCGCGAGGTCCGCCTCCCCGGCCAGCAGGGCCGCGTCCACCTCCTTGGTGAACGCGCCCTTGCCCTCGACCTGGGACAGATCGCCGAGCCACTTGTCTCCGGTGGTCTTCACGGGGACGACCTCGGTGCGCACCCCCGGACGCAGTACGCCCAGGTCGGCGCGCACGCGCTCGACCTGGGCGAGAGCCATCGGCGAGTCGCGGGAGACGATACGGATCAACTCGGGCACGGACATGGTGGACACCATAGACCCTCACCGGCGCCGCGACGCACGCCGGCCCGTGGACAGTGGCGACTCGGCGGCAGGGGACGAGCGCGCCGTCAGGCGTTCGGGTCGAAGGGGATGCCGGAGGGCTTGGCCGAGGCGAGGTGGGAGGCGAAACTCCCGTCCTTGAGGCCGAAGTGGGCGCTGCCGAAGTCGTACGCGCTCAGTTTCTCGCGCAGCCCCGCCGGATAGCCGTTCCAGCCGACCAGCGGCGGGTACTGCCAGGTGTGCTTGTGGTTCTCCGGCGGCTCGTCGCCCGAGTTGGCCAGCCGGAAGCAGTGGGTGCCGATGCCGTCCTTGTGGTAGACGACCTTCGGGTGGCCGCCGTCGAAGCGGACCTCGGAGGCCGGGTGCACGGTGAACGAGCCGTGGTTGGACGTCGACACGTACCGCACCTGCCCGTCCTGCACCCACACCACCACGTGCTCCCAGTCGTTCCGGTGCCCGCCGATGCTGCTGCCGGGCAGCGCCTGGTCCTTCTCGAAGTACAGGCCGTAGAGGTAACCGCACCAGCCGTTGTCGCACTTGTAGCGCGAGTAGCTGTTGGTGTTGTCGAGGTCGGAGGCGTCGTGGCAGTTGCCGTTCAGCGCGCCCGTCGGCTTCAGACCGCCGTTGACCGTCCCGTCCGGCCCGATGGCGGGCGTCGGATAGCAGCCGTCGGTGTCGTAGTCGAAGGCCGGCTGGTACGCCAGCTCGCCGGGCTCGGCGTTGCGGGGCAGCGCGGCGGGCGGCGCGGCGAAGGCGACGGAGGGGACGGCCACGACGAGAGCGGCGGCACCGGCCAGCGCGGCGAGCCAGCTCCGGGCGCGAAGACGCGGCAAGGGCATGTGAGCCTCCAACTGCGGTGGGGGGCAGGGGAGTTCAGCATCCCGGCCGGGCGCCCCGCTGCCAAGGGGTCACAGGCGTCCCAGAAGTGAAGGGCCGTGGAACAGCCGCGGCTAGCCGAAGTCCTCCGGCAGGTCCGCCGACGACTCCTCGGCGGTCAGGTCGGGGCGCAGCCGCTGCCACGAGGGCTGGCGCAGCATCCCGGCCCGGGTACGGGTGCTGTAGCTGACCTCGCCGACCAGCCGGGGCAGCACCCAGTGGGCGCCCGCGACACGCGGCACGGGGTCGAAGGGGCAGCGGCCGCTCGCCTCGGCCCGCAGCAACCGGGCCAGTTCCGTACGCTCCGCCTCGCTCCAGCCGGTGCCCACCCCGCCGACGTAGCGCAGCCGGCCCCCGGCGCGCTGGCCGACCAGCACGGCGCCGGGGAGCCCGGTCAGCCGCCCCTTGCCGGGCAGCCAGCCGCCGACGATCACGTCCTCGCTGCGCATGTTCCGGATCTTGATCCAGGAGCGGGAGCGCACCCCCGGCTCGTACACCGAGTCGAGCCGCTTGCACACCAGGCCCTCCAGGCCGTGCTCCCGGGTCGCCCGCAGGGCCTGCGCGCCGTGTCCGGTCACCGCGGCCGGCGTCGACCAGTGCGGTCCGGTCAGGTCCAGCTCCGTCAGCCGCGCCCGCCGCCGCGTGTACGGGAGCCGCAGCAGGGGGCGTTCGAAGTGCGGGACGTCGAACAGCACCAGGTGGACCGGCACCTGGGCGGCGCGGCGGGCCGCCCGGGCGGGGGAGTGCGCGAGGCCCATCCGGCTCTGCAGCAACTGGAAGTCGGAGCGCCCCAGTTCGTCCAGGGCCAGCACCTCGCCGTCGAGGACGGCGGGCGTGCCGCCCAGGGCGGCGCCGAGCGGCCGCAGTTCGGGGTAGGCGCCGGTGATGTCCTCGCCGGAGCGGGCGCGCAGCAGGACGCTGCCGTCGCCGGGCAGGTAGACCATCACCCGCTGGCCGTCCTGCTTGGTCTCGTACGCCCACCGCTCGTCCTGGGCGGCGGGCGGCAGCGGCCCGGGGGTGGCGAGCATGGGCGCGACGAGCGGCAGGGTCACGGCGTTCACGGCTGAAGGTCTCGACCGCCGCGCCCGACCTCACGCGCCTTTCGGCCCCGGTTCCCCTGAACGGGCCCCGGGGCCGGGCGGGGCCGTCCTCAGCCCACCGGTTCGGCCGACGGCGCGCCGGCGGCCCGGGCCGCCACCGGGTCCGCCGGGCGGTGGCGGGGCAGGAAGGCGGCGAGCAGGGAGGCCGGGACGGCGGAGCCGGCGCCGAGCGCCAGGTAGACCTTGAAGCCGTTCTCGGACGGCAGCGTGCGACCGCCGCGGCCGGTGGTCAGGTGGGCGAGGACCACGCCGGCGACGGCGCCGGCCACCCGAGGTGCCGATGGACCGCATCAGGGTGTCGAGGCTGTTGGCGGCGGCCGTCTCGAAGGCGGGCACCGCGCCCATGATCAGCGCGGGCATGGCGCCGTAGGCGAACCCGACGCCGGCGCCGATGACGCAGGACACCAGGACCAGGTGCCAGACCTCGCTCATCAGCACGATGTTCGGCATCGCCGCCCTGCGCTCGTCCCGCGCGGCCGGAGCACACCGGCACCGGGCAGCGGCTCGTCACCGCGGGCTGACCGCGCCGCGCCGCACCCACCCCTAGGCCGCGCCCGCGCCCCCGGCCGCCGGCCGGAACCGTGCCGCGCCCGTGCCCGCCCCCGTGCCGCGTCCGCGACCCGGCCGTCGGCCGGAACCGTGCCGCGCCGCACCCACCCCTAGGCCGCGCCCGCGCCCCGGCCGCCGGCCCGAACCCTGCCGCGCCCGTGCCCGCTCCCGTGCCGCGTCCGCGACCCGGCCGTCGGCCGGAACCGTGCCGCGCCGCACCCGCCCCCGTGCCGGCCGCACCCGCCCCCGTGCCGCGTCCGCGACCCGGCCGCCGGCCGGGACCGTGCCGCCCGTGCCCGGTGCGGCACCGCGCGTTTTCCGCTCCCCGCCCGCCCGAAGCGCCCCTGGCCGCGACTACTGTCGAGTAATATCCGGCGGCAGGTCACCAGAGGAGGAACCGTGCCCCGGTCCGAACGCTCGCCCCTGCTGCTCGCCGGTCTGCTGGCCGCAGCCGGAGTCGCCCACTTCGCCGCACCCCGCCAGTTCGACCACCTCGTCCCGCGAGCGCTGCCGGGCTCGCCCCGCGCCTGGACGTACGGCAGCGGTGCCGTGGAGCTGGCCCTGGCGGCCGGTGTCGCCGCGCGCCGGACGCGTCCCCTGGCCGCCCGCGCGGCCGCCGCCTTCTTCGTCGGGGTGTTCCCGGCCAACGTGAAGATGGCCGTCGACTGGCGGGGCCGGCCCGCGCCGCAGCGCAACGCCGCCCTGGCCCGGCTGCCGCTCCAGGTGCCCCTGGTGCTGTGGGCCCGTGGCGTGGCCCGCGGCGGGGAGGGACGGTCGTGACCGGACGGGTCGAGGTGGGCGAGAAGGCCGAGGACTTCGCGCTGCCGGACGAGACCGGCACCGTCCGCAGGCTCACCGAGCTGCTGGCCGACGGCCCGGTCGTGCTGTTCTTCTACCCCGCCGCCCTGACGCCCGGCTGCACCGCCGAGGCCTGCCACTTCCGCGACCTCGCGGCCGAGTTCGCCGCGGTCGGCGCCCGCCCGGTCGGGATCAGCGGCGACAGCGTCGAACGCCAGCAGGAGTTCGCCGGCCGGCACACCCTCGGCATGACTCTGCTGTCGGACGCCGACGGCGCGGTGCGGGACCGGTTCGGGGTCAGGCGGGGCTTCACCCTCGCCCCGACCAAGCGGGTCACCTTCGTGATCGGCCAGGACCGCACCGTCCTGGAGGTGGTGCGCAGCGAGCTGCGCATGAACACCCACGCCGACCGCGCCCTCGCGGTGCTGCGCGCCCCCGGGGCCTGATCCGTCCGCCTCCGCGCTTGATGGACCGGAGCATTCGGATCATCCTGGGGCATATGGAGCGAGTCGCGGCCGCTGTGGTCATCGACGCCCAGGGCAGGGTGACCGGGTGGAGCCAGGGCGCGCGGCTGCTCACAGGCCGTGCGGCGGACGAGGTCGTCGGCCGGGCGGCGGTGGAGCTGCTGGCCGGCGAGCCGCCCGGCGGCGTCCTGGCCGCCGGGTCCGGCGTCCTCGCCCTGCGCCACCGCGAGGGACACACGGTCGAGGTCGCCGTGAGCGTCTGCCCGGTGCTCGGCGCCGGCGGCGCACCGGCCGGCCACGTGATCACCGCCGACCCGGCCGGCCCGGCGCTGGTCGGCGAGGCCTTCCGGCAGGCCTCCATGTCGATGTCGGTCTTCGACCTGGAGCAGCGCTACCTGTACGTGAACGAGGCCGCCTGCCGGCTGATGGGCGTGCCCGAGGACGCCCTGGTCGGCCGCCTCTACCAGGACACCGTCGAGGACGGCGAGCAGGCCCGGGGGTACGTGAGCCATCTGCGCGAGGTGGCCGAGACCGGCCGGCCGGTCCGCTACGAGAGTTTCGCCGATGACCCCGCCCTGTACCGGGCGCACGCCTGGAGCATCGAGATGTGGCCCCTGTGCGACGGCTCCGGAGAGCCCACCGCGGTGGCGCTCGCCGCCTTCGACAGCAGCGAGCAGCACTGGGCCCGCCGCCGGCTGGCCCTGCTGAACGAGGCCGCCACCCGCATCGGCACCACCCTCGACGTGGTGCGCACGGCCGAGGAGCTGATCGAGCTCCTGGTCCCGCAGTACGCCGACTTCGCCACCGTCGACCTGCTGGACTGGGTCCTCGGCGCGGACGAGCCGCCGGCGGGCCCGGAGAGCGGCACCGAGCTGCGGCGCGTCGCGCACCGCTCCGTCGTGCCCGGCAACCGGGGCGCGGCGCTGGCGCCGGGGGAGTCGGAGCGGTACCTGCCGTCCACCCCGCCGGCCGTGGCCCTCCGGGAGGGCCGGGCGGTGCTGGCCGGGACGGGCGAGCCGGCGTTCGACGAGTGGCTCGCGGACCGCAACGCGCGCTCCCCGGAGGGTCGGCCCCACCGCGAGGGCGTCCACTCGATGATCGCGGTGCCGCTGCGCGCCCGGGGCATCACCCTCGGCGCCGCGGTGTGCGTGCGCAAGTACCACTCGGACGCCTACGGCCCCGACGACGCGGTCTTCGCCGAGGAGCTGGCCAGCCGCGCCGCCGTCTGCGTCGACAACGCCCGCCGGTTCGCCCGTGAGCGCGACACCGCCCACGCCCTCCAGCACAGCCTGCTGCCGAGCGGCCTGCCGGGGCAGGCAGCGGTCGAGGTGGCCCACCGGTACCTGCCGTGCGGCTCGCTGGCCGGTATCGGCGGCGACTGGTTCGACGTCATACCCCTCTCCGGCAGCCGGGTCGCACTGGTCGTCGGGGACGTCGTCGGCCACGGCATCCGGTCCTCCGCGACCATGGGCCGGCTGCGCACGGCGGTGCGGACCCTCGCCGACGTCGACCTGCCGCCGGACGAACTCCTCACCCACCTGGACGACCTGGTCAGCCACCTGGCGTCCGACGGCACCGGCGAGGAGGTCGCCGAACTCGGCGCCACCTGCCTCTACGCCGTCTACGACCCCGTGTCCCGCAGGCTCAGCCTGGCCGCGGCCGGGCACCCGGCACCGGCCGTCGTGCTGCCCGGCGGCACCCCCGAGTTCGTGCCCATGAGCGCCGGGCCGCCCCTAGGCGTCGGCGGGCTGCCCTTCGAGGCGACGGAACTCGAACTGCCCGAGGGCTCGGTCGTCGCCCTCTACACCGACGGCCTGGTCGAGGGGCGCGAGCGGGACGTCGACCGGGCCGGCGAGGAACTGCGCCACGCCCTCGGCGTACCCGCCGCCTCGCTGGAGGCACTCAGCGACGACATCCTCAAGGCCGTCATGCCCGAGCGGCCCACCGACGACATAGCCCTGCTCCTGGTGCGCACCCGCGCCCTGGGCGCCGACCGGGTGGCCACCTGGGACGTGCCGCCCGACCCGGCCGCGGTGGCCGCCTTCCGGCAGGCGGCCACCGAGCGGCTGACCGAGTGGGGCCTCGAGGAGATCGCGTTCGTCACCGAACTCGTCGTCAGCGAACTGGTCACCAACGCCATCCGCTACGGGGAACCGCCCGTCCAGCTCCGCCTGATCCGCGACGGCGCGCTCATCTGCGAGGTGTCCGACGGCAGTTCCACCTCACCGCACCTGCGCCGGGCGCACGCCTACGACGAGGGCGGCCGCGGACTGCTGCTGGTCGCCCAGCTCACCCAGCGCTGGGGCAGCCGGCAGACGGGCAGCGGCAAGACCATCTGGGCCCAGCAGCCGCTGCCCGGCGCCTGATCACTCGAAGGAGCACCCCGGATTCGGCGCGTCCTCGGAGAACGGGGCGCCGTGCGGCAGCACGTAGAGCACCTCCAGGACGACGGGGACGGTGCCCAGGTTGCGGCCTATGTGCACCCGGTCCGGACCCGACGGCTCCTGGATCGCCGAGCCCGCGCGGTACACGCCGTCGGACGCGCAGCCGGAGTCGAAGTGGCTGAGGGTGCCCTGCTTCACCACGCCGTACAGCGGGCCGTCGTGGTAGTGCCAGCCGGTGCCCTGGCCGGGCGGGATGGTGATCTCGCGCAGGGTGTAGTCGGTGCCGCCGACCGTCCTCTGGGCGAGGGTCCGGGCCGTCACCCCGGAGCCCGGCGGAGTGGCCCCCGCGGCGGGGCAGGCGAGGAACGCGGCGGCGGTGACCACGCCGACGAGGGCGGTGCGGAGTGCGGTGCGCATGCGGAAGCCTCCATGGTCGCGAGCGGTTGCCGCGAACATAGAGGCACAAGGCGGGAGTTGGGGGCGGAACCGGGTGATCCGGTTACGCCGGCGGATGATCCGCTGGCGGCGGCCGGGGTTTTGCTCGCCGCGCCCGCCCGTCCGAGCACGGCCCACCCGGCCGGCGGAGCGGAGCCGGGCACGCGGGCCCGTTCGTCATCCCTCGTCGGCGGCGACCTGCGCCAGGGTGCGCCCGGTGCGCACCGAGCGGGCCCGGCGCGGATCGGGGGTGCCGTGCCCCTCCGCCCGGGCGGGACCCTTGCGCACCAGCAGCCAGGACTCCTCCTCGTCCGGGCCGCCGCGGAACCGGGTGAGGGCCCACTCGCCGCGCAGCTTGGCGCCGTGCAGCCGGAACACGGCGTGCCCGTGCTCCAGCGACTCGGCGAAGTCCAGGGGGCGTCCCCGGCGGTCGTGGCTGAGCGGCTCGTACGTCCCGTGCTCCCACACGATCACCGTGCCGCCGCCGTACTCGCCCTTCGGGATCACGCCCTCGAAGTCCTCGTACTCCAGCGGATGGTCCTCGGTGGGCAGGGCCAGCCGTCTGTCCCCGGGGTCCGTCGACGGCCCCTTGGGGACGGACCAGGACTTCAGCACGTCCCCCACCTGGAGCCGGAAGTCGAAGTGCATCGGCGGGCGTCGTGGATCTGCACCACGAACCGCGGCCGCTCGCCCGCGGCCGCCGCCCCGCCGGACGGCTCGCCGGTCCGTTCGAAGTCACGCCTGCCGCGGTAGGTCCGCAGCCGGTCCTCCGTCGCCACGTGCGGCTCCCTCCGTCCGTCCGCCTCCGGGTACCCGGGGACGGGCCCGGTCAGCCCGCGATCGCGTCCAGTTCGGCCACCGCGTCCGCGGGCAGGACCAGCGCCGCGGCGGCGATGTTCTCGCGCAGGTGAGCGGGGGAGGAGGTGCCCGGGATGAGCGCGATGTTCGGCGAGCGGCCGAGCAGCCAGGCGAGGGCCACCTGCTGCGGCGAGGCGCCGAGCCGTGCGGCGACCTTCGACAGGGCGTCGGACTGCAGCGGGGTGAACCCGCCGAGCGGGAAGTACGGCACGAAGGCGATGTTCTCCGCCGCCGTGCGCTCCACCAGGGCGTCGTCCCGCCGGACGGCCAGGTTGTACAGGTTCTGCACGGTGACCACGGGCGCGATCTCCCGCGCCTCCTCCAGCTGTGCCAGGGACACGGTGCTCAGGCCCAGGTGCCGGATCAGGCCCTGCTCCCGCAGCTCGGCCAGGGCGCCGAACATCTCCGCCACCGGCTCCTCGTTCGGGGCGTCCACGTCGCCGAGCCGCAGATTCACCACGTCCAGCGCGTCCAGGCCCAGGTGCCGCAGATTGTCGTGCACCTGCGCCTTCAGGTCCGCCGGATGCCGGGACATGATCCAGCCGCCGTCCGCGCCGCGCCGCGCGCCGACCTTGGTGACGATGCGCAGGCCGTCCGGGTAGGGGTGCAGCGCCTCCCGGATGAGCTCGTTGACGACGACGGGGCCGTAGAAGTCGGCGGTGTCGATGTGGGTGATGCCCGCGTCCACCGCGGCGCGCAGCACCGCCACGGCCCGGGCCCGGTCCTCGGGCGGGCCGAACACGTGCGGTCCGGCGAGCTGCATGGCGCCGTAGCCCATGCGGGTCAGGGTCAGACCGTCCGCGGGGGTGAAGGTCCCGCCGAGCTGTGCGGTCATGTCGTGCCTTTCGTGCCGTTCGCCGAGCCGCCGGCCGGCGGCTCCTCTCCACCCTGCGCCAGCCGCGCCCCGCACGGCAGTGTCCCCGCGTTCCTGGGAGTGGCGGGACCAGTCACCGCCGCGGGCGCCGCCGTACGGTGGTGTCATGGACGGTACGAACGCGCTCGGCGAGTTCCTGCGCGCCCGCCGGGGCCAGGTCCGGCCGCAGGACGTGGGGCTGCCGGGATCGGGGCTGCGCCGGGTGCCGGGGCTGCGCCGGGAGGAGGTCGCGATGCTCGCCGGCATCAGCTCCGACTACTACCTCCGCCTGGAGCAGGGCCGCGACCGCAACCCCTCCGCGCAGGTCCTCGGGGCCATCGCACGGGTGCTGCGGCTGGACGCCGACGCCACCTCCTACCTCCTCGGTCTCGCCCGGGACCGGCCACGCGAGACCCGGCAGGGGGCGCGCACCGGGCCAGCGGGCCACCGGGAGCGGGTGCCGGACGGTCTGCTGCGCCTCATCGAGGGCTGGCCGCGCAATCCCGCCTACATCCAGAACCGCTACACCGACTGCCTCGCCGCCAACGCCCTCGCCACGGCCCTCACGCCCAACTACCGGCCCGGTGTCAACCTGCTGCGGGCCGTCCTCCTCGACCCCGCCGAGCGCGCGCTGCGCCGGGACTGGGACGACCTCACCGAGGAGGGCGTGGCCGCGCTGCGCGCGTACGCGGGGCCGGAGTCCGACGATCCGCGGCTGCGCGACCTGGTCGGCGACCTCTCGGTGCGCAGCGACCGCTTCCGGACGCTCTGGGCCCGGCACGAGGTGCGGCCCCGGCGCGGCCGGATCAGCAGACTGAGCCACCCGCAGGTGGGCGACCTGGACCTGCACTCGGAGAAGCTGACCGCGGACGGCACCGGGGGACTGACCCTGGTGGTCTTCCACGCCGAGCCCGGCAGCCGCAGCGCCGAACTCCTCGACATCCTCGGCAGCCTCGCCGCGCCCCGCCCGGCCGCCGCGCCGGAACCAGCCGAGGAGCCGTAGCGCGGGAAGGGCTGTGCCGGCGGAGGCGGGCGCCGCTGACACGGGATGTCCGCGGCCGCGGGATGTTCGCGGCGCACGGGGCCCCGGTGTCACGATCGGTCGTGAGGCCGGTTCGGACGACCAACGGAGCGCGCATGACGACGCACAGGGACACGGCGGAGCACACCGGGCGGGCGGAACGGACCGGCGGCGTGGAGGTGCGCCCGGTCGCCGGGCACATCGGCGCCGAGATCATCGGCGTCGATCTCGCCGGTCCGCCGGACGACGCGGTGACCGAGCTGATCAGGGAGGCGGTGCTGCGCTGGAAGGTGGTGTTCTTCCGGGGGCAGGAACTGGACCACGCGGCGCACGTCGCCTTCGCCCGCCGGTTCGGCGAGCCGGTCGTCCTCGGCCGGCGGGGCGGCGCCTCACCGGAGGGCTTCCCCGAGGTGGAGACCACCGCCGACCGGCTGGAGCTGGGCGGACGCTTCGGCATGGAGCACGAGGAGTGGCTGCGGCGGCGCCGGCACACCCTGCTGCGCGGCTGGCACTGCGACCACGGCGCCCGCGTCGACCCGCCGGCCGCGACCATCCTGCGCGCCGAGACCGTGCCGCCGTACGGCGGCGACACCACCTGGGCCAACCTGGCCGCCGCCTACGCCGGTCTCTCGGCGCCCGTGCGCGCCTTCGTGGACGGACTGCGGGCCGAGCACCGGCTCGGCGTCGGCTACCAGCCGCGCCCCGGCGACGACGCCTACCTGCGCCATCTGCTGGACCATCAGGTCGCCTCCGTGCACCCCCTGGTGCGGGTGCACCCGGAGACGGGCGAGCGCGTGCTGTACGTCAACGGCTACTACCTCGAGCAGATCACCGGGGTCTCCCGGCCCGAGAGCGCGGCCCTGCTGGAGATGCTGCTCGACCAGGCGGTGCGCCCCGAGTACACGGTCCGCTTCCGCTGGGAGCCGGGGAGCGTGGCCTTCTGGGACAACCGGGCCACCATCCACCTGGCCCCGAGCGACAACGCCCATCTGGGCCTTCCCCGGATCATGCACCGGGTGATGCTCGCGGGCGACGTCCCGGTGGGCGTGGACGGCAGGCCGTCCGAGCCGGTCACCGGTACGGAGCCGGGCCGCTGGTGAACCGGGCGGGGGCCGGCCCACGGCGCGGCGCCGGCCCCCTGCGGCTCAGGTCAGCGGGATCATGACCTCGTCCTCGACCGGCGGATCCAGTTCCTGGGCGCGGTTGCCGGTCGCGGCGAAGCAGCGCAGCCGCACCGCCTCCGGGGTGACGTCCAGGCGCAGGAAGGACTTGAAGAACGGCGGGCTGTAGGTGACCGAACCGGGCGAGAAGAGCTGGGTGTAGAGCTTGCGCACGGGCAGCCGGAACCGGGCGGCCCGGTCGGGGCGGCGGCCCGTGCCCAGCAGTCCGGCGACCAGCCGGACCCGCAGGGTGATCCGGGCCTCCGGAGCGGGCGCGCGGGCGGGCTCGATGCCGAGACGTCGGGCCACGACCGCCGTCGCCTCGTCCTCGGTGAGGGTGAAGAAGCGGCGCAGCCGCAGCCGCCGGGCGTACACCCGGCTGTAGAACGCCAGCGAGTCGCCGCGCAGCGGATAGCAGCGGAACTCCCGCTCGCCGACACCGGCGACGGACACCCGCGGGATGGTGTGGGTGGCGTGCATGAACGCGCCGCCGCCGCCCGAGACCACGTACTGGACGGTGCGGCCGTCGACGTCGACCGGATAGCGCTGGTAGTTGTGGATGTCGCCGCCTATCGCGGCCACGTAGTGGTGCTCCGGGTCGCGTACGACGTCGTCGACCGTGCCGCCGCCCTCGATGGCGCAGGGGTGGTGCTCGCCGTCCACGTACAGCGGGGAGCCGGTGATCAGGATCTTGCGCCGCGGTCCCCGGGACACCTCCCGCAGCCACGCGCCCTGCTCGGCGTCGATCGTGCCGAGCAGCCCGGTGTCGATGCCGACGATCCGCACCGGTCCGGCGTCGATCGCCCAGTAGGGCCCCGGCTGCACGGCCCGCTGCTCCGGTGCCGAGCGCGACTCCCGCGCCTCGGAGAGGTGTTCACCGTCCGACGGGCGGGCCCGGTGCCACAGCAGGGTGCGCAGCCAGGCGCGGGTGAGCGGGCGGGGCCGCGGCTCGGGGGCGGGCGGGGGAGCGTCGGCGCAGAAGACCCGCGTGAACGCGGCGAGGTCCTCGTACCAGTCGTGGTTGCCCGGTACGGCGTAGATGGGCGCGGGATAGTCCTGGTACGGCCGGAAGAACTTGGTGCCGTAGTCGTCCGCGCTGCCGACGGGGTAGATGACGTCGCTCGCGATCACCGCGAACTCCGTGTCCAGGCCGGCCTTCAGCAGGCCGGGCACGGTGGCGTACTGGGAGGCGCCGCCCTCGCCGGTGTCCCCGAGGACCATGAAGGAGAAGCGGTCCGGCACGTCCGGCCGCACCACCTTGTCCGCCGGCGCCCCGGCCGCCGCCTGCGCGGCCACCAGGCGGCCGCGGGTACGGCCGGTCGGATCGCCGAACCACGACGCGAGCACCCCGTTGCGGGCGGCCCACAGGACCCTCGGATCCAGCCAGGACAGCTTCCGCACGTGGACGGGCATCAGCCGCTGGTAGAGGCCGGGTTCGGAGGGGCCCCAGCCGGCGCCCCGGGCGGTATCGCGTGAGGATTCAGACACGCGAGCACGGTAACAACGGCCCTGTGAACGCCCGAAGGGTGGGACTCGACGTCAAGTGCTGGTAAAATAAGAGGACTTCGCGGTTCGGCGTTGCCGAAGCCGTGTTCACCGCGCCCTGCGCCGCCCGATGCGCCGGCCCGGCGCGACGCGAGCACACGGGGCCGCCCCGCCGTCGCCGGGGCAGGGTAGGGAAAACCCTTGAATTGCCTCTGACGCTGCTGACATGCGCGAGTCAAGGCTGCCATTCTCCCCCAGCACGCAGTCGGTTTCGCGTGCAAGCACCTTGCTCCCCACACAGTTCAGCTCGTCCCGGACAGCACACCCGTCTGCCCGGGTCTTCACCGGCCGCTATCCGGCGGCCGCAGCAGGAGGAAATCGAGTGAGTCGTCTTCCCCACAGACGGGCCATCGCCGGAGCCGCACTGGTCTCCACCGCGGCCTTCCTCGCCGTCGGCATCCAGTCGGTGCCGGCCGCCGCCAAGCCCTCCGCTCCCCACGCCGGCCACCTGCGCACCGGCGGCCTGGAGGCACGGCTCTCCCCGGCCCAGCACGCCAAGCTGCTCAAGACCGCCCAGCAGAAGACCGCCGCGACCGCCCGCACCCTCGGTCTCGGCGCCAAGGAGAAGCTGGTCGTCAAGGACGTCGTCAAGGACAACGACGGTACTCTGCACACCCGTTACGAGCGCACCTACGCCGGGCTGCCCGTCCTCGGCGGCGACATCGTGGTGCACACCCCGCCGGCCTCCGTGGCCAAGGGCACGGTGAGCACGACCTTCAACAACAAGCACGCCGTGAAGGTCGCCTCCACCACCGCGACCTTCGCCAAGGGCTCCGCCGAGACCAAGGCCCTGAAGGCGGCCAAGGCACTCGACGCGAAGAAGGCCACCACCGACAGCGCCCGCAAGGTGATCTGGGCCGGCGACGGCACCCCGAAGCTCGCCTGGGAGACGGTGATCGGCGGCCTCCAGGACGACGGCACGCCCAGCGAGCTCCACGTCATCACCGACGCCCACACCGGCAAGGAGCTGAACCGCTACCAGGCCGTCCAGACCGGTACCGGCAACACCCAGTACAGCGGCTCCGTCAGCCTCAGCACCACGCTGTCGGGCTCGACGTACCAGCTCTACGACACCACGCGCGGCGGCCACAAGACGTACACCCTCAACGGGGGCACCTCCGGCACCGGCACGCTGATGACCGACTCGGACGACGTCTGGGGCACCGGCTCGGGCTCCAACACCCAGACCGCCGGCGCCGACGCGGCCTACGGCGCCCAGGAGACCTGGGACTTCTACAAGAACACCTTCGGCCGCAGCGGCATCCGCAACGACGGTGTCGCCGCCTACAGCCGGGTCCACTACAGCAGCGGCTACGTCAACGCGTTCTGGGACGACAGCTGCTTCTGCATGACCTACGGCGACGGCACGTCCAACACCCACGCGCTGACGTCGCTGGACGTGGCCGGCCACGAGATGAGCCACGGCGTCACCTCCAACACCGCGGGCCTCAACTACAGCGGCGAGTCCGGCGGCCTGAACGAGGCGACCTCCGACATCTTCGGCACGGGCGTGGAGTTCTACGCCAACAACTCCACCGACGTCGGTGACTACCTCATCGGCGAGAAGATCAACATCAACGGCGACGGCAGCCCGCTGCGCTACATGGACAAGCCCAGCAAGGACGGCGGCTCCGCCGACAGCTGGTACTCCGGCGTCGGCAACCTGGACGTCCACTACTCCTCGGGCCCCGCGAACCACATGTTCTACCTGCTGTCCGAGGGCAGCGGCAGCAAGGTCATCAACGGGGTCACCTACAACAGCCCGACCTCGGACGGCGTCGCCGTCGCCGGCATCGGCCGCGCCAAGGCGCTGCAGATCTGGTACAAGGCGCTGACGACCTACATGACGTCGAGCACCAACTACGCCGGCGCCCGCACCGCCGCCCTGAACGCGGCCGCCTCGCTGTACGGCACCAACTCCGCCGAGTACGCCGGGGTGGGCAACGCCTTCGCCGGCATCAACGTCGGCAGCCACATCAACCCGCCGAGCAGCGGCGTCACGGTGACCAACCCGGGCAGCCAGAGCGCCACCGTCGGCACGGCGGTCAGCCTGCAGGTCCAGGCGAGCAGCACCAACAGCGGCGCCCTGACCTACAGCGCCACCGGTCTGCCGGCCGGCCTGTCGATCAACAGCTCGACCGGCCTGATCTCCGGTACGCCCACCACCGCCGGTTCCTCCAGCACCACGGTGACGGTGAAGGACTCCACCGGCGCGACCGGCACGGCGACCTTCGGCTGGACCGTCAGCACCACCGGCGGCGGCTGCTCCGCGTCCCAGCTCCTGGCCAACCCGGGCTTCGAGTCGGGCAGCACCGGCTGGACCGCGACGAGCGGCGCCATCACCACCGACACCGGTGAGGCCGCGCACAGCGGTTCGTACAAGGCCTGGCTCGACGGCTACGGCACCACGCACACCGACACCGTGTCCCAGTCGGTGACGATCCCCGCGGGCTGCAAGGCGACCCTGACCTTCTACCTGCACATCGACACCGCGGAGAGCGGCACCACCGCGTACGACAAGCTGACGGTGACCGCCGGTTCCAAGACCCTGGCCACCTACTCGAACGCCAACGCGGCGTCCGGCTACAGCCAGAAGTCCTTCGACCTGTCCTCGCTGGCGGGCCAGACCGTCACGCTGAAGTTCAACGGCGTGGAGGACTCCTCCCTGCAGACCAGCTTCGTCGTGGACGACACCGCCCTGACGACCGGCTGATCACCGCACGAAACGGTCCCGCACCCCGGAGCAGCTCCGGGGTGCGGGACCGTCCCATGTCTCAGCTCAGCGGATCCAGCGTCAGATACGCCTGCTGCGGACCGCCGTCGTGCACCAGCGACTCCTGGTTGCCGACGTCGTCGAAGGCGAAGGCGTAGGCCTTGCCGTCCGCCATCTGGGAGTGGACGGCGCGCGCGTACTGGTTGGTCACGCCGTCCTGGTAGAAGCCGGCCGCCGAGGTGTCGGGCTGGTTGGGGTTGCTCAGCAGCGTGGAGCGGTTGAAACCGGCGCACAGCGTGCGGGAGATGGGGCCGCGCACGTTGTCGTTGGGCGCGTCCAGCAGCTTGTGGCAGCCGAAGACGCTGGAGGCGTCCGGCTTCTGGAAGCTGGTGACCACCGCGCCGGAGGAGTTGGTGAAGTTCATGACGTTCCCCGACACCCGGCCGAAGTACTTGGTGTTCGGCTGGTCGGTGAAGGGCGTGACGGTCAGCGTCGACGTCGTGTACTTCTGCCACACCCGGTTGACGTAGTCGTCCATGACGTTCGCCGGCAGGGCCCCGGTCTCCACCCCGTACAGCGGGGAGAGCGCGCGCAGCACGGTGCCGTCGGAACGCGTCTGGACCAGGCCGGACCAGCCGCCCGACTGGCCGCGCAGCGTGTTGAACACCGCGTTGTAGCCGCCGGACTTCAGGTGCCCGGTGGTGCTCACGCCGCCGTCCGCGCGCTGCACCCCGACCGCGTACGGCGCGGAGAACATGTCCACCTGGGTGCTGTTGAGCCACAGGCCCGAGTCGTTCAGGGTGTACTCCGACCAGTTGAACAGGATGTTCCTGTTGGGGTCGGAGGGGTTCTGCACGGCCGGCTGCACCAGGCCGCCGGTGGTCAGCCGGAAGTCGAGCTTCCGGCCGTAGGAGAAGTAGATCCGGCCGGAGAACTTGGGTATCCGGATCGTCTTCGACTGCCCGGGAGCCGGTCCGGCGATCGCCGCGTCCGGCGCCGGGGTCGGCGGGTTGCCGCCCGCGGGCCAGGCGTGGAAGCCGCCGCTCTCGTCGGCCCAGCCCTGCCGTCCCGAGGACAGCTGGGTGCCGAGGTCGTACACGTACACGGGCTCGGAACGGCCCGAGTTGTTGGTGATCTTCAGGGGGATGGTGTCCGGGACGGCGGCGCCGGCGCGGTCCGGCGTGCCCAGCGCGAGCACACCGCCCACCAGGGCCGCCGCGGCCGCCATGGGCAGCACGGGACGCGTTCGCTTGGGGAGCACTCTCCACCTCCGTGTGGGGTCGGGGTGGCACGAAATTGGTCCGTACCTGTTCTGAGAGCGCTCTCAGCGTTGCGTTCGATCACGTGCATGTCAATGATTTGGACAAGATCCGGGTGGCGTCCGCGCCGGGGCGGACGCCACGGCCGGCCCTAGAAGGCGCGTTCCAGCAGGGCGAGCAGCGCGGCCCAGTGCCGCTCGTCGGCCCCCCGGTCGTAGGCGGTGGTGTCCGCCTGCGTGTACCCGTGCGCGGCCCCCGCATAGACCTCGGTGGTGTGCCGGACGCCCGCCGCGGTGAGCGCGTCGTCCAGGCGCCGGATCTGCTCCTCGGGCATGGACCGGTCCTGGTCGGCGTGGCCGAAATACAGCTCGGCGGTGATCCGCGCGGCGCCCAGGTGCGGGCTGTCGGGGGCGTCGGTGGCGAGCCGCCCGCCGTGGAAGCCGGCCGCGGCCGCGACCCGGTCCGCGTGGGTGGCCGCCGTCCGCAGGGCCAGCCGGGCGCCCATGCAGTAGCCCGTCAGCGCCACCGGGCCGTCGGCGACCAGGGGGCTGCCGGCGAGCCAGTCCAGGTAGGCGTCCGCGTCCCGCCGGGTCTGGTCCGGGGTGAGGGAGGCCATGACCGGGCCGATCCGCTCCCAGATGGTCGGGTCGGCCGCCGTGTCGATGAACTCCGGGACCTCCCCGATCGGGGTGCGGCCGTGCCGGTAGAAGACGTTGGGCACCAGCACCGTGTAGCCGGCGGCCGCGAGCCGGTCGGCCATCGAGCGCAGCTGCGGGCGCAGCCCGTACGCGTCCTGGTAGAGGAGGACCCCCGGCCGCGGGCGTCCGTCGGCGTGATGGGCGAGATAGGCGTCTGCGACGCCGTCCGCGGTGGGGACGTCGACGTCGGTCCCCTGTGCGTCGGTCATGGTGTGGAGCCTCCCGGGTGGATCGGCCGAGGGGGACACCGGTTCCCCTCGGCCTCGCGTGCACGCCTCATGCTGCCACGCAAGATCCACACGGCCGGGACGGGCCTGCCCGTCACTCGAAGCGTGCCGTGTCCCCGGCGCCCCGCCGGACGATCTCGGCCTCGCCGCTGGAGAAGTCCACCACGGTGGTCGGCTCGGTGCCGCAGTCCCCGGAGTCGACCACCGCGTCCACCACGTGGTCGAGCCGGTCCTTGATCTCCCAGCCCTGGGTCATCGGCTCCTCCTCGTCCGGCAGCAGCAGCGTGCTGGACAGCAGCGGCTCGCCCAGTTCGGCCAGCAGGGTCTGGGTGACCACGTGGTCGGGGATGCGCACGCCCACCGTCTTCTTCTTCGGGTGCAGCAGCTTGCGCGGCACCTCGCGGGTGGCCGGCAGGATGAAGGTGTAGCTGCCCGGGGTCGACGCCTTGACGGCCCGGAACACGTCGTTGTCGACGCGCACGAACTGGCCGAGCTGCGCGAAGTCCCGGCACATCAGCGTGAAGTGGTGCCGGTCGTCCAGATGGCGGATGGAACGGATCCGTTCCATGCCGTCCCGGCTGCCGATCTGGCAGCCCAGCGCGTAGCAGGAGTCGGTCGGGTATGCGATGAGGGCCCCCGAGCGCACCGCGTCGACGATCTGGCCGATGCTGCGCGGCTGCGGGTTCTCGGGGTGCACGTCGAAGTACTTCGCCATCCGCCGAGCTTAATGCCCTTTCCCGGGCGCCGCGGGCGCGGCCCGGCCGCACCGGTCGTGCCTCCCCGCCCGGTCCGGCGCCGGCGTGCGTCCGCACCCGCCCTGCCGGTGGCGCACGGAACCGGCGTTCGCGCCCTTCGCCCGGCGCGGGCGCCGGTGACCGCACCCGCGTGAGCGACTGAGGAAACCGCTCCGGAAGTCCCCGGAAATCGTGTGGTGTAGGACGTGCGTCAGTGGGCATCCGATGGAGGAGCCGCCCGGGGCCTCCCCCCGCCACCGGGCTGCGGCGCCTCCGCCGGCGGTCCATTCCCCCCCCAGGACCGCCGGCGGAGCCATGTCCGGCCGCCGGGGACGGCAGAGCGCCGATCGGGTAACGTCCACGTCCGAAACCCGAGGTCAGCCCGAGGACGAGGAGGGGCACGACGTGGCCGGCCGAGCCGACGAGGTCCCCCGCGCCGAGGAGCCGTACGCCCCCGACTGGGCCGAGCAGTTGCTCGACCACCTCCGCCCCGCGGCCCGGGACCCGCACCGGGTGGCCGGCTGGCTGGGACAGGCACTGCGGGCGAACGTGTGCCTCCAGGACGCGCACGGCGGCCTTCTCGCGGGCGAGTCGATCCCGCTCGACGCCGCCGTGCTCCACGACATGGCCGGCGGCCGGATCTCCTCCGCCGCCCTGGACGACGGCGACCGCCGGCTCCGCATGGTCGCGGTACGGCACCGCGACCGGGGCGCGGGCGCCGTGCTGGCCGTGGCCCGCGCCGAACCCTTCGACCGGCGCGCCGCCGAACTCGTGAACCGTGCCGCCGGCGTGCTCGAACTCCTGCTGCGCCACCGGGAGCTGACGCACGCCGGACGCCGGCTGCGCCGGGCCACGGCCGACCTGCGGCTCGCCATCCTGCAGCTGCTGATGGTGGAGGACATCGTCTCCGCCCGCAGGGTCGCCGCGGGCCTGTGGCCGGGCCTGCTCGAAGGCGACACCGCACGGGTCTACGTGGTCGAGAGCGCCCCCGCCGAGCGGGACGCGCTCGCCGACGCCTGCGCCGACGCCACCGAAGGCCAGGCACTCGTCGTGCGCTGCCCCGCGATGGACGGCCATGTCATCGTCGTCAGCCCCGAGCCCACGGCGGGGCAGCGGCTGCGGTCCCTGCTCGACGGCCGGTCCGGCATCTTCCTCGGCGGCAGCCTGCGCCAGCGCCTGGCCCGCACCGCCACCGCCTACGGCCAGGCGGTCAGCGCCCTCGCCGTGGCCCGTTGCCGCCCGGACCGCACCGCCGTCTACGCCGAACGCACCCACCCCGAGCGGCTCATGGACCCGGCCGCTCTGCACGCCTGGTCCGCCGGAGCGCTGTGCCCCCTCGACACGCTGCCCCACCACACCCGCGCCGAACTCCTCGCCACCACCCGTCTCGGCCTGGAGTTCACCGCCGTGGCCGCGGCCAAGGTGCTCGGCGTCAGCCGCAACACCGTCCGCGCCCGCATGGACCGCGTCGAGACGCTGATCGGCATGGACTTCTCCGGCCTCGGCACCCGCGCCGTCGTCCGGCTCGCGCTCGACTCCGAGGCGGCGCGCGGCCCGTACGACCCGGGCGGCACGGCACCCGCCCCGGCGGGGGGCGACCGGCTCGGCGATCTGCTCGCCCCGCCCGCGCTGCGGGGCTGGGCCGGGGACCTCCTCGGCCGCCTGGACGGTGACGGCCGCGATCTGCGCCGCACCCTGCGCGCCTGGCTCGCCGCCGACGCCAACGCCGAACGCGCGGCCCGGGAGCTGGGCGTCCACGCCCAGACCGTGCGCGAGCACGTCCGGGCCGCCGAACCCGTGCTGGAACGCCAGTTGCTGACCGGCGGGAGCGATCTGTACGAGGTCGTCCTCGCCCACCTGGCCACCGGCGCCCTCGCCGTCCCCGGCCTCGGCGGGGCGAACCCGGGCCAACCGGACTCGGCTGTGCACGACTGAGTCCCCGGCGCCGGTGGAAGGGCACCGGCGCGGTACCCGTCGCCGGGTCCCGCGCGTAACGTCGGCGGTCCGCGGGGCACGACCGGCACGGGGGACCGGTCGGGGCCCCGCCCCCTTCTCCGCCGGCCGGCCCGCCCCGTGTCACCGGGCGGCGGGTTCCGCCGGCAGGTCGAAGACGTGGCCGGGGGAGATGATCCTCGTGATCGCCTGCCCGAACAGGGTGCTCGGTTCCTGGTTGTCGTGGTCGATGTCGGTGTTGAGGGCCACCACGAGGGTCGTGCGGGCCTCGGGCAGATACACGGTCAGGGTCTCGTAGCCCGGCAGCGAGCCGTTGTGGCCGATCCATCCCTGCACGTCGAAGATCCCCAGCCCGTACCCGGCGCCCGGGATGGGCGTGGGCGGTGTGACGAGCCGCTGCGCCTGCGCGGCCGGGCTGATCATCCGCCGGCCGTCCGGGAAGCGGCCGGTCGCCACCGTGGGCGCCCAGGTCCGCAGGTCCCCCAGGGTGGAGACCATGGCGCCGGCCGCCCACCCCCACGACGGGTTCCAGTCGGCCGTGTCCTGCACCTTGCCGTCGGCCGTCTGGTCGGTGTAGCCCTGCGGGTGCGGGGAGGGGAACTCCGCGCCGGACGGGAACGACGTGTCGTTCATCCCGGCCGGGACGAGGATGTGCCGGTGGATGTAGTCCCCGAGGCTCTGGCCGCTCTGCTTCTCGACGACCAGGCCGAGCAGGATGAGGTTGGTGTTGCTGTAGTAGAACTTCTGCCCGGGCGGGAACATCACCGGGTGCCGGAACGCGTAGCCGAGCAACTGCTGCGGTGTGAAGGGGCGTTGCGGATCGGACGTGAGCGCCTTGAAGAAGCCGTCGTCCTCGGAGTAGTTGAACAGCCCGCTGCGCATCCCGGCCAGCTCGCGCAGGGTGATCCGGTCGCCGTTGGGCACCCCGGCGACGTATCTGCCGATCGGGTCGTCCAGAGCGGCCTTCCCCTCGTCCACCAACTGCAGCAGCGCCGTCACGGTGAACGTCTTGGTCTCACTGCCGATCCGGACGTACATGTCCGGCGTCATCGGCCGGCCGTCGCTCCTGTCGGCCACGCCGAAGGAGCGGACGTAACTGCCGCGGTCCGGCGTCCAGACGCCGACGGTCACGCCGGGCACGTTCGCCGTGCGCATCACCTGCCGCACGGCGGCGTCGAGTTCACGGGTCACGTCGGGGGTGAGGGCGCGGACGGCATTCGGTCCGGACGGGGAGGGGCTCGGCGAGGCGGCGGCGGACGCGGCGCGTACGGCGTCCTGCGCCGCCCCGGCGGGAACGCCGGTGAACGGCACCGTCAGTGTCCCCACCACGACGGCTGCCGCGGCCCCCCTGCGCAGGCGTGCGAGCGAGTGCGACATGGGCGACTCCAACCACGTGAGAGCCGGACGTGCGGTGGGCGAGACGTCGGAGCCCTGCCTGCTCAGCATAGGGGCGGGGGCCGCACCCCGCCCGTCGGCCGGGCCGCGCCGCTCTCACCGGCCGTCGCCGCCCAACTCGTCGCGGAGGGACGGTCCTCGGGGCGGTCCGCTAACGGCCGCACAGCGGAGCCGTGACCGCCAGCACGCCGTTGGCCTGCCGCAGCGCCGCTTCCAGGGTGCCCGGCGCGTGCAGCGTGCCGGAGCCGTCCGGCGGGATCAGCCACTCCAGGGAGCGGGCGGAGCGGTACGGCGGCGGTACGGCGACCCAGGACCCCTTGGTCGCGTACCGCAGACCGGCGCCGACCCAGCCGCCGGCGGGGTCGGGAGGCAGGAAGAAACCGACCCGTCCCGCGGTGGTGTCCACCAGGGCCGGGCCGGGCACGGGCAGCGCGGGCCGCCACAGCAGGTCCAGGGCCAGCAGACCGAGCCGGTCCGGCACGCTCAGCACGTCCCAGAAACGGCCCGCCTCCAGGACCGAGACGCCGTCGCCGTGATCCCACTCCCACTTGCAGGCCCGCGGATCGGCCGCCGCCGCGGCGAGCCACTCCACGCCCCGCATCCACATCGCGTTCCTCATGCACTGCTCCGGGTGATGTCGCTCGGCCGCCCGCGGCGCGGGAAACGGTCATGACCGGGCAGTCGGTGCACGCGCACGCCAACCCGGCATATGCATGCTGGTAGATATTTCTATCTGGCGGAAGGGGTGGCGCAGCCTGGCGTTTGGGGGGCGCGCTCGACGCCGTGCGCCGTGTCGACCCAGCGGCAGCGGAATCGATCGCGCCGACGACCGATTCAAGCGCCCGATCTTGTATTCGGCGCCTTTCCGGTTGTACGCTCCCACTGTTCCGTCGCCCAGCACGCACCGAGGTACTCCATGGACCGCTCGCGTCTGCACGCCCTCCTGGCCCGCGAGAGCGCCGAGGCCGAACGCCGCAACCCGCGCTCCAGGGCGGCCTACGCCGAGGCCGACCATCTCTTCGGCCGGGTGCCGATGACCTGGATGAACAAGACCGCCGGCGCCTTCCCCCGCTACCTCGCCGGGGCACGCGGCGCCCGGGTCACCGACGTGGACGGGCACGAGTACATCGACTTCTGCCTCGGCGACACCGGCGCGATGGCCGGGCACTCGCCGGCCCCGGTCGCCGAGGCGGTGCGGCACCGGTACCAGACCCTGGGCGGGGCCACCGCCATGCTGCCCACCGAGGACGCCGAGTGGGTCGGCGCCGAGCTGACCCGGCGGTTCGGGCTGGCCCGCTGGAGCTTCTCGCTGACCGCGACCGACGCCAACCGGTGGGCGATCCGGCTCGCCCGGGCCGTCACCGGCCGCCCGAAGATCCTGGTCAACAGCTACTGCTACCACGGCAGCGTCGACGAGTCGCTGATCGTCGTCGGTCCCGACGGCCGGGGCACGGACCGCCCCGGCAACGTCGGCGCGCCCTGCGACGTCACGCTGACCAGCCGGGTCGCCGAGTTCAACGACCTCGACGGGCTGGAACGCGAACTGGCCCACGGCGACGTCGCCGCCGTGCTCATGGAACCCGCGCTCACCAACATCGGCATCGTGCTGCCCGAGCCCGGCTACCTCGCCGGCGTCCGCGAGCTGACCCGGCGGCACGGCGTGCTGCTGATCAACGACGAGACCCACACCTTCTCCGCCGGACCCGGCGGCTGCACGGCAGCCTGGGGCCTGGAACCCGACCTGCTGACCATCGGCAAGGCGATCGGCGGCGGCATCCCGGCCGGCGCGTACGGCCTGTCCGCCGAGCTGGCCGACCGGCTGCTGGGCCGCGAAGACCTGGACCTGGTGGACATGGGCGGCGTCGGCGGAACCCTCGCCGGGAACGCCCTGTCGGTCGCCGCGACCCGCGCCACCCTGGAGCACGTGCTCACCGACGAGGCCTTCGCCCGCATGGCGGGCCTCTCGGAGCGCTTCGAGGCGGGCGTCCGGGCCGGTGTCGAGGCCCACCGGCTGCCCTGGTCGGTCAGCAGGCTCGGCGCCCGCACCGAGTACCGCTTCGCCGCCCCGGCGCCCCGCACCGGCACCGGGTCGGCGGCCGCCGCCGACCCGGAACTGGAGGACTTCCTGCACCTCTACCTCGCCAACCGGGGCATCCTCCTGACCCCCTTCCACAACATGGCCCTCATGTGCCCCGACACCACCGAGCAGGACGTCGACACCCACACCCAGGTCTTCGCCGCGGCCCTGGCCGAACTGGCGGACTGAGAGAGGACGGCCGCCCAGATGGACGAGACCGACCGCGCCATCCTGCGCGAACTGCAGACCGACGGCCGCATCGCCTACGCCGACCTGGGCCCCAGGGTCGGCCTGTCCGCCTCGGCGGCCCGGCAGCGACTGCAGCGCCTGCTGGACTCGAGGGCCGTCCAGGTCGTCGGCGTCACCGACCCGATGGCCATGGGCGGACAGGCGATGGCCCTGCTCGGCATCGTCGTCGACGGCGACCCGCGGACCGTCGCCGACGCGCTCGCGCAACGCCCCGAGGTGGTCTACTCGGTGCTCACCGCCGGGGGCTTCGACCTGTTCGCGGAGGTGGTCGCGCCGGGACCCAAGGAGCTGCTCGACTTCGTCAACGACGTGGTCCGGCCCGTCGAGGGCGTCCGCGAGATCCAGTCCTTCCCGTACTTCGGGATCCACACCCACCGGTTCCTCTGGGACGTCGGCTGACCGGCGCGGCGCGGCGCGTCCCCCGGCACCGGTGTGCCGGTCAGGCGTCCGGCGGCCGGGGGGTGAGCACCAGCATGGTGGCGTCGTCGCGGACCTCGTAACCGATCCGCGCCAGGTCCTCCCACACCGCGTCCGGCAGCCCGGCGGGAGCGGCCGCGGCCAGACGGCCGAGCCGGTCGGGCAGCGGGTAGAAGGACCCGGCGGCGTTCCGCGCCTCCCACACCCCGTCCGAGGCCAGCAGCAGCCGGTCGCCCGGCGCCAGGGCGAGCGTGACCTCCTTCGGCGGATCGAGACCGACCAGCCCGATGCCCAGCGGCGGGCCCGGCGTGACGGTCGCCTCCCGGGCCTGCCCGCCGTGCAGCAGCACGGGCGGCGGATGACCGCAGGCCACGACCCGGACCGCGTCGCCGTCGCCGGTGAACTCCAGCAGCACGGCGGTGGCGAACAGCTCCGTCTGGCCGTCGCCGGCCGCGTCCATGCCGAGTCTCCGGTCCATCCGGGCCGCGACCGCCTCGAGGTCAGGCTGGTCGAGGGCCGCCTCGCGGAACGCGCCGAGCAGCGACACCACCGTCGTCATCGCCGCCAGGCCGTGTCCCCGCACATCGCCCATCACCGCGCGGACACCGCCGGGCCCGTCCCGCACGTCGAAGAAGTCGCCGCCCACCAGCGTGCCGTCCTGCGCGGCCCGGTAGAAACCGGCACAGCCGATCCGGCCGACCCGCTCCGGCAGCGGTGGCATCACCGCCCGCTGCACGGCCTCCCCGATCGCCCGCTCCACGACGAGCTGGGCGTCGCGGTGGCTGCGCACGTAGGACACGAAAACGCTCAGCACGGCCACGAAGACGATGGTGAGCAGGTCCGTGTTACCGGGGCGGTTCAGATGCGTGGCCGGCACGTGGAGCACGGCGACGACCGCGCCGCCGAGCGCGGCCGTGCCCCAGGGCCCGTACGACAGCACCGCGAGCGGTGGGATCGCGCCGAGCAGGAACCCGAGGTCGCTCGCCTCCGGGGTGACGAGCGTGGCCCCGGTCACCGCCACGAGCAGCAGCACCGGCAGCACCCGCACCCACCGCGGCGGCGGCGCACCCCGCAGCCAGCCGCGATCCTCCACGTCCCGACGCGACGTCTCGCCACGCACCCGAGTCACGTTCCCACGCTACGCCGCCTCCGGGGCCCTCACCTCCCTCCGCGGCCCCCGGACCGGGCGGCCGGGCCCATCGCCGCGCTGCCCGCCCGCTGACCTCCGACTAGCCCCCGTGGCCACCGGCGGGCCGCTGGGTGGGTGCCGGTCGGCCTGGTTGGCCTAATCGGCCGAGTGGCCGGCCAGGCGGGCCTCGGCAGCGGCGAGGATCTCGGTGATGCGCAGGCCGAAGGCGGCGTCACACGGATGGGGGCGGCCGGTGCGGGCCGCGGTGCGCAGGGCGTCGGCGGCCCGGGCGAGAGCGGGGACCGCGCCCTCGGAGCTCCTCGGCAGTACCGCGGTTCCCGCCTCGCCGCGCAGCTCGAGGTCGGCCCCGGCCGCCGCCGGCGGGGCCGTCAGGCTCACGGTGAGCGTGCTCGAAGCGCCGGTGGCGTGGTCCAGGACCAGGTGCACGGTGTCGGCGGGGCCGTGCGCGGCGGCCGCCACCCGCCGGACGTCGCCGAGCACCGGCAGCAGCAGGGACAGCGCATGCGGTCCCACGTCCCACAGCGCGCCCTTCTCCCGCCGCCAGGGGGAGTGGGCGAACGGGCTGTCACCGGTGAACACCGCCCCCAGCCACTGCGCCCGCGCCGTGAACCAGCCCGCCGTGGCGGCCTGCTCCTCGACCCACGCCTCCGGCTCCTTCTGGAACCGGGTGGTGAGGAAGACCACGGAGGCCACCTGGGCCCGTTCCACCGCCTCGACGACGGCCCGCCCCTCGGCCACCCCCACTGCCAGCGGCTTGTCCAGCAGCAGATGACGGCCCGCCCGCGCGGCCCGCACCGCCAGCTCCGCCTGCACGGACGGCGGCAGGGCCAGCGCGACCGCGTCCACGTCGGCGAGCAGCGCGTCGACGTCGTCGTACGCCCGCACCCCGTACCGCGCCGCAAGCTCGGCGGCCGCCTCCGGGCGGCGGCCCCACACCCCGGCGAAGTCCAGGCCGGGGTGCCCGGCGAGGGCGGGGGCGTGGGCCGCCTGGGCCCACGGGCCCGTCCCCAGCAGTCCGATGCGCATGTGGTCCTCCTCTGTCCGGACCGGAGCCGACGGCGTCACGGCGCCGTGTCCCGGTCGTCACCCGCGTCCGGCGCCGCCGGCTCTCCGTCGCCCGCCAGCCACCGTGCGATGGTCTCCGCGATCGGCTGCCCGGTGTCCATCTCGACGAAGCCGAACTGGCCCGACTGGTTGCACTCCAGGAACCACCAGATCCCGTCCGCGTCCTCCGCGAAGTCGAAGGCGCCGTAGGCGAGTCCGGCTTCCTTCATGTAGCGGAGGACGGCCTCGGCGACGCGCGGCGGCACCTGGTCCGGGAGCCAGGGCGAGACCGACGGCGCGAAGCGCACGTCCACGTCGTCGGGGTGGCCGTCGGGATCGGCCGGCTTGCGCGCGGCGAGCAGCCGGTCGCCGACGACGGTGAGCCGGATGTCGGCCCGCTTCGGTATCCGCCGCTGCAGCAGCGTCGGGCCGAAGGCCACGGCGGAGAAGTCCGCGTCCGGCGCGACCCGGCTGGTGGGCACCGCACGCGGCGGCTCCTGCGGATGCGCGCCGGAGACCGGCTTGACCACCAGGTCCGGGAACCGCTCGGCGAACTCCCGGGCCGCCTGCGGGAACGTCGTGATCAGCGTCGCGGGCACGGGGAGGCCGCTGTCCTGCGCCAGCCTCAACTGCCAGGGCTTGTGCCGGGCGCGGCGCGCCGCGTCCGGATGGTTCATCCAGCGTGCCCCCGTGGAGCGCAGCATGCCGTACAGCGCCTGGGCGGACTCCTCGGTGAGCCAGGCGGACGGCTGGGCGGCGCGGGCGGCCGCTTCGCCCGGCCTGCGCACCCAGACGGAGCGCAGGCCGTCCATGCTCACCAGGCGCCCGCCGACGGACAGATGCCCGCGGCAGGCGCCGTGCACGAACTCGCCCGACAGGGCTACCCCGTTGGTGAGATCGGCGGGGTCCAGCCGGACCACGGGCACACCGGTCCGGCGCAGCCGGAGCACCACCATGTCCGCCGTCACGTCCTCTTCACTGGTCAGGATGAGCACGGTCATCTTCCGTGGGCCCGCGTCAGTCGTCGAAGTGCGTCTTGGAGCCGGCCGTCGAGGTCGTCGTCCCCAACGCTCTCAGCGTGGCGTGGTCGGTGGCGGCGATCCGCCCGTCCGGGAGGACGTTCAACTGCAGTCCGGAGTCGTACGCGTACGGTGCGGTGACGTCCAACTGCACAGCGGGGCGCGCGTAGTTGAGCGTGAACGGTTGCATGGGTCTCTCCCTGATTCGGCTTTCACGTCCTTATACGAATCGAACGGGTGATTGGTTTCCTTACGCTCCGTAACCATGGTCGGAAGCAAGGCCGTTCGGAGGCGTCAGGTACTAGGACGCCGACGGAGGCCGCGAGGCTGCGCGCGGTCGCGGCGGATTCATCCGGACAGGGCTCCGCGTGCCGCGGCCACGGCCCGTTCCGTGTATCCGCGTCCGAACAGCACCACGTGCACCAGCAGCGGGAAGAGCTGGTGCAGACCGACCCGGTCCCGCCAGCCGTCCGCCAGGGGCGCGGCCTCGGTGTAGCCGGCCAGCACCCGGTCCAGCAGGGGGCAGCCGAAGAGCCGGAGCATCGCCAGGTCGGTCTCGCGGTGCCCGCCGTGCGCGGCCGGGTCGATGAGCCGCACCTCCCCGTCCGCGCCCCAGAGCACGTTGCCGTTCCACAGGTCGCCGTGCAGCCGGGCGGGCGGCTCGGCCGGCCCCGCGAGGTCCGGCAGCCGGGCGCAGACCCGCTCGATCGGGGCGGCCTCCGCGGGCCGCAGGGCGCCGGCGTCGACGGCGGCCCGCAGATACGGCAGCACCCGGTGCTCGGAGTACCACGTGGGCCAGTCGGCCGCCGGCGCGTTGCGCATGGGGGCGGCGCCGATGTACGCCGCCTCGGGCCCGCCGGGCGGCGGCGCGCCGAACGCGGGCGCCCCGGCGGCGTGCAGGGCGGCGAGGGCGTGGCCGAAACGCAGCGCCGCCGTGCCGTCCGGCCGCCCGGTCGGCACCCGCTCGATGACCATCCACCGCTCGTCGTGGCCGAGCACCGCCGGCACCCGCACCGCGTCCGCCGTGCCCAGCCAGCGCAGACCGGCCACCTCGGCGCGCACCGCGCCCGGGGCGTCGCCGCGCTTGACCATCACCACCGTGCCGCCTTCGAGCGTCACTTCGGCCGGCGCCCCGGACGGCGCCCGCGCGGCCGTGACCCGGCGCCCGGTGAGCCGGGACGCCACCCGCCCTGGTTCCTCGTCTCGATCGACCACGGCCTCAGCGTACGACCCGCGGATGAGCCCTTTCTGAGGACGCTTCGGCCGTTCTCTCATCCGGCTACGGCCGGATCCGGGCAGGCCCGGCGGCCGTCACCGCGCCGCGGGCTCCCGCGGGGGGAGCCCCACCGGATTGCCGGGCGGCAGCAGCCCCGACTCCCGGACGGCGCGGGCGAGCGGGTCCAGCAGCGCGGCCAGACGTGCGGTGCGCTCCGCGCCCAGCGCGTGCCACGGCCGCCCGGCCGCCTCGTCGGTCCGCCGCTCGACCAGTGCCCGGCCCGCCACGCCGGCGCGGGTCAGCGCGCCGTGCGCGTCCAGGAACCCGCGCTCGCGCAGGGCCCGCTCGGCCGCCGTCCAGTCCTCCTGCTCCCACTTCCGGGTCTCCCGCAGGAACGCCCCGTCCGACTCGCCGGCGGCCGCCTTGAGCACCATGGCCTCCAACGGGCCGATCCCCAGGCTCACCAGCACCGCGACATGCCCGTCGCCCCGGTGCTCCCGCAGCGTCGTCACCGCCTGCCACAGCCGCGCGGCCGCTCTCCCGGGCCGCTCCAGCGCCTGGTTGGCCGCGGCAAGCACCCGGCCATTGGTGTCCGCCGCTGCCGCGGCCTCCCACGCGAGGTCGGCCGCCTCGGCGAACCGCTCGGACCGCGCCGTCTCCGCCCCGAACAGGCGGGTCATCGCCGCGTCCACGGCCTCCGCGCGGGCCGCCAGCACCTGTGCGGGAGACGCGTGACTCCAGGCGTCGGGGAGCGCGCGGGCGACCCGGGCGGGATGGAAGACGTAGAAGGAACTCGTCACCACGCTCGGGGACACCGGTCCCAACGGGGCGGCGCGCAGCGCGAAGTAGCCCATCCAGTACCCGCGCATCCCGAGCCCGTCCGCCGCCTGCCGCGCCTCGGGCGCGAAGTACACCAGATCGTGCAAGGGCTCGAACAGCTCCCACATGTCCCGCGCCGTCGCGTCCACCACAGCGTCCTCCCGCCACCTCGCCCCACCGGCCCCCGGCCGGCCGCCGGCCGTCGAACAGCCTGCTCTATGACGCCGGTCATAACAAGAGGCTCCGGTGTGCCCGCGGATCACGTCACGGGCTCAGCGCGGCACGGCCCGGACCCGCCCCACGGCGTTGCCGAGCAGTTCGGTGAACCACACGCCCCCGTCGGGACCCGCGGTGAGACGGAACGGCACGGCGTCGCCGCCGTCCGGCACCGGGAAGGAGGTGATCGCGCCGCCCGCGTCGATCCGCCCGATCCGGCCCGCCTGGTCGGCGTACCACACCCGGCCGTCGGGCCCGCGTGCGATGCCGGCCGGGACGCTGTCCGGATCGGGCGGCCGGAACCCGGTGACGTGGCCCGAGGAGTCGATCCGGCCGATCGGGTGCGGGCCGGACATGGTGAACCACATGCCGCCGGGCCCGGCGACGATCGCGTCGGGGAAGGCCCCGCCGGGAGGCAGCCCGAACTCGGTGATCCGCCCGTCGACGCCGATCCGCCCGATCCTGCCGCCGGCCGGTTCCGTGAACCACAACGCGCCGTCGGCGCCCGCCGCGATGGAGCGGACGGCGGCGTCCGGGGTCGGCACCGGATACTCGGTGACGCGGCCGGACGTGGTGATCCGGCCGATCCTGTCGGCGTGCTGCTCGGTGAACCACAGGGCGCCGTCCGGCCCGGCCGCGATCCCGGCCGGGAAGCCGTCCGGCGTCGGGACCCGGAACTCCGTGAGCCGGCCGGAGGTGGTGAGGCGCCCGATCCGGTTGGCCCTGCCCTCGGTGAACCACAGCGCCCGGTCGGGACCGGCCGTGATGTCGAGAGGCAGGCTGTCCGGCCCGGAGGCGGGGAAGTCCGTGACCTCGCCCTCGGCGCTGACCCGTCCGATACGGCCGGCCCCCGACCCCGCGAACCACAGCGCCCCGTCCGGGCCGGTGGTGATGCCGGCGGGCAGCGTGCCGGCCGTGGTGGTGATCGGATGCACCGTCACATCGCCCACGTCCGCCCCGGCCGGCGCGGCCACCGCGGCGACCCCGATCAGGCCGCCGAGCGAGGCCGCGAGCAGGCGCCGGACCGGACGCCGGCCGCCCGTGGTCGCGCGGGTCATGGAGCGGCTCCCTCCTCGGCGGGCCGGGGAACGGTCACTCCGCCGTGATGTGATGCGCCGTCGGATTCCCCTCAAGCCTGCCACCGCCGCCCCGCGGCCGGATCGGCCCGGACGGGGGACACCCGTGCCGGGGTCCGGCCGGAGCGCGCGGCCGGGTGACGCGCACTGCCCCGGACGGAGGGTGCCCCGGCGTGTCGCTGGGACAGACGGGTGGCGCGATGACCCGGCTGGGCCGCCCGGATGGTGCGCCGTCACGGCCTGACTGACGGTGGTTCATGTCGAGACCGGGTCCATTCAGCTGATGACGTATCCGCTGCCCGGCCACGGCGGAAGGACACCGATATGCGCTCTGCCCGCATTCTTCTCGCCACGGCGGCCGCCTCCGCCGCCCTGGCCTTCGCCACGCCCGCTGCGGCTTTCGCCGCGCCGGCCGCGGACGGCGGAGGCCGGGACGACTCCTCGTACAGCAAGGAGCACGACAGCGACTCCGACAGCGGTTACGACAAGGGTTCCGGCCGGGACCACGACAAGGGCTCAGGCAAGGACCACGACAACGACTACAGCAGCGAGGACGACGGCGGCCGCAGCCACGACGGTCCGCGCGGCGGAATGCACACGGGCGGCGGTGCGCTCGCCGCGGTCCGCGGCGGCGACGACTGGGGCTCCGGCGGCGACAGCAGGTTCGACCCCGAGACCTACCGGGACAAGGAAAAGGGCGGCGGCAAGGAAGGCGGGGGCGGCAAGGAGGGCGGCGGCAAGGAGGACGGCGGCCGGGACGGCGGCGGGAAGGACGACTGGGGCGGCAAGGACAGCGGAGGAGGCAAGGACGACTGGGGCGGCGGCGACCACGACAAGCCGCGCGGCGGCATGCACACCGGCGGCGGCGGCCTCGCCTCTCCCGGCATCACCGCGGGCGGTCTGGCGGTGCTCGCCGTAGGCGCCACCGGCATGTACGCGCTGCGCCGCAAGAAGGCCGTCGAGCCGGCGTCCTGACCGGCCCCCTCTTCTCTCAGGGCCGCGTACGCCGCCGGTGTCCCCGCGCCGGCGGCGCCGCGCCCTGAAAGAGCCCGACGCCTGTGCTGCCGTGCCCGAGTGAGGTGATGTCCGATGGCAGCAGTTCCCTCTTCCCCGGACCCCTCTTCCCCGAGTACCTCCTCGCCGGGCCCTTCCTCCGGCCCCGGTTCTCCCGCCTCCGGGTCTGCCGGCCCCTCGGCCCCGGCCTCCGCCGAACGGGCGCAGGACGCGCAGAACGCCGGTCGCGGCGGGCGCCTGACGCTGTGGGGCGTAGCGATCGTGTTCATCGCCGTCAGCCTGTTCGGCGGCCATCGCGGCGACGGCGACGCCCCGCAGGCGCCCGGCGGCACGACGGTGAGCGCCGGAACACCGGCCGGCACCGAGCAGCCCGGCACGGACGGGTCCGGCACGGATGAGGCGGAGCGGTCGCTGCCCCCTGCCACGCCGACCCGCCTGGTCATCCCGAAGATCTCCGTGGACGCCCCCTTCACCCCCCTCTCGCTCGCCTCCACCGGGCAGCTCCAGCCGCCGCCGGCGGCCGACACCAACCTCGTCGGCTGGTACGCCGACGGCGTCACGCCCGGGGAGAAGGGCACGGCGATCATCGCCGGTCATGTGGACACGGTCACGTCGGCGGCCGTCTTCGCCAACCTCTACGAGCTCGGGCGCGGCGACCGGTTCACCGTGGACCGGGCCGACGGGCGGAAGGCGGAGTTCGTCGTGGACGACACCGAGACCTTCGCCAAGGACGCGTTCCCCAGCGACCGGGTGTACGCCGACGCCGACCGCCCCGAGGTCCGGCTCATCACCTGCGCCGGGGACTACGACCACACGGTGCGGGACTACACCGACAACCTGGTCGTCTTCGCCCACCTGGTGTGAGGGGCTGTCAGCCGGCGCCGGTCAGCCCGTCAGCCGATCGGCCGGTCCGGCGTCCGAGCGGGCCGCCCGGGGCGAGGGCGAGCGAGGCGAAGCGCTCGCCGATCCGCCGGTGCGCGGCGGCGTCCGGGTGCAGCCCGTCGGGCAGCGGCAGTTCGGCGAAGTCGGCCTCCCCGTACAGCTCACGGCCGTCGAGGTAGTGCAGCAGCGGGTCCTCGGCGGCCCGTTCCCGCACGATCCGGGCCAGCTCCGCCCGGACGACGCCCAGGGTGAGCTTGCCCCGCGCGACCTCCGCCGGGTCCCCGGCGGCCCGGAACCGCAGCTGTCCGGAGCTCAGGGCGGACAGGTCCGGCATGCTCGGGCCCGGGGTGTCCTCGTGGATGGGGCACAGGATCGGCGAGACCACGAGCAGCGGTGTGCCGGGGTGGCCCTCCCGGACGGTGTCGAGGAAGCCGTGGACGGCCGGCCCCAGGGCGCGCAGACGCATCAGGTCCGTGTTGACCAGGTTGATGCCGAGTTTCACGCTGATCAGGTCGGCGGGCGTGTCGCGCAGCGCGCGTGCGGTGAAGGGGTCGAGCAGGGCGCTGCCGCCGAGGCCCAGGTTGATCAGCTCCACCCCGCCGAGCGAGGCGGCCAGCGCCGGCCACGTGGTGGTGGGGCTCGCGGCGTCGGAGCCGTGGCTGATCGAGCTTCCGTGATGGAGCCACACCGCGCGGCCCCGGTCGGGCGCCGGTTCGACGGGTGCGTCGGTGCGCAGCGCGACCAGCTCGGTGGTCTCGTTGTGCGGCAGCCATATCTCGACGTCCTTGACGCGGTCCTCGAGGCCGGTGAAACGCACGGTTGCGACCGGGCCGGGCCGGTGCTCGGCGGTGCCGGCGACCATGTCGATCGTCAGGGTGTTGCCGCCGGCGGCGACGGCACGGCCGGCCGGGCGCCCGTCCACGAGCAGGTCGTACACGCCGTCCGGGCGCGGTGGCGCTCCGGTGTGGACGCGCTTGGTGGGCAGGGTGTCGAGTTCGACGGCGGTGGCACGGGTGCGCAGCACCAGCCGTACGCCGGAGGGCTGGGACTCCGCCATCCGCAGCTGCGGATCGGCGCACTGGGCCCGAGCCCGGGCGGGCAGCCGGTGCGGCAGCAGTCCGTGCTCGGTGCGTTCGAGGTCGAGGGCGCCGCGCACGAGGCCGGCGGTCAGCGGGGTGGTGATCCAGTCGGACGGGGTGGAGGGCATCGGAAGGAGCCTGTCGTATCGGGGGTTCGGGGAGTTCAGCGAGCCGGCCACTCGCGCAGCAGCGTGTCGAGGGCGTCGAGGATCCGGGTCCACGACTCCTGGGAGTCGGGGGCGCTGTGGCTGAAGCCGCCGGCCGCCTCCAGATCGACGTAGCCGTGGAACACGCTGCCGAGCAGCCGGACGGCGTGGGTCTGGTCGGGTTCGGCCAGGTCGTAGCCGCGCAGGATCGCCCGGGTCATCTGCGCGTGCCGGCCGCCCGCACTCGCGGCGGCCGTCTCCGGGTCGAGCCGGAACCGCGCCGCCTGATAGCGGCCGGGGTGCTCACGGGCGTAGTCGCGGTAGGCGTCCGCGAAGGCGCGCAGAGCGTCGATCCCGGCCCGGCCGGCCAGGGCCTCGGCGGCCCGGTCGGCGAGTTCCTCGAGCGCGAGCAGCGCGATGCGGGTCTTCAGGTCCTGGGAGCTCTTCAGGTGCGAGTACAGGCTGGCCACCTTGACGTCGAAGCGCCGGGCCAGCGCCGACACGGTCACCTGCTCGAAGCCGGCCTCGTCGGCCAGCTCGGCCCCCGCCCGGACCAGACGCTCCGTGGTCAGACCTGCGCGCACCATCAGCTTCCTCCTCTTCGGCTTCATGCATTATGCGTTTACCTAAATGCTTTAGGCAAGTGCGAAAAGGTGATAGGGAGTGTCGGCATGCTGCCGCAGGGTGGACAATCGTGCGGGGCTCGTGCGAGCCGGACCGAGGAGACGGGGAGTGGGCGATGGAGCTTGAGCTCCGGCACCTGCGGGTGCTGTGCGCGATCGCGGACGCGGGCGGCGTGGGCCGCGCCGCCGCGCAGCTCGGCTACTCGCAGCCCGCCGTCAGCACCCAGCTCCGGCGCATCGAACGCCATCTCGGCGAGCCGCTCTTCGAGCGCGGCGCGAGCGGGGCACGGCCCACCCCGTACGGCGCCGAGGTCGTCGCCCAGGCCCGGGACGTCCTGGCCCGCGCCGACGCCATCGGCCACCGGCCGCCCGCCGCCCGTCCGGGCCGCACCCTGCGCGTGGCCGCGACCAACTCGCCCATGCTCTCGGGCGCCGTCTCCCGCGTCCGCGCCCGTCTTCCGGATCTGTCCGTCGCCGTGACCAGCGTCTACGCCTCTTCGAGGATCGTGGAGCTGCTGGAGGAGGGCGCGGTGGACGCGGCCATCGCCGCCGACTACCCGGGCCGGGAACTGGCGCACTCGCCCGCCGTGCGCCACCGCGGCATCGTCACCGAGCCGACGTTCGTCGCCCTGCCCGCCCGCCACCGGCTGCGCCAGAGCGCCCAGGTGCAGCTCTCGGACCTGGCCGAGGACCCGTGGTTCGTCACCCCGGACGACGGCGCCGGCTGGCCCGCCGTGTTCTACGACGCGTGCGCCGCGGCCGGCTTCACCCCCGTCACCGTGCACGAGTTCCTCGGCGACCAGACGCAGCTCCAGAGCATGATCGCCGACGGGCTGGGCGTGTCCCTGGTCCAGCCCACCCTGCGCCCGATCCCGCACGTCGCGGTGCGGCCGCTGGCCGGCTCGCCGCTGTGGTGCCGCTATGTGCTGGCCTGGCGGCCCGACGCGGTCGGTGACGACGTCGTGGAGGCGCTGATGCAGTCGGCCACCGGCGCGTACCGCGAACTGGTCGCCGGGGCACCGCACTTGAGGGCGTGGGCCGCGCGCACCTGGAGCGTCGCCGGGGCGTGACCGGCTCCTCGGGGGGCGTCCGCGCCCGGCCGCGGCAGGCCCGGCCGCGGGCGGCGAGCACGACGGCCGCCGACCGGGCTTCCGGTCGGCGGCCGTCGTGTGACCGGCGCTACGGCGTCAGACGGCCGTCGCCGGGTACGTCGGGTACTCCACGCCCGAGACGTGCTGGACGACCCGGACGACCTGGCAGGAGTAGCCGAACTCGTTGTCGTACCAGAGGTAGAGGATGGCGTTGTCCCCCTCCACCTTGAGGGCGCCGGCGTCCACGATCGACGCGTGGCGCGATCCGATGAAGTCGCTGGAGACCGCGTCGGGCGCCGTGGTGAAGTCGATCTGGCGCTTGAGCGGCGAGGTCAGCGACACGTTCCGCAGGTAGTCGTGCACGTCCTCGCGGGTGGTCTCGCGGGCCAGCTGCAGATTGAGGATCGCGATCGAGACGTCCGGTACGGGCACGCGGATCGAGCTGCCGGTGATCGGCGCCTTGAGGTCGGGCAGCGCCTTCGCCACGGCCGAGGCGGCGCCGGTCTCGGTGATCACCATGTTGAGCGGCGCGGAGCGGCCGCGGCGCTCGGCCTTGTGGTAGTTGTCCAGCAGGTTCTGGTCGTTGGTGAACGAGTGCACGGTCTCCACGTGGCCGCGCAGCACGCCGTACTCGTCGTCCATGGCCTTCAGCGGCGGGACGATCGCGTTGGTGGTGCAGGAGGCGCAGGACAGGATCCGCTCGTCCGGCTTGATCGTGTCGTGGTTGACGCCGTGCACGATGTTCGGGACGTCGCCCTTGCCGGGCGCGGTCAGCACGACCTTGTCGATGCCGGGGCGCAGGTGCTCCGACAGGCCCGCGCGGTCGCGCCACTTGCCGGTGTTGTCGATGAGGATGGCGTCCCGGATGCCGTACTCGGTGTAGTCGATGTGCGACGGGTCGTCGGCGTAGATCACCTTGATCGCGTTGCCGTTGGCCACGATCGTGCTGCTGTCCTCGTCCACCGTGATGGTGCCCTGGAACTGGCCGTGGATGGAGTCGCGGCGCAGCAGCGAGGCGCGCTTGACGAGGTCCTCGGCGGCACGGCCACCGCCGCCGCGGACCACGATGGCGCGCAGCCGCAGGCCGTTGCCCGAGCCGGCCTTCTCGATCAGCAGCCGGGCGACGAGGCGGCCGATGCGGCCGAAGCCGTAGAGGACGACGTCGCGCGGCTCGCGGCGCTCGATCTTGTCGGCGCCGGTGGCGCCGGCGACGGCCTCCGCGGTGAACTCCGCCACGCTCAGGCCGCGGTCGTCGGCCTTGTAGGTGGCGGCCAGCATGCCGAGGTCGATCTGGGAGGGCCCGAGGTCGAGGGTGGTCAGGGCCTGGAGGAACGGCATGGTCTCGGTGACCGACAGCTCCTCACCGGCGATCTGCCGGGCGAAGCGGTGCGTCTTCAGGATGCTGACCACCGACTTGTTCACCAGGGAGCGGCTGTGCAGCAGGACGGTCACGTCCCGCTCGCGGTGCAGCTTTCCGATGATCGGGATCATGGACTCCGCTATTTCCTCGCGGTGCATCCAGTTGGTGAACGAGTCGTCGTTGACAGTCACAGATCTATCTTTCGAGCTAGGCAGCGCTCATATGGTAACCACACCCTACTTCGATCTTTCCGAGGGTCTCCGGCAGGGGGCTCCCGCCCGTTCCTGAATCAGGGTGGAAGACGCCCGGAAAGGCGGGTCGCGCGTTGCGCGCCCGTACCGCTCTGGCCAAGGTCGGGGGCGTGAGCACGTCTTCCGTACCCCGGCCCGAGCCGGCCGCCCCGTCCGGTCCCCTCCGCCGCCCGGGACGGCCTCTGGTGGCCCGGCACCGGATGCCCGACGGCGCTCCGGCGGCCCTCGCGCTGTTCGCCGCGGTCCGGCTCGCCGGGATCCTCGTCGTGATCACCGCCGATCACCTCGCCGGCCACACCCTGACCAGGAGCCTGGCCCACTCCTGGGACTCCCGCTGGTACCTGCACATCGCCGCCCACGGCTACGGACACCTCATCTGGATCACCCCGTCCGGCGCGGTGCAGACCGACTGGGCCTTCTTCCCCCTCTACCCCTGGCTCGTCCGGGCCGCGCTGACCGTGCTGCCGTGCACCCCCGGGCAGGCCGGGCTGCTGGTCGCCTGGGCCGCCGCCGGCGTGGCCGCGTACGGCCTCTACCTCATCGGCCACCACCTGTACGGGCGGGCCGCCGCCACCGCCCTGGTGGCCCTCTGGGCGGTCCTGCCGCACTCCGTCGAGCTGACCATCGCCTACACCGAGTCCCTGTTCGCCGCGCTCGCGGTCTGGTCCCTGTACTGCCTGCTCAAGGGCCGCTGGCTGTGGGCCGGTTCGCTCGCCGCGCTGGCCGGACTGGCCCGGCCGACCGGGTTCGCCGTCGCCGCGGCCCTCGGGATCGCCGCCGCGCACGAACTGCTGCGCCGGCGCGGCCGGGCGCCCGCCGCCCTGTGGGCCGGCGTCCTGCTCGCGCCGCTCGGCTGGCTCGGGTACGTGCTGTGGGTGGGCGCCCGGACCGGCGACCTGTTCCGCGGCTACTTCACGGTCCAGAGCGCCTGGGACTCGCGCTTCGACTTCGGCGCCGGCGCCCTGCGCTTCCTCCGGCTGCTGTTCCTGTACGGCGGCGGTGTCGTCTACCCCGCCGCGCTGCTGCTCGTCCTGCTCGGCGTGGTCCTGTTCGGGCTGCTCTGCCTGGACCGCGCCCCGCTGGCCCTGGTGGTGTTCGCGGCGGTCCTGGTGCTGCTGGTGCTGGGCGGCTCGGGATCCTTCTCGTCCAAGCCCCGCTTCCTGCTGCCGGCCTTCCCGCTGCTGATCCCGCCGGCCCGCGCGCTCGCCCGGACCTGGCGGGCGCGGCCGGCCCAGGCCCTGCTCGTCGGCTGCGCCCTCGCCGCCGCCTCCCTGCTCTACGGCGCCTACGTGACGGTGGTGGCGCACTCCCCGCTGTGACGCCGTCAGCCCCGCCGCCCGCCGTACCGCCGGCGGGCGCGGCCGCTCCCGGAGGACGCGCCGGCGGTCCCGGTGGATCGGCCGCCGGTTCGGTGCGAGGATCCTGCGGCGCCCCGACGAGAAAGGCGAGCCGATGAAGCTGCACACCCGCGAGTGGGGGACCGGGGAGCGGATCGCCGTCCTGATCCACGGGATCATGTCCGACCACCGGACCTGGCGCCGGGTCGCGCCGGTGCTCGCGGACCGGGGCTACCGGGTGATCGGCGTCGACCTGCGCGGCCACGGCGCGAGCGGCCGGGGCGGGTACGGCGCCGCCACCTGGGCGGACGACCTCGTGGAGACCCTGCCGGCCGGCGTCGAGCTGGCGGTCGGCCACTCGCTCGGCGGCATGGCCCTCGCGCTCGCGGTGGAGCGGCTGGCGCCGGAACGGGCCGTCTACTGCGACCCGGCGTGGGAGCTCGGGAAGCGCGCGGTGACGGCCGCCGCCGCCTTCGGCGACTTCAAGCTCGTCGACCGCACCGTGATCCGGGGGTTCAACCCGCGCTGGGAGGACGCCGACGTGGACGTCGAACTGGCCGCCATCGCCGACTGGGACGCGGCGACCGTCCAGGCGTTCCCCGACGCCTTCGCGGTCAGCCGGACCCCGGTGCGCCCGGTGGTGCCGTCCCTGGTGGTGCTGGCCGGCGCGAACAGTCTCGTACCGCCCGAGCAGGCCGACGAGCTGGTGCGGCGCGGCTTCATGGTCCGTTGGGTGCCGAACGCCGGTCACACCCTCTACCGCGACGACTTCGAGGGTTTCATGACGGCGCTGGACGGCTGGGTCTGACCCGGAGCGGCCACGGCGTCGCGGCGCCTCCCCCGTGCGAAGCCCGTGAATCGGGGTAGGCGGGGGTACGCCCGAGGAAAGGATCGTCATGACGACCTACGTCATCACCGTGCCCGGTACCTTCACGACGGGAGTCGGGGACGAGGCCCGCGCGCGGCTGAGCCGGGCCCTCCGGCCGGCCGATCCGCACACCACGCGGATGGGCAGCACCGAGGACCTGGACGTACTCAACGTCAACGAGGACAACACCTTCACCCTCCGTCTGACCGTCGAGGCGGACACCGGCCCGCACGCCGAGGACGAGGCACGCCGGCTCGCGGACTCGGCGCTGCGCGACGCCGGTCTGGACGAGCGGTCGGCGCCGCTGGGACCCGCGTTCGTCACGGGTATCGACTCGGAGGTCCGTTGACCGGGCGGATCGCGGGGCCACGCGGCCCCGCCGACCGTCTCGGGCGCCCCGCCCCCTGCGGAGAATCACCACGAATGGGTAAAATCTAGGCGTTTGCCGTAAAAGGCTGCCGCCCAGCCGGATGTGATCCATGCCCCGCAAGCGCTCCACGGACGATGGCGACGAGCTGCTGGTCCGGCTCGGGATGCTCACCGCCCAGGCGCGCGAGCGTGCCGAGCTGCAGCGCGCCCAGGTCGAACTGGCCATCGCCCTGCAGCGCGGAATGCTGCCCCCGGACCTGCCCGCCGCGCCCGGACTGCACCTCGCGGTGCGCTACGCGCCCGCCTGCCACGGCCTGAACGTGGGCGGCGACTGGTATGACGCGTTCACCCTGCCCGACGGCCGCATCGGGATGTCCATCGGGGACGTGCAGGGCCACAACATCGAGGCCGCCGCCTTCATGGGCCAGGTGCGGACCGCGCTGCGGGCCCTCGCCTCCGTCAGCACCGAGCCGGGCGAGATCCTGGCCCGGACCAACGAGCTGCTGCTCTCGCTCGGCATCGAGCTGTTCGCCACCTGCACCTTCATGCGGCTCGAACCGGCCACCGGCGTCCTGGAGAGCGCGCGGGCCGGGCACATACCCTTCGTCTGGGCCACCGCCGACGGCAAATCAGGCGTCGCGGAGGACGAGGGAGGACCGCCGCTCGGCATCCAGCACGGCGCGGCGTACCCCGTGACCCGGCACCGGCTCACCACCGGCGGGGTGTTCGTGCTGCTCACCGACGGCGTGGTGGAGGGCCCCTCGCTCGCCGTCGAGGACGGCCTCGACCAGGTCGTCCGGCTCGCCGGCATCGCCGCCGTCTCCGGACTCGAGCCCTACGCGCTGGCCGCCGCGGTGATCAAGGGCGCCGAGAGCGTGGGGCACGAGGACGACGCCGCGGTCCTGGTCGCGGGCCTCGACGGGCCCGGCGCGCACTGGCGGGACGCGGTGGCCGGGGGGTCCCGGCGGCGGCCCGGCGTTCAGCCATAGAGCGGGACCGGACGCCGCTCGCCTCGCAGAGGTACGGCCACCGGTGTGAGATTGCTGCTGTGGTGCCTCTCCAGGATCTGCGCCGGCCGGGCGGCTACGCCGTCCAGCTTCTGGTGGTCGCCGCCTGCTACTACGGGGCGGCGCGCCTGGGACTCATGCGCGAACTTGCGGTCGAGGGCGCCGTCGTCACCCCGATCTGGCCGCCCACCGGAGTGGCCGTGGCCGCCCTGATGTTCTTCGGCCTCGCCTGCTGGCCCGCCATCACGGTCGGCGCGCTGTTCGCCACCTGGTCCCTCGGCACCCCCGGCCCCGACGTGGTAGGCATCCTCTTCGGGCAGACGGTGGCCCCGGTGATCGCGGTGCTGCTGCTGCGGCGGTCCGGCTTCCGCCCCGAGATCAGCCGGCTGCGCGACGGGCTCGCCCTGGTGTTCCTCGGCGCGCTGGCGGCCACCACGATCAGCGCGACCTTCGGCGTGGGCGTGCTGGTCCTGACCGACAAGCTGGCGGCGCACGCCTTCTGGGCCGTCTGGCTGGCCTGGTGGGTGGGCGACGCGATGGGCGTCCTGCTCGTCACCCCGGTCCTGCTGATGCTGCGCCGCACCCGCTGGCCGCTGCCGCTCGGACGCTGGAAGGAGGCCACCGCGATGGCCGTGGTCGCCTGCGCCATCGTGCCACTGGCCGCCTACAGCTCGATCAGCCTGCTCTTCCTCGTCTACCCGCTGATCATCTGGGCCGCGCTGCGCTTCCAGCTCGCGGGCAGCATGCTCTGCGCCCTGCTGACGTCCGTGCTGGCCACGGTCGCGGCGACGGACGCCGTCGGCGCCTTCGCGGGGCTGAGCCGGATCGAGGTCATGGCGAAACTCCAGGCCTTCAACGGGGCGATGGCGCTCACCGCGCTGCTGCTGTCCGCCGTGATCACCGAGCAGCGCAACACCCGGCGCTCCGTGGAGCAGGCCTGCAAGGAGCTGGTGGAGGTACTGGCGCACCTCACCGCCGGCGAGGCGCCCCCGCCCCGGCCGCCCCCGAGGCCCGGCGACGGGCCGCGGGAGCCCGGCAGCGGCTCGTGACGCGGCGCGTTCCGCCCGGCGTGTCGAACGCCCGCGCAGGGGCACTGGGAGACGATGAGCGATGCCCGCACGGGCACGGCGGAACCGGAGGAACGGAACAGGGGCGGCATGGAACAGCGGGTGGCACCCGGCAGAGACGACCGGAACCCGAACCCCACCGGACCGGGCTCCGGTGCCCGGGCCGGCTCCGGCGCCTCGGCTGGTTGCGGCCACGACGTCCGCGCCCGTCGGCCGGGGCCGGGGCGGCCCGGTGCCGAGGGGCACGCCTGCGACGTCTCGGGAGACCCGGCAGAGGACGGCGGCGGCCGCGGCGTCGAGACGGGCGGGACGGACCTGCGGCGCCACGGCGGCGGATCCGGCTCCGGTGCCCGGGCCCGACCGGGCGCCGGTGCTCCGGAAGGTCCCGGGGCCGGCCGGTCCGAGCCGGCCGCCGCGCGTCCTGGTGACGGCGGCGACGCCCGGCGTCGGATTCCGCGTACCGATGTGCTGTTGCGCGATGCCCGGCTGGCCGAGGCCGTGGGGCGGCTCGGAGAGGATGTGGTCAAGGGGGCGGTCCGGCAGGCGCAGGAACAGGCGCGTGCGGGCGGCATCGCCCCCGAGCAGGTCCGGGACACCGCCGTGGCCCTGCTGCCCGGCACGGCCGGCGGGCTCCGACCGGTGATCAACGCGACCGGCGTCCTGCTGCACACCAACCTCGGCCGGGCACCGCTGTCGGCGGCGGCCCGGCAGGCGGTGGCCGCTGCCGCCGGACCCACGGACGTGGAGCTCGACCTGGCCACCGGAGCGCGGGCCCGGCGCGGCCGCTCCGCCCTGGCCGCGCTCGCCGGCCGCGTCCCCGCCGCCGGCGGCGTGCACGTCGTCAACAACGGGGCCGCCGCGCTCGTGCTGGCCGCCACCGCCCTCGCGGCCGGCCGGGAGATCGTCGTCAGCCGCGGCGAGATGGTGGAGATCGGGGACGGCTTCCGCCTGCCCGACCTGCTGGTCTCCACCGGCGCCCGGCTCCGCGAGGTCGGCACCACCAACCGCACCACCGCCGCCGACTACGCCGCCGCCGTCGGACCCGGCACCGGCTTCATCCTCAAGGTGCACCCCTCCAACTTCCGCATCACCGGCTTCACCCGCGCCGCCGAGGTCGGCGAACTGGCCGGGCTCGGCGTGCCCGTCGTCGCCGACATCGGCTCCGGGCTGCTCGCCCCGCACCCGGAACTGCCCGAGGAACCGGACGCCGCCACGGCCCTGCGCGCCGGGGCCGCCCTCGTCACCGCGAGCGGCGACAAGCTGCTCGGCGGCCCCCAGTGCGGGCTGCTGCTGGGCCGCGAGGACCTGGTGCGCACCCTCGCCAGGCACCCGCTGGCCCGCGCCCTGCGGGTCGACAAGCTCACCCTGGCCGCCCTGGAGGCCACGCTCACCGGACCGCCCACCCCGACCGCCGCCGCCCTCACCGCCGACCCGGCCCGGCTCGGCGAGCGCGCCGGCCGGCTCGCCGCCGCCCTGGCCGCCGACGGGATCGACGCCCGGGCCGTCGCCGGCGCCGCCACGGTCGGCGGGGGAGGGGCGCCCGGCGTCACCCTGCCCAGTGCCGCGCTGTCGCTGCCCGAGCCGTACGCCGCGGCGCTGCGCACCGGCCCGACCCCGGTGGTCGGCCGGCTCGAGGCCGGGCGCTGCCTGCTCGACCTGCGGGCCGTGCCGCCGGAGGACGACGAACCGCTGGCCGCGGCCGTACGGGCGGCCCGCCCGGCCGCGGAGAGGTAGGCGCCGTGCACGTCCTCGCCACCGCCGGCCATGTCGACCACGGCAAGTCCACCCTGCTGCGGGCGCTCACCGGCATGGAGCCCGACCGCTACGAGGAGGAGCGCCGCCGGGGCCTGACCCTGGACCTCGGCTTCGTGTGGACGCGGCTCGAACCGGGCGGGGAGGACCTCGCGTTCGTCGACGTACCCGGGCACGAGCGGTTCGTCGCGACCATGCTCGCCGGCGCCGGCCCGGTGCCCGCCGTGCTGTTCGTCGTCGCCGCCGACCAGGGCTGGCAGCCGCAGTCGCAGGAGCACCTGGCGATCCTCGACGCGCTCGGCGTCCGGCACGCCGTCCTCGCGGTGACCCGCGGCGACCTCGCCGACCCCGAACCGGTCCGCGCGGACGCCGTGGAACGGCTGGCCGCCACCTCCCTCGGCAAGGTGCCGTCCGTGGCGGTCAGCGCCGTCACCGGCGCCGGGCTGGACGAACTGCGCGCCGAACTGGCCCGGCTGACGGCCGGGTTGCCCGCACCGGACACCGGGGCCGACGTACGCCTGTGGCTGGACCGGGCGTTCACCGTCCGCGGTCACGGCACCGTGGTCACCGGCACGCTCGGCGCGGGCACCCTGCGCGTCGGCGACAGGCTGGTCACCGGGGACGGGGACGTCCTGCGGGTGCGCGGCCTGCAGACCCTGCACGAGCAGCGGACGGAGGCCGGCGCGGTGGCCCGGGTCGCCGTCAACGTGCACGGGCCGGAGACCGGCGCACTGCGCCGCGGCCAGGCCCTGCTCACCCCGGACCGCTGGCTGACGACCGGCACCGCGGACGTCCGGGTCACCGGCGAGCCCGTCCGCGACCTGCCCCGCTCGGTCACCCTGCACATCGGCACGGCCGCCGTCCCGGTGACCGTCCGCCCGCTCGGCGAGGACACCGCCCGGCTCACCCTGCGCCGCGCGCTGCCCCTGCGGATCGGCGACCGGGCGGTGCTCCGCGAACCCGGCGGCAGCCGCACCCCCTGCGGCGTCACCGTCCTCGACGTACGCCCGCCCCGGCTGACCCGGCGCGGCGCCGGCCGGGCCCGCGCGGCCGAACTGGCCGGGCTGACCGGCCGGCCCGACGGCGCCGCCGAACTGCGCCGCCGGGGTCTGGTCAGGCGCCGCGACCTGCTCGCCATGGGCGCCCCGCCGCCGTCCGGCCCCGTCGCCGGCGACTGGCTGGCCGACGAGGCGCACTGGACCGACCTCGCGGACCGGCTGGCCGCCGAGGTCCGCCGGTACGCCGAGGCGCACCCGCTGGAACCCGGCCTCCCCGCCGAGGCGGCCCGCCGTCTGCTGGACCTGCCCGACCGCGTCCTGGTGGACGCCCTCGTCCGGGCCGCGCCCCGACTCCGCGACCGGCAGGGCCGGTTGTACGACACCGAGGACACGCGGCCCGCCCTGCCGCCACCCGTGCGGGCCGCGGTGGACGCCGTGCGCGGGGACCTCGCCCGGACGCCGTTTCGCGCCCCCGAGGCCGACCGGCTGACCCGGCTCGGCCTGACCAGGAAGCCGCTGGCCGCCGCCGTGGCCGCGGGCGCCCTGCTGCGGATCGCCGACGGCGTCGTGCTGCTGCCCGGGGCGGACGCCGCGGCCGCGGCCGAACTGCGCATGCTGCCGCAGCCGTTCACACTGAGCGAGGCCCGCCAGGCCCTGGACACCACGCGCCGGGTCGCCGTGCCGCTGCTGGAGTACCTGGACGCCCACGGGTACACGGAACGCGTGGACGATCAGCGGCGGCGCTGCCGGTCCGAGGAAGGGAGCGGAGGCGGACGGGAATCGAACCCGATTCTTCACCCGTTCGTGACCTGCGATGATGCCGAGAATCCGGACAAAGGGATGCGTTTCGATGACGCTCGATGACGCGTGACGGGGGCGGATGCCGGTCGGTTTGGCCACGGCCAAACGGGCAGGCGGTCGCACCCCTACTGCCGCACCGGATGAGTGCAGAACGGAACACACGACAGAGCCCCCCAGCCGCGAAGGCCGGGGGGCTCCGGACCGATCGCCGCCGCCTGGGGGGCAGTTGCGACGACCGGCCGACTGGAGAGTAACTGACTCGGGAGTCAGCGGGTAACCCCAGGTCGCTGCCGTTATGCAGCCAGTCACTCGAATGAGTGTTTGTGGCACCCATCTCTTGCAATCAAGATATATCTACGCTTCTGCTGTACCAACTCTGGTACAGACAATGATCATGGGACGGGTCAGCGTGTACCCGTGCCGTCAGATCCCCCGCCCGACTGGGTGCTCACCCGCCGCCGGGCCATCGGGGACGCTATCCGCGCCGCGCGCGGCCGACGCCAGCTGTCGCAGGAGGCGCTCGGTGAGCTCACCGGCATCGACCGGAAGACGGTCAACCGGATCGAGCAGGGGGCATACGCCACTTCCATCGACCGGCTGCTCCTCATCGCCGACGCCCTGGACACCCCGCTCGCCGACCTCGTCCGCTGAAGCCTGCGCGCGGGCACCGACGATCAGCGTTCCGACCGTGCGCGGCCCGGGCGGCGCCGACAGCACCATCGCCCGCGCATCCACGAAACCGTGCTTGGCGAGCAGCTGCTCCCACACGGCCGGTTCGAAGTCCCAGCGCTTCACCACGAGCGGGTCCTCCTCCGGGCCGCGCGGGATGTAGGAGGCCTGGCAGCCGTAGCAGCCCAGGACGGGCGGCCGCTGCGAGAACACCAGCCGGCCGCCCGGGCGCAGCCGCTCCCGGATCACGGGCAGCAGCAGGTCCGGGTCGGTGAACCATGCGGCGCCGTACACGGAGTAGATCGCGTCGAACGTCTCGCGGGTCGTCTGCAGGAAGTCGACTGCCTCGGCTCGGTGAAGCTCCAGACCGGCGAGGAGGCCCCACCGGTTCCGGGCTGCGAGCAGCTGCGCGGGAGAGACGTCGACGCCGACCGCGCGCACGCCGAGGGAGGCGAGGTGCGCGGCGTTGCCGCCTTTGCCGCAGCCCAGGTCCAGGACCCGGTCGCCGGCCTTGAGCTCGAGGAGTTCCATGCCGGGCCCGTGGTCCTCGAACTGGGTCCAGTTGAACCAGGTCGTGTCGCCGCGGCCGTTCACCGCGCGGCGTTCCGGTCGCTGCTGGGAGTAGGTGTCCCAGGCGATCGCCGTGTCTGTCACGTGCTACTCCGCTCATAGGGCCAGCCGCCCAGCTGTGGTGCCGGGCGGCTGGAGTCTGACACGAGGGCGTTACTTCTTGCCGCTGTTCGGGCTGTCGCTGCACCCGGCGTGGCACTGGGTACAGTCGGCCACGTTCGGCCACAGCTCCTCGTCGACGGCGTATCCGGCGCCGGTGATGGCGGCGAGCGTCCGCTCCCGGGTGGCCCGCGGGCCACCCGGCGTCTCCTCGTCCTCGTCGGTGGGGACGTGGTGGACGAACCGACCGACGACGCGCTGACAGAACTCGGCGTAGTCGACGGTGTGGAGTACGAAGGCGTGCCATCCGAGGTCGACCAGCTTGCTGGGGGCGAGGGACTGTCCGGGCTGCTGGCCGGAGGCGGCGATGAATGCGACCGCCTGGCCGACGATGCGGCGGGCGGTCGGCTCGTTGATCTCCGGGTGGTCGGTGGTGATGCGACGGGTGAGCCGGTCAGCCAGTTCGGGGTTGATCAGGGTGAGCGCGTCGATGTTGCTGAGGGGACGCTCTAAGGTGGTGGTCACTGCTTCCTCCTGTTGGGTGTTGGCCCCAGGCGTGGGGCTGTTGGGCCCGTCCGGTCCTGTTGGCACGGGATTGGCGGACGGGAGTTGTGGGGCTCATCTCCGCCGCGGCCGGCGCTCGCGGCGGAGACGAGCCAGCTCATCGGCGCGCGACCGCGCAGTACTTCCGCCACAGCACCTCAGCGGTCGGGCAGCGGCGGAGCAGTGCTCTACAGCCGGAGCAGGCTGCGGCGTGCTCGAGGTACCGCTGCTCCGCGTCCGCGGCGGTCGGAGCCGCCAGATGCTCGCCGGTCACGAGCGGGCCTTGCCGTGCTGCGGGTGGCGGCGGATCTCTTCCTCGCAGTCGGTGGCGCGCCCGTACTCCTGGCGCTGCTCGTGGGCTGCGCGCTGCCGGTCGAGGGCCTGGCACACGTCGCAGCCGGGCGCGGGCGCGGGCGGGTGTGTGGGGTCCATCAGGGTGACGGGGTCTTCCTGGACGGCCATGCGCTACTTCTCCTCGACTTCGGCCCATACCTGGGGATCGTCGGCCGTGTCGGTGCTGCCCCAGCGGTCCGCGGCACGTAGCGCGGTGAGGAGTTCGGCCCAGGTGTCGTGGTCGGCGTTGTCCGGGGCGGTGCCAGTGATGCGGTAGCCCTGGTCTGTTGCCTGGACGTGCACTGGGTCCTCGAGGGCGCTCTCCAGCGCGGCGCGTAACGCGGCTGCGCGCTCACCGATCGGCATGACGGATCCCCCACTCTCGTGCGAGAGGCTTACTCTCGTACGAGAGTAGACGGGAAGTGACTACTCTGTCACGCAAGTCACACGATCGGGAGGCGGGCAGTGAGCACCGAGACGCCGTTGTATCTACGGGTCGCCGACGAGCTGCGCGCCCGCATCGAGTCCGGTGAACTGCCGCCCGGCACGCGGCTGCCGTCGATCGCGGAGATCATCAAGGAGTACGGCGGCAGCAACTCGGTGGCGACCGGCGCCTACAAGGTGCTCGTCGACGAAGGCCTCGTCATCAGCCGTCACGGCGCGGGGCACTACGTGCGCGGCCGCGAGACACCGGCGCTCCTGGTCCGTCAGCACCGGCGCCGCAGCGAGGACTCGCCGTTCGCCCGGGGTGCGGCCGAGCAGGGCGCGGTCGGCAGTTGGCGGCATGAGAGCACCACAGAGCAGGCCAGCGAAGCCGTCGCCGTGCGGCTTGGCATCGAGCCCGGCGCTGCGGTGATGCACACCTCGTACACCTACCTTGCGGACGACCGGCCTGTTCAGCTGGCCGAGTCGTGGGAGCCGCTCGCCCTGACCGGGCAGTCGCTCATCGCGCTCCCCGAGGTCGGTCCGTACGCCGGTGTTGGAGTGGCCGCGCGGATGCGGGTCCTCTCCATCGACGTCGGTGATCCAGTCGAACGAGTTCGGGCCCGCATGGCGACGCGGCAGGAGGCGCAGGCGCTGGGCATGACGCCGCCCGGGCCGGTGCTGGCCATCGAGCGGACGTACTACGACCAGGCGACGGGCCGGCCGGTGGAGACGGCGGACATCGTGGCGCGCGGCGACCGGTGGGTGGCGGTGTACGGGCAGCCGCCCGCCGCTGGCTGAGCCTGGGCATGACGAAAGGGCCCCCTCCCGCCACGGAGGCGGAAGGGGGCCAGCTCACAGGCCGGTCTCTTGGTATTCCGTGACTAAAGGGTGGGGAGGCTCGGGCTCGATGCCGGCGCGGGTCATCTGTCGGCACCAGCGGTCGGCGGACCATGAGAAAGCACGGAGGACCGCCTCGAGGCGGCTCTGCCTGGTGCGGAGCTCGCCGTTCTCTTTGTCGACTCTTTCGACCGTCGCCTGTAGCACTGCAAGGTCTGCGGTCCTCTGAGCCGGTGCCGCCTGAGCCTGCGCGGCCGCTTGCGTCGCCTCTGCTGTGGCGGAGGCTGCCGCCTTGGTCGCTCGCGCTGCGAATGCGCCAGCGATGATCATGCCGATGGTGCCGAACGCTGCCACGACTTGGGCCCAGATGCTCACGCGGCTCTGCCTTTCCGGGCGGAGCGCGGCACGTGGGGGACCGAGTGCTCGGGCACCGTACTCGCCCACACGATGACCCCGCAGTGCGAGGTCAGGTACCAGATCGCGACGTAGATGCCGCGAGAGTAGTCGCCGCTGGCGACAGCGGCCGCGTAGGCGATGGCCCACACGGTGGGGGGAATGAGCGCGGCGACGAAACCGGCGCCGTCGCGGCCCACTTGGTTGAAGGCTGCGATCGAGGTGACGATGCCGCAGATGATCCAGAGCAGAGCCCAGTGCTGGAGGCTGCCGAAGCGGGTGAGGAGTCGGAGGCCTTCAGGCGCGGGCGGGTCGATGATGAAACCCATGCCCCAGCAGAACTTGCCGACTCCCAAGATCAGTAGGAAGTGGCCGCGGCGGCCCAGCTTGCGACGGATCCGCCGGACCGCCGCGCGCATCAGATGTCGCCCGACGGCTGTTGCTTGTTGGGCACGTACCAGGTGACGCCGTACGCGCTGAGGACAGCGACCGCGATGGTGATGCCCTCGGCGGCGGTGACCTGACCATCCTGTACCGCAGTCGTCGCGGCAGCCGCGCCCGCGGCCAGGCCGCCGACAACGGCCTTCCACATCTCCGAGATCCGCATGAGCTACTCCTTCACGTCGAAGCCGTACTTGTCGCCCAGGCGGACGAGGCTGGTCTTGCCGGGGATGCCGTCGGCGGCGGAACCCGTGTAGCCAAGGTGGCGCTGCCATCGGGCGTAGGCCTCGATGGTGACCCTGCCGTAGTGGCCGTCGCTGTACGCCTTGGGCAGGTAGCCGGCGTTCACGAGAGCGGTCTCGACGACCTTGACTCCGGAGTAGGTGACCGGGGTGCCCTTGGCCTTCGGGTTGGAGCGGGCCGCGGCGACGAGCTGGGACAGGTCGACCACCGGCCGCTTCGGCGGCGGGAGCTGTTCGGCGGGAGCGTCCGACTTGAGGCGCTTGGCGATGCGGGTGCGCATGCTGGCCATGGTGAAGCCGCGCGGGTCGACCTTGCCGGGCTGCCACTCCAGGTGCCCGATGACGCTGCCGGCGCCCCAGTGGTGGTGTCGGCAGATTGCGGCGGCCACCTTCTCGATCGCCTCGAGCTGCTCGTCGGGCCAGGGGTCCTTGCCGTCGCCGAGGTTCTCGCATTCGAAGCCGTAGAAGTACCGGTTGCCGTCGGTGTTCGCCTCGTTGTCGGTCGGCAGCGAGGCCTCGTTCGTGACGGCGCGCAGCACGTCGTCGTCGCCGAGGCCTGCATGGTTCGCGCGGCCGTAGCCGACGAGGTGCACGCGGCCGTCCTTGGCGATGACGCCGTGGCAGAGGGGGCCGGGGAGGTCGGAGTGTCCGTCGCGGCAGATTTTCACGGTGGCGGCGGTGCCGCGGGTGACGGTGTGGTGGATCATCACGCCGCGGACGGGTCCCCACGGGCCCTTGCTGTTGCGGTTGTGGTGCTCCCAGTCGCCGACCTCGACGACAGTGACGCCCTCGGCGCGGAGCAGCGCGGCGAAGGCGGCCGCGCTCGGTGGTGTGGCCACGAGGCCTCCAGAGATGAGAAAAGCCCCGGGCCGGGCGGCGCGGGGCGGTGACGGTCTGCCGCGATGCGGGGCCGGCTGGGAGCCGTCCGCTAGCCGGCGGTGAGGGAGATGAAGCGGTCGCTGCCGTCGGGCATGCGGACCGCGAGGCGGCCGTCGACCTGGTGCAGGACGAGGCCGCCGATGCTGATGCCGTAGCCGTCCGTCACCGCGATCGGCGCCGGGACCGGCTTCGGTGGAGGTGGGGCGGCGGCCGTAACAAGGGGCATCCGGGCCTCCAAGTCAGGCGGTCAGGACGGGCAGCACGGCGTCGGCGATGGCCTGGTGGCCGGCGTCGGACGGGTGCACGACGTCAGTGCCGGCCGCGCCCGCGTTGGCCGCGTCGCCCCAGTAGCCGAGGCTGGTCCAGTAGCTGTAGGAGTTGCGTCCCATGGGCCAGACGTTCACCAGCGCGGCCCCGTAGGCCTCAGCGAGACCGCGTGCCCTGGTCAGATATTGGCCGTAGAACGTGCCGCTGGTGTAGTTGCCTCGGTGCTGGAAGAGGAACAGCAAGTCGGTCGCGCCGTCGTTGACTGCCTTGAAGGTGGACAGCGTCGAGATCACGTTGCTGACCCAGGTGTCGACCGCGACGCTGGCCTGGGCGTCGTTGATCGCCAGCGAGTAGATGATCAGATCGGCGGCGTTGCTCGAGCCGCCGTTCCACAGGGTGTTACCGGTGCCGCTGGTGAAGAACGTGGACGTAGACGCCCCGGAGCGGCCCATGTTGTCCACGACGACGCCGGTAGCGTTCTCGGCGCTCACGCCGATGAGCTGGAGCCGGGCCCCGCCCGTGCCGTTGTACGAGATGACGACCGTGTGGTCCCCAGCGGCGAGCCCGGTGATCGTCTTCACCTGGACGGTGCCGGTGGACAGGCCCGGGTCGGCGACGGCGACCGGGGAGCCCCCGTCGATCTGGTAGGTGAAGCCCGCGTTCGGGAGATTCACTCCGGCGAGGGTGTAGATGTTGATGGTGGTGCCGCGGACCTTGAAAGTCGCCGTTGCGGCGGCGGTGGCGTACATGCTGCTGACTGCGGGGCCGTAGAAAAGCCCGGTATCCGTCCACGTGCCCGTGGTGGAAGTAATGCTGTTGTTCGCCCTCCAGAGGGCAATGGTCGCGTCCCTGCCAGTGCCGATGAATTCGGCGGACCTGTTGACGGAGAACATTCCGGAGCCGCCATCGCCATACCCGCCCTGGAGAGCGGTGCGGACGAGCCCGACCCAGCTCTTGCTGAGGAGGTCGCTGGACCAGTAGCCGTAGGTGATCGAGTCACCGATGCACATCAGCTTGGCCTTGCCCCCGGACCGGGCAGCGTCCCGCTTGGCTCGCCAGTTCTCACCCCAACCGGGGGGCACATACAGGCCCTTGCCTACGGTTGCGGTGGCCGCGTTGTGTGAGTCCACCCAGGCGCGCGCGGAGCCGCCCGCGTCCGCCCACATGCCGGTGACCCCGTCAGGGCCGAAGAACGACGGCAGAAGCCCTTGCTCATCGGTGGTGACCTGGCTGATTTGGTCGTTGGCGCCGTTGCGGAGGTCTGTGTACTGGACTCCGCCGACCGGAGCATTCCAGAAGGTGACGGTCACGCCGGGCGCGACGCCCCACAGGCCATCGGTCGGCCGGACGACGTAGTCCGCCATGGTGGCGCCGAACTGGTAGCGCATGTCACACCACCCAGCTGATGCCGGACACCGGGAGCACGTAGTCCCCGGTGGCGATCGACGGGTGGTTGATCAGCCATACCTGGCCGGGTCGGGACTCGTGCGCGTCGGAGTAGATGGCGAATCGTCCAATCTCTGTGCCGGTGCAGTACGCCAGTCCGTACTGGTCCCGGGTCGGGTGCCGATAGGCGGAGGGGATGAGGACAGGCAGCTGGGACTCGGTGGTCGCGCCGAGCGTGCCGCCCGCGCGCTTCATCGAGCCCAACCTCAAGTGGACGGCGCCGTTGCGCTTCTGCAGAACGGATTCGACCTCGTTGGTCCACGGCGAGAGGCTCTTGTTGACGGAGATGACGCCGGAGTCGTCGGCGACGATCTGCCAGGCGGCGCCGTCCCACACGCGCAGGACGCCGGTGTCGGTCTCGAACGCCATCTCGCCCGGCACGGGGGCGGGGTTGCGGGTGGACGACGTGCAGGGCCGGACCCGGGTCCCGACGTACAGCTCGCTACGGGTGACGGTCACGCTCAGGGCCCCGCTGATGACCCGCACCTGCGCGAGGGGGATCTCGTACACGCCGGTGTCGCCGGTGTCCTGCGTGAGCGCGGGCAGGCCGGCGCCGGGGGTGCCTGCCTTGACTACGGCGCGGACGGTCCAGGCGGAGCGGTCCAGGCGCAGGACCACGTAGTCGTTGCGGATCTGGCCGCTGGTGTTGAGGCCGATCGACAGGCTGACTGCGTCGGGGCCGGAGGTCCAGGCGTGCCCGCGCAGGCTGGCGTACACGCTGGGGCGTAGGTTCACGCCGAGGCCGGTGCCCGCGGTCACGACTGCGGTGTCGGTGGGGCTGCCGTACACGCCGTCGCCGGAGAAGCGTGCGGCCACCTTCTCGTACTCGATGTCCGTGACAGCCCGGCTGTTGTGGGCCGGTGACGGCCAACTGTCCTGCGCCACGCGCTACCTCGCTTCCAGTCGGCCGAGCCTGCGGCCCAGCTCTCGTACCAGCCGCACCATGCGGGGGTCGGTCGTTGCGTCTGGGGAGCCGATCAGGGAGGTGACCTGCTCGCCCTCGCCTGGGCTGGCCGTCAGCCGGATGGAGCGCACCAGGTCGCGGACCTCGACGCCGGTCGGCAGGGCGACGGTCACCCGGTCGCCGAGGCCGAAGTCCCTGCCGGCCTTCAGGTCTTCGGTGTCGATCGTGACCGTGGCCAGCTCCACCGGCGCCGCGCCCTCCGCGAGCGCCTGCTTGCCCTCCTGGGTGATGGTGCCGTCGTCGTTGCTGTCGGCGCTGGAGTCGACGAGCTGCTCCACGCGCCACCACGCGGCCGCGGCCGCCGTGTCGGCGACCTCGACGTAGGGGCGGGGGACGGCCTGGTCGGTGCCGACGGCCAACGCGTGGGTCACGGTCGGCGCGGACTGCTTGTAGGCGACGCCGCGGAGGTTGCCCAGGCCTTCGGAGAAGCGGGCCGTGGCCGTGCGGTCGGCGGGCGCGTATACCTCGAACAGGATCTGGCTGCCCACCTGCCTGCATCGGATGCCGAGGTTGCCGCCGTCGGTGGCGACGCGCCGGCACACGTCCAGGAGCCGCTCGAGGCGGGTGGTGACGCTGACGCTCGAGCCGACGCTGGCGAGCGCGCCGAGGGCGAAGTTCGGGATGCGCCGGGCGGCGATCGCGCCGGGTCCGCAGTTCTCGTTGACCAGCGTGCGGATGATGCTCTCGGCGTTCGTGGAGGTGATCTTCCGGGAGGTCTCCGGCTGCGCTGACCAGGCTGAGGCGGGGGCGGGCCAGGTGAGGTATCCGGCGGGCAGCGCCATGTCGTCGCTGAAGTTGACCGACACCATGCCGGGCGGTGCCTCGCCTTCCCCGGCGATGCCCCAGGAGTAGTCCTGCGGGATCTCCATGGGGCCGCCCATCCACACGGCGCCGTCGCGGACGACGACGAGCCGGTTTCCGGGCTGCAACTGCTGCATGACGTATGGGTAGGCAACGAGGTCGACCGACCCCGTCCCTGGTTCGTTGAAGACCTGGGTGACGTCCAGGTTCGACCAGTCGGCGGGCGGGTCGCCCTGCACCACGAGATTCCGGTTGGTGATGAGCAGCTGAACGGCCACCACTCACCCCCCATCAGGCGGTCTCGTACCGCGGGTTGAAGCTGAGGTCGACCGCGCTGCCCGGCCCGGAGCCCGCCAGGGTGAAGGACACTGAGTTGTCACCCGGGGCGAGCCCCCACAGGACGGCCGTCGGCCAGCTGAGGGCGCCGACCCAGTTCGCCCCGTCCTGGTAGCGGACTTGGGGCGGGTCGGTGCGGACGGTGACCCTCTCACCAGCGAGCAAGTTCCCGTGCCCGACCGACGTCGGGTTGAGGGTGAAGGACTCGCTGCGGGCGACCCCGGTGCGGTCCGTCCAGGTGCGGGTAAAAGTCACCAGGCTGGCTGGGCCGGTGATGGTCCAGGTCGGCCACACCATCACGTCGGACGGGTTGGTCACGGTGGTCGCGCCGAGCACCTGCGAGGAGGACACCGTCGGGTACGGCGTAAAGAAGCTGCTGCCGGTGCCCTGCTCGCGGTGCACGGACACCGGCACCGGATCGGTCCAGTACGGGTCCTCGCACCACCAGGTGAGGACCGCGGTGTCCCGCAACCAGCCCGAGCCGCTGTCGCCCTGCCCCTCGAATCCCTCCTGGTAGTAGACGTTGATCGTGCGGCGGGTGCCGTCGGGGCGGGCGATCTCGAGGACGCCGGGCCCGTCGCGCAGGGTGCGGGTGATCGCGGTCGCCAGTGCACGCCAGCGGGAGACGAACTCCGTGTGGGTGTCGCCCTCCACGCGGAGCGGCCACACGATCGTCCGGGGCTGTGCCTGCGCCCCCCGCAGGCGCGCGCCCCCGCGCGCCCGCGGGTCCGACGTCAGCTCGTACGGTGTCGCCCCGAGCCCGGACACGCCCTCGGCGAGGGTGAACCAGCCCAGGGAGCGCTTGGTGAGCGGCCATACTCCGCCGGCCGGGTCGTAGTAGGTGACCGTGGCCCGGCCGAGGTCGGGCAGGACGATGCCGCCGCCCCCACCCGTGGTCGGGTCGCCGGTCTCCGGCGGGGTGGTGACGGGGGCGGTGATCAGCGGCATCTACCGTGGCCTCCCCACTCGTGCGCGCGCGTCCTGGCGGCGCTGTAGCGTCTCCAGGTCCCGGAGCGTCATCTCGCGCTGTGTCAGGTGGTAGGTGGTGTTCGTCGTGTGCTGCACGACCCGGCGTGCTCCGCCGGCCTCGGCGCCAGCCAGCGCCCACCGTCCTGGGGATGGCGTTTCCACCAGGCCCGCCATCGTGGCGTTGACGGCCTTGCGGCCCGACTCGATGCCTCGACGCAGGCCTTCGGCGGTGTAGGCGCCGACCCGGGCCATCACCCGGCTGGGGCTCTTGATGCCGAGCGCCTTCCGGATGCTGTCCTTCATTGACTTGGCGATCTTCAGCATCTGCTGCTCAATCGCCTTCTGCTGGTCCTTCAGCCCCTTGACGATGCCCTCACCGGCACGGATGCCCGCCGTGTACGTGGCGTCCGCCGCCGTGTCGCCGGCCTTGCCCGCGGCCGCAGCCAGCTTGTGCTGCTCCGCGTTGATCGCCTTGATCTGTGCGGGTGTCGCTGCTGCCAGCGATGCGGCCATCGCGGAGCCCTGCTCGACTCCGGCCTCCGCGATCTGGTTGATGAGGTCGGCGCGGACTCCCTGCCGCTTCAGCTTCGCGATGTTCTTCGCGAAAGCCTCGGCCGCCTTCCGGTCCCTCTGCAGGCGGGCCAGGATCCCCTCCGGGGTCCGGCTGCCCTGCTGCTGGGTGATGTTCGCCGAGCTGAGGATGCCGCCCTTCACGCTCTCGCGGAGCTGCGACCGGGCCTTCTTCTGGTCATCGAGTTTCTTCTGCGCCGCCTTCAGCTTGCCGGCGACCTTCTCGACGTCCTTGACGTAGCCCTCGAGCTCCCGCACGTTCCGGGCGAGGGTCCGGCCGATGCCGTGCTTCACGTCGGCCGGGAGCGCCTTCGTGATCTGCGCCAGCTTCGACTTCAGCGCCGGGATCGAGTCGCCGATGCCCTTGATGAAGCCATCGATGATCAGACGACCGGCCGGGGTCAGCAGCTTCGCGTCCTTCTTCGGCGGACCCTTGTGCTTCGGGATCATGCTCGTGATGCCGGTGAGCGTCGAGGTCAGCGACCCGATCTTCGACGTGATGCCGGAGATGAAGCCCGACATCAGCGAGGCGCCCGCGTCGACCAGGACGCCGCCGAGGTTTCCGAGGGCGTCCCGGGCGCGGCCGGGCAGGCTACGGATCCAGTCAATGGCCTCGACGGCCTTGGCTGCGCTGGCGGACACGAACCGGGACCAGGCGCTGCTCGCTGCCGAGCCGAGATTGCCGCCCAGGGGGTTGAGCGCGGCAACGGCACGGCCGGGCAGTCCCCGCACGCTGCCGATGAAGCTGTTCCACTGGCCGCTGATCGGCCCGGAGATGTATCGGGACCACAGGCCGCCGAACCAGCCGCCGATCGCCGAGCCGAGCGCGCTGAGCAGGCCGGGCGCCTGGGCCGACTTCTCGGTGAGCCACTGGCCGAGCGCGTTCCACCACTGGGGGAGCTTCTCCTGGGTGGCGGAGACCAGCTTATTCGTGAAGCCGATGGTCATCGCTACGGCTGCCGCGCCGATCGCCACGGCCACGAGCGCGGGCAGCAGCATGAAGCCGGCGACGATCGCGGCGGCGATCATGCTGAGCTTCAGCGCCTGCTCCGGGTTGGCCGTGATGTACTCGGCCAACTTCGCCCCAGCCCCGGAGATGCCCTCCAGCAGCTTCGGGGCCATCTCCTTGATCTTCTCCCCGGCGCGCTGGGCGACCAGACCGAAGAACGCGACGACCCGGTCCGCGGCTTCGACGTTGCCCTGCCCGGCCTGGTCCCACATGCCGCCCAGTTGGGTGCTGACGAACGTCTTGAAACCGGTCAGCGCGGGGACGACCTTCGTGCCGAGGAAGTCGACGACGCCCTGCTGAATGCCCCGCTTGAAGGCCTCTACCTTCGTGCTCGCGTTGTCGCGGAGCGCGTCGCCCATCTTGTCGGCGGCGCCGCCGACCTGGCCCAGGTCGCTGACGGCCTTGGACGGGTCGAGCGCCATGAGTGCTTTCTGGGTGTCCTCGGACTTCGTCGCGAACAGCTGCATGGCCAAGGCCTGGCGCTTCGTCGGGTCCTTGATCTTGCGGAGCCCGTCGAAGACCTGGTCCAGCGCCTTGGCCGCCTTCGGGCCGCCCTCGACGAAAGCCCTCTGCATCTCCTTGCCGTTGAGGCCGATCTTCTTGAAGGCCGAGTCGACGTCCTTGCCGCCCTGCTGGGTGATCAGGACGAATTCCTTCAGCGAGTCGGCGACGACGTCCGTGTCTCTGGCGCCGGCCTTCATGCCCTGGGAGAGCAGGCCGGTGGCGGTGGCGCCGTCGATGCCCATCTGCCGGAAGATCGTGGAGTATTCGTTCATCGTGTCGGCGATGTCGTCGGCGCGCGGCCCCATCTTCTGCAGGCCGCGGGTCAGCGTGTCGACGGCCTCCGTGCCGTCCTTCGCCAAACCGGTTTTGATCATCTGGCCGACCGCATTTGCGGTCTGCCCCAAGTCCAACTCGAAGGTGCTGGCCAGGTCGGAGACGTTGGTGGCGATCGACTGGATCTGCGCGTTCGTGGCGTCCGGCGGCAGGATCCCGGACCGCATGACCGCGCTGATCGCGTCGGCGGCGCCCTGGAAGTCCTCGGTGACCGCCGACGCGTACATCTGGCCGGCGACGTGCCCATACCGGCGGGCCTGCTCCGGAGTCTTACCGAGCTGAGCGGCGAGACGACCGGTGACGCGCTCCTGATCCATGGCGGTGCCGATGGCAGCCATGAAGGCGGCGCCCAGAGTGCCACCCAGTGCGGCCAGGCCCAGCTTGCTGGTCAGGCCTTCACGAATGTTGCCCGCGAGCTCGCCGATCCCGCCGGAGGCGCCGCTCCGCATGCGCTGGATGAAGGACTCCCCGCCGCCCTCGCCGGAGTCACCGGCCGCACGCTCGGCCTCGTTGGCTCCGCGGCGCACGTTGTCGGCGAGCGCGTCCCCGGCGTCCCGGGAGCCCTGCTGGACTCCGTCGCTGAAGTCCTGCCCTGTCCGGCGGCCGCCGCGATGCGCCTGCGCCTCCGCCTCGAGGGTGGCTGCCCGAGTGGCGTCGACCAGCTCGCCGCGCATGTTGCGCCACTGGCCGTCGGCGCCGCGGACGAAGCCTCCGCCGAGCTGGTCGCCTGCCTGCTGGCCGGAGCGTTCGGCGTCACCGGCGATGCGCTGCCCGGTCTGCCGCATGGCGCGTTCGGCGCGGCGCAGGGCCGGGTCCACGGTGCGGTCGTCGATGGTCAGGATGGCGGTGAGCTCGCCGACGGTCAGCGCCACAGGTCACCTCCTGGCGGGTCGGTGTGGATCGTCAGGAGGTGGTGCGAAGTGACGCTGGATCCGTGTCTCGGCGGAGAACAGGCCGAAGACGCGGACCTTGAACCAGCGGTAGGTGCGCTCGTGGAGGATGCCGGAGCCGACGTCGATGCCGTACTCCGAGTGAAGGTCGGCCTCGATCAGCGGCCACTGGCCGAGGATCTGTTCCCACGTCAGCTCTGCGGCCGACCCCTGCCCCGACCGCTTCGGCGCTTGGATGCCGCCCTCGTACCACTCGTAGAGGCCGGTGACCGGGTCGTAGTCACCGCAGCCGACACCGAGGAGCCGCGCTGTTCCTGCCGACGCTCCGCTCGGTTCCTCGGGGCTTTTCCCGGCTGCTGGCCTGTCCGCCAATACTGCTCGGCGGCCTCCTTGTCCGTGGTGATCCAGAACATCGCGGTCAGCGCGACGTGCTTGAACGCGCCCCACTTCAGCTCTGTGCGGAGCCGCTCGTAGGCGTCGCCCAGGCACATCCGGTACAGGTCCAGCTCCTCGTCATCGCCGAGGACCGGAGCGTCCGGGAGGGCCGCGCCGGACGCGAGGCGGGCCGCCATCGTGCTGATCCGCTCGATCCGGAGGCCGTCCTCGGCGGAGGGCTCCTCGATGCGGTAGACGCGGACCTGCCCGTCCCGGCCCTTCACCGGCAGGTCCAGGTACTCGTCGAGGAAGCTGTCCAGCGCCTCGAACGTGTTGCCGCCCGCCATCAGGCGACCGGGTTGTCGATGAGCTCGAGCGGCCCGTCGCCGGTGAGGGTGACCTCGACCTGGTCCAGAGCGGTGGCCTCTCCGCCGGACTCCGCCCACGTCACCAGCGCCCTGCCCTCGTAGGCCTCCGGGAGCCCGTTGCGGTCGTAGCGGCGGACGTGCACGTACGACGCTGAGCCGGAGGAGTACGAGGCGATGCGGAGCGCCTCGTGGGTGGGGTGGTACGTCTTGACCGCGTCGTTGATCTTCCTGTTCAGGGTCAGACCGAGCTCCCAGGCCTGGCCGGTTTTGGTGCTACCGGCCCAGCCGCCGGAGTCGTAGTCGGTGGAGTCCTCGATGTTCGGCTCCGCGGACGGCGACACGTTGGTCACGCCCATGACGCGCTGCCAGTCGGGCGTCTCCTCGGTGCCCATGTTCAGGTCGACAGCCCAGCGTCGGGCGAGCGCGGTGACCTCGGTGGGGGTGGGTGTGGACATGCGGTCCTCCTACTCGTACAGGTGGGGCCCGGACCGCACGGTCCGGAGGTAGTAGTTGCCGGTCAGCTCCATGCGGCCCCGGTCGTCCTGACCGATCCACGCCTGGGACTGCCGCCACGACAGGGCGACATGGACGCCGCCGGCCGTGTAGTGCTCCCGGTGGTGCAGCGCCGAGAAAACGTCGTTGCCGAGCTGCACCAGGTCGGTCGGGTCCGTGCCCGCGCGCATGCGGACCTGAACGCCGGTGATCGCGTTCGTGGTGTCGTCGTCGGCCACCGGATACGAGGTCAGGCCGAGTGCCCGGTCCGGGTCGTCCGGCATGCGGCCGAGGACGATCGCTGTGCTGTTGTCGGGCAGGACGTCGTCGGGTGAGTACACGCCGATGCCCTCGGCCGCCAGGAGGACGGCGATCCCGGTGAGGAGGTCGACGTCATGGGTCGGGCTCACCGCAGGGCCCGCCTGATCTGTGTGGCGATGAGTGCCTGCACTTCCTGACGGGAGGCGTTGAGGCTGTTCTCTAGGTACTTGGCGGTCCGGCCGGGGGCGTGCCGCCACTCCAGCTCTTCGTGCTGGCGGACGGCGTACGGGCTGTCGTAGCTGACTGCGGCGGCCAGCGACGAGGCATCCACGCTCGCCACGCCGGACCGCATCAGGGCCGCCTCGTCGAGCGGCACGACCTGATTGCTCAGGCCGAGGACGTGCTCGGCGCCCAGGTACAGGCCGCGGACCGCTCCTTGGCGCATCGCGGCGCCGGCCGCAGCTCCATCGAAGTTGAGTCGAATGCTCTGCGGCATGGGCCCTCCCGTTACTCGAGTTGCAGTTCCACGTGGTCGGGTGTGGGCAGGCCGCCACTGTTGCGGTCCTTGAGCTGGATGACGCGCGTGATACGGCCGGACGGCAGGGTCACGCGGGAGCGCGCGGGCGCCTGCGTCCCCGGGTCGACGAAAACGGTGCTGGTGGAGGTGACCTCGTCGCCGCCCGGGGTGCGGACGTTGCGTGTCTGTTCATCGACGAAGCAGTGCTCGATGACCACAGGCGGCCCGTACTTGGGGCCCTTGCTGGTGTCGCCGAGGTACGGCTCGATGGTGACCTGGTGCCGCATCACCCAGCGCGGGATCAGCATGTCGTCACCGCGCCCATGCGGAAGATGTCCGGGGTCAGGGCCGGGTCGTGCAGCGCGTCCCACACTTCGGGGGCGAGCTGCCGGGCCGGGGCGTCCTCGCCGGACACAGCGGTCACCGACCGGCCGAGCTGCACGCTGCCGATCGCGATGGAGCCCCAGCCGACCGCGTCCGCGCCGGACGGGTCCGCGCCGGTCTCCTGCCACCATGCGGCCTGCGCGCACACGGCATCCCGCAGAGCGGCCGCGACCAGCGGGTGCGTGGGCATCCCGTCGGCATCGACGTCGTACCAGCACAGGCGCAGCACCAGCCGGTCCAGCATCCGTGACGCAGTCCGCAGGCGGGCCGCTGTTGTGGACTGCGGGGTGTTGCCGCTGACGGCCTGGTACTCGGCGACCGTGGCGTACACGCGGCCGGCCCGCAGCTCGGTGACCGTAACCGTCTCGGACGACGAGACCGGCGCCCCGTCCTTCGTCCCGGACCACAGCACCAGGTACGGGCCCGGAGGGAGGTCGACGGCCGGCGTCCAGGCGTACGCGTGAAACCCAAGGCTGGGGTGGGTGACCCCGGTCGCGGTGGGCGCCACGATGACCGCGCCTGTGGCCGAGCTGGTGATGCTGACCGTAGGAGTGGCGTCGAGGTCGACGAGAGGGCCGCCCTCGTAGGCGAACCACTGGGAGACCAGCGTAGTGGCCTGACCTGCGATCACGCCTGTCACGGCTCCACCCCCAGGTTCTCCAACCTCAGCCGCCACGGATAGTCGGCGTGGGCATACACCTTGGACGAGGCGTCCGAGCTCGAGCCCTGGTGGACCAGCGCCACCGTCACCTTGCCGCTGCCGTCGATGTGCGCCGGGCCGGCGACGAACATCTCGCCCCCGCTGACGTAGTTGAACGACAGGCTCGGGTACATCGCCGGATGCCCCTGCGGCAGCGGCGAGCTGCCGCCCGATCCGCCGTAGACCGCGATCGCGCCCGCGCTGCTGAGCAGTGCCCAGTCCAGGTAGTGCGAGCCGACGTACATCATCGCGGCGGACACCCGAATGCGGTCACCCGCGCTGGCGGGGATGGAGCACGCGAGCGCCGTGCCGGCCGACGTCTGCACCACTGTCCAGCCGGGCGACGCCGGCAGGCCACCCAGGTTGTCATTCGTGATCCGGACGGTGGCCGTCCTGATCGGGGAGCTGCCCCCGCCGCTGGCGGCCGGCGTCTGCCAGGTTGCTGCGGAGCCGGATGTGGCGGTGAGCACCTGCCCGATGGTCGGCGTGCCGGAGACCGCGATCCCGTTGACCTTGGCCACCTTGGGGTTCGGGTAGGTGTCGCTGAGATCGCCGCCGGCCGTACCGGTCGGCGGGCGTGGGTCGCTGAGGCGGGAGTCGTCTCCGGCCGCGACCGTGCCGGTGATGGCGCCGACGCTGCGGGTGGCCGCGTCGCCAAGCCCCAGGTTCTCGCGGGCCGTGGCTACGTCGGCGAGGTCCGCAAGGTTTTGCGCCTTCTGCGCCGCCCCGGCGAGCCGGGAGTCATTCCCAGCCGCCACGGTATTGGCGCCGGTGCCGACGTTGAGGACTGCGGCCCCGCCCAGGCCCAGGCTGTTGCGCGCCTGCGCGGGGTTGGCGAGGTCGCTGAGGTTCGCGCTCTTCTGTGCGGCGCCAACGATGCGGGAGTCGTTGCCCGCAGCGAACGTGCCCGACGACGTGCCAGCCGTCGGCGCGGGCGGGGTGCCGTGGCTGTGGTCGCCGCGCGCGTACTGCACGCTGGCGCCCGCGCTGGCTGGCAGCCCGTAGCTGGTCGTGGCCGTCACGGAGTTGGCGGGGATGCCGCCGCTCGCCCCGGCGACGGCCGAGTCGACGTAGGCCTTCGGCGCGGCCGACCGGTCGGTGTCCGGGATCGTGTCGTTGAGGACCAGGTCGCCGGTCATCGTGTCCCCGGCCCGGCTCACCTTCTCGCCGCTGCTGCTGACGTATCCAGTGGCTGCCATGGCGCCCTCCTTCCGGGACGGCGCGAGGGAGCCGCCAGGACGGCGGTTCCCTCGCGGTGATGAGCCGGTCCGGCTACGCGGACGCGCCGATGATGTGGATGTCGTACGCGACCGAGGAGCCGCCGCCGGAGTTGGCGACCTTCAGCAGGTCCCCGGTACCGGAGGTGACCGCGTAGCCTGCGTCCCCGGCGCCGGTACCGACCGCGATGAACGCGCCAGGGCGGAGGGTCACGGTGCCGGTCGCGCCGAGCAGCGCGGCCCACGCGTTCGAAGCGGCGTTGCCGATCACGACGTTGTTCGTGTTGCCGTCGGCCGCCGCGATGATCAAGCCCTTGATCTGGGCGAAGCTGATCGTCGCCCCGAAGGCGTCGGTCAGGGTGCCCGCCAGGTCGAGATCCTCGCTCGCGGATGCGGCCAGCGACCGCCGGTCGGCGAACACCCTGTCCGCCTTGCCCACGCCGGTGCCGGAGGCTAGCGACATGGACCGAGCCAGGGACTGCGGTGCTCGGCCCGTGCCCAGGTCCAGCGCGCTGCTCAGCTCGGCGTAGGCCGAGACGGCGAGCGTCGTTCCGGAGAGCGGCATCCGCTACGCCTCCTCGCCGTACTTCGCGACGAGCACGTCCTTCGTCAGGCCCGGGATCTCCTGACGCTCCTGGTCGGACACAGCCCGCTTCAGCGCGTAGTCGATCCAGTCCTGCTTGGACGCGGACTTGGACGGCGGGTCGCCGGCCTCCTCCTGCTGCTCCTTGAACTCCTCCTCGGCTTCGGCGCGTTCGCCCTCCGTCGAGGTGAGCGCGACGCCGGGGGAAGCCTGGGGCCGCTTGAGGACGCTGTCCGGGGTGACCGGGCCGGGCTTCTCGTCGCCTTCGAGGCGCCGCCAGTTCGGGAGCGCGTCGAGGCGAGCGTCCGCCTCCTCGCGCTCGACGGTGTCGCCGTTGTTCTCGTTGTAGTAGCGGATCATGCGGCGTCAGCTCCCTTGATCAGTACGGCGCGGTTGGGGTCGAGGGTCTTCGTGCCGTACAGGCAGTCGACGGAGACGACCGTCTGCTTGTACTTGATGTCGTAGTCGTAGACGACGCGGAGCGCGAAGCCGGAGTAGTTCATGATCGTCGCGTCCTGGGCGCCCGGAGGGACCTCGAGGGTGCGGGTGACCAGCGCGAACGCGGTCTTGTGGAAGGCGATGTCGACCTCGGTGGTCGGTTGCCCGGTGGTGGGGCTCGCCGCCGGTCCGGCGATGTTCTGCGTCATGTACGGGTCGAAACCCGAGACGCGGGCGCCCATCGACGCCTCGAGGAGGCCTTCGGTGGAGCCGCGGTGGTCGGCCTGCCGCCACGTCTTCTCGGCGACCCAGCGGGCCTTCGTGCGCGGGCCGACGACGACGCGGCGGTCCATGGCGGGGACGTTCTTCGTGTCGAGGAGGGCACCGGCCTCGATGAGGACGCGGGAGTCGGACCACGGGTAGTGGCCGCCCGGGTAGTTGTAGTCCTCGCCGGCCGCGTTCTCGCTGACACCGCCCACTTCCTGGGTGATGTCGTCGCGCAGCGCGAGGATGTCCCGGTCGATCTTCTGGGCCATGGCCTCCATCGCCGGGTCGAGGAGCTGCACGCCGAAGTCGTTGATCTCCAGGTTGAGCTGCTCCGTGGTGACCGTGAAGGACACGTCCGGCATGTGGTTGAGGACGACCGGGAAGCCGGACTCGGTCGCGTTCTGCGGCACGATGCCGGTCGCCCTGTTGAACTCGTTCGCCGTGAACACCGCGGGCTTGCGCACGGTGATCGTGTCGCCGACGCGGCCGGCGAAGTCGGCCTCGTAGTCGCGGTGCACGAGCTGCGCCATGTGCGTCGTCTCGTACAGCGTGGCCAGGGCCCGGCGGGCGATGGTGTCGGGGGTCAGGAACGTGTTGGCCATGGGGCCCTCTCTCTACGGGATCAGCCGCCGGAGCGCGCCTTCCGGCGTGCCTCGCGGTGGGCTTCGATGGAGTCGTCCTTGGGGCGTCCTCCGGTGCCTCCGGAGAAGTCCCCTGCAGTGCGCGCGGGCGCCTGGCTCGCGGCTTTGAGCTTGGGGTTGTCCGCGACCGCGGCCTTGATGGCGGCGGACACGGCCTTGCCGAACCCTTCGTCGGACGGGTCGAGGCCGGCGATGGACTTCAGGAAGGTCCGGCTGTCGGTGAGCGCGTCCGGGTCGGCGCCGTGCTTCGACGCATTCCGGTACACGGCCAGCTCGACAGCGGTCTCCCGGTGCGCCGCCGTGGCCTTCTCGATCTGCGCGGTGAGCGCGGCCGGGTCAGGCGGGGTGTCTTTGTCGTCCTTGACCAGACCGAGCGCCTTGCCCAGCTCCTGCACGATCTTCGTGCGCGCCTCGTCGGCCGCCTGCTGCTTCGCGCTCGTCCGTGCCTTCGCGGCCTCGCCGTTCGCCGCCTTCAGCTCCTTCTCCAGGCGGGCGATCTTCGCGGCCGGGTCCTCGTCGCCCTTCTTCGCGGGCGGCTTGGGCTTCGGCTTACTGTCCGCGCCGGTGTCGCCGCCGGAGGTGTCGTCGTCGCCGGTCCCGCCGGCATCGTCGTCTCCTGCGTCGTCGCCCGCGCCGGTGTCGTCACCGCTGTCGCCGCTGTCGGATCCGGAGTCGCCTCCGTCCCCGCCGTCGGCGTACAGGAACGGGTCGAAAGGGCCCGTGCTGTAAGGGTGAGCCCAGCCGGAGCCGGCCAGCCTGGGGAGGGTTCGCTTCTGCATGCGTGCACTCCTGGTGCGCGTCGGAATGGTTCGGCCCCGCGCCCGGCGGGGGTTGTGCGATCCGACCCGCACCAGGCGGGCGGAAGATCAGGCGCCCGGATCCGGGCATGCGAAAGGGCCCGCACAAGGCGGGCCCATCACGAGAAGGTGCTGCTAGTAGACGATGTCCGGCGAGTCCTCACCGGCCGGCACGCTCGGCACCTGTGGCGGCTGCCCGGACGTCTGCGGTGCAGGCACCACTGCCCTCGCGGTGAGATACACGGCGACCTCGTCACCAGGTCCGGTCGGGGTGTAGTACGGGCCGGTCGGGGTCAGCGGCTGCGGCCCGTCCACCAGGGCGATCATGTTGGGGCGGGTGGCGTCGTCAGCGGCCCACTGGCGGCCGTCGTAGGCGACCCAGCGGGCTGGATCGGTACGCGAGTCCACTCTCCAGGCCATGCAACCAGCCTGTCACAGGGTGGCCAGGCAGCCAAGCACGAACTGCTGGAGCTGCAGGCCTCCGAAGCTGCGGGCGGAGCGTCCGAACAGATCCTGCAGGCCGACCTGGAAGGCCTCCGAGGAGACCGATGCGGGGTCGTCGGGAGCGCCTCGCTCGTAGGTCTTCCCTGCGTACGCGTCCGCCCACAGGTCTTCGTAGGTCAGCTCGCCCTGCCGGTAGCCCGATCCCGGATAGATCGCCAGCATCTCCTTGGGCAGCTCGAGCATGCCGTCCTTCATGGCACGCCTGCGGACCAGCGTGTACTCCAACTCGCGCAGGCCGGGCACGTACTGCTCCATGCGGTGGCCCAGCTCGTGCGTGGCGACCTCCGCTGCGTACGAGGAGAAGGCGCCGTTGTACCAGCCCGGGGCGGACCGGTCGAGGGCGAACAGGTCGATGCCGGATCCGCCCATCCCTGCACCGTAGTAGGCGCGGTCCGAGCCGATCAGTGCCATCGGGGTGTCCTGCATCGCGGCGAGCCACTGCCTGGGGAAGTGCCCCAGCGCCTCGCCCAGCAGATCCTCCCAGTCCTCGCGGACCGCGGTCGCGGTCGCGCCGCGCTTGGCGATCAGCTCCGCGCTGGCCAGCTCCGTCTTCACCTTCCCGCCCAGCTTGCGGACGTCGGCGAGGAGCGTGCGGATCGTCTCCGCCTCCCGCGCCGCGACCGCGATCTGCGCATCACGCAGCGCGTCAGCGTCCGGCGTTTCGGCCTTGGCGAGGCGCCTGACCTCCTCACGCAGCTCGGCGAGCACGGAGTCCTGCAGGTACGCGTCCTGCAGGTCGTCCCGCAGCGACTCGCCTACGTCCAGCACGCGATCGAGGTGCTGCTGGTACTCCTCCGGCGGCAGCAGGTTGCCGAACGGGTCCTTCTGGTACGTGTACTCGTACTTGGCGGGCTCCGTCCGGCTCAGCCACGAGCTGTAGTTGCCCGGGTCGCCGCGAAGGAAGGCATCGCGCTCCTCCTTCAAGCCCTCGATGCTGTTCTCGGTGATCCGGATGTTGCTGTCGATACGCCACGTCGCCTCCTCAAGCAGGTCAGGACGCTTGTACTTCGGCGTCCTCTTCCGCTTGAACTCGGCCTCCTTCTCGGCGACGAGCTTCTCGCGTTCGGCCCGGTAGCCCTTCAGCTCCTTCTCGAACTCGCCGATGCGAATGTCGTAGCCGAGCTGCTCGGGCGCCACCTGCACGCGCCGTGCGTCCGCCCACTCCTCACGGCTCTTCGGCAGCGCCTGGCGGACCTCGTCGATGCGGTCCCGGGTCGCCTGCGACACGCGAGCCTGCGGCTTCGGCGGCTCCGGCGGCTTGACGACCTCCGGCTCCGGCGGTGTCACCGGCTGCTGCTCGGCGAGCTGCGCCTGCTGCTGCGGCCTGGGCTTGGCCAGCTGCTCGCGGTGCGGCTTGCGCGGCATGCCCGACTCATCGACCAGCTCACGGATCTTGCCCTGGTACGCGCGCACCCGCGCGTTCGCGGCCTTCCGCGTCGGCTCGTCGATGGCGGCCTCGGCACGCCGCTTCCACTTGCGGACCTGCCGCTCCAGGTACCGCTGCTGCTGGGACTGCTCGTACGTGCCCCGCGCCGGGACAGGCTCAGGCTCCCGGGTCAGCCCGGGAAGGTACGCGCTGACGCTGTGGCGGCAGTTCGGGTGGAGCAGGCCTGCGGCCCGCGCCTCCTCCAGCGAGCCGGCGACCTTCACCTCGACCATGCGGTCGTCCTCGAGAGCGTGCTCGACCTCGATGGTGCGCGCCCCGGCATCGCCGGAGCGGACGAGTACCTTGCCTTCCCAGCGGCGGCACAGCGGGCATTCCTCGGACGCGCGGGAGACGATCACCAGGTCGACTCCGGCGTCACCGAGGCGGTCCGTGTGCGCCTCGACCGCGGCCCGGCCCACAGTGGAGCGGGTGGCCATCTCGATGTACGAAGCCAGGTTCCACGAGCGGCCGGACGTGTCGGTGAAGCCGGTGATCCCGCGGTTGGCGAAGGCGTCCAGCGCCGACTGCGCGGCTTGCCTGCGCGTCTGCGCGCCGGTGAGCGGGGCGGCCGACGCGCGGGCGATGACGTCGCGGTACACGTCGACCGACTCGCGCAGGATCCGCAGATGCACCGGGCGAGTGTCGTGGACCAGTGCCGCGGCGAGTCGGTCGATGGAGGCCGCGTTCGGGATGGCGTCGGCGACCGCCTGGGTGACGCCCGCCGGAAGCGCGCCGAGCTCGGCCACGGCCGCCTGCTGCCCGCGCCGGTACGCGTCGGCGACCGCCTGACGGATGGCGCCGGACGCGTCGTCGGCCAGCGCGTCCACCACGGAGCGGACGCCGGTCTGCAGGTTCCCCAACGAAGCCAGCTTCTGCTCCACCCAGTTCGGGGCGTCGATCCCTTCGGCGGCCGCATCACGGATCCGCTGGGTGAGGACCATCTCCACCTGCTCGTACAGGGTGGAGACGTTGGAGGTGAGGTCTTCGGCCATGGCCGGCGATACGGGCACGGCCGACCACCACCTTCTACGGGAACGCTCCGGTCTGCATCGGGTCGGGAACGGCCATCCCCTGCTCCTGCATGATCCGGTCCACCTCGGTCTGCACCTGCGCGTCGTCCCACTCCGGGTGCACCCAGCGCACCTTCGTGTCGATCGACGCGGCCTGCGCCTGGGAGAGGACGTTCACGGTGTTCGCGAGAGATAGCGGGTCCTCCTGCACGGAGTCCTCGAACTCGACCGTGGGCCGCTGCGGGGTGGTGCTGCCGCCGAACACCTCGCGGTCCACGGCGAGCAGTGCCTCAGTGACGTGCGCGAGCGCCGGCCGCCAGCGCAGGATCTTCCGGCCGCGGGTCGTCATGCTGCGCCGCTCCCTGGCGACGACCTCGGTAGCCGTCGCCGCGGCGTCACCGCCCAGCCCGAAGGTCTGCCCGGAGTAGCCAGCCGATCTCAGGATCTGGTTGACCAAGTCCTCGGCGGTGTCCCTGTGCTCGGCGACGCGGATGGAGAACTGCGCGACCGTCAACTGTGAGCCGGAGTCACCTCGCGCCAGCATGTCCAGCCCAGCGAAGGCTTCACGGTCAGGGTTCCAGGTCGCTCCGCGGCCGGGCCCGTTGGACTGCAGGTAGGCGCTAGGGGTGATGATGCGGCCCTTGCCGAGCCGGATGTCCCGCATCCACGACGAGTAGGTCTCATCGAGGGCGTCCATGAGCGGCTCGACACCGTCCAGGTCGGACCGGCCGAGATCCTGCAGGCGCGGCTTGCACCGCCAGCGGCGAGAGGCCTGGTTGGCGATGTAGGCGACGTCCAGACCGTCGTAGCCGGTCGGGATGGCGCCCTGGTCGTCAACCAGCTCGGCGAACCCTTCGGTGGCCGGGTTGTCCTCGAGCGGCACGGGCCGGCCCAGCTTCTCCCGCGAGCCCTGGTACAGGCCGTGCAGGATCACCCCGGACTCGTGTCGCTCGAGGTGACGCCACACCTGGCCGTCCTGCTCGCCCACCACGCGCCAGAACGTCACCGCGGCGAGGCGGCCCCATCGGAACTCGGGCACGGCGCGGTCGGCGTGGACTGCGTCCAGCCAGGGCCGGTCGCTGATGTCGGTGTCGTACACGGGGCGCAGGTACACGCCGCCGAGCGCGGCACCGACCTCGGCTGCAGTCTGCAGGGTGGCGAGCATCCCATCGTCGGCGAGCTTGTCGAGGCGCTTCTGCGTGGTGTCGTCATCGACGGTCAGCTTCGGCGGCTCGGAGAACAGCAGGTCGGCGCTGCCGCCGCACAGGTCACCGGCGATCGGCACGTGTAGCTTCGTGCGCCGCTCCCCGGGCCCGACCGGGGTGCCCCACCACCAGCGTGCGAGCCGGCCGACGACTCCGCCCGCGTACTGCATGCGCTTCGGGTCAGGGCCGCCGCTGCCGCCGCCGTACAGCGTCTCGAGGCGGTCGGGGTCGCCGGACCACCACGTGTCCCACGTGTCCATGCAGTCGAGGACGGGGGCGAGGTAGGGGGGCGGCCAGGCCATGTCATCCGTCGGCAGCGGCACCGGGCACCTCCTCGTCATCCAGAGCGGCGCGCTCCACGGCGTTAGCGGCCTCGCGCAGGGCGTCGGCGAGCGCCGGCCGGAAGTCCTCGACCTGCCCGTCGCGGACCTCGAGCGTGAGGGTTCCCATGGCGTTGACGACCTCGCCTACGCCGATGGTGATGGGCAGTTCGATCTCCGTGTTGATGGCCGAGGCCGGGACGGTCACGCGCATGGCCATCACACGCCCTCCCGTTCCATCAGCAGGTGCGCCAGGCTCAGCCAGGACGTCGCGAGCTCGTCAAGCCGTTCCATCAGGGCGAGATTCGTCTCCATCTCCGCTGCGCGCAGCAGGCGCGCCGCGTGCTCGATCGCAACGTTCGGAGTGATCGGCGTCTGCGGAGTCTCGGGCATCAGGCGGCCACCTCCAGTCGGCTCGGCATATGGGGCCGCCACAGGGCCTCGGTCGTGCGGACGCCGTAGCGCAGCGCGTCACAGGAGTGGTCGTCCTGCTTGATGGGCTTGTCCTCGCCCTTCTCTGCTGCGTCGTCGTCCCAGGAGTAGCCGGGGATCTCCTCGATCAGCCCGGCCGCCGACGGGTGGATGCGCAGCCGGTCTCCAGCGAACAGCGAGCTGACCGTGCGGATCCCGTCCACGACCGAGTTGTCCGCGGCCGTCACGCCGGACACTCCGTCGCGGTGCAGCTGCTCGATGTACGACGCGGCCGACGGGTCGACGATCGTCCACTCCGGCTGCACACCGAGGATGTTCGTGGTCGGCTGCGGCACGGATGCCAGCCAGCGGCGCCGCGCCAGGCTGTACTCGGCGTCGGTCATCTTGCGGCGCTCGGCCCGGGAGTCCCACCGGTACTCGGACACGACGTACAGCCGTTGGTCCGTGCCGAGTCCGATCAGCAGGTCTGCGTACGGGTTGGTGGTGCCGTAGTCGATCGCGTCGCACAGCCAGCGGTCGATCGGCGGCAGGTCGGCCGTGATGTGGCGCTCCGGGTCGAACGCTTCATAGATGGCGCCCTCGGCCTGCACCCAATGGCCGAGGATGTTCCGCCGATAGAAGAGCCCGGTGTACGTGGTCTTCAGGAAGGCGACGTACTGCGGGTCCAGGTACGGGTTGTCGTCCAGGGTGAAGTGCCAGGAGCGCAGGCCGGTCTCCGCCGGCCGCTTGAGGTACTCCTTGCGGAACCAGTGCGCCGGGTTGTCCGGGTTGGTCGTCGTGAAGATCCGGGCCCCGGTGACCGAGCAGCGGGCGAGGAGCTGGTCGAAGAACGTTTTCGGGAGTGTCGTCGCCTCGTCCACGTACGCGCCCGAGCAGGTCATGCCCCTGACTTTCGGCTCGGCTTTCGCGTCGTTGGCGCCGAGGATGTGCACGACGCGGCCCATGATGTAAGCGATCGGCGCGCCCGGGTTGTACTTGACCTGCTTCGCGAGCGGCCCGAACACCTCCGGGTTCGTCAGCGGCTGGATCACGTTGCGGTACAGCGAGTCGCGGGTGCGGCCCACCATCACCAGCTCGCCGCCGGTCGGAGCGTCCGCGACGAACGCCAGCCAGCAGATCAGCGACGCGATCGTCTTGCCCGAACGGACCGATCCCTCCCAAGCATTGACGCGCGCCGTCGCCTCGACGACAGAGATGATCTGCTTCCGGGACAGCGGCAGCGCATCAAGGAGACTCACCCTCCGCCTCCTCGTCGGCGGCCTCCTCGCGGACTGCGTCGTCGTACGCAGCCTTCAGGCCGACCATCAGCTGGCCGAGCATCGAGCGCGCGTCCTCGGCGCCGGTGTCCTCTGCGGGCGGGACCAGCTTCAGCGACTTCTCGATCGCGATGCCGGCCGCGGACATGAGGTTCTTCTGCGCGTCGGCGGGCGGCTCCGCGAGGACCCGGCTGTTGTAGTCGTTCTCGGCGCCGCCGAAGTTGAAGACGGTGTACCGCTGCCAGAGCCGTTCGGTGAGCTGCTCGGCGTCGGTCTGCAGCGCCTCGGCGAGGATCAGCCGGCGCTCCTCGAGGTCGGCTCTGCGCGCGCGGGTGGCTTCTTCGGTCCGGGCCCGGTCGAACGTCAGATTCATCCGGGCTGCTTGGACGCTGACGGTGCGCTGTCCGCGGCCGATACGGCGGGCGATCTCGTTGCGGCCCAGGCCTTCGGCGTGCAGGCGGCGGATCTCGGCGCGCTCCTCGTCGGTGACGGGCGCGTTGTACGTGTCGGAGTCCTGCTGGCTGCTCACCCGGATCACCTCCTCGCGGACATGCAGAAGGCCCGGCCGTGAGCGGGCGGCCGGGCCAGTCAGTGGGGTGGGTCAGCAGGCGTCGTACTTCCAGGCGCCGCCCTCGCGCGTCCACGGCTGCTGCGCCTGGTCGAACTTGGGCAGGCCCGCGATCTTGTAGGTGACGCGGGCGAGGTCGCCGGACACCTGCGCCTGTACGTCGGTCGCCGGGTGATCGGTGCCGTAGTCGGTGTTCGCCTGCTTCACCTCGGGCGCGTACGCCTCGGGGGCGATCTGCCCCTTGCACCGCTTCGAGAGCATGGCGTAGGCGGTGGTGGCGTCGCCCTTGAAGTAGGCGGCGGTGTAGGCCTTCACGGCGTCCTCGAGCGCGCTGGTGCCCGCGGCGGTGGGGCTGGCGCTCGGCTCGGCGGAGCTGCTGCTCGCGCTGCTGGCGGCCGGCGAGCTCGGCTTGGCTGTGGCGCTCGGCTTGGCGTCGGCGTCGTCGCTCGAGGAGCAGCCGGTGAGAGTGGCGAGAGTGGCTGCGCAGAGTGCGGCAGCGGTGAGCCTGGTGTTCATGGTCCCCCCATGGAACGCGTGGTTCTGTCGGGGGTCATGATGCCGGATCTGCGTCTGTTTCCGGGCACGCCAAATCTGCGGCCCATAGTGGAGGACGATCAGCGGGAACGTCAAGCTAGGTTGAGGTTCTGGCGCGCGCGGGCACGAGAAAGCCCCGCCATCGACGGGGGGCGACGGCGGGGCTTTCTCTCAGTGTGGCAGGGCGTCAGCTCTCCTGCTCCTCCTTCGGGGTGCCGGGCACAGGCTTGTCCCCGGCGGGGAAGTGGCCGCCGCGCGAGGCCTGGTAGGTCGTCTCGTGCCCCTGGAGGCGGGGGTCGTCGGGCTCGATCGGCTTCGGGAATCCGAGGGGTGCCATGATGGCGCTCCTGTCTCGTGTCGGGATGGGTGGACCGGGGCGGCCGACTAGCTGCCAGGCGGGCGGCCGCCCCGGGGTCAGTGGGTGTGCGGCAGCGTGATCGGCTGCGGCCGCGAGGTGACGTACGCGCGGGGGAATGCCTCGTAGATCGCGGTGAGGACGGCACGCGTGATACGGCCGAGCTCCTCGTCGCCGTGCGCCTCCACGGGGGTGACGATCACGGTCACGACCGAGCGGCGCAGGATGCCGCGGCGGGCCTCGCAGGTGGTGACGATCTCGTGGGTGAACACAGGCCTCCAGCCGGTAGATGGGCCCGTAGACGGGCGGTAGATCGGGGTAGATACGCCGGTAGACGTGCAGGTCAGGCGGCGGTAGACGGGGCGGTAGATGTCTCCTCGGCGGCGGCCGGGGAAGGGGTCAGGTCGGCGCGCCGGACGCCCCTCGTCGGGCTCTTACTGCCGGGCGCCTTCACCTTGGGTTGGACGGGGATGCCCAGGGCCTCCAAACGGGCCCTCAAGTCGGCCACCTTCCAGCCCTCTCCGTGCCCCCTCTCCTGGAGGTAGGCGAGGACCGTGCTGAGGTGCACCGCGTCGGCCTCTCCCATGGCCTCGAGGAGCAGGGTTCGGACGGCTTCGACGTCGGGTGCCGGTGAGCCCTCCTCGACGGCCGGCGCGGGGGTGCGCTTCCCGGCTCGCCAGGCTGCGACCAGCCAGGTGGCGCTGAGCAGCCACATGAGGGAGGGCACGGCCCGCACGATCCGCCACAGCAGGTAGAGGCCGAAGACGAGGGCGGCGAGGCGCAGCCAGCAGCCGAGGGCGGCGCGCCAGCCGGTCAGATCCTGGCGGCGGCCGCGCGCGACCCAGGCGGCGAGCCTGTTGCCCAGGGCGCGGGTGGCTGCGGAGCTGCCGGCGGCGAGGCGGATGGCGGGGCGGGCGAGGCGGCTCACAGGATGCCCGCTCCCTGGAACGCGGCGACGACGCTGTCCCCTGCTGCGTTGAGGGCGCTCGGCAGCCACTGCAGGGCGCCCGCGACACCAGCGGTGAGCAGGAACGCGCTGCCGACGAAGGCGCCGCCGACGATGCGCCGCTTGTCCGCCTTCCCGGCCTGCTTGTACGCCAGGCTGACCAGGAACACGGCGAGGACAGCGACGACAGCGCCAGTCGCGGACAGGCCGGCGAGCTGCCCGCCGCTGAGCCCGGCCGCGCCGCTGGTGCCGGTGGCCTGGCTGCTGACGCGCCCCCCTGTGCCGTTGGCGACACTGCCGGTGTGGTGGTGGGCCCAGCCGAGGATCCCGCCGGGGCAGGCCGCGGCGCACGCTGAGGCGCCGAAGCCCTTGCCGAAGGCGCTGAGCTGCTTCATCTCGCGGCCGCCCCGGTACCAGGGGTGCAGGTTGGCGACGAGGACGATGAGGGCGGCGAGCAGCCCGCCGAGGGTCAGGGTCGTGGTGCCGTTCATCAGCGGTGGACTCCGGTGAGGGCGAGGATCGGGTCGAACCAGTCGAAGACGCCGAGGGCGCCGAGCAGGGCGGTGACGAGGAGGAAGCGGGGCACGGCGCGGCCGGTGCGCTTGTCGAGGGCCCAGGCGGTGGTGAGGGCGACGCCAGCGATCACGTAGGCGGCGCCGATACCGGCCTCGGTGCGGGCCTGGTGCAGGGTGTGCGCCCAGATCCCGACCGGACTGCGGCCGCCCGCCCACGGGGTGAGCGCGGCGAGGATCGCGACCAGCATCCGCCAGGTGACCAGCGCGTCCCACAGTCGCTGCCACAGGCGCGGACTGGGCTCCGGATCGGGATCCGGGCTGGCCAGGAGCACCTGGTGAACGTGTCGGACTTCGACGGTCCGCGGGCCCGGATCGGGCGGAACGGGCATGGGTGCGGGGGGCGCGGGCGGCGGTGGTGGAGGCGGCGGGGTGCGCCATGGCGGCGCTTCACCGGGCTCTGGGGCTCGGGCGGGGAGCGGCGCCCCGGCGGGGATGACGCGGGTCGGGGTGACGGGGCGGCGGGGCTCTGGGATGGACATGGTGGGCTCCTGGTGGCCGAAGGGGCGGGCGCCGAGGCGGCGCAGGTAGTGGCGGGCGCGCAGCTCGTCTCCGTCGGGCGACGGCTGCGCGCCCATCAGCCGGCCAGCCGGATGTAGCGGCCGACGGTGTCCGCCTTCGCGTTGGCGTCGGCGACCTTGCGGACGTAAGCCAGGACGCGATCCTGCTCGCGGATCCCGGAGTCCAGCGCGGTCCGGACCGCGTCCTTGATGGTCATGGGCCCGGCGGCGGGCGGCTGCGGATCGGCATCCGGATCGTCCGCGGACTGTCCGGACTGGTCCGGATCCGCGGATCCGGAATCCGCGCTGAGCGCCTCCAGGCGGCGCTGCTCGGCGATGAGGGCAGCTTCGCCGCGGGCGAGCTCGCGGCGGACAGGGAGCAGGCCGAGCTGAGCGTTGAGGCGGGCGCGCCGCTGCGTGAGCCACTGCTGGGTGCGTGGATCCAGCGGCTTGGCGTGCACGAGCATCGCGAGCTCCGTGCCGCCCTTGGCGAGCGCGGACACGCAGGCGCCGACCGCTCCGATCACCAGCTCGTCGCTGACGTACCCGTCCGCGATCATCGCGGCCATGGCGACGGCGAGGGCGACCCGGCCGAGTCGGATCGCCGTGCGCACGCGGACCGGGTCGGTACGCAGCGCCCATCGTGCGGCAGTGGCCATGATCCAGAGGAGGTCGAAGGCGGACGCTGCGCCGTACGCGGCGGCGGCGACCGTGATCCTGCTGAGCAGCGAGCCGATGCTGGCCGTGGACCAGGAGACAGCTGCGATCAGGAGGATGGCGGCCAGCACTGTGATCGCGACCCTGACGATCTGGTCCCAGTCGCGGGGTGCGGCAGGGATCTCGATGTACTCGGTCTCTTCGATCAGCTCGGTGTCGCCGTCGACAGTGTGCGGAACGATGCGAGTGCGCGGGATGCGCTCGGTCTTCACGGTGCTCCTCCGGGAGCTGACGAAGTGGCCGCCCCCGCTGGGGGATTTACGGGGGCGGCCGGTCGGTGGGTGGGTCAGCGGGCGGGCCGGTACCAGCGCCGGCCGGACTCTTGGGCGCGGTCGCGGTCCTCCCACGCCTGACCCTGGGCGGCGGCACGGCGGGCGCCCGTGGTCTTCGCGCGGCGGAACCGGCCCGGGTCGCCGGTGACGGATGCTCCGGCGGCCGGGTAGCTGCGCGTCGTCTGCGCGTCACGGTTGAACCAGCCCATCAGGCGTGCCCCCGTCCACTGCAGCTGCCGCAGGGCTTCCAGACGCTGACCTGGCTGCCGTCGCCGTTGATCGTGGTCTCCGTGTGACCGCCTTGTCCGCCGCAGTCACCGCAGGAGGGGCCCTGGTAGCTCATGCGGTCACCGCCGGGAGCCAGGCGGCGGGGGTGCCGTGCCAGCCGATGGGCTGGCCGACGGTCCACTCGCGGCCGTCGGTCATGCGGACCTGGTGGACGTCGCGGGCCATGCGGGCGGTGTAGCTGCCGGCCGCGATGACCTTGTACGCGTTGCCGTTGGCGTGCTGGACCTCGCCGGGGCTGGGCTGCTCCGGGGTGTGCTCGGTACGCTCCATGGCGGACCTGCTCCTTTGATCGCTTCGGGGTGGGTCCACCCCCGGCCATATGGAGCGGCAACTCCGGCCGGGGGCTTTGTACTTGATGGCTCAGGGTTGCCCCCGGGCCTGTATGGTGACCATACACCAGTTGTGCGGTCACCATACAGCCTCTGGGGAAAGGCCCGCCGGATCAGGAAGGCGCGGGCGTGGCAGACGACGAGGAGGTGCAGCGAGTGTTCGAGGCTCTTGACGCCGTGGAACGCATCGCCGACCCGGAGGCGCGGTCTCGCGCGCAGGCCGAGATCACGGCGGCGACGCGCGAGCGGAGCGCCCGCTGGAACGCGGAGCGCGGCGTGCTGGCCCGCCGGCTGAAGGACGAGGAGAACGAGTCGGTGCGCGGCATCGCGGCACGCCTGGGCATCAAGCCGGCGACCGTCCAGGATCTACTGCGCGGCTACAAGGGCTCGGGACGGAACCGTCCGGCGGCAGGGGAGCGGGAGGCGTCGGATGGATGAGCTGGTGACGTGGTTGGGCGAGGTACTCGACACCGACGAGGAGTGGGCGCGCGCTGCTGCCGCGGAGTACGGCTCGGTGTGGACTGTGGACATGTCTATGGGGAGCGTGACCAGCGACACCGGGGCGGACGTAGTCGCTGAGCCGCACACGCCGCAGGACCACATTGCGGAGTACGACCCGGCGCGGGTGCTGCGCGAGATCGACGCCAAGCGGCGGATGATCGAGGTCGCCCCGGCGCACGCCTCGGCGGTCGACGCTGAGCATGGCTGCTGCCACCTACCGGATGAGATCCTCGCGGGCGACTGCTCGAACTATCCGCCATCTCAGCTTCCGCTGCTGCGCCTGCTCGCGCTGCCCTACGCGGACCGGCCCGGCTACCGCGAGGAGTGGCGGCCCTAGCCCGCGCGCGCCCATGCCCCCGTCTCGCGGGTCGAGGCGGGGGCTCCGTCATGCCCGGCCTAGGATCACGCCGTGAAGATCCCCGAACCCCTGATCGAGCTCGAGCGCACTGCCGAGATGGAGCGCGCCCGCATGGCTGGGCTGGCCGGCCCGGAGTACGACGAGCAGTGGCGGCGCTGGCGACAGGCAGCGGAGGCGGTGCAGGCCGCGATCACGGCGCACGCTCAGGAGGCGGGCGTCAACCGGTACGAGCTGGAGCAGGCCGTGAAGACAGCGGTGCGGCACGCCTCGCAGGATCCGGCGGAGTAGCACCGGATGCGAGCGGCCGCGCCCGCGGTGACGCTGGATCCATGGCTTCAGCCCGTGTCGTCGTCTCCCCGCCCGCCCAGAACGGCGGGCGCCGCGTCTACGTCGACGGGCAGCCGCTCGGGACCGCATTCAGCCTGCACGACCTGGCGGTGTTCCTCGAGCGCGCAGGCCTGGAGGGCTGGGACGAGCTGGACGTCGCCCAGCACGCGGAGCTGATCGACTGGCGCGGCGGCGGACCGGACCAGTGGGAGCACTGACCGCGGCGAAGGGACCGGACGGGAGCTGCCCGCCGACGATCCGGTGGGCGCGTCGCTCGAGACGCCGACTGCGGCCGACAGTTCCTCCGTCGGCTCGCTCGTCTCCTCCGCCTGCTCCCCGCTCGGCGCCTCGGCGACCTGCTGCCGCGCCTCGCTGCTCACCTCGACCTGCGCCGGCCGCGCCTCGACGGCCTCGCGCCAGCCCATAAGCGTCCACTGCAGCCCCTTCAGGTGGCGCTCGTGACAGATGGGGTGGTGGCAGTCCTCGCCAGTGATGCGGTCGAATCCCGGGCAGGAGCGCAGGTAGTGACCCACGACGCTCTCCGCGTTCCGCTCGGCCTGGTTCAGCCGGCTGTCGCGCACCATCGCAGCCTTCAGGGTCGCGGCCGTGTCGCTTCCCGTGCAGGCCTGCGTGCCATAGACGTTGGTCGCATGGTCGGTGATGCGCTGCTCCCTCGTGACCTCGACGATGGAGCCGCAGGCGCGGCAGGCGGTGACGTAGCGCCGCTCGTCGCTACCCGGGTCCCAGTGGCGCGCCCACGCGATCTGGCCCGGCTTCGGGGCGGTGGACTGGTCAAAGCGGTCGTACTCCCCGATGGTGTCGGGAACGTCCTTCCAGTGGTGGACGAGGTCGCCACCGGTCAGGCTGAGGCGGAAGACCTTCATCTCGAACGGGGTCGCGTTGAACCAGTAGGTGCGGCCGTTGATGACCCGCTGCCACGCCTCGACGCCGTTGCTGGTGCCGAGCGACTGCCTGGCGGAGATGGACGGCGCCTTGACGACCTCAGTCTCCTGCTGCTCCTCCTCTGCGACCTCCTCCGTCGCCGGCTCCTCGGCGGCGGTCGGCTGCGGCTTCTCGGCGACCGCGACCGCGACCGCGACCGCGACCGCGGCAGGGTGCGCCGTGATCGTCTCGCGGATCGCCTTCACCGACGACACTTCGTGCGTGGCAGGGTTGTCCGGCGTCGTGCCGAGGATGCGCCCGAAGCGGCGGACCTTGCCCGGGGCGCAGTCACGCGAGTGCCAGGTGAGGCTGAACACCCAGCGGTCCCCGCGGTACTCCTCGCGCTCCTCGTCGGGCACCAGCCGGCCGACCTGGACGCTGAGGAACGGCTCGCCCTCGTAGGTGGGTGCGGTCCACCGAGCGGACGTCTTCCAGCCGTTCGCCAGCGCGTGCGCGACGAGGTCGGCGGCCGCCTTCGGGACCGAGTAGCCGGCCGGCGGGGTGGCGAGCAGCTCATCCATGTCCGCCTTGGCGGTGCGGAGCTGCTCGCGCTGCTCCTCCGTGCGCTCGCTCGGGTGGATCCTGCCGACGCTGTGGAGCACCTCGTCCAGGCGCTCGTAGCGCTCGCTGGGAGTCTCCTCGTCCTCCGCCGGCTGCTCCTCGACCGCGGGCTCCTCGACGGCCGGGGCGACGTATCCGACGCGGGCGGGAGCGAGCGCCTCGCGCGCTGCGTCCAGGGTGGGGAAGTCGCGGGGGGTGGTGCTGTTGGGATAGACGTGCTCGGCGGCCAGCTTCTGCGCCGCCTCGACGTTCCAGTCGGCGGCGGGGAGCAGCCAGTGCTGGCCGGTGCGGTGCAGCATCTTGTCGAACTGCTGCGGGTAGCTGTCGCCGAACGACCGCGCGTCCTTGACCATCTTGATCCGTCCGTCGCGGTACAGGTTCGTGACGATCATGAGCCGGTAGGCGAGCTCCTCGACGCGGCCCCGCTCGCCGCCGCTGATGACGGTGTAGGAGGGCCGCATCTCGACCAGCACCAGGTCGCCGCGCCGGACCTTCATGACCTCTGCCTTGGGTGCCGGCTGCTGGGTGTCCTGGGTGATCGTCATGTCTTGCCCCTCCCGTGAGTGCCTTGCGATGTCTTGAGATTAGTGGGTACCCATCAATGATGTCAAGTGGGTACCCACTAGCTTTGCTTGGCGGGTACCCACTAAGCTGGCCCAATGGACAAGCCACCCGCACCGTTTGAGCAGCTCAGCGCCCTAGCGGCAGGTACAGAGAGCCTGGACCAGGCGGTCACTCTCACCCAGGCGCTCAACGCCATCCCCGACCTTCAGAGCTGGCTGCGTGAGCGCCGGCAGCACGTCGTGCGCACCCTGCGCGAGCGCGACGGCATGACCTACACCGAGATGGCGCCGCACCTCGGCGTCAAGCCCGAGCGCGTCAGCGGCATCGCGCGCGGCCACAGCCGCACCCCCCGCAAGAAGGCAGCAGACCAGCCGGAGTGACCCGACGTGCGCGCGCTCGCGGCCCGGGTAAGGCTGGAGCGCATGAGCACAGCGCGCGTCGTCGTCCTTCCGCCGGCCGAGAACGGCGGTCGCCGCGTCTCCGTCGACGGGGCGATGGTCGGGACCGCCTTCTCGCTGCACGACGTCGCTGTGTTCCTGGAGCGCGCGGGCCTCGAGGGCTGGGACGAGCTGGACGTCGCCGCGCACGCCGAGCTGTTTGACTGGCGCGGCGGCGGCCCGGACCAGTGGGAGCACTGACGGGGTGGTGGCGGTCCGGGCGGGGTGCGTAGTCCCCGCGCTGTCCGGACACTGCATCAGCACTTCCGAACCGCCACGCTCAGGATGCCACGTCATCGTCGCTGCGCCGCTCGTTGCTCAGGAAGATCCGACTCGGGCTCCGCATGCCACGCCGCATCCGTCGCACCTCGTGCGCCACCTCGGGGTGCTCTCGCAACAGCTCTACGCGCAGGATCTCCGCGAACTTCCGGGCCTCCTCGTCGTTCATGCCGCGATCACCCCGCCCTCCGTCCAGATCCGCCCGCAGCCCGTGCAGTGCGCCACGGGCGGCCGGCCCTCGCCGCCGTGGATGTCGATGCGGCCGCCGCAGTCGCAGCGCTCCTCGAGGGTCCGCTGCTGCGACCCGATGTCCAGGGCCCGCTCGACGCGCGCGGCCGCTCCTGCGGCGACGCTGGCGATGCGCTTCTCCTCCGTCTCCGTGAGCCGCCTGCATGGGCCGGGCGCGCGCTCGACACGGGCGCACAGCCACAGTGCGGCGTACGGCGCGGTCCGCTGCCCGGTGAACTTCCAGCGGCGCGGGTCCCGCTGGTCGGCGAGCGCCAAGTGCTCCTGCCGCTGCCGCTCCTGGTGGGCGATGCGCGCCTCCCGCAGCGTCCCGTAGTCGGCCCGGCGCGCAGTCGGCATGGGGATCGGTGCGCGCTGGGCGGCGGCCGCGATGTCGTCGGCGCACGCGACGAGCGCGGCCTCGACGGCGTGCATGGTGTCGAGGATTTGGAAGCGGATCGGGGACGGCCGATCGCCGAGCTGCAGCGGGTCCCGCTCGAGGGAGCGGAGGTGCGCGGCCTGCCAGCGTTCGTACTCGAGCTGCTCGGCGTCGGCCTGGTCGAGGCGGGCGAGGTAGCCGCGGAGGCCGAGGCCGAACGCGCCGACCTGGGCGGGCTGGCCGGCGGCTTGACGGAGGTCGGTCCAGTGGAGGGCGATGGTGCGGAGGTGGGTGGCGGCGGTGGTCATCTGGCGCTCCATGTGGCGTGCGGGGCGGTACGGTTGGGCCGCCGGTGAGTTGGGGCGTGCCGTGGGACTGGGGGGTTCGTGGGTGCGCCCCTTCGTCGCGTCTAGGGCTGCTGCTCGCGCTGCTCGAACAGGACCCGCAGCGACTCGTTCAGCTTCTGGTCGAGGACGGCGCGGCGTGCCTCACGTCTCGCCGCTCGCCGCTCGGTGAGGTGTGCGGCGAGGTACCAGCAGCCGATCTGTACGACCAGGACGAGGGCGAGCTGCCAGAGCGTCACCGGTTCCTCGCGATCTCGCAGCGCCCGGTCTCCGTGTGCTGCTCGGCGCACGCCGGCCCGCACCGCTCGGCGAGCTCGGCCGTCCAGGCGGCGATCCCGGCGTACTTCTCCTCGGTGGTGTGGCCGTCCCACAGAGCGCGGACGTCGAGGGGGTCGACGCGCTCGACGTGGCCGAAGAGGTCGGCGTCCCGCGGGCTGATGTGCCAGGAGGCTTGGCGGCCGCCGAGGGTGAGGTAGACGATCTGCCAGCCGGGCTCGTCAACGTCGGGGGCGTCCGCGATGACCGCGCCGTCCGTCATCGCGGCGAGCAGGGCGACGAGGTGCGCGCGCTCCCGGTACGCGCCGTCCCGTTCGTCCACGGCAGCGTCGGCCCGGTTGGTGGCGATGGTGTACGCGGCGCAGACGTCGGCGTAGCTGAGCGGGCCGTCCTTGGGGTGCTGGTCGTCGAGGCTGACGATGCTGCGGCGGACGTACTGCTCGCCCTTCCAGCTGATGGCGTCGCCGCTGGAGTCGGTGAAGACCTCGGGGCCGAGGATGGTGAAGTCGCCGTCAGGGTGCGGGTAGGTGGTCACAGGTCACTGCTCCTTGGGCTGGTTGATGGCGGCACGGAGACGCTGCCGCCAGTCGAGGGCGGTCGGGTCGTCGAGGACGGCGCGCACGCGGGCGATGGTGGCTTCAGCCCGTCCGGCGCGCTGGATCAGCTGCTCGAACCCTTCGACCAGGCCCTCGGCCGTCTGCTGCCTGATGGCGTCCATGCGCCCGACGAGCGTGTCGGCGGCGGCTTGCCGGTACGCCTCGGCGGCTTGGAGCGCCTTGACTTGCTCCTCGGCGTCATGGAGCCGCTTGTCGTGGTTCCCAAGCAGGCAGCGGTGGCCGCGCTCGAGGGCGGCGGCGGTGTCGCCGTGCGGGTCAAGGACGGCCAGGACGGCATCGGCGAGCGCGTGGCGCTGCTCGATGGGCAGGTCGCAGTCGGCGTCCTTCAGCGCGTCGGCGACCGGCTCGCGCAGCGGGGACTCCGCGGGCTCGTTCGCCGAGGACGGGGCCGCTGCTCCGCTGTGCAGCAGGTCATCGACGGCTGTGGGGTCGGGGCAGTCCAGGCGGGAGCACGTGATGTGGCCGCCGTTGCCGAGGAAGAGGCTGGCGCCTCGACAGGCCGGACAGCGGCCCTGTACCTGGCTCATGGGCTGGGTCACTTCTTCCTCCGTCGTCGCTCAGCTCAGGCAAGGGCCCGGCGCTCCTCGCGGCCGGGTCGGGGGTCGGGGGCGTCGTCGGGGATCACGACCTCGACGCGGGGGCGGTCCCAGGTGGCGCCCCGCTGGGGCACGTGCTCGCCCTGGGGTGCCGAGGACGGGCCGCTCATGCCGCGTCCCGCTGGTCGTGCTGCTCGATGCCGGCCGCGCGGCGCGCCTGGTGATGCCGGGCCAACTGGCGGCGGTGGTCGGCGCGGAGACGGCGCTCGCACCAGCCGAGGAGCAGCGCGACGTAGAACGGCAGGAGGCACCACCAGGAGCCGTGGGCGGCGAGGTACAGGCCGGTGGCGAGGGCGAGGAAGGCGATGAGCGCGGCGATGCGGGCGTCGCGGAGGCTGTTGGTCATCTGGTGACTCCAGGTGGTGAGTAGGATCGCGGTGCCCGGCTGGCCCCTGATTCGCCCAGGGGCCAGCCGTAGCGTTCGTGGTCACGCGGCGAGCGCAGCCTGCTCGGCTCGGCTGGCGGCGATGGCGTGGCAGCGAGGGTCGAGGTCGGCGCCGATGTACTCGCGGTCCAGCTCGGCCGCGGCGACGCCGGTGGTGCCGGTCCCGGAGAACGGATCGAGGACGCGACCGGGCCGCGGCGCGCCGTGCCCGCAGTCGGTCCAGCCGATCGTGCGCTTCGGGCCGAACGTGAATTCACGGAAGTAGCCGCCCAGCACGGCCTTGGCTTCGGCGGCGAGCTGCTGCACCTCGGCACTGTTGCGGCCTGTACCGGTCTGCGTGCGCTGCGCCTTGCCGGCGTCGGAGATCCCAGTCGCCCGGATCGCCGCGAGGTGCGCGTCGGTCAGCCCTGCCTCGGCGGCAAGCTGCATCGCGCGCCGAGCCTGCGGCCGGGACGCGTCCAGCTCTCCGGACGGTGTGGTGATCCGCTGCGCTACGTGCCCACACTCGGTGCACACGGTGCGGGGGCAGGCGAGGAGGATCGCCCTTCGTGCCAGCTCCGTTGGGAACGGGGCGAGGTGCGGGGAGAGGCTGCGCTCAGGTTCGATCAGCCAGACGTCTCCCGGGTTGGCGCCGCGCCCGTACTGCTCGGCGTACCCGGTGAGGTCGTAGTGGTAGCGGCGCGGGGTGAGGTGCAGGACGTACTCGTGGCGGGGGGCGAGTCGGTCCTTCGCAGGGTCCGGGTTGCCGCGAGTCTTCGCCCACACGATCCGGTTGCGCAGCAGCCAGCCGGCGTCGGCGGCGGCGGCTTCGATGCGGCCGGGGATGCCGGCGAGGGCGCGCTTCCAGTAGCTGTCGCCGACGTTGAGCATGACCGATCCGGTCGGGGTGAGGACGCGCCGCCACTCGGTGAGGCAGTCCACGAGCGCGGCGGTGTAGCCGGCCGGGGTGTCCTCCTGGCCGAGTTGTCCGGTGACGCCGTAGTCGCGCTTGCGCCAGTACGGCGGTGAGGTGACGACGAGGTCGACGCTGTCGCCGGCCAGGGGCAGGCGCCTGGCGTCGGCGATCAGCATGCGGTGCACGTGTGGCTCCTCAGCGGCCGGTTGGACCACAGCACTTCCACCCGACTGCGGGTTCGGTCCGGGTGGGAGTTGCCGGCGCTCGCGGTCATCTCGGCCCGATGCCAGCCGGCATACAGCTCGTCGTAGAGCGGGCTGTGGTAGCCGGACAGGACAACGGCAGCCCGACAGTCGGCGAGCGCGGCCGCCAGCTCCTGGTGCTCGGCCTCGCCGCGCATCTCGTGCCGGTAGTTCGGGTGCGACCGCGTGGAGCCGAGGTAGGGCGGGTCGACGTACAGCAGCACCTGCTCGTGCCGCCCGTACTTGGCAATCAGGTCGAGGGCGGGCAGGGCTTCCAGCGACACCATGTGGAGTCGTTCGGCTGCGGACGCGAGGCGGTCGACGTAGCCGCCCAGGCAGGCCGGCAGCGACGTGGAGGTACCCGCGGGGTTGATGTACTGGCGCCAGCCGGTCTTACGGAGGGTGCCGCCGCGGCCCTGGGTGAGGCGTACCCAGACGCGACGGGCGGTCTCCAGCTCGTCGCCGAGGGTGTCCTGGTAGGCGGCGTCGTGTTCGGCCCGGGAGTGCGGGGTGAGGGCGCAAGCGCGGATCAGTTCCTCGGGGCGGTCGCGGAGGATCCGCCAGAACGTCATGAGCTGGCCGTCCAGGTCGGAGACGGTCTCTTGCTTCGCCGGGGTTTTGGCGAGGAGGACGGACAGGCCGCCAGCGAAGGGTTCGACGTAGTGGGTGTGCGGCGGGAGCAGGGTGACGATACGGCCAGCGAGACGCTGCTTCGAGCCGAAGTACGGGACGGGCGGTCGGACGGCTGTGCTCACGGGTGTCCTCTGGAGGGTGTCGGGTGTGATGGCTGGAGTCGGAAGGCGAAGGCCGTCAGGCGGTCTGTCCGGCCGTATCGCGCGGGGTCCTGTGGAACCGAGTCGGCGCCGCAGGTCTCAACAGGCCCGTGGAAGCCCCTGTGTGGCTCCTGGAGCGCCTGCGGTGCGCTCGGGGCCCCTGGGTGCCTTGGTGGCCGTGCTGGGCCGTCCTGTGCCTCGTCGGGCTCGTACGGCTGGACTCTGGGCGTGCTGCGCATTGAGAGCGGCCGCGCATGCCGTGCAGGGCTGCTCGCCGAGGCGCTTGTGGATCCAGTAGCCAGCGGTCGATCCCCCGTCGGGGAGCGCGTGTTCGGCGGCGAGCGCGGTGCGGCGCTGGGCGGTGACGTGTTCCTCGTGTGCGGCTGTGCACTTGGCGCAGGGCTTCTCGCGGTAGCCGATGTGCGACCGGTAGGCGCGCTCGCTTCCGCAGGGCAGCCGTGTGCGCCCTGCCTTGTCGCTCCGCCTGGTGATCCTGCGGCGGTCGGCGTGGGTGGTGCCGCCCCAGATGCCGATGAGGTCGGGGTGCTCGAGGGCGTACTGGGTGCACGCCTCCTGGATGGGGCAGCGGCGGCAGAGCCTCTTGGCGGTGGCGCGCTCGGTGCTGCTCTTGCTGAAGAACGCTTCCGGGTCGGTGGTGCGGCAGGGCAGGACGTCGTCGGTCGTGGGCAGGTCGTGCAGGGTGTTCATGCGCTGTCCCTCTCCTGCTCGGCGGCCGCGGCGGCTTGGGCCGCGTCGATGCGGCTGGGGTGGGGCTTCTGGCGGGGATGGCGGTGGATGTTGCGGCACGGGTCGCCCTTGGCGGCGACGCAGTGGATGTGCGGGCAGGGCACGCTGAGCGGGTCGCCCTTCCCGGCGCGCACGAGGCGCTCACGCTCGGAGGCCATGGGTCGGAACGGTGCGAGGGCGGTGCGGGCCTCGGTGGTGAGGTAGTCGCCGAGGGCGGCGATGCGGCGGCCGGCTTCGGCGGCGCCCGCTCCGGCGGTGATCGCCTTGACGGGGGCGGGCGGGAGCTGGCCGAGCATGACGGCCCGGCGGCGCCCGCGCAGCGCGTCGAGATACCCGCCGACGTCGTCGGGGTCGAGGCCTGGATGGTCGTGGGGCTCGAACGTGGTGACGTCGCTGCGCATGCGGTCGCGCACAACGGTCTGCCAGCGGCCCGCGATGTCTCCGGCGGTGATGGGCCACTGGCTCTCGGCGTAGTGCGCCTGTGCGGCCTGGAGGGCGAAGTCGGCGGGGACGTCGGCGAGGATGCCGATCCACATCTGGAGCTGCGCGCGGCGTTCGATGGGGTCGTCGCGCTTCATGCGCGGGTCGGCCATGGCGATCTTGGCGATGAGCTCGGGTACGTGCTCGGGGTTCATGCGTCACCTCCTGCGGCCCGTCGCTCCTCGGCGAGGCGCTGCTGGCGCAGCTCGTTGGCGATCTGGGCCATGTCGTCCAGGTACTCCTGGTTCTTGCTGGGGGGTCCCGCTACGGGGCGGGGGCCGGTGTAGGCGGCGGGCGCCTGTACGCCGGTCCAGCCGCGCAGGAAGTAGCGGGCGCTGTAGGGCTGGGACTTGGCGGCCTGCCAGGCGCGGGCGGCGTGGTCGACGAGGGCGGGGACGCCGGCCCGGCGGACCGCGTCGCGCAGCTCGATCCACTCGTCCGCGTTGAAGGTCCACGAGACGCTCATGCCGCGCGCGTGCATGGCGTCGATGAGGGGTTGGATCTCTCCTCTTCCCGAGACCTCGACCGCGCTCGATGGCGCGCTTTTCGTGGAGGGGGAAGGGGGAGGAAGAGTCTCCGAAGGAGACTCCTGGGATGGGGATGAGGACGGGGTGCCGTTACTAACGCCGTTACGAAACTCTGTGACCTGCGGCGATGAGGGATTTTCGGCACCGCTTCGAGTCGCGTTCGTGTCGCCGTCGTGTCGAGTTTTACCTTTACTTGACTCGTTTTCGGAGCCGGAGGCCTCGTCCGTAACGCCGTTACTCCCCCCGTTACGGTCGGCGTTACGGTCGGCGTTACGCGCCGCCTCCTCCTTCTCCGCCTTCTTCCTGTCGCGGTACGCCTGCTGCCGCGCTGCGTTGGCCGCCCGCTCCGCCAGCACCTGCTCCCGGTCGCGCTGATAGATCAGGTAGTCGTGGATGTCCCAGCCGGCCTCCACGCGGTCCCACAGGCGGGCCTCCTCCAACTCCTTGGCCACGGCCTTGACGCCACGCAAGCGGGGAGCCACGAGCGGCAGCTCGCGGTCGGCGATCCGGCCCTCGGTCAGGTTCTCCGACGACCAGCACAGGGCCGAGACGTACAGCCGGAAGGCGCGGTCGCTCAGCAGCGCGACCTTGCGGTGTGAGGGGAACCGGTCATCGAGACGGACCCAGGGCATGTGCGGCTTCTCTCTGGTAGGCCCGGGGCGGGGGTTGGGGTGGCACCCCGCCCCGGGGCCGTTCGGGTGGTCAGGCGGCGGGACGCTGCTCGCCCGGGTGGGTCTGGTTGCGGACGGGCTTCCACGGGGGCTTCCCGGACCCGGGACACGGCTCGGACCACCTGTGGCTGTGGGATCCCGACCAGGTCCGACCGCCCCAGCGGTGCTGGCCCATGACGCCGTCCTTCGTCATCGCCCGGTCCTTCACGCAGTGCTTGCACCAGCCGCGGGGGCGGGCGGGCTCCGGGACGGCCGGGTAGACGATCCGGTAGCAGGGGTGGCCGATGGTGCGGCGCTTCTCGCCGTCGATGCGGAAGCGGAGGTAGCCGCCGCCCGCGCCGATGATGGTGGCGGGCTTGCCGTCGAACTCGATCCGCATCCCGTGGCGGGCGGGCACGTCGTAGGTGCGGCGGATCCACTCCATCGTGCTGGTCATCGGGCGGCCGCCGTCCGGCCGGAGCGGGACCGGAGTCTGACGCCGGCCTCGAGCAGCAGCGTGCGGGTACAGCCGTATGAGCGGTCCAACTCCGCGGCGACGGAACGGATCGAGCAACCCGCCTCGTACAGCTCGGCGGCGCGCTTCCTGGCCTTCTCGCGGTCCGCACCCTTCAGGCGGGGGCGGTTGGTGTAGGTCTCGGACATCAGGCCGACACCTCCGTCATGACGTGGCGCTCCCACTTCTCGCCGAAGACGTCGTCGCGGAACCTGTCCGGCCTGACCATCCCGAAGTCCTTGCCGCACTGACAGCGGCCGTAGAACTCGCAGTCGCCGTACTCGATCACGAGGGCGTGCCCGCCCTCCCATGTAGTGCGGGAGTCCTCGTCGTCCGGCAGGCTCCCGGCCGGGACGTAGCGCTCGGTGAGGGAATCGAAGCGCAGGTGCGGGTTGGGGCCGATCTCGAACTTGATGCCGAGTGCGCGGGCCGCATTGAGCGCGTCGGTTAGCCGGCGCACGTCGGTCCCCGCCACGGGGATGATGAGGTCTGTGCTGCTCACGGTGGTCCTCTCGAGGTCAGGTCATGTCGCCGCTGGCGCGGCTGGTGGTGTACGGAGCGGCGTCGAACAGGCCGTCGCTCTGCGGCTCCTGCGCCTTGGCGGCGCGCTCGAAGGTCAGGCGCACCCCGTTCGCGCAGTCCGGGCAGAACGCGATCAGCCGGCGGGCAGGGAGCCGGGCGGCCTCGTGCCACGGCAGCGTCGGATCCCGCGGAATGGCCCGGAGCCGGATGCGACCCTCGCCCTTCACGTACTCGTCGTTCTCGCGCGTGCAGCGGCCCGGCTTCCGGCCCGGCCCGACGTGCTTCTTGCCGCAGGCGCCCTGGCACTGGCAGCGGTCGCCAGCGAGGGTCATGACGTCCTGCCAGACCTCGGCGCCGACCAACGGAGGCTTCGTCATGCCGCGGCCTCCTGCTCTTCCTCCCGCGCCCACGCCAGCGCCCGCTCCAGGTGGCGGGAGGTGATGCCGAGCCGGTGGGCGGCCTGCTCGCGGGTGTAGTCCTGCTCCTCGATCAACCAGAGCGCGTCCTCGCTGAGCGCGGCGTAGCGGTCGGTGTGCTCGCCGAGGTCGGGCACGGCGGACGGGCTGTCGATGTAGTCGTCGTCCCAGGCGGCCGGCGGCGCCCAGCGGCGCTTCGCCGCGCGCTCCTTGGCCTCCTGGACGTACCGCGGTGCGATCCCCTGGGTGAGCGGGTCGACGTTCCACAGCTCGTCGTAGAGAGCGCAGACGGTCCGGGCCGTGGAGGCGAACGTGGTCAGCGTCTCGGCCCGGATCTGGTCGCCGATGGTCATGCGCTCCAGACCGGACCGCGCGGCCAGCTCCCGGTTCGGCCAGCCGATGACGTTCAGCGCGCGCAGCCGGCGCCGGGTGCCGGTCCCGTCCACCAGAGCGTTGGGCGCCACGAGGTCGAGGGACGGGCGGACGGCGGTGATGCAGTCGGCGGTGCGCGTACGTACCCGCCGGGAGGGCGGGCGGCCGTTCATGCCGTACAGCAGCCGGGACACGGAGCTGCCGGTCCCGGACAGGGTGCGGATCCGGCCCACTCCGAGGCCGAAGCTGCGCAGCATCTGGACGTGCTGCCGGACCGGCTCGGCGTCCACGAACGGCTCCCATCGCCCGTAGGCGATGAGCCGACTCCGCGTCCGGTGGTACAGGGCGGCGCGGTCGCGGCAGGGTTGGCAATTGCAGTGGTGGTGGCGCCCTCGGGAGAGGCTGCCGTGCGGGGGCAGGGCGTCGGTGTCCGTGCCGGCGTCCCGCGCCGCCTTCAGGCCTTCAGCGACTGCGGTCACTGGCCACCCCCGGTGCGCGCCTGGTACATCCGGCCGCCGATCGAGTCGAGCGTCTCCAGCTCGCCGGTCTCGTTCGTGACCTTCGCGTTCAACATGCTGCGGGCCCGCAGCTCGTTGCGGATCTGGTTCAGCCGGCCCGGGGAGGTCTTCGGGTCGAGCTGCTCGTCGCGGTACTCCTCCGCCGTCGGTCCGATCGGCTCGGCGCGCTCGAAGTGGTCGGCGTCCGCGTCCCGGTCCCGGGTGGGCACGAGCCCGTTGTTGATGAGCAGCGTCCGCAGTGCGATCGACTGGGCCTTCGGCGTGGACCGGCCACCGGAGTCGGAGGCCTCGCCGGCCGCCTGGGAGTCGAAGTGCGAGCCGTCCGGGCCGTAGATCCGGAAGGTGACCAGGGCGGTGCACTCCCGCATCCGGCCACCCGAGCTGGTGGAGATGTCGCGGTACTCGGTCTCGACCTTGTGCTGGATGACCAGCACGCCGTGCTTGCGGCAGGCCGGACCGAAGGCGTTCAGCGCGGTCTCGATGCCGCGGAAGTTGAAGTTGCCGGCGCGGCCGCCCTTGAACTCCTCGTGCTTGCCGATGGCGCGGACCTCGCCCATCACCCGGGACCAGGCGGTGAGGGCGCTGGTGGTGGCGTCGGCGTCCTGGGTGAGGTCGCCGAGGTCGGGCTCGGTCAGGTCCGGTGCGTCGCGCTCCTCGGCCGGGGCGGTCTGCTCCTCGTCGGCCAGCGTCCGGCCGGCGGCCGCGGCCGCGTTCTCACGAAGTCCCATGTCAGATCGCCCCCTTGAAGCGCTTGTCGATGTCGAGCCGCTCGGTCGGATTGGCCTTCACGCAGGCCTCGTAGGCGTCCGGCCAGCGCTCGGCGAGCTGCTCGAGGTCGACCTTCGGCGCGGCGTTCGTGGGCTGCAGGGAATAGGCGCGCTCACCGCCCAGCCGGGCCTCCTGCGCACCGCCGAGAGCGGCGAGCAGGCGAGCCTTCGCGGCGGCCTTCGCCTTCTTCGCCGCGGACTCCTCGCGCTGGTGCCTGTTGTAGGCGAGGAGCGCGTCCAAGGCGTCGGCGTGCATGTCGACGTCCACGGAGCCGGAGCGGGAGGGGTGCAGGCGGCGGAACATCTTCGCCAGCGCCTCGCCGTCCCCGGTCGGCTCTGGCGGAACCTGCGCCTGTACGTGCTCGTGCCAGAACTTGTCGACGGCGACGGTGATGTCGGCGATGACGTCCGCGTACTGGTCGGCACGGACGGTGCCCTGGTGGTACTCGTTACCGCCGATCAGGACAGCGAAGTGCATGTGCTCGTAACCGTTGACGACGATCTGCCACAGCATCTGGGCGAGGACGTCATCCGGGGCACCGGCGTGCCATTGAGCGTTCTTGAAGGCGGAGCGCGTCTTGACCTCGAGCGCGCACGGGGTCCGCTTGCCCTCGGACAGCGGGCACTCGGTGACGCGCCGGTCGAGGGTGGTCATCCAGTGCGGGTGATCCTGGTGGGCGACCAGGCCAACGCGGCGGATCACGCTGCGGTTGCGCATGGCCCAGACGCGGGCGACGGGCTCCTCGTGAACGGTGCCCCAGTAGGCGGCCTCGCCTGCGTCGTCTACGTCGTGACCCAGCTTGTCGTGCCAGACCTTCAACGGCGGGTTTTTCTCGATGAGGCCGAGGAGGGCGGGGACGTCGCTGGAGCCGATGCCGGAGCGGCGGGCGGCGAGCCAGTCGGCGCGGTCGGCGTCGGCGGGGAGGATGAGGCGGCCGGTCGGGGTGACCCGACGGCCGGTGACCGGAGTCTGGGGCCCGGCCTGCGCGACGGTCGTCACAGGGCGCCGTCCTTTCCGATGGTCGTGGGGCGGTACACGCGGCGGCCGGACACGTCGGCGGGGATCAGGAATCCGCGCACGGAAAGGGCTCGCAAGTCCTTCCGGGCCGTGTTCCTGCCGGCCGATGCCCAAGGGCTCGTCGCGAGGAGGGAGGCGGCGCGCTGGGTGGTGATCGGCGCGGTCTCACGCTGTATGGCGGCGAGGAGCCAGCTGCGGCGGGTGACTGTGTCCGGCATCAGTCGACGTCCTTCCGGGGCTTGAGCGTGAAGAAGCGGTTGTTGTCCGCCCCGTGCTGGGCGAGATGACCGGCCCAGTGGAGGAAGCCCAAGTCGCGGCGGGCGGTGACGCGCTGGATCGTTCCGGGCTCGGTGAGCTGGTACAGGTCCAGCACGCGGCCGGTGTCCCAACGGCCGCCGTGCGTGCGGATCGCGTCGAGGAGCCGGGTGCGGCGGCCGTTCAGGCGAGGGGTGGCATCGACCGCCGGGCGGCTGCTCTTCCCCTCGTCACCGAAGTCGCGGATGCCGCTCACGACGCCGGCACTGAAAGCGAGTCCCTTTGCGCGGGGCCCGGTGGGCGCGAGGTCGTGCATCTGCTGCAAGGCGGTGATGGCCTCGCCGAGCACCTCGGCCCGGTAGGCGTCCAGAGCGGCGCACACCTCGGGCGGGGTGTAGACGTTCATGTCGCCCTGGTCGGTGCGGACCATGTCGCCGAGTCGGTCGCGGGCGCTCATCGGCGAACACCCCCCGGGCTCGGCGCCCAGACGATGCCGACCATGCACACTCCGGCGGTGGTGGCGATGCCGACGATGCGTGCCCACACTCCGCTGAACGGGATCGCAGCGGTCACGCTCGCGACGGCGGCAGCCAAGGTGACGACGCCCCAGTACAGGAGCCACAGAGCGCGCCTCATCGGGACACCTCCGCCGGCTGCTCGAGGTACCAGGCGACATTCAGCAGCCACGCGGCGAGCGCGAACCGCACCCGCACCGCCACCCGCTCGGCCGCGTCGTCCACCCGCACCAGGGCGGCAGCGACCGGCTCGAGCGACGGCATGCGCGGGGTCAGGTCGTGGTCCAGAGACAGGACCAGCAGCGCGCCCGGCAAGAAGGCGGCGGTACCGATGCCGGCGGCGGCCAGCCACTCGGCGGTGGTCGCGGCCCCCATCACGCATCACCGGCCTGCGGCGAGAAGTCGTACTCGTCATCCTGCGGGGACGTCGCCGTACAGGTGCACACGGGACCGGCGCAGCACGGGCGCAGTTCCTCAGCCGCTGCGGTCCGGTCGTCGTCTTCAGCGGCCAGCGTGGCGCAGCCCCACGCGTGCCGGTCGAACCGCTTCGGGCAACCGCAGGGGTGGACGATGTCGTCGGCGCCAGCCTTGTCGGTGAGCGCGTACCTGATCGGGTCCTCGTCCACCGGCCTCTGCTCGGCGGTCCGGGGGCGCGACCACCGCAGCTCCCGGACCACGTCGTCCAGCGCCTCGTTCGTCAAGTGCCGCTCCGCCCGCAGCGCAGCAACCTCAGCGCGCAGCCGCTCCAGCTCGCCGCCGCGCATCTGCTCCCACAGCCCCAGCACCGCCGGGATCGCAGTCTCCAGGCCGCCCAGATCCCAGTAGCCGCCGTAGAAGCCACCCGACGACAGGCACTTCGCCGGCCACGCGTCACAGGCGCACAGGTCCTCGTGCACGGCGTCGTTCACGGCTCGGTTGCCGGTCTCGGTGAGCGCGTCGAGTTGGGCCTCCTGCACCGCCAGCGGCCGGACCACGGGCCCCGGGCCGATCGGCATGGGCAGGGCGCCCATGACGCGGACCGCGGTCTCCAGGTCAGTGATCGGCTCGCTCATGCTGCGACCGCCTGCGACTCGTCGACCTGCAGGGTGGTGGCCTGCTCCCGCGTCAGCGGCACCTCGTGCCCGGCCAGGTTGAACGCCACCCCGCGGAACTCGCCGACCGCCGCCAGCCACACGCTGGAGGAGAACGCCTTCAGCTCCACCGACTCCGTTGATAGACCGAGCGCCTCGCGCCACATCTCGAAGTGCGTGGGGTGGTCGAGCTGGAGGTCGAAGTGCGGGCGGTTCGATGCGATGGTGACGTACGGGCGCGGCAGGTCCGCGTACTCCGCGGTCAGGGCGGACAGCGCCTCGAGGACGGAGGCCTGTTCAGCGACTCGGCCTCGGTCGGGCACGGTGAATTCCGTGCTCTCGGTCTGCGATGATGTGGCCATCGGTGGCCTCTCTTTCAGCTCTGGTAGGGGCGCCGGTCGTGGGGTCGCCGAGCCGGACAAGCGGGCGGCCCTTCGGCGCGTTCAGGGGTAGGTCAGGCGTTCGCCGCGCGGCGCGACGGCAGCGGCACGAGATGCCCCATCGGGTGGGGCCCGGCCGGCACGGTCACGGCCGGAGCCGCGGCCAGCGGGCCCGAGCTCGGCTCGCGGTGGAACAGGGCGTCGATGCGCTCGATGTCGGAGTCGGTGAAGTACACGACCCGGCCGAGCTTCGTGTGCGGCAGCTTGCTGATGTGCCGGCGGAGCCAGGACTCCTCGACACCCAACTCGGCTGCGGCTTCCGGGTACTTGAGGCGGCGGGTCATGCCGGGACCGCCGTGAGGTGGTCGGCGCCGTCCTCGGCGGGGGCCTCGACCGTCCGGCCGGTGTGCTCCCAGAGACACATGAGGTCGACTCCAAGCCGTCTGGCAATTGCCTCTGCCTCGGCCTGAGTTGCCGTCTGCCGGCGCCCGTTGCGCAGGTGGTCGATCTTCGACGGGTGGCAGCCGGCCGCTTCGGCGAGGTCGCGGACGCTGACTCCGCGGCCGTCGCCGGTGCGCCTCATGAGAAGTACCAGGAGGTCAGCGTTCACGAGCTGCATGGGGTTGTGCTGCGGACGCATGTGATCACCTCCGTAGACGCAATGTGCGTTTGCGTGAACAAGACCGACAGTACACGGGCGTAGACGTGCTGTCTACGTAAACGCACGGCAGGTAAGAATCCAGTCATCACCCCCCGAGGGGATAGCGCGCACGGGGTGTGCGCGTAGACACTTTGTGCCGGGGGGCGGACGGTTGCGCGGTCTGACCTGCTATTTGCTCAGTGATCAAAAGGGATAACGTAGGCATCAGGCGTCACAGCAGGGGACTGAGAGGGCAGAATGCACGCCATGACTGAGCAGCGCACCGACTTCGCAGACCTAGTGAAGGCACGGCGTGCCGAGCTCGGGTACAGCCTCCGCGAGCTCGAGGCCCGATCTGTCTACGAGGGCACACAGGCGAAGTTCGGGTGGCTGTCCAAGCTCGAGAACGGCCGGCCCGTCGACACCCCGAAGGAAGAGCTCCTCAAGGCGCTCGCCGTCGGCCTCAGCCTCCCCGAGCGGGTCCTGAAGGCCGCGGCCGCAAGCCAGTTCCTCGGCTTCGACCCGGCCGCCGAATCCGGCGTCGTGTGGAGCGACGACCTGACGACCCGCATCATCGTCGCGCGCGCCGAGGAGATGTCCGACGACGACCGCCGGCAGCTCGCCGAGATCGCGGAAACCTTTGCCCGGAGGAAGACGCAGGGTAGCGACCCTGCCAGGGGCAAGTCGGACGATTAGTACGACTTTCAGTAACTCAGTGATTCACTCTGGTCACAGCCTGATCGGTGTGGCAGCGTTGGTGATCCGCCTGGGGGGCGCCTAAGACATGAATGCGCACACGCATTCGAACATACGAACGAATGTGCGCGTGGGTGCCGTGACGCGGGAGGGCAGCGATGACTGACGGGGAGCTCGAGAAGCCCGCTGGTGAGGACAAGGTTCCCCCGGCAGGTGCATCCGAACCTGTGGCGGACTTCGAAATGGAACTCAGGGACAGCCTGCCCGGCGACAGAGCCGTGATCGCCGTCGAGCAGGAAGGCAGATTCGTGTGGCTCGCCTCCCGCAAGTACGTCCAGCCCAAGGCCGTCGAAGAGTTCCGCGAGCAGCTCGAGCGGATCATCGGCGGCGGCTGGTGGACGCAGAACTGGCCCGGCAACTAGAGCCCAGCCTCAGACCACACGGCGGATCCCGGGGGCGGCCGTAGAACCCCCCATCGCTGCATCCACGGCCGCCCGGATCTCCCCATCCAGCGCCTCCACCAGATGCCCGTACCGGTCCACCGTCGTCGTGATGGACTCATGCCCCAGCCGCGCCTGAATCGCCGGCAGCGGGATCCGCTCCGCGATCAGCCACGCCACATGCGTGTGCCGCAGGTCGTGGATCCGCGGCCGCTTCGGCAACCCCTTCGCGATCGCCGCCTCCACCGCCGGAATCCAGCGGCGCCGCCAGAAGTTGTCGTGCCGCCAGCTCCTGCCGCGCGGCGTCTCGAACAGCAGATCCTCCGGCCGCTTGCCCGCCATGCGCCGGCGCAGCATCTCCATCTGCCCATCCGTCAGCGCGATGACCCGGCGGGCCTTCTTCGTCTTCGGCGGCCCCAGGAAGTACGACGGGCCCACCTCGCCCGGCGCCGCGCGCTTCCACGACCTATGAACGGCGACCGCCTTCCTCGTGAGGTTCACGTCCCGCACCTGCAGCGCGGTCGCCTCGCCCCAGCGCATGCCGGTGCCGACGAGCCAGTCCGCCAGGTCCCGGGCGTGCGGGTCGCTGATCTCCGCGCTGATCCGGGCGTACTCCTCGTGCTCGAGGAAGCACATCTCATCGTCGATGCCGTCGTCCACCCGCGGCAGCCGCGTCCCCACACAGCAGTTCTTCGACCGCAGCGGCGAGTCAGCCTCGACCGCGGCCTGGACGATGGAGCTGAGCAGCCCGTGCCGGTTGGCGATGCTCTTCGGGCTCGCCGGCCGCCGCTTCCACCCCTTGGGGTCGTCAGGGTCCGGCTCGCCGGCCTCCTGCGCGCGCACCCAGTCCTGGACGTCGTCGGCGCCGATGTTCGCGATCGTCGCGGGCACGACGCGGCCGGATGCCTCCACGTGCTGAATGATGGTGAAGTGGTTCGTCACGTCCCGCCGGTAGTCGCGACGGGTTCGTTCGTCGATGCCGGTGAGCCGGTCGACGTAGCGCAGCGCCCAGTCCACGAGCGGCATGTCCCCGGCGACGGTGGACTCTTCGACGAAGCCCTTGCCCTTGACCCAGCCGGGCGGCCACTGCTGGCCGTGGATGTCGACGAGGGCCTTGAACTGTGCGGCGGACGCCTCGTCGCCGAAGGTCTCCGTCTCCCAGCTGCCGCCGCGCCCGCCCTGGAGCCAGCGCACTTGGTGGATCTGGGTGCCGTCCTTGCGTTCCCGCTTCCGGATGCTCGCCATGGGGGAAGAGTAGAGGCGTGGCGGCGGTTGCGTTAGGCCCGTGTTTGGCCGGGCATTCAGTCGGTGCAGGTAGGAGACGGAGGCGGACGGGAATCGAACCCGCCTGCCCGAGATCCTCGGGCACCTCGGTTTTGAAGACCGGGAGGGCCACCAGGCACCCACACGCCTCCACCGCTCGACCAGGCTAGTGCCCCGGGAGACACGCATGACACCGACCCGCCAAGCGTCCGTACGCCTCACGCAGTTCGCCCACGGCGGCGGCTGCGCCTGCAAGATCCCGCCCGGCGAGCTGGAGGAGGTCGTCAGCGGCCTCGGCGCGCCGCTGCCGGGCGGCGACAGCCCGCTGCTGGTCGGCCTGGCCACCGGGGACGACGCGGCCGTCGTCACGCTCCCGGGCCAGGACACGGCCATGGTGTGCACCGCCGACTTCTTCACCCCGGTCGTCGACGACCCCTACGACTGGGGGCGCGTCGCCGCCGCCAACGCGCTGTCCGACGTCTACGCCATGGGCGGGCGGCCCGTCCTCGCCGTCAACCTGCTCGCCTGGCCCCGCGACCGGCTGCCCTTCGAGCTGGCCCGCGAGGTGCTGCGCGGCGGTCTGGACATCGCCGCCGAGGCGGGCTGCCACATCGGCGGCGGGCACAGCGTGGACGACCCGGAACCCAAGTACGGCATGGCGGTCACCGGGCTCGCCGACCCCGCCCGGCTGCTCCGCAACGACGCGGGCCGCGCGGGCCTGCCGCTCTCGCTGACCAAACCGCTGGGCCTCGGCGTGCTGAACAACCGGCACAAGGCGACGGGGGAGCGGTTCGAGCAGGCGATCGCCACGATGACGGCCCTCAACCGGGACGCGTCCGCCGCCGCCCTCGCCGCCGGCGCCGTCTGCGCCACCGACGTCACCGGCTTCGGGCTCCTCGGACACCTGCACAAGCTCGCCCGGGCCTCCGGCGTCACCGCCGTCCTCGACACGGCCGCCGTGCCCTACCTGGACGGCGCCCGCGAGGCCGTCCGCGACGGATACGTGAGCGGCGGCACCCGGCGCAACCTGGAGTGGGTCGCGCCGCACACCGACTTCGGAGCCGCGGACGCGGACACCCGGCTGCTGCTGGCGGACGCGCAGACCTCGGGCGGGCTGCTCGTCGCCGGCGAGGTGCCCGGCGCCCCGGTGGTGGGGGAGCTGGTGCCCCGCGGGGAGCACTCGATCGTGCTCCGCTGAGCCGCCCCTACGGCGGGCCGCCGGCGGGGGCCGGACGCGCCGCCCCTACGGCTCCGTACCGGTGTGCTCGTCGATGCCCGCCCGGGCCCGGTAGGCCCGCACCAGCTCCAGTGACGCCGGTCCCCGCGGACGGCGCCCGGGACGGACGTCGACGGCGAACGCCTTCGCCTCCTGGATGTGCGTGTTCGGGTCCAGGGACAGGTGCAGCAGCTCGTTGGCGGCGTCCCCGGTGCTGTAGCCGTTCGGACCCCAGTGGTAGGGCAGGCCCACCTGGTGCAGGGTCCGGCCCTGCACCCGCAGCGGCGCCATCCGGTCGGTCACCAGCACCCGGGCCTCGATCACCCCGCGCGCGCTGACGATCGTCGCCCAGCCGGTGTGCGCGAGGCCCCGCTCGGCCGCCAGCTCCGGGGACACCTCGCAGAAGAACTCCGGCTGTAGTTCGGCGAGATAGGGCAGCCAGCGGGACATGCCGCCCGCCGTGTGGTGCTCGGTGAGCCGGTAGGTGGTGGCCACGTACGGGAACACCTCCGAGCCGGACTCGGCGCCGCTCGGCTGGTAGCGGTTGTCCGGCAGCGTCGGCAGCAACTGCCGTACCGGATTGCGCTGCTGGCCGTAGAGCAGGTTCGGGAACGGGGAGTCCTGCGGCTCGTAGTGCGTCGGCAGCGGCCCGTCGGTCAGGCCCGACGGCACGTACAGCCACGCCTTGCCGTCGGCCTGCATGATGAACGGGTCCCGGCCGGACAGCGCCTCGGGGCCGGTCGCGCCCTCGGGCGGCTCGTGGTCGGGCGCCTTGTCCTTCTTGAAGTCGGGCACGTCGTGCCCGGACCACTCGCCCCGCTCACCCTTGTCCGGGTCCCACCACACCAGCGCCTTCCGCTCGCTCCACGGCCTGCCGTCCGGATCGGCCGAGGCGCGGTTGTACAGGATGCGCCGGTTGGCCGGCCAGGCCCACGCCCACTCGGCCGCCACCCAGTCCTGCTCCCGGCCCGGCTTGCGGCGCGCGGCCTGGTTGACGCCGTCGGCGTACACCCCGCAGTAGATCCAGCACCCGCAGGCGGTCGACCCGTCGGACTCCAGCTGCTCGTAGGAGGAGAGCGGATCGCCGTCGGCGTCATGGCCGTTGATCTCGGCCAGCACGGCCTCCGCGTCCGGCTCGACCAGCTCGCCCCTCGTCGGGTAGTCCCAGGTCAGGTCCAGCACCGGACGGTCCATCTCGTCGGCGGACCCGGCCAGCCGCTCCCTGATGAGCCGCCCCAGGTGGTACGTGAACCACAGATCGCTGCGGGCCTCGCCGGGCGGCTCCACGGCCTGGTGGTGCCACTGCAGCAGCCGCTGGGTGTTGGTGAAGCTGCCGTCCTTCTCGGTGTGCGCCGCGGCCGGCAGGAAGAACACCTCGGTGCCGATGTCCTCGGTGCGCATCTCCCCGGTCTCGATCTCCGGGCCGTCCTTCCACCAGGTCGCCGACTCGATGAGGGAGAAGTCCCGCACCACCAGCCAGTCCAGGTTGGCCATGCCCATGCGCATCAGCTTGGCGTTGGCGTTGCCGACCGCCGGGTTCTCCCCGATCAGGAAGTAGCCCTTGCACGCCCCGTCGAGCTGCGCCAGTGCCGTCTCGTACGCGGAGTGGGAGCCGGTCAGCCGCGGCAGGTAGTCGAAGCAGAAGTCGTTCTCCGGCGTCGCCGCGTCGCCCCAGTACGCCTTCAGCAGACTCACCAGGTAGGCGCGCATGTTGCCCCAGTAGCCCTTGTGGGCCGCCTCGGCCTTCGCGAACGCGTCGAGGTCCTGGTTCTGGTGGGCGTGCGGCATCGGGATGTAGCCGGGCAGCAGGTTGAACAGGGTCGGGATGTCCGTGGAGCCCTGGATGGAGGCGTGCCCGCGCAGCGCGAGGATGCCGCCGCCCGGGCGGCCGATGTTGCCGAGCAGTGTCTGCAGCACCGCGGCCGCGCGGATGTACTGCACGCCGACCGTGTGCTGTGTCCAGCCGACCGCGTAGGCGAACGCCGTGGTCCGGTCCCGTCCGGAGTTCTCCGTGACCAGTTCGCACACCTGCCGGAACAGGTCCCGCGGTACCCCGCAGACCTCCTCGACCAGTTCGGGCGTGTAGCGGGCGTAGTGCCGCTTGAGCACCTGCAGGACGCAGCGCGGATGGGTGAGCGTCTCGTCCCGCTCGGGCTCGCCCTCGCCGATCACGGCCCCGCCGGAGCCGTGCGCCTCGCCGCGCGCCGCCTCGGTGACCGCGCTGTCGTCGGAGCCCTCGCCGCCGGTGCGCTTGTCGTAATCCAGATCACGCTCGCCCGAGGCCGCCTGCATCTCGGCGCCCTCGTACTGCCAGCTGCTGTTGTCGTACGAGCGGCTGTCGGTGTCCAGGCCCGAGAAGACGCCGTCCAGGTCCTCGGTGTCCCGGAAGTCCTCGCGCAGGATCACCGAGGCGTTGCTGTACGCCAGCACGTAGTCCCGGAAGTACTTCTCCTCCCGCAGGACGTGGTTGATGATCCCGCCGAGGAACGCGATGTCCGAGCCAGCGCGCAGCGGCACGTGCACGTCGGCCAGCGCGCTGGTCCGGGTGAACCGCGGGTCGACGTGGATCACCTTCGCGCCGCGCGCCTTCGCCTCCATCACCCACTGGAACCCGACCGGATGGCACTCGGCCATGTTCGAGCCCTGGATGACGATGCAGTCCGAGTTCTGCAGGTCCTGCTGGAAGGTGGTCGCGCCGCCGCGTCCGAACGAGGTTCCCAGACTGGGAACGGTGGAGGAGTGTCAAACACGCGCCTGGTTCTCGATCTGGATCGCTCCCAGCGCGGTGAACAGCTTCTTGATCAGGTAGTTCTCTTCATTGTCGAGCGTCGCCCCGCCGAGGCTCGCGAAGCCGAGGGTGCGCCGGGTGCGCTTCCCGTCGGCCTCCCACTGCCAGCCCGCCCGCCGCGCCTCGACGACCCGGTCGGCGATCATCTCCATCGCCGTGTCCAGGTCCAGCCGCTCCCACCGCGTGCCGTGCGGCCGCCGATAGAGCACCTGGTGCTCGCGGGCGCTCCCCGTCGTCAGCTGCAGGCTGGCCGAGCCCTTGGGGCACAGCCGGCCGCGCGAGATCGGGGAGTCCGGGTCGCCCTCGATCTGGGTGACCTTCCCGCCCTGGACGTACACGTTCTGCCCGCAGCCCACCGCGCAGTACGGGCAGACGGACTTGACCACCCGGTCGGCCGAGGCCACCCGGGGCTTCAGACGCGCGCTGCGGCCGCTCTTGGCGGCGGCCCCCCGGCCCAGCGGGTCGGTACCCGTGAGCTGCCGGTAGACCGGCCAGGAGTCGATCCAGGTGCGAACGCCCACGACCCGCTCCTCCCGTCCACGTCCTTCGATTCTCACGCCACCGCGCGTCCGCGGCATCCCGGCCCCGGCGGGCGGCGGAGTACCCCCGCCCCGGACGGCCAAACCGGCACGGCTCGCTCCCGGACGGGGGACGGGTTCAGCCGCCCCGCGCCGCGAGCCGCTCGCGCTGCGGCACGACCGTGTACTTCGGGTCCTCGGCGGAGTCCACCCCGGCCTGGAACACGCCGAAGCGCAGTGCCGCCGAGCCGGACAGCAGCGCGGCTCCGGCCGCCACGGCCAGGCGCCGGTCGCGCACGCGCCCGGACAGCAGCGCCAGGGCGGCCCCGCCCGCCGTCAGCGCCTCGGCGGCGCGCAGCAACCGGTGCGGCCGGCCCTGCTCGAAGGTCTCGGCGGCCAGTCCCAGGCGCCCCTTCATCAGCCGGAAGGCGCCCAGCTCCAGCGCCGCGCCGAGGGCCGCCATCCGGCGGGCCGGTCCCGCCTCGCCCACCGGGGCGGCGGCCAGCGCCAGACCGGACGCCGCGGTCGCCGCCGATCCCGCGAAGACGTACGGGAGCTGCCGGTAGCCCTCGTGCCAGGACGGCACCGCCGTGTCCGAGAGCAGCACCGCGGTGTAGGTCGCCACCGCCGGGCCGAGCACGGCGGCGCCCGCCGTGGCGGCCGAGCCGGCCAGGCGGTAGCGGCCCGCGACATCGGCGGCCGCCGCGGCCACCGTCAGCGGGGCGTAGCCCACCAGCAGCCACGAGCCCACGCTCATCGGCGAGGTGGGCTTGAACACCCGAAGCATGTTGAGGAAGCGGGCCGGGCGGCCCAGGTCGTGCACGAGCGCGACCAGGGACAGCGAGATGGCCCCGGCGGCCCCCAGCTTCGCCGGCCGGGCCAGCCCCGGCCGCCCGCTGAGCGTGCTCCCGGCCGCGAGCAGCGACGAGGCCCCGGCCAGCCCGCCGAGATACAGGTAGCCGGCGATGTCGAGCGCCTTCCACGTCGGCTTGTTCAGCACCGGTTTGCCGTAGTACGACGAGAACTCCGCGTCCGGGACCATCGGCTGCTCGCCCCGGCCGCGCCGGCGCCGGCGGCGTCCGGCCCGCTCGCCCGTCGGGGCCTCGCGACCCGGCCGCCCGCCCGTCACGCCGTCCCGGGTCACGTCCGAACCGCTCATCGCGGCCTCCTCACGAAACTGGTGACGGCGAGCGCGGCGAGCGAGACGGCGGCCAGCGCGGCGTGCCGCCACATGTCGGGCAGGTCCCGGGTGGTGACCACCGGGTCCGGCGGCAGGCCGTACACCTCCGGCTCGTCCAGCAGGAGGAAGAACGCGCCGTCCCCGCCGACCCCGTCGTCCGGGCTCTCGCCGTACAGCCGGGCGTCGGCCACCCCCGCCTCCCGGAGCCGCTCCACCCGGGCCGCGGCCCGCTCGCGCAGCTCCTCCAGCGGGCCGAACTGGATCGATTCGGTCGGGCAGGCCTTGGCGCAGGCCGGCTCCATGCCGACGCCCAGCCGGTCGTAGCACAGGGTGCACTTCCACACCCGGCCGTCGTCCTCGCGCTGGTCGATGACGCCGTACGGGCAGGCGGGCACGCAGTAGCCGCAGCCGTTGCAGACGTCCTCCTGGACGACGACCGTGCCGAACTCGGTGCGGAACAGCGCGCCTGTGGGGCACACGTCGAGGCACGCCGCGTGGGTGCAGTGCTTGCACACGTCGGAGGCCATCAGCCAGCGCAGCTCGGTGCGGCCGTCCGGCGACACCGGGGAGATCTCCCCGGCTGGGGCGCCCGCGGGGGCCCCGGCGGGCGGGGGAGCGGTGGCGCCCGGCCCCGGCGAGCCCGCGCCGGTGCCGAGGTCCGCCGCGGCGGCGAACACGTCGACGTCCTCGTGGACGACGCCGGGCTCCTGCCCGCCGAAGGGCTTGCGCTGCTCGATGAACGCCACGTGCCGCCAGGTGTCGGCGCCGAGGCCCTGGGTGTTGTCGTAGGACATGCCGGTCAGTTCGAGCCCGTCCTCCGGGACGGCGTTCCACTCCTTGCAGGCCACCTCGCACGCCTTGCAGCCGATGCACACGGAGGTGTCGGTGAAGAAGCCCATCCTGGGCGGGGCGTCCGGGTAACCCGCGGCGCCCGCCACGTCCGGCTGGGGGCCGTACAGCAGATGCCCGCGCGCCGGCCCGGGGCCCGCAGCGCCGTCGTCGTCGGGGGTCATGCCGCGCCCTCCTCGCTCGGCCCGCGCCCCCGCCGGCGGCCGAGGCGCGCAAACGTCCGGGGTCCGGGTCCTGGTGCCCTGTCTCGAGCCTGGCACGGGTGCCCTCGCCGCGCGCGCCCGAAACGGCCCCCGCGGCAGCCGTCACCCGGCGGGAGGGGCCGGACGCGAGGCGCCGCTCCGCGGACGCCGAACGCGATGGAGTACCCGGGACGACGGGAAGTACACCTCTCGCGGCGGATCGTCGTGGCGAAGTCTGGCCGGCCGAGGGGCTGCTTTGTCGGGGCTCGTGAAAGTGGGTTAGCCTGCGACGTATTTTTCTCATCAGGCAATTCCGTGAACTGCGGAAATGCACACACCAAGGGCCGGGTCAGGCCGCGTGCCCGGTGGTGGTTCCGAGCCCTCTGCCCGAGGGCTCCTGGGGAGCGGAACGAGGGTGCACATGGCCGGCAAGGCGACCGGGACGATCGACGCCGTCCCGGGTGAACAGGAACTGAGACGGCTCCTCGCGGGGCTGACGGCGGTCCGCGACGGAGACTTCGGCACACGGCTGCCGGACGACTCCAGCGGACTGATGGGCGACATCGCCACCGTCTTCAACGGCATGGTCGACCAGTTGTCCGTGTTCACCTCCGAAGTGACCCGGGTGGCCCGCGAGGTGGGCACCGAGGGCACCCTCGGCGGCCAGGCGGAGGTGCCGGGCGTCTCCGGCACCTGGGCCGACCTCACCGACTCCGTCAACGCGATGGCGGGCAACCTCACCACCCAGGTGCGCGACATCGCACAGGTCGCGACCGCCGTCGCCAAGGGCGACCTGTCGCAGAAGATCGACGTTCCCGCGCGCGGCGAGATCCTCCAGCTCAAGGAGACCGTCAACACGATGGTCGACCAGCTCTCCGCGTTCGCCGACGAGGTGACCCGGGTGGCGCGCGAGGTGGGTACCGAGGGGCGCCTCGGGGGGCAGGCGCAGGTGCCCGGGGTCGCCGGCGTCTGGCGGGACCTCACGGATTCGGTCAACTTCATGGCCGGAAATCTCACCGCCCAGGTGCGCAACGTCGCCCAGGTGACGACGGCGGTGGCGCAGGGCGACCTGTCGCAGAAGATCACGGTGGACGCCCGGGGCGAGATCCTGGAGCTGAAGAGCACCATCAACACGATGGTGGACCAGCTCTCGGCGTTCGCCGACGAGGTGACCCGCGTGGCCCGCGAGGTGGGCACCGAGGGCCGGCTGGGCGGTCAGGCGGACGTCAAGGGCGTCAAGGGCACCTGGCGGGACCTCACGGACTCGGTGAACTTCATGGGCGGGAACCTCACCGCCCAGGTGCGCAACGTCGCCCAGGTGGCCACCGCGGTGGCGCAGGGCGACCTGTCGCAGAAGATCACGGTGGACGCGCGCGGCGAGATCCTGGAGCTGAAGAACACCATCAACACGATGGTGGACCAGCTCTCCGCGTTCGCCGACGAGGTGACCCGGGTGGCCCGCGAGGTCGGCACGGCCGGCAACCTCGGCGGCCAGGCCACCGTCCGCGGTGTCTCCGGCACCTGGAAGGACCTCACCGACAACGTCAACGTGATGGCGTCCAACCTGACCGGTCAGGTCCGCTCCATCGCGCAGGTCGCCACGGCCGTCGCCAAGGGCGACCTGTCGCAGAAGATCACCGTCGAGGCCAAGGGCGAGGTCGCCGCGCTCGCCGACGTCATCAACACCATGGTCGACACGCTCTCCGCGTTCGCCGACGAGGTGACCCGGGTGGCCCGCGAGGTGGGTACCGAGGGCCGGCTCGGCGGCCAGGCGCACGTGCCCAACGTGGCCGGCACCTGGAAGGACCTCACCGACAACGTCAACTCCATGGCCAACAACCTCACCGGCCAGGTGCGCAACATCGCGCTGGTGACCACCGCCGTGGCCCGGGGCGACCTGTCCAAGAAGATCGACGTCGACGCGCGCGGCGAGATCCTCGAACTGAAGACGACCATCAACACGATGGTGGACCAGCTCTCGGCGTTCGCCGACGAGGTGACCCGGGTGGCCCGCGAGGTGGGCACCGAGGGCCGGCTCGGCGGCCAGGCCGAGGTCGAGGGCGTCTCCGGAACCTGGAAGCGCCTGACGGAGAACGTCAACGAACTCGCCGGGAACCTCACCCGTCAGGTGCGCGCCATCGCCGACGTGGCCAGCGCCGTCGCCGAGGGCGACCTGACCCGGTCGATCACCGTCGACGCCTCCGGCGAGGTCGCCGACCTCAAGGACAACATCAACTCCATGGTGGAGTCCCTGCGCGAGACCACCCTGGCCAACCAGGAGCAGGACTGGCTCAAGACCAACCTCGCCCGGATCTCCGCCCTCATGCAGGGCCACCGCGACCTCCCCGTCGTCGCGGAGCTGATCATGGACGAACTGGTGCCCCAGGTCTCCGCCCAGTACGGCGCCTTCTACCTCGCCGAGGACGGCGAGACCGGGGCCGAGCTGCGGCTCGTCGGCTCCTACGGCAGGCCGGAGGACGACAACCGGCCCGCCCGCATCCCGTTCGGCCGCTCCCTGGTCGGCCAGGCCGCGCGCAGCCGCCGCACGATCGCCGTGGACGAGCTGCCGCCCGGCTACGTCACCATCTCCTCCGGGCTCGGTGAGATCGAGCCCACCGCCCTGCTGCTGCTCCCCATCCTCTTCGAGGAGCAGGTCCTCGGTGTCATCGAGCTCGCCTCGGTCACCGCGTTCACCCCCGTCCAGCGGGACTTCCTGCAGCAGCTCGTGGACACCATCGGCGTCAACGTCAACACCATCGTGGCGAACGCCCGCACCGACGAACTGCTGGAGGAGTCGCAGCGCCTCACCAGCGAACTGCGCTCCCGTTCCGCCGAGTTGCAGGCGCGGCAGGAGGAACTGCAGCAGTCCAACGCCGAACTCGAGGACAAGGCCTCCCTGCTGGCCGACCAGAACCGGGACATCGAGGCGAAGAACCTGCAGATCGAGCAGGCGCGGCAGGAACTGGAGGCCCGCGCGCAGCAGTTGTCGCTCGCCTCCCGCTACAAGTCCGAGTTCCTCGCGAACATGAGCCATGAGCTGCGCACCCCGCTCAACAGCCTGCTCATCCTCGCCCAGCTCCTCGCCCAGAACCCGTCCCGCAACCTCACCCCGAAGCAGGTCGAGTACGCGGGGATCATCCACTCCGCGGGTTCCGACCTGCTGCAGCTCATCAACGACATCCTCGACCTGTCCAAGGTCGAGGCCGGGAAGATGGACGTCAGCCCCGAGCGGGTCCCGCTGCGGCAGCTCATCGAGTACGTCGAGGCCACGTTCCGCCCGATGACCTCGCAGAAGAGCCTGGACTTCACGGTCAGCACCGCGCCCGGCGCCCCCGCCGACCTGCTCACCGACGACTCCCGGCTGCGGCAGATCCTGCGCAACCTGCTCTCCAACGCGGTGAAGTTCACCGAGCAGGGCAGCGTCGAGCTGCGCATCGAGCCCGCCCCCGACGACGAGGTGCCCGAGGGCGTGGTGCGGGGCGGGACCATCGTGGCCTTCCGGGTGAAGGACACCGGCATCGGCATCGCCGAACAGCAGCGGGAGACCATCTTCGGCGCCTTCCAGCAGGCGGACGGCACCACCAGCCGCAAGTACGGCGGCACCGGTCTCGGCCTGTCCATCACCCGGGAGATCGCCCACCTCCTCGGCGGCGCCGTCACCGTGGCCAGCACCCCTGGCAAGGGCAGCACCTTCACCCTGTTCCTGCCCGTCGCCCGGCTGGACTTCGAGGACCTGCTGCGCAGCGCGCCGAAGCCGCCCGAGCCGCTCCCGGCCGGCACGGCGCCCGGAACCGCGGCCCTGGAGGGCGCGCCCCCCGCGTCCGCCAAGCGGGAACGCCCGCGCCGCCTGCTGGTGGTGGAGGAGCGGCCGCGCGGCCTGCTGACGCTGGTCGCCGAGAGCGTCGTCGGGGACCTCGGGCACGGACGTGCCGAGGGCGCCACCGTCGACATCATCGCCGCGGTCGGCGCGCACGAGGCGGCCGGCGCTCTCGCCGCCGAGCCCTGCCACTGCGTCGTCGTCGAACTCGGCGCGCCGGACGGGGAGTCGGCACGCTTCCTGCGCGCGCTGCGCGGCGACTCCGCGCTGGCGAGCGTCCCGGTCCTGGTGCACAGCTCGCACCGCACCGAGCACCTCGCCGAGGACACGGAGGGCGGCTCGCTGGAGTACCTGTACAGCCTGGACGAGCTGCGCGAGCGGATCGCCCTGCACCTGTCGGCCGAGGAGCCCGGCGAGGTGCTCACCCTGGTGCGCGGCGAGGAGCCGCAGCAGCTCACGGCGCCCCAGCCGGTCGACGAGCGGACCCGGGGCCGTACGGTCCTCGTGGTCGACGACGACGCCCGGAACCTGTTCGCGCTCAGCGGCATCCTCGAACTGCACGGTTTCCGCGTGCTGCACGCGGAGAACGGCCGCAAGGGCATCGACACGCTGGTGAGCAACCCGGACGTCGAACTCGTCCTGATGGACGTGATGATGCCCGAGATGGACGGCTACACCGCCACGGCCGAGATCCGCAGGATGCCGCAGTACGCCGACCTGCCGGTCATCGCCGTGACCGCCAAGGCCATGCAGGGCGACCGGGAGAAGAGCCTCGCGTCCGGCGCCAGCGACTACGTCACCAAGCCGGTCGACACCCAGGACCTCATCGCCTGCGTCCGGCGCTGGCTGCCCGCATGAGGACGCACGCCATGACCGCCGGCCGAGGAGCAGGATTCCGGTGAACGACAACGAACCGCTGTCCGAGGCGGCCGCCGTGGACCCGGGCTCGCCGGGCGCCGGCCCGCCCGCCGTGCCCGGCACGCCCGGGGCCGTAGAACCGTCCGGCCCGGGCGGGCCCCTGGACCCGTCCGGCCCGGGCGGGCCCCTGGACCCGTCCGGCCCGAGCGGGCCACTGGATCCGTCCGGCCCGAGCGGGCCACTGGATCCGCCGGAACAGGCCGGGCCCCTGGACCCGTCCGGCCTGGCCGGGCTCCTGGGTCCGTCCGGCCTGGCCGGGGCCCTGGACCCGTCCGGCCCTGGTGAGGCCGCGGCGCCCGCCGGCCCGCTGGAGCGGAGCGACCCCGCCGGGGCGCCGGCCACCTCGCCCGTGGGCAGGCTCGCCGCCACCGTCGAGCGGCTGCGCGAGGAGGTGCGGGCGGCACAGGCCGAGGCCGAGGGCCGGGCCCTGCTGGAACTGGCCAAGGGCATCCTGGTCGAGCGCCTCGGCTGCGGCCCGGCGCAGGCCGCCCGGCAGCTCGCCGAGCTGACCGAGCAGGCCCGGGTGACCCCGCTGGAGTTCGCTGTCGAGGTCATCAACCAGGCCGCCCGGGACCGGGTTTCGGAGGTCGCCAAGGCCTTCCTGGCCGCCACCGCGGACCCGGCCGGGCAGGCCGAGGACTCCGCCGCGGTGCGGCTGCGCGCCGCCGAGAGCGGCGTCCTCGCCGCCCACGACACCCAGGCGGTGGCCGACTCGCTGCTCCAGCACGCCCTGCGGCCGCTCGGCGCCGTGGCCGTGGCGGTCTGGGCCGCCGGCTCCGACGGCTCGCTGACCCTCGCGGGCAGCGCGGGCTTCCCGCAGGCCGAGGCCGAACGCTGGCGCTACGTCCCGCCGGACGTGGCCACCGTGGCCCGGCGCGGCCTGACCGAACGGGACGGCCAGTGGCTGACGTCCCTCGCCGAGTCCGGGCTGCCCACCATCGGCCGCCGTGCCTTCGCGGAGGGCGCCCGGGCAGCCGTGCCGGCCGGCGTGGGCGGCCGCATCCACGGCGTGCTGGAGATCGCCTGGCCGGGCCCCGAGGGCCCGAGGCCGCCCCAGGTGATCCGACAGCTCGAAGCGCTCGCCGAACTGTGCGCGCACACCCTGGAGTCGCACCCGCTGCTGCCCGGCGCCCAGGAGAACCGGGTGCTGCCGGACGTGGTGGAGCTGATGGACCTGGCGGACGGCCTGCACGACCCGGCCCTGGTCCTGGTGCCGCACCTCGACGACACCGGACAGCTCGTCGACTTCCGCATCCAGCACGTCAACAGCCACTTCCTCGACCCGGCGGGCCGGCCGCGGGCCGTCGTCGGCGGCGCGCTGCTGCTGGAGGCCTACCCGATGGCCGCCGGGACCAACGAGCTGTTCCAGCGGGTGGAGCGGGTCTACGCGACCGGCGAGCCGTTCCGCGCCCAGCGCATGCGGCTCACCGCCCTGGTCGACCAGGTTCCGCTGTCGGCGGTCGCGGACATCAGCATCAGCCGGCACGGCTCCAGCGTGCTGCTGATCTGGCGGATCGAGGACGAGGCGGCCCGGCTGGCCAGCCTGCTCCAGCACGCCCAGCGGCTCGGCCGCATCGGCGGCTTCGAGGAGAACCTGCTCACCGCCGAGATCACCTGGAACGGGCAGCTCTTCGACCTGTACGGCCGCCCGCCCACCAGCCCTCCGGTCCCGCTGGAGGATCTGGCCGCGCACGCGCACCCCGACGACGCCGTCGGCATCGGCCGGTTCCTGCGCACCCTGGTGCACCAGCGGCGCCCGGCCTCCGTGGCCTTCCGGCTGCAGCGGCCGGAAGGGGTCACCCGGCATGTGCGGGTGGTGGCCGAACCCGTCCTGGACACCGACGGCCAGCTCCTCGTCGTCCGCGGCGCCTACCAGGACATCTCCGCCCAGCACTGGACGGAGGTCGCCCTGGCCGCCACCCGGGACCAGCTCGCCCACACCGAGCAGCAGGCCGACGAGCGCAACCGGCTGGCCCTGCAGCTCCAGCACGCGATCATGCCCCCGGCGCAGTCCCCCCTGGAGGTGCCCGACCTCCAGGTTGCCGTGCGGTACCGGCCGGCGGAGACGGAGCATCTGGTCGGCGGCGACTGGTACGACGCGGTGGTGCTGCCCTCGGGTCTGGTGCTGGTGTGCGTGGGGGACGTCGCCGGGCACGGCATAGAGGCCGCGACCAGCATGGTCGTGCTGCGCAACGCCCTGCGCGGCCTGGCCGTGACCGGCGCCGGGCCGGCGCAGCTGCTGTCCTGGCTGAACATCGTCGCCCACCATCTGACCGGCGCCGTCACCGCCACCGCGGTGTGCGGTCTCTACGACGGCGAGCGGCGCACCCTGCGCTGGGCCCGGGCCGGACATCTCCCGCCGGTCCTGGTGCGGGACGCGGAGGCCACCGCCATGCCCACGCTCAAGGGGCTGCTGCTGGGCGCCGTACCGGACGCCGTGTACGAGGAGACGGAGGTCCAACTGGCTGGCGGTGACACGCTGTTGATGTACACCGACGGTCTGATCGAGCGCCGGGACCGGTCCGTGCAGGAGTCACTGTCGCATCTGCTGTCGATGGCGCGCTCGGCGCCCGGCGGTCTGGACCAGCACCTGGACCGGCTGCTCACGCACAGCAGGTCGGACACCGACGACGACACCTGCATCGTGGGGCTCAGGCTGGCCTGAGCCGGGCGGGCGTCGCCGTCGCGCGTCACCCGCCGGCGTCGGCCCGCAGGGCGACGATGGCGGTGACGCGCTTGCCGCGCGGCAGCGGGGTGACCTCCAGGCTGCCGCTGAGCATGTTCACCAGGAGCAGCCCGTGGCCGCCCACCCGGCCCGGGTCGGGTGGGGGCTGCCGGGGCAGGTCGGGGGAGGTGTCGACGACCGTGATGCTCAGCGCGGCCGCGTCGGGCGTCAGCTCGAGGTGGAGCGCGCACGGGCCGGGAGCGTGCTTGACGGCGTTGGTGACGAGCTCGCTGGCGACGAGCTGGGCATCCTGGACCGCGCGCCGGCCCGGTGCGGGACGCGCCCGTTCCAGGAGGGCGCCGACCGCGTCCCTCGCCTCGGCGATGCAGGGCGCGCCGCGGTCCCAGGTGCGGCTGTGCCGCAGGGGCCCGGGGCGGGCCCGCGTGGCCTTGTGCGTCGTCAGGTGGATGTCCATACCTCGTTGCCCTCTTCCGCCGGGGTCGGGGTCCCTTCCTGATCGAGGAGGCTCGTGCCGTCCTTGTGGCGGATACCCACTGGACGGTCGATCAAGTACACGCGAACCGGGACAGGCCGCGGAAATCGGGTTCGTTCCCGCGGCCTGCCCCGGCATGCTGTTGCGGTAGTGCTCGTCAGTGCTTGAAGGCGTCCTTGCCCTTTTCCTTGGCCTCCCGGGCGTCGCCCCGCGCGCCCTCCATGCGGCCTTCGGCCTCCATGCGCTCGTTGCCGACGGCGCGGCCCACGGCCTCCTTGGCCTTGCCCTTGGCCTGCTCCGCCTTGGCCTTTGCCTTCTGGTCACCAGCCATGGGGTAGTCACATCCCAACGTCGTTCCGGTGTGCGGTCGACTTCCGGTTTGCCGCTCCGGCCGGGTCCAAACCCGCTTTCCCCCGGCCGGTGCCACGGGACGTGCCGCAGCTCCCGGCCGGCCCCGCCCCGCTTGCCATTCCACGGCTGCCGGGAACAGTCTGAGGGGAGGAGCCGGCGGGAAGCGGACAGAGGTTCGCCCCGACCGGGTCGTGGCATGTACGTGGATGTGGATCTCGGGGGTCGCCCGCCATGACGGCGGCCGCCTCGCTGACGGTGCTGCCGGTGGCCGACCGGGCGGTGGTGCTGCGCCTGTCCGGGCCGCTGGACCGGTACGGCGCCGGCATGCTCGGCCGCGAACTGGACCTGCGGCTGGCGCGGGCCGACCGGCGCGGGCTGCGCCTCGTCCTGGACGTCTCGGGCGTCAGCCGGATGAGCGACGAGGTCCGGGACGCCCTGGACGCCCGCACCCGGGACCTCGGGACCGGACCGGTGCTGGTCAGCGGCGCCCGCCCCGAGGTGCGCGCCATGCTCGCGGCCGCCGAACTGCCGGGCGTCCGGCTCTGTCCCACGCTGGAGGAGGCACTGGCCGCGGTGTGCCGGGCGACGGCCGCCGGGCCGCCGCCCGGAGCGGAAGCGCTGCCGGAGGACGTGCGCAGCGAGGTGTTCGGGCTGCGGGCCAAGGCGCGCACCAGCGGGCTCATCGGCATCGCCCAGGGCATCCTGCTGGCCCGGTACGGCCTGCCCGGCCCCGAGGAGGCGTTCGCCCTGCTCCGCGACGGTTCCCAGCACCACAACGTACCGCTGCGGGTGCTGGCCGCCGCCGTGGTGAGCGCGCCGGCGCCGCACGCGGCGGGGGAGTGGTTCCCCGGACGCCGGCACCTGCCGCCGCCCGCCCTCGCGCTGCCGGACCCGGTGGACGTGCGCGACCGCCGGCAGGTCCTCAGGGCGGCCGTGTACGCGGCGGTGACCCTGACCGACGCGGACGCGGCGGAGATCCACCTCGCCGATCACACCCGCGAGGAGGCCCTCGTACTGGAGGCCCACCACGGGCTCGACGCCGCCTATCGCGACTGCCTCGCCCTGGTCGGCGGCCCGCCCGCGGTCTGCGCCCGGGCCCAGGCGGCCGGCCGGCCCGTGACCGTGGCCGACGTGGCCGCCGACCCCGGGCTGGCCGGGCACCCCGTCGGCCTGGCCACGCTGGCCGCGGGCAGCCGCGCCGTGCACAGCGCCCCGATGATGACGGCCGAGGGGGCCTGCCGGGGGGTGATCTCCGTGCACCGGACGGATTCGGGCCGCTGGCTGGAACCGGGGGAGGAGGCCGCCCTCGGCGAGCTGGCCGCCGAGCTGGCCGCCTGGCGCTCCTGGTACCGCCGCACCGTGGTGCTCGACGCCCTGGAGTACGTGCACGCGCGCGGCGGCGAGTGGGGCGCCGGCTGAGAGCCGGGTCCGGCCACGTCCGGCGGCGGCCCGCCCCTGTGGCGCGCGGATGCCGGGGCGGCCGAGGGGCGCGGGCCCTCGTGCCCCCCGGCGTCCCGGTCAGGGACGGGCGACCGTGTCCTGGTCCCGCAGCGCGGGCTCGCCGTCCTCGGTGAGCGGTGCGTCGCCCGCGGCCGGCCCGGCGTCCGGTGCCGGGCGGCGGCCGCCGAGGGCGGCAAGCCTGCGGGCGAGCGGTTCGGTGTAGCGGGCGGTGAGGGGCCCGAGGACCACCAGGATGAGGACGTACGCCGTGGCCAGCGGACCGAGGTCGGAGTCGATCCCCGAGGTCACCGCGAGACCGGCGATGACGATGGAGAACTCGCCGCGGGCCACCAGGGTGCCGCCGGCCCGCCATCTGCCCTTCGACGAGATGCCCGCCCGGCGCGCGGCCCAGTAGCCCGTCGCGATCTTCGTGAGCGTCGTGACGACCGCGAGGGCGAGGGCGGGCAGCAGCACCGGCGGGATGCTGGCCGGGTCGGTGTGCAGGCCGAAGAAGACGAAGAACACCGCCGCGAACAGGTCCCGCAGCGGCGCGAGCAGGTTGTGCGCGCCCTCGGCGACCTCGCCGGAGAGCGCGATGCCGACCAGGAACGCGCCCACCGCCGCCGAGACCTGGAGCTGCTGGGCCACGCCCGCGACCAGCAGGGTCAGCCCGAGCACGACGAGCAGCAGCTTCTCCGGGTCGTCGCTGGAGACGAAGCGGGAGATGTGCCGCCCGAACCGGACCGCCAGCAGCAGGACCAGCCCGGCGACGCCGAGGGCCACGGCCAGCGTGACACTGCCCGCCGCGAGCCCGGTGCCGGCCAGCAGCGCGGTGACGACGGGCAGGTAGACCGCCATCGACAGGTCCTCCAGGACCAGGATGCTGAGGATCACCGGGGTCTCCCGGTTGCCTATCCGGCCGAGGTCGCCGAGGACCTTGGCGATGACGCCCGAGGAGGAGATCCAGGTGATGCCGGCGAGGACGACGGCGGCGATCGGGCCCCAGCCGAGCAGCAGCGCCATGACGGCGCCGGGCAGCGCGTTGAGGGTGGCGTCGACGATGCCGGCCGGGTACTGGGTTCTGAGGTTGGAGACCAGGTCGCTGGCGGTGTACTCCAGGCCCAGCATCAGCAGCAGCAGGACGACGCCTATCTCGGCGCCGATCGCCACGAACTCCTCGCTGGCGCCGAGCGGCAGCAGCCCGCCCTCGCCGAAGGCCAGCCCGGCCAGCAGGTACAGGGGGATGGGGGAGAAGCTCAGCCGCGCGGCGAGCCGGCCCAGCAGCCCGAGGCCGAGGATGATCGCGCCGAACTCGATGAGGAAGACCGCGGAGGAGTGCATCCGCGTCACTCCCGGCCGAGGATGACGGCGGCCGCGTCGACGCCCTCGCGGGTGCCGATCACGATGAGCGTGTCCCCGCCGGCCAGCCGGAACCCCGGCCCCGGCGACGGGATCGCCTCGGCGCGCCGCAGCACGGCGACGATGGAGACCCCGGTCTCGGTGCGCATGCACGTGTCACCGAGCAGCCGGCCGTTCCAGTGGGAGACCCCGGACAGCTCGATCCGCTCGGCCACCAGGCCCAGTTCCGTGGTGTAGAGCAGGTTCGGGCTGTGGTGCGTCGGCTGGAGCGCCTCGGCCAGCGCCTGGGCCTCTCCGCCGGTGAGCCGGGCGGACAGGGCGCAGGCGTCGGGGTCGTCGCCCTGGTACGCGCTGAGTGTTCTCGCGCCGTCGCGGTGGGCCACCACGGAGAGGCGCTGCCGCTCCCGCGTCGTCAGGTCGTACCGGACACCGATTCCCGGCAATGGCGTACTGCTGGTGCGCGCCGCGCCCATGACCGCCCCCCTGCTCGATTTGAAGGTTTCTTGAGGAAACCATTACCAGGATCTTAACCCTTCGCGGCGCACGGGCGTGCGGGTCCTGGTTCGAGCAGGGGGTGGGGGGCTACGAGGCGGAGCCTGGGTCGCTTCCCCCGTCGTGCGGGTCGGGCTGACAGGTGCGGCACAGTTCGTGCTCGCCGTCGCGGGTGACGACGGTTCCCCAGCCGAGGCAGTGCTCGCAGTGACGGGCGAGGCCCAGGTCGGGGTGGGGCGGCGGGAAGGGGCTGTGGTGGGCTCCGTAAGCCATACGGGGGGCGGCTCCTCGAGTCGCTGTGGTCCGGATGGCTTCCATTATGTCCTACTTTTTCCTTATGTCCATGGTCTGTGTCACTCGGTGCCAGATGTCACCCGAGGGTTCCCTGGCGCGCCTCCCGCCACAGGTCGACGCCGCCGTCGGTGGCCAGCTTGTCGATCTCGGCCAGTTCCTCGGCGCTGAACTCGAGGTTCTCCAGCGCGGCGACGTTCTGCTCGAGCTGCTCGGTGCGGGAGGCGCCGATCACCAGTGAGGTGACCCGCTCGTCCCGCAGCGCCCAGGCCAGCGCGAGCTGCGCGAGGCTCTGCCCGCGGCGCGCGGCGACGTCGTTCAGGGCGCGCAGCCTGCTCCGCATGTCCTCGGTCAGCCAGGCCGGGTCGAAGGACTTGCCCGCCGCGGCCCGCGAGTCCTCCGGCACACCCTCCAGGTAGCGGCCGGTGAGCAGTCCCTGGGCGAGCGCGGTGAACCCGATGACGCCGAAGCCCTCCTCCTCGGCGGTGTCCAGCAGGCCGTCCGTCTCGATCCAGCGGTTGAGCATGCTGTACGACGGCTGGTGGATCAGCAGCGGCGTGCCCAGCTCGCGCAGGATCGAGGCGGCCTGCCGGGTGCGCTCGGCGTCGTAGGAGGAGATGCCCACGTACAGGGCCTTGCCCTGGCGGACGGCGGTGTCCAGCGCGCCCATCGTCTCCTCCAGCGGCGTGGTCGCGTCCAGCCGGTGCGAGTAGAAGATGTCCACGTAGTCCACGCCCATGCGCCGCAGCGACTGGTCCAGCGAGGACAGCAGGTACTTCCGCGAGCCGCCGCCCTGCCCGTAGGGGCCGGGCCACATGTCCCAGCCCGCCTTGGTGGAGATCACCAGCTCGTCCCGGTACGGGGCGAGGTCCCGCTTGAGCAGCCGGCCGAAGTTGATCTCGGCGGCGCCGTACGGCGGGCCGTAGTTGTTGGCCAGGTCGTGGTGGGTGATCCCGAGGTCGAAGGCGCGCAGCGCGATCTCGCGCTGGGTCTCGAAGGGGCGGTCGTCGCCGAAGTTGTGCCAGTAGCCCAGGGACAGGAGCGGGAGGTCCAGTCCCGAGCGGCCGGTGCGCCGGTAGCGCATGGTGCCGTCGTAGCGAGCGGGGTCCGCGACGTGGTTCATCGGGTCGTCTCCGGGTGGTGCCGTAGGGGGTGCCCGTCGTGCGCGAGGGGCACGTCCACCCTGCGCCTCCATGATTCGTAAGTCCAACCACCGGCCGTCATCGCATTGAGCGGCCGGGTTTCTGAATCGGGGCGCGGTGCGGCACCCGTGACCGGCACCCGCGGTGATCACTTTGCTGTGTGGCGGGTGCGAAGCGGGGCAGACGGATGGGGCACGCGGTGAGAAGCGCCGGCCGGTGGGGGCCCGGCCGGCGGCAGTGGAAAGGAAGGCGCCCATGAGCGGAGTGACGCCCGAGGGCGAGCGCCCGGCCGGGTCGAGGCCGAGGACTCCGAAGGCCGTGGCGGAACTGCCGCGCCAGGTCCGCGAGGAGCTGACCCGCAGGCTCCGCCGCAACCGGGGGGCCTTCCGCAAGGACGACGTCCAGGTCGTCGAGCCGCCGCTGCTCAGGCGCGCCGTCGGCGCCTCCGCGCTCGGCAACTGCATGGAGTGGTTCGACTTCGGCGTCTACAGCTACCTCGCCGCCACCATCGGCAAGGTGTTCTTCCCCGGCGCCTCCCCGGCGGCCCAGGTGATCTCCTCCTTCGCGACCTTCGCCGCCGCCTTCGTCGTGCGGCCCCTCGGCGGGCTGGTCTTCGGGCCGCTCGGCGACCGGATCGGCCGGCAGAAGGTGCTCGCCACCACCATGATCATGATGGCGGTCGGAACCTTCGCCATCGGAATCATCCCCGGGTACGCCACCATCGGCATCGCCGCTCCGGTGCTGCTCCTGCTGGCCCGCATGGTGCAGGGCTTCTCCACCGGCGGCGAGTACGGCGGCGCCACCACGTTCGTCGCCGAGTACTCGCCCGACCGCAGGCGCGGATTCCTCTCCAGCTGGCTCGACTTCGGCACCTTCGTCGGCTACGCCCTCGGCTCGGCCCTGGTGACCGCGCTGAACCTGATGCTGACCGACGCCCAGATGCTCTCCTGGGGCTGGCGGGTCCCGTTCCTGATCGCCGGGCCGCTCGGGGTGATCGGCCTCTACATGCGGCTCAAGCTCGAGGAGTCGCCGGCCTTCCAGCAGCAGCTGGACGAGCACGAGAAGAGCCTGGCGCAGGAGTCGGCGGGCAGCGAGTTCAAGGACATCGTCCGCAACCACTGGCCCGCCCTGCTGATCTGCATGGGGCTGGTGCTGCTCTACAACGTCACGAACTACATGGTCACCGGCTATCTGCCGACCTACCAGACCGAGACGCTGCACCGGTCCAGCGGCTCCGCCGACGTCCTGGTGCTCATCGGCATGGTGTGGATCGTCCTGCTGATCACCTTCCTCGGCCGGCTCAGCGACCGCGTCGGCCGGCGCCCGCTGTACGGCGTCGCCGCGGCCGCCATGATCGTGCTGGCCGTTCCCGCGTTCCTGCTGATCAAGGCGGAGGGGACCTGGCCGCCCATCCTCGGCGTGCTGCTGCTGTCCACCCTGCTGGCCTGCTTCGCCGCGCCCAGCGCGGCCACACTGCCCGCGCTGTTCCCGACCGCCGTCCGCTACGCGGCCATGGGCATCGGCTTCAACATCGCCGTCGCCGCGTTCGGCGGGACCACGCCGCTGGTCACCGCGGCGCTGGTCGGCGCCACCGGCGACGACCTGATGCCGGCCTACTACCTGATGCTGGCCGGCGCGATCGGCCTGCTGACGGTGAAGTTCCTGCCGGAGAGCGCCCAGGTGCCGCTCAGCGGCTCGCAGCCGATGGTCGGGTCCCGGGAGGAGCAGCGGGAACTGATCACCACCTCGAAGGAGCTGTACGCCTTCGCCGGGGAGCGGGCCCGGACGCCGCACGCCTGAGCCGCCCACCCGGGGGGCGGGGGACGGAACGTTCGGCTGTTCGATCCTACGAACTTCGCGCGGGACGGGTTACGGGGCCGCGACGCACACGATAGGAAACTTTCCTATCAGTTCGGCACGGACGACCACCCCCCGACCCCCCACCTCCCACTGGAGTCCCTGTGGCGTACACAGATCCCCGGCCGGCAGCCGCCCGCACGCGCCTCTCCCGCCGCACCGCCGTCGCCCTGCTGGGCGCCGCCGCCACCGGCACCCTGCTCGCCGGCGTCCCGCGCGCCGCGCGGGCCTCGGCCGCCGCGCCCGGCCTCGACGACCCGGCGAAGAAGGAGATCGCCATGCGGCTCGTCTCCAGCGCGGAGAACTCCTCGCTGGACTGGAAGGCCCAGTACAAGTACATCGAGAACATCGGCGACGGACGCGGCTACACCGCCGGCATCATCGGCTTCTGCTCCGGCACCGGCGACATGCTCGACCTGGTCCAGCTCTACACCGACCGGGCGCCCGGCAACGTCCTGGCCCGGTATCTGCCCGCCCTGCGCCGGGTCGACGGCACCGACTCGCACGACGGCCTGGACCCGGACTACCCCCGGGACTGGCGCCGGGCCGCCCAGGACCCGGCCTTCCAGCGGGCCCAGAACGACGAACGCGACCGGGTCTACTTCGATCCCGCCGTCGCCCAGGGCAAGGCGGACGGGCTCCGCGCCCTCGGCCAGTTCGCCTACTACGACGCCATCGTCATGCACGGCGACGGCGACGACCCCACCGGCTTCCACAACATCCGGCGCCGGGCCCTGCGCAGCGCCAGGCCGCCGGCGCAGGGCGGCGGCGAGACGGCGTACCTGAACGCCTTCCTCGACGCGCGGGTATGGGCCATGAAGCAGGAGGAGGCGCACAGCGACACCAGCAGGGTCGACACCGCGCAGCGGGTGTTCCTGCGCAAGGGCAACCTCGACCTGAACACACCGCTGGACTGGAAGGTCTACGGCGACAGCTACCACATCGGCTGAGGCCCCGCCGCCGGAGAACCGGGAATGACGCGGCAGGCCCGCCGCGCCCGGGACCGGCGCCGTCGGCCCCGGCGCGGCGGCCTGCCGCGCCGGGGCCCCGGGGCCGAGCACCGGCGGCAACCGGCGGACGGCGAGCGGGCGTTGCGCCGGCAGCGGGCGAACCGGACGAGGAACAGCACGGCCGCGACGATCGTCAGGTCCAGGTACGCCCGTGACACCCGGCAGCCCGGGGGCCCAGACGGTGGGTCCGGACACGGGCGGTTACCTGCCGGTCGTGGGGGCACACGGGAGCGTGGCGAGAGTGATCTTCGGGAGAGCGGATCACGGTGCGGCCCGTGGCCGGCCCACCGCGCTCGGTGCGGGCGCACTCGCACGCCGGGCCCCTCACGGGGAAAGATGGGCCCCGAGCGATCGATCACACCGATGCGGAGGAGCGGACTCATGTCGCACGAGCGAGCGGGACAGCCGGCCGGCCCCGATGACCTCATCGACGTGGCCCGGCTGGTCACGGCGTACTACGCGCTGCGGCCCGACCCGGCCGACCCCGGCCAGCGGGTGGCCTTCGGCACCTCGGGGCACCGGGGTTCGTCCCTGGCGAGCGCCTTCAACGAGGACCACATCGCCGCGACCAGCCAGGCCATCTGCGAGTACCGCGCGGCGCAGGGCGTGGACGGCCCGCTGTTCCTCGGCGCCGACACGCACGCGCTGTCCGAGCCGGCCCGGGTCACCGCGCTGGAGGTGTTCGCCGCCAACGACGTCACCGTGCTCATCGACAGCGCGGACGGCTACACCCCGACCCCGGCCGTCTCGCACGCCATCCTCACCCACAACCGCGGCCGCGACACCGGGCTCGCCGACGGCGTGGTCGTCACCCCGTCGCACAACCCGCCCGCCGACGGCGGCTTCAAGTACAACCCGCCCAGCGGCGGCCCGGCGGCCTCGGACGCCACGTCCTGGATCCAGGACCGCGCCAACCAGATCATCACGGGCGGCCTGAAGGAGGTACGGCGGCTGCCGTACGCCCGCGCGCTCGCCGCCGGCACCACCGGGCGCTACGACTTCCTCGGCGCCTACGTCGGCGACCTGCCGAGCGTCCTGGACCTCGACGCGATCCGCGCGGCCCGGGTGCGCATCGGCGCCGACCCGCTCGGCGGCGCGTCCGTCGACTACTGGGGCCGGATCGCGGAGCAGCACCGCCTCGACCTGACCGTGGTCAACCCGCACACCGACCCCACCTGGCGGTTCATGACGCTGGACTGGGACGGCAAGATCCGCATGGACTGCTCGTCGCCGTACGCGATGGCCTCGCTGATCGAGCAGCGCGACCGGTTCCGCATCGCCACCGGCAACGACGCCGACGCCGACCGGCACGGCATCGTCACCCCGGACGCGGGCCTGATGAACCCCAACCACTACCTCGCCGTGGCCATCTCCTACCTCTACCGGCACCGCGAGCAGTGGCCCACCGGCACCGGCATCGGCAAGACCCTGGTCTCCTCCACGATGATCGACCGGGTCGCCGCCGACCTGGACCGGCGGCTGGTCGAGGTCCCGGTCGGGTTCAAGTGGTTCGTGGACGGGCTCGCCGGCGGCACCATCGGCTTCGGCGGCGAGGAGTCGGCCGGGGCGTCCTTCCTGCGCCGGGACGGCTCGGTGTGGACCACCGACAAGGACGGCATCCTGCTGGCCCTGCTCGCCTCCGAGATCACGGCGGTCACCGACCGGACCCCGTCGGAGCACTACGCGGACCTCACCGCCCGCTTCGGCGAACCCGCCTACGCCCGCATCGACGCCCCGGCGACCCGGGAGCAGAAGGCGCTGCTCGCCAAGCTGTCCCCGGCCCAGGTCACCGCCGACACCCTGGCCGGTGAGGCGGTCACCGGCGTCCTCACCGAGGCGCCCGGCAACGGGGCCGCCATCGGCGGAATCAAGGTCACCACCGCCAACGCCTGGTTCGCGGCCCGCCCGTCGGGCACCGAGGACGTGTACAAGGTCTACGCCGAGTCCTTCCTGGGCCCCGACCACCTCGCCCGGGTGCAGGAGGAGGCCAAGGGAGTGGTCCAGGCCGCGCTCGGCGGCTGAGCCCGATCGAGTCGTACGACGGCCCCGGCGCGCCGGGGCCGTCGCCCGTGCTCAGCCGCGACCGCGGCCGTGGTCGAGCCGGTCCAGCACGGCCCGCGCCATGGCGTCCTCGCCGCGCGCGTTGGGGTGGGCGGGGGCCGCGGGCGCGGCCGGCTGCAGCGGTTCGATCCAGCGGTCGGCGGGCGCCTTGCACATGTCGTGGCCGACCGTGGGCCGGTAGGTGTCGACGTACTCGACCCGGTTCCACGCGGCGACCGTACGCAGCATCAGGTTCAGCCGCTTCTCCGTGTCCCGCAGGTAGGGGAAGTCCTTCGCCGCGAACGGGACGGCGGGGAAGCAGCCGACGCCGTCGTCGGGCAGCAGGTCCGGGTAGCCGACGAGGAGGACCCGGGCGTGCGGTGCGCGCCGGTGGACCGCGCGCAGCACCTGGTCGATCTTCGGTGCGGTGCGCAGGACGTCGAGCGCCAGCTGGTCGTACCCGCCGGCCTTGTACGAGCGTTCGCAGGGGTTGCCGGCCGGGTCCTGGACGCCGAGGCGGGCGCAGGTGCCGATGATCGAGCCGAACCCGACGTCGTTGCCGCCGATCTGGACCGTCACCAGGTCGGCGTTCCGGTCCAGCGCGTCGAGCTGCGCCGCGTTGCCGCCCTGCGGCTGCCACATCTCGTTCGTGGTGGCGCCGGCGCAGCTCACGTCCTTGAACGTGCTCACCCCTCGCCACGACGCCAGCAGCGAGGGGTAGTTGTGGTCGGAGCGGGCGCATCCGGCGTCCACCTGGCGCGGTATGAGCGGGCCCGAGGTGTAGGAGTCCCCGAGGGAGACGTAGGTGAGATCGCGACCGGGTCCGGCGGGATGGGCGGCGGCGGGCACCGTGGCGGCGGCGACGAGGGCGCAGCCCCCGAGTGCCGTCCCCAGTACGGTGGTCCGCCGCCGGCCTCTCGCCCCGTCGGCCGCGCGCGTGTCGTTCGCCATGATTCCTCCCCCACAGGCCGGGCACACGGGCCGCCCCGAGCGGCGGTCCGCGTCTCAACTGGGTCTGTATACCGCCCGGTAGGTCGCGCGGGCCATAAGCGGGAAGGAACTATCGCGGTCGTCGGACCGGGGGCGGGCGCGTTCGTGCGTGGCCGCCCCCGGCAGCGGTGCCGTCAGACCCCGGGCGCGGGCTCCGCCACGGCGGACGTGTTCGTGACGGGGGCGGGGTCCGTGAGAGGGGCGGGGTCGGTGATGGCGGCAGGGTCGATCACCGGAGCCGGGTCGACCGCGGGAGCGGGGTCCAGCACGGCGGTCGGACCGAGCAGGGAGTCGTCCTCCGGGTGCGCCCCGGACAGGCGGTGCCGGGCGGCTATCAGCGCCATGTCGACGTCCTTGGTGCCCGTGGCCACGCACAGCGTGTAGGCGATGTCCGCCAGCCGCTGCCGGGCCTGCGTCGTGCTCTCCTCGGCGCCGAGCAGTGTCAGGGTCTCGTACTGGGCGATCAGGTCCTGCAGTACCGCGGGGTGTGCCATCAGCATGAGATCCGCCTTCCTGGTGCGAAGCCGAGGTCGATCAGGTCGAGAGCCGATTACCCGCGCCCCGGCCCGGCATGTCCCCCGATCCGCCCCGAGCCCGAGCCGCCCGGCCGGCCGGCCCGGCCGGGCCGGCCGGGCCGTCGCGCGGATGTGAAAGGCTGGGCGCGTCCATGTCCGCCCCGCCCAGGAGGAGTTGCCGCGTGGCCGTCATCCACCGCACCACCCTCACGCCGACCAAGCTGGAACTCCTCGCCGAATGGCTGCCCACCCGGCCCTGGTACCGCGGGGGACCGGCCCCGGAACTGGAGAAGTCCGGCGGCTTCCGGCTGGACGACCCCGCGGGCGAGGTCGGGATCGAGTTCATGGTGACCACCGACGTCTGCGGCCCCGAGCCGGTCGCCTACCTGGTCCCGCTCACCTACCGCGACGCCCCGGCCGCCGGCGCCGAGCACGCCCTGATCGGCACAGCCGAGCACGGTGTGCTGGGCAAGCGCTGGGTGTACGACGGCTGTCACGACCCGGTGCTGTTCACCGAGCTGCTGGCGCTGATCGGGGGCCGGGCCCAGGCCGTGGCCCAGAGCATCACGGACACCCCCGACCGCGAGGTGACCCGCGCCTACGCGGGTGAGCCGTTCCCCGAGGGCCCGTTCACCCCACGCCCCGCCGACGACGAGCACGGCACCCGGCTGCCCGCGCCGCACGGCACGGTGCTGCACGTCCACCGCGTCCCCGTCTCCGTCGCCGGGACCCCGCCGCTGCCCGCAGGTGAACCGCTCGGTCATGTCGCGGGCGGCTGGGCGGCACCGGACGGCACCCGCCTCGGCGCCGTCCTGATGACCCTGGCCGGCCGCTGAGGACCGCACCCGCACGGCCCAACGCCCGGCGGGAGCGACCACCGCACGGCCGTATCCGGAGTGCGGTGCGGGCCGACCCCGGGTCAGATGGATCCCGTGCGAAGCCCTATAACCCTTCCCCGCCGCCGCTCACGCTGGTCCGTCACCGGCGCCCTGACCGGCCTCCTGCTGTCCCTGTCGACGCCCGCGGCCGTGCCCCTGCCGGCCGGCGGGTCCACGCCCGAGCGCGGCAGCGCCTACATGGGCATCGGAGTACTGACCCACGACGGCATCGGCCCCACGGACGAGGCCACGCCGACGGTTCCCCGCGCGACCCAGACCGAAGGCGTGGACGTCGCCAGCTACCAGGGCAACGTCGCCTGGCCGACGCTGTGGAGCAGCGGCGTCCGCTGGGCCTACACCAAGGCCTCGGAGGGGACGTACTACACGAACCCCTACTTCACGCAGCAGTACACGGGGTCCCGTGACGCCGGCATGATCCGCGGCGCCTACCACTTCGCGACCCCCGACACCACCAACGGCACCAAGCAGGCCGACTACTTCGTCGACCACGGCGGCGGCTGGTCCAAGGACGGCAAGACGCTGCCCGGCGTGCTCGACATCGAGTGGAACCCGTACGGCGACGACTGCTACGGGAAGTCGCAGAGCGGGATGGTCACCTGGATCCGCGACTTCCTGAACCGGTACAAGACCCGCACCGGCCGCCACGCCGTCATCTACACGGCCACCAGCTGGTGGACCCAGTGCACCGGCAACTACAGCGGCTTCGGCGCGAACAACCCGCTCTGGATCGCGCGTTACGCCTCGTCGGCGGGGACGCTGCCCGCGGGCTGGTCGGCGTACACCATGTGGCAGTACACCTCCACCGGTCCGACGGTCGGCGACCACGACCGGTTCGACGGGGCGGTGGACAAGGTCGTCGCGTTCGCCAAGGGATGACGCGCCCCCGCCGGCGGGCGGCGCTCCGCCCGCCGCACGGCCGGCGTCAGGACGGGACGACCAGACGGTCCGCCAGCCGGTGGGCCTGGGCGAGCAGCGCCCCGTAGGTGGCGATGTCGTCGGGGTCGTCCGTCGTCGAGCGGACCAGGTCCCGGCGCAGCTCCTGGAGCGTGCCGCGCAGTTCCGCCACCGCCTCGCGCAGTCCGTCCTCGCTCGAGTCGCCGAACCGGCTGTGGCTGTAGAGCCGCAGGGCGTGGGCCGTCTGGTGGAGGAACGCCGCGTAGCGCCGGGCGAGTTCCGGGTGCGGCCGGGGAGCCGGACGCTCCTGGGCGGCGGCCTCCAGTACCGTGCGGGTCACGCCCGCGGTGTGCACGGCGGCGTAGTCCAGCACCAGGACGGCGTCGTCGTACCCCTTGCCGGGCGGCGCCGACGCTCCGTTGCGGCGGCGCGGGTTGGCCCGCAGGCTCTCCCGGCCGAGGTCCACCGCGGCATGGGCCTGCTCCACCCGGGAGCGCAGCCGCAGGGCGCGCTCGTGCCGGCCGGCGGCCTCCTCGGTGTCCCAGCGGCCCTCGGCCAGCCCGTCGGCCACGTCGTGCAGGATGTCGTGGGCCTCGTCGGTGGCGTCCCGCAGCACCGCACTGGTGTCGCGCAGGTACACCGGCGGCCGGATCAGCGCGTTGACGGTGATGCCGACCAGGGCGCCGAAGAGGGCCTCGCCCAGCCGGGCCGCCGAGGTGCCGACCGACACGGACCCGCCGGTCAGGACGAACAGGGCGCCGGTCGCGGCGTAGATCCCCTGGCTGCCCAGGCGCCGCCAGTACCCCAGCAGCAGCGCCGCGGGCAGGACGATCGCCATCGCGGTCATCGTGTCGCTCAGCAGCAGCCCGACCGCGGTGGCGACCACCGTGCCGGCCGCGATCGCGCCGAGCTGCTGCAGCCCGTGCGCGATGGACCGGTACACGGTCGACTCCACCAGGACCACCGCAACCCAGGGCGCCACGAACGCCACCGGCGCCTTCAGCCACCAGCCCGCCACCGCCCAGGCCACCCAGGCGGCCAGCGCGGCCTTCAGCGCCTGGACGACCAGGTCCCGCTCCCGGCCGGGCCCCGCGGCGGCCCGGCGCACCGCCGCCACCGCCTCCGTCACATCCCGTCGTACCGCTTGCCACATCAATCGCATTCCACGCACAACGCACCGAGTGCCACTGAAGCGGGTGCCCATGCAGGGGTCGCCGCGCTCAGGGCGGATCCGGGCGCAGCGCGCGCAGCACCGCCCAGACCACCGAGACGAACGGGACGGCCACGACCGCCCCGATCACTCCCCCCACGATGCTGCCCGCGATGACGGACACGGCGACGACGAGCGGATGCAGCCGGACCGCCCAGCTCAGCACCAGCGGGTGCAGCACATGCCCCTCGAACTGGCCGATGACGACGATGAGCGCCAGCACGGCCAGGGCGGTCAGCGGTCCGCGCCCGGCCAGGGCCACCACGGTGGCCACCCCGAGCGCCACCGGCGAGCCGACCAGGGGCACGAACGCGGCGAAGAACTCCAGCAGCGTCAGGGGCAGCGCCAGCGGCACCCGCAGCACGAGCAGGGCGATGCCGACCAGCACGGCGTTGGTGGCCGCGACGATGATGATCCCCCGGGTGTACCCGGCGAACGTCCGCCAGGCCGTGCTCCCCGCCCGGTCCCAGGCCGCACGCGCCTTGCTCGGCAGCAGCTGGTCGCGCGCCCAGGCCCACAGCCGCTCACCGGAGTGGATGAAGAACACGGAGGCGAAGAGCGCGAGGGCGCCGCCGGTGACCAGCTCCACCACCTTGCCGAGCTGGGTCACCGCGCTGCTGAGCAGCCGGGACCGGTGGGCGTCGAGGTAGTTCGTCACCTGGTTCTCCAGCGCGGAGAGCCGGCCCGGGCTGAGCCGGAGCGGCGGGCGCTGCAGCCACAGCTCGATCCGGCGCACCCCGCCGCGGAACTCCCCGGCCAGCGTGGCCGACTCGCTGGCCACCGCGTTGCCCACGAGCGCGAGCAGGGAGAGCAGCAGCAACAGGCTGCCGGCCAGGGCGACGGCGACGCTCACCGGCCGGGGCAGGACGCGGCCGAGCAGATCGGCGAGCGGGCGCAGGACCGAGGTGATGATGAGGGCGAGGAACAGCGCCACGGCGATGAGCTGGAAGCGGCCGAGCAAGGTGAAGACGCCGTACACCACGGCCCCGACCAGGATGAGCCGCCAGGCGTAGGCCGCGGTAATCCGCAGCCACGGCACGATCCGCGCCGCGACCGCGGCGTCGGCACCGGTGCGAGGGCCCGCCGGGAGCCGTGCGGTGTGCGCGGGCCGGCCGCCCCGCACCGTCCCGCGCGTCCGGCGTCCCCGGCCCGCCCGCCGTCCCGGACCGCCCACCCGGCCTCCCGTGCGCTCATCGTGTCGATTGTGTGACTTTCGGTCACCGTCGAGAACGTTACGGGCAGGGAGGCGCCGTACTGGTACAACGCGCCCGTGGCCGCCCCGCGCCGCCGGTCTCCACCGGCGCGCCGGGACGCCACAGGACCTTCACACGCCGTGGACGTTGGGGCGGCGGGGGGCGGGCACTCGTCCCCGGTACTCGCAGGGAGGAGTTCCTCCGGTGATCTTCGTCGCGCTTCTGCTGCTTCCCGCCCTCAGCCTGCTGCTCTTCGGCCTCGACCAGGTCGAGGACCGCTGGGTCACCCGCCGTACCGGTGCACGGCACGCCCGGCGGCGGCCCTTCTTCCGGCGCCCCTGGGTGCGGGTGCCGCACCAGCGGTGACGGACGGCCGCCCCCGCTCCCGCTACTCCCAGCCCTCTCCCGCGGCGCGTTCCACCGGGAGCAGCTCCCGGATGTCCGAGGGCAGCGCCCCGGCCATCCGTTCGGTCAGCTCCGGGGCGAGGGCCGCGTCGAGCACCTCCAGGACGGCCGCGGCCTCCCGCAGGGCCGTGTCCTCGTCCGTGCCCGCCCGGTCGGCGATCCGTCCCGCGAACGCCGCGAGGCCGAAGCGCTCACCGGCGTGCCCCGCGTCGCCGCCGGCCTCTTCGGCCGCCCGGCGCATGGCGGCCGCCAGGTCGGGCGGCAGCTGGGCGGCCACATGGCGGGCCAGCCCGGACGGCAGCCGCTCCGACAGCGTGCACACCACCGCCCGCGTCGCCCGCTCCGCCGTGCCGCTGTCGGGCAGAGCGGCCAGCGTCCGCACCTTTCCGATCATCTCGTCGTGATGCATGGGGCCGGTTCCTTCCTCGTGGCCGGCGGCCCGGCGGACCGGCCCGGCGGCCGGCTCAGCCCTCGGCCGTCCGCTGGGTCCACGTCCACGCGTACTGCAGCCAGTCCGCCACCGTCAGCGCGCCGAAACTCCCGCCGACCAGCCGGGTCAGCCGCGGCGAGGCGGCGTAGGAGCACATCAGTGCCGTCGCCACCCAGGCCGAGGTGCAGAACGGGCACGCCAGCAGGTCGCCCACCGCCCTGCGCATCCCGGTGCCCCGGGGCTCGTCCACGACCTCGCCGGCCTTGCCCTCCTCGGCCCGGCGCGTGAACGGGGCGCGCAGGAAACTCGTGATCCTGTCCCGGGTCAGCAGCCGGGACACCTTGTACGTCGCCGTGCCCAGCAGGGCGACGTCCCACGGCGGCAGCTCGCGCGGCAGCGTCACGCCCCGGCGCCGGGCCACCATCGCGTACGTGCCCACCCCCGTGACGAACACCGCGGCGAGAGCGGCGTAACCCCCCAGGGGGTCCTCGCCCTGGTCGTCGTACTGTGCGTCGTCCGTCATGGAGCCTCCCGGTGCGTGCCCTGCCCGGCGGTGGGCCCGCCCCGAGTTCCCTGGCCGCCCCGCGCCACACGTGTCCTCCGTCGTGACGTGGCCGAAGCCACATATGACGAACTTCCCAGCAACCCCGAGGCGGCGGAGCCCGGGGCTACCGTGGCGTGGAGCCCCTGTTCCCTACGCGTCTCGGACGGCCCGGCAGTGCTCACAGACCTCTCTCCCCTCATCGCCGCGACGGCCCGCTGGCTGACGGGCGCCTACCCGGCGTGCGGCGGCGCGCTGGCCACGGCCCGCTGCGAGGCCCAGGCCCGGCAGGCCGTGACGGTCGCCGCCCGGCTGCGCTACCCGACCGACATCGACGCGGCCCTGGTCACCCTGGCGGGCCCCGGTGGCGCGGTACGCCTGGACTGGGTGACCGGCGCGGACTCGGGCGGCGACGGCACGGCCGAGGAGTGGGCCTGGCGCACCTGGGTCGACGAGGTCGTGGCCAGCTGGGCCGCGAGCCTGCTGACCGATCCCGGGCTGGCCGGGCCGGCCGTCGACGCGCTCGCCGGCCCGGAGCACACCGCCGCCCCGCCGGAGGAGTTCCGGCGCCTGCTGGCCCCCGACGACGGCGACCGCAGCGCCGCCGCCCTGCTGCGCCACCCCGACCTGCTCGCCCCCGTGGCCGCGCTCCACCACGAGCAGCTCCTGGACCGCCTCGCGGCCGGACCGGCGCTCGCCGCCTGACGGCCGCCCGGACCCCCGCCGCCGGCCGCCCGCCGCTCCCGGCGAACACCAACCGACGCCGAACGTTCAGAAAGCGCACCGTACGGGCCGGTTGGCGGAAGGTATGCGACCGAGCCTGACGAAACGCCGCACCGGTTCTTCACGGCACTCCGTGAAAGGGCGAACATGCCGCGTCATGGACATTCTGCTCGTCGCAAGCGCGTTCAACAGCCTCTCCCAACGGGTGTACGCCGAGCTGTCGGACCTGGGCCACCGGGTGGACGCCGTGCTCGCCACGCAGGGCGCCGAACCGGTCCGGGCCGCCGTCCGCGAGCTGCGCCCCGACCTGATCCTCGCGCCCATGCTGAAGTCGGCGCTGCCCGAGGACGTCTGGCGCGACCACACCTGCCTGATCGTCCACCCCGGACCGCCCGGTGACCGCGGCCCGTCCGCACTGGACTGGGCCATCGCCGGACAGGCCCCCCACTGGGGCGTCACCGTCCTCCAGGCCGAGGCGGCCATGGACGCGGGCGACATCTGGGCGTCGGAACCCTTCCCCGTCCCGCCCGTCGGCAAGAGCGACCTCTACCGCAACGAGGCCTCCGACGCCGCCGTGGCCGCCGTCCTGCTCGCCGTGCGCCGGTACGCCGACGCCTCGTACAAGCCCCGCCCGCAGACCGGGGACCCCGGCATCGCCCCGCACATCGTGTGGCGCGACTTCTTCCGGCAGGACCGGCGCCGGATCGACTGGGCGAACGACGGCACCGAGGCCGTGCTGCGCAAACTGCGCGGCGCCGACTCCCAGCCGGGCGTTCTCGACGAACTCCTCGGCCGGGAGGTGTTCCTGCACGGCGGGCACCCCGAGGACCGGCTCCGCGGCCGCCCCGGCGAACTGCTCGCCACCCGGTACGGCGCCGTCTGCCGCGCCACCCGCGACGGCGCGGTGTGGATCCCGGAACTGCGCCCGCGCAAGAACTCCGGCGACCCCGCGCCCTTCCGGCGCCCGGCCGCCTCCGTACTCGCCGCCCTCCCCGACGCCCCCCGCCTGCCCGAGGACACCGTCCCCCTGGAACTGCCCCGGGACCGGCGCACCTGGAGCGACATCCGCTACCGCCGGCGCGGCGACACCGGCTTCCTTACCTTCTCCTTCCCCGGCGGCGCGATGAGCACCGAGCAGTGCCGCCGGCTGCTCACCGCCTACCGGTACGCGCTCGACCGTCCCACCCCCGTGCTGGTGCTCGGCTCGGACCGGGACTTCTTCTCCAACGGCATCCACCTGAACGTCATCGAGGCGGCCGCCGACCCGGCCGAGGAGTCCTGGACCAACCTCAACGCCATGGACGACCTGGTGGAGGCGGTGCTGCGCACCACCGACCGGCTCGTGGTGGCCGCGCTCCCCGGCAACGCGGCCGCCGGCGGCGCCATGCTCGCCCTCGCCGCCGACGAGGTGTGGTGCCGCACCGGTGCGGTCCTCAACCCGCACTACCGGCGCATGGGCCTGTACGGCTCCGAGTTCTGGACCTACACCCTGCCGCGCCGGGTCGGAGACGGCCTCGCCCGCCGGCTGACCGGCGAGGCACTGCCCATCGGCGCGGCCGCGGCCGGCCGCATCGGACTGGTGGACCGGCTGGTGCCCGCCGCGCCGGGGGAGTTCGGCGCCCGGGTCCAGCGGCTGGCCGAGGACCTCGCCGCCGCCCCGGACCTCGCCGGGCGGATCGCCGCCAAGGAGACGGCCCGCCGCCTGGACGAGGCACGGCGGCCGCTCGCGGAGTACCGGCGCGACGAACTCGCCCGTATGCGCGCCGTCTTCGACGACCCCGCGGCCCCGTACCACGCCCTGCGCTCCGCCTTCGTGCGCAAGAAGCCGGCCGGTTCCGTCCGGCCGCTGGCACCGGTGGCGGGAGACCTCGGATGAGCGCCCCGCCCGGCCGGCTGCTCGTGGCGGGCGTCGGCAACATCTTCCTCGGCGACGACGCCTTCGGTCCCGAGGTGATCAGCGCACTCGGCCGGCGCCCGCTGCCGCCCGGGGCCGACGTGCGGGACTACGGCATCCGGGGCATGGACCTCGCCTACGCCCTGCTCGGCGGCTGCGCCACCGCCGTCCTGATCGACGCCGCTCCGCGCGGACACCGGCCCGGCACCCTCACCCTGCTCGAGGCCGAACCGCCCGACGGGACCGTCGCGCCCGAGGCCCACGGCCTGGACCCGGAGAAGGTACTGGCCCTCGCCGCCCACCTGGGCGAGGAGCCGCTGCCCCGCGTCCTCGTGCTCGCCTGCGAACCCGCCGTCCTGCCCTCCGGCGACGAGGACATCATGCCGGGACTGAGCGCACCGGTGCGCGAGGCCGTCGACCGGGCCGTCGACGCGCTGCACATCCTCGTCCCGGTCCTGCTGGCCGACCCGGCCGCACCCGCGCCGCCGTTGGGCCGCCCGATGGAATCCGGGCCCCCGCACACGGCTGCGCTGCCCCGCCTCACGGCCGGAGCGGCCGAAGATCGGTGAGACCCGGGCCGCACAGGGCGTGGCCGGGGCCTTCCGTCCCACGACCGCGAGGAGCTGCGCCCATGTGCCGGTCCGACGTCAAGCAGGCCGTCCTGGCGAAGAACGACGACCTGGCCGCGAGCCTGCGCGAGGACCTGGGCCGCAGGGGCGTGACGCTGGTCAACCTGCTGTCCAGCCCCGGCAGCGGCAAGACGGAACTCCTCGGCCGGGTCCTGGCGCGGGCGGTGGAGCGGGGCGTGCCCGTCGCCGCGCTCACCGCCGACCTCGCCACCGAGAACGACGCCGTCCGGCTGGCCCGCTCGGGCGCGCCGGTACGGCAGTTGCTGACCGACGGACTGTGCCACCTGGAGGCCCGGCAGGTACGCGGGCACCTCGACGGCTGGCTGCCCGAGGACACCGCGGTGCTCTTCGTGGAGAACGTCGGCAACCTGGTCTGCCCGGCCTCCTACGACCTCGGCGAGACCCTGCGGATCGCGCTGATGGCGGTCACCGAGGGCGAGGACAAACCGCTCAAGTACCCGACCGCCTTCGGCTCCGCCCACCTGGTCGTCATCACCAAGACCGACCTGGCCGAGGCGGCCGGCTTCGACGAGGCCGCCTTCCGGGCCAACGTCCAGCGCGTCAACCCGGGCGTGGAGATCGTACGGACCTGCGCCCGCAGCGCCGAGGGAGCCGACACCCTCCTGGAGCACGCCCTCGCCGCCCGCCGCGCGGCCCCGCCGCACCGGCCGCCGCTCGCCCCGCACCCCCACGGGCACCACCACCCGGCCTCCGCCCCCGTCGCGTGACCGCGCCCGTCACCGGCCGGGTGCGCCGCCGGATCACCGTGTACGGCACCGTGCAGGGCGTCGGCTTCCGGCCGTACGTGCACCGCCTGGCCGCCGAACTGGGCCTGGCCGGCTTCGTCGGCAACACCGCGAGCGGCGTGCTCATCGAGGTCGAGGGCCGGGCGGAGGACGTGGCCCTCTTCCACGACCGGCTGGTGAAGGAGCCGCCCCCGCTGGCCGTGGTGACCGGCGTCGGCCGCGAGGACGTCCCCGCCACCGGAGCCGCCGAGCCCTTCGCCATCCGCCGCACCGGAGAGTCCACCGGCCGCACCCAGCTCCCGCCCGACACCGCGACCTGCCCGGACTGCCTGCGCGAACTGGCCGACCCCGCCGACCGCAGGCACCGCCACCCGTTCATCACCTGCACCCACTGCGGCCCCCGCTTCACCATCGCCACCGCGATGCCCTACGACCGCGCGGCCACGACCATGGCCGGCTTCCCGCTGTGTCCCCCTTGCGCCCGCGAGTACGGCGATCCCACCGACCGGCGCTTCCACGCCCAGCCCGTCGCCTGCCCCGACTGCGGCCCGCGGCTCACCCTGGTCCCGGCAGCCGGCACCGGCGTCCGCCCGGCCCGGGGCGCCGGCGCCCTGGCCACGGCACGGGCGCTGCTGGCCGCCGGCCGGATCGTCGCCGTCAAGGGCGTCGGCGGCTACCACCTGGCCTGCGACGCCACCGACGAACGGGCGGTCGCCACCCTGCGCGAGCGCAAGGAGCGCGGCGGCAAGGCCTTCGCCGTGATGTGCGCCGACCTCGGCACCGCGCAGGACATCGCGGTCCTCGCCCCGGCCGAGCGCGCCGCCCTCGCCGGCGCCCGCTGCCCCGTCGTCCTGCTCCGCCGCCGCCCGGTCACGGCGGGACCCCGGCTCGCCGACCAGGTCTGCCCGGGCAGCCCGTACGTGGGCGTCATGCTGCCCTACACCCCCCTGCACACCCTGCTCCTGGGCCTGCCCGGCGATCCCCCCGGACCGCGCGTCCTGGTCATGACCAGCGGCAACCGGTCCGGCGAGCCCATCGTCACCGACGACACCGAAGCACTGGACCGCCTCGCCGGCCTCGCCGACGCCTGGCTCGCCCACGACCGGCCCATCGCCTCCCCGTGCGACGACTCCCTGCTGCGGGTCCGCCCCGACGGCACCGAGCAGGTGCTGCGCCGCTCCCGCGGCTACGTTCCCCGCCCCTTGCGCCTGCCGGTCCCGGTCCGCCCGGTGCTCGCGGTCGGCGGGGACCTGAAGAACGCCCTGTGCCTCGGCGACGGCGACCAGGCCTGGTTCGGGCCGCACATCGGCGACATGGGCGACCTCACCGCCCTGGACGCCGCCGCGCGGGCCGAGGGCCATGTCACCCGCCTCGCCGGCGTCACCGCCGGGCTGATCGCTGCCGACCGGCACCCCCGCTACCACTCGGCCGGCTGGGCCAGGCGCCTGGCCGGTGAGCGCGGCCTGCCGGCGCCCGTGCTGGTCCAGCACCACCACGCCCACATCGCCGCCGCGATGGCCGAACACGGCCTGGACGGCACCACACCGGTGATCGGCGTCGCCTTCGACGGCACCGGGTACGGCGACGACGGCACCGTGTGGGGCGGCGAGGTGCTGCTCGCCGACTACTCCGGCTACCGCCGCTTCTCCCACCTGGCCACGGCCCCGCTGCCCGGCGGCGACGCGGGCGTGGCCAACCCCTGCCGGCTGGCGCTGGCCCGGCTGTGGGCCGCCGGGCTGCCGTGGGAACCGGACCTGCCGAGCCTCCTCGCCTGCACCGACGCCGAACTCTTCGTACTGCGGCAGCAGTTGGAACGCGACGTGGCCTGCGTGCCCACCTCCAGCATGGGCCGCCTGTTCGACGCCGTGTCCTCACTGGCCGGGGTCTGCCACCGCACGGGATACGAGGCGCAGGCCGCACTGGAACTGGAGGCGGCGGCGGCCGAGGCCTGGGGGGCGGACTCCGGGGCCTACCCCTTCCGCTTCGGCGCCGGCCACCGGATGGAGCCCGCACCCCTGCTGGAGGCGCTGCTCGCCGACCGGCGGCGCGGCACGCCCGCGCCGGTGCTCGCGGCCCGCTTCCACCGCGGGGTCGCGCGGGCCGTCGCCGAGGTCTGCCGGCGGGCCCGCCGGTCCGCCGGCCCGGCCGCGGTGGCCCTCACCGGCGGCGTCTTCGCCAACGGACTGCTGGAGGAGGAGTGCGCCGCCCTGCTGGACGCGGACGGCTTCACCGTCCTGCGGCACCACGAGGTGCCGCCCAACGACGGCGGGCTGGCGCTCGGCCAGCTCATGGTCGCGGGAACCGCAAACCACCACGAGACGGAGTGACCCATGTGTCTGGCCGTGCCCGGCAAGGTCGTGTCCATCGACCATCGCGCCGACCCGCTCACCGGGCTGATCGACTTCGGCGGAGTGCAGAAGCAGGCGTGCCTCGAGTACCTGCCCGATGTGCGGGTGGGGGAGTACGTCATCGTCCACGTCGGCTTCGCCCTGCAGCGCCTGGACGAGGAGTCCGCCCGGGCCTCGCTGGAGCTCTTCGAGCAACTGGGGCTGCTGGAGGAGGAGTTCGGCGACGCCTGGGAGCAGGCGGCCCGGCAGGGAAGCGGGAGTGAGGCCAAGTGAAGTACATCGACGAGTTCAACGACCCGGACCTGGCCCGCCGCCTGCTGGACGAGATCCGCGCCACGGCCACCCGCCCCTGGGCGCTGATGGAGGTGTGCGGCGGCCAGACGCACTCCATCATCCGGCACGGCATCGACCAGCTCCTGCCGGAGCAGGTGGAGTTGATCCACGGGCCCGGCTGCCCGGTCTGCGTCACACCGCTCGACGTCATCGACAAGGCGCTGGCGATCGCCGCCCGCCCCGAGGTCGTCTTCTGCTCCTTCGGCGACATGCTGCGGGTGCCCGGCACCGACCGCGACCTGTTCCGGGTCAAGAGCGAGGGCGGTGACGTACGGGTGGTGTACTCACCGCTCGACGCCCTGGAACTCGCCCGCAGGAACCCCGGCCGGCAGGTCGTGTTCTTCGCCATCGGCTTCGAGACCACCGCCCCCGCCAACGCCATGGCCGTCCACCAGGCCCGCCGGCTGGGCCTGGACAACTTCAGCCTGCTGGTCTCCCACGTCAGGGTCCCCCCGGCGATCGAGGCCATCATGACCGCCCCCGAGTGCCGGGTGCAGGGCTTCCTCGCCGCCGGACACGTGTGCAGCGTGATGGGCACCGCCGAGTACCCGGACCTGGCCGAACGGCACCGGGTGCCGATCGTCGTCACCGGGTTCGAACCGCTCGACATCCTCGAGGGCATCCGCCGCGCCGTCCACCAGCTCGAACGCGGCGAGCACCGGGTCGACAACGCCTACGCCCGGGCCGTGCGCGACCAGGGGAACCCGGCTGCCCGGCGGATGATCGAGGAGGTGTTCGAGGTCGCCGACCGCAACTGGCGCGGCATCGGCCGCATCCCGGCCAGCGGCTGGCGGCTCGCCGACGACTTCCGCGACTACGACGCCGAGCACCGCTTCGACGTCACGGACATCCGCACCGAGGAACCCGCGGTGTGCCGCGCCGGCGAGGTCCTGCAGGGCCTGATCAAGCCGACCGAGTGCGAGGCGTTCGGCAAGGCCTGCACCCCGCGCACCCCGCTCGGCGCCACCATGGTCTCCAGCGAGGGCGCCTGCGCGGCCTATTACCTGTACCGCCGGATGAGCGGAGGCCCGGCACCCCGGGGAGCCCGCATTCCGCAGGAGGAGATGAACCCCGTTGGCTGACCTCGCCACCGAAAAGGCCCCCCACCCCGCGAAGGCGCCCGCGGACACCGCCGAAGCGCCCGTCGACCCGGCGAACTGGACCTGCCCCGCCCCCCTGCGCGACCAGCCGGTCGTGGTCATGGGCCACGGCGGGGGCGGCGCGCTGTCCGCCGAGCTGATCGACCAGGTCTTCGCCCCCGCCTACGGCAACCCCACGCTCGCCACGATGGCCGACTCCGCCGTGTTCGACCTGGGCGGCGCCCGGCTCGCCTTCTCCACCGACTCCTACGTCGTACGGCCGCTGTTCTTCCCCGGCGGCTGCCTCGGCGACCTCGCCGTCAACGGCACCGTCAACGACCTGGCGATGAGCGGCGCCCGGCCGGCCTACCTCTCCACGGCCTTCGTCCTTGAGGAGGGCGTGGAGCTGTCCGTCGTCGGACGGATCGCCCGCGCCATCGGCTCGGCGGCCGAGGCGGCCGGGGTCACCGTCGCCACCGGCGACACCAAGGTGGTGGAGTCCGGGCACGGCGACGGCGTCTACGTCACCACCGCCGGCGTCGGCCTCGTCCCCGAGGGCGTCGACATCCGCCCGCAGCGCGCCCGGCCGGGTGACGCCGTCATCGTCAGCGGGCCGATCGGGCTGCACGGCGTGGCGATCATGAGCGTGCGGGAGGGCCTGGAGTTCGGCGTGGAGATCGCCTCCGACACCGCGCCGCTGGCCGGCCTGGTGGCGGACATGCTCGCGGTGACCAAGGACGTGCACGTGCTGCGCGACCCCACCCGGGGCGGGCTCGGCGCCTCGCTCAACGAGATCGCCCGCGCCTCCGGCGCCGGCGTCCGGCTGCACGAGCGCGCCCTGCCGGTGCCCGAGGAGGTCGCGAACGCCTGCGGGTTCCTCGGTCTCGACCCGCTCTACGTCGCCAACGAGGGGCGGCTCGTCGCCTTCGTGCCCCAGGACCGGGCCGAGGAGGTGCTCGAGGCGATGCGCGCCCACCCGCACGGCGCCGGGGCGACCGTCATCGGCTCCTGCGTCGAGGAGCACCCCGGCATGGTCGTCGTCGCCACCGGACTCGGCGGCACCCGGGTGCTCGATCTGCCGCTGGGCGAGCAGTTGCCGCGTATCTGCTGAGGCGGCCCCGGAACGGGAACGGCCCCGCGCTCAGCGCGGGGCCGGCACCGCTTCGACCTCCGTGATCTCCAACTCCCGTCCGCTGCGCAGCTCCTGCGAGGGACGGTCGCAGCGCGGGCACCAGAAGAACGGCGGCATGCCCACCGCGAACTCCTCGGCGCACCCGCCGCACCAGGCCTGAGCCGTCACCTGTTCGACGACGAGCCGGGCCCCGGCCAGCGCCGTACCGTCCCGGGCCACCTCGAAGGCGAACCGCAGCGCGTCCGGCACCACACCGGCCAGCTCCCCGACCCGGACGGTCACCGCCGACACGTCGTCGGCGCCGTCCGCCCGGGCGATCTCCTCCGCCCGCTCCACGATCGCGGTCGCGATCGACAGCTCGTGCATGCGGCGGACTCAGGGATACCGGCGGTGCGCGCGGAGCCCACCGGTCATCCGGTAGATCCGCACCTCCCGCAGCAGGCCGGGCAGCTCCTTCAGGAACAGGGCCGCGAGCACGCCGCCCACCAGGGCGGCCTGCGCGAGCAGCACCTGCCGTCCGGTCGTCACCGACCTCGTCGTCGTCCTTGCCGTTCCACAGCGCTTCGTCACTTTCCGCCCTCTCATCCCGGGGAGATGTTCGGCATGGCGTCGATCAGGGCGTCATGCCGCTTCCAGTGGATCCCGGTGGAGCGGCGGGCGTCGGAGGTGCCGTCCTCGTGGAATCCGGTCTGTCGGTCGCGCGGGCCGATGTTGCCCTGGTGCAGGCCGGGCACATGGCTGGGTGTGTCGGGCTTCGCCTGGGCGCGGCCCACTCGGATGCTGCCCATCGTGTCTCTCCTTCCAGGTCCTCAGCGCCGCTCGGTGAGCTCCGCGAAGAACCGTTCCACGGCCGGCCAGACCCGGCCGCCACCGGACAGGCCCCGCCACTCCCGGCGGACCAGGGCGACCATCCGGAAGCAGTCGTCGACCGGCACGATCCAGTGTTGCTCGGAACCGCGCGCCGTGTTCACCAGCAGCGCCTCGACGTCCGGTTCCATCCCGGCGAGCGGCGCGCAGGCGGCGGCCAGCCGCCGCCAGGCCGCCGCGTCCACCTCCCAGCGCATGGCGCCGGCCGGGCTCGGGCCCTGCGCGGTGACCGTGCCGTCGGAGCGCGGCACGAAGAACACCAGGCCCACCGGCACGCCCAGCACCGCGGTGTCGACCGGCGGCAGCCGCAGCCGGCGCCGCGGCACCAGCCGGTAGCGGCCCTCGCCCGCCCCGTCCCCGGCGAACAGCACCGAGCAGGGGCCGCACACGCACCGCACGTCCGCGTCCGCGGTGTCGTACAGGTGCGGGTGCGCCTCGGCCACCGGGGCGGCGCACAGCTCGCACACCTCGGCCTCGGCCGCCGCCCGGCCCGCGGCCGAGCGGATGACACGGGCCAGCGCTCCCTCGGCGCTCACCGCGCCTCCTGTGCCGCGGGCCGGCGCCTGATCGAGTCGAGCGGCACGAACGCGGGGGCGGCCCGCCGCTCCTCGGCGACCGGTTCCACGGCCGTCAGCTCCGGGGCGGCGGCCAGCACCGCCGCCCGCACGACCTCGGTGACGTCGGCGGACCCGCCGCCGCACCCGGAGCCGCATCCGCCGCCGCTACTCACCCGCACCCGGGCCACCTGACCCTCGATGCCGGCCCACTCCAGGTCACCGCCGCGCTCGCGCACCGCGGGGCGCAGCTTCTCGACCGCGCGGGCGGCCCGGCGCTCGACCGGCTCGGGGTGCACGGAGTGCAGCACCAGCAGGTGCCCCAGCAGCTCGTCCGCGGCCAGCAGTTCGCCCAGCCGCTCGTCCGCGACGTCCACGACCCGGGCCAGCGCCTCGCCGTACACCTCGGTCAGCAGCCGCACCGACTCCAGCGCCTCGCGGGCGGCCGGGCCCGGCGCGGACTCCAGCCCCGCCAGCACCTCGTCGAGCCGGGCCAGCCGCGCCTCCACCGCCGGGTCCGGGAGCCGGACGGCGGCCTCAGGCATGACTGGCCCCGTACGTCGGGGAGTGCACGGTGGTCAGGGTCTTGCCCTTGCCCATGTACATGTGGACGCCGCACGGCAGACAGGGGTCGAAGCTGCGCACGGTGCGCATGATGTCGACGCCCTTGAAGTCGTCCGGCCCGTTCTCCTCGAAGATCGGCTGGCCCTGCACGGCGTCCTCGTACGGCCCCGGAGTGCCGTAGATGTCGCGTGGGCTGGCGTTCCACGGGGTCGGCGGGTAGGGGTGGTAGTTGGCGATCTTCTTGTCGCGGATCACCAGGTGGTGCGAGAGGACGCCGCGGACCGCCTCGTGGAAGCCGCAGCCGATCGCGTCGTCCGGCACCTCGAAGTTCTCGAAGACCTTGGTGTCGCCGTTGCGCAGCATGCCCATGGCCTCCTCCAGGAACTGCAGGGCCATGGCGGCGGCGTAGGCCACGAAGTACGGCCGGGCGCGGTCCCGTTCGATGGTGTTGCTCCACTTCGGGATGTGCCACTCCAGGGTGGTCTCCGGCAGCGACTCGCCCTTGGGCAGCGAGATCCGCACGCTGCTGCCGGTGGCCTTGACGTAGGGCGTGTCGACGAGACCGCTCAGCGCGGTCGACCACAGGCGTGCCAGGGGGCCGCCGCCGGTGTCCAGGGCGAGGTGCTCGCCGGTGTCCCGGTGGTGCCAGCGCGGGCTCATCACCCAGCTGTAGTTGCCGTCGAAGTCCCGTTTCTGCGGCACGGGGACGGTGGTCTGGTTCCACGGGTGGCGCATGTCGACGGGGTTGCCGAGCGGGTCGTGGGTGACGAACGGCTGCTCGTTGACCCAGTCCTCGTAGAAGGAGCTGCCCAGCATGATGCGCAGGCCGAGGTTGATGTCGACCAGGTTGTTGGTGACGAGCTTGCCGTCCACGACGATGCCGGGGGTGACGTACATCGCCTTGCCCCACCGGTCCATGTTCTCGTACCGGTAGTCGACGACGTCCGGGTTCTGCCAGGCGCCCCAGCAGCCGAGCAGGATGCGGCGCTTGCCGACCTCCTCGTAGCCGGGCAGCGCCTCGTAGAAGAAGTCGAAGACGTCGTCGTTCATCGCCACCGCCTTCTTCACGAAGTCGATGACGTGCATCAGCCGGCTGAGGTAGTCGGTGAAGGTGTTCGGCTGCGGCATCGTGCCGACGCCGCCCGGGTACAGCGTGGAGGGGTGCACATGGCGCCCCTCCATCAGGCAGAACATCTCCCGGGTGACCCGGCTGACCTTCAGCGCCTCCTTGTAGACCTCGCCCTCGAAGGGGTTGAAGGCCTTCATGATGTCGGCGATGGTGCGGTAGCCGTGGATGTCGCCGCGGGGCGCGTCGGTCCGCTGGGCGCGGGCCAGCACCCCGGGGTTGGTGGCCTTGACCATCGCCTCGCAGAAGTCCACGAACACCAGGTTGTCCTGGAAGATCGTGTGGTCGAACATGTACTCGGCGGCCTCGCCGAGGTTGGTGATGTGCTCGGCCAGTTTCGGCGGCTTCACGCCGTACGCCATCTGCTGGGCGTAGTTGGAGCACGTGGTGTGGTTGTCGCCGCAGATGCCGCAGATGCGCGAGGTGATGAAGCCCGCGTCACGCGGGTCCTTGCCCTTCATGAACACCGAGTAGCCGCGGAACAGCGACGAGGTGCTGTGGCATTCCACGACTTCCCGGTTCGCGAAGTCGATCTTCGTGTAGATGCCCAGGTTGCCGATGATCCGGGTGATCGGGTCCCAGGACATGTCCACGATCTGGGCGGGTTTGCGCTGTGTCTGCCGTGACTCGGTGGTCGTCATCTGCGGTACTGCCCCTCGCTGTTCGGGATCGGCGGTTCGGTGGGGGGTTGCGGGACGGGCGCGGTGCGGAGCCTGGTCACGGGCGGTAGCGCGGGTCGTAGCCGCTGGTCAGCTTGCGCTTGTTGTGACGCCACCTGGGCTCGTGGTTCACCATGTCGTTGGTCAGGCCGCGCAGCCGGCGGATGACCGCCCCGTAGGGCTTGATGACCATGGACGACAGCGTGCCGCCGGGCGGCTCGTCCATGAACGGCATGAAGGCGTCGGGGAAGCCGGGCATCGTGCACCCGATGCAGATGCCGCCGACGTTGGGGCAGCCGCCGATCCCCGCCATCCAGCCGCGCTTGGGCACGTTGCAGTTGACCACCGGACCCCAGCAGCCCGTCTTCACCAGGCACTTGGGGGAGTTGTAGTCGAGCCCGAAGTCGGCCTGCTCGTAGTACGAGCCCCGGTCGCAGCCCTCGTGCACGGTCTTGCCGAACAGCCACTGCGGACGCAGCATGTGGTCCAGTGGGGGCGGGGGAGCGGAACCGGCCGCGTGCTGGAGCACCCAGATCAGGGTCTCCATGAAGTTCTCCGGCTGGATGGGGCAGCCCGGGACGTTGACCACCGGCAGACCGGCCTGCGACGTGAAGTCCCAGCCCAGGTAGTCCGCGAGGCCCATGCAGCCGGTCGGGTTGCCGGCCATGGCGTGGATGCCGCCGTAGGTCGCGCAGGTGCCGGCGGCCACCACCGCCCAGGCCTTGGGCGCCAGTTGGTCGATCCACCAGTTCAGGGTCTGCGGCTCGCCGGTCACGGGGTCGTTGCCGAACGACGTCCAGTAGCCGTCGCCGTCGATGATGTTCTGGTTCGGGATCGAGCCCTCGATCACCAGGATGAACGGGGCCAGCTCACCGCGGGCCGCCGCCCGGTAGGGCGCCAGGAAGTCCTCGCCGCCGAGGCTGGGCGAGAGCACCTTGTTGACCAGGTTGACCTTGGGCAGGCCCGGGATGAGACCGAGGACGACGTCCTCGATGGAGGGCTGGTCGGCGGCCGTCAGGGAGACGGTGTCGCCGTCGCAGCTCATCCCCTCCGAGATCCAGAGGATGTGGATCTCGTCGATTCCCTCGCGCGCCTCGGCCCGGCTGGGCTCGCGGCTGACTTCGGTGGTACCGCTCTGGGTGCTCATGTCGTCGGCCTTTGCTGCAGTCGGTCGGGGAGTCGGCCGGCTCCTTGTGCCGGCGTCTCGGAGGCGTCCGTCGCGCCGTCCATCGAGCCGTCCCTCCTCCGGCCTGCCGGCCGGGCGTCGGTGCCGCGGGGACCGCGGCCGGGTGGGGCGACCGGCTCCACGGAGTCGAGGGGCTCGACCTCGTCGGGCCGGAAGTAGTGGAAGCGGCCGTACCAGCCGTGGAGTTCGGCCGCGGGATCGTCGTCCACGGTCACCGCCAGGTGCGTGCTGCCGTCCACGTCGTGGAAGACCGCCGCCACCCGCGCGGTCCGGCCGGCCAGGAACATGTCCTGGGCGTCGGCGCCCCGGCCGCGCGGCCGCAGCCGCACCGGGCTGCCGCCGCCGACGTCGACACCGTCGACCACGATCGTGTCGGTGGCCGGGGACAGCCCGTCGTCGGCGCCCTCCTGCCACCAGGCGGGCCGGGCGGCGGGGGCGCCGGCCGGGGCGGGCCGCGCCGGGGTGAGCGAGCGGATGGCGCCGTGCAGCCGGGCGAAGACCTCGGGGGGCATGGTGTCGACCCGGTCCAGGATGCGGGCGGCACGCGGGTCGGTGGCCCGGGCCTCGGCCTTCTCCTCGTCGGTCAGCAGCATCGTGCGCAGCGTGAGGATCTCGTCGATCTCCGCGGCGTCGTGCAGATCGCCCGGACTCTCCGGGGCCACCTGCGGACGGTCCGGCAGGATGATCGGACAGGACAGCACGACCTGCCCGGTGGGGCCCGTGTCCTCGGGCGCGCCGCCCAGCACGGGGTACGTGAACTCGTTGACGCAGCCGCGCGCCTGGTCCTCGAGACCGGCCGGCGGGTCGACGAGCGACACGAACTCCAGGTCCTCGCCGCCGATCAGGGTGTGCGCGGCGAGCAGCGCGTGCCGCAGCGCCTCGCCGCGCACGGCCCGGACGTCCGGCGCCCGCCCGGTGTTCTCGGTGCGCACGCGCAGCCGGTACACGTCCTCGGTGAGCCGCTCGGCCACCACCGCGGTGCGGGCCCGGATCTCCTCGCGCCGTCGCACCACCCGCCCGGCGCCGCCGGGCAGCACCTCGGTCTCCTCGCCCGCCGGCGCGCCGGCATCGGCGCCGCACTCGCCGCGCAGCAGATCCGCCAGCGGCCACGCGAGGTCGACCTCGTGCGGCACCGCCTCGTCGAAGGTGAGATGGTCGCGCCCGTCCTCCGTCCGCAGCGACTCGACCGGGAGGTCGCGGCCGTCCGGGCCGGCCGCCCGCACCTGCTTGTGCTGCATCCGCAGGTACCGCAGACGCACCCGGACGACCGCGCCGGGCCGCCGCGCCCGCACCAGGCACTCGGTGCGCTGGTACCAGGAGTCGGCGGAGCCGGAGACGCCCGGCACGACCGGGCCGTCCGCCTCCACCCAGTCCCGGGGCAGCAGCACCCCGAACTGCCACCGGACCCGGTTCTTGGCCGAGGAGCGGCGGTACGGGTAGAGCAGGTAGCCCTCGTACAGGACGGCGTCCGCCACGCCGCTCACCCGCGCGAAGGCGCCGCCGGAACCGCCGTCCGGCGTGTCGCCGACCGTCAGGACGACATCCGCCACGCCGCCAACGCCGCCCGACTCCGGCATACCGCCTCCTCGTCACAGATGCACCGGCTCATCTCTTCCACCACGGAAACACCCCTCACCGGACCTCGCCCCTCCGGCGGAGCCACGTTGGGCCGGTCAGGCGACGGCCGAACACCGGAGGCGGGACGAAACTTTCGAGACCGGCCGACGACCAATCGATCACGGCGCGGCGCAGCGCGAGAGCCCATGCCGGTGGACGCAACGCATAAGCGGTCTGAGCTGTGCCAAGTCACCCGACTCGCTGAAAGGGTGGAGGCGAATGTTTCGAAACATCTACCGAAACCGTTGACAGGCCATGCGTCCGATCCAACACTCGTCGACGTCGGCGGGAGACCTGAGGAGGCTGCATTGACATGCGCACGACCGATCTGGACGGCCGCGGGGGCGATCGCCTCACGACGCTCGTCGGGAGTGCCTGCGCCATGGTGCTGGTGGCCGTGGCGGCGCTCCTCCTGCCCGGCACCGCGCACGCGGACACCGTGATCACGTCAAGCCGGGCCGGCACCGACAAGGCCGTGGCGAGCACCGCGACCGCCACGGGCGCCACCGCCCCGCGCCCCGCCGGCTGCGCCGGATACGTCGGACTCACCTTCGACGACGGCCCCTCCGACGCCCACACCCCGGCCCTGCTGGCCGCCCTGCGGCAGAACGGGCTCAGGGCCACCATGTTCAACGAGGGCCAGTACGCCGCCGCCCATCCGGCCCAGGTGCGGGCCCAGGCCGCCGCCGGCATGTGGATCGGCAACCACAGCTACACCCATCCGCACATGACCCGGCTCGGCCAGGCGCAGATGGACTCGGAGATCTTCCGCACCCAGCAGGCGATCGCGAGCGCCGGCGGCGGCACCCCGCGGCTGTTCCGGCCGCCGTACGGCGAGACCAACGGCACGCTGCAGGCCGTCGAGGCCAAGTACGGCCTGCGGCAGGTCGTCTGGGACGTCGACTCGCAGGACTGGAACGGCGCGAGCACCGACGCCATCGTGCAGGCGGTGTCCCGGCTCACGGCCGGCCAGATCATCCTGATGCACGAGTGGCCGGCCAACACGCTCGCCGCCGTCCCGCGCATCGCACAGGTGCTGGCCTCCCGCGGTCTGTGCGCGGGGATGATCTCCCCGCAGACCGGCCGCGCGGTCGCACCCGGCAGCGCCGTCCACGGCGCACGCTGAGCGCACCGGCCACGATCGCCGCATCATCGGGGTGACTCCCGGTGGGCGATCGCGGCCCCGCCCGCGGGCTGGGCCGCGGGTCTTCGCCGGCGCTCAGCCGTCGCGCCCGCGGTCCCGCTCCCGCCGTTCGCGACGCGTCCTGCGGGCCTCCGCCAGCAGCGGCAGCAGCGAGACCGCGACGATGACGGCGACCAGCGGCAGCAGGTAGTCGTCGACGTGGGAGACCGACGAACCCAGCAGGTACCCGGCGAGCACGAAACTCTGGGACCACAGCAGCCCGCCCACCGCCTGCCAGAACGTGAACGCCCGCACCGGCACCCCCAGCGCGCCGGCCGCCGGATGCAGCACGGTGCGCAGCATCGGCACGAAACGGCCGATCACCAGCGCCTTGCCGTACCCGTACCGGGCCAGGAGCTGCTCCGCCCGTGCCGTGCCCTCCTTCACCCGCCGGCTCGACGACCGCTCCAGCAGGGGCCGCCCGCCGTGCCGCCCGAGCAGATAGCCCACCTGGCCGCCCACCACGGACCCGACGGCCGCGCACAGCATCACCTGCCACAACTGCAGCCGCGGCCCCCGGCCGTCGCCCGCCGCGCACAGCACCCCGGCGGGGAACAGCAGCGTGTCGCCGGGCAGGAAGAACCCGACGACGAGCAGGCCCGACTCGGCGAAGATCACCGCCAGGACGCCCAGCGCCCCGAAGGCAGCGAGCAGCGAGGCGCTGTCCGTCGGATTGACGGCGATCACCACGCTCGCCTCCCTGCACCGCTCGCCGGCCGCTCTCCCCCAGTGTCCCGTGCCCGGGGTCGTACACCGGTCCGACAGCCCGGCCGAGGCCCCGCGGTCCGGATCCGGGACCTCTTTGTCCTGGGAGAGGAAAAAGTACGGGGAATCCGTGCACAGCTTCTTCCCAGCATCGGCGGCCACTGCTACTTTCCCTGTGAAAGCCAGCCACTGGTGGCCGAATCTGGCGGGGAGGGGCACGTGAGACGCATGACGGCACGACCGGCGAACACGCACCAGGCCCGCCTGCTGAAGCTGCTGCGTGACGGCGGCCCCAACTCCCGCGCCCAGCTCGGCGACCAGGTCGACCTGTCCCGGTCCAAGCTGGCGGTGGAGGTGGACCGGCTGCTGGAGACCGGCCTCGTGGTGGCCGACGGACTCGCCGCCTCGCGCGGCGGCCGCCGCTCCCACAACGTCCGGCTGAACCCGGGACTCAGGTTCCTCGGCGTCGACATCGGCGCGACCTCGGTCGACGTCGCCGTCACCAACGCCGAACTGGAGATCCTCGGACATCTCAACCAGCCGATGGACGTCCGTGAGGGCCCCGTCGCGGTGTTCGAGCAAGTCCTGGACATGGCAGGGAAGTTGAGGGCCACCGGGCTCGCCGAGGGGTTCGACGGCGCCGGTATCGGCGTCCCCGGACCGGTCCGGTTCCCCGAGGGTGTCCCGGTCGCGCCGCCGATCATGCCCGGCTGGGACGGCTTCCCGGTGCGGGAGGCGCTCAGCCAGGAACTCGGCTGCCCGGTCATGGTCGACAACGACGTGAACCTCATGGCCATGGGCGAGCAGCACGCCGGGGTCGCCCGCACCGTCGCCGACTTCCTCTGCGTCAAGATCGGTACCGGCATCGGATGCGGCATCGTCGTCGGCGGTCATGTGCACCGCGGCACCACCGGCAGCGCGGGCGACATCGGCCACATCCAGGCCGTGCCCGACGGCCGTCCCTGCGCCTGCGGCAACCGGGGCTGCCTGGAGGCCCACTTCAGCGGCGCCGCGCTGGCCCGGGACGCGGTACAGGCGGCCGGCCAGGGGCTGTCCGCCGAACTCGCGGCCCGGCTGGCGGCGAACGGCACGCTGTCCGCCGTCGACGTGGCCGCCGCGGCCGCGGCGGGCGACGCCACCGCGCTCGACCTGATCCGCGAGGGCGGCACCCACGTCGGCCAGGTCATCGCCGGCCTCGTCTCCTTCTTCAACCCGGGCCTGGTGGTGATCGGCGGCGGGGTGACCGGCCTCGGCCACACCCTGCTCGCCGCGATCCGCACCCAGGTGTACCGCCAGTCGCTGCCCCTGGCGACCGGCAACCTGCCCATCGTCCTGGGGGAACTGGGACCGACCGCCGGCGTGACCGGCGCGGCCCGGCTGATCAGCGACCACCTGTTCTCACCCGCGTAACGAGCGACCGCCCACCCGTCCGAGCCGCCCACACCGCCCGCACTGACTCGTGTAGACAGCGCCACCGCCCGCACCCCCGAGCCCGCCCCGCCCGCCGCACCTCCGAAACCCGAGCACGCTCCACCCCGAGCGCCCCGCACCGCGTCACCGCCCGGCAGTGACGGCGGCCGGACCTGCCCCGGCCCGCTCCGCCCCGCCGTCCGCACCCACACCCACTCCGACAGCGCTCAGCCCTGCCCGAACGACGTCTGCCCGGCACCGTGCCCGGCAGCAGGCGCGGCACGCCCTGACACCGGCCCGCCCGTCCGCCGAGGGGAATCCGATGGCACCAGAAGCACCGCTGCTCAGCATGACCGGCATCACCAAGTCGTTCCCCGGCGTCCGCGCCCTCGACGGCGTCGACCTCGACGTCCAGGCGGGCGAAGTGCACTGCCTCCTCGGCCAGAACGGCGCAGGGAAGTCCACCCTCATCAAGGTGCTGGCCGGCGCCCACCAGCCGGACGGCGGCACCATCCACTGGCACGGCGAACCCGTCACCCTGCGCTCGCCGATCGCGGCCATGCGCCTCGGCATCGCCACCATCTACCAGGAACTCGACCTGGTGGAGCACATGTCGGTGGCCGAGAACGTCCACCTCGGCCACGAGCCCACCACCGCCGGCTTCGTCGTACGCGGAAGGACCGCCCGCACGGCGACGGGCCTGCTGCTGAAACGGCTCGGGCATCCCGAGATCGACCCGGGCCGGCTGGTCGGCGACCTGTCGGCGGCCCAGCAGCAGATCGTCTCCATGGCCCGGGCGCTCTCCCACGACGTGCGCCTCATCGTGATGGACGAACCGTCCGCCGCGCTCGACCCCGACGAGGTGGACAACCTCTTCCGGATCGTGGGGAACCTCACCGCCGAAGGTGTCGCGGTCGTCTACATCTCGCACCGGCTGGAGGAGATCCGGCGCATCGGCGACCGGGTCACCGTCCTCAAGGACGGCCGCGCCGTCGCCCGCGGTCTGCCCGCCCGGACCACCCCGACCAGGGACGTCGTCGCCCTGATGACCGGACGCGACGTCGAGTACGTGTTCCCCGCCCGGCCCGCGGCGCCACCCGCCGCCGAACCCGTGCTGCGGATCCGCGGGCTGGCCCGGGACGGCGAGTTCGCGCCGTTCGACCTCGACGTACGGCCCGGCGAGATCGTCGGCCTGGCCGGGCTCGTGGGATCCGGACGCTCCGAGATCCTGGAGACCGTCTACGGGGCGCGCAGACCCAGCGCGGGCCAAGTCCTCGTCGAAGGGCGGCCGTTGCGGACCGGCAGCGTGCGCGCCGCGGTACGGGCCGGCCTCGGGCTCGCCCCCGAGGAACGCAAGGCGCAGGCCCTGCTGATGCTGGAGTCCGTCACCCGCAACGTGTCCGTCTCCACCCTCTCCCGCTTCTCCCGGGCCGGCTGGGTCGACCGGGGAGCCGAGCGGGGCGCCGCGCACGCCGCCACCCGCGAGCTGTCGCTGCGGCCCGACAACCCCGACGTGCCGGTGCGCACTCTGTCCGGCGGCAACCAGCAGAAGGCGGTCCTCGCCCGCTGGCTGCTGCGCGGCTGCCGGGTGCTGCTGCTGGACGAACCCACCCGCGGCGTCGACGTGGGCGCCCGCGCCGAACTGTACGCCGTGGTCCGCCGGCTGGCCGACGAAGGCCTCGCCGTGCTCCTCGTCTCCAGCGAGGTGCCGGAGGTCCTCGGCCTCGCCGACCGCGTCCTGGTGCTCCGCGAGGGCCGGGTCGTGCACACGGCTCCCGCCCAGGAACTCGACGAACACCGAGTCCTCGACCTCGTCATGGAAGGAAGCCCGGCGTCATGACGCAGCCCGTCTCCCCGCCCCGGGACGCCGCCGGCAAGCCGCCGTCGGCCGGCCGGCTCCCCGTCTGGCGCGGCCTGCCGGCCCGCGCCGACGTCCGCACCCTGTCCCTGCTCGGCGTGCTCGCCGCCCTCGTCGTCATCGGCGGCGTCACCAGGCCCGACGAGTTCCTGGACACCCGCAACCTGCAACTCGTCCTCACCCAGGCCTCGGTGATCGGCGTGGTCACCGTCGGCATGACCTTCGTCATCACCGCCGGCGGCATCGACCTCTCCGTCGGCGCGATCGTCGCCCTCGCCTCCGTGTGGGCCACCACCGTCGCCACCCAGGAGTACGGCTTCGCCGGCATCCTCTTCACCGCGCTGGTCGTCGGCCTCGGCTGCGGACTGGTCAACGGGCTGCTGGTCGCCTACGGCGGCATGGTCCCCTTCATCGCCACCCTCGCCATGCTCGCCTCGGCGCGCGGCCTCGCGCTGCAGATCACCGACGGCCGCACCCAGATCGTCACCGTCGACGGCGTCCTGAAGCTCGGCGAGCGCGACTCCTACGTCCTGGGCGTCCCGCCCCTCGTGCTGGTCTTCGCGCTCGTGACGCTCGCCGGGTGGCTGCTGCTGAACCGCACCACCTTCGGGCGCCGCACCGTCGCCGTCGGCGGCAACGCCGAGGCCGCCCGGCTCGCCGGCATCGACGTCCGCCGCCAGCGCCTGTACCTGTACCTGCTGTCCGGGCTGTGCTGCGGCATCGCCGCCTTCCTGCTGATCGTGCTCTCCGGCTCCGGCCAGAACACCAACGGCAACCTCTACGAACTCGACGCCATCGCCGCCGCGATCATCGGCGGCACCCTGCTCAGCGGCGGCCGCGGCACCATCACCGGCTCCGTGCTCGGCGTCCTGATCTTCACCACCATCACCAACATCTTCGCCCTGAACAACCTCCAGAGCGACGTCCAGCAGATCGCCAAGGGCGCGATCATCGTCGCCGCCGTCCTGGTCCAGCGCCGCACCGCGAGAACGAGCTGAGGAAGGGTCCACCGCCATGCCAGAACGCACCAGCCCCACCACGAACGGCGTCACCAGCCGCAGAGGACTCCTCTTCGGAACCGCGGCGGTCTCCGCCGGCGCCTTCCTCACGGCCTGCACCAGCAACGACACCAAGGCCGAGGGAGCCGCCGCCGACACCCGCGCGGCCGCCGACGACAAGCCCGGCAGGCACGTCACCATCGGCTTCGCCGGCCCCCAGGCCGACCACGGCTGGCTCAACGCCATCAACGACAACGCCAAGAGCCGGGCGAAGAAGTACTCCGACGTCACCCTGGAGATCACCGAGGGCTCCAACGACACCGCCCAGCAGATCGGCCAGATCGAGACCCTGATCAACAAGAAGGTCGACGTCCTGGTCGTGCTGCCCGCCGACGGCAAGGCCCTCACCCAGGTCGGCCTGAAGGCGATGCGGGCCGGCATCCCCGTCGTCAACCTCGACCGGATCTTCAACTCCGCCCAGGCGTACCGCTGCTGGATCGGCGGCGACAACTACGGCATGGGCCTGAGCGCCGGCAACTACATCGGCGAGAAGCTGAAGGACAAGCCGAACGCCCGGGTGATCGAGCTGGCCGGCCTGGACAACCTGGAGCTGACCAAGCAGCGCACCCAGGGCTTCGACGACGCCCTCAAGAACTACCCCAACATCAAGAAGGTGGCCCGGCAGGCGGCCGACTTCACCGTCGAGTCCGGCCAGGCCAAGATGGCCCAGCTCCTGCAGGCCCAGCCGAAGTTCGACGCCCTGTGGAACCACGACGACGACCAGGGTGTGGGAGCCCTGCGCGCCATCGAGCAGGCGGGCCGCGACGGCTTCCTGATGGTCGGCGGGGCCGGCGCGCTCTCCGCCTTCCAGGCCATCAAGCAGGACGACGGCGTGCTGAAGGCCACCGTCCTCTACCCGCCGACCATGGCCGCCTCCGCGATCGACCTCGCCCGCGCCCTCGGCCAGGGCAAGGGCGTCGGCGGCCTCGCCGAGTACGAGATCCCCGCGTCGATCACGCTCTACTCGGCCGTCGTGGACAAGGACAACGTCGACCAGTACATGCCCACCGGCTTCCGGTAGACGGGCCCTCCGGGCCCCCGCCCGCACCCCCCACCGCGCCACGACGAAGAGGAGGACGAGCGCATGGAACAGCCGCAGCAGTCGACGAAGCCGGCGGCACCTGCCGGGGACCCGGCGGAGGACAGGCCGCCGCTGCGCGTCGGCATGGTCGGCTATGCCTTCATGGGCGCCGCCCACTCGCAGGGCTGGCGCACCGCGGGCCGGGTCTTCGACCTGCCCCTGCGGCCCGTCCAGGCCGTGATCTGCGGCCGTGACGAGGCCGCGGCCCGCGCGGCGGCCGGCCGGCACGGCTGGGCGGACGTGGAGACCGACTGGCGTGCGCTGATCGCCCGGGACGACGTCGACCTCGTCGACATCTGCACCCCCGGCGACAGCCACGCCGAGATCGCGCTGGCCGCGCTCGCCGCCGGCAAGCACGTGCTGTGCGAGAAGCCGCTCGCGAACACCGTGGCGGAGGCCGAGACCATGACGGCCGCGGCCGAGGAGGCCGAGGGCCGGGGCCGGGTGGCGATGGTCGGCTTCAACTACCGCCGGGTGCCGGCCACCGCGCTCGCCCGGCGCATGGTCGCCGCCGGCAGGATCGGCACCCTGCGCCATGTGCGGGTGACCTACCTCCAGGACTGGCTGGTGGACCCGCAGTTCCCGCTGACCTGGCGGCTGCGCAGGGAACAGGCCGGTTCCGGCTCCCTGGGCGACCTCGGCGCGCACATCGTGGACCTCGCGCAGTACCTGGCGGGGGAGCGGCTCGCCGGGGTGTCCGCCCTGACCGAGACCTTCGTACGGGAGCGCCCGCTGCCCGGCGGCGCGGGCAGCGGCCTGACGGCGATGCCGGCGGCCGGCACCGGCACGGTCACCGTCGACGACGCCGCCCTCTTCACCGGCCGGTTCGCCTCCGGCGCGCTGGCCTCCTTCGAGGCCACCCGCTACGCCACCGGCCGGAAGAACGCCCTGCGCATCGAACTCAACGGCGAGAAGGGCTCGTTGTACTTCGACCTGGAACGCCTCAACGAGCTGTGGTTCCACGACGCCACCGAACCGGGCGCCGAGGCCGGCTTCCGCCGCATCCTCGTCACCGAACCCGAACACCCCTACCTGGAGGCCTGGTGGCCGCCCGGCCACGGCCTCGGCTACGAGCACACCTTCGTCCACCAGGTCCGCGACCTCGTCCACGCCATCGCCGAAGGTCGCCGCCCCGAGCCCTCCTTCGCCGACGGACTGCAGGTGCAGCGCGTGCTGGCCGCGGTCGAGGAGAGCGCCGAGAAGAACTCCGTCTACACGTCCGTCGCGGACTGAGGAGGCCCGCCCATGCCGCGCCCGTTCACCCTGTTCACCGGCCAGTGGGCCGACCTGCCCCTGGAGGAGGTCTGCCGGCTCGCCCGCGACTTCGGCTACGACGGCCTCGAACTCGCATGCTGGGGCGATCACTTCGAGGTGGACAAGGCCCTGTCCGACCCCGCCTACCTCGCCTCCCGCCACCAGCTCCTCGACAAGTACGGCCTGAAGTGCTGGGCCGTCTCCAACCACCTCGTCGGCCAGGCCGTCTGCGACGCCATCATCGACGAGCGCCACCGGGCCATCCTGCCCGCCGGGGTGTGGGGCGACGGGGACCCCGAGGGGGTGCGGCGGCGGGCGGCCGACCGGATGCGCGACACCGCCCGCGCCGCGGCCGCCTTCGGGGTCGACACCGTCATCGGCTTCACGGGCTCCGCCATCTGGCACCTCGTCGCGATGTTCCCGCCCGCCCCCGAGTCGATGATCGAACGGGGCTACGAGGACTTCGCGGACCGCTGGAACCCGATCCTCGACGTCTTCGACGCCGAGGGCGTGCGGTTCGCCCACGAGGTCCACCCGAGCGAGATCGCCTACGACTACTGGACCACCCAGCGCGCACTGGAGGCGATCGGCCACCGCCCCGCCTTCGGACTGAACTTCGACCCCTCCCACTTCGTCTGGCAGGACCTCGACCCGGTCGGCTTCCTGTGGGACTTCCGCGACCGCATCTACCACGTGGACTGCAAGGAGGCCCGCAAGCGGCTCGACGGCCGCAACGGCCGGCTCGGCTCCCACCTGCCCTGGGGCGACCCGCGCCGCGGCTGGGACTTCGTGTCCGCCGGGCACGGCGACGTGCCCTGGGAGGACGTCTTCCGCATGCTGCGCTCCATCGACTACCGGGGCCCCGTCTCCGTCGAATGGGAGGACGCCGGCATGGACCGGCTGCAGGGCGCCCCCGAGGCCCTGGCCCGCCTCAGGGCCCACGACTTCGAGCCGCCGTCGGCCTCCTTCGACGCGGCCTTCTCCAACTGACCGGCATGTAGTGGTCAGTCCGCAACTCCGGGATGACGGCGCATCCCGGCGCTCGCACCCGCCCGTACAACCAGCCCCTTCTGGAGGCATTTCGTGCACGGGAACGATCGCACCAACCGCACCGGAACCCACAGAACACGTCTGCGCAAGGCGGTCGCGCTGCTGAGCGGCGCCCTGCTCGCCGGCGCCACCCTGACCCTGACCGCCCCCCAGGCCGGCGCAGCCGTCACCGGCCAGGACACCACCGCGGCGGCCGAGGACTTCCAGCAGGTCACCCTCGCCAAGGGCGAGGCCGAGGTCGGCGAGCCGATGTCGCTCGCCGTCCTCCCCGACCGCTCGGTCCTGCACACCTCCCGCGACGGCGAGCTCCGCCTCACCGACGCGGCCGGCAACACCAGCGTCGCCGGCAAGCTCGACGTGTACTCCCACGACGAGGAGGGCCTGCAAGGCGTCGGCGTGGACCCCGACTTCGCGGACAACCGCTTCATCTACCTCTACTACGCACCCCCGTTGAACACCCCGGCGGGCGACGCTCCCGAGACCGGGACCGCGGCCGACTTCGCGCCCTTCGACGGCGTCAACCGCCTCTCCCGCTTCGTGCTGAAGAGCGACGGCACCCTCGACAAGACCAGCGAGAAGCAGATCCTCGACGTCAAGACCACCCGCGGCCTGTGCTGCCACGTCGGCGGTGACATCGACTTCGACGCGGCCGGCAACCTCTACCTGTCGACCGGCGACGACTCCAACCCCTTCCAGTCCGACGGCTACAGCCCCCTGGACGAGCGCGCCGACCGCAACCCCGGCTTCGACGCCCAGCGCACCGCCGGCAACACCAACGACCTGCGCGGCAAGATCCTGCGCATCAAGGTCAACGCCGACGGCTCCTACTCCATCCCCGAGGGCAACCTCTTCGCGCCCGGCACGGACAGGACGCGGCCCGAGATCTACGCGATGGGCTTCCGCAACCCGTTCCGGTTCAGCGTCGACAAGAAGACCGGCATCCTCTACGTCGGCGACTACGGCCCGGACGCGGGCGCCGCCGACCCGGGCCGCGGCCCCGCCGGCCAGGTCGAGTTCGCCCGCGTCACCAAGCCCGGCAACTTCGGCTGGCCGTACTGCACCGGCGCCAACGACCCGTACGTCGACTACGACTTCGGGACGAAGACCTCCGGCGCCACGTTCGACTGCTCGGCGCCGAGGAACGACTCGCCGCACAACACCGGTCTGACCGACCTGCCCCCGGCCCAGCCGGCCTGGATCCCGTACGACGGCCCGTCCGTCCCGGAGTTCGGCACCGGCTCCGAGTCCCCGATGGGCGGACCGGTCTACCACTACGACCCCGCGCTCGACTCGCCCGTGAAGTTCCCCGAGGCCTACGACGGCGACTTCTTCGCCGGTGAGTTCGGCCGCCGCTGGATCAAGCGCATCACCAGCGACGCCGACGGCAAGGTCCAGTCGATCAACGACGTCCCCTGGAGCGGCACCCAGGTGATGGACATGGCCTTCGGCCCCGACGGCGCCCTCTACGTGCTCGACTACGGCACCTCCTGGTTCGGCGGCGACGACAACTCCGGCCTGTTCCGCATCGAGAACGCCACCGACGGGCACTCCCCGGTGGCCCAGGCCGCGGCCGACCGCACCTCGGGGCAGGCGCCGCTGAAGGTGGCCTTCACCTCGGCCGGCTCCAGCGACCAGGACGGCGACGCGCTCACCTACAGCTGGGACTTCGGCGACGGGTCGACCTCGACCGCGGCCGACCCGACCCACAAGTACAAGAAGAACGGCACCTACACGGCCACGGTGACCGCCGAGGACACCACCGGCCGCACCGGCAGCGCGAGCGTCCGGGTCGTCGTCGGCAACACCGCGCCCACGGTCACCCTGGAACTCCCCAAGGACGGGCAGCTGTTCGGCTTCGGTGACGCGGTGCCGTTCAAGGTGAAGGTCACCGACCCCGAGGACGGCAAGGCGGTCGACTGCTCCAAGGTCACCGTCAACTTCATCCTCGGCCACGACACCCATGGCCACCCGCTGACCTCCGTCCAGGGCTGCTCCGGCACCATCCAGACCAGCGCCGACGGCGGACACGACGAGGACGCCAACATCTTCGGTGTCCTCGACGCCCAGTACACCGACGGCGGAGGCGGCGGCCAGGAAGCCCTCACCACCCACGCCCGCAGCGTCCTGCAGCCCCGCCACCGCCAGGCCGAGCACTTCGGCGACAGCTCCGGCGTGTCGGTCGTGGCCCACGACACCGCGCACGGCGGCAAGGCCGTCGGCGACATCGGCAACGGCGACTGGATCGCCTTCACCCCGTACGTCCTGAGCGACGCCACCAAGATCACCGCGCGGGTCGCCTCCGCCGGCGCCGGCGGCACCCTCGAGGTCCGCGCCGGATCGGCCACCGGCACCCTGCTCGGCAAGGCCACCGTCCCCGTCACCGGCGGCTGGGACGCCTACCAGGACGTCAGCGCCGCGCTGTCCCGCGCACCCCGCGGCAGCACCACGCTCTACCTGGTCTTCAAGGGCGGCAGCGGCGCCCTGTTCGACGTCGACGACTTCACCTTCACCACCGGCTGAGAGGAGGACACGAACCATGCGACCAGCAGGCAGGATCACCACCGCGGCGCTCGGCGCCGCCCTGCTCCTCGGCTGCGTGACCGCACCCGCCGTGTCGGACCCGGCGCACCCCAAGCGCGTCCTGGTCTTCTCCAAGACGGCAGGCTTCCGGCACGACTCGATCCCCGCGGGCGTCACGGCCGTCCAGCAGCTCGGCGAGGCGAACGGCTTCACCGTCGACGCCACCGAGGACGCCGGCGCCTTCACCGGCAAGAACCTGAGCCGCTACGACGCCGTGGTCTTCATGTCGACCACCGGCGACGTCCTCGACGCCGCCCAGCAGGAGGCGTTCGAGGGGTACATCCGGCACGGCGGAGGCTATGTCGGCGTACACGCCGCCGCCGACACCGAGTACGACTGGGCCTTCTACGGCGGCCTCGCCGGCGCCTGGTTCCAGAACCACCCGGCGATCCAGCCCGCCACCGTGAACGTCGAGGACCGTGCCCACCCGGCCACGGCGCACCTCGGGCGGACCTGGGAGCGCACCGACGAGTGGTACAACTACCGCTCCAATCCCCGCGAGCGGGCGCATGTCCTCGCCTCGCTCGACGAGGCCTCGTACTCCGGCGGGACCATGGCGGGGGACCACCCCATCGCCTGGTGCCAGGAGTACCAGGGCGGCCGCGCCTTCTACACCGGGGGCGGCCACACGAAGGAGTCGTACGCCGACCCGGCGTTCCGCGCCCACCTGCTGGGCGGTCTGCGGTACGCCATCGGCGACGTGCGGGCGGACTGCCGCCCGGAGAACGGATACAGCCGGCTCTTCGACGGCACCTCCGCCTCCCTGGCCGGATGGAAGCAGGCCGGCCCCGGCTCCTTCACCCTCTCCGCCGACGGCACGCTCACCTCGACCGGCGGGATGGGCCTGCTCTGGTACGCCGGCAGGAGCTTCGGTTCCTACTCGCTGAAGCTCGACTGGAAGGTGGCCGGCGACGACAACTCCGGCGTCTTCGTGGGCTTCCCGCCCTCGGACGACCCGTGGTCCGCCGTGGACAACGGCTACGAGATCCAGATCGACGCCACCGACGTGCCCGAGAAGACCACGGGGTCCGTCTACGGCTTCAAGTCCGCCGACCTGAAGAAGCGCGACCGCGCGCTGAACCCGCCGGGGGAGTGGAACACGTACGAGATCCGGGTCCAGGGCGAACGCCTGCGGATCTGGCTCAACGGCGTGAAGATCAACGATTTCACCAACACCGACCCGGCCCGGAGCCTCACCGACGGACACATCGGCCTGCAGAACCACGGGGCGGGCGACCAGGTGTCCTTCCGTGACGTCCGGATCAAGGAAATGCCCGGCAAGGGCCACTGAACGGCGGCGGGCGGGAGACGCCGGACTCCCGCCCGCCGTCACCTTCCCTCCCCCCTCGGGGAGTTCACGCCCTGGACAAGGAGGCTGCTCATGTCCGCGTCCCTCTCCCGTCCCCCTCGCACCGGCGTCTGGCTCGTCGGGGCCCGTGGCTCGGTCGCCACCACCGTCGTCGCCGGATGCGCCGCCGTGACGGCCGGGCTGCGCCCGTCCACCGGCCTGGTAACCGAGACGCCCGCCTTCGCCGGCAGCGGCCTGCCCGCGCTGTCGTCCCTCGTCTTCGGCGGCCACGACACCACGGACTGCCCGCTGCCCAAGCGTGCCGAGGAACTGGCCGCCGGCGGCGTCCTGCCGCCTGGACTGCCCCCCGCCGTCGAGGCCGAACTCGACGCGACCGAACGGGAGATCAGGCCCGGCGGCCCGCTGCCCGGCGACACCCGGGACCAGGACGGGCTGATCGCCGCGTTCGCCGCCGACATCCAGGACTTCGTACGACGCCACGGGCTGGCCCGCGCGGTCGTCGTGAACGTCGCCTCCACGGAACCGGTCCCCGCCGGTCCGCACCTGCCGCCCAGCTCCCTGTACGCGGCGGCCGCCCTGCGCGCCGGCTGTCCCTACGTCAACTTCACGCCGTCGGCGGGCCTGCACCACCCGTCCCTCGCGGCGCTCGCCGCGTCGGACACGGTGCCGTACGCGGGCCGGGACGGCAAGACCGGCCAGACCCTGCTGCGGTCGGTCCTCGGCCCCATGTTCGCCCAGCGGGCGCTGCACGTCCGGGCCTGGTCCGGCACCAACCTGCTCGGCGGCGGCGACGGCGCCTCGCTGGCCGACCCGGCCGCCGCCGCGGCCAAGAACGCGGGCAAGGAACGCGTCCTCACCGACACCCTGGGCGGCGCGCCCGAGGGCGAGGTCCACATCGACGACGTGCCGGCGCTCGGCGACTGGAAGACCGCCTGGGACCACATCGCCTTCGACGGCTTCCTCGGCACCCGCATGGTCCTGCAGACGATCTGGCAGGGCTGCGACTCGGCCCTCGCCGCCCCCCTCGTCCTGGACCTGGCCCGCCTCACGGCCCGCGCCCACGAACGCGGCCTGACCGGCCCGCTCGCCGAACTGGCCTTCTTCTTCAAGGATCCGGTCGGCGACGCCCCGGCGGCCCTGGCGGAGCAGTACGCGGAACTGGTGCGGTTCGCCGCGCGGCTGGGGGAGGGGGAGTGATCCGGTCGGCTGGATCGGCCGCGGCACCGGGACCGCGGACGCCGTCCGCCACGTGGGCCCGCTCGGCCGCGGGACCGGACCTTCTCACCGCCGCCGCGGGTCTGCGGGCCGGGGACGGATCGGGGGTCGGACGCACCCGAGCGGTCGCGTCCGGCGGAGCCGGCGCGGCCGGCCCGGTCGCGGCGCCGGGGGAGCGCGCCCGCACCACACCACCCTCCGCCCGGCTGCGGGCCTGGGCCGAACTGCTGCGGCTGCCCGCGCTGTTCACCGTCCCGGGGGACGCGCTCGCCGGAGTGGCCGCCGCCGGCGCCGGGCGGCCCGGTCGGCGCGCGCTGCTCGCCGTCGGCTGCTCGCTGTGCCTGTACGAGGCCGGGATGGCGCTCAACGACTGGGCGGACCGAGCCGAGGACGCCGCCGAGCGCCCGCACCGGCCCCTCCCGTCGGGCCGGATCCGTCCCGCCGCCGCCCTCACCGCCGCCTGCGCGCTCACGGCCGCCGGCCTCGCGCTGGCCGCCCGCGCCGGCCGCCCCGCGCTGACGGTCGCCGTACCGCTCGCGGCCGCCGTCTGGTCGTACGACCTCGGCCTGAAGCGCACGCCCGCCGGCCCGGCCGCGATGGGCGCCGCCCGCGGCCTCGACCTGCTGCTCGGGGCCGCGGCCGCCCGCGGACGCGTCCGCCCCGCACTGGTCCCGGCCGCACTGCTCGGCACCCACACCCTCGCCGTCACCGCCGTCTCCCGCCAGGAGACCCGCACCGGCTCCCCGCTCACCCCGCTCGCCGCCCTGACCACCACGGCACTGCTGGCCCGGGCACTGCCACCGCGCCCGCCCAGCCTCCTCGGCGCCGCCCTCGCCGCCGGTTACGCCGCGACCGCCGCCCGCCCCTACCTGCACGCCGCGCTCAACCCCTCGCCGCAGCTCACCCAGCGGGCCGTGGGCGCCGGCATCCGCGCCACCATCCCGCTGCAGGCCGCCCTCGCCGCCCGCGCCGGAGCCACCGCTACCGCCCTCGCCACGGCGGCCCTCGGCCCGCTGGCCCGCCGGTTCGCGAGGCGGGTGAGCGTCACATGACGCCCGGGCGACCGAACCGCCGGCGCGCATCCCAGCCGCCCGGCCGACCGGAGGGCACGTCCCGCGCGACCCCGCGGTCCTCGGCCCTCCGCTTCGGCTACGGCACCAACGGCCTCACCGACCTGCGGCTCGACGACGCCCTCGTCCTCCTGGCCGACCTCGGCTACGACGGCGTCGGGCTGACCCTCGACCACATGCACCTCGACCCGATCGCCCCCGGCCTCGCCGACCGCACCCGGCGGGTCGCCCGCCGCCTCGCCGCACTGGGGCTCACGGTCACCGTGGAGACCGGCGCGCGCTACGTCCTCGACCCGCGCCGCAAGCACGGCCCCTCGCTCCTCGACCCGGACCCGCGGGCCCGTGAGCGGCGCGTGGACCTGCTGCTGCGCGCGGTGCGGGTGGCGGCCGACCTCGGCGCGCACGCGGTGCACTGCTTCAGCGGAATCGTTCCGCCAGGCAGTGACCGCGCCACGGCCTGGCCCCGGCTCGCAGCCGCCCTCGCACCCGTCGTGGACGCGGCCACCGCCGCCGGCGTGCCGCTGGCCGTCGAGCCCGAGCCCGGCCACCTGCTGGCCACCCTCGCCGACTTCCATCGGCTGCGCGGTCTGCTCGGCGACCCGCCCGCCCTCGGCCTCACCCTGGACATCGGCCACTGCCAGTGCCTGGAGCCCCTGCCGCCCGAGGACTGCGTGCGCGCCGCCGCGCCCTGGCTGCGGCACGTCCAGATCGAGGACATGCGGCGCCGGGTCCACGAGCACCTGCCGTTCGGCGAGGGAGAGATCGACTTCCCGCCCGTCCTCGCCGCCCTCGAATCGACCGGATACCGCGGACTGACGGTCGTGGAACTGCCCCGCCACTCCCACGCCGGGCCCCGGTACGCGGAGGAGTCCCTCCGGTTCCTGCGCGCCGCGGCCACCGGGGGCCCGGGCGCCGCGGCCGTGCCGGAAGGGAGCACCGCATGAACACCTCACCCGTCGCGGACACCGGCCCCGAGGCTCTGCGCGACCACCTCGAGACGCAGCTCGATCCGGACGCCCGCGCCTGGTTCCACCGGGCCGTGGAGGAGGCCGCCGCCCATCCGGGCGGGCGGGGGCCGATCTCCGTGTGGGAGCTGCGCCTCGCGGAAGCCGGCCGCCGCTGCGGCGCGCGGCACGCCGACGCCGTCCGCGTCCTCATCCTGCACGCCGCGCGCGCCGACGCGGCCGTCCTCAGCCGCGTCTACCACCAGGGCACCGCCGCCGAGCGACGGGCCGTGCTGCACGCCCTGCCCCATCTCGTCCCCGGCCCCGACGCCCTGCCGCTGGTCGAGGACGCCCTGCGCACCAACGACACCCGCCTGGTGGCCGCCGCCCTCGGCCCCTACGGGGCCCGCCACCTCGAACCCCACGCCTGGCGGCACGCAGTCCTCAAGTGCCTGTTCACCGGCGTCCCCGTCGACCTGATCGCCGGCCTCGCCGAACGGGCCCGCGGCGACGCCGAACTCGCCCGCATGCTGGCCGACTTCGCGGCCGAGCGCACCGCCGCCGGCCGGCCCGTCCCCCACGGCCTCCACCACGTCCTGACCCTGGCCGCGCAGCCCCGCGAGGAGTCCTGATGCGCCTGTTCGACCCCCACATCCACATGACCTCCCGCACCACCGACGACTACGAGGCCATGCGCGCCGCGGGCGTCCGCGCCGTCGTCGAGCCCGCGTTCTGGCTCGGCCAGCCCCGCACCTCGCCCGCCTCCTTCCTCGACTACTTCGACTCGCTGCTCGGCTGGGAGCCGTTCCGCGCCGCCCAGTACGGCATCGCCCACCACTGCACGCTCGCCCTCAACCCCAAGGAGGCGAACGACCCCCGCTGCCTGCCCGTCCTGGACGAACTGCCCCGCTACCTCGTCAAGGACCATGTGGTCGCCGTCGGCGAGATCGGCTACGACTCCATGACCCCGGCCGAGGACAAGGCCCTGGCCGCGCAGCTCCAACTGGCCGCCGAGCACGGCCTGCCCGCCCTGGTGCACACCCCGCACCGCGACAAGCTCGCCGGGCTGCGCCGCACCCTCGACGCCGTCCGCGAGTCCGCCCTCCCCATGGACCGGGTCCTGGTCGACCACCTCAACGAGACGACCGTGGAGGAGGCCAAGGACAGCGGCTGCTGGCTCGGCTTCTCGGTCTACCCCGACACCAAGATGGACGAGCACCGGATGGTGGCCGTCCTGCGGGCGTACGGCCCTGAGCGGGTCCTGGTGAACTCCGCCGCAGACTGGGGCAGGAGCGACCCGCTGAAGACCCGCCGGGTCGCCGACGTGATGCTCGCCGAGGGCTTCACCGAGGACGACGTCGACCTGGTGCTGTGGCGCAACCCCGTCGCCTTCTACGGCCTCAGCGGCCGCCTCGACCTGGAGACCGGTCCGCCCGAGGCGACCCACGAGGGCAACTCCCTGCTGCGCGGCGGGGAGTGACGCGATGCGGCTGCGCCACCCCGACGGCTCCACCGTCCACCTCGCCTACTGCACCAACGTCCACCCCGCCGAGACCCTCGACGGCGTCCTCGCCCAGCTCCGCGACCACTGCGAGCCCGTGCGCCGCAGCCTCGGCCGCGACCGCCTCGGCATCGGCCTCTGGCTCGCCCGCGACGCCGCCCGCACCCTGGACGGCGACCCCTCCGCCCTGCGCACCCTGCGCCGCGAACTTCGGCGGCGCGGCCTGGAGGTCGTCACCCTCAACGGCTTCCCGTACGAGGGGTTCGGCGCCGCCGAGGTCAAGTACCGGGTGTACCGGCCCGACTGGGCCGACCCGGAGCGCCTGGCGTACACCACCGCCCTGGCCCGGATCCTCGCCGCGCTGCTGCCCGACGACGTGACCGAGGGCAGCATCTCCACCCTGCCGCTCGGCTGGCGCACCGCCTGGACCGCCGACCGGGCCCGCGCCGGCCACCAGGCCCTGCTGGCCCTCGCCGAGCGGCTGGACGCCCTGGCCGAGCTGACCGGCCGGTCCATCCGGGTCGGCCTGGAACCCGAGCCCGGCTGCACCGTCGAGACCACCGGGGACGCCCTCGCCCCGCTCACCGCCGTGGGCCACCAGCGCATCGGCGTCTGCGTGGACACCTGCCACCTCGCGACCTCCTTCGAGGAGCCGCGGACCGCGCTGGACGCCCTCGCCGCCGCCGGCGTACCCGTCGTCAAGTCCCAGCTCTCCGCCGCCCTGCACGCCGAACACCCCGGCCGGCCGGAGGTCCGCACCGCCCTCGCCGCCTTCGCCGAGCCCCGCTTCCTGCACCAGACCCGCACCGTCACCGAGACCGGGACGCACGGCACCGACGACCTCCCCGAGGCCCTCGGCGGCGGCGCCCTGCCCTCCGGCGCCCCCTGGCGCGCCCACTTCCACGTCCCCCTGCACGCGGCCCCGGCGGCACCCCTCACCGCCACCCTCCCCGTGCTCAGGACCGCCCTCGGCCGGCTGGTGGGCGGCCCCCGCCCGCTCACCCGGCACCTGGAGGTCGAGACCTACACCTGGCAGGCGCTCCCGCCGGAGCTGCGGCCCCACGCCCGCGACCGGCTCACCGACGGCATCGCCGCCGAACTCGCCCTCGCCCGCGACCTGCTGACCGGCCTCGGCCTGAAGGAGCTGCCATGACCGCGACCGGCCGGCCCACCCCGCTGCTCGTCCTCGACGTCGTCGGCCTCACCCCGAAACTGCTCCGCCACATGCCGCACCTCGAGGCCCTCGCCACGGCCGGCACCCGGTCCCACCTGGGCACCGTCCTGCCCGCCGTCACCTGTGCCGCGCAGTCCACCTTCCTCACCGGGGCCACGCCCGCCGAGCACGGGATCGTCGGCAACGGCTGGTACTTCCGCGAACTCGGCGACGTCCTGCTGTGGCGCCAGCACAACGGCCTGGTCGCCGGGGACAAACTGTGGGACGCCGCCCGCCGCGCCCACCCCGGATACACCGTCGCCAACATCTGCTGGTGGTACGCGATGGGCGCCGACACCGACATCACCGTCACCCCGCGCCCCGTCTACTACGCCGACGGCCGCAAGGAGCCCGACTGCTACACCCGGCCGCCCGCCCTGCACGCCGAACTCACCCGGAAGTTCGGCACGTTCCCGCTCTTCCGGTTCTGGGGACCCGGCGCGGACCTGGCGTCCAGCCGGTGGATCATCGACGCCACCCGGCACGTCATCCGCACCCGGCGACCAGACCTGACGCTCTGCTACCTCCCGCACCTGGACTACGACCTGCAGCGCTACGGCCCCGACGACCCCCGCGCCCTGCGGGCGGCCGCCGACCTCGACGCGGCCGTGGCCCCGCTGCTGGACGACGCCCGGGCGGAGGGCCGTACGGTCGTCGCCCTGTCCGAGTACGGCATCACCCCGGTCAGCCGGCCCGTCGACGTCAACCGGGCCCTGCGCCGCGCCGGTCTGCTGGAGGTGCACACCCAGGACGGCATGGAGTACCTCGACCCGATGGCGTCCCGCGCCTTCGCCGTCGCCGACCACCAGATCGCCCACGTCTACGTCCGCCGCCCCGAGGACCTCGCCGCCGCCCGGGCCGCGCTCGACGGACTCCCCGGCATCGCCGAACTCCTCGACGACGAGGGCAAGAAGGCCCACCACCTGGACCATCCGCGCGCCGGCGAACTCGTCGCCGTCGCCGAACCGGACTCCTGGTTCACCTACTACTACTGGCTGGACGACGACCGCGCGCCCGACTTCGCGCGGCTGGTCGAGATCCACCGCAAGCCCGGCTACGACCCGGTCGAGCTGTTCATGGACCCGCTCGACCCCTACGTGAAGCTCAGGGCCGCATCCGCCCTCGCCCGCAAGAAACTCGGGCTGCGCTACCGCATGGCGGTCGTCCCCCTGGACCCCTCACCCATCCGCGGCAGCCACGGCCGGCTGCCCACGAGCGACGACGACGGTCCGCTCCTCCTGTGCTCCACCCCCCGCGCCGCCGGCGACCGCATCGCGGCCACCGACGTGAAGTCACTCCTGCTCGAACTCGCCGGCCTCGGCACCGGCGACCCGTCCTGAGGGAAGGCACCCGTGAACAACACCCATGACACCGACGACCAGTTGCGCCGCAGCCTCGGCATCGGCCGCCGCGGCTTCCTGAGCACCTGCAGCGCCGTCGCGGCGGGCGCGATCGCCGCGCCCGTCCTCGGCGCGGCCCCGGTGCACGCCGCCCCCCAGGCGGCGGCCGCCACCGGCGAGGGCCGCACGCTGGTGCCGGCGGACAAGCGCGGCATCATCCTCTACACCGTGCGCGACGCGATCGGCCGCGACCCGCTGACCACCACCCTCCCGTCCGGGTTCCGCGCCGTGTTCGAGCAGCTGGCCCGGTTCGGCTACCGCCAGGTCGAGTTCGCCGGCTACGGCCAGCACGCGAACGCACCCGGCGGCGCGAACCTGGAGTCCGTCGAGGGCGCCCGGCTGCTGCGCCGCTGGCTGGACGACAACGGACTGCGCGCCCAGGGCAACCACGGCTTCATCCCGGGCTCCTGGCCGCTGAGCAGCGCCGACCTGGACACCTTCAAGAAGCACCTGGAGATCGCCAACATCCTCGGCATGGCCCACGTGGGCACCGGCGGCGACCCCACCAGCAGTGCCTACAAGGCCGACTGGGACGCCGCCGCCGACAAGTGGCACGCCCTCGGCGCCCTCGCCCGCCGGGAGGGACTCAAGCTGTACACCCACAACCACGACGCGGCGTACGGCTTCCTGCTCGACGGCGGACCGCTGGACGCCCAGGGCCGCCCCACCCGCAGCTCCGGCGTCCGCAAGCTGGAGTACTTCCTTTCCATCACCGACCCCAAGCTGGTCTGGCTGGAGATGGACATCTTCTGGGCGCATGTCGCCCAGTACAAGTTCCGTACCTACACCGCCCACGACGGCTCGACACAGACCGACATCTTCGACCCGGCCGGCCTGGTCGAACGCAACGACAAGCGCTACCCCCTGTTCCACGCCAAGGACGGCGTCGTCAACAACACCAACGGGATGGGCTACGACATGGTCCCGTTCGGCACCGGCGTCATCGACTACACGACGTTCTTCTCCCGCGTGGGCCACCGCAACTACCACAACCCGATGGTCGAGCAGGACAACGCCCCGAGCGGCACCGACCCGGGCCAGTCCCTGCAGCACGCCGCGATCGGCTACCGCAACCTGGCCGCCCTGCGCCGCTAGCGGCGGGCCGCGGGGAGGGGCCGTGCCGTACCCCGGCACGGCCCCTCCCCGCCCGCGGCGGCCACCGCCTTGGACGGCCTCTGTCGGGTCCGCGCCGGCGGCCCTACACTGCCCATCCGCAGACATGCGGGGACAGTTGACGGGGGGAGCCGCCATGTCCGGAGATCCGTACGGCCCGGGACCGGGATTCGCCGTGCCGCCCATGCCCCAGGCGCCGCCGCCCGCACCGCCGGACGGTCTGCGGGCGGCCGCCGTCGCGCTGCTCAACCTGAGCGGTCTCGGCCTCGGATACGCGCTGGTCCGCAGATGGCTGCCGATGGCCGCCTGCTGGATGGCGACCGCGGTCCTGCTGTTCGTCGCCCTGCCCGCCGACGCGGACGGCGTCCCGGGAACCGCCCTCGTCCTCTACGGCGTACTGCTGGTGCTCGCGGCCGCGCACGGTGCGGTCGTCGGACTGCGCACCCGGCTCACCGGACCGGCCGGCGCGCCCCTCGCCCTGCTGCTCGCCGTGCTGCTGCTCGCCGTCCCGGCCGGCGGCGCCCTCTGGTACCGGGACGCGCGGGACGAGGCCGTGCAACAGGCGCTCCTGGACCGTCTCGAACGGGCCGACCACCTGGTGGAGGCCGCCGGCCGGCAGCCCTTCGCCACCGCACGGTCCGACTACCGCACCGCCCTGGGCGTCTACCGCGACCTCGCCGTCGGCCACCCCGGCTCCCGCGCGGCCGGCCAGGTCCCCGACCGCATGCGGACCTACTACACGACGGTCGGCGCGCCCTACGGCCGCCACGACTACTGCGCGGCCGTGGAGCCGCTCACCTACCTGCGCACGGTGCCCGGCACCATGCCGAAGCGGCAGCTCGGCTCACTGGCCCGGTGGCCTGACGAGCGCCTCGCCACCTCGCTGTACGAGTGCGGCGCGGCAGGCCTGACGGACGATGCGGCGGACTGGGTCGCGCGCTTCGGCGACCTGCTGACCACCTTCCCGCGGTCCGCACCGGCGGCCAGAGTGGCGCCCGCGGTCGACGCGGCGGTGCGGAAGGCCGAGAAGGACGTCCGCGGTGACGAACCCTGCGCGGCCGTCGAGCGGTTGGACAGCCTGCACAGCCGGATCACCGACCTGGCACGGAGCGCGGACGGCGCCGCGGGAACGGCGGACGACCTCACCGGGAGCGCGGGCCGGGCGAGCCGCAGCGGGAAGGCGGGGCAGTACTCCTGCGGCGTCGACCAGTTCGAGGACGGCGACTTCGAAGCGGCGCAGAAGACCATGGAGGGTTACGCCGGGGACGAGCACGGCGGGAACCGCGAGCGCGCCAAGAAGATAGCCATCGGCGCCGAGGTGGCCCGAACGCTCCCGGCCGCCGGGAAGAAGCTGCCCACCACCGCCTCCGGCGGCGGCATCTCCGTCACGGTCAAGAACGACAGCCCCGACGACGTCACCGTCCTGTACACGGGACCCGTCACCGGCAGCTTCACCCTGAAGGGCTGCGGCGGCTGCAAGGCGTACTCGCTCACCGACACCCTCCTGACCGGTTTCAAGCCGTGTGACGACAGCGGCCGGCACTACCCGCAGCGCACGCTCAGCCTGCCGGTCGGCACCACGTACTTCGTGCACAAGCCGCACGGCGACAGCACCGCCACGCCCGCCTCCGACACCGCCAGACTGCGGCCCGGGTACATCTACACGGAATGCGCCTACACGACCCGGACCCTGGGGTCCAGCTACTGACCGCGCCACGCGGGCCGGGCGCTCCCGCGCCCGGCCGGTGCCGTCAGCGCCGCCGGGCGGCCCTGCGGCGGACCGCCACGACGGCGCCGGCGCCGAGGACCACGACCCCGGCCGCCGCGCCCGCCAGCGGCAGGGCGGGCCCGGAGCCGGTGCCCGGCAGCCCGCCGCCCGTCGTGGAGCCGGCGCCGGTGGCGTCGAGCACGATGTCCGCGGTGTCGTTCGCCTTGTTGACGTCGAACGGCCGCGGCTGCCCGGCGAGCGCCACCGAACCCCTCGCCCCCGGGACCGCCTTGTCGATCCGCAGCCTGAACCGGTAGGTCCCGCCGCCGCCCTCGTCGATCCACGCCTGGGCGGTGCCGCACTCGTACGTGCCCGACCCCAGGCTCTTGCAGAATCCGTCGGTCTTGGTGACCGAGGTTCCGGCGGGCATCCTCAGGCGGATCCGGGTCGCCCCGGCGCCGATCTCCCGCAGCACCCAGCCCGGCCCGGCGTTGGTGAACTTCACCACCAGCGGCACCGTGTCACCGGCCCGGCCCTTCAGCCGGGCACCGCTCACCCGGAAGTCGGCCGTGTTCCTCGCGGTCACCTTCACGGTCGCCGCGCTCCGGCCGGAGGCCTGGGCGCCGCCCGCGGCCGGGGTCTCGGCGGGCCGTTCCACCAGCTTCAGCGCGGGCCCGGTGCCCCGCACCGGCTCGGACGCGCCGTCGCCCGGACCGGTCTCGATGCTGTCGACCGTCACCCGCAGCTCGTCGTAGAGGGCGCGGCCGAGCGCCTTCAGGGCCAGCGGACGCTCGGGGGCGTAGACGACGCCCGGCCTGACCGTCCGGTCGAACTCGCAGGAGACCACCGAACGGCTCGGCTCCTCGTCGAAGTCCGTGATCTCGTAACGGGAGCAGTTGGAGGGCACCTCGGTGTGGGCGAGCCCGCGGGTGACGGAGTACGACATCCAGACCTTGTCGAGCGCGGCGGTGCCCGTGTTCGTGAAGGAGGTGGGCACCGTGAAGCCGCTGCCGGGCCGCAGCCCGTGGATCGGTGCGATCCTCCCGAGGACCAGGGAGGGCTCCGGGTCCGCGGCGCCGGCGGGGGCGGCGCCGAGGGCGAGGAGGGCGACGGCTCCGACGGCGCCGGCGGTACGGCGCGGCACACGGGAGCCGGTGAGCGTGGGGGGCATGAAGTCCTCATGGGTGGAGCGGCTGTTGCGGACAGGTGAACCTGGTGGGAACGCGCGTTCCCACCAGGGGAGACCGTCACGACCCCCCGGGGGTTGCACGCGCGACCGGATCGGACACGCCCGCCGGGCCCTCTCAGGCGCTGGCCCGCCGGGCGGCTCACGGCCTGGCCGCGCGGCTCTCCTCGCGTCTGGCCCGCGGTGGGGTCTTCACGTGCTGGCCCGTCGGGGCGGTTCACGGCCTGGCTGCGCGGCTCTCCTTGTGTTCGGCTCGCGGTGGGGCCTCACGCCCTGGCCTCCCGGCTCTCCTCGCGTCCGGCTTGCGCGGGCGCCCTCACGCCCTGGCCCGCCCGGCCAGCCACTCCAGCGCGTCCTCGGCTCCGGTCAGCACTGAGATGTGGCCGTCGGCGGGACGCGGCTGGAGTTCGGCGGACGGGCAGTGGCTCGCCAGCCACTGCCCGTGGGCGAAGGGGACGACCCGGTCCTGCCCGCCGTGCAGGATCAGCACCGGAGCGGTGACCGACGCCGGATCGCAGCCCCACGGACGGACGTAGGCCAGATCGTCGTCGACGAGCCCGCCGGGACCGGCGGCGACGGCGGGCCGGACGACCTTGTCGAACCAGGACCAGTCGCCGGCGAGGGCCGCGTGGTCGGCCGGGGTGAACATCTCAGGGTCGTACCCCGCCTCCGCCTCGTGCCGTTCCTTGGCCGCGCGGCCCGCCGCGGCCGCGGTGAGCGAGGCGCGGCAGGACGGGGCCATCCCCGCGAACCAGTCGAGCCCCCCGGCGCCGAACGGGGCCGGCCCCGACACGGCGACCACCCCGAGCACCCGCTCGCGCAGCACCGCGGCGCAGGCCAGGGCGTGCGAGGCGCCGCCGGAGTGGCCCATGACCGCGAACCGGCCGAGGCCGAGCGCGTCGGCGACCCGGCGGGCGTCGCCGGCGGCCGAGGCGACGGTACGGCCGGGGACCGGGGACGAGCCGCCGTAGCCGGGCCGGTCGTACGACACCCAGCGGATCCCGAGCCGGGCGGACGCGGCGAAGAGCGGCTCGGGCGGCAGGCCCACGTTGGGCGTGCCGTGCTGCCACAGGACGGGGAGATCGCCGGTGCCGGTGTCGTAGACGTGCAGCCTGCGGCCGTCGGGCGACTCCACGGTGCGCTCGCCGACTCGGACGTTCTGCATGGTGCGGTTCCTCCGGTGGGGAAGCGGACGGGGACACTGCCTGGCGTGCTGACCCCGCGGCCGCCCGGAAGTCATCGCTCCTTAGGCGCCCACCGCCCGCAGCGCCGGTGCGGTCCGCCCGGCGCCCCGGCGTGCCAGCCACTCCTGGTACGCCGGCGCCTGCCGGGCCGCCTCCCAGTAGGCCTCCTCCAATTCCGCGACCCCGAGGTTCAGTTCGTCCGCGGTGCGGGCCGCGAGCAGCAGCCGCACTCCTATCGGATCGCCCTGGAGGGGCCGGATGACGAGGTCGGAGCGGGGCGGGAGCGCGGTCGGCTGGCTGACCGTGACCACCTCGCCGATGGCGGCGAGGAAGTAGGCCGTGAGGTAGTCGCCGTGCAGCAGGTCGGGCTCGATCCCGGCGGCGCGCAGCACCCGGCACACCCCGTCCCACTCGCCGTCGACCGTGGCGTCCACCATCCAGCGGTCCTGCGCCAGGTCCGCGAGACGTACCTCCCGCCTGCCCGCCGCGGGATGGTCCGCGGCCAGGGTGACGAACTGGGGCTCGCGCTCCACCAGGACCCGCAGGCACAGCCCGTCCGGAACGCGCAGCGGGCTCCCCTCGACCTCGTGCACGAACGCCAGGTCGAGCCTGCCCTCGGCGACCTGCCGCAGCAGGGCGCTCGCGGACACGTCCATCTGCAGGCTGGGCTCGACGGCCGGAACGCGGGCGCGCAGCCGGCTGAGCCAGCCCGGGAGCGCCCGGCTGGCCGTGGCGCCGATGCGCAGCCGGGGACCGCCGGCCGCGCGGGCGGCCGCGGCCCGGGTCTCGGTCACGAGCGCGGTGAGTTCGGCGACCAGCGGCCGGGCGCGGCTCACCACGATGTGCCCCAGCGGCGTGGGACGGCTGCCCGTGCGGTCCCGGGTGAAGAGCCGGCCGCCCAGCAGCCGCTCGATCCGGCGCAGCTGGGTGCTCAACGAGGGCTGGGCCATGCCCAGTTCCCGAGCCGCCTTGTGCAGGCTGCCGGCGTCGGCGATGGCGCACAGCACGCGTAAGTGCCTCACCTCGAGCTCCATGCGCGGAGCGTAAGGGCAGCGTCTGTTGGGGCGCCAGATGTTCAAACGCCAACGGAACAGCAGGAGTCGCCCTGATAGCCGTGCGCTATCCCCAGTTGCCATCATCCGCTCGGCCACCGGGCTGTCCCAGACTCTTGGGCGACCGATCGTTCACCACCCCACACGAACGAGTAGGAGCCCCCCACATGACGTCCATCCGTACGTCCTCCACGTCCGCCAAGACCTCCAGGAGACTGCTGGCGGTCGGCCTGGGCGTGACCCTCGCGGCCCTGGGCGGCGCGATCCCGGCGAGCGCCCACACCACCGGCTCCCCGGCCGCCGTCCGGGCCGGCTACACCGGCTCGGCCGACGAGGCGGCGAACAACAAGGCGTTCTTCCAGGCCGTGCTCGACTCGGTCGCCAGGAAGCAGGCCGCGCACCCGAACCTGCAGTCGGTGACCGTGTACTACAACGCCTCCCAGGCGCCGACCTTCCGCTCCCAGATATCGAGCGCCGCCTCGATCTGGAACAGCTCCGTGAGCAACGTCAAGCTGGCGTCCACCACGGGCAGCGCCGACTTCTCGTACTACGAGGGCAACGACTCCCGCGGCTCGTACGCCTCCACCAACGGCCACGGCAGCGGCTACATCTTCCTCGACTACGCGCAGAACCGGCAGTACGACTCGATCCGCGTCGCCGCCCACGAGACCGGTCACGTGCTGGGGCTGCCGGACCACTACAGCGGCCCGTGCAGCGAGCTGATGTCGGGCGGCGGACCCGGCACGTCCTGCACCAACCGCTACCCCAACTCCACCGAGCGGGCGCGCGTCAACCAGCTGTGGGCCAACGGTCTCGCCAAGGCCCTCGACAAGCTGAACAAGGTGGGCTGACACCCCGGAGCTCTCCGCCCCCTGCCGGAAGCGGGCCGTGCCACCGGCGGCACGGCCCGCTTCGCCGTGTCGCCGCTTCCCGGGGCCGGTGAGTGCTAGGCCGTGTCCGCAAAGTCGCGTCTGCGTCACGGCGCCCGGCACGCACTCTCGCCGCACCGGCCGAAAGCCCGAGTACACCCAGTACGAGGGCATCCGGCCGGCACGACGAGAGCACGCACCGGACGCCGCGACGCCCGCCCTGCGGGCGAACGACGCGACTTTGCGGACACGACCTAGGCGGTCTCCTCCGCCCGCCGCGGGCGCGGCCGGTTGAGCTCGGCGGTCAGCAGGTGCGCGTCGAGCAGCGCCACGTCGGCGGTGCGGGCGGCCCGCGAGTGGCCCGCGAGCATGCGCTTGGTGAGGGTGACGGCCTCAGGGGAGCGCCGGACGAGCGGCCGCACCCACGCCTGGACGGCGGCGTCCAGTCCGTCCGGCGGTGTGACCTTGTGCAGCAGGCCGAGCCGGTGTGCGGTGGCCGCGTCGAACACGTCGCAGGTGAGCATGAGTTCACGGATGCGCGCGGCGCCGCCCTCCACGACGAGCCGGCCCATCGCGCCGCCCCAGGCCGGCGGGAGTCCGACGCCGATCTCGGGCATGCGGAACCGGCAGGTGTCGGCGCCCGCCCGCAGGTCGCAGAACGAGGCGAGCGCGAGACCGGCGCCGATGACCCGGCCGTGCAGCCGGGCGATGGTGACGGCGTGGGTGTTCTCCAGGGCCTCGCAGACCCGGTGGGCCTTGTCCGCGATCCGGCGCATCACGGCCCCGGTGGGGTCCTCCTCCAGGGCGGCCTGGTACTCGGTGCGGTCGGCGCCCAGACAGAAGTCGTCGCCGGCGGCCGACAGCACCAGCACCCGGACGTCGGGGCGGTCGTGCAGGCCGTGCAGCAGGTCGGCGAGGTCGTCGAGGGCGGCGACGGTCAGCGTGCTGTCCCGCCCCGAGGGGTTGAGCCGGACCCGCAGCACCGGCCCGTCCTGCTCGGCGTCCAGCGCCTTGCCGTGGAACACGGCGGTGGGGGAGGGGGCTGCGGGGGAGGGGGAGATGATCTCGGTCATGAGAGGGCGACGTCCAGGTTCAGCAGCCGCCGGAAGGCCACACGCGGCGCCCACGACGGCCGGCGTACGAGGGTCAGGCCCGGGAAGCGCCTGACCAGTTGGTGGAGCAGGGTCTGGGCCTCGAGCCGGGCCAGCGGCGCGCCGAGGCAGTAGTGGATGCCGCCGCTGAAGGACAGGTGGCCCGGCTTGCGGTGCAGGTTGAACAGCTCGGGGTCGGCGTGCCGGGCCGGGTCGCGGTTGGCCGCGCCCACCATGAGGTGGACCATGTCGTCCTCGCGCACCTCGGTGCCGCCGAGCACGCAGTCCCGGGAGGCGACGCGGCTGATGACGTGGGTGGGAGGGTCGTAGCGCAGCGACTCCTCGACGGCCGCGGGGACGAGGTCGGGACTCACGGTGAGCCGGTCCCACTGACGTGGGTGCTCCAGCAGCAGCAGGACCGTCGTCGACAGCAGCGTGGACGTGGTCTCCAGCGCGGCCAGCAGGAAGAACAGGGCCAGATGGTAGACGGCCTCGTCGGCCTTGTCGCGGTCGCTCTCCACGCCGTCCCACACCGCGATCCAGCGGGACACGGGGTCGTCGCCGCGACGCGCCCGCCGGTCCTGGACCAGCGCCGTGAAGTACTCGCGCAGCTCGGCCGTGGCCGCGTCGGACAAGGCCAACTGGCTGGCCGAGGGCAGCAGTTCCTGGGTGAAGACCTGGTCGTGGGTCAGCTCGCGCAGCCGGGGGAAGTCGGCGGCCGGCAGCCCCAGCCAGTGGCCGATGGTGGCCACCGGCAGCTCCTCGCTCACCAGGGCGTTGAAGTCCGCCTCGCCGTCGCGCAGCCGCTCGGCGAGGGTGTCGAGGAGCCCGCCGGTTATTCGCTCGACCGTGCCGCGCAACTCCTCGAGGGTGGAGCGGTCGAACATGCCGGCCGACCGGCGCACCCATGTGTGGTCCGGGGGGTTGAGCGCGGGCAGCGTCCTGCTCATCTCCCGTGAGGAGGGCGCCGTCCAGCGTGTTCCGTCACCCTGCTGCTCCCGCCAGCGGCTGTCCGGTTCCAGCCACTCGCGGGAGCGCAGGACCTGGTCGCAGAGATCGAATCCGGTGACCAGATGACCGCCCCACGGGGCCGCGACCACTCCGCCCCCCGCCCGGAGCTCCGCGTAGATCGGGAAGGGGTTCGCCTGGCCTTTCGCCGTGCGCAGCCGGGAGAAGAGAGAGACGGCGAAGCGTCTGTCTGCGGGCGGAGTTGTCGCGATCTCCACGACGGTCCCTTCTTGATCGTCGGCATCGGGCGCGCCATGCATACCCAACCGGTGGCTGATACATACAAGGTGACTATGCGCGGCGCGAGTTGCCTACGTCACTCTCCCCTGGTCCATGCGAGGAACCGGCTGAACAGACCGGGCCTCCCCTTGGGCGCGGCCGGCGCCACCGGGTGCGGCGACGGGCTCACGACCGGGCGGGCGGTGCCGGCGGCCGGCTGGGGTTGCGGCTTCTGCGCGGGCGACACGCTGCGGGGGGTGAACCGGACCGGCAGGTTCACCAGGGAACGGCTCCAGGGCGCCGGCACCCAGTTCAGGTCCTTGAAGGGGACCCGCACCTCGACGTCGGGCAGCCGGTTGAGCAGCGACTCCACGGCGGTGACCGCGATCACGAACGCCGGGTCCTTGGCCGGGCAGGCGTGCGGCCCCGCACCGAAGGCCAGATGGGCCTTGGCGCTGAGCTGTTCGCGGTGCTCGGCCAGCCGGGGGTCGGTGTTGGCCGCGGCGAAGGAGATGAGCACCGGGTCGTTGGCCCGGACCGTCCGGGCGCCCAACTCCACGTCGTGGGTGGGGTAGTGGGCGGCGTAGTTGGCGATCGGCGCATAGTTCCACAGCACCTGGGTGACGGCGTCCTCGACGGGCAGGCCGGCCTGCCAGTCCTCGCCGAGGATCAGCGCGCAGGCGCTGCCTATGGTCGCCGACAGCGGAGCGGTGCCGCCGGAGAGCAGGGTCACCAGCTGGTGCAGCACCTCCTCGTCGGTGAGCTGGGCGGAGTGCTCCATCAGACGGGTCGTCAGGTCGCCTCCGGGGCGGCGGCGCTTCAGCGCGATCAGCTCGCCGAGCGCCTCGCCGAGCACCTGGTCCGCGCCCGGCGTGCCGTCGAAGATGCCGCTGATGCCCGCGATGACACGGTCGCCGATCTCGGGCGGGCACCCGAACAGGTCGCTGAACACCAGCAGCGGCAGCGGCTGGGCGTACTCGGCCATCAGTTCGGCCTGCCCGAGCCGGTCGGAGCTGAACTGGCTGATCAGGTAGTCGGCCGACTGCTGGGTCTGCCGCACGAGCTGCATCTCGTTGACGCCGGCCAGACTGTCGGTGACCGCCTGGCGCAGCCGGGCGTGCGCCGCCCCGTCGCTGAAGAGCGCGTTGGGCCGGTACCCCATCATCGGCAGGGCCGGGCTGTCCGCGGGCACACGCCCCTCGTTCAGCGCCCGCCAGCGCCGCGAGTCGCGGACGAACGAGGCCGGGTTCTGCAGGATGTACAGGGCGGCGTCGTAGCTGGTGACCAGCTCGACCTCGACTCCCGGGGCGATGTCCACCGGTGCGCTCGGGCCGAGGCGGCGCAGCTGTTCGTAGTGGGCGTCCGGATCGGAGCCGAACTCGGGCCCGTAGAGCGGGACGTTGCCGTGCGCGGGGCAGCCGGGCGGGGGCCCCTGGATGCCGGGAGGCTGCTGCATGTGGGGGTGGCTCCTAGTCGAGAAGGGACAGAAGGTGGTGGACGAGGGTGATCAGAGCCTGTGCCGACGACTGCTGGTCGCGTACGTCGCAGGCGACGACGGGGGTCCGCTCGGACAGGTTCAGCGCCTCGCGGATCTCCGCGAGCGGGTAGTCGGTCGTGCCGTCGAAGTGGTTGACGCCGATGGCGTACGTGAGCCCGAACCGCTCGACCAGGTCGAGGACCGGGAAGGACTCCGACAGCCGCTCGGGGTCGACGAGGACCAGGGCGCCGAGCGCGCCCCGGGACAGCTCCTCCCACATCTCCTTGAAGCGCTCCTGACCGGGCGTGCCGAAGAGGTAGAGCACCACCTCGTCGCTGATGGTCAGGCGGCCGAAGTCCATGGCGACCGTCGTGGTGACCTTGTCCGGGGTTCCCGACAGGTCGTCAAATCCCACGCTGGCCTCGGTGATCTCCTCCTCGGTCCGCAAGGGCTCGATCTCGGAGATGCTCCCGATGCACGTGGTCTTCCCGACCCCGAAGTGCCCCACCACGAGGATCTTGACCGCGGTGAGAACACCTGAATCCAGGTACACGAATCACGCTCCGAATCGGGCTTTGAGGCCGTCGAGTACGGCGTTGAGGACTTCGCGGTCGACACGTTCGGCGGGCGGAACCGGCTTACGCGCGATGATGTGACCGCTCTCCTCCATCTGCGCCAGGAGAATCCGCACGATTCCCAGGGGCAGATGGGTGTGGGCGGCCACTTCGGCCACGGAGAGAAAGCCCTCCCGCACCAGTTCCAGAACCCGTTGGGCCTCCGGCGAAAGGGTGCGCACCGAAGCGGCGGCACCCTCCTGAGCGGACACCAGGGTGGTGCGCTCGTAGGTATTGTCCGGCGGCAGGGCCCGCCCGTTGGTGATCACGAAGAGCGGGACTAATGCCGAGGTCAGCTCGAGTTCCTCGTGCGGCTCGTCATTCACGGGCGGCTCGCCTCCCCGCGTGGCGCCAGATATCCGTTCAGCCGCGGCACCGCCTGATGCAGACGGGTGGTGAACTCCTCTATATCGGCGTCGTGTTCGGCGGCCGCGGCCAGGAAGGCGCCGTGTCCGGCGGAGATCAGGAAGATCCAGCCGTGCTGGAACTCGATGACCGTCTGCCGCCACTGCGCCGCCGGGTCGGGCCCGGCGAACTGCGAGGTGGCCCTGCTGTAGGCGTGGATGCCCGTCATCGCCGCCGAGATGGTGTCCGCCAGGTCCTGGCTCATCCCCGTGGTGGCGCCGCGTGGCAGGCCGTCGTGGCCCAGCAGGACGGCGTGGCGGGCGCCCTGCACCTCGCCGACCGCCGCGTCGAGGTCCGCGATCGGGATCCCCGTGCCGCCCACCGCCATCTCCCGGCCGCCGTCGGAGGGTCCGTCGGCGCCCTCCGCGTGCACGCGCGGCGGCGAGGTGAGGTTGTTGCCGAGTCTGGCGACGAGCCGGTGCATGCGGAACGAGATCTGCTGCATGTCGACGTCGGGCGCCGCGGCCGCGGCGAGATAGGCGCCCTGGCCGGCGCCGATCAGGAAGATCCAGCCGTGCGAGAACTCGATGATCGTCTGGTTCCACTGGCGGTCCGTCCCGGGACCGGCGAAGTGGGAGGTCGCCCGGCTGAGCGACTGCATGCCCGCCATGGCGGCGGAGATCGTCCGGACGTCCTTCTGTTCCATGCCGTCGGTCGCGCCGCGGGGCAGGCCGTCCGCGGACAGCAGGACCGCGTGGCGCGCCTTCGGCACGTTCTGCACGATGTCCTCGAGCATCCACGAAAGGTCTGTGGTCATGCGTCATCGGACCCTTCGGACGGCGCCGAGGCGAGATTGCGGCCCGAGAGCGTGCCGCGCTGGAAGGCTCCCAGGCTTCGGCCGACGGCCCGGCCGGCGTCCTCCGGCGCCGGGGCGGGCGACGCGGTGCCGTCCTGGTCGGGAACGCTGGCGATGGGCACCTGACGGGCGCCCCGCCGGGGCAGGCCGTGCGCGGTGCGGGCCGCCGGCTCGGGCCGGCCCACACTGCCTCGGATGCCGCTGACCTGGGGCTCCTCGGGCACCGCCGGCTCCTCCTCGGTCCACAGTTCCTCCGGCAGCAGGACGACCGCCCGCACACCGCCGTAGCGGGAGACGCCGGTGACGTCCACCCGGAATCCGTACTGCCGCGCGAGCAGGCCGATCACCGGGAAACCGAACTTCGGCTGGTTCCCCAGGTGCGAGAGCCGGGGGCTGAACTCACCGGAGAGCAGCGCGGTGGCCTTCTCCCGGTCCTCGTCGTTCATACCGACACCGGCGTCGTCGATGACGATGCACAGGTTCTTCTGCACCCGCTGGAAATTGACCTCGATCGGCGAACCCTGCTGGGAAAAGCTGGCAGCGTTGTCAAGGAGTTCGGCGACGGCGAGGGCGACCGGGGAAACGGCGGACGCCTTCAGGGCAAAACCGGTCTGCTGCATGATTTCGACGCGCCGGAAATTCCGAATCTGACCCTGCGCACTGCGCACTACGTCATAAACGCTTGCGGGCCTATTGCGACGGCCCAGCGGAGCACCGCACATCACCGCAATACCCTGCGCCTTGCGCGCCATCTGCGCATTGGCGTGGCTGACTTCCAGCAGATCGCCCAGGACCGAATGGCCGCCGTATTTGCGCTGGATTTCCTCGAGCAGCGCGAGCTGTTCCGCTGCAAGACTCTGCAGAAAGCGCGCCGAGCCCTTGAGAACGGCCTTCGTGCTTTCCTCGGCCGCTTCTTCGGCTTCCGCGATGGTCTTGTCGTGCTCGGCGCGGTGCTGCTGCAACTCTGCGCTTAAAGCAGCCAGTTGACTGTCGGCCGCGCTCAGTTGCCGGGTCAGTTCGGCCTCGGCCTGGCGCTTCTTCGCAGCGATGGCCCTGTTGCGACGACTGAGCGCGAGTGCCGCGGCGACGGCGATGACCGTCACCGCGACCAGGCACCAAACGAGTGCGTCTCGAGACATGGATACCTTTCCTATGTGTAGCCCGCAACCATCGGTGGACGGACGTCGGGGGGAATCCGTGACACACCGCTTGGAACCACTCGGCCGACTTCGAGTCGAGAAGCCGGTCGGAGTGCAGCGCCCGAGCCGAGTGGGCCAAGGTCGCAGACGCGGGGATGCTATCACCGCCTTGGCGAAACGTTTGCACGTGGAGTGGCCGTATCGGGACGGTCCGGATCGTTGGCTGCGCCTGTTTTGCAGGCGTACCGGTTGCCGGGTGCTCTCCGGTAACCGGACGTTGTTCGCCGGGGCGCCTTTTGAATGCGCGGCGGTCGTCATTTTCCCGACATCCCGCCGGACTCATTGCCTTTTGTCGGACTTGGGGTCACGTGCGCCCGTATACGACGCCGGTCACCGCTCCCTGATCCGCTGGACGGCCTGGCTCAGCACCACCACGCCGGCCACGATCAGCACGGCGCCGCACACCGAGGGCAGCAGCCACCAGCCCGTGCGGACGCGCTCGTCGAACAGGAAGATGCCCAGGGCCAGACTCACCACCGCGTCACCGATGGTCAGCGCGGGCTGCGACGCGGCCAGCGGACCGGCTTGCAGCGCGTTCTCCAGCAGCAGCACGGCCGCCGCGCCGGCCAGCGCGAAGCCGTACGTCTGCCAGGACCGCAGGAACGCCGCGAAGCCCTGGTCGGCGAAGGTTCCCGTCGCCGACTTCAGCAGGGCCGCGGTCAGGGCGTTGCCGGTGGCGGAGGCGGCCGCGAGCAGCGCGGCCCGACGTGTCGCGGGGCGCCCCCGGCCGGCCAGCAGGACCATCGCGGCCATGGCGCCGAGGCACAGGGACAGGGCGGGGATCCAGCGCTCCATCCCGGCCTGGTCGGTCGCCCCGTGCGGTGCGGCCGCGGCGAGCAGGACGGCCAGGCCCGCCACCACGCCGCCGACGCCCCACCAGCCCCAGCGGGGCAGCCGCCGGTGCATCAGGGGCCCGGCGATGAGCAGGGCGAACGGAAGCTCCAGGATGAACAGCGGCTGCACCAGCGCGAGCGGCCCGTTGACGAGGGCCAGGCTCTGGCACACCGCGGCGCCGATCACCCCGGCCATGCCCAGCACCCAGGCGGGCCTGCGCACGAGCTCGCCCAGCAGCCGCAGCCCGCCTCGCCGGCTCGCGGAGGCGGCCTTGCGCTGGAACGCGGTGCCCGCGGCGTTGCTCGCCGCTCCCGCGACGGCGAACACCGCGGCCAGTTCGATCACGACCGTCTCCCGCCTGCGGACACTGCGTTGCGGAGGAGCCTCGGGCACCCTCAGCCTACGGAAGCCCTCGCCGGGGCGCCGCCGCGCCACGGGCCGTTACGGCCGTACGGAGGCACGCGTCGGCGGGCGCGGCCGGATGTCGTCAGCCGAACAGCGGGAACCGGTGCGCCGCGACGCCCAGCGCGTCGCGTCCGGCGTCGGTGAGCGCGGCCCGCCCGGTGCCCACGCGTACGCAGCGCGGGTCGCTCCACCCCGCCGGGGTGGGCCGGCCGAGCAGGCCGTCGAGGGTGGAGCGGACCGCGGCGGGCACCGCGCGCGACCGGCCGGGGGCGTGCGGGAGCCGTACGACCATGTCGAGCTGGTGGACGGTCGCCTCGACGGCGAGCGTGGTCATCGGGTCGCCCGCGGTCAGGACGTGCCCCTGGGTGGCCACGCGCGCGGCGGGGTCGACGCAGGCCGCCGCGCGCCAGGTCGCCGCCACCCCGGTGCAGCCGGTGGGGAGCCGGGACTCCTCGTCGCCGAGTTCCGCCACCACCGCCGAGGCGGCCTCCTAGGCCGTACGCGGTGTCCGGGCCGGGTCGACGGTCCGGTCACCGGTCATGCGGCTCGGCGCCGGTGGCGCCGGGTCCGTGCCGGTCATCGGCCAGCGCCGCCCGCATCCGGCACAGCCTCCGGTGCTGGAGGTTGCCGTACGGGATGAACCAGCCGAGGAAGACCACGGTGAGCAGCGCGAAGCCCAGGGTCGGGCGCGCCCCGGCGGTCAGTGCCGTCAGCGCGGTCACCGAGCAGAACAGCACGACGAGCACGACCTGCGCCGCGACCCGGTGCCGGGTGCGGTGCAGGCGCTGCTCCACCAGGGCGCGCATGGCGTCGCGCTCCGCCGGATCGGTGGGCGCCTCGCCCTCGCGCAGCCTGCCGTCCAGTCCGACGAGCCGGTCCGTGGAACCGCCGGCCGCGCGCTTCTCCCTGCTGCGGGCCGCCACCACCACGGCGATGCCGCCCACTGAGCACAGCGCCGTCCGGGTCACGACGGAGGCGGCCGAACGCGACGGGTACAGCAGCAGGATCAGGGCGCTCGCGAGCAGGACGGACAGCAGCATCTGCACCCACAAGTGCCGACGCAGGAAGCCGTTCAGGCGTTCCACGACCCCCTCCCGGCCCTCAGCGGCGTGCCCGGCGGCGGCCGGCCACCCGGACGGTGAGCGCCCCGGCGAGCAGGACCCAGGCCACCGCGCTGTACACCCAAGCCGTCGTCCCGCGCACCGCGCCGACCGCGCTCCACACCGCCCAGAGGGCGAGGACGGCGCACCCGGCCGTCCACGCGATGTCGGTGATGCGGGCGCGCAGCTGCGCGCGCTGCACGGTGCCCGGTTCGAGGTCGCCCAGTCCCCGGTCCAGCGGTGTCCCGCGCGATGTCACGACCTGTCTCCTCCCGTTCGGGGTCCGAGGCCTGACGCGTACCCGGCCGGGGCCGGTGCATGTCGTCAAGTACCCTGCTCCATACGGAAGTTGGTGATCCGTTTAGGGGTCCCATCGCCCGTGGGCGCGACCCCTCACACCCGGCTCGACGTGGCCGTGTCCGCGGACAGCCGCTGGGCCGCGTAGATCGGCAGGACCGAGAGCAGGACGAGGACGGCGGCCACGACGTTCACCACGGGCGCCTGCTGCGGCCGGGTCATGTTGTTGAAGATCCAGATGGGTAGGGTCTCGACGCCGGGGCCTGCGGTGAAGGTCGTGACGACGATCTCGTCGAAGGACAGGGCGAAGGCGAGCAGGCCGCCGGCCAGCAGGGCGGAGCGGACCAGCGGGAAGGTGACGTCCGCGAAGGCGCGGAAGGAGCTCGCGCCGAGGTCCATCGCCGCCTCCTCGTACGACGCGGCCGCGCGCCGCAGCCGGGCCACGACGTTGTTGAAGACCACGACGATGCAGAAGGTGGCGTGGCCGACGATCACGGTGAACAGGCCGAGGCCCACACCGAGCGGCTCCAGGACGGTGCCGAAGGCGGAGTTGAGGGCGATGCCCGTGACGATGCCGGGCAGCGCGATCGGCAGCACCACGACGAAGGACACCGTGCCGCGGCCGAAGAAGCGGTGCCGGGCCACCGCGAACGCGATCAGCGTGCCGAGGACCAGCGCGATGGCCGTGGCCCCGAGACCCGCCTTCACCGACACCCACACCGCCGCCCGCGCACCGGAGTTGTCCGCGGCCACGGACCACCAGTGCAGGGTGAGTCCCGGCGGTGGCCAGCTCGCACTGCGGTCCGGGCTGAGGGAGTTGACGAGGACGAGCAGCAGCGGGACGTAGATCACCGCGAAGCCGAGCGCGGCGCCCAGTCGCAGGGCGATCCGCGCGGTGCGGCCAAGATGCATGGCGCTCCTCCTCTACAGGTTGTTCAGGGCGCCGGTACGGCGGATCGCCAGCAGGTACAGGACGATCACCACCACGGGGACGGTGCCGAGCGCGGCGGCCATGGGCAGGTTGAGTTCGATGTTCGAGTACACGAGGTTGCCGATCAGCTGGGTCTTGCCGCCGACGATCTGCACGGTGATGTAGTCGCCGAGGCTGAGCGAGAAGGTGAAGACCGATCCGGCGGCGACCGAGGGCAGCACCATGGGCAGGACCACCGAGCGGAAGGTGCGGCCGGCCCGCGCGCCGAGGTCGGCCGAGGCGTCGAGCAGGTTGCCGGGGAGCTGCTCCAGGGCCGTGTGGACCGGCAGGATCATGTACGGCAGCCACAGGTAGGTCAGGGTGAGCACGGTGGCCGGCAGGCCGAAGCCCGGGCCGTCCAGCCCGAACGGCCGCAGCATCCAGTCGGCCAGGCCGCCCTCGGCGAGTATGAGCCGCCAGGCGTACACCTTGACCAGGTAACTCGCCCAGAGCGGCGTGAGGATGGCGACCACCAGCAGCGGGCGCCACCTCGGCCGGGCCACCCGCGCGGTGTAGAACGCGACCGGGAAGGCGATCAGCGCGCACAGCACGGTCACCGCCAGGGCCACGCCGACACTGCGCAGGACCACCTGCCGGAACACCGGTGTGGTGAACAGCGCGTGGAAGTTGTCCGTCGACCAGACCTTCACCACCTGGGAGGTGAAGGAGTTCGTCGTCCAGAAGGCCGAGACGAACAGGACCGTCAGCGAGCCGAGGTAGAGGACGGCGAGCCACAGCAGCGGGGCGGTGAGCAGCAGCGTCAGGCGCAGCCGGGGCCTGCGGTGGAGGGTCCCGGCGAGCCGCCGGACGGTGCCCCGTCCGGCGGCCGGCGTCACATCGGTCGTCACCGCTCAGCCCTTGATCTCGGTCCAGGCCTGCACCCACTTGGCGTACGGCACGCAGCGGACGTCGGTGCGGCCGTCGAGGCACTGCTCGATCGGCGTGTTCCAGAAGGCGATGTTCTTCCAGTAGCCCTCGTCGGAGGCGTGGTAGGTCGCGCAGAAGGTCTTCTCGCTCGTCTCGGCGCAGGCCTTGGCGTTGGCCGGGGCCTCCCCGAAGTACTCGGCGACCTGGGCGTTGACCTTGGGGGAGACGATCCAGTCGAGCCACTTGTAGGCGCAGTTGGGGTGCTTGGCCTTCGCGGACACCATCCAGGTGTCGGACCAGCCGGTCGAACCCTCCTTGGGGACGAAGGCCTTGACCTTGGCGCCCTCGTCGGCGGCGAGGCCGGCGATGACCTGCCAGGTGGTGCCGACCACGGAGTCCCCGCTCTTGAAGGCCGAGACCTCCTTGAGGTAGTCGCTCCAGTACTCGCCGATGTCGCCGTTCTGCTTCTTCAGCAGCGCCACGGCGGCGTCGAACTGCTTCTGGTCGAGCGCGTAGGGGTCCTTGATCTTCAACTCGGGCTTGGTGGCCTTGAGATACAGGGCCGCGTCGGCGATGTAGATCGGCGAGTCGTACGCGGTGACGTGCCCCTTGTGCCGCGCGGCGTCGTCGAAGACGGCCGACCACGAGGTGGGCGCCGGGCTCACCTTCTCGGTGTTGTACATCAGCAGGTTGGCGCCCCGGCCGTGCGGGATGCCGTACATCTTGCCCTTCACGGAGTTCCAGGAGCCGTTCTTCAGCCCGCTGAAGACGTCCTTGTAGTTGGGGACGAGCGCGGTGTTGACCGGGGCGGCGTCACCGGAGGCGATCAGGCGCAGGGAGGCGTCGCCGGAGGCGGACACCGCGTCGTACTCCCCGGTCTTCATCAGCTTGACCATCTCGTCGGAGCTGGCGGCGACCTTGGAGTGGACCTGGCAGCCGGTCTGCTTCTCGAAGTCGCCGACCCAGTCGACCTTGGGGTCGTTGGAGCCGTCCTCGACGTAGCCGGCCCAGGCGATCAGATTGACCTGGCCCTCGGTCCGGCCCAGTTTCGTGGGCGCCTTGAGGTCGGGCGGGTTGAGACCGGTGGCGGCGGAGCCGCCGGAGCCGGAGGAGTCGCAGGCGGCGGCCAGCAGCAGCGCGGCGGCGCCGGCCGCGGCCTTCAGGGTACGGGTGAGACGCACGACGTTCTCCAGGTGTGAGGGAGCCTTGCGTGGAGCGGGAGCGGGAGCGGGAGCGGGGGAGTGGGGACGGGGGAGTGGGGACGGGGCGTGCGGGGTCAGGTGGGCAGCCGGACGGCGTGACCGCGGTGCCAGCGCAGCCTGACCCGGGTGCCGCGGTAGGCGGCGACGTCCTCGGACGAGGTCTCCAGGTTCTGCTGCAGGGCGGTGAGCCGGCCGCCGCCGTCGAGGTCGACGAGGAACCGGGTGGCGTCACCGAGGTAGACCACCTCGGCCACGGTGCCGGTCGCGGTGGCGTGCCCGGGCTCGTCCGCCTCGGCGGACTCCTTCAGCACCCGGATCTTCTCCGGACGGATGTTGTAGGTGCCGGGCGCGCCGGCGATCCGCCGGGCCGTCTCGCCCTCGAGCAGGTTCGAGGTGCCGACGAAGGAGGCGACGAACGGGGTGGCGGGCCGCTCGTATATCTCCGCCGGAGTGCCGACCTGCGCGATGCGGCCCTGGTCGAAGACGGCGATGCGGTCGCTCATCGTCAGGGCCTCCTCCTGGTCGTGGGTGACGAAGACGAAGGTGATGCCCACCTCCCGCTGCAGCGCCTTGAGTTCGACCTGCATCTGCTCGCGCAGCTTCAGGTCGAGGGCGCCGAGCGGCTCGTCGAGCAGCAGGACCCGGGGACGGCCGACGAGGGCGCGGGCGAGCGCGACGCGCTGGCGCTGGCCGCCCGACAGCTGGGCGGGACGGCGCCGGCCGTAGCCCTCCAGACGGACCTCGGCCAGTGCCTTGCGGGCGCGGACCAGGCGCTCGGCCTTGGGCACCTTGCGGATCTTCAGGCCGTAGGCGACGTTCTGCTCGACCGTCATGTGCGGGAACAGGGCGTAGTCCTGGAAGACGGTGTGCACGTCCCGCTCGAAGGGGGCGAGGCCGGTGACGTCCTGCCCGGCGAGTTCGATGCCGCCCCCGGTGGGGGTCTCGAATCCGGCGATGAGCCGGAGCACCGTCGTCTTCCCGGAACCGGACGGGCCGAGCATGGAGAAGAACTCCCCGTCCCGGACCTCCAGGTCGACCCCGGCCACGGCGGTCGTCTCCCCGAACGACTTCCGCAGACCCTGCAGCCGGATCGCAATCCCCTCCATGCGGGAACCTTTCTGGCGCGCTCAACGTTGACCGCAAACATATGAAGTCATAGTTCTGAACTCAAGAGCCCCTTAAGGTAAAGCTTCAGTCAACGCATGAGGTGGTGGCCGTGAGGCAGCACGAGAGAGAGGGCGGCGCGCGCCTGGCCGTCTTCGCCCCGGTGGACAGCCGGGCGCGCGTGGACGCCGTCGTCCGCCGCATAGGCGACGCGATCGAGCTGGGCCTGCTCGCCGACGGTGAGCAACTGCCCGGCGAGAGCGACCTGGCCGGGCAGCTCGGCGTCTCCACCGTGACCCTGCGCGAGGCCCTCATGGCCCTGCGGCAGCAGGGCCTTGTCACCACCCGCCGGGGCCGCGGCGGCGGCAGCTTCGTCTCCCTGCCCGAGGTCCCCGCCGCCGACCGCCTGGAGGCCCGGCTGCGCGGCTGGAGCACCGACGAACTGCGCGACCTCGGCGACCACTGGGCCGCCCTGTCCGGCGCCGCCGCCCGCCTCGCCGCCCAGCGCACCGAACCGGGCGACCTGGACCCGCTGCGCCGCACCGCCGAGGAGCTGGCGCGGGCCGCGGACGCGGCCACGCGCAGCCGGCTGTACGGCCGTTTCCACGTCGAGCTCGCGGCCGCCGCCCAGTCCGCCCGGCTCACCCGCGAACAGGTGGCCCTGCAGAGCGAGGTGGGGGCGCTGCTGTGCCTGGTCCTCGACAGCGACGAATATCGTGAAGAAGTGGCGGAGCGTCACCGCTCCGTAATCTCCGCCGTGCAGGATGGGGCCGACCACACGGCCGGCACGCTGGCCGAGCGGTGCGTCAGGGACGCCACGGCACGGCTCGTCGCCGTACGCCTCACCCTCTGAACGCGCCGCGTCCGGTTCCCGTCCGCTGGAGGACACCATGGGCTGGAGCCCCGCGCGAACCGCCTCTGCGGCCGCCACGCTCGACACGGACGTCGAGTCCTGGGTGGCCTCCCAGGTGGGCCGCGCGCTGGAGACGGTCTTCGAGGCCGTCGCCGCCACCCGCGCCGACACCGCGGCCCTGCTGGCCAGGGTGTCCGCACGCGGCGGACGTCCGACGAGCGCCGACCTCGCCGCCCTGCGCCCCGGACTGCACCACCGCCTGACCGGCCAGGCTCTGGTCTCCGGCGCCGGCTTCGTGGCCGCCCCCGGCCTGCTGGCCGACGTACCGGCGTGGCTGGAGTGGTGGCAGAAGGGCGCCGACGGAGACCTGCGGCCCCTGCTGCTCGACCTGGACCCCGGCCACACGGCCTACTCCGACTACACGCACTGGGACTGGTTCACCCTGCCCCGTGACACCGGCCGCCGAGCCGTGGCGGGCCCCTACGTCGACTACCTCTGCTCCGACGAGTACAGCCTCACCCTGTCCGCACCGGTCGAGACCGCGGGGCGCTTCGCCGGAGTCGCCGCCGCCGACGTGTACCTGCGGCACTTCGAGGCCGCCGTACTGCCCCTGCTGCGCCGGCTGCCCCGCCCCGCCCATCTGGTGAACGCCCGCGGCCGGGTCGCGGCCTCGGCGGACCCCGCGCACCTCGCGGGCTCGCTCACCAAGGGCCCCGGCTTCGGCGACCTGCTCGCCGGGTCCGCGCCCGCCGGGCACCCCGGCCTGCGGCTGGTGCCCTGCCACGGCGTCCCGCTGGTCCTCGTCCAGCGCGAGGACTGAGCACGCTCCGGCGCGTGCGCGGGCGCCCTTCACCCGGACGGGTCATTCCGGAGGCGTTCCGGCCGTCCCGGCGCATGGGCGGGCCCCGGCCGGTGAGACATCGGTCATGGAACAACCGACACCGAACGGCCCGGTTCCGGCTCCGCGCACCCCGTCCCGGTCCGACGTGGTGTTCACCGCGGACTTCGGCTCCGAACGGCAGTGGGTCGCGGGCCGCTCGTGGGCGTATCCCGACGGCGGCCCGGAGAACCCCGGCGACGACAAACTCGACCACCTGGTGTCCGACGCCGCCTACAGCCGCTCGGGCGTCTTCCGGGCCAGGCGGCGGCCGGACGGCCGGTGGAACACCGGACTGCTGACCACCGAGGGCAGCGAGGAGGCGTTCCTGCTGCGCGCGGGAGACGTCCTCACGGCCCGGGTGCGGCTGCCCCGGGAGACCGGCGCGTGGCCCGCCATCTGGACCTGGCGCGACGGCGACCAGGAGATCGACGTCTTCGAGTACCACCCCGACAACCCGGATCTGCTGGAGCTGTCCAACCACGTTCGCGGCAGCGGCAGTTACTTCCGCGACGACGCCGTCCGCCCCGGCGCCTGGGTCGACCTGCGGACCGACTTCGGCGCCCGGTCCGTCGTCTGGTGGGTGAACGGCGCCAGGGCCTTCGCGGACCGGCGCGGGGTGGGCGCCGGCTGGCACGCCCACCTCATCGTCAACCTGTCCGTGTCCGCCGGGCGTTACCACCCCGCGCCCGGCCGGTCGACGACGTCGATGTCGTTCGAGGTGAGGGACCTCGTCGTGCGGCGGCCGCGAACCGCCGCCGCGCAGGAGGGGGCGGAGGTGCGGGAGGACGGCGAGGAGCAGCCCGCCTGAGGGGCGTTCCGTCCGCCGGTCCGGCCGGCGCCGACGGGCTGCCCGGCCCGTGCCCGGCACCGCCGGCGGCCGCGTCCGCGCGGCGCCCGGTCAGTCCACCGGCCAGGTGTGGACCGGGGCGTTGAGGTGCATGTAGTCGATGTACAGCTCGGTCATCCGGCGCAGCGCCTCGTGGCGGCCGGCCTGGGTGCCGGAATCGATGCGGTGGAACATCTCCTTCTGCCACACCGCCCCGTTGCGCGCCGTGACGCAGCGCTGCTCGATGATGCCGAGCAGCGGCTCCCGCCAGGCCGAGTCCATGCCGGAGTGCTCCAGACCCCGGTGCGCCAGCGGCAGCAGCCGGCGCAGCACCAGTTCGGGCACCGGCACCTCGCCCATGCCGGGCCAGTACAGCAGGGCGTCGATCCCGTGCCGGGCCGCGGTGTGGAGGTTCTCCTCGGCCGCGGCGAAGGACATCCGCGACCACACCGGCCGGTCCTCCTCCACCAGGGCGCGCGTCAGCCCGTAGTAGAAGGCGCCGTTGGCCAGGGTGTCGGCGACGGTCGGCCCGGCGGGCAGCACCCGGTTCTCGATCCGCACGTGCGGCTTGTCGTGGGCGATCGCGTAGACGGGCCGGTTCCAGCGGTAGATGGTGCCGTTGTGGAGGGACAGTTCGGACAGCTCGGGGATGTCCCCGCGGTCCAGCGTCTCGCCGGGCCTCTGCTCGTCGCACAGCGGCAGCAGGGCCGGGAAGTAGCGCAGGTTCTCCTCGAACAGGTCGAAGACGCTGTTGATCCACCGCTCGCCGAACCACACCCGGGGCCGCACCCCCTGGATCTTGATCTCCTCGGGACGGGTGTCGGTCGCCTGCTCGAACAGCGGCACCCGGGTCTCGTGCCACAGCTCCTTGCCGAACAGGAACGGCGAGTTGGCCGCCAGCGCCACCTGCACCCCGGCGATGGCCTGCGCCGCGTTCCAGTACCCGGCGAAGTTCTCCGGGGACACCTGGAGATGGAACTGGGTGCTGGTGCACGCGGCCTCGGGGGTGATCGTGTCGGCGTACGTCCGCAGCCGGTCGACGCCGTCCACCTCGATCCGCAGGTCCTCGCCGCGCGCCGCGAAGACCTGGTCGTTCAGCAGCCGGTAGCGCGGGTTCTCCGACAGGGTCCCCTCGCCGATGTCGTCCTGCCGCAGCGTGGGCAGGATGCCGATCACGACCAGGCGCGCCCCCACCGACCTGGCCCGCTCGTCCGCGTGGTTCAGCGCGGCCCGGATCTCGGACTCCCAGGCGTCGGGCCCGCCTTCCGTCAGCGCGCGGGGCGGCACGTTGATCTCCAGGTTGAACCGGCCCAGCTCGGTGGACCACGCGGGGTCCGCGATCGCCTCCAGCACCGCGGTGTTGCGCATCGCGGGCTCGGCCGCGTCGTCGACCAGGTTCAGCTCGATCTCCAGCCCCACCTGGGGCCGCTCCGCCTCGAAGAGCTGCTCGCGCAGCATCTGCGCGAAGACGTCGAGACACTCCTGCATCTTGATCCGGTACCGGCGCCGGTCCTCACGGGTGAAGACGAGCGCCGGGACGTCCCGTCCCATCGGCCCTCCTGGATCGCGCTCCTCGAAAGACCTCCCGTCCCAGGGTGGCATTGTCGGGCGAACCGCACCATGCGGGGCGGCCCTTGCCCGGCGGCGGCGGACGGTGCGGGCGGTGCGGGCGGTGCGGGGCGCCACCCGGGGGTCACAGCGCCCGGGCGACCAGCAGCGCCACGTCGTCGTGGTCCTCGGGATGCCGCAGTCCGTGCAGCAGCAGTTCGCAGGTCTCCTCCAGCGGCCGTCCCGGGTCGTCGAGGAAACCGAGGAGCACGTCGAGGCGGTCGTCGATGGGGTGCTGCCGCGTCTCCACGAGGCCGTCGGTGTACAGCACCAGCAGATCGCCGGGTCCCAGCTCCGTCGTGGACGTCTCGAACTCGACGCCCCCGACGCCGAGCGGCGCCCCGGCGGGCAGGTCGAGCAGCTCGGGGGCACGGCCGGGCCGGGCGAGGGCGGGCGGCATGTGTCCCGCGTTCGCGACGGTGCACCGCCGGGTGCGGGGGTCGAAGACGGCGTACAGGCAGGTGACGATGTAGTGCTCCAGGTCGCAGGTGATCCGGTCCAGGTGCTGGAGCACCGCGTCGGGGGCGAGGTCGAGGTCGGCGTAGGCGCAGGTCGCGGTGCGCAGCCGGCCCATGGTGGCGGCCGCGTCGATGCCGTTTCCCATGACGTCGCCCACGACCAGCGCGGTCTTGTCGTCGGCCAGCGGGATGACGTCGTACCAGTCGCCCCCCACCTCGCTGGTGGCCTGCGCCGGCTGGTACCGGGAGGCCAGCTCCAGGCCGGTGCTGTGCGCCGAGTGGTCGGGCAGCAGGCTGCGCTGGAGGGTGAGCGCGGTGTTGCGCACGCTCTGGAACCAGCGGGCGTTGTCGATGGCGATCGCGGCGCGGCCGGCCAGCTCGCCGGCCAGCACCACGTCGTCGTCGTCGAACGGCAGCGGGTTGCGGGTGCGTTTGAGGTCGAGCGCGCCGAGCACCTCGCCGTGCGCGATGAGCGGCACGGCGAGGTACGAGTGCACGCCCGCCCGGGCCAGATAGGCCACGGCCTCCTCATTGCGCGCGATGCGCGGCAGATCCCGCTCGCCGACGTGCCGGACCAGGACCGGACGGCCGGTGTGGACGCACAGGGTCACCAGCCGGTCACCGTCGTAGGAGGCGAGGTCGCCGGGCGGGTCGGCGGCCCGCAGCGCCACCGTGGGGTGGGCCGCGCGGAGCGCGAGGGCGCGGAACAGCTCCGCGCCGTTGTCCGGCCGGCGGACGCGCCGGCAGGCCAGGGCCGAGTCGAGGACGTCGACGGCGACCACGTCGGCGAGCACCGGGGTGGTGATGTCGGCCAGCTCCCGCGCGGTCTGCTCCACCTCCAGCGAGGTGCCGACCCGGGTGGAGGACTCCGCGATGAGCGCCAGCCGCCGCCTGGCCCGGTCCGCCTCGGCGGCCGCGTGGTGCCGCTCGGTGACGTCGACGACCGAGGCGGCCGCGCCCAGCACCCGCCCGCCGGGGTCCTCCAGGCGGTAGAAGGACAGCGACCAGGCGTGCTCCTGCTCCGGGTCGGACGGCGGCAGGCCCACGTGGTACTGGTCGAGCAGCGGCAGGCCGGTGGCGAGCACCTGGCGCAGACAGGACTCGACGGTGCCCACGTCGAGGAAGGGCAGCATGTCCCGCAGCCGGCGCCCGATGTGGTCCTCGGCGGGAGCACCGTCGATCCGCTCCAGCGCCGGGTTGACCAGCAGGTAGCGCAGATCAGGGTCCAGCAGGGCCAGACCGATGGGGGACTGGTTGATCAGCCGCTCGCACAGGGCCAGGTCGGTCTCCACCCGCTGCAGCAGCGTGTGGTCGGCCGCGATGCCCAGGGCGTACACCTCTCCCACGTCGTCCAGCAGCCGCATGGTGCGGAACTCCGTCAGGCGGCTGCTGCCGTCCTTGTGCCGGATGGGGAAGGCGCCCGCCCATCCCCGGCCGGTCTGAAGGACCTCGGAGAACAGGCCCACCACGGCCTGCAGATGCTCGGGACGCACCAACAGCTGCGCCGCGTACTGGCCGAGGACGTCCTCGGCGGTGTAACCGAACAGCTCCTCGGCCTGAGGGGTCCAGAAGACGATGCGCCCGTTGGTGTCGAGCGCCACGGCGGCCACGCTGAGCACGTCCAGCAGGCCGGTCGGGCGGGGCCGCTCGCGGCTGTGCTCGTCGTCGGCGCGGAAGGAGTCCACTGCCATACCGGATCCACCTCCACCGGTCGTGCTCCGAGCGGCGCGGACCGGTATCTCCATGCTGCCCCCGGCGCCGGGCCCGCCCCAACCGCAGAGGGCCCGTGCACTTCGGGCCGGCCGGCAGCACCATGGGGATGACGGGAGATGGAACCGATGGAACCTGCCGGAAACGGCCGCGACGCGGCCATGTCCGCGGCGCCGGGCGACCTTCTCGACGCCTCCACCGACGCGGCGGCGGTGCTGTCGGCCGACGGCGTCGTGGCCGGCTGGACGCGCGGCGCCGAAGCGCTGCTCGGCCATCGCGCGCCGGACGTGGTCGGCCGCCCCGCCGCCCGCCTGCTCGCCGGCCCCGGGGACCCGGCGCGGGCCGCGGCCGTCGCGCGGCACTGCCGCACCGGAATGGGGTGGAACGGCCGCATCGCGCTGCGGCACCGGGACGGCCGCGACCTCGATCTCGATGTCCGGGTCTCGGCGCCCTTCCGGGTCCTCGGCGAGGAGTGCTTCCTGGTCTCGGCGCACGAGCAGCGGACCCGGTGGACCATGGGCCAGTCGGTCCTCGACGGCTTCCTGACCCGCTCACCGGTGGGGATGGCCGTGATGGATCTGGATCTGCGCTATGTGTGGCTGAACGACACGCTGGAACGATCCGGCGGTGTGCCCCGGGAACAGCGGCTGGGGCGACGGCTGAGCGAGCTGCTGCCCGGTCTGCAGGCGGACGTCCTGGAGGGGCGGATGCGCAAGGTGCTCGCCACGGGCGAGCCGGTGACCGACTACGAGTACCTGGGATGGAGCTGGGCCGATCCCGGCCGCCGGCACGCCTACTCCACGTCCTTCTTCCCGCTGGTCGACGCCCACGGCGCCCGCAACGGCGTCTGCTACATGGTCCAGGACGTCACCGAGCGGTGGAACGCCCGCCAGCTGCTGTCGCTGGTGAGCGAGGCGGGCACCAGCATCGGCAGGACCCTGGACGTGCCGCGCACGGCGCAGGAACTGGCCGACTTCTCGGTCCCGCGGTTCGCGGACTTCGTCGTCGTCGACCTCCTGGAGCCGGCGCTCGGCGCGGAGGGCCAGGGCGCCCGGCCGGCCGGCGCCGGACCCGCGATGCGCCGCGCGGGCCTGCGGTCGGTGCGGGAGGGCTGCCCCGAGGCGATGGCCGGGACCGGCGAGGAGGTGCGCTTCCAGCCGCCCCCCGGCGATGTGAACCCGCTGGTCAGCGGCGAGCCGATCCTCGTCCCCGTCCTCGACCCGGCCGACCCCCGCTGGCGGGCCGAACAGCCCGCCGTGGCGGACCGCCTGCGCGACTTCGGCCTGCACAGCCTCATCTACGTGCCGATGCGGGCCCGGAACACGGTCCTCGGGCTCGCCGGCTTCTTCCGCTCGGTCAACCCGGTGCCGTTCGGACCCGACGACGTGCTGCTGGCCGGGGAACTGGTGGCGCGGGCGGCGCTGTGCGTGGACAACGCCCGCCGCTACACCCGGGAGCACACCGCCGCGGTCACGCTGCAGCGCAGCCTGCTGCCGGACGCCCCGTCCGGCGGCACGGCACTGGACGTCGCCTCCTGCTACCGTCCGGCGGACGCGTCGGGCGGGGTCGGCGGCGACTGGTTCGACGTGATCCCGCTGTCCGGCGCGCGGGTCGGCCTCGTCATCGGCGACGTGGTGGGGCACGGCCTCCCCGCGGCGGCGAGCATGGGCCGGCTGCGCACGGCCGTGCAGACCCTCGCCGCGATGGAGATGCCCCCCGACGAGCTGCTGGCCCACCTCGACGATCTGGTGCTGCGGCTGAGCGACGAGGAGGCCGGCCGCGACCAGGCCGGCCGCAGCACGACCACCTTCATCGGCGCGACCTGCCTCTACGCCGTCTACGACCCGGTCGGCGGCCGGTGCGCGGTGGCCCGGGCCGGACACCCGCCGCCCGTGGTCGTCGCGCCGGGAGCGCCCGCCCGTTTCCCGGACATCCCGGCCGGCCCACCGCTCGGACTGGGCGGCATGGCCTTTGAGGCCGCCGAGCTCGACCTGCCGGAGAACACTTTGCTCGGCCTCTACACCAACGGGCTCATCGAAGGCGCCGACCACGACATGGAGTCGGGCATGTCCCGGCTCGCACAGGTGCTGGCCGGGTCCGGGACCGGCCTCGACGCCCTGTGCACGTCCGCCGTGCGACGGTTGGTGTCCACGCCCCAGCCGGACGACGTCGCCCTGCTGCTGGCGCGCACCCACGCCCTCGGCGCGGACCGGGTCGCCTCGTGGGACGTGCCCGCCGACCCGGCCGCCGTGGGCCGCGCCCGCGCGGCGGCCACCCGCCGGGTGACCGAGTGGGGCCTGGGCGAACTGGCCATGACCACCGAACTCATCGTCAGCGAACTGGTCACCAACGCGGTCCGCTACGCCCGGCCCCCGATCCGGCTGCGGCTGGTGCGCGGCGCCCGGCTGAGCTGCGAGGTCAGCGACGCGAGTCCCACCGCTCCCCGGCCGCGGCACGCCCGCAGCACGGACGAGGGCGGGCGCGGGCTGCTCCTGGTGGCCAGGCTCGCCCAGCACTGGGGAGCCCGCCACACGGCCGACGGAAAGATCATCTGGGCCGAGCAGGAGATTCCGTGAGGGCGGTCAGTCCCCGGAACCGTCGCAGGCGTCGCCGGTGCAGTGGCCGGCGAGCGAGCGGGGTCCGCCCGCGGCCATCGGAATGCCGTCCAGGTACTCCCTGGGCAGGTCGAAGCCCTCGACCAGGTCGGTCATGCGCGGCGCGAGGTCGCGCAGGACGTCGTCGACGAACCGGGGCAGGGCCCGCACCTGGTCAGCGGAGAGGTGGCCGTCGGCCAGCAGGTCGCCGGTGAACTCGCCGAGCTGCTGCAGCAGGAACAACCGGCAGAGCCGCTCCAGCAGTTCGCCCGCCTCCGGCCGCCGCGCCCGGGCCGCAGCGGCCAGGAAGGCGTCGGCCGCCTGCAGCCGGGCGTGCACCGAGACCATCTCCAGGGCGGCGGAGGAGGCGCCGTTCCACCGCTCGACCGGATCACCGGAGGGTCCCTGACGCAGGGCCGCCCGCGCCCGGTCCTGCCAGACCGCCTCGGCCCGGGCCAGCAGCCCGCGCAGGTGCCGAGCGTCCGTCAACCGCTCGACACTGCCCGGGGGTTCGGGGTCCTGCCGGGGCGGCTGGTGCTCGAAGAGCATCTCGGCGGCCGCCTTCACCCAGATCACCAGGTTGTCGCCCTCGGCGGTGATGGTGCCCTCGATGTACTGCGGGAACTCCGACAGGCCGTTGGCGGCGAACAGGGCCTGGGCACCGCAGCGTTCCCGGCACTCGACCGTGATGTCCCGCGCCTGCCAGGTGATCCAGCTCTTCGCCACGGCGATCAGCCGCTCGGCGTCCGCCCGTTCCCCGGCGTCCGCCGCGTTCCGCGCGCAGGCCCAGCGGGCGAGCGCCGCGCGGTGCAGGAAGGTCATGGCGTAGGCCGTGGCGATGCCCTTCAGCAGCCGCCCGTGATGCGAGCGATGGGCGTTGACCGGAATGCGCTCACCCGCCCGCGGCCCGCTGACCAGCCGGTGGTCGCCGTAGCGTACGGCTATCGCGAGCGCGGCCCGGGTCGCGCCGACGGCGGCGCCGCTCATGCACAGCTTGCCCATGGTGACCCGGCCGATGGAGTGCAGGAACCGCTTGCGCCGGTTCCCCAGCGCGCTGTGCAGCCGGCCCTCGGCGTCCAGCCGGCCGTGCCCGGACTCCAGCAGGGCCTCGCGCGGCAGCGCCACCCGGTCGAACGAGGTCAGGCAGTGGTCCACCGGGGCGCCGGTGCGCAGCGGCAGCCGGCGGACCCCGACCCCCGGCAGCAGCCCCCGCTCGTCGCTCAGCGGGGTCAGGAACAGGAAGACGCCCTCGTCCCGGCCCTCGACCAGGAGGCGGGCGGCGACCACGGCGCTCTTCGGGCCGCCGGTCATGCTGGTGTTGGGCATGAACTTCTGCGCGCCCGGGTGCGGGGTGTGGAGCACGAATCCGCCCGTCTCCGGGTCGAGTTCGGCGGTGGTCTCCAGCGCCGAGGCGTCGTTGCCGTGGTCCAGCTCGGTGCACAGGAACGTTCCGGTGCGCCGCAGGGCCGTGAAGTCGGACAGGTCCCGTCGCCCGGCGCCCCCGTGGTCGAGCAGGCTGCCGAGGAAGAGGTTGTAGTGGATGCTCGCCACCGTGCACAGGCCGCCGCCGCCGTCCACGATCGCCGCCCACTCGTGCAGCGCCGCCAGCAACCGGGGGTCGTCCGCGAGCCGTTCGGCGTCCCCGGCGGTGTCGTTCACCAGGCGCAGCCATTCGTAGGAGAGCTCGGCGCGCTCGGCGGCGCCGAGTCCGGGTCGGTGGCGGAAGGTGTCCTTGGCGATGAGGTCGCGCCACATGCCGTGGACGCGGTCCCGGTCGTCGCCGTCGAAGAGGAGCCGGGTCAGCTCGCCGTGGTCCTCGATCTCCGGCGGAGGAGGGAGGTGTACCTGGGACGTCAGAAGGGTCATGACCCTCTCCCGTGGTCGCGGATCCGGCAGGGTGGGTTGCGCAGAGTCAGAAGATACGGACCTCCCGGTTTGCTAATCAAGCCAAGTTTCTGCCAACGGTGGCCGAACAGAGGGGCCTTGCGGACTCCGGCGGAGGCGGTCGTGAGCGGAATCCCCAACTCCTCGCCGGTGGGACGTTCTTCCCGTGCGGGCAGGCGCGGCGGGGCATTGAGATACCGGGCGACAGGTTTTATCGTGACGTCGGCGACGGCCCGGGGAGCCCGCGCACCCGGTGAAGGGGAGGCATCCATATGGTTGAAAGGGCATCTTCCGAGGTGGCACGATACGTACCTGTCGGTTTCTTTTCGTGGCCGACCGGTCCGTGAAGCCAGTGCGGAAGGTGTGCCGTGGCCCTGCAGGAACGAGCGATCAGGACGAGGCGCAACATCCTGGTGGCGGCCGCCGACGTGTTCGCCGACGTCGGCTACGAGGCCGCGACCATCTCGGAGATCCTCCAGCGGGCGAACGTCACCAAGGGCGCGCTCTACTTCCACTTCGCCTCCAAGGAACAGCTCGCCCAGGCGGTGCTCACCGACCAGTTGAAGTCGGTGCCGGAATCGCCGCCACGGGAACTGGTCCTGCAGGAGGGGCTGGACGCGGGTTTCCTGCTCGCCCATCTGCTCGGCTCCGGGGACCCCATGGTGCGCGGCAGCATCCGCCTCACCGTGGACCAGGGCTCACCGCACGACGGGCTGGACCGGCGGGTGCCGATGGCCGCCTGGGTCGACTACAACGCCATGCTCCTGGAACGGGCGAGGGCGAACGGGGAGCTGCTGCCCCAGGTCGACGTCCGGGCCGCGGCGAAGGCGTTCGTGGCCGCGTTCACCGGGGCCCAGGTGCTCTCCAAGATCATGAACGATCACTCGGACCTGATGGAGCGGGTGGTCGACCTCTACCGGCACCTGATGACCAGCATCGCCGTCCCCGCGGTCCTGGTGCGCCTGGACATGTCGCTCGACCGGGGCAGACGCGTCCACGAGGAGGCCATGGAGCTGCGCGCGGAGCCGCAGGAGGCCCCGGCCGCCGGCTGAGCGGAGGCCCTCCGCGGAGCACGGCCGCCGCCGGGCCGCTCCCGGAGCGGGGGAGCGGACATCGCTGCCATGGGCACGTCGCCACGCCCCAACGTGATGCAGGACCGACCCAGGGAGCACACCGATGGAACAGAACGCCTGCCCCTACGCCTTGGACCTCATGGGCCGGGACCACATGGGCGAGGCCGCGACCCTGCGCGCCCAGGGCCCCGCGGTACAGGTCGAGTTGCCCGGCGGGGTCCTCGCCTGGGCGGTCGTGGGACAGAGTCACGTGGAGCGGCTGCTGACCGACCCGCGCGTCTCGCGCAGCGCACGGCTGCACTGGCCGCCGTTCATGACGGGGGAGATCACCGAGGAGTGGCCGCTCTACCCGTGGGTGGCCAACGAGAACATGCTGTTCGCCTACGGGGAGCACCACACCCGGCTGCGCCGCCTGGTGGCCGGCGCCTTCACGGCGCGGCGCTCCGAGACGCTGCGGCCCCGCGTCCGGGAACTGTCGGCCGAACTGCTCGGCGAACTCGCCGCGCTGCCGCCCGGCGCCCCGGTCGACCTGCGGACCGCCTACGCGGAGGTGCTGCCGCTGCGGGTCGTCTGCGAACTGTTCGGCGTGCCGCGGGGCGCCGAGACGGACGCGCTGTCCGCCGCGCTGAGCACCGTGTTCAGCTCCACGGTTTCCGGTGCGGAGATGGAGGCCGCCCGGCTCGAGGCCTTCGGGAGGCTGGCCGCACTGGTCAAGGACAAGCGGGAACGGCCGGGCGACGATCTCACCAGCTCGCTGATCGCGGCCCGCGACCACGGCGACCGGCTCACCGAGGACGAACTGCTGGGCTCCCTCTTCATGTTCATCGCCGCCGGCCAGGACACCACCGCCACCCTCATCACCAACGCGGCCGGCGCCCTGCTCACCCACCCCGAACAGCTCGCGCACGTCCGCGAGGGCCGGGCCGGCTGGGCGGACGTGGTCGCCGAGACCATGCGCGTGCACACGCCCGGCGCCTACGCGCCGATGCGGTTCGCCGTCGAGGACATCGACCTGGACGGGGTACTGATCCGCAAGGGCGACTGCATCCTCGTCAACTTCGCGGCCGGCGGCCACGAGACCGAGCGGCACGGACCCGACGCGGACCGCTTCGACCTGCTGCGCGAGCGCGACCGCGACATCCTCGGCTTCGGCCACGGGCCGCACCGCTGCCTCGGCGCACCGCTCGGGGAGATCGAGGCGGCCTCCGCGCTCTCCCGGCTCTTCGAGATGTTCCCGGACGTGGAACTCGCCTGCTCGCCATCGGAGTTGGCGCCGCTGCCGACCTTCATGCTCAACGGCTACCGCTCGCTGCCCGTCCGCTTGCGCCCACAGGACTCCTGAGCGCGCGGGCGGCCGCCGGCCGGAAGTCCGCCGTCCCTCGCGGGCGGCGGACCCCGCCCGGGCCCCGCCGCCGACCCGACGCGCGGTTTCCGGCTGGGGCGCACGGTGAACTCCCCGCATGTGCAAGGGTATTTGAGAGCCCTTACGGGTTTTCGCACCCGGCGTGACGTCAGGCCTTGCCGAGCCCGTCCCGCATAAACATACTGAACATGCGGTTTACGGGGTCGAGGAGTGGCCTGCCTCCGCTCCGGCCCAGGAGGAGGGCGTCATGGTCAAGCAGGTACGCGCGGCTCGCACCCGGCAGGCCCTGATCCGCGCGGCGGCGGAGGCCTTCGCCCACGACGGCTACGCCCGCGCCTCCCTGCCCGCGATCAGCGGACGGGCCGGAGTCAGCGCCGGTGCGCTGCACTTCCACTTCCCGAGCAAGGACGCCCTCGCCCGCGAGATCGAGGGCGCCGCCGCCTACTCGGTGCGGGAGCTCGCCGAGTGCGCGGGGTCCACGGAGACCGGGGTGGCCGGGACGCTGGTCGGCGCGATCCGCCGGCTGGTGGTGGCCCTGGCCGCCGACCCGGTGGTGCGCGCCGGCTTCGTGCTGAGCGCCGACCCCGCGCGCCGCGACGGGACGGCGGCGCTGGACACCTGGCACGACTGGGTGCGCGACACGGCCCGGCGGGCCCACGAGGCGGGGGAGTTGCGGGACGGCGTCTCGCCCGAGGGCGTGGCCACCGTCGTGGTGGCGGCCACGGTCGGCTTCGAGCGGCTCGGCGGACCGCACCGCGACCCGGAGTCGGAGGACCGCATGGTGGAGTTCTGGACCTGCCTGCTGCCCCGGCTGACCGCCGCGCCGGTCCCCGGCCCCGCCCTGATGCCAACCGGTGAGCCGGTCGCCGGCCGGGGCGCCGAGAACAGCATGGCCGGTCTGTAGGCCTCCGTGCCCCGCCGGTCGGGTCGCGAGCCGCCCGCAGTACGCACCGAGCGGGACGAGGCACACCCGGACGCGGACGTCGCGGCCCGGGACCTGGTCGGCACGCCCGCCGGAGCGCTTCGTCCCCGCGCCGCACCGCGACGCGCGGCGCTGTGCCGCGCACCTGTGCGCCGACCCGAGCAAGCGGACCACCCTGGCCCGGCGCCGCCCGCGTCCCGCACCCGGCTGCGTATCCGCGCCACCGGGGGTACCCGGGGGACATGGCACGACTGCATCTTCCAGGGCACAAGGACCATCACGACGACGAGGCCAAGGCGTCCGAGCCGCCGTCACCGGAGGAGGCCGGGCCCGGCCCGGAGGTGGAACGGCGCGCGCCGGACGCGCCGACCAAGCTGCCGAAGGCCGCGTGGGGCCAGGTCCTCAAGGGCTCGCTGCGCGAGTTCAAGGACGACGAGCTGACCGACCGGGCCGCGGCGCTGACCTACTACGGCGTGCTGTCCCTCTTCCCGGCGCTGCTGGTGCTGCTCTCCCTGCTGGGCATCACGGGCAAGTCCGCCACGGACAAGGTGCTGACCAACCTCAAGCACCTCGCCCCCGGCCCCGCCCGCGACATCCTCACGCGCGCGGTGGAGCAGCTGCAGGGCAGCGCGGGCACCGGCTCCGTGCTCGCCATCGTCGGCGTGGTGCTGGCCGTCTGGTCGGCCTCCGGCTACGTCGCCGCCTTCATCCGCACGGCCAACGCCGTCTACGACGTCCCCGAGGGCCGGCCGATCTGGAAGATCCTCCCGGTCCGCCTCGGCGTGACGGTGGTCCTGATGGTGCTCGCCGTGGTCAGCGCCCTCATCGTGGTGTTCACCGGCGGTATCGCCCGGCGCGCCGGGGAGGCCCTCGGCATGGGGGACGCCGCCTTGACGGCCTGGGCCATCGCCAAGTGGCCGGTGCTGGTCGTCCTGGTCACCGTGATGATCGCGATCCTGTTCTGGGCGACGCCGAACGCCAAGGTCAGGGGGTTCAGGTGGATCACCCCCGGCAGCTTCCTCGCCCTGCTCCTGTGGCTGATCGCGTCGGCCGGGTTCGCGCTGTACGTCGCCGGGTTCGCCTCGTACAACAAGACCTACGGGACCATGGCCGGCGTCATCGTCTTCCTGATCTGGCTGTGGATCAGCAATCTGGCGATCCTGCTGGGCCTGGAGTTCGACGCGGAGACCGCACGGCAGCGGGCGATCGCCGGCGGGAACCCGCCGGAGGGGGAGCCCTACGTCGAACCGCGCGACACACGCGCGTGGGACGAGGAGGACGTACGCCGGCTGGACGAGACGTGAACGATCCGGGCCCGAACCCGGTAGTGCGTCCCGCGCGCGGGGAACCCGTCGTCGCATGCACATCGATCTGACTGGACGCACCGCCCTCGTCACGGGTTCGACGCAGGGCATCGGCGCCGCCATCGCCGCCGGTCTCGCGCGGGCCGGCGCCCGGGTGGCGGTGAACGGACGCAGCGAGGAGAGCGTGTCGGCCGCGGTCGGCACGCTCGCCGGGGAGGTCCCAGGCGCCGAATGGGTGCCGGTGGCCGCGGACGTGGCGAGCGAGGAGGGCGCCGAACGGGTGGCCGCGCTGCTGCCGCGGGTGGACATCCTCGTCAACAACCTCGGCGTCTTCGGCTCCGCCGACCCGCTGGAGATCACCGACGCCGAGTGGCGGCGGTACTTCGAGGTCAACGTCCTGGCCGCCGTACGGCTGACCCGGACGTACCTGCCCGGCATGACCGAGCGCGGCTGGGGGCGCATCCAGTACGTGGCCAGCGACTCCGCCGTCGTCATCCCCGCCGAGATGATCCACTACGGGATGTCCAAGACCGCGCTGCTCGCGGTGAGCCGCGGATTCGCCAAGAAGGCGGCGGGCACCGGCGTGACGGTGAACTCCGTCATCGCCGGGCCCACCCACACCGGCGGGGTCGAGGACTTCGTGTACGAACTCGTCGACCGGTCCCTGCCCTGGGACGAGGCCCAGCGGGCCTTCATGCGCGAGCACCGCCCGCAGTCGCTGCTGCAACGCCTGATCGAACCGGAGGAGATCGCCAACATGGTCGTCTACCTCAGCTCCGAGCAGGCCTCGGCCACCACCGGGGGAGCGCTGCGCGTCGACGGCGGGTACGTCGACGCGATCCTGCCCTGACCGGACCCGCGCTACCAGGTCACCGGCAGCACGCGCGGCCCGCGGATCAGCCCCTCGCGCTGGAACTCCACGTCCTCGGCCGCCACGGCGAGCCGGATCCGCGGGAAGCGGCCGAGCACGGCCCTGATCATGACCTCGGCCTCCATCCGGGCCATCAGGGCCGCCAGGCAGAAGTGCGGGCCGTGTCCGAAGGCGAGATGCCCGGCGCCGTCCCGGGAGAAGTCGAGCGTGTCCGGGTCGGGGAAGACCGAGGGGTCGCGGTTGGCGGCCACATAGGCGTTGTAGACGACGTCGCCCTTGCGGATGAGCCGGCCGCCGACCTCGACGTCCTCGGTGGCGACCCGGGGGATCCCGACGCCGTTGCGGTGCGGCACGAACCGGTACAGCTCCTCCACCGCCTTCGGCACCAGCGCCGGATCGCGCCGCAGCCGGTCGCGATGGGCCGGATGGGTGAGCAGCGCGTACATCATGGAGCCGCTGTTGTTGCGGACCGCGTGACCGCCGCTGACGTACACGGCCATGGCGAGCGAGACCGCCTCGTCGTCGCTGATCTCGCCGGCCGCCGCGGCCTGGGCCAGCACACTGGCGAGGTCCTCCCGGGGTTCCTCGCGGCGGCGCGCGAGCAGATCGACCACCCGGCCCCGGGTCGCCTCGCGCGCCGCGCGGTTGCGGTCGCCGCCGTCCGGGTCCTTGGACAGCAGCGCCTCGTTGTTCCCGGCCCAGTCGCGCCAGTCGTCCTCGTCCGCGCCGAGGAAGAAGCACACGACGGCGATCGGGAACGGCGTGTGCAGGTGTTCCATCAGGTCCGCCGGCGGGCCGGCCTGCTCCATGCCGTCGAGCATCCGTTCCGCGGTCCGCTCCGCCAGCGGGCGCAGCCGGTCCATGCCTCTCGCGGTGAACGCCCGGGCCACGACCCGGCGCAGCCGGGTGTGCCGCGGCGGGTCGATGTACTGCAGTCCCGCCGTCTGCGACGCCACGGCCTGCGGCGCCATGCTGGTCACCGCGCGCCCGACGAGCTCCGCCCGGGAGAAGCGCGGGTCGGACGTCACGAGGCGGACGTCCTCGTAGCGGGTGACCAGCCAGGCGTCCCCGGACCCGTACGGCAGGGTGATCCGGGTGACCGGTTCGTCGCGGAGCACCTCGTCCAGGAACGGGTCGGGCTCCAGGGCGGGCAGGTCGTCGACGGGCCAGTGCCGCACCTGCGGGGCAGGCGCCGCGGGCTCGGTGTCGAAGCTCATGTCGCATCACTCCTGACTGTCCCCGAGTCCGAACTGCCGGTCCGCCGGCGGGCGGCCGCGCGTCAGCAGGTTCCGTGCTCCACGCCGGAGTATCCGGGGGAGGGGCCGTCGCGGGGCGGACGCGGCGCCCGCCGGACGACCACGCGGGCGGGCCGTGGCGTCCGGGAGTGCCCGCCCGGTCGCGGGGCCGGCTCGTGTGCTCGCCCGGCGCCGTCCGCGCTGCCTCGCCCGGACGGCCGGGGCGGTCTGCCGCCGTCGGCCACGCTGCGTCCCTTCGCCGAACCTGTCTGTAGCGTGCCGCAGCCGCCGACGGCCCGCACGCCGGGAGCGCCGGGACCCCTGCGGCGGCGGGTGGCGCCAGCGCCCTCCGCCGGCATGTGCGCTCATGCCATCACCGACGCTTGCGAAGTGTGGCGACCGACCATGGCCGGGCGGGCGCGGGCGGCCAAACATGTGCACGACACGCTCCAGCTCCCTCCGTACCCGCACCACCGGACCCGGAAGGCCGCACCATGCACCCCAGCCGCCGAAGCACCCTCCTGTCCGCCGCCCTGCTCGCGGCGGCGTCCGTCACCCCCGCGGCCGCGGCCCGGGCCGACGACGGCTCGCCCGGCCGGGGCCGCGGCCGGCGCCCGCTCACGGTGCCGGGCGCCGAGTTCCAGCAGGTCTCCCGCCATGACGACCTGACGACCAGCGCCCTCGCCGGCACCGCCTACACCGACACCGCCGACTGGGCGGGACTCGCCGCCAAGGGCACCCGTAACCCCACCGGCGTGCCGGGTCTGCAGATCGACGGCTACTTCCCCGGCTCCTCGCGGCTGAACACGCTGCACGGCTGGAACCACGACGCCCAGTTCGTGATCCGGCTGCCCGAGGACTGGAACGGCAGGCTGGTGGTCACCGGCGCCCCCGGCGTCCGCAAGCAGTACGCGATGGACACCCTCGTCTCCGACTGGGTGCTGGCCCAGGGGTACGCGTTCGCCGCCACCGACAAGGGCAACAGCGGGCCCGACTTCTACACCGACGGCAAGCGGCCCGGCGACGCCGTCGTGGAGTGGAACCGGCGCACCACCCAGCTGACCCGCGCGGCCAAGGCGGTCGTAGCCCAGCACTACGGACACGCCCCGCGCCGCACCTACATGACCGGGATCTCCAACAGCGGCTACCTCACCCGGTGGCAGCTGGAGAACCACCCCGAGCTGTACGACGGCGGGGTGGACTGGGAGGGGCCGCTGTGGCGCCCGGAGGGCCCGAACCTCTTCACGTTCCTGCCCACCGCCGTCGCCCGCCAGCTCGGCCGGGCCGGCGACGAGGACATGTACGCGGCCGGGTTCGCCCGCGGCTCGGAGTTCCTGTGGCCGTACCACGAGAAGGCCTACTGGGGACTGACCCAGAAGACCTACCGCGCCGAGTTCGACCCCGGCTACGACCCCGACTGCCCCGGCGCCTCCGCCGGTTCGACGGTCGAGGAGATCTTCGCCCCCTGCCCGTCCGACGCCGCGTACGACTACGCGTCCCGGCCCCGCGCCGTCCATGACGCGGTCGCCCGGGTCGCGCTCACCGGCCGGATCGGCAAGCCCATGATCACCGTGCACGGCACCCTGGACGCGCTGATCCCCATCCGGGTCCAGTCCGACCTGTACGCCCGGATGATCGCCGAGCAGGGCCGCTCCCGGCTGCACCGCTACTACCGGATCGAGGGCGGCACCCACGTCGACAGTCTCTACGACACCTACCCGGACCGGCTCCGCCCGATCCTGCCCTGCTACCGGGCCGCCTTCACCGCGCTGACGGACTGGGTGGAACACCGCGAGGAGCCCCCGGCGAGCGGCACGGTGCCCCGACCGTCCACCGGCGACCTGGTGAACACGGGGTCACTCACCTGACCGTACCGAGCCCGTCGCGAGGTGCCGGCGACGGTGCCGGGACTCCCGTCACGGATGCGCCGCCCGAGGGGCCCAGGCCGCTCCCGGGGGCGGTCCGCCGCCCGCCCGTCCCGGCCCGTGTCGGCCTCGGCGGCGCCCGTGGCCGTCCCGGCCGGTGCCGGGGTCAGCGGTGTGTCGCGGTCGCCCGATGCAGGGCGTCCCGGGCGGGGGTGAGCGCCTCGGCGCGGTCCTCGGGGACCAGGCCGATCCTGGTGCGGCGGTCCAGGAGGTCCGACGGCTCCAGGGCGCCCTCGTGCAGGGCGGCCCAGACCAGCTCGGCCCGGGTGACGGGGTGGCCCGGCAGGACCGGTTCGGCCAGTGCCGGATCGCTGGTCGCCAGGGCCTGGACGGCCGGCGCCTCGGTGCCGTGCCGGCGGACCAGCCGGCGCGGCGCCGGCAGGGCCCGCAGCAGTCCGGGCGGGGCGGCGCCGACCAGCGGGAGATCCATGGTGGGGGAGGGCCTGGCGGGCAGCCCGCGGGCTTCCAGAGCGGCGTCCACCGCGTCCTGCGCCATCCGCCGGTAGGTGGTCAGCTTGCCGCCGACGACGGTGGTCACCCCGTCCGGGGAGGTCAGGACCGCGTGCCGGCGGGAGATGTCGGAGGTCCGGGCCGGTGCGTCAGCCGTGCCCCCGGCCCCGCCCGTGTCCAGCAGCGGGCGCAGCCCGGCGAAGGCCCCGGCGACCTCGTCCCGGCGCACCGGGACGTCCAGGACGGACCCGAGCACGTCCAGCAGGAAGCCGATGTCGGTCTCGGGGACCTCCGGCACGTCCGGCAGGGGGCCGTCGACCGGCTCGTCGGTGAGGCCGACGTAGACCCGGCCGTCGCCCTGCGGCAGCACCAGCACGAAGCGGTTGGTCTCGCCGGGGATCGGTATGTGCAGCCCGGCCGGCAGCGTGCCGAGCCGCTCCGAGCGCAGGACCAGGTGAGTGCCGCGGGACGGGCGGATCCGGATGCCCTCGACCAGCTCGCCCGCCCACACGCCGGTGGCGTTGACCACCGCGCGGGCGCGGATCTCGCCCTCCTCGCCGGTCACCTCGTCCCGCACGCGGGCGCCGGTCCCGGTCAGCTCCAGCACCCGCACCCGGGTCAGCACCCGGGCGCCCTGCGCGGCCGCGGTGCGGGCCAGGGCGGTCACCAGCCGGGCGTCGTCGGTCACCCGGCCGTCCCAGGACAGCAGCCCGCCGCGCAGCCCGTCGGCGCGCACGGCGGGCGCCAGATGCCGGGCCTCCGTCGCCGAGAGGCGGCGCGGCGCGGGCAGCACCTGCCGGGGCGTCCGCGCGGCCAGCCGCAGCATGTCACCGGCCCGGAACCCGGCCCACGCCAGCGAGGCCTGGGCCCGCGACACCAGCGGGGTCAGCGGCAGCACGAACGGCTGGGCGGCCACGAGGTGCGGCGCGGTGCGCGTCATCAGCACCCCGCGCTCGACGGCGCTCTCGTGCGCGACGTCGAACTGTGCGGAGGCGAGATAGCGCAGCCCGCCGTGGATCAGCTTCGAGCTCCAGCGCGAGGTGCCGAACGCCAGGTCGTGGGCGTCGACCGCGACGACGTCCAGCCCGCGGGCGGCCGCGTCAAGGGCCGCTCCGGCACCGGTGGCGCCGAGTCCGACGACCAGGACGTCGCAGAGCCGGCCGTCCGCCGCCTCGGCGAGTTCGCGGGCGCGCCGGCCCGCGCTGAGGGAGGAGCCGGGTACGGCCTCGGGGTGGCTCATGGCGTCAGGGTCCTCTCCAGAAGGGCGCGCAGCTCACCGAGCAGGGCGGCGGAGTCGAGGTCGGGGTCGTCCTCGTCGGTCATCGTGCGCAGGGACAGGGCGAAGGACTGCACCACCAGCAGCAGGGCGCGCGCCTGCCGCTCGGTGTGGGCGGTGCGCACCGAGCCGTCGGCGTGGCCCTCGCGCAGCGCCTCGGCCAGCAGCGCCAGCAGCGCCTCCTGGCTGGTGCCGCGCCGGTCGAGGACGTAGGGGAGCAGCAGTTCGGGATCGACGTCGACGATCTTCCGGAAGAGCGGGTGGGCGCGGAACGCCTCCACCCCCGCCACCAGCCCGTCCACGATCCGGACGCGGGTGACGGTGTCCGGCGCGGGCTCCGGTATCGCGCGGGTGGCCACCCCGATCCACTCCCGGGTCATCAGATCGCCGACCAGGGTGCGCAGATCGGGCCAGCGCCGGTACAGCGTCATCCGTGAGACGCCGGCGCGGCGGGCCACGTCGGCCAGGGTCGTGCGGCGCACCCCGACGGCCAGCACGCAGTCGCGCACCGCGTCGAGCACGGGATCGCTGTCCGAACCGTTGTGACGAATAGGCGTCATGTGTCACAGTGTAACGCCCCGGGGGCCGGCCGGAGCCGCCGCCGCGCGAACCGAGCACACCGATCTGTGAGGACGACCCTTCGATGGACATGCTGTGGAACGGCTGGGGCGACCCGGCGAAGGCCGCACCGCTGCCCGGCACGGTGACCGAACTGCTGCGCGACCTGCTCGGCGTCACACCGCGCACCGCTCCGGCGCTCGCGCTCGAGGACATCCGGCTGCCCGCGACCACGGCCGCCCCGGCCGCGCTCAAGGCCCTCGCCCGGGCCGCCGGCGGCGAGGAGCACGTCCGCACGGACCCCGAGAGCCGTATCCGGCACACCCGTGGCAAGTCCACGCCCGACCTGCTCCGGCTGCGCGCCGGCGACGTCGCCGACGTACCGCAGGCCGTGGTCCTGCCCGCCTCCCACGACGAGGTCCTCGCCGTGCTGCGGGCCTGCGCCGAACACCGTCTGGCCGCCGTCCCGTTCGGCGGCGGCACCTCGGTCGTGGGCGGGCTCGCCCCCGAACGCAGCGCCTTCGTCGCCCTGGACCTGCGCCGCATGGACGGCCTGCTCGACCTCGACCCGGTCTCCCGCACCGCCGTGCTCCAGCCCGGCCTGCGCGCCCCCGAGGCCGAGGCACTGCTCGCCGAACAGGGATTCACCCTCGGCCACTTCCCGCAGTCCTACGAGTGGGCCACCATCGGGGGCTTCGCCGCCGCCCGCTCCAGCGGACAGGCCTCCGCCGGTTACGGCCGCTTCGACGACATGGTGCTCGGCCTGACCCTCGCCACCCCCGAGGGCACCATCGAGACCGGCCGCGCCCCGCGCTCCGCCGCCGGACCCGACCTGCGCCAGCTCGTCCTCGGCTCGGAGGGCGCCTTCGGCGTCATCACCTCCGTCCTCGTACGCATCCGCCCGCTGCCGCAGACCCGCGTCTACGAGGGCTGGCGGTTCGACTCCTTCGAGGAGGGCTCCGCGGCCCTGCGCCGGCTCGCCCAGGACGGACCGCGGCCCACCGTGCTGCGCCTGTCCGACGAGACCGAGACGCTCATCGGCCTCGCCCAGCCGGACGCCATCGGCTCCCGGCTCGAGCAGGGCGACGCCGGATGCATGGCCATCACCGGCTACGAGGGCACCGCCGAGGACACCGGCCGGCGCCGCGAGCGGGCGGCGGCCGTCCTGCGGGCCTGCGGCGGCACGCCGATCGGTGCCGAACCGGGCGAACGCTGGGCCCACGGCCGCTACTCCGCGCCCTACCTGCGCGACGCCCTGCTCGACGCGGGCGCCTTCGCCGAGACCCTGGAGACCGCCGCCTTCTGGTCCCGCATCCCCGACCTCTACACCGGCGTGCGCACGGCCCTCACCGACACCCTCACCCAGGCCGGCACCCCGCCGCTGGTGATGTGCCACATCTCCCACGTGTACGAGAACGGCGCCTCGCTGTACTTCACCGTCGTCAGCGCCCAGGGCAAGGACCCGGTCGCGCACTGGGCACCCGCCAAGCACGCCGCCAACGACGCCGTCCTGGCCGCCGGCGGCACCATCAGCCACCACCACGGGGTGGGCACCGACCACCGGGACTGGTACGTCAGGGAGACGGGCGCCCTCGGCGTCGACGCCCTGCGCGCCGTCAAGCACCGGCTGGACCCGGAGGGGATCCTCAACCCCGGTGTCCTGCTGCCCACCGACTGAACCGTGCCGCCCACCCCGCCGCCCCTTCCGCTCCCCCCGTCACCACCCGGAGGCACACCGATGCGACAGTTCACCGCCGTCGTCAACCCGACCGCGGGTGACTCGACAGGGGCGGCCGCACTGCTCCAGGTGGCCCGCCTGCTCCGCGAGGCCGGAGCCGGACTGGAGACGGAGTACAGCCACAGCCTCGCCCACGCCCAGGACGTCGCCCGGCAGGCCGGAGCACGCGGCCGGGTGGTCCTGGCGGTCGGCGGCGACGGCATGGCCGGCGGCATCGGCGGCGCGCTCAGCGGCACCGGCACCGTCCTCGGCCTCGTGCCCGCCGGGCGGGGCAACGACTTCGCGCGCGCCCTCGGCCTGCCCCGGGACCCCGCCGAACTCGCGGACATCCTGCTGCACGCCGAGCCCGCAGCCGTCGACACCATCGAGGTCGAATCGGCCGTCCACGAGCGCACCGTGGTCCTCGGCAGCGTCTACGCCGGCGTCGACGCGCTCGCCAACCGGCACGCCAACCGCACCCGGCTGCTGCGCGGCGCCGCCTCGTACTACGCCGGCGGCCTGCGGGCCGTCACCACCTGGCGGCCGGCCGACTACCGCGTCACCGTCGACGGCGAGGAACACCACCACCGCGGCTACACCGTCGTGGCCGCCAACTCGCCGTACTACGGCTTCGGCCGTCTCATCGCCCCCGGCGCGCGGGTCGACGACGGACTGCTCGACGTCGTGCTGATCCGCGAGGCGCCGCGCCTGCTGTTCTTCACCCTGATGAACGAACTGAAGACCGGTATCCATGTGCGGCGCCCCGAGGTACGCATCCTGCGCGGCCGCGAACTGCGCATCGAGGCCTCCCGGCCCGTTCCCTACGGGGCCGACGGCGAGGTGGAGGCCACCCTGCCGGTGACGCTCCGGGTGCGTCCCGCCGACCTGCCCGTGCTGTACCGGCCGGGCGCCGCCGGCGGCTGACGGGCCTCCCCGGCCGCCGGCGGCCGGGGAGCGGCCGCGGTGTCATCCGGTGTCCGGCGGCCGGAAACAGGCGTGCACGACCTTGCCGTCCGGGCAGGGGCGGGCCTGCCAGGTGTCGGCCAGCGCGTCGACGAGCAGCATGCCCCGCCCGCTCGGCCGCTCGGTGTCCGCCGGGCGGGGGACCGGCAGCTGCCGGGAACGGTCGTGGACGGACACGTGCAGACAGCTGCTGTCCCAGGTCAGCACCAGGTCGGCCGCGCTGTGCGCGTGCACGTGGGCGTTCGTGACCAGCTCCGAGATGGTCAGCAGCACGTCGTCCACGGTGTCCGGCGCCGACTCGGCCCAGCCCAGTGACCGAAGGTGCTCGCGCGCCCAGTCGCGAGCGGTCTTGACGCTCGAGTCCAGCGGCAGTGAGCGTGCCCAGCCCACCGCCCGCAATGATGATTCGCTCAATGTGCGCCCCTCCTGCTGTGGTCGTGCGACGCGGATACCCGCTCGGCGGGCATCGACGCGACCAGTACCCACAGGGGCACACCGGGCATCGGGCGGAATGCGCCGATACCCCCATCGGGGACGCGCGGCCCCTGCGCTCAGGTCCGGGTCTCGGCCTCCCACCGGTCCGGCCCCATGCCGCGCCAGTCGATCAGCGGCGAGTCCGCCACTTCCTCCGGCTCGATCTCCAGACCCGCCCGGCGCAGGAACTCGACCAGGTCGCGCACGCTGTGCGCGAGGCCGAGAATCTCACCGTCGACCCTCACCCGGCGCCCGCCGGTCGGGGACGGCAGCTGCACGATCACTGGACGCTTGCCGGGCATGGCTCCAGCATCGGCCGATTACGCCGCCCCCGCACCCGGGACGCGGACACGTGTCGGCGGGGCAGGCCAGGGCACTCGGCCAGGACAGTACGACGGACATATGCACCAGGAGGCGCACGTGGCGGTTCGGCATCGTCTGATCAAGGCCAGCCCGGCGAGGGTGTGGGAGGTCCTCGCCGACGGCAGCCGGTACGCGCAGTGGGTGGTGGGGACCGCCGCGTCCCAGCCCAAGGACGGCGACTGGCCGAAGGAGTCGGCGTCGATCAGCTACCAGATCCGGCTGGGCCCCTTCGAGGTCGGCAACGAGACGGTCGTACGCCGGTGCGTGGAGGGATCCGTCCTGGAACTCGAGGCCAACGCGGGCCCGCTCGGCACCGCCCGCATCAGCATCGAGCTGCGCAAATGGGGCGAGAACTGCCTGGTCATCGTCGACGAGCACCCGCTCCAGGGCGCCGGCGGGACCCTGCACAACCTCGGCTTCGAGGCGCTGATCCAGCTCCGCCACCGGGCCATGCTCGCGCGTCTGGCGAAGACCTGCGAAGGCGAGGACACCGCCGAGGAGCGGGCACGGCACCCGCGGACCGGCGGGCGGTACGCGACGGGCGGGAGCGGAGCCGGCCATGCCTGATGCCGTGGTGATCGGGGCCGGCCCCAACGGCCTGGTGGCCGCCAACGTGCTGCTGGACGCCGGTTGGAGCGTCACCGTGCTGGAGGAGCAGCCGGAGCCTGGCGGCGCCGTACGGCACGACCGGGGCGTGGACCCCGAGTTCGTCAGCGACATGTTCAGCTCCTTCTACCCCCTGGCGGCCGCGTCGCCCGTGCTCTCCGCGCTGCGCCTGGAGGAGCACGGACTGCGCTGGAGCCACGCGCCGAGCGTGCTGGCCCATCCGCTCACCGACGGCAGGTGCGCCGTGCTGCACCGGCGGACCGAGGACACGGCGGCGTCCCTCGAGTCCTTCGCGGCGGGCGACGGCGCCGCCTGGCACCGGCTGGTCGAGCTGTGGGGGAAGCTGAGCCCCGATGTCCTGGGCGCCCTGTTCACCCCCTTCCCGCCGGTCAAAGCCATGGCGAAGCTGGCCCTCGACCTGCGCGCCTCGGGCGGCCTGCGGGTGGCGCGCTCCCTGATCCTGCCCGTGCGCCGCATGGGCGAGGAGGAGTTCCGCGGCGAGGGCGGCCGGCTGCTGCTGGCCGGCAACGCGCTGCACGCCGACCTCGCCCCCGAGTCCGCGGGCAGCGGAGGCTTCGGCTGGCTGATGTCCATGCTGGGACAGACCTACGGCTTCCCCGTGCCGGTGGGCGGCTCCGGAGAGCTCACCGCCGCGCTCGTACGCCGGATCCGCAGCCGCGGGGGAGAGCTGCACTGCGGGCGGCGCGTCGAACGGGTCGTGGTGCGCGGCGGGCGGGCCGTGGGCGTCCGCACGGCCGACGGACAGGCGGTGGCCGCCCGGCGCGCCGTGCTCGCCGACGTCGCCGTGCCCGCCCTGTACGAGGAACTGGTCGGCCCCGAGCACCTGCCGCCCCAGGTGCTGGACGACCTGCGGCGCTTCCAGTGGGACTTCGCCACCTTCAAGGTCGACTGGGCGCTCGACGGCCCGGTGCCCTGGCAGGACGAGCGGGCCGCCGGCGCCGGGACCGTCCACCTGGCCGACGGCATGGACGAACTGACCCGCTTCGCCGCGCAGATCGCCATGCGCCAGGTTCCCGACCGCCCCTTCTCCCTGTTCGGCCAGATGACCACGGCCGACGCCACCCGGTCCCCCGAGGGCACCGAGGCGGCATGGGCCTACACGCACATCCCGCACGACATCCGCGGAGACGCCGGCGACGAGGGCATCACCGGGAAGTGGGGCCCCGACGACCAGGAGCGCATGGCGGACCGGGTCGAGCGCCAGGTCGAACGCTTCGCGCCCGGCTTCCGGTCCCGCATCCGCGCCCGGCGCGTCCTGGCGCCGCCCGCACTGGCGTCACTCGACGCCAACCTCTGCGGAGGCGCCATCAACGGCGGCACGACCGCAATGCATCAGCAGCTCGTCTTCCGTCCGCTGCCCGGCACGGGACGGCCGGAGACCCCCGTGCCGGGTCTCTACCTGGCCTCCGCCGGCGCCCACCCCGGCGGTGGTGTGCACGGTGCGTGCGGGGCGAACGCGGCCCGGGCCGTGCTCCGCGGCCACCGCGTCAGGGGCCTGGCCGGCGCCCAGCGGCTGCTCGCCCGGCGCGACCGGACCGGCCGCCGGCGCTGACGGCCGGAAACAGCGAACAGCAGGGAGCGGCATGAGCGAACAGCAGGACGGCCCCGACCGCCGGCACCGGCGCCCGGAGGGCGTCGACGACAAGACGGTCGAGGCCCTCGGATCCCTTTCGAAGGCCCTGGAGACGACGGAACGGGCCCGCGGCAGCCTCTACGACTTCCACCAGCTCACCGGCGGCGCCGACCTCGAACTGGACCGCGCGGTCGCCCTGCTACGGGAGGCCGGGCACCCGGAGTGGGCCGACAAGGTCGAGACGGAGATCCTGGGCCGCAACGTCATCCCCGGACACTGGACCTTCCAGATCATCGAGGCCTACGACCGGACCTACTACCAGCCGTTCCGGGAGCTCGAACGCAGCGCGGTCGACGAACTCGCCCAGGGACGGGACCACTTGTACGAGGCGGAGATGAAGGAGGCCCGCCGTACCGCCGGGCACCCGAACCACACCGCCCGGCCGGGAACGGAGGAGACATGACGCCCGGCGGCAGCCCCCTGCGGGGCCGGGTCGTCGTGGTGACCGGCGCGGCACGCGGCCTGGGCGCCGCGCTCGCGCACGAGGTCGCCCGCCGCGGCGGGACGCCGGCGCTGCTGGGCCACGAGCCCGCCCTGCTGGCGGAGGTCGCCGCCCGGCTGCCGGGGCCCTCCCTGGTCCACGAGGTCGACATCACCGACGCCCCGGGGCTGCGGGCGGCCGCCGAGGAGGTGCGCCGCCGTATCGGGCGCCCGTCCGCCGTGATCGCGAACGCCGGTGTCGCCGAGGGCGGCCCCTTCGCGACCTCGGACCCCGCCGAGTGGCGCCGTGTCATCGAGGTGAACCTCGTCGGCAGCGCCCAGACGGCCCGGGCCTTCCTGCCGGACCTGGTGGACACGGCCGGCTACTACCTGCAGATCGCCTCCCTGGCCTCGATGGGCGCCGCGCCCATGATGAGCGCCTACTGCGCCTCCAAGGCCGGAGTGGAGGCCTTCACGCACTCGCTGCGGGCCGAGGTCGCCCACGGCGGGGTGGGCGTGGGCATCGCCTACCTCAACTGGATGGACACGGAGATGATCCGCGACGCCGACCGGCATGCCGTGCTGCGGGAACTGCGCGGTCACATGCCGCCGCCGGCCCGCCGCACGTACCGCGCCGACGACGTCGCCGCACGGGTCGTCCGCGGGCTGGAGCGCCGCCGGACGGCGATCTACGCACCGGCCTGGCTGCGGCTCGTCCAGCCCGTGCGCGCCGCCCTGCCGCCGGTGGTCCTGCGGCTGTCCCGCCGCGAACTGCCCCGGCTGGAGGAACGGGAACCGCTGCTGCACACCGGGCTGCTCGGCGCCGGCGGCGACGCCGACCGCGCCGCGGCCGGGGCCGGGGCCGGGGCGGGCGGACGAGAGGACGGGTGACGGCTTGGAGGAACCGGGAGCGGCCGGGACCGCGGCCGCGTCGGTGTCCGAAGGTGCGCGCGGATGCGGGCGAGTGCCGCGACCGGAGCCGCGGCACTCGCCGGCGCGTCAGCCCCGGTCGGCGAGCTTGCCGATCAGATGGGGGCGCGGCATGTCGCCGCTGGGCTCGGGCCTGATGTACCTCCCGAGGGGCGCCGGGTTCTTCGGGGCCACCGCTCTCGGCGGCAGGGCCGTGAGCCGGCTGGGCCGGTGGGCGCCGGCCGTCGGCACCTCCCTGGTCGCCCTCGGCTACGGCGGACTCGCCCGACCGACGGCGACGCCGGTCCGCGCCGTGCCCCGTGCCGTCGGACACGAGGACTGACGGCCATGACACGGGGGACCCGGCGCAACGACCGACGACCACGGCAGGGGGGCCCGAAAGGACCGATGACCATGGCCAGGAGCAAGCGCGAGGGTTCCGGCGACGATCTCTCCAAGGGCGACAAGGTGGCCTGGAAGAGCCACGGGAGCAGCACGGAGGGCGAGGTCGAGCGGAAGCTCACCAAGCGCACCGAGGCCGCCGGACGCACGGTGGACGCCTCGCCCGACGACCCGCAGTACGAGGTCCGCAGCGCGAAGTCGGGCAAGCGGGCGGTGCACAAGCCGTCCGCCCTGCGCAAGAAGTGACGCGGACCACCGCGGAAGGCGAGGACGGCCCCCATGCAGACATTCCTGCCCGACCCCGACTTCCACCGCTCCGCCCTGCTCCTGGACCGCCGGCGCCTCGGCAAACAGCGGGTCGAGGCGCTCCAGGTCCTGCGCGGCCTGACCGTCCCCGGATACGGATGGCGCCGGCACCCCGCCGTGCGCATGTGGACCGGGTACGAGGAGGCCCTGGTGCGCTACGGCCTGGAGATCTGCCGGGTCTGGCGGGACCGGGGCCACCAGGACAGCTGCGCCGCCTCGCTGGTCGCCGGCCTCGCCGCGGAGCGCCCCGGCGCCCCCGTGCGCGACCAGGCGGTTCTCGAGGCGGCCGGCGAGCTGCCGCCCTGGCTCGGCGACGAGGACTTCCACCGCAGCCACCGCTCCGCGCTCGTCCGCAAGGACCCCGAGACCTACGGGCACGCGTTCCCCGGCGTGCCCGACGACCTGCCGTATGTGTGGCCGCGATCGGACCGGGAACGAGACGGGGTGTCCGCCGGCGAGTGACGCGGGCGGCCGACGGGAGACGGGAGAAGCCGTGCTGCCGGACCTGCGCACCCGACTCGGGGCGATGCTCTTCCGCCGGGTCGCGGGCCCCGACGGACGGGAGACCCGCGCCCGCATCCATGACACCCCCGGCCCCCGCTGGTTCGGGCCCGACCGGCCCATCAGGACCGTCCACGGCGACGCCTCGATGTTCATCGGCGGGGTGAGCGCCCTGCTGCTGCAGTCCCTGCACCCCCTCGCGATGGCGGCCGTCGACGCCCACTCCGGCTACCGCGGCGACCCCTGGGGACGGCTGCAGCGCACCAGCGCCTTCCTGGCCGTCACCACCTACGGCACGGCGGCGGACGCACAGGCGGCCGTCGACCAGGTCCGCGGCATCCACGAGAACGTGCGCGGGCGCACCCGGCGGGGTGAGCCTTACCACGCCGCCGACCCCCACCTGCTCGGCTGGGTGCACACCGCAGAGACGGAATGCTTCCTGCGCGCCCACGAACGCTACGGCGCCCACCGCCTCGACGCGGCCGGGTACGACGGCTACACGGCCGACACCGCGCTCGTCGCCGAGGCCCTCGGGGTGAGCGACCCGCCACGCGACCGCCGGGCCCTGTCCGACCGGCTCGAGCGCTACCGGCCCGAACTCCGGGCCACCCCCGAGGCGCGCGCCGTGGCCCGCTTCCTGCTCCTCGAACCGCCCGTGCCGCTCGCGGTGCGCCCCCTGTACGGCGCCCTGGCGGCGAACGCCGTGAACCTCCTGCCCGACTGGGCCCGCGAGCTGCTGCGCCTGCCCCGGCTCCCCCTGGTGGAGGACCTCACGGTGCGCCCGGCCGGTCATCTGCTCACCCGTACCATCCGCTGGGCCATGGCGCCGCCGCCGTCGTCCTGACGGTGCGCGAATGCCTGGGGGCGGCTTGCTTCCGGACGGTGGATGCGGGACGGTTGCCAAAGGACAACATCCCCTGACGCAGGAAGGTGGTGGGGCGCGCGGCTCGCGTGCCCCCGCTTGTGTGCGCTTCCCCGAGTTCTTTTGCCGACCCGCGGGACGCCGGCGTCAACGTCGGCGCGACCTGGGGTGATGCCCCCTACCCGGTGCTCGTCATCGACCGGAACGGCGGTCTCGCCGGCCTGAACGCCGCCGCCCGCCGGCTCCTGCCGCACGGGAACGGCGACGGCGCGCCACAGCACCTGGTGCCGTCCTGGCTGTCCGCGGCCCACCAGCGCCTCACCGAAGGACCGGCGGGTGCCTTCACCGGCCCGCTGACCGGAGAGATCGACGAGCGCCGTTACGAGGCGCATGCCACCCCGTCGGAGGACGGGGGCGTCGTGTGGTGGCTCATCGACGACACCGACCGGCGGGTGGCCGAGAGCGCCCTGCACAGCTCGCAGGAGCGGGTGGCCGTCCTGTCGGCCGTGTCCAGCAGACTGCTGTCCACCCTCAACGTGCCGCGCTGCGCCGAGGCGACCGTGGGCATGGCCGCGGAGCACCTGGCCGAGGCCGCGGTGCTCGTGTTGCCCCCGCAGGGGCGCCGGCACATCCTGACCTACGCCCAGCGGGGGCGTCCCGTCCAGCGGGCCCTGCGGCGGATCGACCCGCGCGCCGTGCACGGTCTGGCGGAGGCCCTGCAGGGGTTCCCGCCGGTCCCGGCGAGGTGGATCGACCCCGACGGCCTTCCCGACTGGGTGGTCCCGGACGGCTTCGAAGGACCCGTCGGCTCGGTGATCGTCACCCCGCTGCCCGGGCACGGCGTCCCCGCCGGGGCCCTCATCCTGCTCCGCTCCGGAACCGAGCGGGTCTTCACCGAGGGCGAGGAGGTCTTCGCCCGGCTGTTCGCCGCCCGGGCCGGAGCCGCCCTGTCCGCCGCCCGCCTGTACACCGAGCAGACCGCCATAACGGCCACGCTCATGCGCGAGCTCCTGCCGCCCGCCCTGCACACGGTGGACGGGGTCGAGTACGCCGGGCAGTACCGCCCCGCCGGGGACGAAGAGCGCGTCGGCGGTGACTTCTACGACTTCCACCCCGGCGCCGAGGCCTCCCAGGAGACCCTGGTCGTGCTCGGCGACGTCGCGGGCAAGGGCCTGGACGCGGCCGTGCTCACCGGCAAGATCCGCAACACCCTGCACGCCCTGCTGCCCCTGGCCGGAAACCACGACGAGGTGCTGAAACTGCTGAACGGCGCCCTGCTGACCACCCAGCACACCCGGTTCGCCACCCTGGTGCTGGCCTCGGTGCGCCGCCGCGACGACCGGGTGCACGTACGACTGACCAGCGCCGGACACCTGCCGCCGCTGATCGTGCGCCGCGACGGCACCGTGGAGGAGGCGCCCACCCGGGGCACCCTGGTCGGCGCGCTGCCGGAGATCAGCTCGGTCGGCGTGGAGGTGGTGCTCGGCCCGGGCGAGACCTGCCTGCTGTACACGGACGGCATCACCGAGGCGCGCGGCGGGCCGCTCGGCGACGAGATGTTCGGCGAGCGGCGGCTGCGCCGGACCCTGGCCGAGTGCGCCGGAATGCCGGCCGAGGCCGTGGTGGAGCGGGTGCAGATGATCGCCGCCCAGTGGATCGGCACGGGCCGCCACGACGACATGGCGACCGTCGCCGTCAGCGCCCCGGCGAAGGGCGTCCCCGCGAGGGCGCCGGCGGGCGCCGCGGACCACGGCGGCGCCGGCGAGCGCGGCGGGAGGCGCAGGTGAGCCTTCCGATACAGGTGGGCGGGACTGAGGACCGGCTCTGGCGGGCCGTCGTGGACGGCGACGAGTACAGCGCGGTCGGCATCGTGCACGGCGCTCTCGCCGAGGGCGTCGACGAGGAGACCCTGCTGCTGGACGTCATCGCCCGGGTCCAGGCCAAGGTCGGCACCGAGTGGGCCGCCAACCGCATCAGCGTCGCCCAGGAACACGCCGCCACCGCGATCAACGAGCGGGTGGTCGCCGCCCTGGCCCATCGCCAGGACGCCGGCCCGCACCCGCGCGAGTACCGCGGACGGGTGACGGTCAGTTGTGTGGACGGGGAGTGGCACGCCTTCCCCGCCCGGCTGGTCGCGGAGGTACTGCGCCTGCGCGGCTGGCAGGTCGACTATCTGGGAGCGCAGACCCCCACCTCCCATCTGGTCGCCCACCTGCACCACACCAACCCGCGTGCGGTGCTGCTGTCCGGGTCCATCCCCACCCACCTGCCCACCGCGCACGCGGCCATCACGGCCTGCCAGGCGGTCGGTGTCCCGGTACTGGCCGGCGGCCGCGCGTTCGGCCCGCGGGGCCGCTACGCGTACGCGCTCGGCGCGGACCGGTGGGCGGCCGACGCCCGCGGCGCGGCGGCGGCACTGGAGGCCGACCTGCCGCACCCGGACCCGGCCGCCGCCCGGCAGATCGTGGACGACCTGCCGCACCTGGCCGACCAGGAGTACACGATGGTCGTCCAGTCGCGCGGCACGCTCGTCAAACAGACGCTGCAGGACCTGGAGGACCGTTTCCCCGCACTGCGTGCGTACAGCGACGAGCAGCGGGAGCGGACCGCCGAGGACATCGCGCACATCGTGGGCTTCCTGGCCACGGCGCTCTACGTCGACGACGCCGAGGTGTTCACCGGCTTCCTGCTGTGGACCGCCGAGATCCTCGAGGCGCGGAGCGTTCCGGCGCTCTCCCTGGTCAGCGGCCTGGACGCGCTGTCCGACCGGTTGCGCGACTTCCCGCGTACCCTGAAAATGCTCCGCGAGGGCGTCACCGCCCTTCTCGAGCGCGCCCACTCGCCCGCTCACGCATCCGGACCCGACCTGCACGTATGACCCAGCACCCTGCCATCGAATTCGGCCTCGCCACGGACAGCGCGCCGTCCACCCTGACCGTGCGCGTGTCCGGGGAACTCGACTACGACACCTGCGACGATCTGGTGGACACCGTCGTCGACGGCCTCGCCGAGCAGCCGGCCCCCCGTCATGTGCGCCTGGACTTCGCCGCGCTCACCTGGATCGACTCCATGGGACTGTCCGCGCTGCTGATGATCCACCGGCACACCCGGGCGGCCGGCGCCGCGCTGCACCTGGACAACCGGCCCGACGTCCTGGAGCGCATGCTGCGTCACACCAACGTGCTCGGACCCCTCACGGCACCCGTCGCCGCGGGTGAACCGGGGCCGCCGGAAGCGGGCGGCCGCACCGGGGCGGTGGTCTCGTGACACCGGCCTCGCCTTCGCCCGACCGCGGATGGCAGGATGACGGCATGCGGTGGGGATCCGAGACAACGGTGCAGGTCGCGCGGCACGCGCGCGTCCTGGAGATCAAGGTGCGCGGGGAGGTCGACTACGACGAGTGCGACCTGCTGCGCGCGGCCTGGGCCGAGGCCGACGAGTCCGATCTGCCCACCACCGTGGTGGACCTCTCCGGTGTCACCTTCGGCGACAGCCAGTTGCTCAGCGCCCTCCTCGACGCCCAGCGCCGCCACCGCGCGAGGGGCCGCGAGTTCGTGATCCTCGGCCCGCTCCAGGAGGGCCTGGTCCGGCTGCTGACCATCAGCGGCACCATCGGGCACTTCACGATCACCGACTCCCGCGACAGCGCGCTGCCCAGCGACACCTCCTGAGGCGCGGTGCACCACCTGAAATGACGGGAAGGATGCCTGGAACACCGAGGGGGACGGAATGTCCGTGACGCACGAGGGCGAGGGCGGCCCGGGGCCGCACAGGACGGCGGTCCCACCGGACGGCCCGGCCGGCAGCGCCGCCGGGCCGGCGGACGCGCTCCTCTTCAGCGCGACCTGGGCCGAGGGGGCCCTGCGCATCGCCGACGCGCGCGGCGCCGTCCGCACCCTCCTCGCCCGGGCCGGGCACTCTCCCGCGCAGCGTCCCAGCCAGGACGCGCAACTGGTGGTCAGCGAACTGATCACCAACGCGCTGCGCCACGCTCCCGGCCCCTGCGGCATGCTGCTGGAGATCTCACCCGGCCGGCGCGAACTGCGCGTCACCGTCTCGGACACCTCCCACCGCCCGCCCGTGGTCCGGCCCGTGGACGCCGAGCGCATGGGCGGCCGCGGTCTGCACCTCGTGCTGCGGATCTGCGGGCGCCTGCGCGTCACCCGGGACGACCGGGGCAAACGGGTCACGGCCACGATGCCGCTGCCCGGCTGAGCGGGCGACCGGCCGGGGGAGGCCGGTTCAGACCTCGCGCCAGCGGGCGTTGCACCAGGAGAAGACGCCGAACGCGGCCAGGCCGAGGGCGACGAGGGCGAGCAGCCACGGACCGGCCGGCATGTCGCGGAACGAGCGCAGCGTGTCGTCCATGCCCTTGGCCTTGCCGGGCTGGTGCTGCACCGCCGCGACCAGCGCGAAGACCCCGGCGACGGAGAACACCAGACCCCGGGCCGTGCCGCCGGCGACTCCGAAGAAGTCGGTGAAGCGCTTGGCCTTCCGGGACATCTCCGCGGTCCGCAGGTGCTTGCGGTACTTCTTCATCACGGCCCGGGCGGCGATCCACAGCCCGGCGACCACCACGGCCGCCCCGGCGAGACCGACGATCCACTGTCCGCCCGGCCACTTCAGCACGGTGGCGGTGACGTCGTCGGTGTTCCGGTCGGAGGAGCCGCTGCCGCTGCCCTTGTCGCCGGCGGCGTACGACAGGACCGAGAAGGAGAGGAAGGCGTAGAACACCGCCCGGGCCGCGGCCATGGCCCGCTTGGACGCCTTGTGCCCGTCCGCGCCGGCCCCGCCGAACACCGCCTCCGACAGCCGCCACAGCGCCATGCCGGCGAGGGCGACGCCGACGATCCACAGCATCGCCGAGCCGAACGGCTTGTTCGCGAGTTCACTCAGCGCGCCACCGCGGTCGGCCTGCTTGCCGCCGCCTTCGCCGCCGAACGCCATCTGCAGGGCTATCACGCCCACCAGCAGGTAGATCAGTCCTCGGGCGGCGAATCCCGAACGGGCCGCCGCGGCCATCGCCGTGCTGTCGGCCGCGCGGCGGGCGTTGCCCCGTCCGCGCAGGGCCCATGACTGTGCATTCATACTGCGCCGATGCCCCCGGACTCGGTTTCGACACCTGGCCGGTACGGCCGCCTGTCCCGCCGCGCCCGGCGGGACAGGACGCATCACCTACAGGAACCTGCGGATCGGCGCGACCGAGAGCTCGCGGGCCCGCTGGAGCACCGGCCGGCGCCGCCAGCGCGCGGCGTCGACCGGCTCGCTGCGCTTCACGTCCTCGTCGAAGTCACGGTCCAGACCGGCGGTGAACTCCTCGTCCAGCACGGCGAGCATGACCTCCTCGTCGTGCTCCATGGAGCGCCGGTTGAAGTTCGTGGAGCCGATCAGCGAGGCCACCGAGTCGACCGTGATGATCTTCGTGTGCAGCATGGTCGGCTGGTACTCGCGGATCACGACGCCCTCGTCCAGCAGCCGCTGGTAGTGGTGCTGCCCGGCCAGGCGGCAGGCCCGCTGGTCGGTGTGCGGACCGGGCAGCAGGATCTCCACCCGCACGCCGCGCCGGGCGGTCGCGGCCAGCAGGTCGACGAAGTAGTCGTCGGGCGCGAAGTACGCCGTGGAAAGACGGAAGCGCTCCTGCGCCGACGTCAGCACGACCCGCACGAGCGTCTGCATGTCCTGCCAGCCGAAGCTGGCCGAGCCCCGCACCACCTGCACGACGGCGTCGCCCGGCTGCTCGTGCTCGACGAACCGGTCGCGGTCGTCGTAGAGCGTGTCGTGGCACTCGGCCCAGTTCTGCGCGAACGCGGCGGCTATGCCGTCCACCGCCGGTCCGCGCACCTCCACATGGGTGTCCCGCCACTCGCCGGGCCCACGGGCGTCCCCGCACCACTCCTCCGCGATGCCGACACCGCCGGTGAAGGCGAGGCTCTCGTCGACGACGAGGGCCTTGCGGTGACAGCGGTGGTTCTGCTTCAGCGGGGACAGCCGCACCGGCTTGCGGAACCAGGCGACCTGGACCCCGGCCTCGTCCATGGCGTTCAGGAGCCTCGGCTCGATCTCCTTCGCCCCGAACCCGTCCAGCAGCAGGCGGACCCGCAGCCCCGCCCTGGCCCGCTCCGCCAGCGCGTCGGCGAACTCGTGGGCGATCTCGCCGCGCCAGTAGACGAAGGTCATCATGTCGATGGTGTGCCGCGCCGAGCGGATCGCCTCGAGCATGGCCGGGAAGATCGCGTCGCCGTTGCGCAGCCGCGTGAGCCGGTTGCCCTCCGTCGCGGCGATGCCGAGCAGACGCTCGAGCCGTCTTCGCAGCCGCTGCTTGCGGGCCTCCGCGTCCTCCGTCGCCGTGGCGCCCGTGTCCGGGTGCCCGTCCTCCTCCGCCGTCCGCTGCAACATGCCCTGCCTCCCCTGTCGTGGCCCCCCCCGCACCATGGCTTCGGGGCGGGCGCCGGATCCGCCGGGCGTACGTATACCCGCAGGACGTGTCACATGCCTCCGTACGGTGTCCGGTCACCGGACACCCGTCGGCGCCGGGCTCAGCCCGCCGCGTTGTCGACGCGCAGCCGCACCTGCTCCTCCAGGCGCCGCAGGCTGTCGTCGAGTGCTTCGCACACCTGCCGCTCGCCCGGGTCGTGGCCCTCGTCGAAGAAGGACAGGTGCACGGTCACCTCGCTCGCGCCGCTGCCGATCCCGGCGACCTGGAGCCAGCCCGCGTAGGAGCCCTGTCCGCGAGTGCCCCACTCGATGCGGAGCTGGTCGCTCTCGGAGCGCATGAGGGCCGCCGTGTCCTGGCCGGTGTCGTCCTCGTGGACCGTGACGGCGGGCGGATCCTCGACACGCACGTGCAGCTCGCGCGGCAGCCAGGCGTCGAGCTGGTGGGTGTTGGCCGCCTGGTCGAAGACATGCTCGGGCTGTGCGGGCATCGTGCGGGAACGCTCGTACTCGGACATCGGGACACCGCCCCTCCGGTCGGAACACCTACCCCGGACGCGTGCCCCTTTCGCGCCGACCGAAAAGCCCCGATTCGCCCCGGCGGCGGACCGTCGCGCCGGCCCGTCTTGCCGACCTCTCACCTGTGAATCACCCCAGGATCCGTGCTGTTCGCACCAGGGGTTTGTTAGATTTCGCAACCGAAGAAACCCAGGTGGAGCCGCCGTGCGCCCGACACGGTCCAGCCTGCCGGGCCCGACCGTTCAGGGGAGTGGAAGATGAGCGACCCGTGGGACGGCCCGGGCGGTCAGGCCACGCGTGACGGCACCGCCCGGGTGCCCGCACAGCGCACCGGCGACTCCGGCGCGCCGCCGGCCTCCGGCGGCCGGAGTGCCGCCCGGCGGGCGGCGCGGGAAGCCGCCCCTCCCCGCGGCGCACGGGCCCGGCGGGGCCGGCCCGTCCGGCGCGGCAGGCGCGCGCTGCGGATCGCCGGAATAGGCCTGTCGCTCGCGATACTGGTCACGGCCGGCGCCGGCTGGTGGTTCTACGAGCATCTGAACGGCAACATCCACAGCGTCTCGCTCGACGGCAAGGGCGGCAGCGAGAAGGCCGACGCCTTCGGCCGCACCCCGATCAACATCCTGGTGATGGGCTCGGACGGCCGCACCAGCAAGGCGGACTGCGAACTCGGCGGCGGCTGCTCGCACACCGGCGTCCAGGACGGCAGCAACGCGGACGTGCAGATGGTGGTGCACATATCCGCCGACCGCTCCAACGCCACCGTGATGAGCATCCCCCGCGACACCATGACCAAGGTCCCGGCCTGCAAGGACAGTGCCACCGGCCGGTCCACGGCCGGCTACTACGGCCAGATCAACAGCGCGCTGCAGTACGGCCCCGCCTGCCAGGTGGCCACCGTGCACCAGCTCACCGGCATCCCCATCGACCACTTCGTCAAGCTGGACTTCTCCGGCGTGGTCAAGATGTCCGACGCGGTCGGCGGAGTCTCCGTCTGCGTCACCGACGACGTCTACGACACCTACTCGCATCTGAAGCTGTCCGAGGGCAGCCACACCCTCAAGGGCGTCGCGGCCCTGGAGTTCGTCCGCTCCCGGCACGGCTTCGGCGACGGCAGCGACCTCGGGCGCACCATCTCCCAGCACATCTTCCTCAGCGCGATGATCCGCAAGTTCAAGAGCGCGGGCACGCTCACCGACCCGAGCGCGGTCTACGATCTCGCGGACGCCGCCACCAAGGCGCTGACCGTGGACGACGGCCTCGGCACCGTGAAGAAGCTGATCGGTCTCGCCACCGACGTGAACAAGGTCCCCACCAAGCGGATGACCTTCACCACGATGCAGACGGGCGCCGATCCCGGCGACAAGAACCGGGTCGTGGTGGGCTCCGGCGCCACGGCGCTCTTCTCCGCCATCGCCGACGACCGGTCACTGACCACCGGCTCGGGAAAGAAGTCCGGGGCCGCCTCGGCGACCGCCAAGGCCAAGGACAAGGACAAGGCGTCGGCCGTACCCGCCTCCGACATCGCCGTCACCGTCGAGAACGGCACCGCGATCACCGGCCGCGCCTCCTCCGTCGCCGCCGCGCTCACCGGCAAGGGCTTCAGCACCGGCACGACCACGGCCAACGCCCCCAGCCCCGCGGCCACCACCACGCTCACCTACGGCACCGGCCAGAAGGCGGAGGCCCGGGCCGCCGCCGAGGCCCTGGGCCTGCCCGCCTCGCATCTGAAGCAGGGCTCCGGCACCGGTCTCACCCTCGTGGTCGGCGCCGACTGGCCGAGCGGCGCCACCTGGCCCGGCGGCTCGTCGTCGGCCTCGTCGGCGCCGGGCGACGCGAAGGCCGCCGTCTCCAACGCCCACGCCCAGACCGCCGACCAGGCGAAGACCTGCGCCAAGGTCAGCCCCTACAAGACGGTCAGCCTGGGCGGAGTCCCGATGACCCCGGCCCAGGCCTACGCCGCCGCGCGCGGCAAGCCGGATTCCGACGACTGAGCCGTCGCCCGGGAGCGCCGCGCCCGGGCCCGGGCCCGAGCCGGAGGCGCGGCGCCCGCGACGGCGGCGCTACTGTTGATCGAACCGGTGAGCGAGACGGAAGTGGTGGCGGATGGAGTGGCGGGAGTACGCGGAGGCGATGGCCCGGCTCGCCAGGGACCTGCTGGAGCAGGACTCGGTACAGGCGACGCTGGACGCGATCTGTGCGGCGGCCGTGGAACTCGTCGAGGGCTGTGAGTCCGCGGGCATCCTCGCGGTGCGCAAGGGCAAGGCGGTCACCCTGTCCGCCACCGACGACGTGGTCCGCGAGTGCGACCGGCTCCAGGGCGAGCTGGGGGAGGGGCCGTGCTTCGACCTGGCACGGCGCGGTGGCGGCGACCGTGTCTACCGCATCTCCGACATGACCGCGCCCCAGCCCGGCTGGGGGAGGTTCGCGTCGCAGGCCCGCGAAGTGGGCGTCTGCAGCATGACGGGGGTGCTGCTGTACACGGACCACGAGGACTTCGGGGCGCTGAACCTGTACAGCTCCCGTCCCGGGGCCTTCGGCAAGGAGATCGAGACGGCCGGCTGGCTGCTGGCCTCGCACGCCGCCGTCGCCCTGGCCAGCGCCCGCACCATCGACCAGCTCGAGCACGGGCTGCAGAGCCGGCACGCCATCGGGGAGGCCATGGGCATCCTGCGGGAGCGCCACAAGCTGAGCGAGGACGAGGCCTTCAACGTGCTGCGGCGCATCTCGCAGGAGCACAACGTCAAGCTGCGCGACATCGCCGAGCGGGTGCGCGACGACCGTCCCGGGCCGGTCTGACCGGCTGTGGGCCGGTGCCGTCCGTCCCGGCGGCGGTGGCGGCCCGTTGGGCGGATCCGTCCGGCTCCGCTCCCGCGGCGCCCTCCGCCGCGGATCCGGGTCCCGACCCGCGGCCGCGGGGCCGCGGGAGCCGGGCAGCAGGAGCGACACGTCGACCTGCTTGCCCTCGTCGTGGGCCGTCACGGACAGCGTGTGGCTGATCGCCTTGACGATCTCGAGCCCGTGGCCGCCGATGCGCTCCCCGTCGGGGGAGAGGACCTCGGGCATCCGGCGGGAGGAGTCCCACACCGAGATCCGCAGGCGGTCACCGTCGGGAGACACCTCCAGACCGAGCCCACAGGGCCCCGACGTGTGCCGCACGACATTCGTGATCAGTTCACTGACCACCAATTGCGTGTCCTGCACCACGCGGTCGGGGACGGGGATGCGGTCGGTGGCACGGACACGGTCGAGAAAGCGCTCCGCCGCTGCGCGGGCCTGGGCGGCGCTGAGAGCACCGCTGTCCCAGGTGGTGTTCCACCGCAGCGAGGCGTCCCCGTTCCGTTCCGGCTCATCCGACGCCTTCTGCCTAAGCGGGATGGCCATGAAACTGCCTCGGTTGTCACTGGGTACGTGGCTGATCTGAATCAGTCGGCTACCCAGAAGCCGCTCCCGTAGCCCCCCTCCGGCTCACCAGTGTCGGACGGACGGGTCACGGGGCCGGGCGGCCCGCTAGCGGGCGGCCCCGAAGTCCTGGGTCCAGTAGCTGCCGGGCTGCGCCAGGCCGACGCCGATCTCCTTGAACGCGCAGTTGAGGATGTTGGCCCGGTGACCGGGGCTGGACATCCAGCCGGCCATGACCTCCTCCGGCGTGGAGTAGCCGTACGCGACGTTCTCGCCGTAGGAGCTCCAGGAGTAGCCGGCGCCGGTGATCCGGTCGCCGGGCGAGGAGCCGTCGGAGCCGGTGTGCGACATGTTCTGGTGGGCGGCCATGTCCTGGCTGTGCTCCTGGGCGGCCTTGGTGAGGGTCGCGTTCAGGTTCAGGGGGGAGCAACCGACCTTGCCGCGCTCGGCGTTGACCAGCTCCACGACGCGGGCGACGACGCCCGAGGCGGTGGCGGTGGCGGAGGCGGTGGGCGCCGGGGTGCTCGGCGCGGTCGCGGTGGCCGCCGGCGCGGTGGGCCTGGGCGTGCTGCGGGGAGCCGTGGCGGCGGGCTTCGGGGTGCTCCGGGGCGTGGAGGCGGTGGGCCGGGGAGCGCTGGGGGACACCGTGACGGTGTGCTTGCGCAGGTGCCGGTGCTTGTGCTTGTGCTTCGGCTTCTGCGGGGTTGCGGCGGGAGCGCTCGGTGCGGTCGCGGCAGGGGTGGTCGCACTCGGTGCGCTCGTGCTCGGAGTCTGCGAGGGCAGCCAGCTGGGCGCGATCCCGCCGTCTCCGTGCCAGTACCGCTGTCCGTAGTCGGCGTACCGGCTCTGCGCGGCGGCGTTCCGGGCGTCGACGGGGCGGTCCGCTGCGCCGCCCGGCCACTCGCCGCAGGCCATGGCTATGGACGGCACTCCGACGGCGCTCACGGCGACCGCAGCGACGACCACCCGCCGGTAACGCTGCTTCTTGCGATGCTCTCCCATTGCGTGACCTCACTCGCTGGTCGTTGCGCGCCCCGGTGTGGCCGACGCGCCGCGGACTCCGCTCCCGACCTGCGGGAACGCCTTGCGGATCGTCATTCTTAGGAAGCCTTCACACGGCATGCAAAGAGGCCGTCGTACTACCGCGCCTAGTAGACGGGGTCGGCCCTTGCCAAGGGCGTCGGAGCGTGCAGGTACGGCCGGAGGGAGGTGCGCCCACCGCTGCCGCTCCGTCAGAAACCGTCCCGCGCCGAGCGCAGGGCCGGCGCGGCCGTCCGGTCGGAACGCCGTCCGGTCTGCCCTGATCCACTTCCGCACCAAGACGGACAAATCTCATATGTCGCCGGAGCGGGGTCTACTAACCGACCCGCTCATGTCGCGGCGGTGCTGTGACGGATGTCACGGAACCATTGATTCCGTTTGCTGTTCCGGGTGTCCGGGGCCGCGACGGGGGCCGGGCCCGCGGGTCAGAGGCGCACGGTCATGGTCACGGTCACCTCGTCGCCCGCCGACAGGCCCTGCGGCGCACGCACCGCCTTCTTCAGCGGCAGCAGATAGCCGCCGTCCTTCGGGAAGAGCGACGTGGAGAAGTCGCTGCCGCCGATCCGGGCGTCGACCGGGATGACGCCCCAGCCGTAGGTGGCCGCCGAGGCGATCTCCCGGATCTCGGCGGACTCCTCCTCGGGCACGCCCACGAAGTAGAACGGGGACGGCCCACGCCACTCGATCACCCGGCCGTCGAAGACAAGTTCCATACGAGCTGCTCCAGTTGACACGACCAGGGGCGGATCGCGCTCAGCGTACCGGCCGGGGGAACAACCGGCCTGACGCCCCGCCGGGCCGGGGCGTCAGGCCGGCTCGCCCCGCCAGGCGCCGTCCCGCCGGGCCCAGCGCACGGCCGGCGCCACGCAGAGCCCGGCGAGGGCGAACACCCCGCCCAGCACCGCCCAGCCGAAGGCGCCGTGCGCGATCGCGGTGACCGTGACCAGGGCCGGTCCCGCCATCATCCCCGCCGATGCACCCGTGCCGAACACCCCCTGGTAGACGCCGTGCGCGCGGGCGTCGGCGAGTTCGTAGCCGAGGGTCCAGCCGCCGGCGGCCGACAGCACCTCGGCGAACACCTGCACCACCGCCCCGGCCGTCAGCGACAGCACCGCCCACACGGGGGAGAGGCCCGCGGACAGCGCGTACACCGCGCAGGCCGCCGCCAGCAGCAGGCCCGACCAGCCCATCGCCCGCACCGCCGTGGTCACATGGGAGGCGCGCCGGGCGACCCGCACCTGAAGCAGGGCCACCAGCACACAGTTGACGATCATCAGCAGAGCGGCCGTCCAGCGCGGAGCCGTGGTGCGCTGCACGATCCACAGCGGCAGCCCGACCTCGGCCAGCGTGTACTGCACCACCAGCACCGCGTTGAGCACCGTCACCGTCAGGAAGGGCAGGTCGCGCACCGCCCGCCAGCGGTCGACCGCCGCGGCGCCGGCCGCGGGGACCGCGCGCTCCCGCGCGTGCGGCGCCAGCGGCAGCCGAGGCAGCAGCAGCGCGGGGCCCGCGAAGGACAGCGCATTGAGCACGATCACCGTCAGGTAGGCGCCCCGCGTGTCCACCTGCAGGGCGACCGCGCCCAGTGCGCCGCCCACGCCCATCCCGACGTTCGTCACCATCCGCAGGTACGCCCGCGCCTCCACCCGCGTCGCCGGCGCCAGCACCTCCGCGTACAGCGCGCCCTGCACCCCCCGGCTCGCCATCTGCAGTCCCGTGGCGCAGATCACCGCGACCAGGAACGCGGCGTAGGAGCCGACGAGGACGTACGAGGCCGTGGCGATCCCCGTGCCGCCCCACAGCAGCGAGCCGACCCGCCGCGCCCCCCACCGGTCCGCCGCCCGTCCGGCGGGCACCCCCGCGGCCACGCCCACCAGGCCCGCGACCGTCATCCCGAGCCCGACGGAGGTCGCCTCCAGGCCGACGATACGCGTGAAGTACAGGACGCCAAGGGGGAAGTACAGCCCGTTGCCGAGGGAGTTGACGGCCGTCAGCACGGTGGCGAGGCGCAGCACCGGATCGGCCGGCAGCAGCCCGCCCGCCCGGGTCGCCCGTTCCGGCCGCGAACCGCCGTCCTCGCAGGCCGACTTCGGAAGTGGTGTGGTGGTCATGGCCGACAGCCAACCCGGTCCGCGTCCCGCTCCGACAATGATTTAGCGTGACGCTCAATGATCGAGTTCCGCTTCGCCGTCGGTGATCTGGCCACCACCTCCTTCGCCTACTCCCCGCTGCAGGAGGCGGTGTTCTCGCTGCGCTGTCTGCACGACTCCGCGAGGTATCCGCACCACCGGCCGTGGCTGCGCCGTATCCGCCCGCGTCTGGAGCACCTCGACCACGAAGTGCTCACCGTCCTGGTCGCCCCCTGGCTGTGGGTGCCGGACTTCCTCACCCCGCGCCCGGCGCGGGCCCGGCCGGTCTTCGCGCAGGAGCTCGACGAGGTGCGCCGCACCCCGCCGGAGGTCGTCGCCGCGGACTTCCGGGCCACCTACCGCACCGCCGACACCCTTCCCCCGCTCGTCGCCCGGGGCCTGGCCGACCCCGCGGCCTTCCTCGTCCGGCTCACCGGCGCCCTCGACGCGTACTGGCGCACCTGCCTCGCCGACGCCTGGTGGCCGCGTACGCAGAGCATCATGGAGGCCGATCTCGCCCACCGCGCGCGGGTGCTGGCGGAACAGGGCGCGGCCGCGCTGTTCGCCGGGCTCGACCCGCGGCTGGTGTGGACCGGCGACCAGCTCCGCCTGCACCGCGAGGGCGACACCGCTCCCTGGCCGTCGGCCGACATCCGCATCGCGGGCCGCGGCATGGTGCTGGTGCCCACGCTCTTCGCGCGCGGCGCCCAGACGATGATCGACGCTTCCCGCCCGCCGCTCCTCGTGTATCCGGCCCGCGGCCGCGCCACTCTCTCCGAGACGCCGCCCCCGGTGACCGACCGCGCCCTGGTCCGGCTCCTCGGCCGGCCCCGGGCGCGGCTGCTGTCCCTTCTCGCCGAACCGGCCTCCACGACCGAACTCGCGCACCGCCTGGAGGTCACCCCCGGCGCCGTCAGCCAGCACCTCGCCGTCCTCTACGACGCCGGGCTGCTCAGCCGCGCTCGCAGCGGCCGCACCGTGCGCTACCGGCGCACGCCCTTGGGGGACGCACTGTGCAGGTAGCGCACGGCGGAGCCGCCGGGCGGTACTCCTACCAGTAGTGCTTGCGACCCGCGACCGCGTGCCCCATCGAGCCGAGGATCCACAGGACCGCGCCGATCACCACCAGGATGATGCCGATGGTCCACAGAATCGAGATCCCGGTGAGGAAGCCGATGATGAGCAGGATGACTCCGAGGGCGATCATGACGTGCCTCCTGTCGAAGTAACACCTCTCCTGTCCGTGTGCCCCGAAGTGAGGCGTCAAGCCACCCACGGAAGCAACATTTCAGGACAGATACAAAACTTTAAATAAGTCTGAAGCAACAAATCTTGACGTCATCCACCGCGCTTCATACGTTCCGCAACGGCCGCAGCGAAAGACGAACTCGGTCGCCACCCCGCCCTGTTGGCAGCACGTCCCGTCCTTCGAGGAGCAGACGATGCGCGGAGAGAGACTCGAACCCGCGACCGGCGCCGGGCCCAGACCGCCGCGGCGCCCCTACGCACGCGTGCGATCCCTGTCGGCCGTCCTGGCACTCGTGCTCGGCGCCCTGGCCGGCCTGAGCGGGCCGGCCGAGGCCGCCGGCTCACTGCCGTGCGACATCTACGGCGGCGCCGGCACCCCGTGCGTCGCCGCGCACAGCACGGTGCGCGCGCTCTACGGCGCCTACAACGGCCCCCTGTACCGGGTGACCCGGGCCTCGGACGGCGCCGCGACCGACATCGGAATGCTGTCGCCGGGCGGTTACGCCGACGCCGGCCGCCAGGACACCTTCTGCGGCGGGACCACCTGCCGCATCACCAGGATCTACGACCAGACCGCACGCCACAACGACCTCACCCCCGGGCCCGCCGGGACCGCCGGCATGGGTGCGGACCGCGGCGCGGACGCCGGTGAGATCGCCGTCACCGCGGGCGGCCACAAGGTCTACGGCGTGTGGATCTCGCCCGGCGTGGGCTACCGCTACACCGGCGTCGCCTCGGGCGTCGCGGTGAACGGGCAGCCCGAGGGCGCCTACATGGTGGCCAGCGGCACCCACGTCGGCTCGGCCTGCTGCTTCGACTACGGCAACGCCGAGAGCACACCGGCCGACACCGGCAACGGGCACATGGACGCGGTCAGCATCGCGACCACCTGCTACTTCGCCCCGTGCACCGGCTCGGGGCCCTGGGTCGAGGCGGACCTGGAGAACGGCATGTTCCAGGGCGACAACGGCTCCAACACCGCCAACCGCGGCAACAGCAGCGCGTACGTCACCGCGATGCTGAAGAACAACGGGCAGACGCGATACGCCCTGAAGGGCGGCGACTCCCAGTCCGGAGCGCTGACCACGTGGTGGGACGGCGCCCTGCCCACCCGGGGCGGCTACCGGCCGATGCACCAGGAGGGCGGCATCATCCTCGGCACGGGCGGCGACAACAGCAACTGGAACATGGGCACGTTCTTCGAGGGCGTGATGGTCGCCGGCTATCCGACCGACGCGGCCGAGAACGCCGTGCAGGCCGACATCGTCTCGGTCGGCTACTCCGGCCGGACGGACCTGCCCAACGGCCCCCAGGGCACGGTCACCGGCCCCGGCGGCAAGTGCGTCGACGTCGCGGCGGACGACACGGGCGTCAACGGCGCCGCCGTACAGCTCTGGGACTGCCAGACGTACGCCGAGGACCAGTTCTGGACCCACAATCCCGACGGCTCCCTCGGCACGCTCGGCCGGTGCCTGGACATCAGCGGCAACGCAACGGCGAACGGCACGAAGGTCCAGCTGTGGGACTGCGACGGCGCCGGCGGTCAGAGGTGGGTGCGGCAGACGGACGGTTCGCTGCTGAACCCGCAGTCGGGCCGCTGCCTCGACTCGCCCGGCGGCGCCACCGCGAACGGCACCCGGCTGCAGATCTGGGACTGCAACGGCGCCTCGGCCCAGAAGTTCTCCGTCAACGGCGGCGCGCCCGTCGCCGGCCCCGGCGGCAGGTGCGTCGACGTCGCCGCCGACGACACCGGCGTCAACGGCACCGCCGTGCAGCTCTGGGACTGCCAGACCTGGGCCGTCGACCAGCACTGGTTCCATCAGGCCGACAACTCCCTGAAGGTGTTGGGCCGTTGCCTGGACATCGAGGGCAACGCAACGGCGAACGGGGCGAAGGTCGAGCTCTGGGACTGCAACGGCGTGGGCGGCCAGAGGTGGGTGCAGCGGACGGACGGTTCGCTGCTGAACCCGCAGTCGGGCCGCTGCCTCGACTCGCCCGGCGGCGCGACCGCGAACGGCACCCGGTTGCAGATCTGGGACTGCAATGGATCGGCTGCGCAGAGGTTCCGGCTCGGCTGAGTGCACATCGTGTGAGCAAAAAGTCACAAAGGCTCCTCCGGTGTTGTTTTTTGCTTTCAATCACCGCCGGGAGCTGCGGCTATACCCCTGGGTTCCGTCGGGGGCGAGGGGATCCGGTGGAGGTGTGAGCGGGAGCGGCCTGCCGCCCGCACGCACGGGGTTGATCTGTGCGTGACAACTCGGCACGCTCCGAGACGCACCGGCTCTTCGTCGCCGGTGCGTTCCCCCACTCCACCCCCCACGCACGACGAGGAGACCCCTCTTGACGACCCATCACCACCGCATGGGCAAGGCGAGGATCGCCACCGCGATCGCCTCCGTGACGGCCGTCGTCGGCACCGCCATGGCCGTGTCGCCCACCGCCCACGCCGAACGCCCCGCCGAGGGCACGGTCTACGGGACGCACGCCCGGGGAGCGGTCGCCGGCAGCTACATCGTCCTGCTGGACCACAAGGCGTCACAGGCGCGGAAGGCGGACCTGGCGCAGCAGTACGGCGGTGAACTCGGCCGCACCTACGGCTCGGCGGTCAACGGCTTCTCGGCCTCGAGCCTCACCGAGACCGAGGCCAGGCGGCTGGCCGCCGATCCCGCGGTCTCGACGGTGGTCCAGAACAAGAAGTTCCACATAACGGCCGCGCAGGACAACCCGCCGTCCTGGGGGTTGGACCGGATCGACCAGGCCGACACGGCCGGCGACCACAAGTACACCTATCCCGACAAGGCCGGCGAGGGCGCGACCGCGTACGTCATCGACACCGGCGTGCGCATCAGCCACAAGGACTTCGCGGGCCGCGCCTCCTACGGCTTCGACGCCGTCGACAACGACGAGACCGCCGACGACGGCAACGGCCACGGCACCCACGTCGCCGGAACCATCGCCGGAACCGCTCACGGTGTCGCCAAGAAGGCCAAGATCGTCGCCGTCAGAGTCCTCGACGACAAGGGCTCCGGCACCACCGAGCAGGTCGTGGCCGGCATCGACTGGGTGACCAAGAACCACAAGGGTCCCTCCGTCGCCAACATGAGCCTCGGCGGCGGCGCGGACCCGGCCCTCGACGCGGCGGTCGCCAAGGCCATCGCCGCCGGCGTCACCTTCGCGGTCGCGGCCGGCAACGAGTCCACCGACGCCAAGAACAGCTCGCCCGCCCGGGTGCCCGAGGCCCTGACCGTCGCCTCCAGCACCGACGCCGACGCGCAGTCCGACTTCTCCAACTTCGGCTCCACCGTCGATCTGTACGCGCCGGGTTCGGACATCACCTCGGACTGGAACGACAGCGACGAGGGGACCAAGACGATCTCCGGCACCTCCATGGCCACCCCCCATGTCACCGGTGCCGCCGCCGTCTACGTCGCCGCCCATCCGGACGCCACACCGGCCCAGGTCGCCACGGCCCTGACCGGCGGGGCGACCGCGGACAAGATCACCAACGCCGCCGGCGGAACGCCGAACAAGCTGCTGAAGGTGACCGAGTAACGACACCGTCCAGCGGCCCGGCGACCCCACTCGCCGGGCCGCCGGCTGTTACGCACTTTCGGGTGAGAGAGGCACGGCCGGGCCGGCCCTCACACGGCCGACGACGGCCGTACATGCCCCATTCACCGCATTAATGGACATTGCACCCGAGAGTCACGGAAATGTGCGTGAACCGTAACGGACCTCGTGTGTCCGTCGGCGGCGCGGTCCGCAGCCTGCACGGTGTGGCTGTGCGGCCGCCCGGCCGCCACCCGCACAACCCTGAGAAGGGGGACACCTTGTCCGCTTCTGTCTTCGTGACCGCACGTCGTGTCGCTGCCGCCACCGTCGCCGCGGCGGCCGTCGTGGGCGCGGCGGCACTGCCGGCCTCGGCTGCCGATCACGGCCGCTACCAGCGCGCACAGGTCGTCATCAGCGCCGTGCAGCACGGCTCCCACGTCCGCGACGCCCGCGCCCTCAACCGGGAGTGGGTGGAGATCACCAACGAGGGCCGGCGCGACGTCAACCTGAACGGCTGGACGCTGTCCGACGCCGACGGTCACACGTACGTCTTCCGCTACTACCGGCTCGAGGGCCACGAGACGGTCCGCGTCCACACCGGCAACGGCCGGGACCGCGTCGGCGACGTCTACCAGGACCGCGGCCGCCAGGTGTGGGACAACAACGACACCGCGACCCTGCGCGACAGCCGCGGCCGCTACATCGACTCCGCGTCCTGGGGCAACGACCGCCACGGCCGCTGGGGCGGCGGCTACCGCGACCACCGCGGCGACGACCGCGGCCGCTGGGGCGACCGCCGCGACGACGACCGCGGCCGCTGGGGCGACCGCCGCGACGACCACCGCGACCACCGGGGCGACCGCCGCCACGGCGACCACCGCTGATCCGGCACTCCGCATCCCATGACCCACGGCGCGTCACCCACCAGGGGTGACGCGCCGTCGGATTCTCCGTGCCGCAGTTCAGGTCACGCGGCGAGCGCGTGGCCCGGGTGCAGTACGACCTTCGTGTAGCCCTCGATCCGCTTGTCGAACTTCTCGTACGCGTCGGGCGCGTCCTCGAGCGGCAGCTCGTGCGAGACCACGAAGCTCGGCTTGGCCCGTCCTGCGATGATCATGTCGCGCAACTGGCGGTTGTACCGCTTGACGTTGCACTGGCCGGTGCCCATCTGCTGGCCCTTCTCGAACATCCGGCCGATGGAGACCAGCAGCTGACCGTGCTTGGCGTGCTCGTCGGGTCCGCCCGGGTCGGACGGCACGTACAGGCCGGGCACGCCGAGCATGCCCGTGGGCCGTACCGTCTCGACGAGGGTGTTGAGGACGACGGCGGGCTCCTCGTGGCTCACGTCCTTGTGCGACGTGGCCTGGTAGCCGACGGCGTCCACGCCCTTGTCGGTCCCCTCGCCCGCGGTCTGCTCCTTGATCTGCTCGGCCGGATCGCCCTTGGTGAAGTCGATGGGGATGGCCCCGATCTCCTCCGCCTTGGCGAGCCGCTCGGGCACCCGGTCCACCGAGAAGACCTTGGACGCGCCGCGCAGCAGCGCCGAGTAGGCGGCCATCAGGCCGACCGGGCCCGCGCCGAACACGGCCACGGACTCACCGGGCGACACCTGCGCCAGCTCGCAGCCGTGGTACCCGGTCGGGAAGATGTCGGCGAGCAGCACGAAGTCCGTCTCGAACTCCTCGCCCGGCGGCAGCTTCAGGCAGTTGAAGTCGGCGAACGGGACCCGCAGCCGCTCGGCCTGGCCGCCGGTGAACGGGCCCATCGCCACGTATCCGTACGCTCCGCCCGCGAACCCCGGATTCACCGTCAGGCAGAACCCGGTCTTCCCGGCGAGGCAGTTCTTGCAGAACCCGCAGGCCACGTTGAACGGCATCACGACCCGGTCGCCCTGGGACAGGGAGGCGACACCGCTGCCGACCTCCTCGATGACGCCGAGGTTCTCGTGGCCGAAGACGATACCGGCCGGCGCGGCCGTCCGGCCCTCGTACATGTGCAGGTCGGAGCCGCAGATCGCGGTGGACGTGACCCGTACGATCACGTCGTTCGGGTGCTGGATCTGCGGATCGTCGACGTCACCCACCGTCACGCTGAACGGCTTCTCATAGACGACGGCTTTCACCTTCGGTCACCTCCGCGTGGAACACCGGACGGCGGCGGCGACGGGCCCGCTCCGCGGGGCACCGGACAGGCCGGCCCGCGGCCGCGCCCCACGAAGTCCTCGCCGCGCTGCTGAACACTTCCAGCATTCGCCCGCCCGGCCCGTTCCGCAAAGGCACGCCGTCGACGGCCGCCAACCACCGTTGAAGTCGGCGATCTTGGGCACGCGTAGCCGGGTGATCTTCGTCTTCGTCCTCTTGGAGGGAAGCCCAGCATGACCGTCCCCGCCCGGCCCTTCCGTCCCGTCGACCGTGACCGGCGGCGCTTCGACCTGCGCACGACCGCCCTGTTCTTCGTGCTGCTCGCGATCATCCTGTGCGTCCTGAGCTTCGTGGCCCGTACCGCGGTCGACATCGTCGAACGCCGTCCGTTCTGGGCCTGTTCACTGGCCATGGTGTGCTTCGCGGCGGCGCTGACGGGCAGGTCCCGGTGGCGGCGGCTGTCCGTCGCCAGATGTGCGCGCCGCGCCACCGAGACCCTGGAGGCGGCGGCCGAGCGGGCATCCGACACACTGCGTGCCCCCGCCCCCGCCCCGATGCCGGCCCCCGCCGAGCCGATGGCGGCGGAGGCGGCGGTGGCCGCGGCGCCGACCGCACCGGCCGGCGTACCGAGCGGGCCCGGCGTCCCCGCTCCGGAGGCCGCGTACCCCGGCGCCGAGCCGTTCGGGCCCGGCGGTGCGGAGGCGACCGTCCCCCTCGACGACGTGGTCGACCACGCCGAGCTCGACCCCGACGCCTTCGAACAGGCCATAGCCGACCTGTGTGCGCGCGACGACTGCCGGCAGGTGGAAGTGGTCGGCGGCGCCGGTGACTTGGGCGCGGACGTCACCGCGGTCACCCCCGACGGCCGGCGCGTGGTCATCCAGTGCAAGCGCTACTGCGACACCAACAAGGTCGGCTCGCAGGACATGCAGCGCTTCGGCGGCACCTGCTTCACCGTCCACGAGGCCGACATAGCGGTGGTCGTCACGACGAGCGACTTCACGGCGCCCGCCCTCGAGTACGCCCAGCAGTGCGGCATCCTGTGCGTCAACGGCGAGGAGCTGAGCGCCTGGACCGACGGCACCGGACCGCGCCCCTGGGATCTCGTGGGACCCGGCGTCTGAGGGCCGGAGGGGTGCCCACAGGAGTCCTCCGCTAGTCGGTTCCGGACTCCAGGACGCGGCGGGCCGCCTCGGCCTCCGCGGCCGGCGGGGACAGCTCGTCGAGGGTGTCGAGTTCGGTGTCCGCCTCCAGCTCCCGTTCCCACGCCGCCGCCAGCCGCTCCTGCTCCTCGCGAGGTCTGGCGGCCACGGCCTCCCGGTGCTCCGGGTCCAGGGCCGCCAGGAAACGTCCCACCGGGTCCGTCGGCATACCGTGCTCCTTGTTCGCCGGGAAGGGGCAGCTCGCGCTCCAGCATGGCCAACGGCTCCGGCGCGGGCCGCCCGACACGGCCCGTGACCACCCTGATGGCCCCGCCGCCGGCCGGCCTCCTCCGCCCGGCCGGCACGCCCCGCCTCACGGCGGGCATCCCGGCCGCCGCGCGTGCCGGGCGCCGGGCGGTGCGGGATTCTGTAAGCGTGTGTGCTGCCCCAGCAGGCCGGATCCCCTCGGCCTACGCCGCCTCGGGCCGCCGAGCGGTACGCGTGACGCTGGTCGCCGCGACCGGGTTCTTCCTCTTCCGCTACGGCCTGGGCCTCCCCGTCGCGGCGACGTACGCCCTGTTCTCCGCCGTGGCGCTGGGCGGACTGTCCAGGATCCCCGGCACCGGACGGCAGCGCGCCGCGACGGGACTGCGCGCGCTGCCGGTGTGCTGGCTGCTGGTGGTCGTCGGCACCTGTCTGTCGGTGCGGACCTGGAGCGCCGTCGCGGGCATGCTGATCGTGGGCTTCGCCCTGGCCTTCACAGCCGTGGGCGGGCCGCGCCCGGCCGGCGCGGCTCCCGGCCTGCAACTGCTCTACATCCTGCCGTCCTTCCCGCCGTACGACCCCGGCTCGCTCGGCGAACGCCTGATCGGCACGACGACGGGGCTGGTCCTGCTCATCGCCGCCGAGGCGCTGATCCTCCCCGAGCCCCCGCCGCCGTCGTACCGGGATCGGGCCGCCCACGCCGCACGGACCGCGGCCCACTGCGCGACCCTCCTGGCCGTGCCCCCGTATGCCCTGACCGGCGCCGACAGCGAAGCCGCCCGGGAGGACGGCGCGGCGCTGCGGCCGCTGACCGTGCCGGAGGCGGAACGTCCCGCCGGACCGGGGCTGCGTGACCGCGCCCTCGCCCACACCGGTCTGGCCACCCGCACCCTGCTCAGCCGGCTGGCACGGCTGACCACCCCGCCCGGCGGCGGTCAGGGCCCCCGCGTGACCGCCGTCCTGCGCGCGGTGGCCGGACTGTCCACCGGGACCGCGAGCGGCCTCGGATCGGGTCCGGCGCCGCTGGCCGCGTACGCGGAACTGGCCGAGGCGCGCGCACACCTGGCGGCCGCCTCCGCCGGCCACGTGCCGGCCGGGGCCGCCGCCGACGGCACGGGCCCGCCGGTCCTGCCGCCCGCCGTGCTGCGCCGGCACGCCGCCGTACTGGAGATCGCCGACGCCGCGCTGGCCATGGCCAGGGCGGCCGACCTCGCGGTACGGGGCCGGCGGGCGTCGCTGCCGGTGCCGCCGGGCCCCTTCTGGTACGCCACGAGCCGGGCCCCGACGCTGTGGTGGCACCGGGCGCGCGGCCACGCCGGGCGCCGTTCGGTGTTCTTCCAGAACGCGGTGCGCATCGCCCTGGCCCTGACCGCCGCCCGGCTCGTCGCGGGCGTGGACACGCTGCCCCACGGATTCTGGGCGATGCTGGCCACGCTCACCCTCACCCGGACCACCATGGACGAGACCTGGAGCACGATCCGCCGTGCGCTCGGCGGGACGCTGGCCGGGGCGCTGCTGACCGCCGGACTGCTGACGCTGGTGGGCACCCACGACGAGGTCTACGCGGCCGTGCTGCCGCTGTGGATGCTGTTCGCCTTCACCGTGGGCCCGGTCAAGGGCGTCGGCTGGGCACAGGGCCTGTTCACGGTGCTCGTCGCCCTGGTGTTCGCCCAGCTCGCGCCGTCGACCTGGCAGCTGGCCGAGGTCCGTCTGCTGGACGTGCTCGTCGGCAGCGTGATCGGCGCGGTGTTCGGCCTGCTCGCCTGGCCCCGCGGCGCCCACGACGAGCTGCGCCACGCGGCGGCGGAACTCCTGCGCCGGGCGGCCGAGATCGTGGTGGCCACCAGCGCCGACGTGGCGGCCGGCGGCCCGGTGGCGGCCGCGCCGTTCGCGGTGTCCGGCCACCGCTCGCTGCACCAGGCGGTCATCCTCGCGGAGTCCGCGTACGCCCAGTTCCAGAGCGAGCCGACGCTTTTCGGCGGCCGGGGGAGGGGTGCGGCGCTGCCCACGGTGGACTGGCAGGCCGCACTGATCGCCGGGCATCACACCCTGTGGGGATCGGAACGGCTGCTGGAACCGCCGCCCGCCCCGCTGGGCCCGGCCGCCGCCGAGTCGGCCGCGGGGCTCGGGGACCGGGTGGCCGGGCGGATGCTGCTCGTCTCGGCGGCGCTCGACCCCGGGAGCGACACCCCGGCCGCACCGGTGCCCCGCCTCGACCCCGACCTCCCCGGATTCGCCGCGGAGCCGCCCGGCGCGCCCCGGCGGTACTACGCGACCGTCGCCTGGCTGAGCGCGCTGATGACCGACCTGGCCCGCGTCCCGCGCTCCGGCCCGGCACCCGGGCCCGCGACGAACACCGCCGCGCGGACCGGCGACCGGGCCCCCCGCGCCGCGGGTCCACGTCGGCTCAACTGACCGCTTCCGCCGCGCGATGCGGGCGGCCGGGCCGCCGGCGGCGGGCGCGTCGGCCAAGCGGTTGCGTGAGCCTGCCGGACCCGTGGATGATCCAATCGAGGCCGGGCACCCACCTCCGGCCACCGGAACCGTCCCACAGGAAGGGAAACCCCCATGCCCGAGCTGGACGAACGCTTCGACGTCGTGGTCCTCGGAGCCGGACCCGGCGGCTATGTCGCCGCCGTCCGCGCCGCCCAGTTGGGCAAGCGCGTCGCCGTCGTCGAGGAGAAGTACTGGGGCGGTGTCTGCCTGAACGTGGGGTGCATCCCGAGCAAGGCGCTGCTGCGCAACGCCGAGCTGGCGCACATCTTCACCCGCGAGGCGAAGACCTTCGGCATCAAGGTCGACGGGAAGGTGTCCTTCGACTTCGGCGAGGCCTTCCGCCGCAGCCGCAAGGTCGCCGACGGCCGTGTCAAGGGCGTCCACTACCTGATGAAGAAGAACGGCATCACGGAGTTCGACGGCCGCGGCACCTTCCTCGACCCGCACACGCTCGAGGTGGCGGGGTACGACGGATCGACGCGCACCATCGGCTTCGACCACTGCGTCATCGCCACCGGCGCCACCCCCAAGCTGCTCCCCGGCACCCGCCGCACCTCCCGGGTGGTGACCTACGAGGAGCAGATCCTCGCCGAGGAACTGCCGCAGTCGATCGTGATCGCGGGCGCGGGCGCGATCGGCGTGGAGTTCGCGTACGTCCTGCACAACTACGGCGTCAAGGTCACCATCGTCGAGTTCCTGGACCGCGTGACCCCGCTCGAGGACGCCGAGGTGTCCGCCGAGCTCGCCCGCCAGTACCGCAGGCTCGGCATCGACGTGCTGACCTCCACCCGGGTCGACGCCATCGACGAGTCCGGCCCGCAGGTGCGGGTCACCGTCACCGCCAAGGACGGATCGCAGCAGGTCCTGGAGGCCGACAAGGTCATGCAGGCGATCGGCTTCGCCCCGAACATCGAGGGTTACGGCCTGGACAAGGTGGGCGTACGGGTCACCGAGCGCGGCGCGATCGACGTCGACGGCCGCTGCCGCACCTCCGTCCCGCACATCTTCGCCATCGGCGACGTCACCGCCAAGCTGATGCTCGCGCACGCCGCCGAGGCGATGGGCATCGTCGCCGCGGAGACCCTCGCCGACGCGGAGACCATGGAGCTCGACTACGCGATGATCCCGCGCGCGACCTACTGCCAGCCCCAGGTCGCCAGCTTCGGCTACACCGAGGCCCAGGCCCGCGAGCTCGGGCACGACGTCAAGGTCGCCAAGTTCCCCTTCACCGCGAACGGCAAGTCGCACGGCCTCGGCGACGCCACGGGCTTCGTGAAGCTGATCAGCGACGCCAAGTACGGCGAGCTGCTCGGCGGCCACCTGATCGGCCCGGACGTCACCGAGCTGCTGCCCGAGCTGACCCTGGCCCAGCAGTGGGATCTGACGGTCCATGAGGTGGCGCGCAACGTGCACGCGCACCCGACCCTGGGCGAGGCCGTCAAGGAGGCCGTGCACGGCCTGGCCGGCCACATGATCAACATGTGAGAGCGGGCCGTGGCCACGACTCTGCGATCGCGGCCACGGCCCGTCCCGTTCCACCCGGGTCAGTTGAGCGCGGGCGGCCCGTCCTGGGCACCCGTGCCCCACCCGGACGGCTCGGCGCCGACCGTGAACGCCAGCGACCGCATACCGCGCAGGTCGCTGGTCGTCACATAGGTGCGGCCGTACGGGGCGCCGTCGACGCGCGCCGCCTGGACGTAGCGGTTGCCGTCGGAGGTACCGGGCGCGGTCACGGTGAGCGCACCGCGCGGGTAGTAGCGGCGGTCCAGCGTGAGGTCGACCCGCTCGAAGACCGGCGTGGACAGGCCCCAGGTGTCGTAGCCGGGCTGGACCGGGAAGACGCCGATCGACGACAGCACGTTCCAGGCGGACATGGTGCCGAGGTCGTCGTTGCCGGTCATGCCGGTCGGGGTGTCCGTGAAGAGGGTCAGCGCGGCGTGCACCACGTCGGTGGTCTTCCACGGCTGGCCGGTCGAGAGATAGGTGTACGGGGCGATGAGGTCGGGCTCGTTCTGCGGGTTGTACTTGTCCGCGTTGTAGTAGTCGTACGGGCCGTTCACCCATACCTCGCGGGCGGTCTTCGCGGGGTCCTTCACCAGCTTGTCGTAGGCGAAGAAGGAGTCCAGCCGCTCGTTGGCCGCCTGCTTGCCGCCGATCAGGCCGACCATGCCCGGCAGGTCCTGCGGCACCAGCCACTGGTACTGCCAGGACGTGCCCTCGTGGAACCCCTCGCTCTGCGCCGGGTCGGCCGGACCGGTGAAGGCGCCGGAGGCGTCGCGGGCCCGGAAGAAGCCGGTCGAGGGGTCGAAGATCCGGCGGTAGTTCTGGGCCCGGGCCGCGTAGCGCGCGGCGTCCGCGTCATGGCCGAGGTCGCGGGCCATCTCGGCGAGCATCGCGTCGGACAGGGCGTACTCCAGGGTCGCCGAGGCGCCGTGGTCGTAGTCCGAGTCGCCCGGCTTCGCGTGCGGCCGGCCCTTGACGTAGGGCGCGAAACCGTCCGCGACGTACTCCCTGTCGGCCTCGCGGCCCACCGCCGGCGAGTCGGCGGGGGGCACCCCGTCGGCGTTCTTCCTGAGGGCGCGGTAGGCCCGGTCCTCGTACCCCTTGAGCAGCCCCTGCTGGTAGGCGTTGGTGAGGAACGGGGTGACCGGGTCGCCGGTCATGATGTTCGTCTCGACCGTGCCGTAGCCCCACTTGGGCAGCCAGCCGCTCTCCTCGTCGATCCGGATCACCGATATCGCCATGTCCCGCGCCTCGCGCGGCGCGAGCAGGGACAGCAGCTGGGACTGGGTGCGGTAGGTGTCCCACAGGGACCAGTTCTGGTAGTACGTGAAGCCCCGGGCGCGGTGGACCTTCTGGTCCCACCCGGTGTACCGGCCGTCGGTGTCGCTGCCGATGTTGGGGGCGAGGAAGGACCGGTACAGCGACGAGTAGAACGTGCGCCGCAGGGTCTCGCTCCCGCCCCGCACCCGTACGTCGTCGAGCCGGTCCTCCCAGGCGCGCCGGGCCGCGGCCCGTATCTGCTGGAACGAACGCCCGCCCTCGGCGCGGAGGTTGAGCGCGGCGCCGTGCGCGTCCACGTACGACAGGGCGGTCGTCGCCTCGACCGTCCGGTCCTTGCTCGTGTCGAACCGGACGTACGCGCCGTCCCGGCCGCTCTTCGAGCCGTCGCTGACCGTGGAGCCGTCCCAGGTGCCGAACGCGGTGAACGGGTGGTCGAACCGGGTGACGGTGTACACCGTGTACGGCTTGGTGTCCTGGCAGAACCCGCTGCCGGTGATCGCGGTGCGCACCGTGTGGTCGTCGAGGACCTCGACCTTGGTGGAGAGCGTCCGGTGCAGCGACTGGCCGGCGTTGAGCAGCACGTTGGCCTTGTCGGTGGCCGGGAAGGTGTAGCGCTGCACACCGGTGCGCGCGGTCGCCGTCAGCTCGGCCTCGATGCCGGTCTTCAGACCGACCTTGTAGTAGCCGGGGCTCGCCTGCTCCGCGTCGTGGCTGAACTCCGCCTGGTACTTGGCGTAGTCGGTGGACGTCACGTCGCCGGTGGTGGGCAGGACGGGCAGGTCGCCGCCCAGTCCGCAGCCGACGCCGGAGAGATGGACGAGGGAGAAGCCCCGGATGTGGTTCTGGGCGTAGTCGTATCCGGTGTTGTGCCCGGTGTCCGGGGACAGTTGCACCATCCCGAAGGGCACGGCGGCGCCCGGATAGGTGTTGCCCTCGTTCTGGGTGCCGATGAACGGATTGACCAGGTCGGTCAGCCGGCCGTCCGGTGCGGCGGCCGCCTGGGCCGTGGGCGCGGCGAGGGCGGCGCCGATCAGCGCGGCCGCCGCGACCACCGTGCCCGCGCCGCGTAGGCGTCGGCTCCAACTCGTGCGCGGATGAGTCCCACTCATGGGCGCGTACGCCTCCCGGGGCTAGACAACGTTGTCAAATCGCACAGCGCGCCCATTCTTTGTGCTGTACGTGTACGCGTCAAGGGTTTGGCGAAGGCCGGATTCCGGCCCCGAGTCCCGTGTCGCGCGGGAGACTTCGGTCCCGCGGCGGACGGCAAAACGAAAGGCAAGGAGGTCACAGCGCTCCTTGCCACTCTCAACGTATAGCGCACCGGGGGCCTTGCGGCAAGACCCCCGTCCTGCCGCAGAATTCCGGGCCGAAGGCAGAAGCCGCACGAAATGGGGGACTTGATGACCGACGTGATCATCGCGGGCGGTGGCCCGACCGGGCTGATGCTCGCCGCCGAACTACGGTTGCACGGGGTGCGGGTGGTCGTGCTGGAGAAGGATCCGGAGCCGGCCGCGTTCGTCCGCGCGCTCGGTCTGCACGTGCGCAGCATCGAGGTGCTGGACCAGCGCGGCCTGCTGGAGCGCTTCCTCGAACACGGCCGGAAGTTCGCGACCGGCGGCTTCTTCGCAGGTCTGGGCGCCTCCTGGCCCGAGCGGCTGGACACCGCCCACTCCTACGTCCTCGGCATTCCGCAGACCGTCACCGAGCGCCTGCTGACCGCGCACGCCGTCGACGCGGGCGCCGAGATCCGGCGCGGCCGCGAACTGGTCGGACTGGCCCAGGACGACGAGGGCGTGACCGCCGAACTGGCCGACGGCACCCGGCTGCGCTCGCGCTACCTGGTCGGCTGCGACGGCGGCCGCAGCACGGTGCGCAGGCTGCTCGGCGTCGGCTTCCCCGGCGAACCGGCGAGGACGGAGACCCTGCTGGGCGAGATGGAGGTCGCGGTGCCTCCCGAGACGCTGGCCGCGGTGGTGGCCGAGGTCCGCAGAACACAGACACGCTTCGGTGCGATGCCCCTCGGGGACGGAGCGTACCGCGTCGTCGTACCCGCCGACGGGGTGGCCGAGGACCGCTCGGTCCCGCCGACCCTCGACGACTTCCGACGGCAGTTGCGGGCGTTCGCCGGCACCGACTTCGGCGTGCACTCACCGCGCCGGCTCTCCCGCTTCGGCGACGCCACCCGGCTCGCCGAGCGCTACCGCACCGGCCGGGTGCTGCTGGCGGGCGACGCCGCGCACATCCATCCGCCGACCGGCGGACAGGGCCTCAACCTCGGCCTCCAGGACGCCTTCAACCTCGGCTGGAAGCTCGCCGCCGAGGTGAACGGCTGGGCACCCGAGGGGCTGCTGGACAGCTACCACGACGAGCGGCACCCGGTGGCCGCCGAAGTGCTGGACAACACCCGCGCGCAGATGGAGCTGATGTCCACCGAGCCGGGCGCCCGGGCGGTGCGCCGGCTGATGGGGGAGCTGATGGACATCGAGGAGGTGAACCGGCGCCTGATCGAGAAGATCACCGCTGTCGGGATCCGCTACGACTTCGGTGACGGACACCGGCTGCTCGGCCGGCGGCTGCGCGACGTGCGGCTGAAGCGGGGACGGCTGTACGAGCTGACGCACGCGGGGCGCGGGCTGCTGCTGGACCAGACCGGCCGGCTGTCGGCCGCCGGGTGGGCGGACCGGGTCGACCACGTCGTCGACGTCAGCGACGAACTGGACGCCCCCGCGGTGCTGCTGCGGCCCGACGGCCATGTGGCCTGGGCCGGCGAGGACCAGCGGGATCTGACCGCCCGGCTGTCCGAGTGGTTCGGCGCCGCCGCCTGACGCCGTGTCCGACGGGATCCCCCGCGGACCGTCCGGTCACCCGCCGGGCGTGCCGTACCGGTGCGGCGTTCAGGCGGGGGAGGCGTCGCCGTCCGGGAGCGGGCCGGCGGCCTGCGCCTTGTGGAGTTCGGCGGTGAACTGCGCGCCGGCGAGCAGCGCGAGGTTCGACAGCCAGAGCCAGATGAGGAAGACGACGATGCCGGCCAGGGACCCGTAGAGCCGGCTGTAGGTGCCCAGCAGGTCGGCGTACAGGGCGAAGCCGGCCGAGGCGGTCAGCCACAGCGCGGCGGCCAGGGCCCCGCCGGGCAGACTGTGACGGCTCCGGCGGGCCGGCGCCGGCCCGGTGTGGAAGACCACCACGACCAGCACCGCCACCAGGCACAGCAGCAGCGGCCAGCGGGTGATGCCCCAGATGAGCTGCGCGGTGCCGTCCAGGCGCAGCAGGCGGCCGAGGAGTTCGGCGACGGGTCCGGACAGCATCAGCACCAGGGCGCTGACGACGAGGAGGGCCAGCAGCACCAGGGCGGTCGCCACGATGCGGTGCGCCTTGCGCCAGGGGGAGCGGCGGTCGGGGATGCGGTACATGCCGTGCAGGGCGCGGCGGAAGACGGCGAGGTAACTGCAGGCCGACCACAGCGCGCTGACGGCGCCGGCCGCCATCAGCGTCCAGGTCGTGGAGTGCCGCCTGAGCACACCGGCGAGCACGCCGTGGAGCTCGGCGCCCGACTGGCCGGGCGCGTAGTGCGTGACATGGGCGATGAACTCGGCGGCGGTGCTGGGGCTGACCAGGCCGAAGGCGAGCACGGTGACGAGCAGGGAGGGAAGGACCGCCAGGATGGAGTAGTAGGTCAGCGCGGCGGCGTAGTCGGTGAGGTCGTCGTTCCACATCGTCACCGGTGTCCGGCGCAGGGCCGGCCACCAGTCCCGGGCGGGCCGGCTCAGTCCGCCGCGGAGCCGGCCCGGGCGCCCGGCCGGGCGCAGGTCAGCGGACATGCGGCGTCCGGTGGAAACGGCGGCCGGGACGCCGGTCGACTGCGGTGCGCGAGGTCAACATCTCTTCCAGGGTCCGGGTGCGCTGACCTGTCCTGCTCGGTCACGGTCGCCGAAGGCTATCAGCAGGGCCCCGGTGACCTGGTCCGATGCCCAGGGCGCCGGGCGGCCGTCGCGTACCCGCGGCAACACGCGTACGGGGGACCTACTCCCTTAGAGGGCGAATGTCATTCCATTGGCCCCGTATTCGGCCGGTCAAGGCGAATTCCCACGTTTGTCGCCGCGAGGATGGAGGCCGACTGGACCGCGAACCGCGACATCGGGAGACATCCAACCTGTGAGCATCGTCAACGAACCTCCCGGAGCGGCGGCAGCCGAGGACTCGTACGAGAACGAGCTCCCGGTCAGGCGCAAGCAGCCCGGCAACGTGGTGGTCAGATGGCTGACGACCACCGACCACAAGACGATCGGCACGCTGTACCTGGCGACGTCGTTCCTCTTCTTCCTGTTCGGCGGGGTGATGGCGTTGATCATCCGGGCCGAGCTGGCCCGGCCCGGCCTGCAGATCGTCTCCAACGAGCAGTACAACCAGCTCTTCACGATGCACGGCACCGTGATGCTGCTGATGTTCGCCACCCCGCTGTTCGCCGGCTTCACGAACTGGATCATGCCGCTGCAGATCGGCGCGCCCGACGTGGCGTTCCCGCGGCTGAACATGTTCGCCTACTGGCTGTACCTGTTCGGCTCGCTCATCGCGGTGGGCGGTTTCCTCACCCCGCAGGGCGCGGCCGACTTCGGCTGGTTCGCCTACAGCCCGCTGTCGGACATCGTCCGGTCGCCGGGCCTCGGTCCCAACCTGTGGATCCTGGGCCTGGCCTTCTCCGGCTTCGGCACCATCCTCGGCGCGGTCAACTTCATCACCACGATCATCTGCATGCGCGCCCCGGGCATGACCATGTTCCGCATGCCGATCTTCACCTGGAACGTGCTGCTGACCGCCGTGCTGGTCCTGTTCGCCTTCCCGGTCCTGGCGGCCGCGCTGTTCGCCCTGGCCGCCGACCGCATCTTCGGCGCCCATGTGTACGACGCGGCCAACGGCGGCCCCATCCTCTGGCAACACCTCTTCTGGTTCTTCGGCCATCCAGAGGTGTACATCATCGCCCTGCCGTTCTTCGGCATCGTCACCGAGATCCTGCCGGTGTTCTCCCGCAAGCCGGTCTTCGGTTACATGGGCCTGGTGGCCGCGACGATCGCGATCGCCGGCCTGTCCGTGACGGTGTGGGCGCACCACATGTTCGTCACCGGCGCGGTGCTCCTGCCGTTCTTCTCCTTCATGACGTTCCTGATCGCCGTGCCGACCGGGGTGAAGTTCTTCAACTGGATCGGCACCATGTGGAAGGGCTCGCTGTCCTTCGAGACGCCGATGCTGTGGGCGCTGGGCTTCCTCGTCACCTTCCTCTTCGGCGGACTCACGGGCGTCATCCTGGCCTCGCCGCCGATGGACTTCCACGTGTCCGACTCGTACTTCGTGGTGGCCCACTTCCACTACGTCGTCTTCGGCACGGTCGTCTTCGCCATGTTCGCGGGCTTCCACTTCTGGTGGCCGAAGTTCACCGGCAAAATGCTGGACGAGCGCCTCGGCAAGATCACCTTCTGGACGCTGTTCGTCGGCTTCCACGGCACGTTCCTGGTCCAGCACTGGCTGGGCGCCGAGGGCATGCCGCGCCGCTACGCCGACTACCTGGCGGCCGACGGTTTCACCGCCCTGAACACGGTCTCGTCCATCAGCTCGTTCCTGCTGGGCCTGTCGATGCTGCCGTTCCTCTACAACGTGTGGAAGACGGCCAGGTACGGCAGGCCGGTCGGCGTGGACGACCCGTGGGGCTACGGCCGCTCGCTGGAATGGGCGACGTCCTGCCCGCCGCCGCGGCACAACTTCACCACCCTGCCGCGGGTCCGCAGCGAGTCCCCGGCGTTCGACCTGCACCACCCCGAGGTGGCTCAGCTCGAACACGAGGCCAACGTCGGCCGGCGTGACGCGGTCGAGCCAGAGGGCGGCCAGAGGTGACGACGCCGAACCGTCCTGACGCCCCACGGGGCGGCCAGGACGGCTCGCTCGCCAACGAGGTCGAGGGCTACCTGCTCCTGCACGCGGAACTCGAGCAGGCCCAGCGCGAGGCCGAGGCGCTCTGCGCCCGCCTGCCCTGGCTCACCACCGGCCAGGCCGAGGACCTCACCCAGCACTACACCGAGCAGCGCCTCGACCTGACCCGCAAGGCCCTCCAGGTCACGGCCGACCGCGCCAAGCGCCTGCGCGGCGAGTACGAGGCCCGCTACCGCGAACTGCGCCGAGCCCTGCTCCGGCGCCACGCCATGACCGCCTGCTTCATCGTCACCTGCACCGGCACGGCGAACACCCTGGCGTGGTACGCCACCCGCTGACCCGTCCTCACCGGGGCCCGCCGGCCGCCCCCCTGGCCCCGCTAAAGGGCGACCAGGCCCGCCGCCGTCTCCCTGAAGCCGCAGGCGCCGAAGTAGAACGAGCGCAGCGGCTCCTCGAAGTCGACGTGCAGCCAGGCGCACTTCGCGGCCCGGGCCTCCCGGGCCGCGACCGCCACGAGCTCGGTGCCGACGCCCCGGCCCCGGCAGCGCCGGGCCACCACGGTGTCGAGCAGGAAGGCGTGGGCCCCTCCGTCCCAGACCACGTTGACGAAACCGACCAGCTCGCCGTCCTCCCGTGCGCAGACCCAGCCGAGACTGTGCCGCTCGAGTCGTGCCCGCCAACGGGTGCGGGTCACCGGGTGACCGAATCCGTCGGCGTGCAGTGCGTCGAGGGAGTCGTCGTCCAGGTCGCCCCGCCATTCGAACATGATCGCCATGCGCCGATCGTAGGGCCGTGCGCGTCGCCGAGGCGTGTGTCCACCGGGGAACCGGTGGGAACCCGGGGCCGGTGGAACGGGGTGCGGACGCGACAGACGGGCTCGGCCCGTCGGGTGAGGACGGCCATGGGTGACACGGACGATGCGGTTGACCTGCACTTCATCGGCAACGCGACGGTGGTGCTGCGCTACCGGGGACTGACGCTGCTGACGGACCCGAACTTCCTGCACCGCGGCGAGCGGGCGCATCTCGGGTACGGGCTCGTCAGCCGCCGGCTCACGGAGCCGGCCCTCGACGTGGCGGACCTGCCCCGCCTGGACGGCGTCGTCCTCTCCCACCTGCACGGGGACCACTGGGACCGCCGGGCCAGGAACCACCTGGACCGGGCGGTGCCCATCGTCACCACGCCGCACGCCGCACGCCGGCTCCGCATCTTCCAGGGGTTCGGCGGGGCGGGCGGCCTGGGCACCTGGGAGAGCTGCGTCCTGGAGCGGGGCGGCGCACAGGTCCGCGTGACGTCCCTGCCCGGCCGCCACGCCCTGCGGCCCGTGCTGCGCGGTCTGCTGCCGCCCGTGATGGGCAGCATGCTGGAATTCGGCCCCGCCGGCGGCCCGGTGCGGATGCGGCTGTACATCTCGGGCGACACCCTGCTGTACGACGGCCTGGACGAGATCGCCCGGCGTTTCCCCACCGCCGACCTGGCCGTGCTCCACCTGGGCGGCACCCGGCTCCCCGGCGGGTTCGTCGTCACCATGGACGGCGCCCAGGGGGCCGAGCTGGCCCGGCGCCTGGACTACCGGCACGTCCTGCCCGTGCACTACGACGACTACACGGTCTTCCGCTCCCCGCTGGACGACTTCCTGGCCGAGGTGCGCGGGCTCGGGCTGGACGAGCGGCTCGTGCACTGCCCCCGCGGCCGGCACGCGCGGCTGGAGCCCCACGGCGACCCGCACACCGTCCGATGAGACCTCCGGGACCGCGGGCCGCCGGCAGCCGGCACGTGGCGCGCCCGGCTACGGGGTGGGACTGGGCCGCGGTGCGGTCGGCCGGTGCGCGGCCCCTGTGAGCCGGTCGAGCACGCGCTGCTCCGAGGGCAGCAGCGGGGGTTCCAGCGTCCGGGGGAGGGCCGGCCCGGTGAGCGCCGCGAGCAGGGCCCTGGGCCGCAGCGCGCGGGTGGCGGGCGCGGTGAGGCTGGTGACGTCCCACAGTGCTGAGGCCGCCTCGTAGGTCCCGGTCGCGGCCCGGGTCAGCCGGTTCGTGTACCAGGCCGCGACCCGGTCGGCGGCCCGCGGCCGCGCGCCGACGACGCCCGGATAGAGGACGTCCACTCCGACGGCGGTCGACCAGGCCGTGTCGACGTGGCGGGCGGCCCCGCGCAGGACGCGCCGGGACAGACCGGCGCCGGTGAGGCCGTGCCGCTGGACTTCCCCGGCCAGGACCCGGGCGCCGAGCGCCGCCACCGACATGCCCTGTCCGTAGGCGGGGTTGAAGGTCGCCAGCGCGTCGCCGAGGACGACCAGGCGCTCGGGCCACTGCTCGGCCTTCTCGAAGTACCGGCGGCTGTTGTCGGTGCTGTGGCCCCGGCTGACCGCCACGTCGGTGAGGGGCTCGGCGCCGGAGATGAGGTGGCCGACGATGGGGTGCGGCAGCGTGAGGGCGTAACGGAGGAAGCCCTCGGGGTCGCGGGGCGGCTCACCGCCCCGGGTGCCGGCCGCGCTGACCATCCACCGGTCGCCCTCGACGGGCAGCACCATGGCGCTGCGGCCGGGCCGGCCGGCGTAGGGGTTGGCCTGCACCAGCGTCAGCGGAAACGATCCGGCGCCCGGCGGGGTCCGGTAGATCCGGGTGGCGTTGGTGAGACCCGAGTCGATCTTCTTCTCCTCGACGCCCGTGATGCCGATCCCGGCGAGCCACGCGAGGCTGCCCGAGCCGCGGCCGCTGGCGTCGACGACGATGTCCGCCTCCAGCTCACGGCCCGGCCCGTGGTCCGCCTCCGGGCCGAGACGGACGCCGCGGACCCGCCGGACGTCGCCGAGGAACCCCTCGACGGACGCCCGGTGGAAGGACACGTCGGGCCGGGTCTCGAGGAGGATCCGCCGCAGGACCCAGTCGGTCAGCGCCCGGGTGCAGGTGATCATGTGCGGGCCGTCGCGCTTCCACCGGTGGAACCAGCCGCCGTCCGGAGTGAGGGCCAGCATCCCGTTGCCGAGCGCGATCTCGTGGGCCCCGGCCTCCAGCAGGCGCTCGCGCACGCTCACGGGGAACAGCGCCTCCATCGCGGCGAGGCCGCCGGCCATGAGCAGATGGGCGTGCCGCCCCTGGGGGACGCCGCGCCGGTCCTCGGGGCCCTGGGGAAGTTCGTCCCGGTCGAGCACATGGACCCGCAGCGTGGGATCCGCCAGGGACAGCGCTGCTGCGGCCACCAGTCCGGCCGTGCCGGCTCCGATCACGACTGCTTTGTGCGGCAACGGGCTCTCCTCGTAATGGTCTTGGAACGGCGTCACTGGGTCCCTATTCGCTCCGGCGCCGCCTTGTGGAGGCGGTGCACGGTGCTCGCCAGCTCGACCAGGTCGATGGTGATGCGGAACTTCTCCGGTGGATCGGCGGGACCGGCGCCCTTGCCCGACGCACGCCGTAACCCGTCCATGATCATCGCCTGCTCCGACGCGGCCCGCGCCCTGTCCTGCCGCTCGCCGCGCCGGACTGCCGCCGCGTACGCGCTGTGTCCGACCCGCTGGTCGAAGTGCGCCGTGAGCTGCAGCAGGGCGTCCCGGATGTTCGCCTCCAGCAAGTAGAGCCGATTGCTGGGCAGTTGCCACCACAACTGCCACCAGGTCGGTTCCGCCCTCGGCGCCGTCGCCACGTCCTTCACGGCGGGCCACAGGGGCTTCAGCGCGCGGTAGGTGGCCAGGCTCTGCCGCTCCGCCGCGGCGGCGGACGCGAGCCGCGGCAGCACGAAGCCGGCGGAGTAGATCAGGGCGCCGAGCGCGGCGGCCGGGGGCGCCACGGTGGTCGACAGGACGTCCAGGTCGTACCCGAGCCAGCGCGCGGCGACCGCGGTGACCTTGGTGAGGGTGAACCCCAGGCTGTCGACGAGGAGGCCCACGAGGATCAGCCGGAGACCGACCCGGAGCAGTCCGGTGACCTCGTCGCGCGCCCACTTCAGGCACACCGCGCTCAGCACGATGGTGCTCGTCAGGTGCCCCACGAGGTAGAGGGCGATCATCTCCCTCATGTACGGGGTGTTGGCGTAGTAGGTGTCCAGGTCGGTGAGCCGTTCCGTGCGCGCGTCCGCGAGGGCGAACAGCACGACGATGGCGACGACCAGCGTCCCGTACACCGCGACGGTCATCCGGACCATGCGCCGTATCCGCTCCTGCGCCCCGCCCCTCCAGTGGATCAGCAGGATGATCAGGGAGCAGCTGAAGGCGGAGATCGAGCCGTAGGTGAGCGGGGCGCCGACATTGGGGATGCCGGTGGCGTGGTTGACCGCCGCGAGGGTCACCGGCGCCGACCAGACGAAGCAGACGGCGGCGAGGAACGTGGTGGCCCGGGTGGCGACGGTCAGGGGCGAGCGGGGAGTCGTGCGTGGTCGGCGAAGCAGCATGGCGGCCAGGGCCAGAAGGAAAGCCGCCGTGTACACGACGAGACTCATATCGTGGGGGACTCCGTTCAGGTCCTCTTGCTGTGTGGGGGGATGGGTGGGGTCGTCGGCATCGTCACACCCGGGGCCGGCCCGGTCCTGCGCCTTCGGCGACCTGGGCGGTCGCCCGCGTCAGCCGCGCGGACCGCTTCAGGGCGTCGGCGATCAGGACCAGGGCCTCTGAGTCGCGGGGGTGCGAGAGCCGGCTGGGCGCGCCGACGTGTTCGAGTACGGGCTGCGTACTGCGCTGCGCGGCCGCCGCTATGGTGGCCGCCCACGCCACGGAGACGGCCCGTTCCCGGTCGCCCGTCCTCGTCAGCTCGGCCTCGTGTACCTCGTCGAAGAGCCGGGTGTCGAAGAGCGTCTCGAGCGCGTGCAGGCCGTTGAGGATGGTGCTCCGGCGCCAGGTGCCCCACAGGAAGGGGGAGCGCGGCCGCTCCACCCGCAGGGCACGGTCGCGCAGCACCGGATCCAGCGCGGCGTCCAGGGAGGCCAGCCGGAAGAAGTCGCGCCAGGCCGACAGGTGGTAGCCGGTCATCGGCAGCAGCACCCCGGCCACCGTCAGCAGCGCCCCCAGACCGGCGCAGACGGCCGGCACCGACGTGGCGAGCACCGGCCAGTCCCGGCCCGACCAGCGGGCGGCGACGGCGATGAGCTTGGAGACGCTGTACCCGGCGGTGATGACCGTGCCGGTGCCGATCGTCAGCAGACTGGCCCGCAGCCAGGGCCGCTCGCGCACCTCCGCCTCGAAGCCCCAGCGCAGCGACCACAGGGCGCTGACCGTCACCGCGGTCAGGTGCGCGACCAGGTACAGGACGACCATCTCCGCGATCCACGGCGTCGTCGCGTAGTACGTGTCGAAGTCGGTGCGCCGTTCCCGGGGTGTCGTCCCCAGCGCGAACAGGGCGGCGACACCGGCGAGAACGGCCGCGTAGCCCCACATCCAGCGCCGGGTCGTCCGCCGCACCGTCGGGCCGCCGCGCCAGCAGGCGATGAGGATCAGCAGCGAAGCGCTGTACGCGGTGATCGAGACGTAGGTGAGCGGGGCGGCCAGGTTGGGCACGCCGCTGACCCGGTTGATGACCCCGACCGAAGGGGGCGCCCCGAAGAGGAAGCACAGCGACGCGAACGCCAGCACGCCGTTGATGGCGCGCTGGGAGAGTTCGCCGCGATGCCGGATCAGATCCGGCAGCTTGGCCAGCAGCCCGACCCACAGCAGACCGCAGCTGATGTAATTTATCGCCCCGCTCATTTCCGGTTGCCCCGGTAGTTGAGGGCGTCGGCGATACGGCGGGCCGTCTCCCCGGTGATCACGTCCCGTTCCATCAGCGCCCGCATCTGCTGGCCGACCCGGATCCCGAACAGCTCGGCCTCCTTCTCCGGATCGTCGTCGAAACGGGAACGCGCGGCGGCCGGCTGGGCGCCGTGCTCGTGCCCCGGTTCCGCGGGGGCGTGGGCCCCGGCGGCCGGCCGCTCCGCGGCGAAGCCCTCCCGCTGCCGCATGTGCCACAACTCGTGTCCGAGTATCTGCGCCTGGTGCCAGATCTCGGCGCCCTGCTCGATGATGACGTCGTCCCGGTCCGTACGCTCCAGCCACATCCCGGTCGCCTTGAACTCGCGGGGGATGGGCACACGGTGCACCTCCAGCCTGCGGTCGCCGCGCCACTGCCTGGCGGACTCGACCAGGGCGTCGAACAGGTCCTCGGCGTTCAGGATCGCCCCGTCACCGGAGCCGCCCTCCCCAGAGCCGGTGCCGGCCCTGAGCCGCTCCCGGATGGGGTCGATGAGCGTCGCGGCGAGCTGACGCATCTCCCTGTCGCGCCTGCGCAGTCTGTGCCACCGGCGAAGCCGGGCCGGAGAACTCATGGGCGGTCCACGGCGGTCGGCGACGACGCGGGGCCCCGGGCCGCGGCGGGGCCGCACGGGGCGGCGGCGGTCAGGGGTGCGACGTGTGCGTCGCGCGGCTCGCGACGCACACGGGCGAGCTGAGGGAGCTGTGGGGCTCCGGCCGGCCGGGCGCCGGCATCGTCTGCTGCCACCGAGTCCTCTCCCGGGCGCATGGCTTCGGATCAGGGAACGTGCCTGACGTGAGGGTATCGACTCCGCCCCTCCGCTGCTCGCCGGAGCCGGGATCCGTAGCGCCGTCCTCTGGTCCGACCGGCCGTCCCGGCAGGCGCAGTTGACGCTCCGTGGCATCGCGGCCCGAGATCAGCACGCGGAGTGACCCGCGCGTCCGCGCCGGGGTCCGGCGCCGGTTCGGCCACTTATCGCTCAAATCCGCCCGCACCGCTCCGATAGCATGATCCGGCCCAAGGCGAGCGCCCTCGACGCCCGTTCCGCACCGGACGAACACACCATTCGGTGCGAACAGTTACTCCATTAACTGAAAACCAACAAATCGGCCAAAAAGTTGATACCTATATCATCGCGGGTGTTTTCGCGAATAAACAGCAGAGTCAAGTCCGTACCGTGGCGTGAGCCGCGGACGATCCTGTGGGTCGCCGCGAGTGTGGTGACGCTCGGGTTCCTGGTCGCGCTGGAGATCGCCGCGCGCCACTACGGCATGGCGGGACCCCTCACCAATCAGGCGCGAGAGGTGATCTTCCCGCCCAAGTCGGGCTTCCTGTTGTACGCCAGCATGGCGCTGATGATGGTCGTGCTCACCTGGCGGCAACGGATCATCGCGCTGTGCACCGCGATCGGCATCGACGCCGTCGTCCTGCTGGCGCGCTGGGCGGCGGGCGCCGACCTCACCGAGGGGCACCCCTTCGGAAACGGCGCGCTGTGGGTGCTCCTCGGCTGCGCGGTCGTCGCCGTCACGCGCCGCACCGGCGCCGAACGCGCCCTGCTGCTCAAGGGCGTCGGACTGGGCCTGCTGCTCGTGGCCGGCCGCAAGACGGGCGACACCTGGCTGGTCATCACCTCCAAGACCCGCCCGACCGTGCTCGACCAGTACGTCGCCACCGCCGACCACGCGCTGGGCGACCCGTCCTGGCTGGTGGGCCGGCTCGTCCGGGCCACGGGACCGGTCGGCGCCCACGCGCTCGACTACGTCTACGCCCAGCTCGCGGTCGCCGCCGTCGTCGTCACGATGTACCAGCTCCGCAACGTGGCGGCCGAGCGCCGCTTCCCGCGCCACCACCTGGTCCGCACCTTCCTGGTGATCGGCCTCGTGGGCCCCGCCGTCTACATGGTGTTCCCGGTGGTCGGGCCGGTCTTCGCGTACGGCGCCGACGGCGGGCACTGGGCGGTGGCCGACCTGTGGCCGGACACCCCGACGCCGGTCACCGGCCCGCACCACATGGCGTTCGACGGGATCACCCCGCGCAACTGCATGCCCAGCCTGCACACCGCCTGGGCCACCGCCATCTTCCTCCACTCCCGCAAAGGTCCCCGCGTGCTGCGCTTCGCGGGCGCCTTCTGGCTGGTCGCCACCCTGACCGCGACCCTGGGATTCGGCTACCACTACGGCGCGGACCTCGTCGCGGGCGTCGTGTTCACGCTCACCATCGAGGCGGCCCTGCGCTCCCTCGAACGCGGCTGGGACCGGACGGGGACCCGGCTCGTCCTCCACGGCGCCGCGGTCTTCGCCGCGCTCCTGCTCTCCTACCGCTATCTGCCGGTCGAGATGGCCGAGTACCCCTGGGTGTCCGGACCGCTTCTCATCCTGGCGATGGCCTCGGTCATCCACGGCTACGTGCGCACCACCAGACTCTGGGACCCGGTTCCGGTACCGGTGCCGAAGCAGCCGGAACCGCAGCCCGAGCCGGCGTGAGCCCTCCGGGGGCGGCCCGGCCGCGGAGCGCCCCCGGAATCGCCGCAACACGCGCACATGCCCTTCATCTCCATGAAAAAACCAGCCAATTCATGTGCTTGTCGCGGTGAACCAAGGGCATTCGCTGGCCAGGAGGTTGATACATATGGTTCCCCTGCTTCTGGTTCTTCTGCTGGCCCTGATTCTCTTCGGCGCGGGTTTCGCCCTGAAGGCGCTGTGGTGGATCGCGGTGATCGTTCTGGTCGTGTGGCTGCTGGGCTTCGTGGTCCGGCCCGCGGGCAGCGGCGGCCGAAAGGGACGCTGGTACCGCTGGTAGACGAGCGTTCCGACGCATAGAACACGCCACGCCTGAACCGTGGACGGGGCCCGGCCGCAACGGCCGGGCCCCACGTGTGTGTACGGCGCCCCGAAACTGGCGGGAAAACGGTTTCGGCGTTGTCGGTCGCCGTTGCTAGCCTGCGGCGGCCCGACAAAGATCATCGGACTCAAGGGGAGAGAGCCGAACCGTGCCCGTACACAGCAGACAGAGACGGCACCGCCTGAGACGGACCGTCGTGGGGGCGCTCGTCGCCGCTACGGCGGCGGCGGTGCCGGGAACGTCCTGGGCGGCGACCGACGTGCCGCCCGCACAACCCCTCGTGAAGGACCTGCACACCGACGGCAAGGCGTGCGCCGCCGGGGAGGACGCCCGCGCCTACGTCGCGGCTGCCCCGCAACTGAGCGCCGTGCTGTACGACCCCGACGGCGGCCAGGTCAGCGGTGAGTTCGAGGTCTGGTGGACGGACGCCGGCGGCGCCGAGCAGCGCCGGACCTACACGACGACGGCCAAGCTCTCGGGCAGCCCGTTCACGCTGCGACTGCCGTCCGACATCCCGCCGGACACCGTCGTGTCCTGGCACGTGCGGGCCAAGGACAGCCAGAGCACGTCCCCCTGGAGCTCGGCGGGCGACGATGGCACGGCCTGCGAGTTCGTGTACGACGACGTGAACCCGGAGAAGGCGGCCATCACCTCGCCCGACTACCCGCGGTCTACGGACGTGTTCTGGGTGGACGGAGTCGGCGTGTACGGCCACTTCACCATGGACTCGCCCTCCGACGACGTCGTCGCGTACGTCTACGACTTCATCCGCGGCCCGCACGGAACCGTCCGTGCGGACCAGCCGGGCGGCGCGGTGACCCTTCCCTACCTCCCGCTCAGCTCCGGTCCCGAGACGCTGACGGTCCGTGCCGTCGACCGCGCCGGGCGCAGCAGCGGCCAGTCGACGTACGACTTCAACGTCAAGTCGGGCCGCGCCCCCGTGGCGCACTGGGAACTCGGCGACGCGGCCGGCTCCACGAGCGCCGCCGCCGAGTCCGGGACCGACGCGCGCGCGGGCTCCGGGGTCACGTTCGGCGGGGACGCGCCGGCCGGTACCGGCCTCACCGCGACGGCCCACCTCGACGGCGGCCACCAGGCGTTCCTCACCCCCGGCGCCCCGGCGACCGACACGACGAAGACCTTCGCGTTCGGCGCCTGGGCGAGGCCCGGGCGCACGGACCGGGACATGGCGGTCCTGGGCCAGGACACGGACGGCTCGGCGGGCGTGGCGCTCGCCCTGCGCAGCCGGGAGACAGGTCCCGTCTGGTCCTTCACCGTCGGGGGCCAGGAGGTCTCCGGCGGCGTACCGGAGACCGGCGAATGGGCCCACGTCCTGGGCCTGTACGACGCCGAGACCGGCCACGCGCAGCTCTACGTCAACGGCCGGGAGACCGGTACGCGGGTGAAGGCCGCGCCCGCTCCGGCCTCCGGCGCCTTCCGGATCGGCCAGGCCCACGGCGTCCGGCCCTGGAAGGGCGACATCGGCGACGTCCGCGCCTACGACCGGGTCGTGGTGCCCGACGAGGCCGGCCGACTCGGCTACCGCAAGCCGACGCCGCTCGGTCACTGGTCGCTGGAGACCGCGTCGGACGGCACCGCCAGCCCCGAGCAGAACGGCGGACAGCCGTTGACGCTCGGCGGGGGAGCGGTGATCCACCGCGGGCCCGACGGTTCCTGCCTGCCCGAGCTCGACCCGGACTGCCCCGTCGTCCCCTACGCCCTCCAGGGCGAAGGCGACCTCCAGCTGGACGGCCGGACGGCCTACGCGGCCACCCGGCAGCCGGTCGTGGACACCGCCGACAGCTTCACCGTCGCCGCCGTGGTCCGCCTGGCGGACTCCGAACCGGACCGTCCGATGACCGTGCTCTCGCAGGCGGGCGAGCACACCGACGCCTTCAAGGTCCGCTACCAGCCGTCCCTGCACGCCTGGCAGCTGGTGATGCCGGTCAAGGACGAGACGGGGGCGGCCGAGACCGTCGTCTCCCAGCTCGCGATGGCCGACGGCGGAGAGGGCCAGGGGCACCGCCTCGCGGTGGTGTACGACGACGCCGCCGACACCATCCGGCTCTACCTGGACGGCATGACGGGCGAGGCGGGGACCGCCGGCTTCGCGAACGGCTGGCACAGCGGCGGCCCGCTCCAGGTGGGGCGCGGGCTCACCGCCGACGGCTGGGGCGAGTACCTGCACGGTGACGTGGACGAGGTGCAGGCCTTCTCCGGGGCGCTGCGGGACGGCGACATCATCGGCCTGGGGATGGGCACCGACCCGTGCCTGTGCTCGTGAACGCGCGCACGGGCTGAGTCGGCCTCCGCCTCCGCCGCGGAGGCGGAGGGAGCCCGCGTCACGCCGTGGCGCCCAGCGGGGCCGCGGCCTCCCAGACGAACCCGTCGGGGTCGCTGAACGGGCCGGCGGCGCCGGAGAGCACGAGTCGGTGCGATCCGGTGCCGTCGGCCGGCAGCCCCGCGTCCTTGGCGAGCGCGCGCCGCTTGTACAGGGCCAGCTTGACGGCTCCCGGCCCGGCGGCGAACTCGACGTACGTGCCGCCGAAGCTCTTGCCCACGGTGAGACCCCGCTCGACGTAGAAGCGCTTGCTGGCCTTCACGTCCGCGACGCCCAGCAGGAGGACGAGCTCGTCGATGTCGCGGGTGGCCGGCCCGGTGTCCTTCTTCGCCGACGTGGCGATCTTCCAGACCGTGCCGTCCGGGGCCTGGACGACACCGCCGTAGCCCCACAGCGACTTCGCGGCGGGCTTGAGAGCGGTGGCGCCCTCGTCCAGGGCCGCCCCGATCAGGGCGTCCACGTTGCCGGGCTGGGACACCACGAGCGACAGCGTGAAGCCGCGGAAGCCGCTCGTCGGCTCCTCGCAGGCCCGCAGGCGTACCCGCGAGGAGTCGAGCCCGAAGGCGTGGGAGCAGAAGCGGGCGGCGGCCGCGGCGTCGGCCACCTCGAGGGTGACGGAGTCGATGGAGGTCATGTCCTCGACGGTAGGGAAAGCCCCGGTGCCGTGGCTTCTCGAAAACTGACCGATGTGCCCCACTCCCAGCCCCCGGCGCACCGCACCGCGGCGGAACGGGTGCCACGGCGGGCGACGCTGGGCGCGCCGCGAGGCCGGTCCCCGCTTTCGGGGTACAGGTGTCCGCGTCGAAGGAAGGGGACCATGATGACTCGGCACAGCGGGGAGCCGGACACCGTCGTCGTCGGTGCGGGGCTCGCCGGCCTGGCCTGCGCGCTGGACCTGTGCCGCGCCGGGCGGCGCGTCGCGCTCCTGGAGGCGTCCGACGGCGTGGGCGGCCGTATGCGCACGGACCGGCGGGACGGGTTCCTGCTGGACCGGGGCTTCCAGGTGTTCAACACCTCCTACCCCCAGGTGAAGCGACGCCTCGACCTGAGGAGCCTGCGGCTGCGGCCGTTCACTCCCGGCCTCGTCGCGCACACCTCGCGCGGCCCCGTCCGCCTCGCCGACCCGACCCGCCGGCCGAGGGACGCGGGGGCGCTGCTGCCCGGTCGGGTCCTGCCGGCGCGTGACCTGGCCGCCCTCGGGGCGCTCACCGCGCGGGACGTCCTGCTGCCGGCCGGCGTCCTCAAGCGGGGCGCGGACCGCTCCACCGCCGAGACCCTGTCCCGCGCCGGCGTGTCGGCGGAGACGGTGGCCGAGATCCTGCGGCCGTTCCTCTCCGGCGTGTTCCTGGAGGACGCACTGGAGACGTCCGGCCGCTTCTTCCACCTCGTCTGGCGCAGCATGGCCCGCGGGACGCTCTGCCTTCCCGCCGGCGGCATCGGCGCCGTACCCGCCCAGCTCGCCGCCGGCCTGCCCGAGGGCGTGCTGCGGCTGGAGACGCCGGTCGACGAGGTCACCGCCTCCGGGGTGCTCCTCGCGGACGGCCGCGAACTGCCCGCCACGACCGTCGTCGTGGCGACGGACGCCGTCACCGCCGCCCGTCTGCTGCCCGGCACGGCCGCGCCGGACAGCCGCACGGTCACCACGTACTACCACGCGGCCGCCCGCTCCCCCCTGGCCGAGCCGACCCTGGTGGTGGACAGCACCCGGGCGGTCCTCAACACCTGCGTCCTCACCGAGGCGGCGCCCACGTACGCGCCGCCCGGCACCGCGCTGATCTCCACCTCCGTGCTGGGACTCGACCGCCCGGAGCGGGGCGGAGCCGTGCTGCGGCGCCTCGCGGAGCTCTACGGCACCGACACCGGCGAGTGGCGGCAGGTGGCCGCGTACACCGTGACGGGAGCCCTGCCCGCGATGCGTCCGCCGTGGCCGCTGAGCCGCCCGACGCGCCTCGCGCCGGGCCGGTACGTCTGCGGGGACCACCGGGCCACCGGTTCCGTGCAGGGGGCGCTGGCCTCGGGCAGCCGGGCGGCCCGGGAGGTGCTGAGCGACTTCCCGGGCGCCTGACAGGGGGCCGCGCTCAGGGGGGCGAGTCGCCCCGCGCGCGTTCCTGCCGGCGGACCTCGGCCAGGTCGGCGAGCCGCTCCGACTGCCGTACCGGCTGGGCGATCCGCGGATTGTGGCTGAGCCGTTCCCGGTGCCGGTCCAGGAAGGCCCAGTAGCCGGCGGTGTACGGACAGGCGTGCTCGCCGGTCCGCTCGCCCGGCCGGTAGCGGCACGGCCCGCACAGGTCGCTCATGCGGTTCACGTACGAACCGCCCGAGGTGTACGGCTTGGTCGTCATCCGGCCGCCGTCGGCGTACTGGGACATGCCGACGACGTTGGGCACCATGACCCAGTCGTAGCCGTCCACGAAGCAGCGGTGGAACCAGTCCGTGAGCGCGGCGGGGTCCCAGCCCCGCTGCAGGGCGTGGCTGCCGAGGATCATCAGCCGCGGGATGTGGTGCGTCCACCCCGTGTCCCGAACCTGCGCCAGGACCGTGCTGAGGCAGCGGGCCCCGACCGCGTCCGCGTCCAGCTCGCTCCACCACCGCGGCAACGGCGCCGTGTGGCCGAGGACGTTGGAGTGCCGGTAGTCCTCGCCGAAGTACCAGTAGAGCTGCCACACGTACTCGCGCCAGCCGGCGATCTGCCGGACGAACCCCTCCACGCTGCCGAGCGGCGCCCGCCCGGCGCGCCACTCGGCCTCGGCCCGCTCGACACACTCGGCGGGGTCGAGCAGGCCCAGGTTGAGCGAGGACGACAGCAGGCTGTGGCTCATCACCGGGTCGGCGGCGAGCACGGCGTCCTCGTAGGGCCCGAAGGTGCCGAGCCGGTGGGAGAGGAAGCGCTTCAGGGCGGCTCGCGCCTCGGAGCGGGTCGCGGGGAACGAGCGGGGCCCGTCACGTCCGACGAAGGAGACGTCACCGTCCTTCTCCCAGCGGTCGAGGTCGTGGCGGACCTCCTCGTCGATCTCGTCCTCCCGGGGACGGTAGGGCGCCGGAACCGGAAGGGACGACGCGTCGCGGGGCGGCGGCCGCCGGTTGTCGTGGTCGTAGTTCCAGTGGCCGCCCGCCGGGGTGTCGCCGTCCATCAGCAGGCCGTGTCCGCGGCGCACCCACCGGTAGAAGTCCTCCTGCCGCAGCCGCTTTCCGCCGTGCCCGTCCGCCCACGCGGCGAAGTCGTCCACCGGGACCAGGAAGCCCCGTGCGGGGCCCACGGTGACCTGGGGGAGCGAACGCACCAGCCGGGCGGCGGCGTAGGACGTCGGATGGTGGACGGTGACCGGGCGGTCGCCCGCCGCGCGCCGCAGTCCCTCCCGGTAGGTGTCGGCCCGTACGTACGTCGCCCGGTCGCCGAGTTCGGCGGCCCGGTGGCGCATGGCGGAGAGGACCAGGTGCGCCTTGGCCCGGTGGAAGCGCCGGCGCCGGAACACCGACCGGGCCTCGATCATCAGCAGCGGGGTGTCCCGTCCGGGGCCGCCGTCGCCGGGGCTGAGGAAGTGCGGCCCGAGCTGGTCGCCGAAGAGCCAGTGCACGGCGCCCCCGTTCAGCCGCGGCCGGGCGGATGCGGTGCGTACCGGCCGTCGTCGTGCATGGGCGTCTCCCGTCGTGGGCGTCGGGCGGTGCCGGCCGGTAGCCGCCGGCCGCCTACCGGACACTTTCCGGGGCGTCCGGCCGGCGGATGCGCGGCAGGCGGCACGCCCCTCGAACGGGGTCACCAGTCGGCCCAAGGAGCACGCCCGACGTCATTCGGAGAGGGGACGGCGCGGGAGGTCATCCGGTGGCGGCGAGGGCGAGTGCGGTCACGATGAGGGCGTACGCGGCCACGGTGAAGGCGGTACGGGCCAGGCGCGCCCCGCTCAGCGACCGCCGCGGCACGGGCGGTGCGAAACTGCAACAGGGCTTCGGGGAGCGCCGGACGGGGGTCTCCAGCCAGTAGGAGCCCAGCAGGCGGGAGGTTCCGCTGGTGAAAAGGTGTTCGTCATACACATGCGGGGAAACGGCCGTGCGGCACGGCGGGTTTCGGCGGCGGACGCGGTCGGCACCAGACCGTGATCTCGCATAACCCGGCGGCATCTGCCGGGTCTGTCGGTCATGCGGTCCCCTCCCGCCGGCTCGGGGCAGCGTTCCACGGTCCGACGGCCTGTTCGCGAGCCGGAGGAGATCCATGCCACATTGGCGCGAACGGCAGGCGTGGGCTCAGGATGAGGGGGTACGCGCTGCGTCATCGACCGCGCCGCCGGCCACTGGGAAGCAGTGGCGGGAAAGACAGCAGTGACGGTCCGGGATTTCGGGAGGGGAAGCATGACGTCCACGAGCACGGTGGCGACAGGTACGCGGACGGCGGAGCTGCCGGAGGTCGCCGACCCCTCCCGGGTGGCCCCCAAGGACGCCCGTGAGCTGTCCAAGCTGTTCTTCCATCAGCTGGCGGTGCTGGAGGAGGGCACGCACGAGTACCAGTACGCCCGCAACACGCTGATCGAGATGAACATGTCCCTGGTCCGCTTCGCGGCCGGCCGGTTCCGCAGCCGGGGCGCGGAGGAGATGGAGGACATCGTCCAGGTCGGCATGATCGGCCTGATCAAGGCGATCGACCGGTTCGAGCTCTCGCGGGAGGCGGAGTTCACCTCCTTCGCCATCCCCTACATCGTCGGCGAGATCAAGCGGTTCTTCCGCGACACCACCTGGGCCGTGCACGTGCCCCGGCGCCTGCAGGAGGCCCGGGTCCAGCTCGCCCGCGCGACGGAGGAGCTGCAGAGCCGCCTGGGCCGCATGCCGTCGGCCAGGGAACTGGCGGAGCTGATGAGCCTGTCCGAGGAAGAGGTCCGCGAGGCCCGGCTGGCCGCGAACGGCTACAACTCCTCCTCCCTCGACGCCACGATCAACGGCAGCGCGGACGGTGAGGCCGCGCTGGAGGACTTCATCGGCACCGAGGACGCCGCTCTCGGCCTGGTCGAGGACTTCCACGCCCTGGCGCCGCTGATCGCCGGGCTCGGCGAGCGGGACCGGCAGATCATCCACATGCGGTTCGTCGAGGAGCTGACCCAGGCCCAGATCGGCGAGCGCCTGGGCGTCTCGCAGATGCACGTCTCGCGTCTGCTCTCCCGCACCCTCGCCCGCCTGCGCGAGGGCATGCTCACCAACCACTGACACCCCGCCGCGCGGATGGAGGCCCGTCACCTTCGTGACGGGCCTCCATCGTGTCCGGTTCCGCCGGACGACCGCGCACTGCGGAGAGGGCAGGATTCGAACCTGCGTGGACCTCCGAGGAGGCCCGACCGTGAGGCGAGCTCGCTGGTCCCCGATCAACCACTCCGGGCACCTCTCCCTTGACCGGCCGGGGTGTTCTCCCGTGCCGTTCACGAGTACGAGACTGCCGGAGAACGCTGACGCGCGTCTGACGCGTGCCTGACCGGACCTTCACCGACGGCGCGCGGTACGGGCCGTTCCCGCCCGGCGCCGCACCGGTTCACCCGGCGTCGAGCTGGTGGTCGGCCCAGACGTAGCTCTCCGGCAGCAGATCCCGGACGGCGACCGCCCGGAGGCCGTCACCGCTGCCGACGACGACCCGGAGCGCGGGGAAGTAGTCGAGCAGGACCTGACGGCAGCGGCCGCACGGAGGAACCACCCCCCGGTCCCGGTCGCCGACGGCCACCATGGTCTCCAGCTCGTACGCGCCCTGGGCGGCCGCCGCGCCGATGACGACCAGCTCGGCGCAGGGGCCGCCGGTGAAGTGGTAGGCGTTCACCGCGGTGACGATCCGGCCGTCGCGGGCCCGGGCCGCGGCCGCCATGGTGTGGTTGTCGCCCCGGCACCGCGTGGCGGCGACATGGGCCGCCGCCTCGACGAGTTCGTGGTCCACGGGGTGGGCTTGCGTGGTCATCTGCTCCGCCTTCTTCGGGTGTCAGCCGACACTGACCCCTGAGCGGGAACCACGCAAGCCGATACCGCCGGTGTGCCCGGTCCACCGCGCACACCGTCGCCCCGTCGGCGTCAGTTCAGGTGCCGGCCGAAGAACCGCAGGGAGCCGTCCAGTTCGAACGCCGGGAGGTCCCCGTGCTTGCCGGGGTTGGCGTGCAGCGTCTTCTCCGCCGACGCCAGGGCGTCGTACAGCGCCAGACTCGCCGCCCGCGGCACGCGCTCGTCGTCCCACTGCAGCAGGAACTCCACCGGAACGGTGATCCGCGAGGCTGCCTCCGCCGACGCCGAGCCACCGCCCAGGCCCAGGACCGCCGCACGGACCCGGGGCTCGGCGGCGACGAAGGGGACCCCGAGCCCGCAGCCCAGCGACACACCCCAGTAGCCCACCGGCCCGCGGCCGACGTCGGGGAGGGCCTGGACCGCGTCCAGCGCCGCCCGCCATTCCGGCACGGTCTGACGGGCCACGAGCGCGTGGAACTCGGCGATCAGCGGGCCCGGGTCCTCACCGGCCTCGACACGCGCCTGGTTCCGGGTCGCGAGCCGGTCGTACTCCGGGTGCGTGGGCCGGTCACCATGGCCGGGCACGTCGACCGCCACCACGGCATAGCCGCCTTCGGTCACGAAGCGGTGCGCGAGGGCCATGGTGTCGGGGGCCTTCTTGTGCCGGCCGCCGCCGTGACCGACCAGGACGAGGGGACGAGTGCCCGTGGCTCCTTCGGGCGTCCACAGCACGCCCGGAATCTCGTCGAGGTGGAAGAGTCGTTCGGTGACGCCGGCGGAGGACGTCTCGGAAGTGAAGCGCATGGCGTTGGCCTTTCGGAATGCCTACGCGGGCACTCCCCGGACCGTGCGAGCGAGGGAGTCCCGACCTGTCGAAGCGTTGATCGGTCTCACCTCCTCGGTTCGCAGCGGCGCACGACGGCGTCGAACTTAGCACGGAGTGCGGAAAGGACGTGCGGAAAAGACCTGCGGAAAAGAAGGTGGGAAAAACTCTCGCCCGACGTGTCGAGAACCCGTGGCCGGCTCCGTCCCCGTGGTGAAGGCGGCCACAATGGGCCGCACCAGTACGGAGGAGTCCCACGATGGCGAAGTACCTGCTGCTCAAGCACTACCGAGGCGCTCCGGCAGCCGTCAACGACGTGCCGATGGACCAGTGGACGCCGCAGGAGATCTCCGCGCACATGCGGTACATGCGCGACTTCGCGGCCCGGCTCGAAGGGACCGGGGAGTTCGTCGACGGCCAGGCGCTCGCGCCCGAGGGGATGTGGGTCCGCTACGACGGCGAGGGCCGGCCGCCGGTCACCGACGGCCCGTTCGCCGAGACCAAGGACCTCATCGCCGGCTGGATGGTGATCGACGTCGACAGCCGCGAGCGCGCCGTCGAGCTGGCCGGGGAACTGTCGGCCGCGCCCGGCGCGGGCGGGAAGCCGATCCACGAGTGGCTCGAGGTGCGTCCCTTCCTGGCCGCGCCGCCCACCATCACGGAGTGACCCGGCTGATGGACGAGGCGCTGCTGAGAAGCCTCATCCCGGGCGTCATCGCCGTCCTCGTCCGCCGCGGAGCCGACTTCGCGGCGGCCGAGGACGCCGTCCAGGACGCACTGGTCGAGGCGGTGCGGGCATGGCCGGCCGACCCGCCGAGGGACGCCAAGGGCTGGCTGGTCACCGTGGCCTGGCGCCGGTTCCTCGACGCGACGCGGGCGGACGCCGCCCGCCGGCGGCGGGAGGACCGGGTCGACGAGGAGCCGCCGCCCGGGCCGGCGCCGGAGGCGGACGACACGCTCCGGCTGTACTTCCTGTGCGCCCACCCCTCGCTGTCGCCGGCGTCGGCGGTCGCGCTCACGCTGCGCGCCGTCGGCGGACTGACCACCCGCCAGATCGCCGAGGCCTACCTGGTGCCCGAGGCGACCATGGCGCAGCGCATCAGCAGGGCCAAACGCACCCTCCGCGGCGCGGGGTTCGACCGGCCCGGCGACGTCACCACCGTGCTGCGCGTCCTCTACCTGGTCTTCAACGAGGGCTACTCGGGCGACGTCGACCTCGCCGCCGAGGCCATCCGCCTCACCCGGCAGCTCGCGGCCCGGATCGACCACCCCGAAGTGGCGGGGCTGCTCGCCCTCATGCTGCTCCACCACGCCCGGCGAGCGGCCCGTACCGCGCCCGACGGCAGCCTGGTCCCGCTCGCCGAGCAGGACCGCGGCCGGTGGGACACCGCGTCGATCGCCGAGGGCGTCGACGTCCTGCAGGCCGCCCTCGCCCGAGACCGCCTGGGCGAGTTCCAGGCCCAGGCCGCGATCGCGGCGCTGCACGCCGACGCGCCCACCGCCCGGGAGACCGACTGGGTGCAGATTGTCGAGTGGTACGACGAACTCGCGAAACTGACCGACAGCCCGGTCGTCCGGCTCAACCGCGCCGTCGCCGTGGGCGAGGCCGACGGACCGCGCGCCGGGCTCGCGGCGCTCGCGGCCCTGGACGACTCGCTGCCCCGGTACACCGCGGTGGCGGCCTACCTGCACGAGCGCGACGGCGACCTGGCGAGGGCGGCACGGCTGTACGCCGAGGCGGCCCGGAAGGCCCCCGACCTGGCCGAGCGCGACCACCTCACCCGCCAGGCCGCGCGGCTCAACACCGGCGGTGACGCAGGCGGGTCACCGGGGCGGGTCAGACCAGGGTCGTGATGCAGAACGGGTGACCGGCCGGGTCCAGCAGCACCCGCCAGCGTTCGGGCTGCGGCTGGAAGGCGGGCTTGGTCGCGCCCAGGTCGAGCAGTCGCTTCTCGGCGATGTCCAGGTCGTCCACGCCGAGTTCGATGTGGGCCTGCTTCTCCTGGGCGGGGTCCGGCCAGGTGGGCGGGCGGTAGCCGGCCAGACGGTTGAAGCCGAGCCCGGTCGCCCCCTCCCGGCCGAGCAGGACGAAGTCGTCGCTGGAGTAGAGGATCGACATGCCGAGCGACTCGCCGTAGAAGCGGGCCATCTCGGCGGGGTCGGCGCAGTCGAAGGTGACGGCGGCGTAGCGGAACGCGGGTGCGGAAGCGGTGTCCTGTGTCATGGGGGGAACGCTAGGCCGTGACCCGGACAGTTCCGGTCCTGGTCATGGCACGCTGTGGGAAACTTCCCCGGGTGATCGGCTCCTCCGCCCGCCTGCTGCGGCTGCTGTCCCTGCTGTCCTCCCGGCCGTCCTGGACCTGCGCCGAACTGGCCGGGCGCATGGAGGTCACGGACCGCACGGTCCGCCGGGACGTCGCCCGGCTGCGCGAACTGGGCTACACCGTCGACTCCGAGGCCGGCCCCTGGGGCGGCTACCGCCTCCGAGCCGGTTCCCGGGTGCCGCCGCTGATCCTCGACGACGAGGAGGCGCTGGCCGTGGCGGCCGGTCTGCGGGAGGCCGCGCAGAGCGACGCCATGGGCGGCGATCAGGCCGCGCTGTCCGCCCTGCTGAAGCTGCGCCAGGTGCTGCCCCGGCGGATCGCGGAGCGGCTCGGCGACCTGGACGACGCCTTCGTCAGCCTTCCCACGGCCGACGGGCCGCGGATCGCCACGGGCCTGCTGCTGGAGTTGGCGGTCGCCTGCCGGCGAGGTGAGCGGGCCCGGCTGTCGTACGTCGACGCGGAGGGGCGGGCGACGCTCCGCGACGTCGACCCGTACCGTCTGGTGTGCGCCGGGCGCCGCTGGTACTTCGTGGCCCGGGACGTGGCGCGCGGCGAGTGGCGGACGTTCCGGGCGGACCGGGTCGACCGGCTGCAGCCCACCGGACGTCCGGCGGACCTCACCGACCCGCCCGACCCGGCACGACTGGTCTCCCGCAACATCGCGAACGGTCCCTACCCGGTCACGGCGACCGTCCGGCTCCCGCTGCCGCTGGACGAGGCGCTGCGGCTCGTCCCCGCGACGGTCGGCACCCACCGCCCCGACGGCCCCGGGGCGACCCTGGTCGACATAGGCGGCCCCGACCCGGACGGCCTCGTCCGCCATCTCCTCGGCCTCGGCACACCGCTGCGGGTCCTCGCGCCACAGTCCGTGCGGGAGGCGCTGCTGCACCGCACCCGCACGCTCCTGGAGGCTCAGCAGTGAAGGGCCCTCCTCGGCACCGAGGGGGAAGGAGGCTCCGCCTCTTGGCCGAACACGGCATCAGACCTCGACGACGGGCTGAGCGGGGCTGAAGTGGTGGACCGCGGTCCGGTCGGCGTGCGGGACGAGGAGGCCCTGCAGTTCGTCGGCCGCGACCTTCAGGAGGTGGCCGTCACGGGTGGCGTGCAGGGTCTCCAGGACGAAGGCGACCCGGCTGGAGTCCTCGGTGACCCGGGTCCGGTGGGCGTCGCGGTGGTTCCAGTGGCGGGTCAGGACGCCGGTGGCGTCGGCGTAGACGATCTCGCCGGGCCTGGGGTTCTCGACGGTGCCGGGTTCGCCGAGCGGGGTGAACTCCTCGTTGCCGTCCGCGTGCCGGATGTCGACCTCGCCGGTCACGTGGTCGAGGTCGAAGGCGCCGGCGGGCAGGCCGTGGCGGACGGAGACGACGTTGTAGGAGTCGACGGCCGGGTTGACGCGCGGCAGGCCGCCCTTCTTGGCGAGCCGCCGGCCGAGGGCGTCGACGCTCGGCCGGATGCGGCGCGGGTTGGTGCCGAAGGAGCGGTAGGCGGTGTGCCAGGCGACGATGCGGGGGTCCTGCTCGTCGGCGGGCCGCCAGGCGCCGTCGGCGAGTTGCCGCTCCAGGTCCTCCAGGGCGGCGGAGGTGTCGGGCCAGGGCTCGCGGCCGTGCAGACCGGTGGCGGTGACCACGGCGATGAGGGTGTCGGGGAAGGCGTCGGCGACGGCGGGGCTGATGCGGAAGACGGTCATGGGCGGCGTCCTGTCTCGTGCGCGTGTGCGGAGGGTGTCTTGGAATCAGGGCCGCCAGGGGCCGATGCGGTCCAGGCGGCGCAACTGCTGCCGTGCGGTGGGCACGTCGAGGCCCTGTCCGCGCTCGGCCAGGTGACCGGCGACCGCCGTGCGGTGCTCCACGTTCTTGTGGTCGTCGTACTTGAACTTGGCCCGCACCTCGACGACTTCCAGCTCCAGACCGCGGATGCCGGGCAGCATCCGTCCGTAGGGCGGGCGGTCGGCGTCGATCGGCGCGTGGTCGCCGTCGGGCTGGAAGTGCGCCATCTGACGGCGCAGCAGCTCGGCCTTGGCCTCGGGGTCGTCGATGACGTGTGCGCGGCAGGAGAACTGCACGGCCGCGTAGTAGCTGGTGGGCACGCCGTCGGTGGGCGGAGTGCCGGGCCTGGCGCGCCAGGGTCCGGGGACGAAGGCGTAGTCGCCGAAGACGGTGAAGGTGACGTTCGGGTCGTGCTCGACGGCCTCCCACACCGGGTTGGCTCTGGCGAGGTGTATCAGCAGCCGGCCGTCGCCGGTGGTGAAGTGGGTGGGGACGACGGCCGGCGGGCGGCCGGGCAGCCCGTTGACGCTGAGCTGGCCGAAGTCGTGGCCGTCGGCGATCCAGGTCTGCCATTCGGCGTCGTCCAGACAGGCGTCCCAGGGCTGGATGAACATGCGGTTCTCCTTGCGAGGGGGAAGGGCGGTGGTTCAGGTGAGGGCGAGGAGGCCGACGGCGACGGCGGCGGTGCCCAGCCCGAGGAGCTGAGCGCGGTGGATGCGTTCGGCGAGCACGCCGCGGGCGAGCAGGACCGTGCCGGCCGGGTACAGCGCGGTCGTCACGGCGACGACGGTGAGGTCCCCGCCGCGTACGGCGAGCAGGAACAGCAGGTTCGCGAGCGAGTCCAGTACGCCTGCGGCGGCGGACATCGCGTACGCGGGCTTCTCCGCGCCGAGTCTGCGGCGCAGCACCCCGGCCGCCCCCAGGATGACGGCCGAGGCCACCGCCCGGCCCGCGATCAGCGGGGCCACGCCGCTGTCCGCGGGCGCCTGGTGCAGGAAGACGAGCTGGAGCGCGATGGCGGCGCCCGCGCCGAACGCCGACAGCAGTGCCGTACGGGAGATACGCGCGGAGCGGGCGCCGGGTCCGGCGCTCACGAGGACGACCGCGACGAGCGCGAGCGGCAGCCCGATCAGCCCGGCGACCGTGAGGTGTTCGCCCTGGAGCAGCCCCACGGTGACCGGGAGCGCGGCGGACACCAGTGCGGTGACCGGCGACAGCACGTTCATCGGACCGATCGCCAGCGTCCTGTACAGCAGCGCGAAAGCGGCGGCCGAGGCGACTCCCGAGGCCGCTCCCCAGGCGAGGGCGCCGGTGCCGAACGAGGCGCCGAGGACCGGCCACAGCAGCAGCTCCACCGCCAGGGAGGCCGGGGCGGCGACCATGACGGTGCGCAGCACATGGGCCTTCCGGGCGCCGAGGCCGCCGAGGAAGTCGGCGCAGCCGTAGGCGAGGGAGCTGCCCAGGGCAAGCAGCAGAGCGATCACGGTACATCCCTTACTATCAATGGAACGACTGAACCGTACAACGAACCGACCGGGCAGTGTCAACCAAACGACCGGACGGTGCATTCCAGTGGACCACTGGCAAGGATGGTGAACGGATGGCGGAGACCGAGGCGGCCCTGCGGACGCTTGCGCAGAACGTCCGGGCGGCGCGCACCCGCGCGGGGCTCTCGCTGGACGAACTCGGCCGGCGCGCGCAGGTGAGCAAGGGCGCCCTGGTCGCGCTGGAGAAGGCGCAGGGCAACCCGAACTTCGCCACCCTCGTACGGCTGGCCGACACCCTGGGCGTCTCCGTGTCCGCCCTCATGGAGGGCCGTGCCGAGGGACGCGTACGCGTCGTGTCCGAGGACGCGCTCACTCCGCTGTGGACCGGTCCTCGGGGCAGCGAGGCCAGGCTGATGTTGACCACCGCGGGCCCCGCCCCGGTCGAGGTCTGGCGCTGGAACCTGGAGCCGGGCGAGGAGTACCCCAGCCACCCGCACCAGGCCGGGGTCGTGGAGACCGTCAGTGTCACCGCCGGACGGATGACACTGATCGTCGACGGCGCCGAGCATCCCGTGGAAGCCGGGCAGACCGCCACCTTCGACGGGGACACCGCCCACACCTACCGCGGCTCGGGCACCGGGACCTGCCGTCTGATCATGACCGTGCACATTCCTCCTGGCCCCGGCTCCCCCGCCTGACCGGGGCTGCCACGGCGCCCGGACCGCGCCGTCAGCGGACGTCGGCGTTGGAGCCGCCGCTGGTGGTGCGCAGTCCCGACCGGCTGCCGTGCCAGTCCAGCACCAGGGTGGTGGCGTCGTCCGCCAGCGTCCCGCCGCAGGCGTCGATGACCGCCGTGGTCAGGGCCCTGACCACCTCGCGGGGGTGCTCGTCGGCGGTGTCCCCGATGAGGGCGGGCAGATCGACCGCGGCGGCCTGGCGATCCTGCATGCCGTCGGTGAGCAGCACCAGGCGGTCACCGGGCTCGAGCTGGAACCGCTGCACCTCGTAGGCGACCGGCGCGGGCACCCCGAACGGCAGGTTGATCTTGAGGGGCAGCTGCTCGACCCGGCCGCCCCGCAGCCGCAGCGGCCAGGGGTGGCCGGCGTTCACCAGCTCGCAGGCGCCCGACTCCAGCTCGACGCGGAGCAACTGGCCGGTGGTCATGCCGCGGGTGTTGGCGGTGATCGCGTCGTGCGCGGCATAAGCCTGCTCGAGGAGGCCGCGGTCGCCGCGGCGGGCCCCGCGCAGGGCGTTGACGGTCAGGGTCGCCAGCAGCGCCGAAGCGGTGTCGTGCCCCATCGCGTCCGTGATCGACATATGGAGAACGTCCTGGTCCAGGGCGTAGTCGTAGGTGTCGCCGCCGACGTCGTCGGCCGGTGCGAGACCGCCCGCCAGGGTGAAGTAGGCCGCCTCGCAGCAGGCCGCCGAGGGCAGGAGCTGGTGCTGGATCTCCGCCGCCAGACTCATCGTGGTGGTGCGCCGCCCCGAGTGGTAGAGGTCGGTGAAGCGCCGGTCGGTCACCACGATGTACGCCAGCGCGTGCGCCGCCTGCGTCACCGCGTCGCGGACCGTCTCGTCCAGGCAGGGCACCACCATCTCCAGCACGCCGACGCAGTCGCCCCGGTTCGTCACCGGGGCCACCAATCGGTGGCCGCCCCCGCCGTCCTCCTCCTGGTGCAGGCACTGGGAGCGCAGCACCCGGTCGTAGACGCTGCCCGCCAGTCTCATCCTCTCCGGCTCGCCGCGGGACTCGGCCGCCGTACCGGCCCTGGGCAGCCGGACGGCTTCCCGGCCGAGCATGTCGACGAGTAGAAAGGACACCTGTGCCGCCGAGAACCGCTTCTCCAGGTTCCGGGCCACCACGTCCACGGACTCCACCGGGGCGGCGTCCTCCGCCGCCCGCAGCACCTCGTCCAGGCCCAAGCCGTCATCGCCGAACATGCACACCTCCCCGTTCCTCCATTGCGGGTTCCCCGCAGCCCGGCCCGGATGCCCCGGGGGCACGGCCTCGCTGGCCCGTGCGCCCCCGCGGCCGGGCCGGCCGGTGTCACGAACGCCGGCCGGGCAGTGCGCGGAGCGCGGCGGCGAGCCGCTCCGACGCCTCGGGCGGGGTGGAGGCGTGCGGGGAGAGCCGGAGCGAGTCCTCCCGCACGGTCAGCGCGACGTCCTCGGCGTGCAGCGCCTTCGCGACGTGCGACGGATCGTGCTCCGGCATCGTGAAGGAGAGGATGCCCGCGCGCCGGGCGGGGTCGGCGGGGGACAGGACCCGGCCCCGGTGCCGCCGGATCACCTCGGTGAGTTCGTCGATCCGCTCGGCGACGGCCGCCTCGATCGCCCTGACCGTGTGCCGTTCGACGAGGTCCAGCGCGGCGGCGAACGCGGCCGCCGTCACGGGACTGAGATTCGTGATGGACCACCGCTGCGCGGACAGCGCGGGCGGGTGCTCCGCGCCGTCGAACACGCCGACGTCGCGCACACCCGTCCAGCCGGTCAGCACCGGCTCCAGCATCCCCAGGGCGCGGTCGGACAGGGTCGCGAAACCCGTGGCCCAGCCGGCCCGCAGCCACTTCTGGCCGCCCGCGACCACCACGTCGGCCGCCTCCCAGGCCATCTCGGCCACGCCGAACGCCTGGATGGCGTCCACGACGAGCAGCCGGCCGGGCCCGATCGCCTCGCGCAGCGCCGCCAGGTCGGCGCGGAAACCGGTGCGGAAGTCGACGGCGCTGACGGACACCGCGACCACGTCGTCGGTGAGCGCGCCGCGGACCAGCTCGGCGGTGACCCCTTCGCCGGGGCCCGGTTCCAGCCAGCGAGGTGTGGCCCGGCCCAGCCCGGCGGTGCGCCGCCACGGGTAGTGGTTCGCCGGGAAGTCGCCGCGCGACACGAGGACCACGCCCTCCCGGACGCCCAGAGCGGCGTGGAACAGACCGGTGGACGCGTTGGGCAGCAGCACGGTGTGCTCGGCGTCGGTCCCCGCCAGACGGGCGGCGGCCTCGCGTGCCGTCTCCTCCGCGCGCATCAGGTCGTCCACGGTGGTGTGGCCCGCGTGCGCGGCCTCGGTCATGGCGTGCGCGGTGGCGGCCACGGCGTCGCGCGAGGGCGGACCGAACCGAGCGAAGTCGAGGTACCCGGCAGGGGTGTCGAAGTGGGCGGCGTAGGAGGTGAGCACGGGAACCTTTCACGGCGGGACCGGCGGGACCGGCGGGACCGGCGGCAGCGGGGTGGCGGCGCGGGGAGCGCCCGGCGGGGCGGTACCTCGATCCGGCTGGTGACCCGGCGTCCTCCCCGGCCCGCGTGCGCGCCCCGCCCGCACGGTACGCGGCGGGCGCCGCGCCGGCGGTCTCGGGGTGCGCCTCGGCGGCGGCACGGCCGCGGACCCGTGCGACCCGCGGCTACGGGTTGCTGCCGCCGGGACCCGGCGGGGTGCGCAGGGCAAGGAGGGCGACGTCGTCGAGGCCCGGCGGGCGCACCCGCCGCAGGAGCTGATCGGTGAACGAGGTCAGCGAGCGGTGGGCCAGGGCCGCGGCGTGCTGGCGCAGCTCGCCCAGACCCTCGTCGAGGGTTCGGCCGGGCGCCTCGATGAGGCCGTCGGTGTAGAGCAGCAGGGTGCTGTCCGGGGGCAGCGTGATCGTGGCGTCGGGCCGCTTCGCCCCGGTTCCGGTGCCGAGCAGGATGCCGTGCCCGTCGGTCAGGAACTCGGTCAGGCCGTCGTGCGTGATGAGCAGCGGCGGAGGGTGTCCGGCGTTCGTCCAGGACAGCTCCCACCGGCCGTCCTCGGCGAGTGTCAGCCGGGCGAAGATCAGCGTGGCCATCGCGACGTCGGTGATGGGCATGATGGCCTCGTCGAGCCGGTCGACGATCCTGCTGGGCGGCTTCTGCTGGGACCAGGCGTAGGCGCGGAGCATGTTGCGCAGCTGGGCCATGCCGGCCGCGGCCTCCAGGTCGTGGCCCACGACGTCGCCGATCGCCAGCGCCGTGGCGCCGTCGGAGAGGGCGAAGGCGTCGTACCAGTCCCCGCCGACCTGCGAGGCGTCGGGGGCGGGCAGATAGCGCACCGTCATCTGCAGACCGGGCACGCGCGGCATCTGGGGCAGCAGATGGTTCTGCATCGTCTCGGCGATCGCGCGCTGCCGCTGGTAGAGGCGCGCGTTGTCCAAGGCGAGGCCGGCGCGGCGGCCGATGTCCTCCAGCAGGGTGAGGTCGGCGACGGTGAAGTCGTCCGGCTGCGCGGCGCGGCCCAGCGTCAGGGCGCCCAGGACGTCCCGGGTACTGCGGATGGGCGCGATGGCGGCGGAGCGGATGCCGGTGGCGTCGAACAGGTGGCGCTGTTCCACCGCGATGCCGGAGTCCGGGGCGACGTGGTACGTCTCCGGCCCGGCGAGGGTGGAGGCGACGCCCCGCAGCGCCCTGGACAGGGGCATGGGGGACGACTCCGGTACCGGCGGCATCGGTCCCTGCAGCTCCGTGTGATGGATCAGCGTGCCCCCGTCGGCCTGGACCACGGCGGTGCGCCACACCTCGTCGCGCTCGGTGATCAGGTCGATGACGGCCCAGTCCGCCAGTCGGGGCAGGACCAGGCCCAGCAGCCGGCGCAGCGCCTCGTCCACGTCGAGGGTCGAGGTCAGCTGGGTGGTGGTCTCGGCGAGGAGAGCCAGTCGCTCCAGGTCGGTGAGCGTTTCGGACGCCTGTTCGGGGTGGGTGTCGGCCAGGTGCGTGCTCTCGAGCGGGTGGAACACCACCAGGGTGCCGCTCGCGTCGTCCCCGATGTCGTACGGGGTGATCATCCAGGAGATGGCCAGCAGGCTGCCGTCGGCGTGGGCGAAGTAGTCGATGGGGCCGTGTGCCGGGTCTCCGGAGTGGAAGGCCTCCCGCATGCCGCACTGCGCGGCGGGCAGCCGCTGTCCCTGTGGGCCGCGGTGCAGCAGGTCATGGGCGTCCTGGCCGATCATCTCCTGGGCGCTCCGGCCGAGCAGGTGCAAGGCGCGGGGGTTGACGGCGACGATACGGCCCTGCTCGTCGACGGCGTACGCGCCGGCGCCTATGGCCTCCAGGGCGCGGGTCAGCCGGGAGGAAGTCGCCGTCCGGAACCGCTCATGGCGGGTTTCCGTGCTCTCCGGCCGCCCCATGTCTCTCGCCTCCAGCTCGTCGGGTCGTCGGCCTCGTGTCGCTCCTGGACGCGTGTGCGAGGCTTCTGCCTGTCTCTTGTACCCCGTGTGCCCCGCTGATGATGGGAAACCGGCCACGTATCCGGATCCCGACGCTCAGCGGCCGGTGGCCGCAGGGCGGCGGACCACCACCCGGAGCGGTCCGGTCAGGGGCGCTCGCGGAGCTGGAGGAGGCCGCCGACGGAGAAGCACAGGGCTCCGGTGAGCGTGCCCCAGTCGGCGATGTCGGCGTTGACGAGGCCGCCGGTGGCGGGACGGGTGAAGGCGGCGAGGGCGGAGACCATGAACAGCACCGAGCCGAGCTGGTTCACGGCGACGATCCACCAGCCGAGGCTGCGGGTCCGGACGCACGGCAGGCCCCGGTGGCAGATCTCGGTGAAGCCCAGGTGCCCGGAGACCAGGAAGAGCACGCAGCCGATCACGTCGGGCGTCCAGACCAGCCGGTTGATCTGCTGGACGCTGAGACCCCGCAGGAAGGAGTCGATCAGGTTGACGGCGAACACGAGGGTGCCGGCGAAGAGGACGAACGCGCCCAGCCAGTCCACCCGCATCGGCTCGTAGCTCCACCAGCGCCAGCGGGGTGTCACCAGCCGGCCCTCGGCGTGCACCGGCGCGTTGACCACCTGGAGCAGGGACACATAGCCGCCGGTGTTGAAGAACAGACCACCGGCGAAGTAGACGGAGGCGCACTCGCGGGCGCCGGCGCCGGAGAGGGAGACGCCCGCGCCCGCCGCGAAGAGGGCTCCGCCGATGACGAAGGCGGTCGCCGCGACGGCGTTCAGCCTGCGCAGCCGGCCGACGGACACGGCGTCCGCCGAGGCCTGACGGCTCGGCACGGCGCCGGGCGGCCGGACGGCGACGGTTCCGCGCCGCCGTGCGGTCCGGGACTCCCACACCACGCTCTCGCCGCCGGGACGGCGCCAGGTCCGCCTGGTGACGAACGGTCCCGCACCCTCGGCACGCTGCTCCGGCTGCCCCACGCGTCGAGGTTAGACGGCACGCTGCCCGGGGCCGCGCGCGAAACGCCGTCCCGCCGGGCCCGCCGGGTGCGAGCGCCCCGGCTGCCGCACGGTCCGTCCGCCTCACAGCGCCCCGGCGAGGTCGTTGGGGCTGAAGGCGCGACGGTACGCCGCGGGGGAGACCCCGAACGTCGTGCGCATGTGCGCGCGCAGGGAGTTCGCGGAACCGAAGCCGGCCCGGTGCGCGACCAGGTCGATGGAGAGGTCCGTGGTCTCCAGCAACTGCTTGGCAAGTTCGAGGCGTTGAGCGGTCAGCCACTGCACCGGGGTCATGCCGACCTCGTCGCGGAACCGCCGGGTGAAGGTGCGCAGGCTCATCCGGGCGTGCTCGGCGAGCTGCAGGAGGGACAGCGGCTCGCCGAGGCGCTCCAGCGCCCACGCGCGGGTGGCGGTGGTGCTGGCGACGGTGGGTTCGGGGACCGGGCGGTCGATGTACTGGGCCTGTCCGCCGTCCCGCCACGGCGGTACGACGCACATCCGGGCGGCCCGGTTGGCCAGGGCGGCGCCGTGGTCGCGGCGGATCAGGTGCAGGCACAGGTCCACGCCGGCGGCCACGCCCGCCGAGGTCAGCACGTCGCCGTCGTCGACGAACAGCACCTCCTCGTCCACCTTGACCTTCGGGTAGGCGCGGCGGAACTCCGGCGCCAGGTTCCAGTGGGTGGTGGCCGGCCGGCCGTCGAGCAGCCCGGCCGCGGCCAGTACGTAGGAGCCGGAGCAGATCGACACCAGCCGGGTGCCCGGCCGGATGCCGGCGATGGCCGCCGTCACCTCGGGGGGCAGCGGGCCGCCGCGGCCCAGCTCGGGCATGGCGTGCGTGGGCGGGACGATCACGGTGTCCGCGGCGGCCAGCGCCTCCGGCCCGGCCGCGGGCTGCACGGTGAATCCGGCGTCGCTGAGCACCGGCGCACCGTCGGCGGTGCAGACGGTGACGTCGTAGAGCGGGCGGCCCTCGGCGTCCTCCACGCTGCCGAACACACGGGAGGGAATGCCCAGTTCGAAGGGCGGGACGCCCGGCAGGGCCAGTACGGCGATCCGGTGCCGAGGAGGCGACGCGGCCACCACCCGGTCGGGTGTCGCCGACGTCCCGCATGCGCGCGTTCCACTCATGGCCAGATCCTGTCACATAGTGGCCTGACGGCCAACACCATGGTGGTCCCGTCTCCCGGATCGTGGACCGTGTCGCGCCGGGGAGGTCCCGGTGACGTGCGGATTCGAGACGGAAGACGAGGCAGTGAGCATGCGTGCGGTGGTCGTGGAGCAGTGGGGCGGACCCGAGAACCTGGTCCAGCGTGAGGTCGAGCGCCCCGAGCCGGGACTGAACGAGGTGCTGGTGCGGGTGCACGCGGCCGGAGTGAACCCGGTGGACTGGAAGACCCGCGCCGGCGGGGCCCTCATCGGCTGGGGCGCCGTTCCCGCCGTGGGCTGGGACGTGTCCGGCACGGTCGAGGCCGTCGGACCGGGTGTGGGGATGTGGCGCCCCGGGGACGAGGTCTTCGGGATGCCGCTGTTCCCGCGCCAGGCGGGGGCCTACGCCGATTACGTGGTGGCGCCGGCCCGGCACTTCGCCGCCAAGCCGGCCGGCCTCACGCACGTGGAGGCGGCCGCCCTGCCGCTGGCCGCGCTGACGGCCTGGCAGGCCCTGGTGGACACGGCGAACGTGCGCCCGGGGGAGCGGGTGCTGGTGCACGCGGCGGGCGGCGGCGTCGGTCACTTCGCGGTGCAGATCGCCAAGGCCCGCGGCGCGTACGTCATCGGCACCGCCGGCGCCGGCAAGCACGGCCTGGTGCGCTCGCTGGGCGCGGACGAGGTGATCGACTACCGCGCGGTGCGGTTCGAGGACGCGGTGAGCGACGTCGACGTGGTGCTCGACGGACTGGGCGGGGAGACCGCCGAGCGCTCGGTGAAGGTGCTCCGGGCGGGCGGCCGGCTGATCACCCTGCCCGGTCCCGACGACGTGCCCGCGACCCATGACGGGGTCCGCGCGGTCTGGATGCTGGTGGAACCCGACCCCCTGGGCCTGCGCGAGATCGCCGCTCTGGTTGAGCGGGGCGCCCTGAAGCCCGTGGTGGACACGGTCCTGCCGCTGGCGGACGCCGCGAAGGCGCACGAGATCGGCGAGCTGGGCCGGACCGCGGGGAAGATCGTCCTCACGGTGGTCTGATCCCGGCCCCGCATGCCGGGCCGGGGGGGGGAGGGGCGTTCCCTGTTGCGGAGAGGACAGGATTCGAACCTGCGTGGACCCCCGCGGGGGTCCGACCATGAGCGTGCTCGCGGTCCCCGATCAACCACTCCGGGCACCTCTCCTCGTTCCCGGCCCGGTGTCCCGGCCCGTTCACGAGAACAACATTGGCAGGACCCCCTGACGGGGCGCTGATCCGCCTCTGACGGCGTCGGCGCGGGCCCCGCAGGACGTGGTGCGGAGCGCCGATCGGGGCGAAAAGGGGTGACACGGCCCATAGGAGCCATGTCACGTCCTATGCGGGATCGTAGAAGCGGTCCATGGTGAGCGGGGCCTCCACGCGGCGAGAAGTCCGATATGCGCCAGAGCTACGCCGTTGGGTAGTAGGTCACACTCTTGCATGGTTTCGGCGGGCCGCTAAACATGTTGGTCGTTGCCCCGCGAGCCGTGGGGTCGACCGGGCGATCACCACCAGGCCTTCCCGCCGCCTCATGCGGCACAGGCCGTGGTTGTCGAAGCCCGCATCGTGACCGGCACCCGGCCGGCGCCTTTCAGACGTCCCAGGAGTCCCTTTCACATGACCGCGATCACCGCCACCCGCCGCTTTGCCCGCCTGCGCACTCTCGCTCTGACCGGCATAGCCACGACCGGCGCCGCGACCGTGGCCCTCACCCTCATGCCGGCCTCCGCCCAGGCCGCCGAGGCTTCGCAGACCGCCCACAGCGCCTCGGCTCCGTCCCGCGACAGCCACGCCGACTCCAAGGGGTCCACCGGCAGCGCCGGCAACCTCGACGGCTGGATCAAGCAGTCGCTCGCCATCATGAAGGACAAGGGCATCCCGGGCAGCTACGACGGCCTGCACCGCAACATCATGCGGGAGTCCAGCGGCAACCCCAACGCCCAGAACAACTGGGACGTCAACGCCCAGAACGGCATCCCGTCCAAGGGTCTGCTCCAGGTGATCGACCCCACCTTCAAGGCCTACCACGTCGACGGCACCTCCAACAGCATCACCGACCCGGTCGCGAACATCACCGCCGCCGCCAACTACGCCGCGCACCGCTACGGTTCCATCGACAACGTCAACTCCGCGTACTGAGCACCGCCCACGGGCCCAGCCGCCCGGCAACCGGTGTGAAGTCGTCGATCGCCCGGCGGCGCCGCCGAGTTGCCCGACCGGGCGCGACACCTGCCGCGGACGGCGCCGGACCGAACACCGGCGCCGCGGCCAGGTGATCCACCTACACTGACGGGCATGGCATGCCGCATCAGTGAACTGGTCCTCGACGCCGCGGATCCCGAGCGGCTCGCCGCGTTCTGGAGCGAGGTCCTCGGCTACGTCGAACTCGGCCGGGAGGACGACGGAAGCATCGAGATCGGTCCGCCCGGCGCCGGCTTCGGCGGCCCGCAGCCCACCCTCGTCATCAGCCCCAGCGACGACCCGCGAAGCGGGAAACTGCCGCTGCACATCGACGTGAGCGCCACCGACCGCGACCAGGACGCGGAGTTGGAGCGGTTGCTCGCCCTCGGCGCCCGGGCCGCCGACGTCGGTCAGACCGGCAGCGAGAGCTGGCACGTCCTGGCCGACCCGGAGGGCAACGAGTTCTGCCTCCTGCGCGCACGGATCCAGCCCGTCTGACCCCGTGGGTCCGCGGCCCGCGCAGGTCCGGACCCGGATGCGGCGGACCGCTCAGGGCGCGGTGAACAACGTGGGGAAGCGGGGGCCGAGCCAGGGCCGGCGGCCCCAGGCGAGGACCTGTCCCCGGGCGATGGCACGCCACGGATCGAGCCGGCCGAGCGCGATGAGCAGGAAGGCCACCGGGTCGAGCCGGATGGTGCAGTCCACATCCCGCAGGTCCGATCCGGGCGACACCCGCACGACGCCGTCGGCCAGCGACACACCGAACGTCTCACCGCCCCGCAGACGGATCCGGTAACGGGCGTCGAGCCCGGCCGTGGCCCCGGGATCGGCGACACGGGGCATGACCGAGAGCATGAACGGCATGCACAGGCCCACGCGTGCCGCATCGACCATGTGCGGGCGCTTCAACGCGCGAGCCAGGTCGTACCCATGGCCGAGCATGTGCGTGAGCAGGTACGAGGCGAGCACGGACCGGTTCATGAGGCCCAGCGGCGTGGCCGGCGCCTGACCGTCCGCCGTCGAGCGCGCCAGGGCGTCAAGGAACCTCTCGCACTGATCGGTGATCATCGTCGCGAGCGGCTCCGCCCGGCGCTCCGTGAAGACGGCCAGGGACTCCGCGTTGGCGGCGGCGAGACTCTGCGGCGTGCCGTCTCCGTAGGGCCTCTCCCGCCCGGCCGCCAGATCGGCCATCAGCTCGTTCGCCACCGCCAGGTGCGCGGCGACCTCACCGACGGTCCACTCCGATCCCGGCACGGCGAGCGCCGTGTCGCCGGCGCTCCGGACCAGCAGGGCTATCTCCTCGGCGGTGCCCCGGATCGCCTGCTCCAGCCCCTCGGGCAAGGTCCACGACCCGTCCTGCCGTTCCGTCCCGTGCACGCCGCTCGCTCCACTCCACATTCACCGCGCACACCAGACGTGCCGACGGAGCTGGTACCCAACCAGACCTGACGGCGCACGACAAGCCCCCGCCCGCCCCTGCCGCGCGCCGGTCCGATGGCAGTGCTCACCCGGAGGGGGTCAGAGCATCAGCAGCAGCCGGGTGTTCGGTACGAGCTTGCGGTTGACGCTGGTGCTCTGCACGAAGATCGTGTAGTCGTCGTTGTGGTCCGGCTTGACGCGCACCTCCACGTCCGGCAGGCCGAGCAGGGCCCGGGCCTCGGGCCCGGTGTAGACCCGGTCCGTCTTCTTCTCCAGCACCGCGATCTGCTTCTGCGCCTGGATCTTCTCCGACTTGCTCAGCTGGTAGAAGGCGCCACCGGTGCGGTACTCGTGCCCGCACTCGACGACCCACTCGCGGATGCCCGCGTGCCGGGCCACCGGTATCAGCTGGTACTCCGACGGCTTCACGGGGGTGAGGCCGGCCGCCTTGATCGTCTTCTTGTTGACCGCCTGGGCGCCCGTGGAGAACACCGCCCGCGACCCCCGGATGCCCTGGGAGCGGCCCACCATGAAGTTCTCGGTGGCCTGCTGGATGACCTGCCCGGCCTCCTCCAGGCCCTGTGTGCTCGTGGCGTCCCAGATGGCGATGTTGTCCTTCGGGAAACCGCACTGCATGGCCTCGCGCTTGCCCATCTGGTCCGGCACGAGGACGGCCAGCGTCCAGTTGTCCTGCTGCGTCCGCATCATCTCGGCCACGGCCTCGACCAGTTCACGCGGCTCCCTGGAAGGGGCGTCCGGGCAGCGGTGGCTCGCGTTCTCCTGCCCGTCCGTGAGAACGAACGTCAGGAAGCTGTGGTCGCCGTACAGTTGCGCCGTCCGGGCCAGTTCGCGCTGCGACTTCAGTGCGGCCGCCAGCAGGGCCGTCATCCCGCCGACCCGGTACAACTGCTTGAGCGACGGCATCCGGAGCACGTCCTTGTCGTAGATGACGCACTCCACCTTGTCCGCGAAGACGTACACCGTCACACGCGTTTCCTGGTCCAGCTCCCTCGACCGGCGGGCGAGGTAGGCGATCTGCTGGTCGGCGACGTCGACGACCTTGCGGCTCAGGTGGGACATGGAAGAACTGGCGTCCAGCACAAGGGCGACGTGGTTGATGTAGTTCTGGTTTCCGGACATGACGGCTCCCCCTCTTTCCGACTCGGTGCCCCTACCGTCTCACCCGCCACTGACAATCGGACCTGACGCCCATAGGGGACGAATCCGCCTTTCAGTGAGTGCGCGCGGAGGGCCGCCGTGTCATCGGGAGCGGCGTCGGAGGCGGGTCGCCGGCGGGCCGGCGGGGAGGGCGCAGGCCGGCGTGCCGCCGGGCAGTCGATGACGGTTGCGGGCGATGGCGCGATAGACGCCGTGGGCGATCCAGCGGGCCGGCGCCAGCTGCAGCGCCGCCCCCATGACGGGCCAGCCGCCGGGCGCGCTGGCCAGCATTTTGGCGACCGCCTGTGCGCCGCCGTACACCGTTCCGTCCGGGGTGACCCACAGGGCCTCGTACTCGGCCCGCTCCCGGGTCACGCCCAGCGCCTCCAGGTCGGCCCACTGGCCGGCCGTGACGTCGCAGCGCGGCCCGATCCATCTCTGCACGAGGGTCACCGAGGTCGTGCAGAAGCCGCAGTCGCCGTCGTAGACCAGCACAGGTCGCGTTCGCATGACTTCCATGATGCGCGCATCCGTGCCGTCCGACCCGGTGTCCGGTTCCGGCGGCGTCCGCGGGACGGGCGGTTCAGGCGGCCAGGGACTGGACCGCCCTCTTGTGCCGGCCGCGGTCCGCGCGCAACCGGTCGAGGAGCGCGTCGGCGGCGGCGAGGGCCTCCTCCACCGACCGGGTGCCGGTGAGGGCGCACAGTGTGGTGGAGGTTTCCTCCAGTTCCCGGCTCGAGTGGCCGGTGGGCTGCAGGTCGTGGCGGAAGCGCGCGTCGGCGAAGCGAGCCAGTACCGCACGCAGTTCCTTCTCCGCAGGCAACAGCACAGCGACAACCTCTTTCGACAGACGGGCCGTCACCCGGGGCCCGTGACAACGTGGGCGCACACCCGCAGGGGTGGCGGCGCCACTGGAAGGACATGGATCCGTCCTCCGGGTTCGTGTGCCCCCGAAGGATCACCGTATGCACTACTCCTGGCACAGCCTGTCGACGACACCCCCACCGGGCCGGCCGGGCGTAGTGGGCCCATGTGATGAGCTGCCCGATACTCCAGCGGTGTCGTGCCCCGAGTTTTGGCAGACGCTTTACGCGATACACGCAACTGAGGCCCGCGCCCGCACTGTCTGACAGGGCGTTGGGCCTTCCAGGGCCGAATGGAGAGAGAGTGGGGCACGTCGTGGGACGGGGCAAGGGCGGCATAGGGATCGCGGTCGTCACGGGCGCGATGCTGATGGGCGTGAGCGCCTGTGGCGGAATCGGCAGTGACAAGGCCGGCGGGGACGACGCGAAGGCTCCCGGCAAGCGGAGTGTGAGCGCCTCTCCGTCACCGGCCAAGCCCAAGGGGCCGCCGATGCTGCTGGAGACGATCACTCCGCAGACGGGGGCCACGGTCGGCGTGGCCATGCCCATCTCGGTGGTCTTCACCAACCCGGTGGCGCAGAAGGCGCGGGCCGCGGTGGAGAAGCACATGAAGGTGAGCGCCTCGCAGCCGGTGACCGGCGCCTGGCACTGGTTCGGCGACAGGCGCGCCGACTGGCGGCCCAAGACGTACTGGCCGTCCGGCACCAAGGTGAAGATCGACGCCGACATGCAGGGCGTCAGCAACGGCAACGGCCGCTACGGCGTGCACGGCTACACGCACACCTTCACGGTCGGCGACGATGTGCGCGCGGACGTGTCGGTGACCGGTCACACCATGAAGGTGACCAGGAACGGCAAGCCGGTGCGCACCCTGTCGATCAACGCGGGCAGCCCCCAGTACCCGACCTGGAACGGCACCATGGCCGTCATCGACAAGCAGGAGAAGGTCCACATGACCTCCTGCAGCGTCGGCATCAGCTGTGACAAGGGCAGTCCCAACTACTACGACCTGACGCTGCCGTGGGACGTCCACCTCACCCAGTCGGGCACGTACGTGCACTACTCGACCGGCGACCCCAACCCGGGCAGCGGCAGCGCGCGCGGCTCGCACGGCTGCGTCCACCTGTCGATGTCGGACGCCAAGTGGTTCTACGGCCAGGTCAAGCAGGGCGACCCGGTCACCATCACCGGTTCGAGCCGGGCCAAGGCCCCGGCCGACAACGGCTACGCCGACTTCAACCTGGCTTGGGACCAGTGGCTCGCGGCCAGCGGGTCCGGCGAGGGGACGACCGCGGCCCTGTGACACACCGCGGATGAGGGCCGGGGCCAGTAGCCGTCGGCGGCGGAACGCCCCGCCCTCACCGCCCCTTTGGGGCACGGCGCCGAAAAGCGAATCGGCTCCCTCCCGGGTGGGAGGGAGCCGATTCGCGGTGCCCGGCCGTGCGGTGTCACGCGTGACGGTGCGAGCGCCGGTTGCCGGTGACGAGGCGGTAGAGCACGAGCAGGATGAGGGATCCGACGATCGCCGCGATCCAGGTGGAGAGGTCGAAGAAGCCGTCGATCGAGTCGACTCCGAAGATGACCTTGCCGAGCCAGCCGCCGAGCAGACCGCCGACGATGCCGATGAGCATCGTGACGATGATGCCGCCCGGGTCCTTGCCCGGCATCAGCGCCTTGGCGATGGCGCCGGCGAGCAGGCCGATGATGATCCACGCGATGATGCCCATGTACGTCTCCGCTTCGTCTCATAAAGAACTTGTTAGCTCCTCGTGTGTTCCGTCTGCGCCCGAACAAACGTCCCTGATTCCGGATCCTGGGTGTGACGGGGCGACGGGGGGCCTCCCGGAGCGCGCGTGGATGTGACACCCTGCAGGGAGAGCCAGCCTGGTCTGGTGGGAGACCCCGCGCCGCCGTGTGGTGACCGAACACGAGTGGCCGAAGGACGGTGCGGGTGGTCTCGCTCGGCTGTGAGCGGCACATGCCGCGCGCTTGACGGCCAACTTCCGAGAGTGGGAGCCGACCGTGATGGGCTTTGATCCCGAACGGTGGTTTCACCATGCCGTCTTTCGCAGTGCACGTCAGCGATCAGCGCAACCGCATCATGATCAGCGTGGCGGGCGAACTGGACTTCGACACCTGCCCGCGGATCACCCAGGTCACCGACGATGTGAGCCTCGGTGACCGCACCCTCTGCCTCGACATGGCCGGGGTGTCCTTCATGGACGCCAGCGGCCTGACCCTGTTGCAGAGTCTGAACCGGAACACCGAGGCGCAGGGCGGGACGCTGGAACTGTCCGGCCTGCAGGAGCAGCCGCGCCGCATCCTGGAACTCATCGCCACCGACGCACCCGGGGTCACCTGACCGCCGGCCCCGGTTGTCACGGCCGAGCCCGTGACACCGGGGGCCGTGTCGCCCGGCCCCCGGCCTCAGTCCTCCGGCTCCTCGTCCTCGCCGGCCGTGTCCCCGATGGCGACCCGCAGATCGTGCATGCCCTGCATGGTGTCGATGAGGGCTTCCTCCGCCCCGCTCAGGGCCTGTCTGGTCCCCTCGACGTCGCCCCGGTCGGCGTGCAACTGGGCGCTGAGGGTGTACAGGGCCGTCATCGCGGCCGCGAAGGACGCCTCCCGGCCCGGAGGCGTTTCGTCGGCCTCGGACTCCGAGACCTGGATGGCGGTGCGCTGCAGCCGGTTCGTCAGGATGTTGACCGCCAGGCCGGGATCGTGGCCCAGCTGCTCCGCCCAGCCGAGCATCGTGTCGAGGACGTCCTCGATCTCCTCCTCCTCGGACAGACGCGTAGCGGCGGTGATCTCCCACTCCGCCTTGGCCAGCAGATGGCCCAGCAACCGCAGGCGATCGGGTTCCTGCGGCTCCTCGCGCCGTGCCGCTGGATCCGCCGTCGGTTCGGCTCCCAGAGCACTCAACGCCGCATTGATCTGTTCGGCACTCACCGGACGCTCGCTCTTCATGCTCACGCTCTCAGCTTCACCCCTCGAAGGCGTCGTCGCCCGCCCACGCACCCGGTGGGAGCACTCCCGGCCGGCCCCCGGTGGGGTGCGGACCGCATACGGCGTCCCTACGCTGGTGGTGCTGGGGGCTACTGCGGAGGTGTGGGCATGCCCCGAACCATCTGGTCCGGTGCCATCTCGTTCGGTCTCGTCACCGTGCCGATCAACGTGGTCAGCGCGACGGAGGACCACTCGATCAGGTTCCACCAGTTCCACACCACGGACATGGGACGGGTCCGCTACCGCAAGATCTGCGAGCTGGAGGACCGGGAGGTCTCCCAGGACGAGATCGGCAAGGGCTACGAGCTGACGAAGACGCAGGTCATCCCCATCACCGAAGAGGATCTGCGCAATCTTCCGCTGCCGACGGCCAAGGCCATCGAGATCGACGCCTTCGTACCGCTCGCCTCCATCGACCCGATCCGGATCGGCGAGGGCTACTACCTCCAGCCGGCCGGGAAGGTCGCGGCCAAGCCGTACAAGCTGCTCGTCCAGGCGCTGGGCCGGTCGGCGAAGGTGGCGGTCGCGAAGTACGCGTGGTCCGGTCGTGAGCGGCTCGGCCTGCTCCGGGTGAAGGGCGACGTCCTGGTGCTCCATGCCATGCGCTGGCCCGACGAGATCCGTTCCCCGCAGGAGCTGCTGCCACCGCCGGTGGAGGTGTCGGACGAGGAGATCGAGGGCGCGCTCGCGCTGATGGAGACCATGAGCCGCGAGGACCTCGAGGGGGAGGAGTTCCAGGACCGCTACACCGAGGCCATGGCCCGGATCATCGAGGCGAAGCGGGAGGAGAAGCCGCTGCCCGAGGCGCCGGAGCCGGAAGCACCGGCCCAGGTGCTCGACCTGATGGCGGCGCTGAGCGAGTCGGTGGAGAAGGCGAAGGCCTCCCGCGGCGAGGAAGCCGGCCCCGCCGAGGTGCACCGGCTGCCCAAGCCCAAGAAGACACCGGCCGCCAAGAAGCAGCCGGCCAAGAAGACCCCGACGAAGAAGGCGGCCGCGAAGAAGACGTCCTCCCGGCGGCCGCGAAGCGCGTAGCCGACCGTTTCCGCCGGACGGCCGGGTGAGGCCACCCCTCGTCGAACACCTGCCCCACCGTCGACCCGCGTGCCCCTCCGGACGCCGCTTGCGACGCAGCCCGCCGCGGGGCGGGGGAGTCACAAGGCCGGCGCCGCCCGGCCGGGGTACTCGGGGGACCCGGGAGGCGCGGGCTCGGGCGACCACGTCCCGAGCGTGCCGGCGCGGGCGAACGGCGTGAGCGATGGGTGACGGAGACACGGACCCCGGTGCCGGGCCTTCGAGGCCCGGGCCGGAGCTGATCACGTTCGGTCATAGCACGGCGGACCGGACCACGCTCGCCGACCTCCTCCGGCACGCCGGGGTCGCCTCCGTGGTGGACGTCAGGACCGCTCCAGGCAGCCGCCGGAATCCCGACCTGGCACGGCAGCGGCTGGCGGAGTGGATGCCCGAGGCGGACATCGCCTACCGGTGGGAGCAGCGGCTGGGCGGATGGCGCAGGCCCGCCCCCGACTCGCCCGACACCGTCTGGCGCAACGAGTCGTTCCGCGGCTACGCCGCCCACACCCGCAGCCCCGAGTTCGTCACGGCGATGGACGCGCTCATGCGTCAGGCCGGCGAGACGCGGACCGCGGTGATGTGCAGCGAGGCCGTGTGGTGGCGCTGTCACCGGCGTCTGATCGCCGACTTCGCCGTGCTGGCCCGCGGCGCCCGCGTCCTCCATCTGATGCACGACGGCCGCCTCACCCCGCACACCCCCACGAAGGGCGTGCGCCTCCGGGACGACGGCCTCCTCGTCTACGACGACGGCGCGCCCGCGGCGGGAGCGACACTCTTCTGACCCGGATGAACGCAGCAGCCGGGGCCGCCTCGCCGGCGTCCTCGTCCGGATCCGGCGCCGAGCGAGGACACCGGATCAGCCGGTCTTTCCGGCGGGCGCGCTCACCGCTGAACCACGAGTCCGGGGCAGTGACGCCGCATCGCGTCGAGAACCTCCTCGGGCGGCACCGGCAGGGTGTTCGTGGCCATGTTGGCCGGACCGAAGCCCAGTCGTGCGTTCATGGACGCGGTTCTGCGGACGAGCCTGGGTGCTCGGGCCAGATAGGCGTCCGGAGCACGCAGCACCAGCTCGATGAACCGTTGCGTGGTGTGCCGTACCCGCTGCTCGCGTATCCGCACGGCGGCTATCTCGTCCCAGCCGAACCGGCCCAGCGTCACGTGTTCCAGTCCCGCGTCGTCCAGCACCAGCTCCGGACGGCCGCGGAGCAGGCGCCGGCCGATGAGCACCGAGCAGAATCCGAAGAAGACCACGGCCAGTGCCCCCGCCACCGTCATCCTCACGGTGCTGTGGGCGACCAGGAGGACAGTGCCCAGGGTGACGAAGAGCAGAGAGCCGGCCAGCATGGCCCACACGCGCCCCTTGGCGAGCGGGTAGACCGTCGGGGGCAGGGGGACGCCTTTTCTGATCACGGGCCGAGACGATAGGACCAGACCCTCGTCGGCGGAAGCCTTTTCGCGGCCCGCGAGACATGCTCCAGGCGCGCCGGACGGTCACGCCGCCGATCAGGCTCACCCTTACATCGGTCTTCCGCGGCTCTCCTGCGCTGTCCTTCGTCATGGCAAGTACCGTACGGACAGCAGCACTTGGACCCCCAGTGTCGTCAGGGGCGGCTCCCCGCGGGCTGCAGGTACACCTCGTCGACGTAGCACCAGGCCCATTCCTCGCCCGGTTCCATGGAGCGTACGAGCGGGTGCCCGGTCGATTCGTGGTGAGCGGTGGCGTGGGCGCCCGGCGAACTGTCGCTGCATCCCGTGTGCCCGCAGCTCAGACAGAACCGCAGGTGCCCTCCGCCCTGCCCCCGGGCCTCGCACTCCAGGCACACCCCGCTCCGGGGCACCGGCGACGGGCCGGCATCCGGCACATGCGCACAGGTGCGACCCTCCGGACGGCCACCGTCCGGTCGCACCACCCAGCCGGTCATGAGCTCCCCATTCGCCGCTGATCGCTGTCGCGTCCGTCGTACCTGCTTCGCACGCGGACGGGGAACCGGATGCGCCCAGGGTCCCGCCCGGGGCGCCCATCGCCGTCGAGCCGCGTCGAGCGCCTGAGCGGTGTGGGATCGCGTGGGCGGGGGCACAGGATTGCTGCGGCGTCTCGCCCGAAGTACGGAGACCCGCCCGAGGTATGGGAGGGCACATGGACGTGCTGGCCCGGCTGGACCGATATCAGCGACGGCACCGGTGGGCGGGCATGCCGCTCGCGGTCGTGTACAAGTTCTTCGACGACCAGGCCACCTACCTCGCCGCGCTGCTGACCTACTACGGCTTCGTCTCCCTGTTCCCGCTGCTGCTGCTCCTGGTCGCCATCCTCAGCGGCGCCCTGCACGGCAACCCGCAGCTGCAGCACTCCGTGCTCCACTCCGCGCTCGGTGAGTTCCCCGTCATCGGCGACCAGCTCGGTCAGAACGTCCACTCGTTCCACGGCAGCGGAGCCGCGCTCGCGGTGGGCGTGATCGGCAGCGTCTACGGCGCCCTGGGGGTGGCCCAGGCGGTGCAGCACGCCCTGAACAAGATCTTCGCCGTGCCGAGGCACGCCCGCCCCGACCCCCTGCGCTCACGGGCCAGGGGCCTGGGCTTTCTGCTGCTGCTCGCGGTCGGCCTCGGCCTGACGACGGCCCTGTCGGCCGCGGAGTCCGCCGCCGGCATCTTCGGGACCAGCCTCGCGGTCGGTCTCCGGGTGGCCGTCGGCGCCGCGGGAGTCGCCGTCAACGCCGGGCTCCTGCTGCTGAGCTACCGGATCATGACCCGCCGCCGGCCCACGCTCCGCCTGATGTACGGCCCCGCGCTGGGAGCCGCGTGCGCCTGGCAGGTGCTGCAGTGGGGCGGCTCCTACTACGTCGGCCATGTGCTCCGGGGCGCCACGGCGACGTACGGGATGTTCGGCATCGTGCTCGGCCTGCTCGCCTGGGTCTACCTCGCCTCCGTGGTCTACCTCGCCACGGCCGAGGTCATCGCGGTGCGCTCCCTGCGGCTGTGGCCGCGCAGCCTGCTCACGCCGTTCACCGACCACGTCCACCTCGCCCGGGGTGACGTGCGCGCCTACCGCTCGTACGCGAACGCCGAGGCCTTCAAGGGCTTCGAGAAGGTCTCCGTCCGCTTCGGCGAGCCCCCGCCGCCCGCCATGGGCGACAAGGGACCGCCTTGACGCGCGAGCGCCCACACGGCCCCGAAGGCCGTGTGGGCGCCGCCGTGGCCCTCCGTCCCGCGCCCTACTGGTACGTGACGGTGACGGGGGTGCGCACGCTGTGCCGCGGAAGGGTGACGGTCAGCGTCCCGGTCTCACCGTCCCAGCGGTACGCGTCGGGGGAGAGCCTCGCCCCGTCGGCGGCCACCCTGGCCGGCGCCTCACCCCCCAGGAACCTCAGGGTCCACCGGCGCTTCCCGGTCTGGCCCGGATACGACCCTTTCACCGGACTGATCGACACGGTGTGACGCGATCCGGTCTCCCGGTACCGGATCCTCGTCGTGGCGCTCCTCGGCTCAGCGGTGCCGTCGTCCTCGTAGAGGCGGTACGCGCCCGACGCACCGGCGGAGACGGTCAGCGTGACATCGGTCAGGGCCTCGCGGTCGTCGTGCGCGACGTCGTGCGTGCGCGTGGGCAGGATGCCGCCGGCCCTGACGAACACCGGCATCGAGTCGAGACCGGTGGTGATGTCCTGGGTGGTTCCGCCGGCGTAGGACTTCCCGGTGAAGTAGTCGGTCCACCGGCCGGGCGGGAACCACACGGAGGTGGTGGCGGAGTCACCCGGCGTGGTCACCGGGGCGACCAGTACGTCGGAGCCGTAGAAGTACTCGCTGTCCGCGACGTCGTACGCCCGCGGCTCGTCCGGGTACTCGAGATAGGCGGGACGGACGATCGGCACGCCGGTGCGGTGCGCCTCCTCGGCGAGTGAGTAGGTGTAGGGCACGAGGTTCTCGCGCAGGTTGAGGAACTTGTCGGCCGACCGGCGGGCCGCCGTGCCGTACTGCCAGGGCAGCCGGTCGCTGTGATTGCTGTGCAGGCGGTCGATCGGCTGGAACGCGCCGAACTGAACCCAGCGTGCGTACAGGTCGTCGGGCAGCTTGTACGTGGTGCGGAGCCTGCCGCCGTCCGTGTACGTCTCCGAACCGGTCAGCCCCGTCGTGTCGTTGTGGCCGCCGATGTCGTGGGTGATGGCGGCCATCCCGGTCGCGGCGGACTCGCCCGGCGTGTAGCCGACCTCCTGCCTCAGCACACCCCACGTGGAGGACGTGTCGCCGGTGAAGTGGACGGTCGTGCGCTTGTCCGCCCACGGACCGGTCGGCAGGGCCTGCTGACCGCTGTACCCGCCGGCCTGCAGTGAGCCGTAGGCCCGGGAGAGGACGAAGCCCCGGCCGGGGACGGCGGCGGCGTACTGCTGGTTGATCCACGCGTCCGGGGTCACGCCGGGCAGCGAGGACTGCGAGGCGTCGCAGCACCAGTCCAGCCACCAGAAGTCGTTGCCCTGCCGGTCCATCGTGCGGTGCAGGTCCAGGTACGCCCTGAGCTGGTCGGGATCGCCGAAGTCGAAGGTGTAGCAGTTGTCCTGGACGCTCGCGCCCCCGGCGCAGCCTCCCTTCGACAGCCTGCCCTTGGCCGTGGCCTGCGCCTGGGCGAACTGGGGGTCGGAGGCGAGGATGCTGGGGTGCACGTTGAGCGTGTTGTGCAGCCCCTGCGACGCCGACCAGTCGAAGAAACCCTGGGGATCGGGGAACTTGGCGGGGTCCATCTCCCAGCCGCTCCAGCTGTTCACGGCCTTGAAGTCCGTGTCGGTGACCAGGACGTCCAGCGGAACGCCCTCGGACCGGAACGCCGGCAGGATCCTGTCCTCGTAGTCGGCCGCGGTGCGGTCGATGTACTCGGAGTACCAGACGCCGTAGGCCCACCGCGGCAGCAGTGCGGGCGGCCCGGTCAGCGCGGCCAGATCGGCCAGGGCCTGTTTGTAGTCGTGGCCGAAGCCGAAGACGTAGCCGTCCTGGTAGGGGGTTCCGCCGTGGCCGGGCCGCTGCGTGACCTTCCGCGCGGCGGTGTCGTACAGGGCCGACGAGGTGTCGTCCAGGAGGTACCAGCCGTCCTTGTTCAGCAGTCCGGGCGTGGTCACGACGGGAGAACCGCCGTTCACTCCGTCCAGGCCGCGGCGGTAGCCGCCGAGGGCGACATGCGGCGGGGGCGCGGCCGCCTCCGGGCGAGCCACGGAGACGGTGTCCGCGTTGACGTGACAGCTCGCGGCGTTCGGGCAGTTCAGGCTGATGTCGTTCGCGCCCGCCTTGAGGGCCACGGGTGCCGAGGCCGTCTGCCAGTCGTCCCAGTCCTTCGTCGCCGGGAACGTCAGCGTGCTGGTCGCGCCGCCCGCGCCGACGGTGGCGGTGCGGTCCTCGTGCCGGCCGTCGCCGCCCGTGCCGTTGGCGTACCGCACGCGCAGGGTGTAGACCCCGTCGGCGGGCACGCCGACCACATGGGTCGACAGGCTCGCCCCCTGGTTGAGTTCGGCGACGAAACCCGTGCCCGCGTATCCCGCGTGGTCCGTGGCGCTGACGGCCGTGCCGCCGATCCGCGAGCTCTCCGCCTCACAGCTCACACCGAAGCGGCAGTCGGGGACGGCGGTGGCGGAGACCGGGGGATAGGGGTCTCCGGGCCGTACGAGTGCCACGCTGTCCAGGTTGACGTCACCTGAGTCCGAGGCGGTCCGGGTCAGGGCCAGGGTGTGGTGTCCCGCGCCCAGTTGGAGGTTCTCGGTGACCAGGCCCCACGTGTCCCAGTCGGCCGTGGTCGGCAGGGTCACCGTCTGCCGCTCGCCGCCGTCCACGCTCAGGGTGAGCGTACGGGGCTCGGTACGGCCGTCCCCGCCACGGGAGTTGGCGTACCGCAGGCCGAGCTGGTAGCCGCCGGCGGTGCTGACATCGATGTCAGCGGACACCGAGCTGCCTGTGCCTTCGAAGCCCGCCGCGAATCCGGTTCCGGTGTGGCCGCGGTGGTCGGAGGCCACGGAGACGCCGCTGAGCTGCAGGGTCTCGGCCTCGCACAGGGCGCCGACCGCGCAGGTCAGGCGGTGCCACGGAGTCGCGGTGACCGGCGTGCCGCCCGCCGTTCGCTCGATGGAGAGGTTCTCGGCGTCGAACGGTCCGGAGCCGACCCGGTAGCGCAAAGACATCGCGCTCGTCCTGACGGTGAGCCAGCCGTCGGACGTGGTGGCGGTGTACGGCGCCGGTGTGAACCCGGCGCGGCCGATCGCGTTGAACGTCGGCTCGTCCGTGAACCTCCCGTCTCCCGCGTACTCGGTGCGGATCAGGGTCGGCGAGAGGATCTGGAAGCGGGCGTCCCCCGACGTGACGCTCGGAATACGAGCGTGCCCGCCCGCCCCCTTGCCCGCCGCTGCCGCACCGGTGTGGGCCAGTGCCATCGCGGCGGTCGTGAGGAGGGCGACCGCGCCTCCCACCAGCCGGTGCGCCGGTCCCGGCCGGCGGCGCCGAGTCCATGGTGCTGGCATACGCAACTCCGTTCTGCTGTCGGCCGGGTGGCTCAAGTAGCGCGAGCGTGCGGCGTGTTGAGGAGGAGCCGCCTGCTCTTTCAACGATGGAAATCACGCACCCAGCATGAGAGCACGCCGCCTCACGGGGTGTCCATAAGGAGGCGAGAGGCGGCTCGGGAGGCTCCTGAACACACGAAGGAGACGCGGGCCGTGCCGAGGTGAGCGGAAGAGGCGATCCGAAGGCGCTGAACGGCGTCCCACGGGGTACACGGGCCGGCATGGCATCCAGTACTGATCTCGTGTCCCTGCGGGCCGTGCGGCAGCTGCGCCGGGTTCGCGCCTTCTACGCGGTGGGCGTCCTCCTGTGGACCGCGTCCACCGCCTGGACGAGCTGGCAGTCTCCCGGGAGCCGGCAGATGTGGGTATCCGTCCTCCTCCTCGCCGTCTTCGCCGGCCTCCTGACCGCGACCACCCTGTGGCTCCAACGCCTCCAGGCCGCGAGCGCCCCGGCCCCCGCCCACCACGCCGCCCCACGAACGACAACCGGAGCCCGCCACGCACACGCCTGACGCACCCCCGACGGCTCGGTCGGGCGTCAGCACACGGCGCCCGGGCGCTCCGTGGTGTCTCGCGCTCTGATGGCCTGGTTCAGCCGATCCAGCAACCCGGACCTCCTTCCTCTTGCGGCACCAACCTAGGGAGGGCCAAGCCTGCCGCACCCGACGATCCGTGCCTGCTCCGGTCGGGTAGCAAAAGCCCTGCGGCACCCGTCGACGCCGTCGCGCAGGGAATGCGAGTGGGTGCACAGGGTTTCCGTGCCGGGGCCACCTCGAGCCCGCCACCGGGCCCATGGCCGTCTGCCGCGATAAAATGTGGCGAAAGCGCGCATGTCCACTGTCCGTGTCGGCCGGCCCTCCGCGGCACAGCCGCGACGAGCGGCCCGGTCCGGCGGCTCACGGCTGCTCGGCCGGCGTGAGAGCAGGGCCGGCGGGCGGCACAAGGACAGTCCTCGTCCCATAGTCCCGTTCTCCTGTGGGTCGGCCCTCATGGATCTCAACACCATCACCGAAGTGGTCCGGCGACCGTCCGAGCGGCCGGGCCTGGACTGGCAGGAGGGCGACGCCTGGCTCGCGGGCGGAACCTGGCTCTACTCCGTGGAGCAGCCCGACCTGCGGCGGCTGATCGATCTGACGGCGATGCGCTGGGAACCGCTCGTCCGGACGGACGAGGGCCTGGAGATCGGCGCCACCTGCACGATCCGCGACCTCTACGCCTTCTCCTGGCCGGTGGGCTGGACCGCCGGAATCCTCCTCCGGAAGAGCTGCGAGGCGTTCCTTTCCTCGTTCAAGGTCTGGAACACGGCCACCGTCGGCGGCAACATCTGCATGTCCCTGCCGGCCGGACCGATGATCACGCTCACGGTCGCGCTGGAGGCGCGGTACGAACTCTGGGCGCTCGACGGCTCCGTGCGGTTCGTCGACGCCCTCGACTTCGTCACGGGCGACCACCGCAACGTCCTCGCCCCGGGGGAGATCCTCAGGCGCGTCACCATCCCGGAGCACGCGCTGCGCAAACGCACCGCGCACCGCCGCTTCACACTGACGCGCCTGGGCCGCTCGACGGTGTTCCTCGTCGGCACCCAACGGCTCGGCGCGAGCGACCTGTTGCTCACCATCACCGCCGGCACCACGAGGCCGCTCCGCATCGCCTTCGACTCCCTCCCCGACGCCGGAACCGTGCGGCAGCGCATCGACGCCGTGCCGGCCGGCCTCTGGTACGCCGACCCCAACGGGACACCTGACCACCGCCGGCACCTGACCCGGCACTTCGCCGAGGAGATCTGCCGCGAACTCACGGCTGGGGACCTCGCATGAACTACTCCGTGAACGGCAAGGAATTCGGACAGGAACCCGCCCCCGGCCAGTGCCTGCGCACCTTCCTGCGCGAACTCGGCCACTTCGGGGTCAAGAAGGGGTGCGACGCGGGCGACTGCGGCGCCTGCACGGTGTGGCTGGACGGCTCACCGGTGCACAGCTGCATCACCCCCGCGTTCCGCGCGGACGGCCACGAGGTGACCACGATCGAAGGCCTCGGCCGGCCGGGCGCCCCGCACCCCATGCAACGGCAGTTCGAGAACGCCCCGGGGTTCCAGTGCGGTTTCTGCACCGCCGGGATGATCATGACGTCGGCGACCTTCACCGAAGAGCAGAAGGCGGACCTGCCACGGGCGTTGAAGGGCAACCTCTGCCGCTGCACCGGCTACCGGGCGATCGAGGACGCCGTGAAGGGCGTCGGCGCGGTGGAGACGGCGGCGCCCGGCAGGGCCGTCGGGACGAGCGTGGGCGCGCCCGCGGGCCACGACGTGGTGACGGGGCACGCCGAGTTCACCATGGACACCCGGATCGACGGCATGCTGCACCTCAAGGTGCTGCACTCACCTCACGCGCACGCCCGGATCCTGTCGGTCGACAAGAGCGCGGCCCTCGCGGTCCCCGGCGTGCACCGGGTCTACACCTGGCAGGACGCACCCCGCAGACGCTTCACCACGGCCATCCACACCGACCACCTGGTCGACCCGGACGACACCTACATCCTCGACGACACGGTCCGCTTCGCCGGGCAGCGCGTCGCCGCGGTCCTGGCCGACACGGTCGGGGCGGCCGAGGAGGGCTGCCGGCGTCTCGTGGTCGAGTACGAGCTCCTGCCGGCGGTGTTCGACCCCGAGGCGGCGATGGCCGACGGCGCACCCCAACTGCACGGCTCGGACGATCCGTTCGTCCGCGACCCCGTCCACAACATCCTGCTCGAACTCCACTCGCACATCGGCGACGTCGACGCCGGGTTCGCCGCGGCCGACGTGATCCACGAAGGCACGTACTTCTCACCACGCGTCCAGCACGCCCATCTGGAGACGCACGGATCGATCGCCTGGATGGACGACGGCCGCCTGAACGTCCGGACCAGTTCGCAGTCGCCGTCGATCGCGAAGGTCAAACTGGAGTACCTGTTCGCGCTGCGCCCGGATCAGCTCAGGGTGTTCTGCAAGCGCGTCGGCGGCGGGTTCGGCGGCAAGCAGGAGGTGATCGCCGAAGACCTCGTCGCCCTCGCCACCCTGGACACCGGGCGGCCCACCTGCCTCGAGTACACCCGCGAGGAGGAGTTCACCACGGCCTCGCCGCGCCATCCGATGACCCTGACGGTCAGACTCGGCGCCAAGTCCGACGGAACGCTCACCGCCCTCCAGGTGCGCAACGTGTCGAACACGGGCGCCTACGGCAATCACGGCGGTGAGACGGCGTACGCGGGCGGAGCCGCCGTGATGATCTACCGCTGCCCCAACAAGAAGTACGACGCGTACTCCGTCTACACCAACACCGTGCCGAGCGGCGCGCTGCGCGGCTACGGGATGACCCAGCCGGCGTTCGCCGTGGAGTCGGCGATGGACGAACTCGCCCGCGCGCTGCACCTCGACCCGCTCGAACTGCGCCGGCGCAACATCGTGCGGCCGGGGGAGCCCCTGGTCGCCATGGACGACGGCCCCGACGACGTGGTCTTCACCGAGGACGGCCTCGCCAAGTGCGTCGACCTGGTGGGCGAGGCCCTGGCCCGGACGGCCGACCGGCCGCCTCCCGGCCCCGAGTGGTTCGTCGGCACCGGAGTGGCGAGTTCGCTGCACGAGACGGCGCCCCCGACGGAGCACCTCTCCGAGGCCTGGGTCACCCTGGGCGACGACCTCGTCTACGAACTGGCCGTCGGCACGGTCGAGTTCGGGGAGGGAACCTCCACGGCACACGTCCAGATCGCGGCCCACCAACTGGGCACGACGCCGTCGCGCATCCGGCTGGTGCAGTCCGACACCGACCGCACCGGCTTCGACACCGGCGCCTTCGCCAGCGCGGGCCTCTTCGTGGCGGGCAACGCGGTCCTGCGGGCGGCCGGTGCCGTACGCGACCGCATCCTGGAGTTCGCCGCCGCGCACACCGGCGTCCACGTCGTGATGTGCACGATGGACGACGACGGTGTCGTCTGCGGGGACCGGCGCACCTCGCTGGCCGAACTGGTCGCGCTGGCCCGGGCGCGCGGCATCCGTTTCACCGCGGCACGCAAGGCGTACGGCTCGCCCCGGAGCGTCACCTCCAACACGCAGGGGTTCCGGGTCGCGGTGCACCGCGTCACGGGTGAGATTCGCGTCCTGGACAGCGTGCACGCGGCGGACGCCGGAGTGATCATCAACCCGGCGCAGGTCCGGGGCCAGATCGAGGGCGGTGTCGCCCAGGGACTGGGCTTCGCGCTGACCGAGAACCACCACATCGACGACAACGGCGTCATGGTCAACCCGAACCTGCGGAACTACCGCATCCCCACCTACGCCGACATCCCCCGCACCGAGGTCCTCCTGGTGGGCACGGCCGACTCGGTCGGGCCCATGCGGGCGAAGGGCATGGCGGAGTGCTGCATCAACCCGGTGGCCCCGGCGCTCGCGAACGCGTTGCACGACGCCACGGGCGTCCGCTACCGCGCGCTGCCGCTGACTCCGGAACGCGTCTACGGCCGGCTCCCCGCGGAGCAGTCGGTGTCGGCAGGCTGAGCCGCCATGAACACCGGAAGAAACGTAGCCGCCGCGGCGACGGCGATCATCGGCCAGAAGATCCTGCCCGGAGCGGAACAGGAGTACGAGTCCTGGCAGGAGAACCTCAACGCTGCCGCCGCCTACTATCCCGGCTTCCTCGGCGCCGAGATCTCCCCGCCGACTCCGCTGCAACCCGACTGGGTCGTCGTGTACCGGTTCGACTCGGTGGCCCATCTGCAGGCGTGGATCAACAGCGCGACCCGGCAGACGTATCTCGACGTCGGCGCCAAGTACTTCGACGGCCCGGCGACCCAGCAGGTGGTCAGCAGCGGCACCCAGTCACTGGATCCGCTGGTGACCGTGGTCGTCACCCACCGCGTCCACCCGAACCAGGTCGACGACTTCCTCGAGTGGCAGCACCACATGGTCGAGGAGGAGAGCAAGTTCGAGGGGTTCCGCGGCACCGAGCTGTTCCGCCCCATAGAAGGTCTCCAGGAGGAATGGACCACGCTGTACCGCTACGACAACGCCGAACACCTCGACGCCTGGCTGACGTCACCCCAGCGGCAGGAGGTGCTGGCCGAGGGGGAGAAGTTCAAGGACTTCAGACTGCACACGATCGACAACTCGTTCGGCAGCTGGTTCGCCTTCCAGGGAAACGGCAAGGAGTCACCGCCGCCGCCCTCCGAGACGAGGACCTCCCTCGCCGTCTGGGTCGGCCTGTACCCGACCGTCGTGCTCCTGACGCTCGCGCTGTTCCCGCTGCACATGCCGCTCTGGATCGGCCTGCTCGTGGGCAACCTGCTGTCGAGCTTCGCCATGAGCTTCCTGACCATGCCCTACTACGTGAACCCGCTGCTCGGCCGCTGGCTCCGGCCTCCGCCGGACGAGCCGGCGACCAGAGCCAACCTGCGCGGCCTCGGCATCGTCGCGGTCGCGATGGCCTTCTGGGCTGCCGTCTTCTACCTCGTCACGGTCCGCTTCTGGACCCTTCCCTGACCGGCGCCGCCCCGACGGCCGACGCCCGGAGCAGCCCCGGGGCGCCGCCGGTGTCCGCGCGGGCCGGAGAGCCGAAGCGTGCCAAGCAGTGCCAGACCTTCTTCAGGTCCTGCGGGTCGTACCGGCCTGTCCGGGCCGCGTCTCCGATGACCTTGGGGTCGAGTCGGCCGTCGACCGCGATCTCGGCGCCCAGATCGACGTACCGCTGCCCGCGATAGCCCGGGTGGCGCCGCAGATGCCCCACGCCGAGCCGGAAGCCGGGATGCCACTCGACCGGGCAGGGCAGCCCCCGGGCCGCGTCCTCCACGGTCGTGCCGCGATAACTGACATCCAGAACCAGAGCCTCGACGTCACGGTCGAGTGCGACCGGCCCGTGAACCTGCGCCTCGACATGGCCGTCGAGGACATCGAGCCCATCGGCCTCGGCCAGTTCGACCAGAGAACAGCGATCCGCGACGCCGAAAGCCGAGGGCTCGGCCGAGCTGTCCGGATAGCAGAAGGTGGCTCGGGTGAGGACGTCGGCCGTGAGCCGGAAGTACGAGGAGCCGAAGCGCGGTGCCCCACCGGCGGGATCGCGCCGGAAGTTCAGTGCGCCGTACACAGGGCGTTCGTGCGGAGCGGCCTGGTCGTAGGCGCCCGCGAAGATACGGCTCTCCCAGCGCCACCGGTCCCCGCCGGGGTGCGCGGTCAGGCCGCCGTTGCTGGTGCCTGTGACGAACTGCGACCGGTAGACGCCGTCCGCCGCCATGCTCAGCAGGATCGGCCGGCCACCCGCGACGCGGTCGGGGTGGAAGTTCATCGTCAGCCGCAGCCGAGGGTCCAACGGGCCTCCCGTGGACAGGGAGGCGACGTGGCGCAGTGCCCGCTCCCGCGGCGAGCAAGGCGTGTCAGCCGGCATCCGTGAAGTGTGCACGAGCGCCGTCCGCCGGGACATCTCCATTTCCCTGAGCGGCACTGCTTCTGGCCGGATGAAGCAGGCGAGAACGGGCGGTCAGATGATCTGATGCACTCGCGCAGGCATTCACCTGGCTCATCGTCCGGCCCGTACCCGACCAGTACGAGCCCTCACAGAAAGTCTTCCACGATGGCAGAACAGTCGAAGATCCGGCGCAAGCACGCCGTCGTGATCGGGGGAAGCAGCGCGGGCATGCCGGCCGCGGCGGCTGTCAGGGACCGCGTCGACTCCGTCGAGATAGTCGAGGCCCACGAACTGCCCCACTGAGAGGCCGGGGGCGCCGCCGGCCCGACGCCCGCGTCACGCGGCGCCCGCCGCCCGTGGTGGTGAGGTGTCCGTCTGCTGCAGTTCCGCGAGGAGCTGGTTCCGCCCGGCCAGCAGCTCGGTGAGGATACGGCGGGCGGCGCGCAGGAGTTCGGCCACGTCGCCACCGGCCAGCGCGTACGTGACGGTCGAGCCCTCCCGTGTGGACACGACGATGCCCGCGCGGCGCAGGATGGCCAGCTGCTGGGACAGGCTGGAGGGCTCGATCTCGATGTCGGCGAGCAGGTCCCGCACGGGGACCGGGCCGTGCTGCAGCAGTTCCAGGACCCTGATGCGCGTGGGATGCCCGAGCATGCGGAAGAACTCTGCCTTGGCTTGGTAGAGCGGTACCTGCATAGCGTTCTTCCTGCCTGTTTAGGGGCCTCTCATGGCGCGGCGACGCCCCGGGGACGCGGCCGCGCCATGAGTCCTGCCTCTTCATCTTCTCGTCACGGGCGGCCGACGTTCACGAATTGTCGTCCTCTCCATGTGATGGCTTGAAGAAGTCTTCAATTCATGGGCATGCGTCAGCCCCGCCTCGAAGAAGCCCTACACCTCGAGTTGCCCTTCGATCCGTTTGAGCTGGTGGCGTGCCATGGCCAGGTTCGAGCGGGCCCTGTCGATCACGAGGTAGAGGAACAGGCCGTTCCCGTCCCGGCCGGTCACCAGCCGGATCAGGTGGTACTGCCCGTCCAGCGTGATCAGGATGTCCTCGATCTGACTCTGGAGTCCGAGGAGCTCCATGGTGCGCACCTTGGCGCGGATCACGTCGGTGTTCCCGGCCGCGGCGACCGTCAGGTCCAGGTCCTTGCCCCCGCCCAGGGTGCCCAGGGCCATGCCGCTCGTGTAGTCGACGACAGCGGCCCCCATCGCCCCCTCGATCCCGGTCACCATCTCCTTGAGTGCCACTTCCACAGTCGCCATCGGCGCCCTCCCCTTGGTTGTCGGCTGCGGCCGGCACCGTTTCCGGGCCCGCCCGTGAACGCACCGTATGCGTATCGAACGGGCGGGGGAGAAGCCTGCTCAAGACCGTCCAAAGATGATCGAAAAGCCTTCCGATCTGATGATCCGGTGATCGGTCTTGCTAGGTGTGCCGCAGCCGTCAGGACGGCGTGCGACGTCATACCCGGATTCACTCAGTGGCGTTCGTCAGTTCTTGACGAGACGACGCACGTTGTCGACCGAGCCGCAACCGGCCTTCAGCTGACGCTCGCGCTCCTCACGGAAAGCCACTCCGAGTTCCTCCCGCCGCTCCATCGCGACGTTCTCGCGGGCGCCGTTGAGGATGGTGCGCTCCTCCTCGTCGGCGTGGTGAGTGACGGCCTCCACCAGCGCCTCCAGCTTGGAGTCCCACTCCTCGGAGCCGACCTCCTCCACCTCCAGGAGCTCCAGGAGGGCCTCGTTGCCCTCGTCGTGCTCGTGCTCCCCGTGCTCGACCTCCTCGTCGTCGATGTCCTTGTACCTCTTCAGGGCCGGATAGACCTTGGCCTCCTCGGCCAGCGCGTGGGCGACCAGAAGGTCCGCGAACTCACGCAGCGCGGCGCCCCGGTCGGCCTCGACGCTGCGCATGAGGCGGAACAGGTCCTCCATGCGCCGGTGGTCCTGGAGGATGAGATCGACGACGTCCTGAGTCTCGGCCATGGCAGGCATCACTTTCGTACGAACGGCTGGGTCACTCCCGTTTACCCACACCATGAGGCATGATTCGGCCGTCTCGTCGGCGCTCGCCACGCCGCAGCGCACGCCGCTGCTTGCCCGGCAACGCGCCGGCCAGCTCACCCACCGGCGCCACGTCGTGGCCTTCGCCGTCCCGGCCGCCCCGGCACCACCACACCGGCGGCCCGTCCGCGTCGGCCTCCTCAGGGTCCTCGTCGTCAGCGGTCCCCACTGGACCCGGATGCAGTCCGATCCCGTGCTCCCAGCAGGTCGGCCAGACCTTCCACAGCAACTCCATGAGGGTCGACTGCGCCGCATCCGCGACCACGGCCAGGACCGTCGCCGCGTCGTCCGGCTCCGGCGGGTCGCCCTCCTCCAGGTCGCACGCGTTCACCGCGTTGCCGTGCCAGCGGCCGTCGGCCATCGCCACGTACACCCGACCCCTGTCGATCCCGCCCGGGGACGCATCCTGCCAAGGCGGCTCGGCCATCAGCACCAGCGCCTCCTGGCCGGGCAGGGTCGCCAGCACGTCGCGGTTGACCACGGCGAGCGCGGCCTCCAGCTTGGGCCACCGACCGGGCTCGGCCGGCCTCGGCTCCGGAGGACCCTGCCGGCCGTGACCAGGATCGTTGCGCGCGTACGAGAAGTAGTTCACCGGTACATCGTCCCAACCGCCTCGGACATCCGGCATCCCCGGTCACCCGCGTCATGGCCGCACTCCGCCCTTGGACCGTTCTTGACGCAGCCGCAGGACTGGAGGGCGATCACCCGGCAATGAGCAAGTGGTGATACGCATTGCAATCGTCGTGCTGACCGTCGTCGCGGGTGTGCTCGCGTCCCTGGCAGCGGTCCGGATCTCGCCCTGGTGGTCGGTCGCCGCCGTGCCACTGGTCCTGCTGGGCCTGCTGGCCGTGTGGGACGTGGTGCAGCGCCGGCACTCGGTGCTGCGCAACTACCCGGTCCTCGGCCACGCCCGCTTCCTCATGGAGCGCATACGTCCGGAGCTGCAGCAGTACTTCATCGAGCGGAACTACGACGGGCGCCCGTTCGACCGGGACGTCCGCAGCATCGTCTACGAGCGGGCCAAGGGCACCGACGCGGAGGAGCCCTACGGCACCGAACGCGACGTCTACCAGCCCGGCTACGAGTTCCTGGTCCCGTCGATGGCGCCGTGCCCGGTGCCGGAGTCGGCGCCGCGCGTACGGATCGGCGGTCCGGACTGCGCGCGGCCGTACGACATGGCACTGCTGAACGTGTCGGCGATGAGCTTCGGCTCGCTGTCGGCCAACGCGGTCCTCGCCCTCAACGGCGGTGCCGCCGCCGGGGGGTTCGCCCACGACACCGGCGAGGGCGGGCTGTCGGAGTACCACCTGCGTCCAGGCGGTGACCTCGTGTGGGAGATCGGCACCGGCTACTTCGGCTGCCGGACCGACGACGGCGACTTCGACGCGGCCGAGTTCGCCGACAAGGCGGCGCACGACCACGTCAAGTGCGTCTCCCTGAAACTGTCGCAGGGCGCCAAGCCCGGCATCGGCGGTGTGCTGCCCGGAGCCAAGGTGAACGCCGAGATAGCCCGGGTCCGGGACGTGCCCGAGGGACGCACGGTCATCTCCCCGCCCTACCACCGGGTGTTCTCCACTCCGCGCGAACTCGTCCGCTTCGTGGCCCGTATGCGCGAGCTGTCCGGTGGCAAGCCCGCCGGGTTCAAACTCTGCGTGGGCTCGCGCCGGCAGTTCCTGGCCGTGTGCAAAGCCATGCTGGAGGAGGGCACCACGCCCGACTTCATCGTGGTGGACGGCGCCGAAGGCGGGACCGGAGCCGCGCCGCTGGAGTTCGCCGACCACGTGGGCACCCCGCTCACCGAGGGCCTGCTCACCGTGCACAACGCACTCGTCGGGGCGGGCCTGCGCGACCGGATCAGGATCGGCGCGAGCGGCAAGATCGCCACGGGCACCGACCTCGTCAAGCGCATGGTGCAGGGCGCCGACTACGGCAACGCGGCGCGGGCGATGATGTTCGCGGTCGGCTGCATCCAGGCGCAGCGGTGCCACACCAACACCTGCCCCACCGGCGTCACGACCCAGGACCCCCGCCGGGCCCGCGCCCTCGACGTCCGGGACAAGGCGCCGCGCGTCCAGCGCTTCCAGGAGGCGACCGTGGCCAGCGCACTGCAGATCATGGCGTCCATGGGCGTCACCGACCCCGCGGAGCTGCGCCCCCACATGCTCCGCCGGCGCGTCGACCCCATCACCGAACGCTCCTACGAGGAGCTGTACGAGTGGCTCGAGCCCGGGCGGTTGCTCGCCGAGCCGCCGGCTTCCTGGGCGGCCGACTGGAAGGCCGCCGACCCCGACCGTTTCACCGTGTGACCTGGAGGACTCACGTGCCCCGTACCGTTGCCCAAGTGATCGTGGACGCGCTGAGCGAACTCGGCGTGCGCCAGGTCTTCGGCGTCGTGGGAGACGCGCTCAACCCGCTGACCGACGCCATCCGCACCACCGACGGCCTGGAGTGGGTGGGCTGCCGGCATGAAGAGGCGGCCGCCTTCGCCGCGAGCGCCCAGTCCCAGCTCACCCAGACCCTCGGCGTGTGCATGGGAACCGTAGGACCCGGTTCCGTCCACCTCCTCAACGGGCTGTACGACGCCGCCAAGAGCCACGCCCCGGTCCTGGCCATCGCCGGCCAGGTGCCGCTCGCCGAGCTCGGCAGCGACTATTTCCAGGAGGTCGACAACGACGCCCTCTTCAGCGACGTCGCCGTCTTCCGCGCGACCGTCACCTCGCCCGACCAGCTGCCGCAGATGCTGGAGACCGCGGTGCGCCACGCACTGGGCCGCAAGGGCGTCGCCGTCCTCACCGTGCCGGGCGACCTCGGCGAGCGCGAACTGACCGCCGACCGGCCGGCCCGGTTCTCCCTGAACCCCCCGGTCAGCCGGCCGGACGAGTCCGCAGTCATCCGCGCGGCGGAGCTCCTCGACCGCTCCGAGCGCGTCACCCTGCTCGTCGGCGAGGGAGCCCGGGCCGCCCGCCAGGACGTGCTCACCCTCGCCGACCGCCTGGCCGCACCCATGGTGCTCACCCTGAAGGCCAAAGCCGGCTTCGAGGGCGACGGCAATCCCTTCCAGGTCGGCCAGACGGGCCTGATCGGCAATCCCGCCGCGGCGGACGCCCTCCAGGAGGCGGACACGCTTTTGCTGCTCGGCACGGACTTCCCCTACCGGGACTGGTATCCCGAGGGCCGCAAGGTGATCCAGGTGGACACCGAGGCGACCCACATCGGACGGCGCGTGCCGGTCGAGATCGGGCTGGTGGGGGACACCGGCGCCACCGTACGCGACCTCCTCGAGCACCTCGCCGCCGCGCCCGCCGGGTCCGACGGCGCACGCGACCGCTCGCACCTGGAGAAGTCGCGGAAACGCTTCGAGCAGTGGCGCACCGGTCAGGCCCGGCTCGCCGACCCCGCGCACGACAAGGGTGTCGTGGGCCGCATCCGCTCCGCGCTGGACAACAGGGCGCACGACATCCGCCCGGAGGCCCTGGCCGCGGCCGTCGACCGTGCGGCGGCGGACGACGCCGTCTTCACCTCCGACACGGGCATGGCCACGGTGTGGCTCTCGCGCTTCGTCGAGATGCGCGGCGAGCGACGCCTCATCGGCTCCTACAACCTGGGCTCGATGGCCAACGCCATGCCCCAGGCCCTGGGCGCCCAGTGCCTCGACCGCGAGCGGCAGGTCGTCGCCTTCTGCGGCGACGGCGGACTGAGCATGCTCCTCGGCGACCTCATGACCCTGAAGACGTACCGGCTCCCCGTCAAGCTCGTCGTCTTCGACAACCGCCGGCTGGGAATGGTGAAACTCGAACAGGAGCAGGCCGGCCTGCCCGAGTTCGGCACGGTGCTCGACAACCCCGACTTCGCCGCGGTGGCCGAGGCCATGGGCATCACCGGCATCCGCGTGGAGGACCCCGCCGATGTGGAGGGTGCCGTGCGGCGCGCCTTCAGCAGTCCCGGCCCGGTGCTGCTGGACGTCCTCACCAACCCCGACGAGATCGCCGTCCCGGCCAAGCCGACCGTCGAGCAGGGCTGGGGGTTCGCGCTGGCCAAGGTCAAGGAGGTCGTGCGCAGCAGCGGAGAGCCGGGCGGGAACTGACCGGAACCTCGGACGCCGACCGGGCAGGGGCCGTACCCGTCGACGGGCGGCTACGGCCCCTGCCCGGCCGTCAGCGCGCGTCCAGCTCGAAGTCGAACCAGATCCGGTGCGTTCCGTCGGCGTCGACGGCCATGCCTCCGGCACCGGAGATCCCGGCCAGCTCTCCCGTGCCGCTGGAGGGCACGACGGAGAAGAACTCGGCGGTGCGGTCGCTGCCGGACGTCGACGCCGAGTGCACGAAGTTGAAGGCGCCGGCCCGGCCGCACAGCGAGCCTTCGAACGACTCCATGGCCACATAGGTGCCCACACCGGTCGTCTGGTCGAAGGCGGCGGTGAACAAGGTCGCCGAGCGGCCGGCGACCTCCCCCTCGAAACGCTTCTCCATCGTCGCGACGCCCACCGGCAGCCCGGTGGACACCGCCGGGTCCGGTTTCAGCTCGGTCGGTACGAACGCTTCCACGGTGAACGTGCCTGCAGCTCTCATGGCACGACCGTACCGGCGGGGTCCGACACCACCCCTCCCAAAGTCAGTAGAGGGCTTGTGGCCTGCTCTGTTACGGTCCTCTGGCCGGCCGCGGGACTCCGGTGCGACTTCCGGAACCTGCCTATGAAGCAATGATTCGCAGCTCGCGCCCCCATTCCCCGGCCGGCGTCCGCACTCTCGGGGGAAGGCTCGGATGGAGTCGTACGGGGACCTGGTCGCGGCCGACGACGTGCTGCTGTTCGTGAACGCGGCGATCACCTCAACGGGCCAGCGCGAATTCCACAGCGCGGCGGGCGAGCAGCGGCTGTCCCTTGACTTCCTGCACGCGTACATGCTGGGCAACTACCGCGACCTGTACGCCGGGGTCCTGGCGCTCGACATCAACGACCACAACGCGGCCCTCATCATCCGGCGGTTGCTGGAGACCGCCGGCGAAGCCACCGCCGGCCAGCGCCGCAACGAGGGCCGTCTGATCGCGGCCCGTCTGGCGACGCTGCCGCCGCAGCGCGTGTACGCCTTGTTCGACGCCCTGAGCAGGGCGAGGGTCAACAACCGCCGCAGCCGCGCGATCATGCGTGACTGGCTGTCCGCGCGCAAGGACCTGGCGTTCGACGCCGTGAAGTACCGCGGCGGCCTCAAGCGAGCCCTTCGGCACGCGCACGTGACCCCCGCCAACGAGGAACTGGGGACCTTCGTGTTCGCGCCCCTGACCCGACCGCACTACGCGACACCCGTGCTGGAGATGTGGCGTCGCGCGCACTTCGAGCAGGCCGCCCTGTACGAACTGCCCTACACGGTCGCCGAGGGCTTCGCCGCCAAGCACGGCATTCCCCGGGACGTGTTCCTGGCGCGCATCGCGCCACGGATGACCCGTCTGGAGACCCTGCGGCTGCAGGAGTCCGCGCACAAGCGCGGGATCACACCGGTGCAAGCGGACCTGGCGGGGATGCCGCTGACCCGACTGGCGACCTACGTGCTGTCCCTGCCGGTCGAGGACCGCCGGCGCCGGCGTGCCGAGTTGACCCGGGCCCTGGAGGCGGCCGCCCACCGGGTGGCCGGTGTCCACCGGGGGAGCTGGGGCAGGGTCAGCGCGGTCCTGGACGACAGCTACTCCGCCTTCGGATCGGCGCACAAGCGCCGCCGCCCGCTCGCCGTGGCCCTGGCCTGCCACTATCTGCTCGCGGCCCTCGCGAGCGACTACACCGGTCTGTGGACGTCCGGCCGGACCGACGCGCTGCTGGCCTTCCCGCACGGGCCGACGCCCGTCGGCCGACGGATCCTCGACGCCCTGGACACCGCCCCGTCCCGGCTGGTGATCGTCTCCGACGGCTGGGACAACGCGCCTCCCGGACTGGCCGCCGAGGTGCTGCGCGTCTGGCGGACCCGGCTCGACCCCGAGCGCCGCACCAGCATCGTGCACCTCAACCCCGTCTACGACGCCGACGACTTCGACGTGCGCCGGCTGTCCGCGACGGTGCCCACCGCCGGTATCCGCGACGCCGAGGACCTTCCCGCCCTGGTGGAGCTCGCCCAGTTCGCGGAGGGCCGGACTGGACTGACCGAGCTGATCGGCTACATGGACACGCGTGCGGCCCGGATGACGGGCGGGCACCACGAGGAGCGAGTGCGATGACCCGGCTCGACCTGACCGGCCTGGCCGCCCGTCCCTCCCAGGTCTGGAACGCCGTCCGGCTGGTGCCGCTCGTGCGCGACGAACCGATCGACGACCTCCGGCTGCGCCCGCAGCTCTACGGTGACGGTGCCGGACTGGTCGAGGTCGACCGGCGCCACGCGTACATCTCCTACATCCCGCACGGCTTCGTCGCCACGTGGACCGGCGACGGCACACCGGCGGCCGCCTACGGCACACAGCTCTCCGCCGACGCCGGCTCGGCTCCCGCCGCCACCATGGGTCTGCGCCTCCACCGCAGAATGGCCCGCCGCCAGGCCAAGGACCGGCTGCGGTTCCTCCCCATGCACCTGGCACTGGAGGGCTACCTGGCACTCCACTTCGGCGGGCCCAGCCTCGCCTGGGAGGAGTGGTCACAGCGGGCGATCCGGCAAGGACTGTCGCCGCGCGTCGAGGAGGCCTACGCGGGCGTCGAAGTGCGCGGACTCGCCGACGCGTTGCGCGTCTTCGAGATCCACCCCGGCCAGTGCGGCGTCATGGTCTACGTCGCCGACGCGCTCGCCGCCGCGTTCGCCGTCCCGCATCCCGACGACTACCGCGCCCTCCACGCGACCCTCCTGCAGGACCTGTACGGCGAACTGATCCACCACTACGCCACGTTCATGCCACCGGTGCCGGACTTCCGGGCCCGCATACCCGACACCCGGATCCGCTCCCTGGACGACCTGCGCACGGCGGTCGCCGCACAGGAGGACGACTGGCAGCGTTTCCACGACGGGAACATGGCGGCAGGCCTGCTGGAACAGCCGTACACCTGGCAGTCGGTCCACCGACTGGGACGCTTCACGCTTGCCCGCTTCCTGCCGTCGTTCCGTCCCAAGCAGGAGAACCACATCGGTGAGGCCATCACCGACGACCGCGGAAGGATCGTCTACCTCAAGACGTTCCGGCTGTCGGAGAGCCAGGTTCGCCGCGGTCACCTGCTCAGCAGACTCGCCGCCCACCACTGGCACCTCGCGAGCACCGCGGTCGACCTCGGCATCGACGAGGCTCAGCTGGGCCTGCGACTGGAGTCCGCCGGCTTCGGGCACCTGCTGCGGCAGGACGTCCTGGACCGCTACCGCAAGCAGCACGGACGAACCCGGGCCGGGTGACCGGCCGGATCGCCCCTCACGGCTCCAGGCGGACCCGCTCCCGGTCGGCGAGGTACTTCTCCAGTGCGGGCGGCCGGTAGCCGGTGTCCTTGTCGAAGCGCTCCATGGCCGGCAGCGCCAGGTACTCGTTCCCGTCGGGCCGGCCCTCCGCGTCCTCGGCGCCTGCGATGGCCCGGTGCAGCGGCTGCGCCAGCCGGAACAGGCCGTTGCGCGAGCAGTGCACCTCACCCAGCACATCCGGCCGCACCCGGAACTCGACGGCGTCCTCGGGCCGCATCACGCTCGGCCCGGCGGCGCTGAGCGTCTGCGGATCGAACACGAGCCCGTACCTGTGGGCCTGCTCGACCATCCAGAGCAGGGTGATGTCGGACAGCCCCGTCTCCGGGTAACCGCCGCCGACGTCGCAGTGCACCCCGGCGAACCACACCTGCTTCAGTTCCTGGCCCTGCCGCTCGGCGCCGGGCTGCTGGTGCCAGAGCGTGGGCCGGAACGAGGCGCGCTCCTCGTCGATGGCCAGCGCGTGGAACGCCGCCCTGACCCAACTGCTCAGCTCGGTGTCGTGGAACGCCCACTGTCTGTTGCAGCGTTCCACGACCGCGCCGAGGCCCTTGGACGCGGGAACCGGGATACCGAGGGAGCCGACCGTGTCCCACACCCCGATGAAGCGGATCTTCGTCTCCTGCGCGTACGAGCGGCGGAACAGGGTGGCGGCGGCGCCGCTCGGCTTCTCGAGCCGGTCGCGGTAGAGGTGCCAGGCCTCCTGGACCCGGTCGGCGTGCGCCCGGCGCACGATGCCGGAGTTGCGCACGAGACCTGCCAGACTCCGTACGGTGAACGCACCGCGGCTGAACCCGAACAGGAACAGCTCGTCACGGGGCTCGTACATCTCGACGAGGAAGCGGTAGGCGTCGAGCACGTTGCGGGACAGCCCCACCCCGAAAGCACCACCGCTGAGGTGGTCCCGGCGGCTGGTTCCGACGCCGCTGTGGTAGTACAGCCGCTGGTCCTTGCCCGCGGCGACCCCGGTGCACACGGACAGGGCGACCTTGGCGACATTGGTTCTGCTGGACTGGTCGGCGAAGTTCCAGGTTCCGTCGCAGCAGATGACGAGACGCTTGACCATGACGGTCCCTCCTGACGAAGGGTGAGCACCCGCTCCTCAGCCCCCGCCCAGACCCCGGGAGGTCAGCGGCCTGGGCCGGTGCAGGTGGTCGGGCAGCAGGTCCAGGTGGTGCCTGGCCTGCTCGGCCGCGGGACTCTGGGGGCACTGCTCGAGGATCTGCTGCCAGATGTCCCGCGCGCGGTCGAGATGCTTCTTCCCGTGCCCCAGCGGAGAGGTCGACCGGGCCTCCAGCGCGAGCGCGAGATGGGCCCACTCCTGCGCGTCGCCGGCGGAGTGCTCCACGGCGACCCTGAGGAGACGGACGGCCTGGCGGACCCGGCCCTCACGGTAGGCGACCCACCCGCGGGCGTCTTCGCACACCGCCCGACTGGCCGGGTCCAAGGAGGTCGGCGCGGTCCGCAGGGCGTTCCGGGCCATGCGGTGCGCCTTCCTGAGCTTGATGCCCTGCTCCGCGTAGAACATCGCCAGCTGTGCCTTCAGGCTGACCAGCGCGGCCTCCAGCACCTGCTCCTCGTCGGTGCCACGGGTCTGCCTGAGCCGGTCCCGGCAGGCCCGCTGAGCCGTGATCAGTTCCCGCTCCACCTCCAGCGGCTGCTCACCGCGTGCCAACATGCGGGCGATGCGTTCATGGTGACGGACGCAGTGCGTGCGGTCGGACGTGTCGCCGATGGAGCGCAGCGCGGCGATGGCCTCTCTGGAACGGCCGAGGAGAGCCAGTACTGTGGCCAGCTCCTCGTAGATCTCCGCCTCGAGATCCGTGCTCAGCGAGGCCTCGCGAGTGGCCTTGACCAGCCCTTCCAGGGCGAGGTGCAGAAGCCGTTCGCGGTCGCCGACCGGCGATGCCTCGGCGTGCATGCGGTAGGTGCGCCCCAGTTCCAGACGGCCACGGTCCCGTTCCTCGCCGGCCGGCAGCAGCTCGATCAACCGGAGGAGCGTCTGCCGCGCCAGGTCGTACTGGGCCCGCTGCTCACGGTACAGAACCGCGAGCGTGAACCGCGGATAGGCGTAGAGGGGATCCAGTTTCAGGGCGTCGCGGCAGTCCTGTACTGCGTCGTTGATCCGTCCCTGACTGGCGTACACCGCGGCCCGGCCCGCTGTGGCGCGCGCTCGCGGGGAGAGGTCCGGCGCTTCGGCGGTCAGCTCCGTGAACCGCTCCCGGCCCTCGTACCCTGTGTGGTACTGCGGCCGGACGGTTTTGGGCGACTTGTTGATCGCCTCGTCGTAGTTCGTGATGGCGGCTTCGTAGTTCCTGGCCGCCGCCCTCTCCTTGGCCGTGGCCCTGCCGCCGTGCTCTCGGGCGGACAGGGAGTCCGCGAGGGCGGCGTGCGCGTCGGCGAGTTCCACATACCACAACGGCGGCACCTCCACTCCCGGCGGCGGCCTGTCCGTGACGGCCCGCGTGAGGTGCCGGACGGCCAGCCGGAACTGCGCTCGCTGGTCACCGGAAGGGTCCATCATCAGCGCCAGGGACGTGTGCAGCAGGCCGATCTCTCGTGACACGTAGGCGACCTCGGGTTCCGTCCGGCCGTGCTGGGCGCAGAGCCTGCCGATGTCGCCGAGCGCCGCACGCAGACGATGCGCGTTTCCGCTCTGCTGTGCACGGCGGGCGGTGTCCCATGCCTGCGCCCAGAGCCGGGTGAAGTGCTTCCGGGGGCCGGCGGCGCCGTCGGCCGACCACTGGGTGTCGACCATGTGGCGTACCTCGTCACTGCCCGGATCCAGGGCCAGTGCCTTGCCCGCGAGCGAGCGGGCATGACGGTCGTCCGGTGCGAGCAACGCGAGCAGGAGCCAGGCCATGGCGTCGTCCGGACGCCGGTGCGCCGCCAGCACGAAGAGGTCCGCTGCCAGCGCGTAGTCGTCGCCCCTCCTGCTGGTCATCGCCGTGAACACACCCAGGTCCCGGGGCGTGATGTGATGGTTCTGCGGGTCCCGCTGCAGGGCCTCCATGAACGCGTGCCACGCGCCGTCCCCGAGGTCGTACCGCAACAGCATGCTGCCGCGCAGGGCGTGCAGTTCGGGCATCCCGGGAGCCCACCCGATCGCGGTGCCGATGCGGTTCTTCGCGTTCCTGACACAGCGCTGTCGGTGTTCTCCCTCCGCTGCGTCCGCGAGCTGGGCCCAGCACTTGGCCTGCTGGCCGATGACCTGGGCGATCCGCTCCGTCAACGGCCGCACCGCGTTCGCGTTCCCGTCCCGGACGAGCCGTCGGGCGCGCTCGTCGACGAGGTCCTGTTCCGCGCGACGGAAGTTGGCGAGCGCCTCCCACGTCCTGCCGTCGGACTCGTGCTTTCCCAGGGTTTGCCGCTGCCCGCCCTGCTTCCGTAGCGCGTATCCGAGCCAGTACCTGGCGAGCGTGCTCTCCATGGAGTGGGCGCCGGAGGGCTGCTCGAGCGCACTGCGGGCGGACTGGACCGCCTGTTGCAAGAGGTCGGCCCGCTTGTCGTCCGCCAGTTGGGGCGATCGGGCCTTGTCGAGGAAGGCACGTGCCAACTGGACACGGGACGGCGCCAGTGCCGGGTCGAGATCGACCGCTTTCTGCCACATGCGGATCGGTCCGTCTCCCATCGCCTCCGACACGGTGAGACGGATCTCGGTCCGCACGCGCCGCTGCTCCCGGTAGACCAGACCGAGGTTGTGGTACGCCGCGGCATACTCGGGGCTGTGGGCGAGGGCCGCTCGGAAGTGGTCCTCCGCCTCGTCGAGGTCCTGGAGCGCGCCCTCCCGCTGGAAGCGCTGATAGCTTTCGAGTCCGTCCACCAGCCGCTGGAAACTCTCGACGTCCGCGGCCGACTCCGAGGCTCCGGGGCGGTCGAGCTCTATGCGGTGCGCCAGCTCCCTGGCGAGGCGCCCGTCGGGCGAGCGGGTGTCGCCGTCGACCCGTATCTGTGCCGACCAGGTACGACCGCCGCGCAGCCCGGCCTGGCTCGCGACGACCCGCAGCACACCGTCGGCCTCCATCAGGGACCCCTGAAGCGTCGTGCCGAAGATCCGCTCCACACATGCGAGCACCGTGCCGACCTGGAGCTTCAGGGGCCCGAGGGTGATGGTCCCGACCTCGGTCGGTTTGATGTCCCCGGGCAGGCCCGTGGCCGCCACCCCGGTCTTGAACGGCACCCGTGCGGACGACCGCCGCACCATGTCACCCCGACGGCCGGCCGGATTGAGCACGTCCGCGGGCGTCCGGAACGGCTCCTGCCGCACCAGGTCGACAATGCGGCGTATCTCGTCGTCGAGCAGCTCGGCGAAGCCGGCGGCGACGGCGGCCGCCTGCCGGTCGCCGGCTCCGTCGACGAGGTTCTTGAAGGGCAGGATCCTGACCGGCCGGGAACGTCCCAGGTGAGCGGCCGCCAGCAGCACACCGAGACAGACGATGGCCCAGTCGACGGGAGACAGGTTGCGGAGGTGGTTCGCCCCCGTCGCCCTCAGGACGACCAGCACCACGAACGCGACCGTCAGCAGGAGCAGGATCTTGTTCGTGCTGCCCAGCGCCCGATACCAGAGCAGGAGGATCCGCCGAGCCTGACGGGCGGGTGTGAACGGCTCGGAGACGGCGATGCGGGACGTCTCCTTGACGAGATGTCCGAGACGCTTGAGGGAGGGCATGCCCCTGCACCCCTCTCGTGGCGCCTGATCCCCGGCGGCACCCTTCCGGTTCCCGCGCGCGTCCGGTTCCTCAGGGGCGCCACATTCTTCAGATCGAGCAGATGGGCCGGACGGCGCCCGGCCCCGCGATGACCGGGCCACTTCGTCTCGCCGGGGACGGGGTCTGTGGGATCGCTGGTCGGAGTGGCGGTGACTGTTTGCGCACCTTCCTGCTGCAAGCGTCTCTCTTGCACCGGCGGCTGTCCAGTCCCGAATATGTTGACTCGTCAAATGCTTCGGGGTGTGCCGCCGGGCTCGGCGCGGTGACTCCATCGCTCGTTCGACATCTGTGAGTTGCATGTCTTCGCCGCTGGTCAGATCGTGGAAGGAGACCGTGGAGGACCGCACCGTGCCGGACCGGCGCGCGGACGCCTGGTATCCGAAGCGGCAGCACCACGAGCACTACGGCGTCCAGGGACGCCGAAGTCGTCGACGGGTCCCCCCTCGGACGAGGCGTGACGTTCTCCGCGTGGCCGCCCCACGGCGCTCCCTCCGGATCAACGCATCGGGAGGATCACCGTGATGATCAAGGGCTACGACGTATCCGCCTTCCAGAGCGCGAACTTCCCCACCGCCGGCACCAGTTTCGCGTTCATCAAGGGCACCGAGGGACGTTCTTACGTGAACCCCAAGCAGAAGGAGCAGTCCGCCCACGCCCGCGCCGCGGGCCTGGTCGTCGGCTTCTACCACTTCCTGCACCCGGGGCACATCAAGGAGCAGGCGGCTCACTTCGTACAGGGCTCCGCGAGCATCGAGTACGACCTGCTCGTCGTCGACTGGGAGACCAACCCGGACGGCACCGCCGCGACCTGCGCGGAGAAGGACTCCTTCATCGCCGAGGTCAAGCGGCTGCGCGGCTCCGCCCACAAGGTCGGGCTGTACTGCAACCGGGACTTCTGGCGGCACCGGGACACCACCGGCAACGCCGGCGACTTCCTCTGGATCGCCGAGTACGGCGTCGCCGCGGGCAAACCCGGCATCCAGAGCAAGTGGGTGTTCCACCAGTTCACCGACAAGCCACTGGACACCAACGTCTGCGCCTTCGGCTCCAAGGCCGAACTGGTCGCCTTCGCGGGCGGTGTCAACGGCGTGAAGAACTGAAGTCCGACACCGGCGGGCGGAGCCTCAGGCTCCGCCCGCCGATCCGCGTACCCTCACCCGTCCCGGAGCTTGGCCCCACCTTCGTCTCAGGCGTCCTGCGGCCCGGCTTCGTGCCAGGGCGTGAAGGCGTTGGTCAGCCCCGACAGGGCCGTACGCAGCTCGGGGTGGTGGCGCAGCAGGACGGTGACCATGCTGTTGTCGTCGATCCAGGCCAATCCGGCCTTCGAGTAGACCTCGGGGGTGTAGTACGTGGTGAAGAAGCGGTCGCTGTTCAGCCGGCGCGAGGCCATCAGGATGAAGATGCGGAACGCCGTGTCGCTGAAGGCGAATCCGGCCGGTAGCTTCTCCGCGTACAGCCCGACCATCAGGTCGACCTTCTCGATGTCGCCGCCGTAGAGCCGCTCGATCTGCTCGGCGGACGCCGGGTCGTGCGCCAGATCCGTGAAGTTCTCGGCGGGCTTGAGCCGCAGCAGCCGCCGGAACTCGTTGTAGCGGGGCACCCCCAGTTCCCGGGAGCGCAGGATGTCGGTCGCGGCGAGATCCTGAAGATGACCGTCGGGCCGCACGAACTCCTGAAGGAAGCGGGGGAAGTTGTGCAGCGTCACCAGCCCGGGATGGAGCGTGCCGAAGCTGTACAGCAGGTCGGCCATCTCCGTGTCCCGCAGGAACTTCACCGCCCCCGGGCCCGAGATATCGCGCAGGGTGCACCGGCGCAGGGTCGTGTCGTCGGTGGCGGAACGCAGGTGCCAGTCGTCGCGGATCAGCGGATGCATCCGGTAGACCGCCACGAACTCCTCGGTGAGGGCGTAGGGGACGCCGTAGTGGTCGGTCTCGCCGCCGGGGATGCCGCTGATCACCTCGCTGCCGCCGATCCGGCCGAACATGTTGTGGACGCGCTCGCCCGCGACGCCCCACCAGTTGGCCCGCAGTGCCTTCACGGTGGTGGGGTGGCTGATCACGGCCGGCGTCCACTCCACGGTGTGGATCTTGGCGAGGAGCGCGGCGTTGACGAGCCGCGCCCGCTGGAACAGCTCCTCGTCACTCCACGAGGGGTAGGCGCCGTGCAGGTGGTCGCAGATCGCGTTGTGCTCCCTGGTGAAGAGGTCCTGCATCATCGCCAGGCCCAGCCAGAAGCCGGGAACGCGCGTCGGGTCCTGGGACGGGTCCGCGGGGACGGGGGCCTGCTCGTCGTCCCAGAGGTGCAGCCTGCCGAGTCGCCCGGTGCGCAACTGGTGCTGCTCGACCTCGTTCCTGCCGTAGATCTGGGAGGCGTCCCACCAGTGGGAGGAGACGTTGACGCGGGTGTCGGGCGTCCCGGGAGGCGCCTGCGGGTCACGAGTCGGGTCGTCCGGGGTCCGGAGGATCTTCATGGGGTTTTCCGGCCACGGGTCGTCGTCGAGCAGGGGAACCTCCCAGGGCCGGTCGGCGGGGCTCGTCCCGTGACTGAACCAGTCACGGATCATGAACTGGAGCCAGGCGGACACCAGGGAGTTCACGGACTCGGCCGCGATGAGTTCGTGGCGGGTGAGCAGGGTGCGGCTGACCTCGCGCGGACTCGGCGCGGCCAGTACGTCCCCGGGTGCGGTCGGGGCGATGTTCCCCAGGGGGATGTTCCGGCCGAAGCGGGTGCCCGCCATGCCCATGCGCGGGTCGCCGAGGTCGTTGTGGCTGCCGTCGGCGGTCCGGTTGACCCGGTGCCACGCGGACGGCGGCGCGGGCTTGGGCCCGTTCACCGAGGGCAGCCCGCCGGTGTCGTACAGGTTCTTCTGCCGAAGCCTGATGCGCAGTCCGAAGAGCGTCAGCAGACCTGCGGCGACGGGGAGTTGGTCCCAGCCGACACGGCGGTCGACGTACTGGGCCGCGCCGGTGACGACGCGCCAGGGGAGTGACGTGCGGTATCCGGCCGGGGAGCGCCGAGCGGCGCGTCGGTGCGTGCTCATCGCGATACTCCTTGGGTGTGGCTCCTCGATGATCAGGCGAACGGGATCAGGCGAACGGGCGCGGCGATCGAACAGTCCGAAGCCGGCGGCGGCGGATGTGCTGGTTCCCGCGCCGAACGGGACTGTCGGCCGAACCTCACGGAAAAGGGGAGAAGGACACCCGGAACGCACTCCTACTGCCAGGCTATGAGGACGGCTGCGCGGCTGCACCTCGGGGACGCGATATCCATTGGCGTTTCGCCTTCAACCAAATTGGCTACTTTTTACGGTCGGGCAGCCGGTTCTCCGGCCCTCGGTTTGCATTTGCCACTCACTGTGGACGGCAGGAGACTGGACATATCAGCGTGACAGCGCCGCTGGAAACGGGAATGGGCGCCACCGACGCCTCCCCTTCTGCTGCCCCGCCAACGGGCATCCGCGTTCTGCCTGCGACCGGCTGTGTCGCATACCGGAGAAACCGTCATCCCGCGGCGACGGCCGAACCACGACGAGCGGTGATCCGAGAACGGCCGAGTACGCGGCGGAGCGCCGAACGATCAGCCGTCGGCCCTCTCACTCAGGAGGTGTCCCATGAGCAGGGCTCGCCCGATCAACTGCATCATCCCTCCGTACATTCTCGACAAGCTCCTGGACAGCGAAGACAGCGAGGTGCGCCGGGCCGCCTTGGACACCCTGCTGGTCACGGCTCGTCTGCGGGGTGAGCGAGCCGTCCGGGCGTCCTTCGCCGGCGCGGCCGCTCCGGGTGAAGGTCGGCGCACCGTCTTCGACTGCGAACAGGCGGAAACGCTGTCCAGCGCGGTCCTGGCCCGGCCGGAGGACGGCCCGGAGGTCGCGGACCCGTCCGTCAACCGGGCATTCGACGCGCTCGGCCTTACGCGCGACTTCTACAAGGAGGTGTTCCAGCGCAATTCGGTCGACGACAGGGGGATGCGCCTGGACGGATACGTGCACTTCGGTTTCCAGGTCAACAATGCGTTCTGGGACGGACGCCAAATGCTTTTCGGTGACGGCGACGGGAAGGAGTTCAGCAATCTCACCGGATCGCTCGAAGTCATCGCCCACGAGTTGACGCACGGAGTCACGGACAACACGTCGGAGTTCGAGTACCACAACCAGTCCGGGGCCCTGAACGAATCGATGTCGGACGTCTTCGGGTCGCTGGTCAAGCAGTGGTCGCTGAAGCAGACGGCCGAGGAGGCGGACTGGCTGATCGGGGCCGACGTGTGGACTCCGGGAATCGGGGGCGACGCCCTGCGGTCGATGAAGGACCCGGGGCACGCCTTCGACAACCCGCAGTTCGGGAAGGACCCCCAGCCCGACCGGATGAGCAAGTTCATCCACCTGCCCGACGCCAAGCGAGGCGATTTCGGCGGAGTGCACTACAACTCCGGCATCCCGAACAAGGCGTTCTTCCTCACCGCCCAGCACATCGGCGGATTCGCCTGGGAGGCCGCCGGCACCATCTGGTACGAATCGCTGAAGGCGTCCAGTGCCCAGGACCAGTTCCAGGACTTCGCGGGCACCACCTTCCAGAAGGCCGGCGAACTGTTCGGCGCCGGAAGCGCCGAACAGTCGGCCGTGCTGTCCGCGTGGCAGGAGGTCGAGGTCCCGGTGAAGGGCGTCCCGACCGGAGTCGCCCGGGTACGGCGCTTCGCGGCCAACGGCGACGGTGCCACGGGCCGAGGTGACGGCCAGGCCGCCCTCGCCAGGCAGATCGGGGCCCTGAACGACAAGATCTCGGAGCTGGCCAAGGACTTGGCCGCCCTCAAGGGCGCCAAGTGAAGCTGACACTGGAGACCTTCGGCGGGCTGGCGGCCGTGACCGACCTCCGCCGCCCGCCCAGGGTCCTGGATACGGACGCCCTCCCCGAGACCGCCACGGCCGAACTGACCCGACTGCTCGAAGAAGCCGCCTCGACACCCCAGGAGAAACCGCCCGAGCACGTCAGGGACGCGATGAGCTACACCCTCACGGTGCGGACCGGCGACGACGTAAGGGTCCTCGAACAGTCGGACGCCGCCATGACCCCTGCGTTCGCCGAGCTGCTCACCTGGCTCAAGAGACGGTTCGCGCAGCAGTGACGCGCAATGGGCCGGGGCGTCGGGCGGCGTGAGTCACCCCTCTACGGTCAGTCCCGCCACGAAGTCCCCGAGATCGGCGGCGCGGGGCGGTGCCTGGCCGTGCAGGAAGCGCTGGTAGTGGGCGGCGACGAGACGGCGCAGGTCTGCCTCGGCCGGTGCATCGCCGCTGAGTTCGAGGGCGACCCGATGCGGCTCACCCGTCATGCGCAGCGGTCTGGCCAGGGCGTCGAACCCACAGGCGTACTCGTCGGGCATCTCCCACCATGCCTCGGCGGACGCGCGGTCCTGGAGGACGTACATGTGGTGGTCGTCGTCGAAGAGGATCACGGGACCGATCGGCGTAGTCACTCGTGGAGTATGACGCAGCCCGCGGCGTACAGATGCCGTTCACCGTCCGGGGCGCGTGATGTAACCCGGTGCTTCACACGGGTCGCGAAGGTGGCGGTTTCCGTAGCCACAGCCCTGTCAGGAGTACGCGCCCGCGATGGACAGTCCACCGCCGAGACCCGTCGAGACCCGCGGTTCCACCGACCGCGCCGCTGCCACCGGGGTGAGCCCGGCCCGCAATCCCTGGTGGGACAACACACGCTTCGTGTCCGCCTCGTTGATCGTGGTGCTGCACACGATGGGCAGCATCATGGACCGCTACGGCCCGCTGCACGCGTTCCACGTCGCGGCCTGGGCGTTCCGGGTCCCCGCCTTCGTGGTGCTCGCCGGGGTGTTCAGCAGCGCCGGGCCGCTCGGGCCGCGCCATCTGCGGACCCTGTTGCGCAGCATCGTGCTTCCCGCGCTCCTGTTCAGCCTGCTCTTCTCGGTGGAGTCGTACGCCCTCGGCTCGCCCTTCACCCTGCACGTCACCCAGCTTCCGTGGACCCTGTGGTTCCTGATGTCGCTCTTCTTCTGGCGGCTGTTGCTGCCGCTGGTGGCACAACTGCGCCATCCGCTGGTGGTGACTACGGCCGTGGCACTCGCGGTCGGCTACGTCGAGGAGTTCGGCCTGCAGTTCTCGGCCAGCCGGACGCTGGTGTACATGCCGCTGTTCTACTTCGGCTGGCGGCTCGGGCAGGGCATGTTCGGCGGGTGGTTCGAGAGCCGGTGGAGCCTGCCGGTGGCGGCGGCCGGGATATGCGCCGCGGGACTCGCGGCCTGGCAGTGGCACCGGGACATCGAGGGCACCTGGCTGTCCATGCGCCACGCCTACAGGGCGGACACCGCGCTGGGCATGGAGGGCGCCTGGCTGGTGCGGCTGGCGGTACTGGCCTCGGCCGCGACGCTGGTGCTCTGCCTGCTGCGCCTGATGCCGAAGCGGCGGCTGCCGCTCATCTCGGCGCTCGGCGCGGGCGGCTTCACCGTCTACCTGCTGCATCCGCTCGTCATCCTGCCGCTGCGGGAGAAGGGCCTCATCGAGCGGGCCGACACCGCACCGGAGCTGGCCGCCCTGCTGCTGGGCGGCGTCCTGCTCACGGCGCTTCTCGCGTCGTCACCCGTGCGCCGCCTGGCCCAGCCGCTGACCAGGCCCCCGGTGGGCTGGCTGCTGGCCCCTGCTCCGGCCCCCGCGGCCGCCCTGGTGCCGGCGGGCGTCCCGGAGCCGACGCACGTGCTTCCGGCGCCCGGAAAGGCGCCGGAAGAGGATCTCCGCGTTGCTCCACAAGGCACTCCGTAGGGCACTGCGTGAGCGCTGTGAACCTACGGGTCGCGCGGAAGGCGTTCGGCGGAGAGGGCAGGATTCGAACCTGCGTGGACCCGTGAAGGGCCCGACCGTGAGGCGAGCTCGCTGGTCCCCGATCAACCACTCCGGGCACCTCTCCCTTGTTCCCGGCCCCGGTTCGCCCGCCGCCGTTCACAACGACGACATTGCCAGGCGCCCCTGACACGTCGCTGACGTGCAGGGGCTCGGGGACCGCGGTGCGCCGGGCACCAGGGCGCCGCAGCCCCGGTGCCCGGGCGGATCTCACTCCTCGTCGCGCAGCCGCCGCGCCAAGGAGGCCAGCGGCTCGGTCTCCTCGGTGTGGCCCAGGGCGGTGAGACGGGACACCGCCGCGTCGAGACGGCTGAGGGCGGGGGCCGGGCGTTCCAGATAGATGCCCTCCACGGCGCCCGCGAGACGGGTGCACTCGGCCCACTCGCCCGCGCGGTCCTGTTCCGGTCCCGGCTCGCCGAGCAGATCGAGGGCCCGCGTCAGGGCGGCCAGCGCGTCCTCGTACTCCCCGGAGTAGGCGTTGACCCGGCCGTGCTCGTAGGCCAGGGCCGAGTCCAGGGAACGGCCGTGGGCCTCGTACCCGGCGGCGCGGGCCTCGTCGGCGATCCGGCCGGCGTCGGCGAGGTAGGCGAGGGCGTCGGCCAGGCCGTCGGAGCCCTGCCGCTGGGCCTGGACGCGGGCGAGTTCACGCAGGCAGTTGCTGAGCTGCTCGTACCGCGGGGCCCGGGCGTGGGCGGCGAGCGCCTGGTCCGCGGCCTCCCGGGCTCTGCCGAACTCGCCGGACTCCGCGAGGAGTACGGCCGTCTCCGCGGCGATCATGGCGTGGCTTCCGGGGTCGTCGTCCCAGCCGGCCGACTCCGCCGCAAGCTCGGCGAACTCCGCCGTGGCGGCCTTGAGGTCGTCGCCCGCGTGCAGCGCCCGGGCACGCGTCAGGCGCAGTTGCGCGACGAGCCGGTCGTCCAGCTCGCCGCTGGTGACGTCCGGCTCCGCCAGCAGGGAGTCCAGCAGGGCGATGCAGTCCTCGACCCGGCCCAGATCGAGGCTGAGCTGCGCCGCGTTGCTGTAGGCGCAGAACGCGTCGGTCCGGCTGCCGCGGCGAAGGTCCCGCTCCGCGGAGCGCGTCAGATGCCGCAGCGCCTCCTCGGGACGCCCGAGGTGCATGCTCGCCTCAGCCAGGTCGCCGTGGAGCCGGGCGGTGTCCACCGCCTCGGCCGGCCAGTCGGCGGCCAGCCGCAGGGCCTCGGCCAGGTCCGCGTACGCGGCCTGCGCGTCCCGGAGGCCGAGCTGCATCCGGCCGCGCAGGCCGAGCGTGCGGGGCAGGTGCCAGGCGGGGCCGTCCTTCCTCAGCCGGTCGAGCAGCGCGTCGATCTCGGCGACCGCGGTGGGCAGGTCGCCGGACAGGGCGTACGTGCTGGCCTTCAGCAGCAGGGCGCCGGAGACCTGCGTGGGGATGTCGTGCCGGGTGGCGAAGCCGTACAGCAGGTCCACCTCGGCGAGGACCGGCGCCACGTCCTCCTCGCTCCTCGACGTCTGCAGGCGCAGGCCGAGCGCGGACGCCCGCAACCGCAGCAGCCGCGACTCCTGGACCGGGGTGAGGCCGCCGGTCCCCTCGTGCAGGCGGACCACCGAGGCGTGCGCGTCGGTCAGCACGGCCGCCTGCGCTTCGGTTCCGTCGGCGCCCTGAGCGGCGCTCTCGGCGGCGGCGAGCAGGGCGCAGGCACGGGCGAGCGCCGCGTGACCGGGCAGCCCGGCGTCCTCGTACAGGGCGGCGGCCTCCTCGTGGAGGGCCGCGGCGGCGGTGTGGTCGTCCTTGACGCCTGCCCGGCCCGCCTCCTCGGCCAGCAGGTCCGCGCGCAGCCGTACGAGCGGGCCGACGGCCGGGTCGTCGGGGTGCACGTAGTCGCGGGCCGCGGTGAGCGTGCGCAGGCGCGCCCAGCAGGCCTGCGCGTCGGGGTGCCCCTGGTCGTCAAGCGCCCTCGCCCGCAGGATGAGTTCCACCGGCGCGTCGGGCACGGCGGCGGCCGTACGGGCGGCGGGCGCCGCGGCCGGGACGGCGTCGTCGAGGCCGCGGCTGCGCAGGGTCAGCTCCAGGCTCTCCGTGAGCGGGGTCCGGTCCAGGCGGGCCCTGCGGCGGTCGGTGTGGGCCGTGGTCCCGTTGCGGGCGTCGAAACGGGCGGCGAGGTCGTCGGCGCGGCCGCGCACCTCGGCGCGCAGACCGGACACCGTCCAGGAGCGGCCCGCGTATCCGGCGGCGGGCAGCTCGCCGTGGCCGAGGAGCTCGACACGCTGGAGGAGGACCTCCACGCCGGTGAGGAAGTCGAGCAGGTCGAACGGCGAGTCGACCTCGTCGAACAGGTTCCGGTTCTCGGCGAGCAACTCCAGGCCGCGTGCCTCGTTCCCGGTCAGGGCGCAGAACTCAAGGTGCCTGCCGACCTCCCCGGACATCGAGGGGTTGCGGCGGCAGCCGCGGTAGCCGGCCAGGTGCAGTTCGCGGGCCCGCTCGGTGAGACCGGTGCGCAGCAGGGGCAGCAGGGCGTACGAGATGGAGCGGCTCGGCTCCTCCTGGCAGGACTCCTTGCCCGCCAGGACGGGGTCCCATATGCGCAGCGCCCGCTCGTCGTCGCCCGCCGCGAGGTGGTACCGGGCCCGCTCGCAGATCTCGCAGGCCTCGCAGTCGCTGAGCCGGGTACGGGTACGGCCGGCCCACAGCTCGTAGGCGAGGGGGGTGCCCTCACCGAGGTGGGCGGCCAGCTGGTACGCCTGCCCGTAGTAGGGCTGGAGGCCGAAGCCGGCCTTCTCGTACCGGTCCCGCATCTCCGTCAGCCACTGGCGCAGGCTGGCCAGCGGCACCTCGGGCAGTGCGAGCAGCGCGTTGGCCACCCACTTGAACCGCCAGAACAGCATGTGGCGCAGGCGCTCGTCGAAGACGTCGGGCTGCTCGTCGAAGAGGGTGAGCAGACGGGCGAAGACGACGGGCGACTTCCGGGGCTCGGAGCCGTAGGTGTACGCCTCCTGCAGTTCGAGGAGCCCGTGGACGAGGGGGACGGGCTCGGCGAACTGCTCGGCGGCCTCGACCAGTTCCTCGGCCGTGACGGTGCGGGTGCGGCCGTAGGGACGCCGGTCGTTCTCCTGGAGCGCCTGGTACAGCTCGTCGGTGGTCTGGGGTGCGGTCGGCATCGTCAGCTGTCCTTGCGGAGGGCGTGGGCGAGGAGGTCGAGGAAGGAGCGGTTGATGAGGCTCGACTCGGCGGGCCTGAGCGGGCGCCGGGACAGCATCGCCGCCTGCCCGTAGAGCGCCTCTGCGCTGGTGCGGGCCAGTTCGGGCTCGTCGATGGTGACGGCGGTGCGGACCAGCGGGTTGAGCTGGTTGAGGATCAGCTGGGCCCGCGGCGCCTCCTGGCGCAGGGCGCCGAGGATGTCGCCCCACACCCCGCCCTGCTGCTCACGCGCGAGCTGGGAGCGGGTGCGTTCGTGCCGGGCCTCGCGGCTGTCCACGAGGAGGGCGGGGGCGGAGGCCGGGTGGAAGGTGCGCAGCGCGACGTCGCAGTCGAAGACGGCGAGGGCGTCGCGGGCCAGCGAGAGGTAGGCCGCGGCGGCCATTTCCGTCTCCCGGTCCACGGGGTCGAGGTGCGCGGTCAGGGTCGCGGGGTCGAGGTCGGCGACGCTGGTCTCGGGCCTGATCTCAGGCAGCCGGTGCACGAGTTCGCGGTCGTAGGTGTACCCGCCGTTGACGACGCCCAGCCCGGCGGCCGACGCGATCGCCGCGACCTGGCGGAACTCCTCGACGCTGGACGTCACGAGTACGGTGCGGTGGGTGCGCGCGAACTCGTCGAGGGTGGCGTGTCCGTCGGTGGTCTCGAACGGCAGCCAGGGCAGCAGCATCCGCAGGATCTCGTCGTCGTGCACCGCGAGCGACTTCACGGCCAAGTGGTGGACCTGGAGGAAGCGGCCGAGCAGGTCCGGGTCGCTGGCGGCGGTCCGCGCGATCCAGGCGCGCAGCCGCTCGGCGAGGGCGTCGCGTACGGCGGCGAGGATGTCGTCTTCGTACAGGGACTCGCGGGACGCCGTCGGGCGCAGGCTCTCGGCGTCGACGACGCAGCGGACGAAGAACGCCCACTCGGGCAGGATCTCCTCCGCCTGCTCGGACAGCAGCATGCCCTTGACGTGCACGCGGTGGCCGTGGCGGCGTCCCGCGGGCACCGCCTCGGAGAGCACGCACGCGATGCCCTTCAGACCCACGGCCGGCAGATCCAGCTCGATGGTGTCCAGCGGCGTGAATCCGAAGACCTCCTCGCCGTACGCGGCCATGGCGCGGGAGCGGGCTCCGGGTGTGGCGTACGTACGGGCCCAGGGCGCGGGCTCCGGGTTGACGGGTGCGCCGGTCCCGCCGGCGCCGTCGTCGAAGGTCACCGGATGGCGCAGCAGGGACCCGAAGTGCCGGGCCAGGGCGTGCACCTGGGCCGGCCGGGTCCATTCGGCCGCGTCGGCGCGCGGGGTCAGGGTGACGGTGGTGCCGGGCCGGGGGCAGGCGGACGCGGGCAGGGTGCGGACGCTGTAGCTGCCGTCGCCGCGGCCACGCCACTCGACGGCGGGAGCGTCGGGCGTGCGGGCGGAGCGGCTCAGGACGTGGATCTCGTCCGCGACCAGGAAGCAGGAGAGCAGGCCGATCCCGAACTGGCCGATGAAGTCACCGCGCTGGTCGGCTATCTGGTCGGCGCGCTTGCTGCTGCGGCCGATGGTGGCGAGGAAGGCGTGCACGTCGGCCTCGGTGAGACCGACGCCGTCGTCCTCGACGCGCACCACCGAGCCGTCGGCGTACAGGCGGATGCCGAAGGAGCCGGCGGGCGCGTCCGGTTCGAGGGTGTGCCGGGCGGTGAGGGCGTCCACCGCGTTCTGCATGAGTTCACGCAGGTAGACACGGGGGCTGGAGTAGAGGTGGTGGGACAGGAGATCGACGAGACCACGCAGGTCCACCTGGAAGGTGCGGTCGGCACCGGGCGGGTTCGCGGCGGAGTGGGACAGAGTCATCGGGCAGTCCGTGGAAGGTGATGGGGGAGCGGCGGAAGGGTCGGCGGGCTCAGGCACGGCCCCGGAAACGGGCGTACGACTTCTCCGGCTGTGCCATGTAGAGCCAGGGCCACGACGTGAACGCCCCGTCCAGCTCGCGGAAGACGCGCGGGGCCACGACGCTCTCGGAGGCCAGCCCCAGGGCCATGGCGAAGGTGTTGAAGTCCTGCTGCCAACCCGGGCGCCGCTCGTAGGCGGGGTGCAGGATGCTGTGCTCGGCGGCGGCCCTCAACTCGGCCTGGATCGCGGGCGTGACGAGGCAGTCGGCCTGCTCCGACTCCACCCAGTCCTCGATGTGGGCCATGGCGATCACACAGCCGAGCCGATGTCCTTCGGGCGCACGGGTGAACGCGTCACGCGCGAACGCCAGGGCCTGGCCGGGCTCCCCGTTCCACCGGGGCTGCAGGTGCGACAACCACTCGAGGTGCGTCTCGGGATCCAGCGGTTCGCGGCGCAGGGCCGCGTCGAGCCGGGCCTCGTTGACGGCGTCGCCCAGCGACATGCCGCGGCCCGAGGTGAGGAGGCGGCGCCACGGAGTGACCCACTCCGGCCGCAGTTCGGCGGCTTCGAGCAACTGCTCCTCGGCGACCTGGAGCCGCTCGTGGAAAACCCGCCACTGCTCCTGAGTGACGTCCACGGCTCGCGCGGCGGTGCGCGCCTCCCAGCCCCACACGACGTGGCGCGCCCCGGATATCAGCAGAGCGGTCGCCCGCTGCTCCTTGTCCTCCTCGACGGCCCGGCCGATCCACTCCTGCACACCGTCCAGGTCCGCCAGCTCGCCCAGCACCTGGTCGTCGCGGCCGAGGTCGAACGGAGCCAGCGCCTCCTTGACCGACGCCCAGTCACCCGCTTCGGCCGCCTCCAGCAGCGCGAGCACCCGAGCGTCTCCGAGCGCGCGCAGCGGGTGGATCCCGTTCTTCCGCTTGCGCGGGACGGGCAGGGCGTGCGGATCCGCCCCCGGTCTCTCCGCGTCCCTGCCGAACAGCCTGCCGAACATGCCGCGCCCTCCCCTGGCCCGCGTGATCATCGGGTGCAGCATAAGCGGCCCCACCGACACCGCTTCCACAGGGTTTTCTCACCGAGACGGCGGGCCCGAGCGCGAAGCCGCCGGGGTGTCACGCGCGCGGGCCCATGCGGCACCGGTCGGGTTCGTGCCGCACGGGCGGTCAGCGGGAACGCTCGCCCGGTGTGGTGATGCGGGTGATCGCTTCGAGGGTCAGGGCACGGTCGTGGGGCCGCGGCGAGAGCGCCCGGTGCAGGGTCAGCCCCTCGATGAGCGCGTCGAGCTGGCGGGCGGTGCCGGCGTCGAAGTGCTTCTCCAGGTGGACACGGCTGCGGCGCATCCACTCGTGCGTGAGCTCCCGGTAGGCGGGGTGGCGGGCGGCGAGCGTGTACAGCTCCTGCGTGAGGACCAGGTCGCGCCGGTCGCCTTCGGACAGCGCGTGGACGAGATCGGCCACCGCCTGCCGGGCCGCGCCGGGGTCGGCGGGAGCCGAGAGGTGGTCGTCGAACACGGCGACGATGTGGTCGGTGAACCGGCCGAAGGCCTCGCGCAGGACCTCGTCCATGCCGCCGAAGTGATAGGTCATCGACCCCAGAGGTACGCCGGCGCGAGCCGCGACCTTCCGGTGGGAGACACGTGCGATCCCCTCCTCGGCGATCAGGTCGAGGGTGGCGTCGAGGATGCGGGCGCGGCGCTCGGGGTCGGTGTGTCCGGTGGCCATGACGTCGGGCTCACAGACTCCGCACCACGCGGGCGGGGTTGCCGACGGCGACGACGTTCGCGGGCACGTCCTTGGTGACGACGGCGCCGGCGCCGACGACGGAGTTGTCGCCGATGGTGACTCCGGGCAGGACGATGGCGCCGCCGCCGATCCACACGTTGTCGCCGATGACGATGGGACGGGCGGCCTCGAGCTTGTCGCGCCGCGGCTGCGGCTCCAGCGGGTGGGTCGGCGTCAGCAACTGGACGTTGGGGCCGATCTGGCAGTCCTCGCCGATGGTGATGGCCGCTACGTCCAGCGCCGTGAGGTTGTAGTTGACGAAGGTGCGCGCGCCCACGGAGATGTTGCTGCCGTAGTCGACGTACAGGGGCGGACGCAGATGGGCCTGCTCACCGAGGAACCCGAGCAGTTCGCTCAGCAGCGGCTGCGCGGCGTCGGCGTCCTCGGCGTAGGCGGCCTGGTAGCGGCTGGCCAGCTGAACGGCCCGCTGCTGACGGCGGCTGATCTCGGGATCGTCCGCGATGTAGAGATCGCCCGCCTGCATGCGCTCCAGGTTCGTGCGGGGGTCCTGGGCGAAGTAGTCCGTCTCCATGCGCGCCACCCTACCGCCGAGAGCGTACGAACGTACACTCGTAGCGCCCGCGGGGTCAGCCCCCGCCCCGCGCCAGGGGAGCTGCGCGGCGCCGGGCTCAGCCTTACTCGCTCAACTCGCATCGAAGGCCTGGGCGACGGCAAGGCTGTCCTCGTAGACGTGATGCCGGGTGACGAGGCCGTCCTCGACGGTGAGGTGCAGCGCGAACCGAGCACGGTAGGCACGTCCGGTGGAGCGGGCGGTTTGGCGGATCTCGCCGATCACGACCGCGTCGGTGCCGTCGACGAGGATGCGCTCGATCTCGGTCGACGCCTGACCGGGCGCATGGTGCTCGGCGAGCTCACGGAAGTGTGCGGAGGCATCGGCGCGGGTGGCCCGGTGACGAATCCACGGGGTCGAGGGCCGGCCGTGCTCGGCCTCCGGCCAGTCCAGCTTCCAGTCGACCTGCTCGGCGTACATCGCGGCGATGCTTTCGGGCTCACCCCCGCCGATCCTGCGCAGCAGCTCGTCCACGACAGCGCGAGTGGTGGCAAGTGGGGCGGTGGACATGACTCATCACTCCGATCCGGCATCCGTGTCCGCCTGACGCGGCGACGTGCACATCCTCGTCCGCGCCGGCAGTTCGGCGCCATTACCTCCCGGGTAACGGCGCGAAGCACCAAGGCCCGCGTTCGGCGCAGATCCTCGTTCGCGGGATTCGAGACCATCAGTAAGTCCGGCCGACAACCGGCCGTCGGCGGCGCGGTGACCGCCGCGAACTCAGTCCGACGGCGTGCCCGGGGACCGCATGCCGAGCCACTGCTCGGCGTCCCAGGCCTCGAACCGCTCCACCTCGTCGAACCCCAGCTTCGCCGCGAGACGCATCGAGGCGACGTTCGCGCTCTGGGTGGTGAGCACCACCGGCTCACCGGGAAGCACGCCGGCGAGCCAGCCGAGCGCCGCCTCGCAGGCCTCGGCGGCGTACCCGAACCCCCACGCCCGCGGCAGGAACATGTAGCCCAGGTCGAGCTTCCCGGCGGCGGCCGGGCGACGGTGGCCCGTCGCCCTCCTGAGCAGGATATGGCCGATCATCGACCCGTCGAGATCGACGACGAGACTCCCGGCCCACTGCTCGGGCGCCGTGGGCAACTCGCGCTCGAGCTCATCACGCGGCCGTGGGCCACCGAGGTAGGCGTTCACCTCCGGCGAGGCGAGCAGTTCGACGAACGTCGCCCGGTCCCGGGGCTCGGACCGACGGAGCACCAGCCTCTCGGTCCTGATCGGCTCGGGCGGCCAGGCCACGGATCCAAGATCTTCCATTCCGCCCACGCTAACAGGCGGTCAACCAGCTTGGGTACGGAGGCGATTGGGTCAGTGGGGCATCAGTCCTGCGTACCGCGGCGAGCCTCCATGGGCGGCCGGTCCAGCACCTCGATGTACATGATCCTGCCCTTCACGACGTCCAGGACCAGCATGCCTTCCTCGGGGTGGAGCGGCACGCATCGATGGCCCTCGCCGTACGGCTCCCCCTTCGGGCGGACCGTCGTGTGGATGCTCTGGCAGAAGTCGTCGCCGCAGTCGCACATGGCGACCAGCGGGAGGTCCCACGCGCAGAGAGCCAACTCGCGTTCCCCTTCGTCCTCCAGGAGCGCGATCAGCTCGGCGACGAGGTCGGGGAAGACGTCGCGGACGAGGGGGTGGGCCTGCTCCATCCCGGCAGACTAGCGCCTTCCATGTCCTCGTACCGGCCGGCCTCCTGCGGCGCCGAGGCGCGGTCGGGCCGGCGGGCGTGCGCGAGTGAGGTCACGAGGCGACGGCACGGCTCATTCACCGCTGCTGCCTCAGCAGTTCGCGCTGTAGCGGACGCATCCGGGTGCCGGGGCGTGGCTGTGGTCCCACTCGTGCTGTGCGGCTGCCAGGGATCCCCCCGCCAGGAGGGCCACCAGCAGGTGCGCGGTCACCGTCCAGCGGGCGCGGAAGAGCGCGGCGAGGACGGCGGCGACGAGCAGCGCGACCAGCATGACCCGCAACCGCCCCAGGTGCGCAAGGTCGGCCGCGTCGATCTGTGACTGCTGTCCTTGCGCCGCCCACACGTCAAGGCCGTAGCCGTAGATCCAGTCCACCACGAGCCACCCGGTCTCCAGCAGCGACAGGGGAATCGCCAGCGCGAGGTCCACGCCCAGGCGTGTCCGCCGCGACCAGGGGCGCCGGCGCTTCGGCACGAGAAGGATGTCCGTCATGCGTGCAGGGTGCCGCGGCCGCCGTCCGACGCGCATGAGTACCCGTACTCAAGCCGCCGCCCGGCCACGCGGCCGGCCTCCTCGTTTCTGTGTAGGCGGACGCAACGGCGCTGCCGACCCGCTGAGTCGGTACGACTCGACGGCGGAGGACGCGAGTCGTTCAGGCCGGGGTGCCGGGCCGAAGCGCGGCACCCCGAAACGTGAAGTCCGCGGGGCCGATTCCCGGCCGGGCTGTGCGGCACCGCCCGGAGGCGGGACAGTCGCGAGCCCGGCAGGGTCGGCTTCCGCCCCGCGACGTGTCTCAGAAGTCGTCCGCGCCGTCGCGGAGTTCGGGGGTCCAGTAGCCGGTGAGGGCCTTCGCCGGGTCGACGGCCACCCCGCTGCCGGGGGCGGTGACGGCGATGACCGTGGAGTCGCCCTCCAGCATGAGGGAGAACGCCGACACGGGTTCGTTGTCCTCGTCGACCCCGCCGTCCGACAACTTGACCAGGGCGTAGGCAGGGGCTCCCGCCGTCAGCACGACCGGCGCGGCCGGCTTGCTCTTCGCGACGACCGGGACGTCCTGCTTGTGGCTCTCGAGGAACTGGAGGTGCGGAGCACCCGCGAGCCGGCAGGAGCGGCCGGAGGTGTTCTTCGCCGTGAGGACGAGGTGGGTGTAGGGAGCACCCCCCTCGGTGGCCGCCGTGACGGTGACGTCCCGCGCGGTGCAGACCCGGGTGGCGGCGCTCGGCTGCTCACCGGTCGAGCCCCCGGAGCCGCCGCTGCCGGTACGGCCCGTCGAGCCCTTCGACGCGGCCGCGCGCGCCGGGTCGGTCGAGCCCGCCGTTCCGGCCGCGCCGGTCCGACCGCCGTCCGCAGCCTTCCCGGCCGCCGAAGCCGTCGACGCCGGGGCGGACTTGCCGGACGTGTCGTCGCTCTGGCAGGCGGTGAGGGACAGGGCGAGGGCCGTGCCCGCGAGGGCGAGCAGAGCGGTGTGGTGACGCTTGATGTTCATGGAGTCTTCCCCGTGAGCGGTGCGGGGCCGCGGCTCGGTGCCGGCGGCCGAGGTGGTCCTGGTGATGCGGTGCGGTTCTCAGTCGCCCTTGCCCGGCCGGTAGTCGGACGGGAGGGTGTGGATGAATTCGCGGGGGTCGGCGTGCGCGGCCTCCAGCAGTTCGGGAACGCTGTGATAGCCGAGGGCGTACAGGTTCCGGCTCGGATCCCACGTGTTGTAGGCGTACATCGCGTTGCGCTTGACCTTCATGTGGGAGCCCGGGATGTTCAGCACGTACGCCGCGCCGTCCGCGCGCCGATCCCTGGGCCGCCCGTAGGCGTAGACGTGGTTGAAGCGCACGTCGGAGATCGTGCCGTCGTTCATCAGGCGGTAGGCCACGTCACTGCACGCCTTGTGCGTCTCGGTGCGCTCCAGCCAGCCGGCCGTGAACTTGTGCGAGGCGCCCGGGTACTGCGCGGCGAGCGCTCGGACCTTCGCGTCGATCCGGTCGACGAGCCTGTTGTAGGCGGACGTGCTCGCGAACCCGTCGTCCGCGATCTTGAAGTTGATGACCCTGTCCACGCCCAGCGCCTTCGCGGAGGCCGTGAACTCGGCCGTCCGGCCCGCGACGATCTTGGTCGTCCCGTCGGTCGGCCAGGACAGGCCGTGCCTGCCGCCCGCAGCGCACGAGTGCGGGCTGCTCCACGTGGTCAGCGGGCAGGGGTCGGTGTTCATGAGCTTGGCCAGGTCGGGATTCCTGCCGTCGCTCACCAGCACGAGGTAGACGGGCCGGCCCGCCGCCTTGTGCTCCAGGATCGACCCGGCCAGGCCGATCGCGTCGTCGTCCTGGTGGGGTGCGTAGAAGATGGCGGGCTTGGCGGCAGCGGACGCCGCGGGGGCCCGCCCCACCTGGTAGGCCACGGCGGCGGCGGTCAGCGCGCCCGCCGCCAGAACGCCCCGCCTGGAGATCCCGGCGGCCCGGTCGTCGTTGCTGCTGTTCATTCGAAGTAGCCCCGTTTCATGGTCGTCGCGTCTCCGGTGGTCGTCCGGAGACGGTGGCCGGCGCCGCTCCCCGCTTCGCACGGGGCCCGTGGTCCGGCGACACCGTCCGTGAAGGAGGGGCCGCCCGGACCCCGTCCGGCCGGGAGGAGTTGTTCCGCGCCTGCCCTCAGTCGACCAGCAACGGCCGCCGCGTCCCAGGCGGTTCCACCGGCAGAAGTACCGTCCGCCATACTTCTGCCGGGGGGCTCGCGACCGGACGAGCCGGACGATCGGGGGACTTCCACGGTGCGCGGCGGCACGCCTTCCACTGAGGACTTCGGGCAGCGGCTGCGCTTCCTGCGGGCCCGTGCGGCACTGAGCCAGGAGGCGCTGGCACATGCGGCCGGGGTGAGCGTCAGGGCGCTGGCCGACATGGAGCGCGGACGCACCCGAGGGCCGCAGCGCCGCACGGTCCGGGCGCTGGCCGACGCGCTGGGGCTGGACGCGGACGAGGCGGCCGGCTTGGAGGAGTCCGCGGCCCTGGGGCGTCCGCGGCCCCGGGCGGCCGGGGGACCGGCCGCACCCGTCGCCCTGCCCCTGCCGCGTGACATCCAGGACTTCACCGCCCGTGACGCGGCGCTCGCCCGGCTGCTGGACCTGGTGCGGGACGCCGACCCGGGGCAGCCGCAGGTCACCGTGGTCGCCGGACAGCCCGGGCTGGGCAAGACCGCCTTCGCGGTGCACGCCGCGCACCGTCTCGCCCCGCACTTCCCGGACGGGCAATTCGCCCTGGACCTGCACGGCATGGACGCCGAGCCGACCAGCCCCCGAGACGCGCTGGCCCGGCTGCTGGGCGCCCTGGGGTTGGCCGAAGCCGCGATACCGGCCGGCACCGACGACCGCGCGGGCCTGTGGCGGTCCCTGGCAGCCGAGCGACGGCTGCTCCTGCTGCTGGACAACGCCGCCGACGAGGCCCAGATCGGCCCGCTGCTGCCCGGCACCGGCCCGTCCCTGACCATCGTCACCAGCCGCCAGGCCCTGGCCGGTCTGACGGCCGTCCACCGCTGCGACCTGGCCCTGCTGCGGCGCGAGGAGGCGGTGGAACTGCTGACCCGCATCCTCGGCCCGGAACGGGTGCGGGCGGAGGCGCAGGCCGCACGCGATCTCGCCGATCTGTGCGGACACCTGCCACTGGCCGTCCGGATCGCCGGACAGCGGCTGCTCAGCCGGCCGCACGAACGCCTGGGCAAGCTCGTCGCCCGTCTCGCCGCCGAGGGCCGACGCCTTGACGGGCTTCAGGCCGGAAACCTCCGGATCCGTGCGGCGTTCGCACTCTCGTACCGGCAACTGCGCCCGGATGCACAGACGTTGCTGCGCCGCGCCTCACTGGCCGCGGGGGCGGACTTCAGCCCGGAGACCGGCGCGCTTCTGGCCGGGCTGTCCTACGACGAGGCGGTCGCCTGCGCCGAGGAACTGACCGACGCCGGACTGCTCCAGAGCGATCCCGCCGCCGAGCGCTACCGCTTCCACGACCTGCTCAGGCTGTACGCGGCCGAACAGGTCGAGGCCGATGACGGCCCAGCGGTCCGCGACGACGCCCTCGACCGGACCGCGCGGTGGATGCTGCGCCGGGCCACGGCCGCCGCGCTGCACTTCGACGCCGACCACGACCACACCGCGCCGTCCGGCGACCCGGACCCGGACGCGGCGCCCACCGGCCGGGAGGAGGCGCGGGCCTGGCTGGAGGCCGAGCGGGCCCAGTGGCTCGCCGCGCTCCGCCGCGCCCACGACACCGGCCGGCACCGGCAGGTCCTGGACACGGCTGAGGCCATGCACTGGTTCTCCGACCTCAACCAGCACTGGGAGCAGTGGGTCGAGGTGTTCCAGCGCTCCTCCGACTCCGCCCGCGCACTCGGCAGCAGGCGGGAGGAGGCGGTCCACCTCAACTACCTCGCCTGGGCCCACAACCTCTGCGCGCACGACCCCCGGGCCGCCCTGGTGTCCGCCGACTCCGCGCTCGCCGCGGCCCGCGACAGCGACGACGGACTCCAGCAGGGCTGGGCACTCGGGTACGGCGCCGGCGCACTGCACCGGCTGGGCAGGCTGGAGGAGGCCCACACGCGGCTGCGGGAGGCGGCCCACCGCCTCGCCGCTCAGGAGACCGGGCAGGCGAGGCTCGCCGAGCTGTCGATCCTCAACGCCCTCGGCGCCCTGCTGCGCCAACTGGGCCGGGCGGCAGACGCGTTGGACATCCACCGCCGCGGCGAACGGATCTGCCGGGCGGGCGTCCCGGGCCGCGCGGACGAGCTGATCGCGTTCTACCACGCCGTCCACCGGCAGCAGATCGGCAACGACCTCGCGGCCCTGGAGCGCTGGCACGAGGCCGAGCCCTCACTCCGGCAGGCCCTCGACTTCTTCGACGCCGCGCAGATGCCGGCCTGGGCCGAACAGGCACGGCTCGACCTGGGGCGGGTGCTCGGCGCCATGGGCCACCCGGAGGCCCGGCAGACCCTGCTCGCCGCCCGTGACGCCCTCGCCGAGCTCAGGAGCCCGCGACAGGCCGAGGCCGCCTCCGCGCTCGCCGAACTCGGTGAAGCCGGCACCGGCAGGTGAGTGGAGGTCCGGCGTGGGCGAACGGCTCTCCTGCCCGCCGCGCCCCGACCGGACCCCGCGTCCGCTCGGACGGCTTCCACCTCACTTGACGGTGTCGGGCCGCGTCCCTTCCTCGGACGCCGGCGTCGACTCCGACGCCGACTCCGCCGACGTGGAAGCGGTGTAGAAGACGGAGCTGCCCTGCTTGTTCCGCTGCGCGAGGCTCCTGGCGACGAGGTTCTCCAGGGTGGTGCGCACGACGTTGGTCGAGATGCTGCGGTCGGGGTGCGCGTCAGCGACCGCCTTCGCCACCTCCGCCGCCGAACGGGGCTCGTGCTGCTCGGTGAGATGCCGGTGGAGCAGATCGACCAGCGTGGGACGCGTCCCCTTGCCCGCGCCGGACTTCCCGGCGACGGACTTCGCACCGCCCCGCTTCGCCCGCTTCCGGCCCTCGGGTGGCTTCACCGCGGCCGTCTTCGCCGCTCGCCGCTCCGCGGAGGCGCCCGTGGCCCTCTTCCTGGGGGACGGCACAGCGGCGCCGCCGGCGTCGGAGGGCGCGGCGCCAGGAGCCGGAACGCCGAGCGCCTGCTGCATGCTCAGCAGCACGCCGTGGTCGTGCTGCAGCGCGGTCAACTGTTCCTGCAAGGCGGAGAGTTCCGCGCTGACGCGTTCCTGCTCCTTGACGTTCCGCTCGAGGTCGCCGGCCACCTGGCTGATGTACTGCGAGGTCAACGCGGTTGCTGACGCCGTTCCTTCGGACATGGTCGTCTCCTTGGTCGGCGGCCGGGACGTGGCTCTGGCGGGCCGTTGAAGCGGGCCAGGGATGGTGTTGCGGCCGCAATGTGCCCTGGTGCAGCGATGATACGGGTGGAACGCCCCTTTTTTGCGAGGTGAGCGGACCCCGTTTGCTGACGGGGTCGTGCGGCGTTGGCGGCCTTCCTCCCGAGCAGCCCGCACGCACAGCCACGAACGGTGACGGTTCGGGGCGAGCAGGCGGGACGGAGGCGATCACCGGGCGCATGGCGGATCGTGGAGGGGAGACCCGGTCGGCGCCATGTCGGAAGCCGGTCACCACGGAGGAAACCATGTGTCGCCTTTTCGGCCTCAGCAGCGCCCCGCTCCGTACCCACGCGACCTTCTGGCTGCTCGACGCCCCCGACAGCCTCAGCCGGCAGAGCCACCGTGACCCCGACGGCACCGGCCTCGGCCGCTTCGCCGCCGACGGCACCCCGCGCGTCGACAAGGCCGCCATCGCCGCCTACCGCGACCGCGCCTTCGCGGAGGAGGCACGGCAGGACGAGTCGGCGACCTTCGTGGCACACATCCGGTACGCCTCCACCGGCGGCCTCGATGTCCGCAACACCCACCCCTTCGAACAGGACGGCCGGCTCTTCGCCCACAACGGGGTGATCGAGGGCCTGGACGCCCTCGACCACCACCTGCACGAGGACCGCTCGCTGGTCCGCGGCGAAACGGATTCCGAGCGCTTCTTCGCCCTGATCACCCGCGAGACCCGGCGCAACGGCGGCGACGTCGCCGAAGGCATCCGGCGGGCCGCCGGGTGGATCGCCGCGAACCTGCCCGTCTTCGCGATGAACCTGATACTCATCACCCCCCGGCAGCTGTGGGCGCTGCGCTACCCCGACACCCACGACCTGTTCGTCCTCGAGCGTCCCGCGGGCGGCCAGCACGGCAGTCGGCATCTCGACCACAGCGGCAGTCACGGCCGTATGCGCGTCCATTCGGCGTCCCTCGCCGAGCACCCGGCGGTCGTGGTCGCCAGCGAGCGGATGGACGACCATCCCGACTGGCGCCTGCTGGAGCCCGGCGAACTCCTCCAAGTGGGTTCCGACCTGCGCGTCATCCGCCAGGTTCTCCTGCCGGACCCCCCGGCGCACCGGCTCACCCTCGACGACCTGCAGGGCGGTGCGGCCGCGTCGCAGAAGGCCGCCTGACCTGCGCGGCCCACGCTCCGGACCCTGCTCGCCGGGGTGGGCGGCGGCGTGTCGGGCGGCGGATGACAGCTCCCGGAGGAAGGCTGGCGGACACACCGCACGAGAAAGGACAGAAGATGACAGAAGTCACCGCTCCGTATCCGACCGGCACGCCGTGCTGGGTCGACCTGATGGCCAAGGACCAGCAGGCCGCGCTGGACTTCTACCGCGACCTGTTCGGCTGGCAGGGGCAGCCCGGTCCGGCCGAGTTCGGCGGATACGCGGTCTGTGAGCTGAACGGCAGGGCGGCGGCCGGTATCGGCCCGGCGATGTCCCCCGAGGGAGCCCCGGAACCGCCCACCGTCTGGACCAGCTACCTGGCGAGCACCGACGCCCAGGCCACCCAGGACGCGATCGTCTCCGCGGGCGGCACCCTGCTCGTCCCGGTGATGGATGTCGGCACGCTCGGGCGGATGCTGGTCGCCGCCGACCCGCAGGGCGCGGTGTTCGGGGTCTGGCAGCCCGGCGAGTTCCACGGGGCCCGGGTGGTCAACGAAGCGGGTGCCCTGACCTGGAACGAACTGCACACCAGTGATGTGCCCGCCGCCACCGCCTTCTACGGCGAGGCGTTCGGCATCGAGATCGAGCCGCTGGAGGGCGCCGACTCCTACTGGGAACTGCGGGTGGGCGGGCGCGCGGTCGGGGGCGTCACGCTCCTCGCCAACGACCCGCCCGGCACCCCGGCGCACTGGCTCACGTACTTCGCCGTCGACGACGTCGACTCCACCGTGGACGCCCTGGTCAAGCGCAACGGCACGGTCCTCGCCCCGCCGTTCGACATGATGGCCGGCCGTATGACGGTGGTCGCCGACCCGCAGGGCGCCCCGTTCGCCATGATCAAGCCCACCCCGCTGTAGGGCACGCCCGCCTGCCCGGCACCGGAGACACATGACCGCTGACGCGAGACCGGTGTCGGTGGGCCGGGGTATGGTCCCTCCCGAGATCCGAGCACCGAGATCCTGTGGGGGGACAGTCATGAGCAGCACCGAACGCAGCGCGCACGAGGGGTTCACGGCCGAGGAGCGGGCCGCGATGAAGGACCACGCCCAGGAGCTGAAGAAGGCGGCTCGCCGGAGTTCGCGCGCGGACAAGGCGGCGGAGGCGGAGCGGGACGTGCTCGCGAAGATCGCCGAGATGCGGGACTCGGACCGGATCATGGCCGAGCGCGTGCACGCCGTCGTCACGGCGAGCGCCCCGCTCCTCGCTCCGAAACTCTGGTACGGGATGCCGGCCTATGCCCTGAACGGCAAGGTGGTCTGCTTCTTCCAGAGCGCGGAGAAGTTCAAGGCACGCTATGCGACGCTCGGGTTCAGTGACGAGGCGAAGCTGGACGACGGCCCCATGTGGGCCGCCGGGTTCGCGCTGACCGAGGTGACCCCCGAGGTCGAGGAACGCATCGCCGCCCTCGTGAAGCAGGCGGTGCGCTGAGGCAGGCGCAGGCGCTGAACGCGCCGCTCCGGCAGACACGGCGACCCTGGCGACGAGAACCGGTGAAACGAGCGGTCGGACCGGGAGTCCTGGCGATCGTGTCCGCCGTGACGGTGACGGTGACCGCGTCGGCGTGCGGCGGCTCCGAGTCGTGCGCCGGCGTCGGCGTCGCTTCGCAGGTGGGCGTGACGTTCCTCCAACGGGGCTACACCGACCTCGCGGGCGCCTCCTACGAGTTGTGCGCAGGGGGCAGATGCGTCCGGGACACGCTCGAACCGGGGGACATCACCCGGCTGAGCCTGCGACTTCCCGACGACGTGGGCTCCGACCTCGGCGCTGTCCGTTTTCGGGTCACCCCGAAGGGAGGCGGCAGCCCCGAGATCGACGAGTCCGTCGACGTGAAGCTCACCCGCCAGTCGGACGGCTGCGGAGGCAGCGCCTACAGCAAGGGCCTCGCCTTCACCAGACAGGGCGGGCTCACCACGAAGGTGCCGCCGGTCGTGACCGCTGCCTGGCGCGATCACCTCAGGTCACTGGCTTCACCGTCAGCGTCCCCCTGATCCGTGCGGCAGCCGCACGGATCCCGGGAACGGTTCACGCCAGGTCGGCGCGACCCAACCATGACGGCCTGACCGGCACCCCGTCCGCGTACCGTTCGGCCTGCTCTTCCGCAACCGGTGCGATCGGGCCCTTACCCGCGGGCTCCAGAGCCGCTGCGGGCGCGGGCAGTGACCCGCCATCGACATCCCCCCTCCGGTATGCGGCAGCCCCGGTCCATGTGACCGGTTCGCGGTGCGGCCCAGTCGCAGCCAGGCCTGCGAAACCGCCGCGTCATCCGGTCGGCCACCGCTCCGGGCGGTGCGGCAAGTCACGGCACGGCCGGGCCGGGCGCGGCTCGGGGGTCAGCGCGCCTCCTGCGAGCCGGGGTGCTCGGGGCGGTGGTGCTCGGTCAGGACGGTGAGCAGGCGGATGAGTTCCTCCTGCTGGGCGGGGGTGAGAGGGGCGAGGAGCTCGCGCTGGGCGTCCGAGATCAGCGCGTCGAGGCGCTCCAGGCGACGCCGGCCGGCGGGGGTGAGGGAGATGACGTTGCGGCGACGGTCGACCGGGTCGGGTTCGCGGCTGACGCAACCGGTGCGGGCGAGCTCGTTGAGCACGGCGACCATGTCGCTGCGGTAGATGCCGGTGCGGCGGCTGAGCCCCGCCTGGCTGGCGGCGCCGTCCTCGGCGAGTGCGACGAGCACCGCGAAGTGCCACTTGTGGGCGCCCTCGGCCGCCAGGCGCTCGCCGACGAGCCGGTCGGCGACGGCCGCGGCCCCGGCGAGCAGGCGGCTGGGGACGGCGCGCAGCCGGGCCGGGGTGCGGTCGGGGGTCGTACTCATGGGAAGGTCCTCCGCCTGTTGCGTTTGTGCCACTAACAGTCTAGCTTCGTTAGTCCCACGAACGTTTGTGATTCGAACGATTTACTCGGGAGCGAAGACCATGATCGAGCCGTTCCGCATCGACATCCCCCAGGCCGACCTCGACGACCTGACCGACCGCCTCTCCCGCACCCGCTGGCCCAACGAGGTCGCCGACGCCGGATGGGACTACGGCTTCCCGCTGGCGCGGCTGAAGGAGCTCGCCGAACTCTGGCGCACCGACTACGACTGGCGTGCGCACGAGGTCGAGCTCAACGAACTACCGCACTTCACCACCGAGATCGACGGCCAGAACATCCACTTCGTCCACGTCCGGTCCGCGAACCCGGACGCGCTCGCACTGATCCTCACCCACGGCTGGCCCGGTTCGTTCCTGGAGTTCCTCGACGTGATCGAGCCGCTGTCACGGAACTTCCACCTGGTCATCCCTTCCATCCCGGGCTACGGCTTCTCGGGGCCGACGCACGAGCGCGGCTGGGACGTCGTCCATGTCGCGCGAGCCTGGGCCGAGTTGATGCGCCGTCTCGGCTATGAGCGCTACGGCGCGCAGGGCGGCGACTTCGGCGCGGGCATCTCGATGGCGCTCGGCGCGGTGGCGCCCGAGCGGGTCGTCGGGGTGCACGTCAACTACCTGCCGACCCGTCCGGACCCGGACGCCGGTGTCGAACTCTCCGAGACGGACGAGGCCCGCCTGGACAAGGTCAGGCGGATGATGGCCGCCCGCCCGCCGTACCAGGCGCTGCAGGCCACCACGCCGCAGACCCTCGGCTACGCGCTGACCGATTCCCCGGTCGGCCAACTGGCCTGGATCGCCGAGCGCTTCGCACAGTGGACCGACCCCGGCTCGACGATCAGCGACGAGCGGATGCTCACCGACGTCTCGTTGTACTGGCTGACCGCCACCGCGGCTTCCTCGGCGCGGCTGCACCGCGAGGCGCCGCGCCGGACCGAACGCTGCCCGGTGCCGATGGGCGTCGCGGTGTTCGCGCACGACATCACGCAGTCGGTGCGGCCGCTGGCCGAGCGGCTGTACGACATCAGGCACTGGTCGGAGTTCGACCGCGGCGGCCACTTCGCCGCGATGGAGGCGCCGGACCTGCTCTCCGAGGACATCAGCGACTTCTTCCTCCACCACGTCGAACACGCCTGAAGAGAAGGGCTCGTCCGGCGGACCATGACCGAACCACGGCCGAACCAGTGCCGAACCACGGCTGGACCGAGGGGGGCCGGCCAGTGCCCTAATCGTGTTGACCGCCCCCGGTAGCCAGTGCTGGAGTCGGCGCGTGGACAGCATCCCCGCCAACCGGCGGCTCTGGAACCAGATCAGCAGCGACTACCAGCACAGGCACGACCCGCGAATCGGCGCCGCGCCCCGGCTGTGGGGCATGTACTCCATCCCCGACGCCCACCTGCAGGCCCTGGGTGACGTCACCGGCAAGCGCGTCCTCGAACTCGGCTGCGGCGCCGGCCAGTGGTCCAGGGCGCTCGCCGCCGAGGGCGCCACCGTGGTCGGGCTCGACCTGTCCGAAGCCCAACTCGCGTCGGCATCCCGGGCGATGGGAACGGCCCGCTACCCGCTGGTGCAAGGCGCCGCCGAACAACTGCCGTTCGCCGCCGACAGCTTCGACCTGGTGTTCTGTGACTACGGCGGGCTCAGCTGGGCGCCTCCGCACCTGGCCGTCCCGCAGGCCGCACGCGTCCTGCGCCCGGGTGGGCGGCTGGTGTTCAACGTCGCCAGCCCATGGTTCGAAGCCTGCTACGACGAAGTCGCCGGCCGCGTGACGACTTCACTGCGGCAGGACTACTTCGGGCTGGACACCATCGCCGAAGGCAAGGGTGCGACGAGCTATCAGCTCACCTACGGCGACTGGGTCAAGGTCCTGCGCGGCGCAGGGCTCGTCATCGACGACCTCATCGAGCCGCGGCCCGACCTCGGAACGACCAACGGCTACAACGAGACCGACCCGCCCGACTGGGCACACCACTGGCCGGCGGAACTGCTCTGGGTGACCCACAAACCGTAGGTCCCGCCGCGCCGAGACGTGAAGGGGATTCTCCCGACGGGCGGGCTTCGCAGCATCCGAGCCAGGGCACGAGGGCGGCGCGTTTCTCGCCGGTTCAGCCGGCGGTCAGGGAGGACTCGTGCACGGTCTCCAGCGTCGCGTCCGAGGTGGTGCGTTCCAGGCGCAGGCGGGCCGAGCGGTCGCGCAGGGTCAGCGTCATGAGCTGGTTGCCGAACCAGGGGCCGCCCTTCTTGCGCCACTTGACCGGCGGCCGGTGGCTGCGGCCGTGCCGGGCGAGGAGGCGGCCCAGCAGGCGGGCCGGTGCGCTCCAGCCGAAGCGGAAACCGACGCGCATCATCAGGGGCACGGAGTTGTGGACGGGCGAGCAGGTGAGCTGGACGACGGGAATGCTGGGGCCGCCGGACGGCCAGAACGCCTTCGCCACATAACCGTGGTGGACGTCGCCGGACAGTACGCACACGGTCGCGGGGGCGGCCGGGGAGGCCCCGGTCTCGGCGATGAGATCGGCGAGAGCGGCGAAGGAGCGGGGGAAGGCCGCCCAGTGCTCCAGGTCGGCTCCGCGACGCAGCCACTCGCCGAAGCGCGCCCAGCGCTTCCCGCGTTCTCCGGCGCACAAAGCCGCGTCCCAGGTTTCGGTGTCGTGCACCAGGTGCGGCAGGAGCCAGGGCAGTGAAGTGCCGATCAGCAGGTGGTCGTACGCTCCCTCGTCGGCCAGTATCTGCTTGCGCAGCCAGGCGTCCTCACCCGGGTCGAGCATGGCCCGGCGGTCCTCGGCGAGGACCCGAGCGGCCCGGGAGTCCACCATCACGACCCTGATACGGCCGAAGTCGCGACGGTGGCTGAAGCGGACCGAGGCGGAGTCGGCGTCCGCCTGCTCGGCCAGGGCGCGCACCGCGGGGGTGCCGTCCGGCGTGGCGTGCACGGCGGCCCAGGTGGGGTCGTCGGCCAGCTCGGCGGGGGAGAGGTTGCCCAGGTGCTGGTGAACCCAGTAGGACATCAGGCCGCTCAGCAGCCGCTCCTGCCACCAGTCGGTGGCGCGCATGTCGGCGAGCCAGGCGGCGGAGGTGTTCCAGTCGTCCACGATGTCGTGGTCGTCGAAGATCATGAAGCTGGGCACGGTGGACAGCAGCCAGCGGACCTCGGGGTCGAGCCACGATTCGTAGTAGAGGTGGCAGTACTCCTCGTAGTCGGCGACCTGACCGCCGGGCGGCTTGTCGAGATCGCGTCGTTCCGCCAGCCAGCTCCGAGTGCGCGCGGAGGTCTCGTCCGCGTAGATCTGATCGCCCAGGAGGAGCAGCACGTCCGGCCGTTCCGCGTCGGGGTCGGCCATCAGCCGGGCGGCAAGGGTGTCGAGGGCGTCGGGGCCGACCGGATCCTTGCCGTCGGCCGGGGGCGCGGCCCAGCGGCACGATCCGAAGGTGACCCGGACGGCGTCGCCGGTGCCCGGTGGGCGGATGACGGAGGGCGGGAAGCGGGAGTCGGGAAGGGGCCACACCTGGGAGTCGTCCAGCAGCACCTCGTAGGCGGTGGAGCCGTCGGGGCGCAGGCCGGTCACCGTGACGAGCGCGTAGTGGTGCCCGGCCACCTGGAAGGTGGGGGCGGTGCCGCCCGCGCCGTCGGAGCAGCGCACCTCCACCGTGCAGGGCTCGCTGGTCTCGACCCACACCGTCGCACACGAGCCTTCGGTGCACCTCAACAGCGGTCCCAGGCGCAGTTCGGCCACGTGATCGCCTTCCTGTCTCGCGAGTAGGGGCGTGTAGGGAAATGGAACGACCGTAGCGACGGTACAGGGCCGGGCAGCGGAGTGTCCGGGCGTGCGACGGGCCCCGGCGGCCCCACCGGACGTCAGCCGTGTCCCGCCCCGTCCCTCCTTGCGGTGACCGGCCGCGTGGTGGCGCCCGCCGGAAGCCCGCGGTGCAGCACAGTGGGCCGGTGTCTCCTCGCTTTCCGACCCTTCTCCTCCTGGTGCTGCTGGGCGTCACGGGCTGCACCACCGTGCCGACCGGCTCACCGCCGGCCGGCGACCGCGCCGTGGGCGCACAGGCCCCGCTCGCGCCGGACGGAACGACGACGCCGATGCCCGCGACACCGCTGCCGGCGCACACCGCCCTGGTGCGCACCGGACCGGACCGGGCGCGGCACACCCCTAAGCCCCGGCGCGCGCACCGACATCGCCCTCCAGCGTCCGTGACGCCCACCCGGCGGACACCCGCAACCGTCGCCCGAACACGTCCGGCGCCGCGCGTCCACCCCGCCCCACGCCGCCACCCGCACTCGCACTCGAAGAACCCGAGGAAGCGACACCCCGCCGTACACGCACCCATGCCGCACCCGCGGCCTCAGCCGTATCCCCGGCAGATGCGACAGCTGTGCCGCAGCGCCGACGGGCTGACCGACCCCGACATCGCGCACCTGTGCCACCAGGCCTGGGACTAGACGGCATCTCGATCCCGCCGCCCGCGCCGGCGACCCACGCCCCGACAAGCGGGGCGGCCCCCAGGCCGGTCCGACTCACCGTGCTGTGGTGATCAGTTACAGTCTGCTCACTTCACAGCAAGGGGTATGGGGGTAAGTTGTGCAACTCGGCATATGCTCGGTTTGTCGGCTCCAGTTGCCTTTGTCCAAAGGGCTGGTCGTCTCCCACAAGGTGAAAGGGCAGGCCTGCCCAGGATCCGGCCGGGCGGCCGAGGTGCGGCCCCCCTCGGAGGTCGACGCCCGGGACGCGGGCGCGGACAAGAGCACGGCACGGCGCTCGCGGGTGGACACCCGGGTGGAGGCCGTTCAGATGTCGCTCGGCGCCCTGTGTGTCGTCGGGGTCCTAGTGGCGCTCGTCGCGCTGTTCTTCTCCGAGTTCGTCGCGCTGATCACACTGGCTGTCGTCGCTGTCGGGGGAATCGCCCTGTGGATCCTCAACTCCACCCCGGCGGGCCGGCGCAACACCGCCCGCAACGACGCCGAAGTGGCACGACAGGCCAGGATCCGCGAGGGGAAGGCCGCCCGCGCCGAACAGCAGCTCCGGCAGGAGCAGCAGGATGCGCTGGCCCGTGAGGCGGCCCGAGCGGCCGAGGCGCTGCAACGCGCCGCGCGTCAGCTGCTCGACGACCTGCCGGAGCGCGGAGCGCCGCAGGAAGAGGCGATCGCCTACTGCCTGTCGGGGACCAGCGTGGCACGCAATCCCCGCGTCCGGGCCGAGGCGGAGCGACTCGCGCGACGCCATGTCGCCGTCGACGAGCGCATTCTGTGCATCGCCCTGGCTGAGACCGTCGGATCAGCAAAGCGCCCGGCGCTGTTGATCCTCACCGACCGGGGAGCGGCCGTCTCGGACAAGGGCATGGCCTACCGGTACGACCCCGATCCCGATGACGTGACCGAAGGCTGGGGGCTGGACGTCGGAGACCTGCACTTCTCCTTCGTCGGCAACCCCCGCCTACGGACCGCGCTCGCGGCCCGGCAGGAGGTCGTGGCCCTTCCCGCGCCGGCCGCACCCCCGGCGGGGCGCCCCGAGCCACGGCTGATCCGCACCGCGCGGGAGTCCGAACTCATCGCCGTCGACTGGATGCGTTACCTGGGCTTCACCGATGCGGTGGCCACGCCTGAAGGGGCCGACGAGGGAATCGACGTGATCTCCGCGCGGGGCCTGGCCCAGGTGAAGATGGAGGGCAGCCCCACCACCCGCCCGACCGTTCAGCAACTCCACGGCGTCGCCACCGCCAAGGAGAAGGAGGCCCTCTTCTTCTCACTGGCCGGCTACACCCCGCCGGCGGTCGAGTGGGCCTCGCGGCACGGCATCGCCCTCTTCCGGTACGACCACCAGGGGACGCCCGAACCCGTCAACACGCCCGCGCTACGGCTGCTGGAGACAGCCGACGCGCGGGCGTCCAAGCCGGTCGAGGCCGACCAAGGCAGCGGGGCGTAGCCTGCTCGGCCGGGGAAGTGTGTCCGACTCGGGGTCGTGCTGGGTCCGTTCACGGGACGGGCCTTGGGCGGAAGGTTCACGCGGTGGCGCAGGCCGCCCCGTTGAGGGTGAACGCCGCGGGCTTGGCGAAGCTGCCGCTGTACGTCCCCTGGAAGCCGAAGGAGACCTTGCCGCCGGCCGGGATCTGCGCGTTGTAGGCGAGGGCGCCGGCCGTGACGCCTCCGGAGGCAGGGGCCAGAGTGGCGTTCCAGGCGCTGGTGATCTGCTGCCCGGCCGGCAGCGTGAATCCCAGCTTCCAGTCGCCGACGGGGGAGGAGCCGGTGTTGGTCAGGGTGACGTCGGCGGTGAAGCCCCCCTGCCATACGTTCGTCGTGTACGACACGGTGCAGGCCGCGGGGGTCCCGGGGTTTCCGGAGCCGTCGCCGGTGTTGATCGTGGAGGAGAACGAGGTGACCGCGAGACCGGTGCCGTTCTGCCAGGGCTCGAAGCCGGCCTGAACGCTGGTCAGGTACCAGTTGTTCTGCGCCAGCCCGCGGGAGACGGCCTGCCGGACGAAGTCCATGACGTCGAAACTCCAGCTCCCGATCGCCGCCGGGGCGACGAAGGACAGCACGTCGTTGGAGCCGTTGTTGCCGGACCACACCTGCCATTGGCGCCCGGCCACGGTGGCCGTGCCCACCTGCGAGCCGACGGGCTGGACGGAGCCCACCTTGTTGAACCAGACCATGATCTCCGTCCGGTTGACCCCGTCGGTGCGAGGCGTGGGGTCGAGCCAGATGTCGTACGCCGCGTCGTACACGGCGTCGCTCACGTAGCTGTAGGAGATGCCGGTCGGTGCGCTGGAAATGGCGCTGAGCTGCGTCGGAAGACGGGTGCCCGGCGAGCAGTTGGTGTAGTGGCAGCCGTTGAAGAGGGACGGGTAGGACTTCGGGGCGCCGTTCGTCGGGACCGAGCCGTCGGCCTGGGTGATCCGGAATCCCGAGTCGGTCGCGGTGATGCACTGGGTCTGACTGGTGCCCCAGCGGTTGTTCTGGACGACGTAGCGGCCCTGGATCGTGGTCGAGCCGAACGGTTCGCAGATCGACGTGTCGGCGTGGGCTGCCGGGGCGGTGCCCAGCAGCGCCGCCAGGACGGCGAGCGCGGCGAGCAGCGCGCCTAACAGGGCCTGCGTCCGGGTGAGGAGGGGGTGCCGTGAGGTTCGCATGGGGTCCTCTCGGAGGTGTGGGGGAGAGCTCACGGGAGCCTGGGAACGGAACGCACTTTGGGAGCGCTCCCAACTCCTGCGTTCCCGGGGACTGTAGAGAAGCGTCGTGGCCCTGACAAGACAGTGCACAGGATCCCGTCGAAGGATCGTCGAAGGCGCAGGTCGGCGAGATCAGGCAGGTGTGAGGGCGTGGCGATCGGCTACTTGGGAGCGCTCCCGAACTCCGCCGGACCGCCCGCCTCGTCGCGCGGACGGGTCCACGGCGCGCCGCCCTTCGGCGGCGCCGGTCAGGCCGAGTCGCGCAGCACCAGTTCCGTGCGCAGGATGACGTGGCGCCACGCCACGGACGGCTCCTCTATCTCCTGGAGGAGGAGCCGGACCATCGTCCGGCCGATCTCACCGAGCGGCTGACGCACCGTCGTCAGTCGTGGCGCGGTCCGCTCGGCCAGCGGGAAATCGTCGAAACCGATGACGGCGACATCCTCGGGCACGCGGCGCCCCGCCGCCCGCAGTGCGGCGAGGGCGCCTTCGGCCGTGGTGTCCGAAGCGGCCAGGACGCCGTCGATCTCCGGATGCCGTTCGAGCAGCCGGGTCATGGCCCGGTGGCCGCCCTCCTCGGTGAAGTCGCCCTCGCAGACCCGCGACGGCGCGGCCCCCGGACCGCCCAGGGCGAGTGCCTCCCGGTAGCCGCGGAGCCGGCACTGCGCGACGTACATGTCGAGCGGCCCGGTGATCGTGGCGATCGCCCGCCGGCCCGTGGCCAGCAGGTGGGCGACCGCGCTGCGGGCGCCGCCCGTGTTGTCCGCGTCGACGTAACTGACACGCTCGTCGCCGGAGCGGCGTCCCATCAGCACCGTCGGCAGCCGGGCCTCGGCGAGCATGTCGGGGAGCGGATCGTCGGCGTGCACGGACATCAGCAGGACGCCGTCGACCCGTCCGCCGCGGGCGTACTCGAAGAAGCGCTGCCGCTCGGCGTCCGAGCGGACCAGGGTCAACAGCAGTTGCGGCCCGGTGCCGGCCAGCGCGTCGCCGATCGCGTGAACGATCTCGGAGAAGAACGGCTCGGAGAACTGCCGCCACCTGGGCTCCGTCATCACGAGCGCGACGGCGTCGGCCCGCTGCCCGGCGAGGGAACGTGCCGCGAGATTGGGCACGTAGCCCAGCTCGGCGATGGCCCGCTGAACGGCACGGCGCGTCGACTCCTTGACGCCCGCGGCGTTGTTGACGACCCGGGAGACGGTGCCCCGGCCCACCCCGGCACGGGCGGCCACCTCCTCGAGCGTCGGAGCCCCCGGCTGCCGCCTGCCCATGGCCACCTCCCCAGAGATCACCGATACTACGGCGCGGACGGCGGCGGGCACAGACCTTCCCGTGGCTCCGGCCGGGATCTAGGAGGTCAGGTCCAACGGCTGCAGGGCGTTCCAGTAACTGTGCAGTGTCTCCTCCGGAGTCGTCGGTCCGACGACCCGCTCGGAGGCCGGTGGCCAGGCCTGCGACCGCCTCGACGCACGGCGCGCCCACCAGCGGACGGCGCATACGCTCATACAGCTTCCGGTGAGCGCCGCTGCGGCGATGGTGCCCGCGTACCGAGCCTTGACCTGCATGTCGTCCCCCGCTGTGTGGTCCACGGAAATGCGTGTGTGCACAGCAGGTTGCCCGGGAGGCCGGCTTCACACCTGATCGCGCGGCCCGGCCGGCCGACTTGACTCTCACCCTAAGGGAAAGGTTTAGGTTCTTCGTACGAGACAGATACGGATCGGAGAGCCGGCCCGCCGGGCGGCCGCACCGAACCGGCACACGAACACGGGGACATGATGAGTGACTACATGAAACTGCCCGACGGCCTTCCCGTACCCGAGGACGACGGCGCCGCCGAGCACCTGCCCGGAACGGCGGTTCCGTCGCTGACACTGGAGAGCAGCGGGGGAGAGGCGGTCCGCCTGGACACGCTGGGCGCCGGCCGGACCGTGCTCTACGTCTATCCGCTCACCGGACGCCCCGGTACCGATATGCCCGAGGGCTGGGACACGATCCCCGGAGCGCGCGGCTGCACCACCGAGGCCTGTGGCTTTCGCGATCACCACGAGGACCTGCTCGCTGCCGGCGCGGCACGCGTGTTCGGCCTCTCCAGCCAGGACACGGACTACCAGCGCGAGGTCGTCGAGCGACTGCGTCTGCCGTTCCGGATGCTCTCCGACCCGGAGCGGCGCCTGGCGCGGGCGCTCGACCTGCCCACGTTCACGGTCGAGGGAACGAGGCTCTACTCGCGGCTGACGCTGATCGTGCACGACGGGCTGGTCGAGCACGTCTTCTATCCCGTCTTCCCGCCGAACGAGCACGCCGAGCAGGTACTGGCCTGGCTCCGGGGCAACCCACGGTGACAGTCCTCCGTGGCCGGCGAGGCGCAGGTACGGCTACACCCCGAGGTCCTTGCTCATGACCGTGGAGCTGTGCCGGACGGTCATGCCGACCCGGTGGTAGAGGTCGAGGGCGCCGGTGTCGGAGTGGGTCCACAGGGTGCAGCAGCGCAGGCCCGTGCGGTGGAAGGCGCGGAAGGTGTGGCGCAGCAGGAGCCGGGCGATGCCGCGGCCCCGGTGATCGCGCCGCACGGCGACCTGTTCGAGGTAGCCCTCGTCCGTGCCCGGCACGTTCAGCGCCAGCGCGGCGCCTACGAGATCGTCGCCGGCGAAGGCCAGGGCCGACTGGCGAGGGGCGAACGTCGGCCGCTCGACGGTGTGGACGGCCCACTCCTCGTACCCCTGCCTCCGCTCCTGCCACTCGTCGAACGCGTCCTGGACGAGGGTGTGCGCGGCGGGCCCGTCGCCGGCGCCGAAGGGCCGCACCGTGATGCCCGGCGGCGCCTCGGGCACGGAGGGCTCCGCCGGCATGGCGAACTCCAGCAGCCAGGCCGTCACCAGCGGCTCGTACCCGTGCGCGCGCAGCAGCGCCGCCGCGCCGGTGTCCGAGTCCGGCACGCTCTGCACCACGCGGGCGGTGCCGGCCTGCCGTGCCCGCGCCAGCGTCCAGGTGAGGAGCGAGGCGCCCAGCCCCCGGCCCCGGTGCTCCGGATGCACGTCCACCTCGGAGCGCCGGTCCACCCAGGCGCGGGCGACCAGGCGACCGGCCGGGTCGTGCACGAGGACGGTGTCGGACTCGGGCGCCAGGCCAGGCCGCGAGAGATCGGCGGCTATGGCCCCGGCGTCACGCTGAACCCGCCCGTACGCCTGCCGTTCGCAGTCCATGACCAGAGCGTGTATCGCCGGGATGTCACCGGCGGTCGCGGGCCGTGAGCGGTAGCCGGGCGGCAGTAACGGGACGAGGGAAGGCATCGGCGCACGCTAGCCGCGGGCCGTATCCCCTGACAATCCCCTGACAAGGGATCCGGCCCCCGGTGAGATGCGGACCGCGTGCGTCAGGTGGCCGCCGCAGGGAACCTGTGTCCCGATTGCAGGAGAAGTGATCGAGCAGGCGCCTCGGGCGCGCCGGACGCCGACGCGTTCGCGCACCGTGGCGCCGTCGGATCCGAACCGGTGAAAGGTTGGGCGATGGGTAGCTCCGAGCAGAACGAAACCCGGCAGGTCGACGAGGAGACGAAGGAGCGGTCCGCGGAGCAGCGGAACATCACCGCGCCCACCCCGCCGGACGTGCGGGCCAAGGGCGAGGACGACGACACCGACCCGTCCGCGGCCGACTCCTGAGCCCCGACCTCCCGAAACGCCTAAGCTGCTGGTCATGAGTCCGCCCATGACCAGCGGCGAGGCCACTGAGCCCGCCGTCCTCGACGCCGCGGAACTGGCCTCCGACCCCGCTCTGGAGGGCGGGTTCGCCGAGTCGGCCCACCGGATCCTGGCGGATCTGGTCGGCGCGGGCGCCGCGCTCGGCTGGGTGGAACCGCCCGCGCCGCATGAGGTGGCGCAGCTCCTCGGCCACGTCGCCTCAGCGGCGCGGGCCGGGGACGCGTCCCTGCGAGCGGCATATCTCGACCACCGGCTCGTCGGATTCGGATACTGGCTCCGCTACGCCCGGCCGACCCACCGGCCGCACGCCGACCTGGAGAAGATCGCGGTGGATGCCGCTGTCCAGGGTCGGGGTGTGGGCCGGGCGCTGACCGCCGCCCTGGTCGCGGACGCCAGGGAAGCCGGGATCGAGGTTCTCACCCTGGACGCCCGCGGCGACAACACCCATGCCCTGCGCCTCTACCGGTCCCTGGGCTTCAGCGAGTACGGGCGCCTGCCCGACTTCGTCGCCGTCGGTGACCGCCGCTACGACAAGGTCTTCTGCATGCTGGACCTCCGCGGGCAGGACTGATCGCCGACGACGCCGCGTCCTCACCGGGTCGTGTCCTCGCGGGCGCATGTTCGTTGGTCGATTCGTGGTGCTTCGTCATGAGTTGACTGATGAGTCGTGGGCGGTGACCGAGTCGTCGCCGGGCACTCCCCGGACGGGCCGACCGGCGCGGGTCCCGCCCGGGCGTTGCGGCCCGCGGAAGACCTTCCCCGTACGCCTGCTCCGACGGCCGGCCGACGGAGCCGCGGTCCGCCCGCGTGCCCACGGCCGGCAGCACGTCGACACCACGGGAGCCGTCGGCCGGTCGATCACGTGCGCCGACTCCGTCTCCGTGCGGGCCCATGGAAGGTAGAGCGCCGGAGTTCAACCGGGAGCGCCTCGTCAGAACGCTGACGTTCTGGCTGCGGCCCGCGTTCGCGCTGCGGATCATCAACCGGTTCCAGAAGATCCTGGGCTTCGACCGCTCGATGGCCCTGGCGTCCAGCGCCTTGACGGCGCTGGTCCCGCTGTCCATCCTCCTCGGCTCCGTCTTCGCGCACTACGACGCCGCGGAGCGGATCATCGAACGCTACAACCTCACCGGAGCGGGTGCCTCGGCGGTCAGCTCGCTCTTCTCCTCCTCCGAAGGGCCCAGCGCGAGCTTCGGCTTCTTCGGCGTGGTGTTCGCGACGATCTCGGTGCTGAGCTTCGCGCGCGCAGCGCAGCGGCTCTTCGAACAGACGTGGGACCTGAAGCCCCTCAGCGTGCGCAACACCCGCAACGGCCTGTGGTGGATCCTCACGCTCGGTGCCTACGCCCTGGTCATCACGCTGCTCTCCGCGCTCCTCGGCGGATACGCGCTCGGTCTGGTCGCCCTGGCGTGTGAGGCGCCGGTGACCGCGGCGTTCCTCGTCTGGACCGGCTGGATCCTGTCGGCGAGGCGGATCAGCTGGCCGGACCTGCTTCCCTTCGGCGTCACCGGCGCCGTCCTGACGGCGACCTACTCCGTGGGCGCGACGATCTACATGCCGCGCCTCTTCGACTCCTCCGTGACCCGCTACGGGGTGGTCGGCGCGGTGTTCGCGATGATCTCCGCCCTCTTCGCGGTCATGCTCTCCCTGGTCGCGTCGGCGGCGCTGGGACGCGAGGTCCGGGACGAACTCGCCCGGATCCGTGCGGGCCACCGCCCTTCGGACCGGGAGGTCCGCCGGCAGTGGGACAACGTCGTCGAGCAGACCCGGTCACGGTGGCGCAAGGCGCGCGGGGAGATCTCCCGTCGGCAGACCAAGGGGCCGGACCAGTGACGGGAACGGGCGGGTTCCCGCGGGCCGGGGGAGGGGACGCGCGGCGTGACGGCCGACGACTCGCAGGCTCCCCGCTCCGTGCCTAACGTCGATGGTGTGGCACGAGGCATTCAGAGGGACGGAGGCCGACGTGTACAGCAAGGACGGCGAGAAGTACTTCATCGTGGACGCGCACATAGCGCTGTGGGACGCACGCCCAGAGAACCAGCTCAACATCCACGGCAAGCAGTTCATCGACTGCTTCTACGACTACCACCGCAACCTGAGCCCCGAGTCGGAGGTGTGGCCGTACGAGGAGTACCTCTACTACGGCGGGCAGCGGCTGATGAAGGACCTCTTCGTCGACGGGTACGTGGACCACGCGATCTTCCAGCCCGCCTTGCTCAGCGCCTTCTACCGCACCGGCTTCGGACAGACGGAGGAGGCCTCCGCGCTGGCCGGCCAGCACCCCGACAAGCTCACCTACAACCACTGCTGGGACCCGCGGTACGAGGAGCGGGGCCTCGAACAGCTGCGGCGCGACGCGGACCGGTTCGCGCTCAAGGGCGCCAAGCTCTACACCGCGGAGTGGCACGGCGACTCGCGCGGCTGGAAGCTGGACGACCCGTGGTCCTACCGCTACCTGGAGATGGCCCAGGAACTGGGCATCAGGAACATCCACGTGCACAAAGGGCCGACGATCCGGCCGCTGGACCGGGACGCCTTCGACGTCGCGGACGTCGACAAGGCCGCAACGGACTTTCCCGAACTGAACTTCGTCGTCGAGCACTGCGGGCTGCCCCGGCTGGAGGACTTCTGCTGGATCGCCACCCAGGAGCCCAACGTGCACGCCGGACTCGCGGTCGCCATGCCGTTCATCCACACCCGCCCCCGCTACTTCGCCCAGATCATCGGAGAGCTGCTGTACTGGCTGGACGAGAACCGCATCCAGTTCTCGAGCGACTACGCGCTGTGGACACCGCGGTGGCTGATCGAGCGGTTCGTGGACTTCCAGATCCCGCAGGACATGCAGGACGAGTACGCGCCGATCACCGTCGAACAGAAGAAGAAGATCCTCGGCCTCAACGCGGCGGCCATGTACGGCATCCCGGTGCCCGCCGAGGCCGAGGTCGCGCCCACCGCCCCGGGCCCCGCCGCGAGCGAGGCCGCCGGCCCGGCCGGGGCCGCCTCGGTCGCGGCGCAGCCCACGGAGGCGTGACATGCCCGGCGGAACCCTGGAGCAGCGGGCCAGGAAGGCGCTGGACGCGGTTCTCGACCCCGAACTGGACGAACCCATCACCGACCTCGGCTTCGTCCGCTCAGTCGAGGCCCGTCCCGACGGCGGGCTGACGGTGCACCTGCGGCTGCCCACCTCCTTCTGCTCCCCGAACTTCGCCTACCTCATGGCCTCCGACGCCAAGGACGTGCTGACCGCCCTGCCGGACGCCGGCCCGGTCACGGTCCTGCTCGACGACCACCACGACTCCGACCTCATCAACCGCGGTCTGGCGGCCGACGCCGGATACCGGGGCACGTTCGGCGCCGAGGCCGAGGAGGGCCTGGAGGAGTTGCGGCTGGTCTTCCGGCGCAAGGCCCACGCCGCGGCGATGGAGCGGGCCCTGACCGCGCTGCTGCGGCAGGACCGCTCGCGCACCGAGGAGAGACTGCACGAGGTGGTGCTCGGGGACCTGCCCGACACCGCCGCGACCCGTGCGCTGCTGCGCCGGCGTGCGGCGCTCGGCCTCGGCACGTCTCCCGCGGATCCCCTCCTCGTCGACGACGACGGGCGCCCCTTCACGCCGGAGGAGATTCCGCTGCGGGTCCGGTTCGCCCGTGCGGTCCGTATCTCGATCGACGGCAACGCCCACTTCTGCCGCGGGCTGCTGCGGACCCGCTACCCGCAGTCCGCGGCGGACCAGTCCCCCCGGGCCGCGGAGCCGCGGCCCGCCGTGCTGCCCAGGGAGAAGGCCTCGTGAAAGCAGTCCAGGTCGTCGGCTACGGCCGTGACCCCGAGATGACCGACGTGCCGGAACCCTCGGTCACCGGCCCGTACGACGTGGTCGTGAGGATCGGCGGCGCCGGCGTGTGCCGGACGGACCTGCACATCCTGGAGGGGCAGTGGGCGCAGAAGTCCGGGGTGACGCTGCCCTACACGATCGGGCACGAGAACGCCGGCTGGGTGCACGCGATCGGAAGCGCCGTCACCAACGTCGCCGAGGGCGACAAGGTCATCGTCCATCCGCTGATCACCTGCGGACTGTGCCGGGCGTGCCGGTCGGGCGACGACGTCCACTGCGAGCAGAGCCTCTTCCCCGGCATCGACACGGCCGGCGGCTACGCCGAGTACCTGAAGACCTCCGCCCGCAGCGTGATCCGCATCGACGACTCACTGGAGCCGGCCGACGTCGCCGCCCTCGCGGACGCCGGCCTCACGGCGTACCACGCCGTCGCCAAGGCGGCCCGGAAACTGCGGCCCGGCGACCGCTGCGTGGTCATCGGCGCCGGCGGGCTCGGGCACATCGGTGTGCAGGTGCTCAAAGCCCTGACGGCCGCCCAGATCGTGGTCGTGGACCGCAATGCCGATGCGGTGAAGCTGGCCGGCTCCATCGGCGCCGACCACGGCGTCGTCGCCGACGGGGGGCACGTCGAGCAGGTGCTGGAGCTGACCGGGGGACGGGGAGCGGAAGTGGTCATCGACTTCGTCGGCGAGGGCGGCGCCACCCGGGACGGGGTGCGCATGCTGCGCCGCGCGGGCGACTACCACGTGGTCGGGTACGGCGAGAACATCGACGTGCCGACCATCGACATCATCTCCAACGAGATCAACTTCATCGGCAACCTCGTCGGCTCCTACAACGACCTGCGCGAGCTGATGGTGCTCGCCGCCCAGGGCCGGGTCCGCCTGCACACCACGCCCTATCCGCTCGACCGCTTCCAGGACGCCCTCTCCGACCTGGACGCGGGCCGGGTCCGGGGCCGCGCGATCCTGGTCCCCTGAGCGGACATCCCGTCAGGCCCGGGCCGCCGGGCACCCGCACGTCCGCAAGGAGCATCGATGATCTTCATCACCGCCAAGTTCCGGGTCCTGCCCGAGCACGCCGACGCCTGGCCCGAGATCACCGGGGAGTTCACCCGGGCCACCCGCGCCGAACCCGGCTGCCTGTGGTTCGACTGGTCCCGCAGCGTCGACGACCCGACGGAGTACGTCCTGGTCGAGGCGTTCCGCGACGACGACGCCGGGGCGGCGCACGTCGGCTCCGACCACTTCCGCACGGCCTGCGAGACACTCCCGCGCCACCTCGCCGAGACACCCCGCATCGTCAACGTGACCGTCCCCCAGGACGACTGGTCACGCCTGGGCGAGATGACGGTGCCGGAGAGGAGCTGACTTCAGGCCTTCTCCGGCCGCCGATCCCGAAGTGGGCGTCCGTCGCGACCACTCGGCGACGGCGGCCACGGCCCGCGCCGGTCAGACGGAGGTGAGGAACGCCCGCACCCGTTCCAGGAGCAGTCGGGACGCCTCCGGGTCGTACGCGGCGAGCGAGGAGTCGGCGAAGAGGTGCCCGTCGCCGGGGTAGACGAACAGCTCGGCGGCCGACGTGGCGCCGGTGAGTTCGCGTGCGGCCGGCAGGTCCTCGTCGAAGAACTCGTCGCCTTCCTTGCCGTGGATCTGCACCGGCACCCCCTCGGGCCACGCCTCCCCGAACTCCGTGACCGGGAGGCAGGAGTCCAGGAGCAGTGCCCCGCGGGCCCCCGGCCGGGTCTGGGCGAGCCGCTGGGCGAACGTCACGCCGAAGGAGAAGCCGGCGTAGACGAGCTCGGGGCGCAGGCCGTCGGCCGCGGCGGCGCCGCGCTCCCGGATCGCGTCGAGACCCTGCTCACGCACGAATGCGAACCCCTCCTCGATCCCGGCGAAGGTGCGGCCGTCGAACAGGTCGGGCGTGTGCACGGTGTGCCCGGCCTGCCGCAGGTCGTCGGCGAAGGCCCGCACGCCGTCGGTCAGGCCCTGGATGTGGTGGTACAGCAGCACTTCGGCCATGTCGGCGGTTCCCTCGCTCAATGTTCGACTATTTTGGAACGTTCGGCGAGGCTAGACTGTTCTGCCATGGCCGACAACCCCCCGGACTACGAGCTGGCCGATCGGATGGCGCTGACCAGGCCGGCCCAGGTGAAGGCCATCGGCCACCCGCTCCGCACCACGATCCTGCAGCTCCTCCACGAGCGGGCCGCGACCGTCACCGAGCTCGCGACCGCGGTCGGGCGGCCCAAGAGCACGGTCGCGCACCACGTGGACGTGCTCACTCGCAACGGTCTGCTCCAGGTGGTGCGCACGCGGCGGGTCCGGGCGATCGAGGAGCGCTTCTACGGGCGCACCGCGCGCATGTTCCACATCGCGGCCGAGTCCTCACCCGCCGGCGAGGAGGCGTCCGGCGACTTCAACGACTTCGAGGTGGCTGCACGCGAGTCCTCCGACGCGTTCGAGCAGGGGAGACTCTGGGGCTTCATCCGGCACGCGCGCATCTCGGAGGAGCAGGCCTCCGAGTTCTGGGACCGGATGGCCCGGCTGGTGGACGAGTTCGACCGGATGCCGAGAGCCGGTGAGACCGTGTACGGGTTCGCGGTCGGCATCTACCCCACCGACCACCCGACCCTGCCGGCACCGGAGTGACGCACCTGCCCGGAGTCCGTGGGGTTCAGTCGAGGGTGAGTTCCGGCGAGTAGAGGTCCAGCCACCCCGCGAGGTCCAGGGCGCGTTCCAGACCGCGTCGGGCCGCCTGTGTGCTGACCGGCGCCTCGCGTTCCGCCGCCCGCCGGAGCCGGTCCCGGTCCACCAGGTCGAAGACGGGGTGGGAGGGCCGGGTGAGCAGTCGCCCGACCTGCTCCTGCAGGGCGCGGGCGTACCGGGGGTCCTGTGTGGACGGGTAGGGGCTCTTGACCCGGTCGTAGACCGAGCGCGGCAGCACGTCCGCGGACGCCTCACGCAGCAGGCTCTTCTCGCGGCCGTCGAAGGACTTCAGCGCCCACGGCGCGTTGTACACGTACTCGACCAGCCGGTGGTCGCAGAACGGCACCCGGACCTCGAGGCCGACGGCCATGCTCATCCGGTCCTTGCGGTCGAGCAGGACGCGGACGAAGCGGGTCAGGTGCATGTGGCTGATCTGCCGCATGCGGTACTCGAAGTCGCTCTCGCCGTCCGACCGGTCGACGGCGGCGACGGCGGTGCGGTAGCCGTCGGCGACGTACCCCTCCAGGTCGAGTGACTTGGTGAGGTCGGTGCGGAGCACATCGGCGTCCTCGCCGAAATGGCGCCCCATGGTCGCCAGCCACGGGAAGGTGCCGGCGCGGCGCGCCTCCTCGTCGAAGAACTGCAGGTAGCCGCCGAACACCTCGTCGGCGGACTCGCCGGACAGGGCCACGGTGGACTTCTGGCGGACGGCGCGGAAGAGGAGCAGCAGCGAGGCGTCCATGTCGCCGAAGCCGGCGGGCAGGTCGCGGGCCCGGATCACCCGCTCGCGCACGGCGGGGTCGGCCAGGGACTCGGCGTCGAGCACGATGTCCTGGTGGTCGGTGCCGGCGAGCCGGGCCACGTCGTGCACGAACGGGGCGTCGGGGGTGCCCCGCAGTTCGTCGGCGACGAAGTTGTCCGTCTGGCCGACGAAGTCGACGGCGAAGCTGCGCACCGTCTCGCCCTGTTCGGCCAGTTGCCGGGCGGCGAGCGCGGTCATGGCGGAGGAGTCGAGGCCGCCCGAGAGCAGTGTGCAGCGCGGTACGTCGGCGACGAGCTGGCGGCGCACGATGTCGTCCAGGAGCGAGCGCACCGTGGCGACGGTGGTGTCGCGGTCGTCCGGGTGTGGGCGGGTCTCCAGCCGCCAGTAGACGCGGGTGGCGAGGCCGGAGCGGTCGACGGTGACGACCGTGCCGGGTTCCACCTCGCGCATGCCGTCCCAGACGGCGTGCCCGGGGGTCTTGACCATGACGCGGCACTCGTCGAGGAGCGTCTCCGCGCGGTCGGGCGGCAACGCCATGGCAGCACGGGACTGCGTCACAGGCTCCTCGAACCGGCCGGGACACCGGACTCCGGGCCTGTGCGGCGAGGGCCGAACCGGGGGACGCCCTGCCGTCGGGCTCCTCCCGGGCCGCGGGGGGGGGGGGCGTGGTCGGGGGAAGTCGCGACGGCAGGGCGTCGTGAGCTGTCCGGGGCGCGTGGGAGGGGGCGTCCCGCGGGGGCTACCGGTCGGAGGGGCGCTCGCGGGCGTCGGTGAGGCGTGGCGGGGAGTCGAGCGTCGCCGCCACCAGATTGCGGACCGCCTGCTCGTCGAAGCTCACGTCGAAGAAGAGGCTGCGGAACAGCATCAGGCCCGCCCACATGTCCAGGATGGTGGAGATGTCGGCGTCCTTGGCCATGTCGCCTCGGTCGACGGCGCGCTGCAGCACCGCCGTGGACTGCCGCTTGCGTTCCTCGATGAGTTCCTCTCTCAGCCGGCGGCCCAGCTCGGGATCGGCCGCCGCGTCCGAGACCAGGGCCGGCAGTACCAGGCGGACCCTGGGGGAGCCGTAGAGCGCTGCGAGCGTCTCGGCCACGGCGATCACCTCCTGCTCGCTGTCCCCCGTCTCCTCGACGGGGATCTGCGGAAGCTGCGTGCGTACGGCGTCCAGCGTGAGGGCCGCCTTGTTGGGCCAGGAACGGTAGATCGTGGCCTTGCCGACACCGGCCTCCTGGGCGATGCCGCCGATGGTGAGCCGGCTGTATCCCAGCTCCCCGAGCATTCTGAGCGTCGTCGTCAGGATGCGTTCGCGGGCCTCGAGATCCCGCATGCGCTGGCCGTTCTCCCCTGACGTCGCAGTGAGGGATCTGGTCTGTCCCATGTCTTGCCACCTCTCTCGGCCACGCGGCTCTGCGGGGGATTCACCGATAAGGAGGTGATGTAGAACGAGCCGTCTCGTTCAGTATAGTGATGATTCGAAAGCGATTTCTCAAGTCTCCGTCGATAACAATCCTGCTATCGACGCCAGGCCCTACTTGTCACCACTCGCCGCCCGGTCACGTACCCAGTCGGAGATCCGGGCCGCGATGTCCGCGCCCGAACGAGCCCACCGGACATGGTCGCTCCGGTCACCGGCCGGCGGCTGGTAGTGCCAGCGCTCCACCTCGGCGGAGCTCAGTTTCGCGCACAGCCGGTCCACCGCACTCGGAGGGGCGAGCCTGTCGCCCGCCACGGAGACGGCCAGCACCGGCAAGGTCACCCCGCCGAAAGCGGCTTCGTAGTCGAAGTCCGCGCCGGACGGCCGGAAGCGCCCGGTGCGGCTGATCCGCGCCCAGTCGCGCATGAGCCGGGCGGGCTGGCGGCCGCCGAAGCCCAGCCGGTGCCCCGGCCAGTACCCCCACAGGGCGGAGACCACCGAGATGAACTGCGTCCCGGCCAGCACCCGTAGACGGGCGGCGCCGGAGAACCCGCGGTGGTCCACCGACCCGGCCGCCACCGTGACCAGACCCTCCACGCCCTTGGGCTCGCGGGCCGTGTAGAGGGCGCTGACCTGGCCGCCGAAGCTGTGCCCGAGGAGGAACAGCGGAACCTCCCCGCCGAACCGCTCGCGGACGGCCCCGACCACGACGGGCCAGTCACGTACGGCGAGTTCGTGGTACCCGTGGCGCGTCGCGCGCCCCGCCCGCGGCCGGCTGTGCCCCTGTCCGCGCAGGTCGGCGACGACGACGGCGATGCCGCGGGCGGCGAGTTCCCCGGCGAAGGGGGCGTAGTACGAGGCGGTCACCGCGAGGGCGGGCCAGAGCAGGACGACCGCCCCCGGGGCGGTTCGCGGCACCGTCACCAGCGCGGCCACGCACGGCCCGCCGGCCGGGCCGTCGCCGGCGGCCCTACCGGACAGGGGGATCCGCCAGACGTCCCCGGCGGTACCCACTACAAGGCCCCGTCGAGCAGCATGTGGGCCAGTCGCGCTTCCTGGGTCTCACGGGACCACCGTTCGGCCGCCGTCATCCGCTCCTCGATCCCGGTGTCGACCAGGCGGCGCCCCGGCCAGATCTCGTAGTCGCCCAGCAGTTCGCCGTGCTCGGCGATCCCCTGCTGGAACAGCGACTCCCGACGGAACAGCACCTCCTCCATGGGGAGTTTCTCCCACAGCCGCCGCCCCTCCTGCAGGAGGCCGAGCAGGCGCTCGCGCTCCCCGGGACGCTCGGTGAGGTACTGCCGGATCACGGAGCTGCCCACCGCGAGATGGCGGATCTCGTCCATGTTCGCCCCGCGTTCGACGAGCGCCGCACCGGGATCCAGCAGGCGCCACTTCCGCTCGCTCAGCTCCGCGGCGGGCGCCAGGACACCCTCGACGAGCACGGTCAGGACGAGGACGCCGCCGTAGAAGTCGCCCTGGTCGCGCAGTACGTGCAGACCGAAGGCCTCCAGCGGGTCGAGGACCGCGGCGCCGGACCCGCTCGCGGTCCTTGCCACGGCGGCCGCCACCTCGGCCTCGGACAGCCCCGCCTCGACCAGGTGCTCGCGGAAGACACGCGCATGGCGCGCCTCGTCGATCAGCTGGGTGGAGAAGAACTCCAGGCAGTCGCGGTCCGGGGCGTGGAAGACGAGGAAGGACAGGGCACGCGCGGCCTTCTCCTCCGCCAGCGTCCGGAAGGTGAACTCGTCGACGAGGGCGTCGCGCAGCGGGCCGGGGCGGCGCGCGGCCTCGGCGGCGGCACCGGCCGTCACGGTGCCGTCGGTCAGGCGGCGCAGCATGGAGCCCGCCACGTGCTCGAGCCAGTAGGGCAGATCGCAGTCGCCGGGGGTGAGGTGGAGTTCGCGGGCGCCCTCCAGCACGCCGGGAGCGTTGTCCCAGTCGGCTTCCAGGGGGAGTGCGGTCATGTGCTGCTCCTAGAGTCGGGGTGTCGGGTGAAAGGGGTGTTCGCAGGCGGTGTGCCCGGAGGTGACCGGTGGCGGGAGGGCGCCGTCAGAGCGCGCCGGTCGCGCGCAGCAGGCGCCAGACGGCGCCGGGCCGCACCCGGTCCTGGAAGGCGGCGTACTCCGGTTCGATCGTGTGCGGGTCCCACTTGAGCTTGAAGGCCTCCTGGGTGCGCGCCGGATAGACCGCGCCGCCGTGCCGGGCGACCAGGCGCAGAGCCCGGGTGAGGGACGCCGACGCACAGGAGGGCTCGTGTGCGTCCGCGAGTCCGGCGAACGGTGTGAGACCCAGGTGGAGCCAGCCGGCCCCCTCTTCCGCGAAACGGTTCAGCGCGGTGAGGTTGACCAGTTCGACCGTGCCGGTCGGGGCCTGCGGACTGCGGCGCGTCAGGTCGTACAGCCAGCCGGAGCGCTCGCCCCACACGGGGGAGTAGGTGATGTAGGCGACGATCGCCCCCCGGTGCCGGGCGAGGAAGGTGCGGCGCAACGGCCGCCCCGGGCCGCCGCGTTCGCCGACCAGGAAGGTGAGCTGCTTGACGTGGCGTCCCTTGGCCCGCAGCCAGTCCCGGTCGATCCGGTCCAGGGCCTGCTCGTCGAGCGACCCCGCCGGCGCCTCCGTCACCGTCACGCCCTCGCGGCGGGCCCGCGAGACGTTCTGCCGGACCTTGGCCAGCGCCTTGCCGCGCAGCGTGAAACGCTCCAGGTCGATGCCGTACGAGCTGCCGATCTGGTTGACGGTGAAGCCCCGCTCGGTATAGAGGCCGACGTCCTGCGCCCGCAGTTGCACGGCGGTCAGCCGTCGCCGTCCGCCCAGCGTCGCCAGGTACTCGTCGAGCAGCGGGCCGCGCGCCTCGCCGGGTGCGAAGGGCGCGGCGAACTGGACGACGTGACGGCGCCCCGGCAGGTAGGCGACCAGGCCGGGGGAGCGTCGGCCGTGGTGGTGCCGCGTGTCCGAGTTGACGGCGAGGAACGCGCTCGGGTGGTCGGCGTGGGCGCGCAGCACGTCGATCGCGTCCGGCGTCCCCGGCGCCCGGACGGCGGCCCTCATCGGGTCGCCCGCACGGTGTCCAGCGCCGGTTCGGCGCTCACCGGAGCGGTCGCGGCGCCGTCACCGCCGCTCAGGGACTGCTCCAGGCGGACGAAGGCCGGGTGCGGCTTGGGCTCGAACGGCACGGCGAACGGCTTGAGGAAGTTCCCGAGCAGCCCCCGGTCGCCGCACAGATGGATGGGCACGGCGAGCAGCGCCCACTCCGGGCGGACCAGCCAGGCCCACAGACCGGCCACCGCCGCCGCGGTGAGCCAGCTGTGCATCGTGTTGTACAGGACGTAGTAGACCCGGGGGACGTACCCGGATGCGGACCGGCGATGGGCCAGGGCCCCGGGCAGATAGCCGATCACGTCGATGTAGGCGAACATGCCCACGGCCACCCACCAGCGCACCTGGTCCAGGTGCGTGAGCAGGAGCCCGGCGCTGAGGGCCAGCCCCGCGCAGTACTCCGCGCGCAGCAGCCGGTAGGTGACCCGGGTTTCGAAGCGGTTGGCGGCGTCCATCAGGCCGCCTCCCTCGTCGCGCCGGCCGCGCCGCCCGCTGCGGTCAGGGCCGGCCCGAGCGCGGCCGGCGCGTCCCCGAGCAGCGCGCGCAGGATCTGCTCGACGGTCTCGCGAAGGACGCGTTCGGCGACCGGGTCGATGATCCCGGCGAGGCTCGGCAGCCCGAAGTCGAAGGCGGCGGCGAACCGCACCCGCGCACCTCCCGACGCCCGCGGGGCCACCTCCCAACGGCCCTCGAAACTCTCGAAGTCGCCGTCCGTCTGCCGGAACGTGATGGTCAGCGCAGCATCGTCGAAGTCGTCCTGCTCGGTCCAGGCCAGGACGCCGTTGCGGAAGTCGACCTCCCAGTCGCTGAGCACCGTCGTGCCCTTGCCGGTCGGGTGCACCGCCACCGAGCGGACCACGTCGACGAGTTCGGGATAGCGGGCGAAGTCACGGATCCGGTCGTACGCCTCCGGTGGCGTCAACCGGGTTCCGTCGTAGCTGAGTTCAACGGTACGCATGTCAGTTCCCTCCGGGGTCGGGCTGGGGGCGCGCTGCGGGGAATCGCTCTCCCAGGGCCCGGGCGGCGCCCTCCAGCGCCTCGGTCAGTCGGTCGGTCTCGGCGTCGTCGAGCACCGCGGGCGGGGTCAGGCGGACGACGGTGTGCGCGTTCAGCGAGTGGTTGGCGATCACGTCCCGTTCGAGCAGTTCCAGCAGGAACTCGCCCGCCAGGCCCGCGTCCTGGAACTCCACACCGATGAGCAGACCCAGCCCGCGCACGTCCCGCACCAGGTGGCCGCAGTGCCGGGCCACCAGGTTCCGCAGGGCCCCGAGCAGCGTCGCGCCCAGCCCGGCCGCCCGGCCGACCAGGCCCTCCTCCTCGACCACCGCGACCGCCGCCTCGGCGGCGGCCATCGCCAACGGCGCCGCCGAGAACGTCGACGTGTGCAGGAAGGGGTCCCGGTCGAAGGGGGCGAAGGCCCGCGCCGTGGCGACCGCCGCGGCCACCGGGACCACCCCGCCGCTCAGCGCCTTGCCGACCAGCAGCACGTCCGGCGTCACCGCCTCGCGGTCGGCCCCCCACCAGTGGCCGAGGCGTCCGAGGCCGGTCGTCACCTCGTCGAGGACGAAGAACGCCCCGGCGTCCGCGCAGGCCGCCGCGACCGCGCGGAGGTAGCCGTCCGCTGGTACGACGACACCGGCCTCGCTCTGCACCGGTTCCACCAGCACCACCGCGTCCGACCCGTCCGGGCCCAGCGCCTCGCGCAGCGCGGCGGCGTCGCCGTAGGGGACGTGCACGGTGTCCGGCAGGAGCGGCAGGAACGGGTCCCGGTACAGCGGTTTTCCGGTGGCGGTCAGGGCGCCGAGCGTCTTGCCGTGGAACCCGCCGGCCGTCGACACGATCCGCCGGTGGCCGTGCGCCCGCGCCAGCTTGAGCGCCGTCTCGACGGCCTCCGCGCCGGAGTTGGTGAAGTGGACCCGCTCCAGGCCGGCCGGAGCGACCCGCACCAGGGCCTCCGCCGCGTCGGCCGCCTTCGGCTCCAGCAGGAGCCGGGTGGCCAGCGGGTGGCGGTGCAACTGCCGTTCGACGGCGGCGACCACCCGCGGATGCCGGGCCCCGGCGAGGAAGACGCCGTAGCCGCCGCAGTTGAGGAACTCCCGCCCGTCGGCCGTGCGGACCGTGGCGCCGTAGGAGTCGACCTCGACATGGCCGCCGAACATCTCGCCGAGCTTGCCCCGGCCCCGGCTCAGGTACGCCTTGTAGCGGCCGGGCACGTCCCGGCCCGGCGACGCCTGGGTGCCCGCCGGCGTGGCGCCGGGCTGCCGCCCGAGCGGCCTCGCGTCCGTGTCCATCGCGTCACACCACCCGCAGCGGCGCGCCGGCATGGTGCTCCAGCAGGGAGTCCGCCATGGCCCCGCGGGAGGGCGGGTGGAACGCCAGGGCGCGGCTGACCGCCAGCAGGTGCCCGGTGTCCACGGACGTCGCGAAGGCCAGGCCGCCGAGCAGCTCCGCGGCCCGGTCCGCCGCCGTGACCAGCAGTTCCTGCACCGCGTAGCGGGCCGTGAGCACCGTCGCCAGCTCGTCGTTGCCGACCTGGCCCTCGTCCACGATCCGCGCCGCGTTCTCGGTCAGCGCGATCGCCGCCTCCACGCTCGTCACCACGGCGGCCCGGTCGGTGGCGCTGCCCCGGCCGGCGTCCAGCGCGCTTTCCGCGAGCCGGGCCACCGCTCCGGTGTACACGCTGCTGACCAGCAGCTCGAACCACACGAATCCGACCGTCTGCAGGGTGTCAAGACCGGTGCCGAGCTCCACCTGCGGACGCAGCATCAGCTCCTCGGGCACGAGGACGTCCTCCAGGACGACCTCGTCGCTCTCGGCGCCCGCGAGGAACGGGGCGTTCCAGAACGGCCGCCGGGTGATGCCCGGCGAGTCGGCGGGCACCAGCGCCACCCCGAGCTCCCTGCCGCCGTCCGCACCGGGCAGCGAGACGCTCGCGGTGATCAGGTTCATCGACCTCGACAGGCTGCACGGCTTCTTGCTGCCGTTGACGAGGTACCCGCCCTCGGTCGCCCGCGCCGAGACCGCGGCGTCCAGGGTGCCGGCTCCCGCGCGTCCCTCGGCGAACGCGGAGGCCACCAGCAGCCGGTCCCGGGCGATGCCCTCGATCAGCATCCACTCGAGGCCGGAGGCGTCCGCGGAGGCGACCAGCGCCACCAGACTCGCCACCGAGAAGTTGTGCATCGCGGTCGCCACCCCCAGAGAGGGGGACAGCGCGCCGATCGCCCGGGTGACCCGCGCCGCCCGGAGCGCGCCCGCGCCCGCCCCGCCGTACGCGGCGGGCACCAGCAGTCCCGGACCGCCGCTCTTGCGGAACGCGTCGAGCCCCGGCCCGCCGGGCGACTCCAGCTCCGGCAGCGGTACGTCCGCCAGCGCCGGAGCGAGTCCGGGCAACAGCTCCTCGCACGCCTCGCGTGCCCTGTCCATGCCGCGCATCAGACCTGAACCCCCTCGTTCTCCTCGACCGGACCGCCCGGGGCGGCGGGACCGCCGAAGACCGCCTCGGACGGCCGCACACCCCGGGCCACGCTGACGCCCTGAAGGTGGGACGTGCGCAGCAGCGGATAGTTGGCCTCGCCGCCGGGGCCGCCGGTCAGGCCGGTGCCCCCGTGGGTCGGCAGCACGGGAAGGAACCCGATGTGCGAGTCGTTCACCTTCACCAGGCCGCCGTTGCGCAGCCGGCTCAGGAACCGCTCCGCGGTCTCCTCGTCGCCCGTCCACAGTGAGTTCCGCAGCCCGTACTCGTTGCTGTTGACGAAGTCCGTCACCTGCGCCAGCAGTTCGCCGTCGGAGGCCTCCTCGGGCACCACCACCGGCAGCAGCGGGAAGAACGTCTCGTGCCGCACGGCGTCCAGGTCCCGGGCGCCCTTCAGGCCGTCCACGCGGATCACCGTGGGCTCCAGGAACAGCCCCCGCACCTCGTCGGGCCGTCCGTCGACGTCCAGCCGGCGGCCGCCGCAGACGATCTCGGCGCCCGCCGCCTCGGCCTGGCGCAGCACCTCGTGGAACCGGTCCGTGCGCAGTACGGGGGACAGCAGCGCCCCCGGCTCCTCGGGCGGCCCCGGACGGATCGCCGCGGCCCGTGCCGCCAGCTTGGCGAGCAGTTCGTCGGCGACCCGGGGGTGGACGACCGCGCAGTTGGGCACCATGCAGATCTGCCCGGAACCGTAGAACGCCTCGGACAGCGCCTCCGCGGCGAGGTCGAGGTCGGCGTCGTGCCAGACCACGCAGACGTCGTTGCCGGCCAGTTCCAGCACCGGCTTCTTGCCCGCGGCGACGCACTCCGCGCCGAAGGCGATGCCCTGCTCGCTGCCGCCGAAGTACATGATGTCGTCGACCAGCGGACTGGCCAGCCACTGCCGCAGGGTGGCGCCGGCCTCGCAGCACAGCACCGACAGCGCGGCCGCCGGCGCCCCCACCCGCTCCAGCGCGGGCGCCACCAGCTCGCGCAGCGCGTACATCACCCCGAGCGGTGCGCTCCGGGGCGCCCTGACGACCAGCGCGTTGCCGGCCGCCAGTGCCCAGATGCCGAGCAGCGCGTTGGCGACGGTCGCGTTCTGCGGGGGGTTGAGACAGACCACGCCGTCCGCGACCCGGCGCACCCGCAGCTCCCGGGCACCGTCGCGCACCCGGTGCTCCAGCTGGCCGGAGAGGAAGTCGCGGGTGGCCGGCCCGGTGGCCGCGAGCATGCCCGCGGCCTCCCAGCGGGCCAGCGACCGGGGATGCCCCTCGGCGATCATCAGCTCGACCAGCGCGTCGTGCTTCTCCGCCACGAGGGCGTGGAACTCCGCCACGACGCGCATGCGGGTCGCCGCCGGGACGGCCGCCCACTCCTCGACAGCCGCAGCGGCCCGCCGCAGGGCGACCGCCATGTCCTCCTGGTCGGCCACCGCGCTGCGCCCGACCACCTCCACGCCCGCTTCCTCGGGGGCGATCCGGCCGCGCTCCAGGCTGCGCTTGAGGCGCACGGCGCCGAAGAAGTCGCGCAGCATCGCCGAACTGCGCAGGGTGTAGACCCACTGCCGGGCGGGCTGTTCCACGCCCGCGATGTAGGACCCGTAGCTGAGCATGCGCGTCACCGGGCCCGCTGCGAGGACAGCGCCTCGTCGAACGCCGCGGCGAGACTCGTGATGTGCTCGCCCTCGTCGAACATGGTGAAGTGGTGTCCGGGCACCTTGCGCACCCGCAGCCGGCCGGTGATGTGCGCCTGCCACAGGGATTTGTCGCGGACGGACAGGCGTAGCGCGTCGAGCAGCTCCACCGGCTCCTGCTCCTCCGCCTGCAGCAGCAGGATGTCGCCGTCGAACGGCCGGTCCGGATAGTAGGACTTGAGCCAGTCGTGGTTCGTGCGCCACACGTCGAGGAAGCCCTCCTCGCGCAGGACCGCGACGTCGATGCCGTCGACCAGGGCCGTCTGCCGCGCGAGCACCGCGAAGGCGTCCTCGAACTCCTGGGGGTCCAGCCGCCCGCCGACGTAGGTCTCGGGAACGTGCGAGTCCAGCATCAGCAGCGGTTCGACCCGCTCCCCGGCGGCCTGCAGCTGCAGGGCCATCTCCAGCGCCACGTTGCCGCCGAAGGAGTAGCCGCCGAGCCGGTACGGCCCCGACGGCTGCACCGAGCGCACCCGCTCCAGGTACCGCGCCGCCAGCTCGCGCAGGGTCTCCGGCCGGCCTTCCTCGGCGGACGGGAAGGACAGCGCCATGAGCGGCGCCGTCGAGCGCGAGTGCCGGGCGAGCGTGGAGTACACGAGGTTGGTGCCGCCCGCGGGGTGCACCAGGAAGACCGGGGTCCCCTCGCCCTCGCGGACGGTGATCACCCCGCTGCCGCGGGCGCCGGTCCGGGCGGCCCGGACGGCGTCGGCCATCTGCCGCGCGGTGCGGCCGAGGGCGTCCAGCTCCACGGTGACGCCGAACGCCGTGCGGAAGGTGCTGACCACCTCCACGGCCAGCAGGGAGTCGCCGCCCAGCTCGTGGAAGTCGTCGTCGGGCGCGAGCGAGTCGACGCCGAGGTGCTCGCGGAGGATGGGGAGGACCTCCTGCAGCACCTCGTCGCCGAGCCCCTCGCCGGCCCCCGCCCGGGGGAGTACGGGGGCCGGCGGCCGAACGCCGTGCGGCTGCCCGGTGGGCTGCCGCTCCGGCTCGGGCCGGGCGATGTCCGGCTCGAGCCAGTGGCGTTCCTCCCGCAGGGGGTGACCCGGCAGGGAGATCTTGCGGGCGGGCGCCAGGGGCCACGTGGTGGCCTCGGGCAGCTCGCCGTTGGGGGCGCCGTCGAGCAGCGCGTCCAGGCCGGCGACCATCCCGTCGAGGTCCGCGGCCACGAAGGCGTGCCGCGTCGCGAACCGGGAACGACCGGTGAACAGGGTGTACGCCACGTCGGCCGGGTCGGTGCCGGGCGCACCGGCGAGGTGCTCGCGCAGCGTGCGGGCCAGGGCGCGCAGGGCGTCCTCGTCCTTCGCGGAGAGCACGACGGGGAACGGGCCGGCCGGGGCGCCGGCCGGGCGCGCTCCGGGCTGCGGGGCCCGCGCCAGGACGCAGTGCGCGTTGGTGCCGCCGATGCCGAACGAGCTGACCGCGGTGGCCCGCAGCGGCTCGTCGGTGAACTCCACGGCGGACCGTGGCACGTCGTACGGCGTCCGGTCGAGCTGCAGCAGCGGGTTCGGCCGGTCGAGGTTGATCTGCGGCGGGACGGTCTGGTGGTACAGGGCGAGCGCCGCCTTGATCAGCCCGGTCACTCCGGCGGCCGCGTCCAGGTGTCCGAGGTTCGCCTTGAGGCTGCCGATGAGGCAGCCGTCCGCGGCGCCGCCGGCGTCCCGGTGGGCGGCGGCGAGCGAGCTCAGCTCCAGCGGGTCGCCGACGGTGGTTCCGGTGCCGTGGGTCTCGACGTAGCCGATGTCGCCCGCCGGCACCCCGGAGGCCGTGAGGGCGCGGCGGATGACCTCCCGCTGTCCGGCGGTGCCGGGAGCGGTGAACCCGATCTTGTCGGCGCCGTCGTTGTTCACGGCGCTGCCCCGGACGACGGCGTACACGCGATCGCCGTCGCGCTCGGCGTCGGCCAGCCGCTTGAGGACGACGACGCCGGCGCCGTTGCCCTTCACCGTGCCGGAGGACTCCGCGTCGAAGACCCGGCAGTGCCCGTCGCGGGAGAGGATCCCGCCCTCCTGGTAGTCGTAGCCCGCGGTCTGGGGCACCGTGATGCTCACCCCGCCCGCCAGCGCCGCGTCCACCTCGCCGGACGCCAGCGCCCGGCACGCCAGGTGCACCGCCGTCAGCGAACTGGAGCAGGCGGTCTGCACCGTGAGGGCGGGACCGTGCAGCCCGAGCTTGTAGGCGACGCGGGTGGCCAGGAAGTCCTTGTCGTTGCCGAGCAGGACGGGATACGTGAGGGCGCTCCCGGCGTGCTCCGCGGAGCGCAGCACGTGGTACAGCAGGTAGGTGCTCAGGCTGCTCGCCGCGTACACGCCGACGTTGTCCTGGGCGTCGGGGGCGAGCCCCGCGTCCTCCAGGGCCTGCCAGGCGCAGGTCAGGAACACGCGGTGCTGCGGGTCCATGATCCGCGCGTCGCGCGGGGTGACGCCGAAGAAGTCGGCGTCGAAGCGGTCGGCGTCCGCGAGGTCGGCGCCGTACGGCACGTAACCGGGCGCGTCCGCCACGTCGGCGGGAACGCCGGCCGAGGCGAGTTCCTCGGGGGAGAAGCGGTGCACGGCCTCCGCCCCGCGCACCAGCATCTCCCACAGTTCGGCGACGGAACCGGCGCCCGGGAACCGGCCGGCCATGCCGACCACGGCTATCGGTGTCGTCTGCGTCTCGGTCAGGTCAGACATGAGAGGCCCCCCGTATGGCATCTATGTGTGCGGCGAGTTTGCGCGGTGTGGTGTGGGTGAACAGTTCGATCATTTCGAGGCTGTCGACGGCCAGCCGCGACTGCAGCAGCCGGTGCATCTCGACCACGTGCATCGAGGAGCCGCCGACGTCGAAGAAGTTGTCGTCCGGGCCGAAGGCCGTCCCCGCCGGCAGCACCTGCCGCCAGACCTCCCCCACCGCCTCGGCGGTGGACCCGGTCTCCGGTCCGGCCGCGGCGGCCGGACGCTCCGCCGGATCCCCGTCCAGGTCGGGCCAGGGCAGTGCCTTCGTGTCGACCTTGCCGTTGACGGTCAGCGGCAGTCCGGCCGTCCGGACGAAGGCGGCCGGCACCATGTACGGCGGCAGCAGCGTCCGCAGCCGCTCGCGGACCGCGCCGTCGGCGGGCACCGCGGGCCCGGCGACGAAGGCGACCAGCGCCGGGTGCTCGGCGTCCCGCTCGTCGAGCCGCACCGCGCACTCGGCGACACCGGGCACCGACAGCAGGGCCGACTCGATCTCGCCCAGCTCGATCCGGAAACCGCGCAGTTGCACCTGCTGGTCGATGCGGCCCAGATGGACCAGGCCGCCGTCGGGCCGAACCAGGCCCAGGTCTCCCGAGCGGTAGACCACCGAGCCGTCCTGCTCCGGGAACCGTTCGGCGGTCAGCTCCGGACGCTCCAGGTAGCCCCGGGTGACACCGGCGCCGCCGACGATCATCTCGCCGGGCACGCCGGGCGGGCAGAGGTGCCCGTCGGCGTCCACGACCCGCACCGTGAGGTCGGGCAGCGGGCGCCCGATGGCCGACGCGGTCTCCTGACGGGCGTCGGCGGCCGTGACGGGACGGAAGGTGACGTGCACGGTCGTCTCGGTGATGCCGTACATGTTCACCAGCCGGGTCCTGTCGCCCATCGCCTCGAACCAGGGCCGCAGGGCCGCGTAGCGCAGTGCCTCGCCGCCGAACACGACGTAGCGCAGGGCGTGCGCGTCGCGGTGCTCCGGGCCGAGCACCTTCAGCAGCTGGCCGAACGCCGACGGCGTCTGGTTCAGCACGGTGACCTGCTCGCGGACGAGGAAGTCACGGAAGGCGTCCGGGGACTTGGCGGTGGTCTCCGGTACGACGGCGAGCCGGCCGCCGTACAGCAGGGCCCCGAAGATCTCCCAGACGGAGAAGTCGAACGCGTACGAGTGGAACAGGCTCCACACGTCCTGGGGACCGAAGCCGAACAGCTCCTCGGTGGAGCGCATCAGCCGCATCACGTTGCGGTGCGTGACCTGAACGCCCTTGGGGCGCCCCGTCGAGCCCGAGGTGAAGATGACGTAGGCGTCCGCGTCCGGGTCCTCCGGCACGGCGGGGGCCGGCCGCTCGCCCGGCGCCAGCAGATCGCCGGCGCGCACCCGGGCGCCGCCCGCGTCGGGCCAGCGTGCCTCGTCCTCCACCAGCGGCAGCCCGTCGGGGAAGCTGCGCAGGATCTGCCCGATCCGGGCGCCGGGTGACGACGGGTCCAGAGGCACGTACGTCCGCCCCGCCTTGAGGACGCCGAGGATCACGGTCACCAGGTCGACGCCGCGCCGCATCGCGATGCCCACGTGCCGTCCCGCGGCCCGCTCGGCGAGCCGCGCGGCGACCGTGTCGGACCGGCGGTCCAGTTCGGCGTAGGTCAGGCTGTCCTCGCCGGAGCTGACGGCCGTGCGGCCGGGGTGGCTCCGGGCGGTCTGCCGGAACCACGCCGCCAGAGACGGCTCCACCGGGTACGCGGGGCGGCCGGCCTGCGGGTTGACGAGGCGGTGGACGCGTCGCTCCGCCTCCGGCGCGAGCGCCGGGATGGAGCGGACGGTCCGGTGCGGGTCCGCGCCGACCGCGTCGATGACGGTGCGCATCACGGCGAGCGGATCCGTGGCCCACTGCTCGTGCGAGCACTCCACGTTCAGCGTGAACGTCGAGCCGAAGTCCTCGACGTTCACCGACAGCGGGTACTTCACGAGCCTGCGGGGCTGGTCCAGCTGCTCCACGGTGAAGCCGTCGAGCCGGATCTGCAGCGGCTGCTTGTAGTAGGTGAAGCTGGTGTCGGCGCTCAGCAGGCCGCCGGTGATTCTCGGGCACACCTCGCGCGCCGAGGCCGCGAGGTCGAAGTCCTGGTGCCGCAGCATGCCCGTGGTCAGGGACTGCACCTCACGGCACAGGTCCGCGAAGGTCTCGAAGGCGGTGAGGTCGACGGCGAGTGGCAGCGTGTTGACGAAGTAGCCGAACGCCCGGCGCTGCCGGACCCCGCGACGTCCCGCCAGGGGCAGCCCGGTGACCAGCCGCCTGCCGCCGGTGCAGCGGCTGAGGGTGACGAGATGGGCGGCGAGGAAGAACGAGAACGGCGTGCAGCCGAGTTCCCCGGCGAGCGCCCGGACACGGTCGCTGGCCGCGGCGTCCAGCCGGAGCCGGCGCTCCTCGCCCTCGAGCGCGCCGCCCGGGCTGCGCTGGCCGAGCAGCCGGTCGTCGGCGAAGGTCGTGAGATGGCCGAGTTGCGCGGCGAAGTGCGCCACCGCCTCCGGCCGCGGCGGTGCCGGTGCGACCAGGGCCGAGGGGTCGTCGTGGACCGACTCGGGCAGTTCGGCCGCCGGGTCGGCGTACAGCCGCTCCAGTTCCGCGACGAAGTTGTAGTACGAGTACCCGTCGAAGACGAGGTGCGAGAACAGGAGCGTGAGGTAGACGGCGTGGTCGTCCTCGTAGACGGCGAACGCGTACTGCTCGGGCGCGTCCGGCGGCAGCGGGGTGTCGGCTTCCCGTGCCAGCCGGGCGGCGACCTCCGCGCGGGAGTCGCCGGGCAGCCGGATCAGCGGGACGTCCTGCGGCGCCGGGTAGCGCGGCGGCCGGTCCACCGCCAGCACGGTGTTGCCGCGCTGGTCGAACGAGGTGTTGATGGCGCGGATGGAGACGCTGAGCCGGGACAGCGCGGCCCGCAGCCGGTCGGTGTCCGGCTTCTCCGGTGCCCCCGTGATGCGGTAGGCGCCGCTGAGGTTGAACGCCGCGTCGTCGGTGAAGAGCTGTGCGTGGGTGTGGAGCTTCAGCTGGGCCGGGGTGGCCGGACGGGCCGGCACACTCTCAGTCATGCGGGGATTCCCCTTTTCGGGCTGTTCTTCGAGTTGACTCGGGGATCAGCTGTGGGCCGGTGCGCTGAGGTCCCAGGCGACCAGCCGGGAGACCGGGCGCGGCAGGTGCCGCAGACCCCAGGCGGCGACCTTGTAGCGCAGGCTCGGGACGCTGAGGACGCGCCCGGCCGCCAGGTCGCGCAGGCCTCTGCGGACGACCCGCTCGGCGTCGAGCCACAGCCAGGGCGGCGGGAAGGTGGTGGGGATGCCGGCGCGCTGGTGGAACTCGGTGCGGGTGTAACCGGGCAGCAGGGCCGTCATCCGGACGCCCGCGGACTTGACCTGGTGCGAGGCGCCCAGTGACTCGGTGAAGGCGATGATCCACGCCTTGCTCGCGGGGTAGGTGGAGCTGAGCCAGGCGGGGCCGAGGCCCGCGACGCTGGCCACGTTCAGCACGCTCCCCGAGCCGCGCGCGGTCATGACGGACAGCGCGGCGTCGGTCAGCCGCAGCACGGCGCGGACGTTGAGGTCGAGGAGGCGCTCCTCGGCGGCGGCGCCGGTGTCGAGGAAGGGCCGCTCGTGGCCGATGCCCGCGTTGTTGACGAGCAGGTCGACCGGCGGTCCGGTCCTGATGCGCGAGGTGACGGCGGCACAGCCGTCGTCGGTGGTCAGGTCGGCGGGCAGGACCTCGGTGTCGGTGCCGTAGGCGCGGTACAGGTCCTCGGCGCGCTCCTTCAGGTCGCTCTCGGAGCGGGCGACCAGGATCAGGTCGTAGCCCTGTTCGGCCAGGACCTTGGCGAAGGCGCGTCCGAGGCCCGCGGAGGCTCCGGTGACGAGTGCGGTGGGCATGGCGGTGGCTCCTGTCTGCGTGGACGCGCTCAGGCCGCGGCCGGCAGCGCGAGGACCCGGTCGCGTACGGCGGCGAAGCCCGCGACGGCGCGGTTCAGTTGCTCCTCGGTCTGCACCGCCGTGTAGCTCGTGCGCAGCCGCGGGGAGGCGGCCGGCGGCAGTACGGCGTTGACGTACACCCCCTCCTCCACGAGGAGGTCCCAGGCGCGCAGGGTGCTGAGGTCGTCGCCCGTGTCGACCGGGACGATCGGGGTGATGCCGGAGCCGACGCGGTAGCCGAGCGCGGTGAGTTCGCGGCGCATGTACGCGGCGTTCTCCGCGACCGTCGTGCACCGCCAGGGCTCCTCGCGCAGGATGCGCAGGGATTCCAGGGCGGCGGCCGTGTTGGCGGGGCTCGCGCTGGCCGAGAACATCAGGGGACGCGCGTGGTGGCGCAGGTAGTCGATGACGACGGCGTCACCGAGGATCGCGCCGCCGATGGAGCCGAACGCCTTGGAGAAGGTGAGGGTGATCAGGGGCACCTCGTCGGTGAGGCCGAAGTGCGAGGAGGTGCCGCGGCCCTTGTCGAGGACGCCCGCGCCGTGCGCGTCGTCGACCAGCAGGGTGGCGTCGAACCGGCGGCACACCTCGACCAGCGCGGGCAGCGGGCAGAGGTCGCCCTCCATGCTGTAGACGCCGTCCACGACGACGAGCGCTCCGCCGCGCCGCGGCAGACGGGCCAGTTTGTCGGCGAGGTCGTCGGCGTCGTTGTGCTCGAACCAGGCGACCTTGGCGCGGCTGAGCCGGGCGGCGTCGATGAGAGAGGCGTGCGCGTCCTTGTCGATGAGTATCAGGTCGCCGGGTCCGCAGAGGCCGCCTATCGCGCCGAGGTTGGCCTGGTAACCGGTGGTGAGGACCAGCGCGGCCTCCTTCCCGAAGAACTCGGCGAGTTCCGCCTCCAGACGGTCGTGCAGGTCGAGGTTGCCGTTGAGGAAGCGGGAGCCGGTGCAGCCGGCCCCGTAGCGGTGCGCGGCCTCGGCCGCGGCGTCGGCCACCCGGGGGTCCGTGCTCAGCCCCAGGTAGTCGTTGGAACCGCACATGACCACTTCGTGTCCGCCGGCCAGCCGGGCGGTGCCGGCGTCGCGTCCGTCGAAGTTCAGGAAGTAGGGGTACAGGCCCGCGTTCCGCGCGTCGCGTGCTCGTGTGTAGGACGCGCACTTTTCAAGCAGATGACTCACCTGACCGACCTTTCTGAAGACCGTGAGAAGACATGGAAAAGCTCGGACGCGGAATTCTCGTTTCCATCTCGCGAAGCACCATGTGAAAGATGTTCGACATGGTGGTGGGTTCCGGGTGGCGTGCCGCTGCCACACCGTTTGAATGGCGCGAGGTGGGTTTGTTGTGAGTATCCGCGTGCGTGTCGCGGAACGGCGTCATCGGCCGGCTCGGTCCCAACTGTTCCAGAGCAGCTGGAAGACCGAGGCGATGTCACAGATGGTGGTGCCCACCATGCTGGCGATCTTGCTCATTTACATCCCCCTGGCTAACCGCAGGGGTCGACACGGCGGTCGGACTGGCCGACGCCGCTGTGTGGAACCCCCGTGAAGTGCTGGTCGTCGGGCTCCGAGGGAGGCGTCGACGCTGACGCGCTCCGCACTCAGAACGATCCGACTCGTTCCAGCATGTCCAGGCGAGCCCGGGGTGTCAAGTGACAAACGTGTGAACTGCATTCCTGCGGAAGGGCCGGAAATAGAGGATTGAACCATTCCGCTCGGACGCCCCCGACGGCGCTGGACACGGCCCGGCGGGCGCGGTTATGGTCGCGACCGTTTGTCGCCGTCGGGTGCTGTCCGGGAGTGTATTCTGTGAAACGGCTTTGGCAGATCGAGGAAAGCATTCTCGTGAACGCGGGACGAAAAGAGCTGTACACCGCGATTTCCCGGGTGAAGAACATGGGGCGGTGGAGCCCGGAGTGCTTCGCCGTCTGGTGCGGCACGGCCGCCGCGGGCAGGGGGACGCGCTTCGTCGGCTTCAACCGCAAGGGCCCGCTGGTCTGGTTCACCACGTGCCGGGTCGTCGTCGCCGACGAGCCCGCGGAGTTCGCCTTCCGGGTCACCACCTTCGGCCTGCCGGTCGCGCTGTGGGGGTACCGGCTGGAGCCGGCGGGGGAGTCCGCCACCCGGGTCACCGAGTACTGGCGGGACCTGCGCACCGGGCCGGGCTCCCGGGTCGCCGAACTCCTCGGCCGCGTGTTCACCGGAACGCCTCCCGCCGAGCGGGCGGAGGCCAACCGGTCCGGCATGCGCGCCACCCTGCGGCGCATCAAGGACGACGCCGAGCGCTGAGACCGGCTCCCGGAAGCGGGCTCGGCGCCGCGGGTTCCGCGGCCGCACCCTGACGAAACCCGCCGGCTTCCCGGCAGAGAGGCAGAGTTGACATGAGCGTTCCGGACACCGCTTCCCCGGGCTCCCCGACCGTCGCGTCGGCCGGGCCCCCGGGCCCGGGCGCACCCGTCGGCGGCACGGCACCCATCGGCGGCAACTCCTTCGCGCCGCTCCAGGAGCGGGTGCGGGCGGCCGGTCTGCTGCGCCCGTGCACCGGCTACTACGCGGCCAAGTTCGCGATGAACACGACCCTGTTCGGGGCCTCATGGGCGGTGTTCGCGCTGCTCGGCGACTCCTGGTGGCAGCTGGCCACCGCCGCCCTGCTGGCGTTCGCCTACGGGCAGACCGGCCTGCTCGGCCACGACGTGGGTCACGGGCAGGTCATCCGCGGCCGCCGCGCGATGGAGACGCTCGGGCTGCTGCACGGCAACCTGGCCCTCGGCTTCAGCTACGGCTGGTGGATGAGCCACCACACCCGGCACCACAACCACCCCAACCACCTCGACCTGGACCCGGACATCCTGCGCCGGGTCGTCGCGTTCTCCCCGGCCCAGGCCCAGGGCGTCTCGCGGCTGCGGGCCTTCGTGATCCGGCATCAGGCGGCGCTGTTCTTCCCTCTGCTGGGGCTGGAGGCGGTGGGGCTCAGAGTGGGCTCGGTGATCGCGATCCGGCGCGGGGTGCCGCGCCGCCCCCGCCTCGAGCTGGCTCTGCTCGCGGTGCACGCGGCCGGCTACCTCACCGCCGTGTTCGGCGTCCTCTCCCCGCTGACCGGCCTCGCCTTCATCGCCGTCCACCAGGGGCTGTTCGGCGCCTATCTCGGGTGCGTCTTCGCGCCGAACCACAAGGGCATGCCGGTACGGCAGGGGGAGGAGCCGGACTGGCTGAGCCGCCAGGTCCTCACCTCGCGCAACATCCGCAGCTCGCGTGTGCACGACTTCCTCTACGGCGGCCTCAACTACCAGATCGAGCACCATCTGTTCCCGGGCATGCCGCGCCCGCACCTGCGCCGCTGCCGGCTGCTGGTACGGGAGCACTGCGCCACGGTCTCGCTGCCGTACTACGAGGTCGGCGCCCTGCGCTCCTACCGGGAAGTCCTCGCTCACCTCGCGGAGGTCACCCGCCGGGTCGCCGCGCGGGAACAGACGCCGCACCCGCGCCCGCCAGCAGCAGGCTGACCATCTGCTCGCCGAAGTCGGCGGCGACCGGCCGCCGGCGCACCAGCACGCGGATCCACAGCGCCCCGGCGAGCGCGTCCACCAGGAGCGCGGGGTCGAAGTCCGGCGGCAGCTCGCCGCGTTCCACCGCACGGGTGAAGAGGGGCTGGTGGCGGCCCAGCCGGTCGTCCAGGAAGGACATCACCAGCTCCCGCATCGCCGGATGCCGCACCGCGCCCACCAGGGCCGCCTCCACCACGGCGGCCTTGCGCTCGTCGCCGAGCAGGTCCTGGAGGCGGGCGGTGAGCCCTGCGAGGTCCCCGGCCAGGCTGCCGGTGTCGGGCAGGTCGAAGGCGAAGGTGCCCGAGTCCATCAGGGCGTCCCTGAGCAGTTCGGACTTCGAGGCCCACCAGCGGTAGATGGTCGTCTTGTTGACGCCGGAGCGCTGGGCGACCCCCTCGATCGTCAGCATGTCGTAACCCTGGTCCGCGAGCAGGTCCAGACAGGCCGCGAAGATGTCGTCGCGGCGCCGGGGGCCGCTCTGCGACCGGTCCTGCCGAGTGGTGGCCGTCATGACGTCCTCCGGATCTCCCGCCCGGACCCGTTCGGCCGGGGCGACGTAACGAAACGCAACGTTGTGTTGCATCGATGATAGTGACAGCTCTAGGATTGCAACGCACCGTTGCGTTGCGATCGAAGCCGGGGAACTGCCCGGTCCGTCCAGACCCGGGGGAGTCCTTCGCATGAGTCCGACCGCCCGACTCGTCTGCCTGCCGTACGCGGGCGGCTCCGCCGACGTCTACCGGCCCTGGGCGGGCGGGCTGCCGGAGGGGTGCGAGCTGATCGCACCGGAGCTGCCCGGGCACGGCCGCCGGCTGCCCGAGGAACCGCTGGACGACCTCGCCAAGGTCGTCAGTGAGCTGCTGGCCCGGATCGGTGACCCGGCCGTCCCGCTCGTCCTGTTCGGGCACAGCATGGGCGGCCTGCTGGCGTACGAGCTGTGCCAGGCCCTGTGCGCACGAGGGACGCCACCGCACGCACTCGTCGTCTCGGCCGTCGGGCCGCCCGAACTCCAGGGCTACGCACGGCACCTGGCGAACGACCCGGACGCGCTGCTGGACCGGGTGGCCCGCCTCGGCGCGACCCCGCCCGAGGTGCTGGCCAGCCCGCAGATGCGCGCCCTCCTGCTGCGCCCGCTCCAGGCCGACTTCCGGCTCCTCGGTCAGGCCTCCGCCCGGCCCACCCGGAGCGTCACCGTGCCCTTCCACGCCTTCGCGGGCGACGGGGACCCGGTCCACCCGCCGGACGAGGTCGCCCGGTGGCAGCCCCACGCGCCCCGGTGGCAGGGCCTGCGGACCCTGCCCGGCGACCACTTCTTCCCCTGGCAGGACGACACGGTGCCGACCCTGCTCGCCCGGCTGGCCCGCTCGGCCGCCGCGTCCGGCCGCGCGACGGACCGCCGCCGGTCGCCGGGCGGCCCGGTCCGGACGGGGTGAGCCCCGGCATGCCGCACGTACCGCCCGAAGGCCACGGCGGACGCACGCGGACCCAAGACAACGCAAGCCGACACTGTTCGAGGAAGGTGGTTCCCGTGCGGGCTACAAGCGTGTGGAAACAGCGGCAATCCTGGATCGTGGTCGTACTCGGGGCCCTCCTCGCCGCCATCGCGACGATCAGCTACCTGGGGCCGGCCGGCGACCCCGAGGGGCATCTGCGCGCCCTCCCCCTGGTGCTCGTCGACGAGGACCAGGGCGCTCCGGGACCGCAGGGCACGGTGCGTCTCGGCGAGCAGATCACCCGGAACGCCGTGGCCGCCTCCCACCGGGACGGCCGCGTCCACTGGACGGTCGTCTCCGACCGCGCCGCGGCCCGGCGGATCATGACCGACCAGGACGCCTACGCCGCGCTCGTCGTCCCCGGCGACTTCAGCCGGCGCGCCCTGTCCCTGCTCGGCGCCGCGAAGGACACGCAGCGGCCGCAGCTGCAGATCATCGAGCGGCGGGGCGTCGGCGCGATGGCCACCTCGATGGCGGAGAAGGCGCTGCGCGCCACGGCGGAACAGGTGTCGCAGCGGATCGGCGCCCAGCTCGCCGATCAGGCGGACGCGTCCGCCGCGGGCGCGCGAAAAGCCGCCCCGGTGAAGGCCGTTGAAGGCGCCGCCACCCAGGGCAGGACCGCGGCACCGCCTGTCGCGGCCGGCCCCGGTTTCCTCGCCCTGCTCAGCGACCCGGTCCAGGTCACCGAGACCGTACAGCAGGCCGGAGGCCCCTCGGCCGGAGCCACGGCCGGGATCCTTCCGCTCTACTTCGCCGTCGCCCTGCTCATCTCCGGCCTGCTGCCCGCCAGCCTGCTCACGATGCTGGTGGACGCCCGGCTCGGCTACCTCCCACTGGAGATCGGCCCCCGGCGGCGGCTCAGCCCCGTCATCCGGATCGCCCGCTCGTCCACCTTCCTCGCCAAGGCCCTGCTCGGCACGGTGATGGGCTTCGCCGCGGGCACCACCGTCGCCGCGACCGGCCTGTGGAGCACGGGCATCGACCCCGAGGCGGGCGGTGAACTGCTCCTCTTCTGCGGCGCGGCCTGCGCCGCGGTCTCCCTGGTCACCCTGGCCCTGTTCGCGGTGTTCGGCACGCCCGGCCAGATCCTGGCGCTGGTCCTGCTGACCCTCGCCGGCATCCCGCTGTCCGGTGGGCCCATCCCCGTCGAGGCGTTGCCCGGCGCGCTGAACACCCTCGGCGACCTCCTGCCGGCCCGGTACGTCGTCGAGGGCGTGCGCTCCCTCATGTTCTTCGGCGGCTCGAGCATGCCGGCACGGGACTGGACCGTGCTCGGCGGGTACGCGGCGGGCGCCCTGCTGCTCGGACTGGGCGTCACCCACTGGTACGACCGCAAGGGCTTCCACCGCGCCCACGAGCACGAGTTGGTGCCGGCCGAGGCCGCCGCACCGGCCCTTCCGTAGCACGTCCCTCCCGCAGCACGACAAGGAGACCATCGCCGATGGCCGTGATCCTGACGATCTCGGGAAGTCCCGCAGAGAGCTCCGCCACCGCGCGCCTGCTCTCCTCCCATGCCGTTCCCCGGCTCGTGACACAGGGCCACGACGTCGTCCACCTCGCGCTGCGCGATCTTCCCCCCGCGCCGCTGCTGGCCCAGGACGCGGACCACCCCCGCCTGCGGCAGGCGGCCGGGCTGCTCGCCGGCGCCGACGGCGTCGTCGTCGCGACCCCGGTGTACAAGGCGGCGTACTCAGGCCTGCTCAAAACGTTCCTGGACGCCATGCCACGGTCCGGCCTCGCGGGCAAGCACGTCCTGCAGCTCGTGGTGGGTCACGATCCCGCCCAGGGACACCCGACCCATCAGGCCCTGGAGACCGTGCTGCTCTCCATGGGCGCGCGGGGCCGCCCCGACCGCTGCTTCCTGACCGGTTCCGCCGCGCGGGAGCCGTCCGGCCCCCGGCACACCGAGGCCATCCGGCGACTCGACCACGCACTGGACCGGTTCGGCGCCCACTGGCGGGTTCCGGCCGGACGGGGAGCGGCATGAAGTCCGGTCCCGAACGCCACGTCCAACCGGGTCTGTGGGTTCTCGGCGACGACACGAGGCCCCCGATCGTGCTGGTGCACGGCATCCGCCTCTCGGCCTCCATGTGGACCCCGCACGCCCGCCGCCTCGCTCCCGACTTCCGGGTCAGCGCCCCGGACCTCCCCGGACACGGCGCCCTCCAGGACCGTACGTTCACCCTCGCCTCGGCCGTGCGGGCCGTCGACGACGCGGTCCGGGAGGCGGCCGGCGCGACGGGCCGGCGGCCGCTGGTCGCCGGCCTCTCCCTCGGCGGCTATGTGGCGCTGGCCCACGCCGCGGCACACCCGCAGGACGTGGGCGCGCTCGTCCTGTGCAGCTGCACGGCGCGTCCACGCGGCTGGAAGGGGCTCGCCTACCGTACGGCCGCGCGCCTCAACGAACTCATGGGACCCGACCTCAGTGCCGCGCGGGACGCCCGGCTGTTCCGGCGCATCGCCCCCGCGGAGTGCGCGGAAGCAGCCCTGGCCGGCGGACTGGCCATCCGGGCTTTCGGCGAGGCCGTGCGGGAGCTGCGCCGCGCGGACTTCCTCCGCATCACCGGGCGTCTCGGTTCACCCACCCTGCTGGTGAACGGACGATCGGACTTCGTCTTCCGCCGCGAGGAAGCCGACTTCCTGGCCGCGGCCCGTAGCGCGGGATCGCGGGCCGGGCTGCGGCACGTCGGCGGCGGCCACGTCTTCCCGATGCAGCACCCCGAAGCGTTCGCGACCCTGCTGCGCCGCGCACACGAGGAACTCACCGACCCGCACTGAGCCGTGCACCGGAGCCACGCCGGAGACCGACCCGTAGGCTGCGCCCATGGTGACAAGGGGAAGGGAGCCGTACGAGGCAGCCAGGCGACTGGCCGCCGGAACGGCTCCGGACCAGGCGCTCGACGTGACGGACCCGGACTCCTGGATCGATCTCGACACCGGAGTCCGCGCACTGGCCTGGCAACGGCCGGAGCTGTTCCACTCGAACGCGTCGCCGTCCGGACGGCGGACGATCTGGGCCCGGCTTGCGTCGACGATCACCGTCACCCGGTCACGGACGCCAGGTGACGCCGAACTCGCCCTCGCCCTCTGCCACCCCGACGGCCGTGTCCGCGAGGCCGCGCTCGACCACGCCGTGAAGCGGCCCGCCCTGCTCCCCCTGGTCGTCATCCGCTGCGCGGACTGGGCGGGACCGGTACGCGAACGGGCGCGCGCCCTCCTCGCCGGAACACCCCCGCACCGGCTGGCCGCGCAATCCGCCCTGGTCCTGAGGATCGGCCGCCGCTCCCGGGGCGGCTTCGCCCAGGACCTGCTGACCGGGGCGCTGCGCACCGGGCCGGCCGCACAGACCGAGGCGCTGCTCGACAGCGGCGACCGGGCCACGGCCCGTCTGGCGCACCGCGTGGCCGTCGAGCGGCGGCTGCTCCTCGCGTCGCGGCTCGCCCGGACCGCCGCCCGCCACCGCGACGTCGTGGTGCAGGACCTGTGCGCCGAAGCGGCCGTGGCCGCCCTTCGCGAGGGCGGTGACGACGAGTTCACCGAGGTGGTGGTGCCGCTGCTCGGGTCCCGGTACTCGCGGGTCAGGTCGGCGGGGGTGACCGCGCTGCGCCGCACCGGGCGGCACGCCGACGCCGAGCCGTACCTCACCGACCGGTCGCCCGTGGTGCGGGCGTGTGCCCGGTGGGTACTGCGGCAGGGCGGCACGGACCCGGCACCGCTGTACCGCGCGCTGTGCGCCGACCCCGCTGACCGGCCCGCCGCCGCGGTGGGCCTCGGCGAGTGCGGCGTACGCGAGGACGCCGACCTGGTCAGGACACTGCTTGCGCACCCGGACCCCAGGGTGCGTGCCTGCGCGGTGGCGGGACTGCGGGCGCTGGACGCGGTGCGCCTCGACGACGTACGCCCGCTTCTCGACGACCCGTCAGCGGCCGTGGTCCGGCAGGCGACCCTGGCTCTGCTGCCGTGGGCCGACAGCGTGCCCCGAGAGCGGCTGCGCGCACTCCTGACCGAGGACCGCCCGCGCCACCAACGGGTGGCGGCGACCCGGCTGCTGCGAGCGGCCGGCGCACACGCCCAGCCCTGACACGCGCCTCCACACCGGTCCACCGAAGCCGCTTCCGCGGGACGGTCGGTGTGAGCTCGCCGAGCGGGTCACCGACCGGGTGAGGCCTCTGACCCGACCACCCGGAAGCGTTCCGCGACGACGAGTGTGTCGTCATCGATGACCGGGGTGTGTCCCAGGTACTCGCTCACGCCGTCGCTGCGGAAGAACTCCTCGTGGGCCGCACGCCACTCGGCCACGTCGGCGTAACCGCGTCCCTCGGCTCGCGCGAAGTCCTCGTCGATCTCCTTCACGGGAACGACGCGCACGTCGACGAGCTCGATCGTGACGGCCGGGCGACCGTCGGAGTCCAGCACCGAGAAGCGCTGACCGGGTACCGGTACCGCCTCGCCGGCGTGCTCGTAGATCTCCAGGAGACCCGTGAGCGCGGTCTTCCGCCCGGCGAGGACCGCCTCCACGCCCCGGTCACGTTCCGGTCCGGGAAAGGCGAGTTCAAGGGTCGGAAGGTCGTCGTGTCCCATCGAGGGAGCGTACATCCGCAGCCGGACCGACGACCGCATCGCCGTTCGCCGCAGGCACTCGTGCCGGTCGCGGGGTGAGGCCGTCAGCGGTGGGCCAGCACGTTGACCACCCGTCCGCTGGGATCGCGGACGAAGAACCGCCGTACACCCCACTCCTCGTCCTGCAAGGGGTGGACGATCTCCGCCCCGCTCTCCCGCATGAGCCGGTAGGCCGCGTCCACGTCGTCGACCTCGACGCTCACGTCGGGGGTGACAGGAGCGGTCTTGTCGCTGGTCATGACGCTGATCTGCGCCGTCGGGCTGGACGGGGAGGCGAGCGTCATGATCCAGCCGTGGTTCATGACCTCCTCCAAGCCCAGCAGGCCGTAGAACTCACGGCTTTCCCGCGCCGCCTCGGACCGGATGACGGGCATGACGCGACGAACGATCATCGGTGACTCCAAACGACGACGAACCAGTCTGCGGGTCCCCCCAGGAGTACTACGGCATGTCCGCCGCCGCACGCACCTCGCCCACATCACGCGGCCGATCAACATGCGCGGTGCACGACTGTCATCGGATTCTGAAGGAAGTGACGGCCCGGCGAGGCCGTCGTGGAGAAGAACAGGTCGCCATCGTCACCGAGAGACCCGGGAGCGCTGATGAACAGCCCGCTGCACGGCCGCACCGCCGTCGTGACCGGTGCCAGCAAAGGCATCGGCCTGGCGGTCGTCGAAGCCCTGGCGCAGGCGGGGGCCGCGGTGATCGCCGGATCCCGCACCTCGACACCCGAACTGGACGCTCTGGTGAAGGAGGGCTCGGTCACCTGGGTCCCCGTCGACCTCAGGGACGCCCAGGGCGCCGAGCGGCTCGTCCACGAGGCCGCGGGACGCGTCGACGTGCTGGTCAACAACGTCGGCGCCGCCCCCGCCCGGACCGGCGGCTTCCTGTCGGTGAGCGACGCGGACTGGCAGCAGGGGCTGGATCTGAACCTGCTCAGCGCCGTGCGGGTCACCCGGGCGGCGCTGCCCCTCATGCTGGAGGCCGGGCGGGGTTCCATCGTCACCGTAGCCTCCGTCAACGCCACGCTGCCCGACCCGATGGTGATCGACTACAGCACCGGCAAAGCCGCTCTCGTCGCCTTCTCCAAGGCGCTGTCCAAGGAGGTCGGGCCCAAGGGAATCCGCGTCAACACCGTCAGTCCCGGACCCGTGCGCACCGACTTGTGGCTGGCCCAGGACGGTGTAGCGGCCACCGTCTCCGCGGCGGCCGGCATCACCCCGGACGACGTGGTCGCGCAGGTGGCCGGCTCCGTCCCTACCGGCCGCTTCTCCACCCCCGCGGAAGTCGCCGAGCTGGTCCTGTTCCTCGCCGGCGACCAGGCGAGCAACATCACCGGCAGCGACATGATCATCGACGGAGGTTTCGTCCCCACCCGGTGACGGCGACAGCGCGGACGGCAGGCTCACACGCCCCAGCCGGCGTCGGGGGGCGTTCATGACCGTGTAGGACCCCGGCGCCCGGCCGTGGTCTCGCAGTGGTGTGTCTGGGTCCGGCCTGCCGGGGCACGCGGAGGGGGTCACTCGGTCCGGGTGACACGGCGGAGAGGCGGGATGCGTGGCCGAGGCGGAGCAGATGCTCGAGGCGCAGGGGAGTCGGAGCACGGGGCGGGAGGACGACCTGCTGCACGGGCTCGCGGTGGATGACCGGCAGCCGGAGCGGCCGGTCCTTCTGGACGGCGACGGCCGGCCGATCGAGACCTGGCGGGAGAACCACCCCTACGACCACCGGGTCCGGCGGCGCGAGTACGAGCGGACCAAGCGGATCCTGCAGATCGAGCTGCTCAAGCTGCAGCGCTGGGCGAAGGAGACGGGACAGCGCATCGTCGTGGTCTGCGAAGGGCGGGACGCGGCCGGCAAGGGCGGCGCCATCAAGCGGTTCACCGAGCGGCTGAACCCCCGCGGCGCCCGTGTCGTGGCACTGGACAAGCCCACCGAGCGTGAGGCGGGTCAGTGGTACTTCCAGCGGTACGTCACCCACCTGCCGGCCCGCGGCGAGATCGTCTTCTTCGACCGGTCCTGGTACAACCGGGCGGGAGTCGAGAGGGTCATGGACTTCTGCTCCGAGGAGGAGTATCAGCAGTTCCTCCAGCAGGCGCCGCTGTTCGAGCGGTTGCTGACCGACGACGACATCCTGCTGGTGAAGTTCTGGTTCTCCGTCTCGCGTGCCGAGCAGCGGACCCGGTTCGCGATCCGGCAGGTCGATCCGGTGCGCCGCTGGAAGCTGTCCCCGACCGATCTGGCCTCGCTCGACCGCTGGGACGACTACACCGCGGCCAAGGTCGACATGTTCCGGGCGACCGACACCGCGCACGCCCCTTGGACGGTCGTCAAGAACAACGACAAGCGGCGCGGCCGGCTGGAGGCGATGCGCAGTCTGCTGGACCGTTTCGACTATCCGGCCAAGGACCTGGCGGCGGTGGGCACGCCCGACCCGCTGATCGTCGGTGCGGCGGACACCCTGCTGGAACCGGGCGAGCGACCGACGGCCCTCTCCCCGACGCCGCTGGCGGGACCGGGCGGCGGACCGGGAAACCATCCGGAACCCAGGTGACGGCCGGGCAGCCGCACCCTTCTGCTCCGCGAAGCAGCTTGCCGTGCCGCCGTCGGCATCGTCCGACGCACCGTGCCGCCGCGCTCAGCCGAGCGGTGCGGCCAGGCGCCAGCCCTCCGCGAGCAGCCGGTCGACCGCCTCCAGGGCGAGTCGCAGCCGGGTCGTGCGGTCGCCGCCCACCTCCTGCCAGGGCACACCGAGACCGGACAGCACCTTGCGGAACCGCTCGGTCATCCAGGGCCGCAACTCCTCACCGTCGCGCAGGCCGTCGTCGTGGAACGGCACGTCCTCGTGGCCGGTGAGCAGGTACAGCGCCCTGGGCGGCATGGCGTCGGCGAGCCCGTGCACCGCCTCGGTGGTCCGGCCGACATAGCGCTCCTGCCAGACGGTGGTGGCCAGCGCGTCGGTGTCGCACACCAGCACCGGCCCGCCGTCACGGGCGGCGCGCTCCTCCTCGGCCGACTGGCGGGCCGCGACGGCCTCGAAGTCGGCGTCGCTCCACTCCAGGTCGAAGACAGTGGGCTCCGGCAAGCCGCGGCGCCCGGCCAGCGCGCGGGCCACCGCGAGCTTGGCGACGGTCAGCTCGCGCCCGTACTCGGGAACCCAGCGCGTGAGCGCATGCGGACCGCCACGCTGACGCAGTGCCTCCGCGAGGTCCCGCGAGAGCGTGGTGGTGCCGGTGGACTCGGCGCCCAGCACCACCACCCGCAGGGCGAACCAGGCCCGCACCGGCGGCTCCAGCGCGTCCCAGCGGCCCACCGGGTCGTCGCGCACCGCGGTGGCCGAGACCGCGAACGTCTCTCGTGCGACGTCCAGGCGAACGTTCGCCGCGCCGAACCGGCGTGCCAGCTCGGCGCCGTACGGCTCTGAGGTGAACACCGCGTCCACCGGGACGGTCGCATGGGCTCCCGCGGCCACCCCCTCACGCATCAGGGCGACGTGCCCCGTCCAGGCGCTGTCGCTGCCGTAGTCCACCGGGATGTTGTCGACGACGCCGGTGACGGCCACATGCGGGCTGTCCGCGTACGCCTCCCGCAGCCAGCCGACCCGGACGGCCGGCGGTATCGACTCCACGTCGGCTGCCATCACCACGACCGTGACGCGCCGGCAGTTCTCCGCCGCGGTGCGCACCAGGAAGTGGTGGCCGGCGTGCGGGGGATAGAACTTGCCGATGACCAGTCCGTGGTCGAAGGGGGCGCTCACGCGCGCACCAGGCCGGTCGCGGCGGCCGACCGGCCCGCGGCCAACTGCCGTTGCCAACCCCGCAGTCCGAGCAGGCACATCGTCAGGAAGAGCACGTACACGATGCCGGTCAGATAGAGCGCCTTGGCGAAGTACAGCGGGATGTAGACCACGTCCGCGGCGATCCAGAAGTACCAGTTCTCGTACGACTTGGTGTTGAGGAGCCATTGCGCGATCAGTGACAGCGTGGTGGTGAGGGCGTCCCAGAACGGTGCGATGTCGTGGGCGCGGGCCAGGACGACGGTCAGGCCCCAGGTCGCGGGTACGGCGAGCAGCAGCAGGACGGCGATGGTGCGCACGGAGGCGTGGCCCATGGAGCGGGGGGAACGGCGCTCGCCGCCGCGCAGCCAGGTCCACCAGCCGACGGCGGCCAGGAGCAGGTACACGACCTGCAGGAGGGCGTCGGCGTACAACTGGGCGCTCCAGAACAGGACGAGGAAGAACAGGTTGTTGGCGATGCCGACGGGGAAGTTGGCGATCCGCGCCCTGACGGTCAGCCAGACGCAGGCCGCACCCGTGGCGAAGCCGAGCAGCTCCGCCCAGGTCACCGCATCGCGGCCGAAACCGAACAGTACGGTGTTCAGGGGCGCGACGATCTCGCCCAGGACGTCGCTGACAGCCATGGAGTGCTCCTTGCCCAGTAAATGTCAGCATGACGATAAAGGGTGGAGCCGTCGCGTGCCAAGCCCCTTCCGGAACGCCGCGAAAACCCGTTGGCGGACCAGGGGGGCCGTTGCTAACCTCCCAGAGGCCGTACAGAGAACCAGGAGGTGAGACCCGTGAACGCAGTATCGACATGGGCGCTCCCCTCTGGGGTCGCGGTCGGGCGGTAGGTCGTCCGGGAGCGCCGTTCAAGCGCACTCCCGAAAGGCACGACCATGCACTTCACTTCCGAACAGCGCCTCGACGACGGCGTCCTCGAGCGCGATTTCACCCTCGGCGGCGAGATCCCGGGCATCCTGTGGACGCCCGTATCCGCATCCGCGTCCACACCGGCCCCGCTGATCCTGCTCGGCCACCCTCCGCTCGGGCTGCGCAGGATGTACCCCCGGCTGGTGGCGCGCGCCCGGCAGGCCGCGGCGGACGGCTTCGCCGCGGCCACCATCGAACTCCCCGGGATCGGCGACCGGCCGCGTTGGGCCGCCGCCGAGCAGGCCCGGGCCGACATGCGCCGGGTCATGGAGGCCGGCGAGCCCGTCGGCGACGAGATCATCGACGCCCTCGTCCTCCCTCTCGTCGACAAGGCGGTCCCGGAATGGCAGGCCGCCCTGGACGCCCTTCTGTCGCTGCCGGAGATCGGCGGCCCGGTCGGGTACTCGGGGGGAGTCGTCTCCATCGGCGTCCGGCTCGCGGTGGTCGAGCCGCGCATCTCGGCCGCCGTTCTGTTCGCCGGGAGTTTCGTACCCCGCGTCATGTTCGAGGAGGCCCGCCAGGTCGCCATTCCGCTGCACGTCCTGCTGCAGTGGGACGACGAGGGGAACCACCGGCAGGCAGCCCTGGACCTGTTCGACGCCTTCGGCTCCAAGGAGAAGACGCTGAACGCCAACATGGGCGGGCACGCGGGCGTCCCGCAGTTCGCGGGCGACGCGGCGGCCCAGTTCTTCGCCCGGCATCTGCGCCGGCGGCTGACTCGTGACCAGATGACCGAGTGACGGAGCGCCGGCCGGGGCAATCCCCGGCCGGCGTCGCCGACGTTGTGCGCCGACAGCCGGGCTCCCGCAACCGCGGGGCGGTACGCGGGGACCAAGGCGTCGTGGGGTCAGGGGCGGATCCGCAGGCGGTCTCGCCAGGAGGTGCGGCCGGCTTGGGCGTCGACCAGTTCGGAGGCCTGGTGGGCAGGGGCGGGCTCCGGGAAGTACGCGCTGTCCTTGGGGCGGTTCCGGTCCGTCGTCGAGCGGGGGCGCGGGGCCGGCTCGAGGTGGGGGATGTGCTTGGAGCAGTGGACGTACGCTTCCTCGACGGTGACGTGCACCCACAGGTGAGGCTGGCGACCGGGCGCCGTCTCGGTCGGCAGTCGCGGATACCACGCGCGGATCTCGTGGTCCGTGTACAGCCGGACGGTGCCGTTCACGTGCAGCCCTATGTGGTCGTGGGTGAAGTCCATGAAGAGCATCCCGAGCTGGGGATTCTCGGTCATGTTGCCCGCACTGGCCATGACGCCGTTGCCCCGGTACTCGGGGTACGCCAGCGAGCGGTCGTCGAGGGCGACGCAGAAGCCCGGCGGCCCGGAGCGGAAGCTGGCGTCGCAGGCTCCCCCGGAGTCCGCGGTCGACAGGAACACCATGTTCTGCCGGGCTATGAACTCCCTCATGGCGGGCGTCAGGTAGGGGTGGACCTGGCGGTCGTAGAACTCCGCCGCCCGGTCGGTGGTGCCGAGCTGCTGCTGCAGCAGCCGTTCTCCGGTGGAGCCCGGCGTCTCGGATCCGTTCACAGCTGGTCGGTCTCCTCGTCGGACGGAGGCGGCCCCAACGGGGCGGTCAGCACGGGGGTGTCCCAGGGGTCGTAGTGGATGTGCCGGGGCGGCACACCATGGCGCCGCAGGGCCTGCACGGCCTCGCCCAGCATCTGCGGCGGGCCGCACAGGTACGCCTCGTGCCGGTACCACGGGCCGAACTCCGCCAGCACCTCGGGCAGCGTGCCCTCCAGCCCCACGATGCGCTCGTGGGAGACCGCTGCCCGGACGCGGAGCCAGTGGTAGCGCTGGGACATGCGCAGCATGTCATCGAGTCCGTAGAGTTCGTCCGCCGTTCTGGCGCCGATGAACAGGCTGACTTCACGCGCGTCGCCGATGCCGTCCCGGGCCGCTTCCTCGATCAGGGCGCGAATGGGGGCGAGGCCGGTGCCGCCGGCCACGAACAGCAGGTCCCGCTGCGGGGTCTGGCGCAGGACCATGTCGCCTTCCGGCGGGCCGAGCCGGAGCGGGTCTCCGGGGCGAGCCTGGTGGACGAGCGGGTTGCTGACCTGTCCTCCGGGTACGGCCCGTACGTGGAAGGTCAGCTCGGAATTGGGACGTGGGGCGTGCGCGGGGGAGTACTGGCGCCACAGTCTCGGTGCCCAAGGCGTTTCGACGCTCACGTACTGGCCCGCCACGAACGGGTAGGGCTGGTGCGGCTGGACGGTGATCTCGGCGATTCCATGCCCGCGGTGCACGTGCCCGACGATATGCGCGTCCCACACGGCGGGACGGTCACGGGCGTCCTCCTCCGCGGCCCGGGCCATCACGTCCGCGGCCGCGGTGTAGGCGCGCTGCCATGCCGCCGCCAGTGCCGGGCTCCATGCCGGGCCCGCGAAGTGGGAGAGGGCCTGCAGCAGGCATTCGCCGACGGCGGGGTAATGGGCGCTCTGCGTGCCGAACTTGCGGTGGCCGCGACCCAGGCGGGAGCAGAAGGCTATGAGGTTGTCGGGGTCGTCGACCAGTTCCACGATGCGCAGCAGTCCGCGCACCAGACGTTCCCGCTGGACATCGAGATCAGCCGGAAACAGATTCCTGACCTGTGGGTAACGCGCGAACAGGATGCTGTAGAAGTGCGCGGCCAGCTCGGAGACATGAGGAGCCACAATCGTCAGACTGCCCCGTACCAGGGCGACGTCCTCGGCACTGACCGGGGCCGGGGTGGTCGCTGTGTGACCCGGTGGCGCCGGGAACGCCGGGCGGCCCGGGGCGGTCCCGCGCCAGCCGTCTGCCGGCGCGATGGGTCTGTCGGGGTGCGAGGTCAGTTGCATGGACTCGAACCTGCCCGTCACCGTCCACCCCAGACCTGTTCGGTTGCCCACACGGCACAGACTCGAAGGCCGGGCACTTCCTGCGGGGCGCGACCAGGTACGGGCCCGACTCGGTTGACGCCAGTGCGCCGTGGAGCGCTGTGTAGGGAACTCACGTACCTTCTTCTCTCCATGTCGGCACCCTCGGCACAAGCGGTACGACGTCGTCGGACACTGGATCAAAACCGCTGAGAGACACGCGCATGTGTGCAGATGCGTACGCCGACAGCCCGGCAGCCCGGCAAGGGCAACCGTCAGGCGCCCGTCACCCTAGCGTCCGAGGATGGCGCCGAACGACCCAGGAGGGCCCGGTGGAACGATCTATGAGGGTTACCGACCAGTAGCCGAAATTCGCGCTCTGAACAGGCATGGAGTACCGCGCCCGCTCCCTCCGCACGTCGCCGCGCCACAGCGGGGTACCGGCGGCCGGAAGGCGGGTGACGCGACGGCGCATCTCGGCCGAATTGCGCTTCGTTCGTGCCGGCCGAGTTGCTGCGGCACGTTTGGGAAGGGGCGCCGCAAATGGGTCCGGAAGCACCGGACCCACTCGGCCTCGCAGGGGATCCGAGCCGGCGTCACCGCGAGACGATCAGCTCGGCGGCGGTCAGAGTCGGCGTGATTTGGTCGTCGTGCGGGGGTTCGTCCACTCCTCGCGGAGCATTCCGAACAGCACGCGATCGTGCAGCCGGCCCTCCACACAGAGGTATGACCCTCCGGGACGGTGTCCGAATCGCAACGGCTATCCTTGCTCACCGGCCGGTAGCCGACCGCCGCAGCCAGGGCGTCCGCGCTCAGCCTGATGCCGCACATCGCCAGGCGATCTTGGAATGGATTCCTCCGCTCCATTGCTGCATCCCTGTGGGCTCACCCTCTTCCCAGGGCGCTGCGGGTCATGACGACCGGCGCGGCCGGGCGAGGAATCCGCGGACGAGTCCGCACAGCCCCGCTCCCGGTCCCCGGCCCGTCGTCTTCGAAAGGTTCTCCTGCACCATGCCCTTGGCTCTGCTGGCCCTGGCTGTCGTCGCGTTCGGTATCGGCACGACCGAGTTCGCGACCATGGGGCTGCTGCCCCAGATCGCCGACGGAATCGGTGTGTCCGTACCGCACGCCGGCAACGTCGTGTCGGCCTACGCGCTCGGTGTCGTCGTCGGCGCTCCGCTGCTGACGGGCATATGCGCGCGTGTCCCGCACAAACGGCTGCTGCTGCTCCTGACCGGACTGTTCGTGATCGGCAACACGGCGTCCGCCCTGGCCCCCGACTTCGGCACGCTTTTCGCCGCCCGTTTCCTGGCGGGCCTGCCGCACGGCGCGCTGTTCGGCGTCGGCGCCGTAGTCGCCTCGCGGCTGGTCGCCGCGGACAGGGCGGCACGCGCCGTCTCGAAGATGTTCCTCGGACTGACCGTCGCCAACATCGTCGGAGTTCCGGCCGCCACGGCCCTCGGCCAGCATCTGGGCTGGCGCTCCGCCTACGGCGCGGTCGCCGTCATCGGCCTCGTCGCGCTGGCCGCGCTGGCCGCGTTCGTCCCGCACCAGCCGCGCGGGGAGCAGTCCGGCGTCCGGCACGAGCTGCGGGCCATGGGCAACAAGCAGGTCGTCCTCGGTCTGGCCACGGCCGTCGTGGGCTTCGGCGGCTTCTTCGCCGTGTACAGCTACCTCGTCCCGATGCTCACGCACCTGACCCGACTCTCCGACTCGTCGACGACCTGGGTGCTCGCGCTGTACGGCGTCGGCATGACGCTCGGCACCCTGATCGCCGGACCGCTCACCGACCGCGCACTGCGCCCGACGATGTACTGGGGGCTCATCCTGCTGGCCGCGGCCCTGGTGACGTTCTACTTCGCGGTCCACAGCACCGTCCCCGCGCTGGTGACGATCACCTTCATCGGCGCGATGGGCTCCCTCATCACCACACCCGTTCAGATGCTGCTCATGGCCAAGGCCAAGAACGCCCCGACCATGGCGGCGGCGTCCAACCACTCGGCCTTCAACCTGGCCAACGCGGGCGGCGCCTGGCTCGGCGGTCTGGTCATCTCGGCCGGCTGGGGCTGGGCCGCGCCCAACCTGGTCGGCGCGGCGCTCGCCGTGGCCGGTCTGGGCCTCGCCTTCACGGGCGGTGTCATGGACCGGGACCGCCGGCGCTCCGAAGTGATCACGCAGGCATCGCCGACGGCGGAGCAGAAGACACCGGTCCCCACCGCGGACTGACCGGGCAGGGCGGTCCCCTGGTCGTCACGGCACAGCGGTTCGCGTCGATCAGCGTCGCGCGGTCAATGCCCAGGCTCGTCGCATACGAGCCCGGAGATGAGCGGCTCCCGGTAGCGACCCGTGCTCGGCCCGTCACCAGGGCCTTCCACGCGCGTTCGTACGCCTACAGGCCAAGCCGAGGTCGCGGCGGCAGCCCGCAGGCCATGGCCCCCCTCCGTACCCGGCTGACCGCGACGTCCGCCGGTGGACCCGGTCAATGCGATGGACGGCGGCGCGCCGCTCCTGTTACACCGGCTCCTGTCGCATCGACCTGCCGCGGACAGCCACCGCCAGGTGGCCGGCAGGCCGGGTCGTCGAGGAGAGGGACCCTGTGCGTGACGCGCTGCTGGGACTGGCCGACAACCCGGCCCTGCCCGCGGGACTGTCAACCTCGCCCTCGCCCTCTCGGCCCTGGAGACCGTGATCGACGCCGCTGACAGCTCCCTCGCCCGAGCCGCCGCGAGCAACCCGGCACTGCCGGAGGCGACGATGGAGCGGGTCATCGCACGGTCCCTGGGAGAAGGCCGTCCCGGCACACCGCCGGCCGACCGGGCCGCCCACCCCGACCAGCGGCGCCCCAGCCGTGATCGGCGGGGGCAGTAGGGATCATGCTCGCTCTGGTGCCGCGTCACGTCACCCCAGCCGCCCGTCCCTCCCCGATGGTTCGGTGAGTGCCGAATTGTCTTGCCTATAGCGTGCCGAGTCCTGCGCGGGAGATGCCCGCGCTGATGACGCTGGAGGCCCCTGTGCCGGAGACGGACCTGAAGCAGCAACTCGTCGAGCGGTTCCACGAGGTCAACGGACATCATCCGATGACCGATGCCGATGACGTATATGTCAGTGCGCAGTTCGTCGTCCTGGAGGAACTGTGCGCAGTCCATGATCGCGACGTCGATGCGGTCCGTCGGCTGATGCTGGGGCAGCGTCTGCCGCTTCCGGGATACCTGCGCTCCGACGGTGCCGAGATGGTGCCGGCCGACCTGTTCGCTCTCGCCGACGGGGCCGGCGGCGAAGACCTGCTCGAAGCGTGGTTCACCGCTCACTGGGCCGACCCGATCACGGGGAAGGCGGAGTGGAATTCGTATCTCAGCGGACAGTACGTGTGTCTGCACTCGGTGACGCCGGCCAACATTCAGCGCAAGGACTACCTGACGGCCGCGATCGGCGCCGCGGCGAAAGAGCCGGATGCCGGTTCAGCGCAGTGGTCTGCTCGGCTGCACGCTCTGGTCGACGAACTCGACACGTTGGAACCGGCGTTCACCGCCTACGACCGTCTTCGGTTCGGCGGGCCCACATCTCGGGACATTTGCATCGACGACGTGCGCGCCCGCTTCCCGCGCCCGTGACCCGGATCGTCCGCTGACCGGCTGCGGTCCCGAAGGCGTACGAGACGGGCGCCGGCGGCCTGACCGGACCACTGCGCCGTCGGGGCGGACAGGCCACCGCACCGCCACACCCTGTGAGCTGCCTCACTCGAAGCAGCCCGCTCTGCGCGCGAAGTGCCTCGCCAGCGCGTTGTCCGCGTGTGCGGCGGGGCCCGGTGGCCGGATGCGTCAGTAATCTGTCATTGCAGCCAGTGCGGTAGCCGATACAGGCTGTGACCGTGTTGGAGCGACGTGTTGTTGTGGTGGTGTACGCCGGTGCGATGGCCCTGGACGTCACCGGACCGATCGAAGTGTTCGATACGGCGAACCGGCTTCTGGGCCCCACGGGCGCCCCCTACCGGACCGACTTCGTCTCGGCCGACGCACCGCTGGTGCGCATGAGTTCGGGAGTGGTGGTGCACGCCTCGCCGCTGGAGGCGGGTGAGGGCCCGGTCGACACGCTTCTGGTGCCGGGCGGCTGGAGTCTCGACAACGCGCTGCGCGACCGGGAACTCGTCTCCTGGATCGGCCGTGCCGCGGCTCGGTCGCGCAGAGTCGCCTCCGTGTGCGGCGGATCGTTTCTGCTGGCCGAGGCAGGCCTTCTCGACGGCCGGCGCGCCACCACGCACTGGGCGTACAGCGAGGCGATGGCGTGCCGCTATCCACGGGTGACGGTGGACGCGGAGCCGATCTTCGTCTGGGACGGACCCTTCGTGACGTCCGCGGGCGTGTCGACGGGGATCGACATGGCGCTCGCCCTGGTGGAGGCCGACCACGGGTCGGCGCTGGCACTGGAGACGGCGCGGTTCCTTGTGCTGTTCCTCAAGCGGCACGGAGGGCAGTCCCAGTACAGCGCCGTCCTCGACGCCCAGTTGGCCGACCATCCGCCGATCCGGGCGGCACAGGAGTGGATCCAGGACAACCTGGACGGCCCGCTGCCCGTGGCCGAGATCGCGCGGCGGGCCACCATGAGCCAGCGCAACTTCGCCCGGGTGTTCCGGCGCGAAGTCGGCATGACACCCGGCCAGTACGTCGAGCGCACGCGTATCGCCCGGGCCCGTGAACTGCTGGAGACCACTGACCTGGCGATCGGCCAGATAGCCGGCCGCTGCGGATTCTCGGCCCCCGAGACGTTCTTCCGCTCCTTCGGACGAACCCTGGGGCTCACCCCCAAGGAGTACCGGCTGCGCTTCCAGGTCATCTCGCCGTCCGGCCTCATCGACCGGCACCACGAAAGGGAGGGGAGCCCCCCTTATGACCACCACGGCTCCAGGACCGTGCGAAGGATCTGAATCGGTACGCCTGGTCGACCTTCTCGCAAGGGAACTCGCCAGGACCGGCGTCACCCACATGTTCGGGGTCGGCGGCGCGAACATCGAGGACCTGTACGACGCCGTGCACCGCGTCGGCACCGTCCGCGGCGTCGTCGCCAAACACGAGTTCTCCGCCGTCACCATGGCCGACGGGTACGCGCGCACCACCGGGCGCCTCGGCGTGGTCGCCGCCACCTCGGGTGGTGGGGCGATGAACCTGGTACCAGGGCTGGCGGAGGCCCATGCCTCCCGGGTGCCCGTGCTGGCACTGGTGGGACAGCCGCCGACCGGCCAGGAAGGGCACGGGGCGTTCCAGGACTCCAGCGGCAAAGCGGGCTCTTTCGACGCGCGGGACGTCTTCGCCCCTGTGTCGCGGTTCTGCGCCCGCGTCGACGACCCGGATTCGTTCGCGGAGTTACTGCCCCGGGCACTCGCTGCGGCACAGTCCACTCCCCGCGGTCCGGCCGTGCTGCTGCTGCCCAAGGACGTGCAGCAAGCCCGGATCCGGGTGCCGGTCCACGGTGAGGCGCAGGTGCCGGACGATCTCGCGGCGGCATCCGCGGCCCCGCCCGGCGCGGCCGCCGTCGCCGCCGTGTCGGACGCCCTTCGCAAGGCCGGCCGCGTCCTCGTCGTCGCCGGCGAGGAGGTGGCCGCCACCGGCGCGCGTGAGGATCTCGCGGCACTGGCCCGGCGGCTGGGGGCCTGGGTGGCGGTCACCCCGGACGCCAAGGACGTCTTCGACAACCGTGATCCGCGATTCGCCGGTGTGGCCGGGGTGATGGGCCACGCCAACGTGGAGGACTGCTTGCGGCGGGCCGACCTGTGCCTGCTCGTCGGTACCCGGTTGCCGCTCCTGGCACGCGGCGGCCTCGACCGGGCGCTGACCGCCACCGATGTCGTCTGCCTCGGCTCCGAGCCGCCGTTCGTGGCAGGCAGCACGCTCGGCGGGAATGTGCGCGACGCGCTGCGCGCGGTGGCCGCCCGGCTGCCGTCCCACCCACGCCCCTGCCCACCGCACGCCGGCCCGGTGCCCGCGCCGGTGCCCTCCCGCCCGGCACGGGAGGGAACCGTCCCCCTCGCCCGGGCGGTCGCCGCGGTGGAGGTGGCCCTCCCACCGGACGCGAACGTCTTCGTGGACGCCGGCAACGCCGGTGCGTGCGCGATCCATCTCCTCCCGGCACCGCGCCACGGCCGCTTCGTGGTGGCGGTCGGGATGGGCGGCATGGGCTACACCTTCGGCGCCGGGATCGGCGCCGCGCTCGCCACCGGCCGGCGCACCTACGTCCTCGCCGGCGACGGGTCCTTCTTCATGCACGGCATGGAGGTGCACACCGCCGTGGAGTACGGCGCACCCGTGACGTTCGTGATCCTCAACAACAACGCGCACGCCATGTGCGCGCTGCGGGAGCGGTTCCTCCAGGGCCGGTCCCGCGACGACGACCTGTTCGCACCCACCGACCTCGCCGCCGGAGCGGCCGCCGCCTTCCCGTCTCTGCCGGCCACGGACGCCACCGACGCGGCGCGGCTGCGCGGGGCACTGCTGCGCGGCAACGAGGGCGACGGCCCGGTGCTGGTCTCGGTGGCCTGCGACCCGCTGGAAATCCCCCCGTTCCTTCCCTTCCGGTCCTTCGCCGCCGAAGGCACCCGAACCACCGAAACCGCCGAAGTCACCAAGAGCAAGAAGGATTCAGATGAGCGAGAAGCCGTCCACGTTGGCTGACATCCCCGGTCTGGTCCGCATCGAGAGCGCAGGAAAGGAAGAACTGACCGCCCACTGCATGGAGCTGACCCACGCGGTGTATCCGCACCACCAGGTCCACGGGCAGTACTGCACCATCCACGAGTACGTCGACTGCCCGCCGGAGCAGGCGTACGACTACCTGCGCCAGGGACACCACCTGGAGGAGTGGACCTGCAGCCTGCGGGACTTCGCTCCCACCGGCACGCCGGGGCTGTGGGCCGGCAGGGACCGGCTGGAGGACGACACCCCGATCTACTGCAGGGTGCTCGCCAACCGTGAGGCCATGACCGTGGACTACCACTGCTCCTGGGACCAGGGCGACAAGCTGTGGATGATCTACCTGATGCGGGTCGTACCGGCCCGGCTGGTACTCGACAGGCCCGGCTCGGTGATCACGTGGACCAACTGCCGGCACCCCTACTACGACGACAACCCGCACCCCGAGCTGGCTCCCAGCCCGGAGCGGCCCTGGGTGGGCGACTACTGGGACCTCTTCTACGCCGGCCACACCCTGGAGATGCGCAACCTCAAGGCCATCCTGGAGCATCGCCATCGCAACGGTCTGTCGGTCGGTTCGGCGCCGGCGAGGGCGGTGGCGCCGTGACCACGGTCAGCCTCACCGACGTCGCGAGCTATCTGCCCGGCGAGCCGGTTCCTGCGGAGTTCTACACGGAGTTCCCCGGAGCGGAGGACAAGCTCCGCCACCACCCCATGTTCAGGGTCCCGCCGGCACGGCACCACGTGGCCCGGGACGAGACCAACGCCGAGATGGTGGAGCGTGCCGTACAGCCGCTGATCGAACGGCACGGCCGGGCCGAGATCCGGAACGTCGACGTGCTTCTGGTGCACAGCCAGTTGCCCGACCTGCCGTTCGTGGGCGCCGGGACCGAGGTGGCGCGCCGGCTGGGCCTGAACCCCGAGTGGCTCGTCGACGTGGCCAACGCGGGCTGCGCGTCCTTCGTCCACATGTTGAAGCTGTCACGGCAGATCCTCGCCACCACCGACGCGAAGACGGCGCTGATCTGCAACGCGCAGAGCGCCGCCGGGCAGTGGTTCACCCAGTCCGAGGTGCGCAGGCTCGCCCAGGCGGCGATCCCGGGCGACGGGTGCGGTGTGGGGTATGTGACGACGTCGTCCGGGTCGCCGGTCCTCGGCGTGGAGACGCGGCACATCGGCGAGTACGCCGGTGACATGACGGTGGCGGTCGACGACGGTCGCAAATACTGGGAACCGGGAGAGTCCCAGCTGCGGATCGGGTTCACCGACTCGAGCGTGGCCAAGGTCCTGGCGCGGGGCAACAGGCTCGTGCCCGAGGTGGTCACGGAGCTGTGCGGACGGCTCGGCGTGGCCAGCACCGACATCGACATGCTCATCACCAACCAGCCCAACCGCACCTTCCTGCGGAACTGGCGCGAGGCGCTGCTGCTGCCTGCCGAACGGCACCTGGACACCTTCGACGAGTGCGGGAACCTGTTCGGAGCGGCGATCCCGGTCACCCTGGACCGGGCGATCGGCTCCGGGCAGGTGGCGGACGGCGATCTGGTGGTGCTCGGGGGCTTCGCCCACGCGGGCGACTTCGCCGGTGCGGTCGCCGTTCGCTGGCACGGCGGACGGAGCTGAGCCGTGGACGTCCCCGTGCTGCACCGGCTCGCCCTGAACGAGAGTCCGTATCCGCCGCTGCCCTCGGTGCGCGAGGCGATGCGGCGGGCCGTGGCGCAGGCCCACCGCTATCCGGAGTTCCACCCCGACGACCTCACCGAGCGGATCGCCGCTTGGTGCCGGGTGCCTCCCGACCGGGTCGCCGTCGGCAGCGGATCGGTCGGCGTGGCGCTGCAGTTGTTCCGGGCAGTGGTCCGGCCCGGCGACACCGTGGCCCACGCCTGGCGCACGTTCGACGCGTATCCCCTACTGGCCGCCATGGCCGGCGCCCGATCCGTCCCCGTACCGCTGTCGCCGGACGGACACCAGGATCTGGGCGCCCTGCTCGCGGCGCTCGACCACCGCACGCGGGTCGTGGTGCTGTGCAACCCTCACAACCCCACCGGCAGCCTCATCGGTGCCGAGGCCCTGTCGGCATTCCTGCGCCGGGTTCCCCGGCACGTCACCGTGCTCCTCGACGAGGCGTACGTGGAGTTCGCCCGCGGCGCCGACCTGCCGGACTCGCCGGCACTCTCGGGTGCGTACCCCAACCTGCTGGTGCTGCGTACGTTCTCCAAGGCCTACGGTCTCGCGGCACTGCGGATCGGCTACGGGTTGGGCGCCCCCGCCCTGGTGGAGTGGATCCGCGGGCAGCAGCTGCCCTTCGGGATCAACGCGGTGGCAGCGGCCGCGGTGAAGGCCTCGCTGCGGGCCGAGAGCGAGCTGCGCCGGCGCGTGGACACCGTCGTCGCCGAACGCGAGCGGCTCCGCGACGAGCTCGTGTCCCTCGGCTGGCGGGTACCGGCCGGCCACGCGAACTCCGTCTGGCTCGCGGCGCCCGATCCGGTCGGCGAGGGCGCCGCGGCGCTCGCCGGCGCCGGCGTCCAGGTGCGCCACTACCCCAACGAGGGCCTGCGGCTCACCGTGGGCGACCGGAAGGCCAGCGACGCCGTGCTGACCGCGCTGGCCGGACTGCGCGGACAGCGGCGCGCGCCGAACGCGTGAAGCACCCGGCGGTACGGTCCAGGGGCTCCGGCCACCGCCGGCGGCCGGAGCCCCGGACCGGTTCGTGCCGTCGGCTGTCACGGGTGCCTCGCTGTTGTCGCAGCCGGCGAGACTGAGTAGGGTCACCGGACATGAACACCGGACCGGCGCTGCGCCACGCACGGATTGGCTATCCGGTGGAGGGCTGATCGATGACCGGGTGCGCGGTAGGCACCCCCTCGGTTCGGCACGCGGACCTCCCGACACTCGTGCACTACGAGTCCGTCTTCCGTGTCGAACCACATCGAGGTTTGAATGACAGTCACGTTCAACCACACCATCATCGCGGCCGAAGATCGCAACGAGTCGGCTCGGTTCTTCCGTGAGCTGTTGGAAGTCCCCGAAGCGCCGTCCTGGGGCCCGTTCACCAACATCCAGCTCTCCGACGGCGTGCTGCTCCAGTTCGCCGAGCCGCCGGTGGAGATCCAGATGCAGCATTACGCGTTCCTGATCGACGACGAGTTGTTCGACCGGGCCTATCGGCGGCTGTGTGACCGCGGCATCGAGCACTGGGCCGATCCGCAGATGCGACGCCCAGGCGAGATCAACAGCGAGCACGGCGGTCGCGGGGTGTACTTCAAGGACCCCGCCGGTCACGCGATCGAGCTGATCACCCGCCCGTACCTGTAGCTGAGGGAGCGTCTGGTCGGGCAGCCGAAACGCGGTGCCCGGCCCGCCGCGACCCGACCCCGACGGGGCTGGGGGACCATGTCCGGCGTGCGGGGCCCGCGCATATGCCCCGTCCTCTGCGAAAGTAACTCCTGTTTTGTGGGCTTGTCAGCATGAGGTAAGGGCACCTGTTGGCCAGGAGGTTGATAACGATGGTTCCCCTGCTTCTGGTTCTTCTGCTGGCCCTGATCCTCTTCGGTGCGGGTTTCGCGCTGAAGGCACTGTGGTGGATCGCGGTGATCGTGCTCGTCGTGTGGCTGCTGGGCTTCGTCGTCCGTACGGCGGACAGTGGCGGCCGCAAGGGCCGCTGGTACCGCTGGTAGACGACAGATACACCTGGCGCGCGGAACGCGCCGTGCGCGGGAAGTGAGTGGGGCCCGGCCGCATACGGCCGGGCCCCACTCGCGTAACCGGCCATCCCGCTGGCGGTTGGGAGGGATCGGGCGTATCGGGCGCACCGCAGGGTACGTGAGACATGCAACGGCCCCGCAGGCCCAGCAGTGGAACCCTGCTCCTCCTGCCTGCGGGGCCGCTGCGCCCGAGCGGCCGACGGTTTCCTTTCAGGGCGCCGACGGCTTGGTCGACCCGTCCAGGCGGACGACGACCAAGGCGATGTCGTCGTCGGCGCCGCCGGCGACGTCGAGGCGGGCGAGGAGGGCGTCGGCGAGGTGCTCCGCGCCGAACGCGGTGCAGGCGGCGAGCGTGGAGATCAGCCGGGACAGCCCGGCGTCGATGTCCTCACCGCGGCGTTCGATCAGACCGTCGGTGTAAAGGATCAAAGTGTCGCCGGGAGTGTAGGTCGCGGTGGCCTGTGGCCTGGGGACGTGTTCGGGGCGGGCGCCCAGCGGGGGGTCGGTGGCCTGGTCGAGCAGAGTGCAGGTCCCGTCCGGATGCAGAAGAACGGGTGGGGGGTGGCCGGCGCTGCTGTAGAACAGCAGGCGGCTGTGACAGTCCACCAGGACTTGGGCGACGGTGGCGGCCAGCGCGCCCTCGACGGAGCGCGCATACAACCCCAGAACCTCAAGAGCCTGGGCAGGGCCGTAAACGGCGCGGGTGGCGGCGCTCAGCGCGCTGCGGAGCCTGCCCATGACGGTGGCGGCCATCAGCCCGTGGCCGACCACGTCGCCGACCGTGACCGTGAAGCGGTCCGTGGGCAGGTCCACCGCGTCGTACCAGTCGCCGCACACGTTCAGTGATCCGGTCGCGGGCAGGTAGCGCACGGCGACATCCGGGTGCCGGGCCAGGTCGGGGGAGTGAAGCATGGCTTCCTGGAGAGCGACGGCGATGCGCCGTTCACGGGCGTGAGCTTGCCGCAGTTCCTCGTTCAGCCGCTGCAGCTGCCGTGCCCGGGAGTACAGCTCGGCCTCCATGGCCGCTTCCCGGCCGGGACTCACCGACGGCAGATCCGCCGTGCGGCGGGCACGGACGACCTCGGTCATGTCCTCGGACCGGTGGACTATCCAGGCGACCTCCCCGCCCGGGCCGAGGACCGGCACGTTGATCGCGGTCCACCACCGCTCCTTGAAGACCTCGGGATTGCCGGCGACCGGGATGTCGTACTTCTGCAACGCCATGTGATCCGTTTGGCGGGAGGACAGGACACGGTGCAGTGAGTCCTTCAGCGTCGCCACCCCGTCGGCTTCCGGGCTGGCGGGATTGCTGGGGAAGGCGTCGAAGAGGTACTGCCCGACCAGCTCGCCACGGCTGCGTCCGGTCACCGCGCAGAAGGCCGCGTTGGCATCGGCGATCACCAGGTCCGTGCCGAGCACCAGGCACGGGCTCGGAAGGGCGGCGAACACCCCGGAGTAGTCGATGTCGGGTTCCACACCCATTCCCTGCCAATGGCTCGCTCTCAAATCTACGTAAGGTTCAGCAGTGCCGCCCACCGGAGAAACCTGTGGCACACGCCCTGCCCCGCAGGCGGTTGAGGCGCCAGGCGGGTGTCCCGGACGTTGCGGACAAGGTCGGACACGGTGCCATAGGTTCACCAGGCTGCCGCAGCTCCGTCGCCTCGCTGCGAGGGGGGAACCTCGTCGGGGAACGCGTCGTCGAACTCGCTGCGCAGCCTGTCGGCCCGGGCGACGGCACCGGCGACGAACCGCTTGCGGACAGTGATCACCAGCCTCCTGGCCCAGTCCCCGGCCGCCCAGGGCCCCGGGCCCCGGCCCCGTCCCGCGACGGACCGCCCGTCTTCGCCGCGGTGGCCCGCCACCCGGGCTGTCCTGCCGCCCCGTTCCACCGCATGGCGGCGGATCCGGCCGTCACACGCCGTCACGCGGCCGCCAACCCGGCCCTCGCTCTCTCGACCCTGAGGATCTTGATCGACGCCTCTGGCAGCTCCCTCGCACGAGCCGCCGCGAGCAACCCGGCACTGCCCGAGGCGACGGCCACGGCATCGTCAGCTGTGGCTTCGCAGTGGTGGGACGGCCGGTACTTCGATGGCGTCGTCGATGTCGGCCTCGGTCAGCTTGAAGGCGTCCGGGTAGGCATCGCGACGGGTGCGGCGGGCGGGTTCGATGGTTCGCCAGGTGTACAGGCAGCGGCCGCACTGGAGCACATCCCATACTCCGGGGACGGGTGACGTGGCGAGCCGGGTGACGGTCTCGAACGCGCAGCGGGGGCAATCAACAGGCTTTTCGTTCATGGAAGTCGTCCTATCGAGGGAGAGGGGGTCAGTGGCGGGCCGCGATGAGCCGCTGCAGGCGGGCAGCCCACTCGGCGGTCTCGGGCAGGTCCTTGGCCGGCGTGGAGAAGTTGCCGCGGAGGTCGGGGGCGACCGGGGTCGTCGCGTCGATGATCATCTTGCTGGTGATACCGGCGGGCTGGGCGGCGGGCGCGAGTTCCACGACCGACAGGTTCGGGATGACGACGACGTCGTCCTTGGGGTTGACCTTGGCGGACATGGCCCACATGACCTGCGGCAGGTTGAACGGATCGACGTCCTCGTCGACGAGGATCACCTGGGACACGTAGCCGAGACCGTGCGGTGTCGTCATGGCCCGCATGGCGACGGCCTTGGCGAAGCCGCCGTACCGCTTCCTCGTCGAGATGATCACCATGAGGCCGTGCGTGTACATGGCGTTCACGGCCTGCACCTCGGGGAACTCCGCGCGCAGCTGCTTCAGGAGCGGCACGCAGGTGTTGGGGCCGACGAGGTAGTCGCACTCCGTCCACGGCATGCCGAGATACAGCGACTCGAAAACCGGGTTCGTGCGGTACGAGACTCGGTCCACGCGGATGACGGGCATGCGGCGCCCGCCCGAGTAGTGGCCCGTGAACTCCCCGAACGGGCCCTCTATTTGCCGCTTACGGGACTCGATGACGCCATCGATGACGACTTCGCTGCCCCACGGCACGTCGAACCCGGTGAGCGGCGCGGTGGCGATCGGAGCGGGCGCACCGCGCAGCGCACCGGCCATCTCGTACTCGCTCTGGTCGTACGCCATCGGCATCCCGGCGACGATCGCCATCACGGGGTCGTTGCCGAGGGTGATGGCGATGGGCAGGTCCTCGCCCACCTCCTCGGCCTTACGCAGGTGCTGGGCGACGTCGTGCATGGGGACGGGCTGGAAGGCGAGCCGGTCGCGCCCGATGACCTGGATGCGGTACGTGCCCACGTTCTGCTTGCCGAAGTTCTCCGGATCCTCGGGGTCGCGTGAGACGACGGCGGCCTTGTCCAGGTAGAAGCCGCCGTCGCCGTCGTTGAGGCGGAAAAGTGGGAGGACGGAGAAGAGGTCGACGTCGTCGCCGTCCTGGTGGTTCTCCCGCCAGGGTGCGTCCTCGCGGCGCTCCGGCGGGACGGGGAAGGCGTCCCAGCGGCGGGCGAACTCCTCGACCTGCTCCTTGACCGGCGTGTTGCGCGGCAGTCCGAGGGCGAGCGCGTGGTTGGCCCACGAGCCGTGGACGTTCAGGGCGATGCGGGCGTCGGTGAAGCCCTTGACCCGGTCGAAAAAGAGGGCGGGGGCGTTCTCGCCGATGCGGCCGGTGGCGTTGGCCGCGGCCGCGAGATCGGGTTCGGGCAGTACTTCGTCGGTGATGCGCAGCAGTTGGCCCTCCTTCTCCAAGGTGTCGAGAAAGCTGCGCAGATCGTCATGGGCCATGATGAAGTCCTTCTGGGGTGGATGATCTGAGGCGGTGTCAGCCGAGGGGCGCCGAGGCGGTCCGGGCCGCGCGCATACCGGCCCAGCGCTTGGCGGCCGGCGCCGGCAGGTCGACTGGTCGAGGATGCGGGTCACGACGTGGTCGACGATGTCGTCGACGGTGCGCGGGTTGTTGTAGAAGGCGGGCATCGGCGGCACCAACTGCACGCCCATGCGGGCCAGATCGAGCATGTTCCGCAAGTGGATCTGGCTCAGCGGTGTTTCCCGCGGAACGAGGACGAGCTTGCGGCGCTCCTTGAGGGTGACGTCGGCGGCGCGGGCCACGAGCCCTTCGGCGTACCCGGCCCCGATGCCGGCCAGAGTCTTCATGGAACAGGGCACGATCACCATGCCGTCGGTGCGGAAGGACCCGGAGGAGATGGTGGCTCCCTGGTCGTCGGGGTGGTGCGTGACGTCGGCGAGCGTGGCCACGTCGGCCGCGGACCGCCCGGTCTCCAGCTCGATGGTGGCGCGCGCCCACCGGGACAGCACCAGATGTGTCTCCACGTCCGGCAGCTCCCTCAGCTGTTCCAGGAGCCGGACACCGAACGGGGCTCCCGTCGCCCCGGTCATTCCCACGACCAACCGCACCGGATCACTCCTCCACGTCGCTGACCTGTGCTTTGACGCTAGACAGCAGTGAGAGGCGGGTGGCGGTATGCTCGGGACTCGCGATGGGGAAAAACGGACAGTCTGAGGTCAGGGACCTGGCCTACACCCCGACCGTGGGGGCCGCGGCCGGGGTCGAGGTGATGGAGCTCGCCGATCTGTACGAGCGCTCGCGCCGTCACGGCAACGACCCCTACACGCCGCTGCGGCCGGCTTTTCACCAGCTGATCGGTGTTCGGGCACGGCCGCTGCGCGTCTGGGTGGACTTCGTCGAGCACGAGCTGCGCCCCGGAGCGTGGCTGTGGATCCGGCCGGGCCAGGTGCAGCGGTTCGGCCCCGACCTGGTGGCGGCGGACGGGGTGGTGGTGCTGTTCCAGCCGGGCTTCCTGCCGCCGGCCACGGTGACGGCGGCGCACATGGACCCGCCGTACGAGCAGCGTCCGACGACACCCGAAGGACCGGCCGTGGAGGGCCTGCAGCGGGCGCTCGACCATCTCGCCTACGAATACCGGGCGATGGCCTCGCTGCCCCTGTCGGTCCACGCCGACGTGCTGCGTGCGCTGCTGTCCGTGCTGGTGGTGCGGCTCGCGCAGGCACGCGGCCCGGTGCCCCGGCCGGCGCCCGCGTCGCAGACGTTCCGCCGCTTCCACGCGGCCGTCGAGCGGGACCACGCGGTGACCCGGCGTGTGGAGGACTACGCGGCGGCACTCGGCTACAACCCGCGCACCCTGACCCGGGCGACGCTCGCAGCGACGGGCCGCACCGCCAAGCAGTACGTCGACGACCGGGTCCTTCTCGAGGCGAAGCGGCTGCTGTGGCACAGCGGCCTCACCGCCAAGGAGGTCGCGGACCGGCTCGGATTCACCGACGCCAGCGACTTCACCAAGTTCTTCCGGCTGCGGACGGACGTGACGCCGGGCGCGTTCCGCGAGGACCTGTCGCCGCGTCAGGCCGAGGCGGGGACCGACCTCGCTCGTACGGAGCCCTGAGGACTCGGGTCGGCCGTCCTGGCGGGAGCGCCGGGACGCTGCGCGCCCGCTCCTGCGCTGCGCCCGCTCGTCCCTCGCTCATCCCTGACGGGGCCGCTGCTGCACAGGACGGACGGGGAAGAGGATGCGACGCTGGATGGGGAGGCAGCGAGTGGCGGTCCGGGTGCGTCTCATCCGGCGCGCGGCCATCTCCTCCGGCCTGCGGGCGGGGAGCACCGCTCACCGACCGCCGCCGGGCGGCGTAACCGCGTGAATCCGGCCGGTTGGGCGAAGGACCGCGCGACCGACGCGGAAGGCGCGCGCGCTCCCCACGCGCGTCGCGCCAGGCCGCCGGTGTCCGCTCCGAGCCGGCTCCCGCACTCATCAAGAGTCGCGTGACCAGCGGGACGGGAGCGAGTACCTGCCGGGTGCCGGCAGTCGATTCGCGTCGAGCCCCGTTTCCGTCCCGAGTGAACAGCCTGGAAAGCTGGTGGTTCTCATGCGCAGTCCGACCCGTGCAGCCGGCGCCTTCACAGCGCTGGCCCTCACTCTCGGCGGTGCGGTCCTCGTCGCCCCCGCGGCCCGGGCGGACATCCCCGCCTGCGCGCAGATGGCCACACAGGCCGGTGCCACCGACACCGACTCCGTAACAGCGGCCTGCAGCCGTGGCGTGGTCGGAGACTTGCAGAGCTGCGTGGCCGGCCTGACCGGGGCCGGAGTGGCGGGCGGCGCCGCGAACGGCGCCTGCCGGGCGGCAGCCCACGAACCGCGATAGGCACCCGCGTCACCGGGCTGCCAGGGCGCGATGACCATGCCCGGACGGACGGACGGCAGTCGACAGTCACTGCGCGAACCGGGCGACGGGACGCATTCCCCGTTTCGGAACGGCCCGCCCCCGGGGACATGGTGGGCTATGGGTGACTACAGCGACAGCATCACGGTGCACGTCCCGCCTGACAGGCTCTTCGCCTACCTGTCCGACGTGCAGCACCTGCCCTCCTACATGCCCCGGCTGACCTCGGCGCGCCCTCACAACGGCGACAAAGTGACCGTCACCGCGCACATCGATCCCCCCGACGCCCCGGAACAGGACGTGACCAGCGAGGCATGGCTGCGTGTCCTCGAGGACGGCAAGAGCCTGGAATGGGGCGCGCCCGGCCCCCATGATTACCACGGCCGGCTGCACGTCGACGACGGTGAGGACGCCGGCACATCCCGCCTGACCGTGGAACTGCACACCGAGCACGCGGAGGGCGAGCACATTGATCATGGCATCCGGGAGGCCCTGAACGGGATCAAGCAAGAGGTCGAGGCCGCTGAAGCCTAGACCTGCGGCGTCCACCCAGGCCCGACCCTTGCCGTGCCACAGGACCCGCTCACCGCGCCCGCCTCAAGACCGATGACGGCTGCCGGTGAGCCATGCGCGACCGGCCCGGCGACAGCGCAGCGCGCACTCAGCAGCCGGTGCCGGCCGGCAACGCGTCTCCTTCAGACGGACAGACGGCGGATCGCGACCACGGCGTCGTCGTCGTCGAGGTGCCCGTGGACGTGGGCCAGCAGGTCGTCGTGGAGCGCGTGCAGGAGTTCGTCGGGGTCGTCCTTCGCCCACTGGGACGTTCGTTCGGTCAACGGGTAGAAGCGGCCGCCGGCATCGCGCGCTTCGATGACGCCGTCCGTGTAGAGGATCAGCAGGTCGCCCGCCGCGAACGGGAACGTCTGGATCTCGTAGGCGGTGAAGCCGAAGGGACCGCCGAATCCGATCGGGAGATGGCTCGCGTCGGGCACGAGAGGGGTGACCCGAGTCCCTCGCAGGAGGAGCGGTGGCGGGTGGCCGCAGCTGATGAGGTGGACGACCGGCTCGTGGTCGGGGATGTCGAGCAGAATCGCGGTGGCGAAGTCCTCGTCGGTGTCCTGCGCCTCCGGTGCACGCCACTGACGGGTGTCCCAGCGGAACGCCGCGTCCAGGTGGACCGCGAGACGGGGCAGGGTGGCCTGCCGATGGGCGGCTGCCCGGAACGCGCCCAGCAGCAGGGCGGCGTTGTTGATCGCGGACAGGCCGTTGCCGCGCACATCGCCGATGAGGAGCCGGGTGCTGTGATGATCGGTCCGCGCAGCCGCGTACAGGTCTCCGCCGAGATCGGCCTCTTCCTCGGCGGGCATGTACAGGCTGGCGATCCGGAGCGGGCCGGTGCGGGCGGGCAGGGGCTGCAGAAGGACGCTCTGCGCCGCCTCGGCGACGGACCGCACCTGGTGCAACTGGCGCTCACGCCGGTCCCGCACCACGCAGATGCCGACACAGACGGCGGAGACGACCATCAGAGCGATGATCTGCGCCTGGATGTTGGCGGTGGACAGGACCCCTCTCAGCACACCGATGACGACCTGGGCCGCCACCGCGAGCGCTCCCATCAGCGCCGTCACGCGGGCCCCGGCGAACGCCACCGTGATCGCCGGCGCCGCCACCAGCAGGGGCCCGAGATGGATGTGCGGCGGAGCGAGCACATCCACGACGCACACCGTGACGATCAGCCCCAGAGGGATCACCATCAGCGCGGGCGCGTGACCCGGCCACCAGGACAGGCGGGCGTCCCGCCACGGTCGCAAAGCCATGCCCCAAGCCTTCCACCCGCCACTCCCTGCGGGAACGCGCCGCTCCGCAGTGCGGGTGCTGCACGGGCCGTTCGAAATGCAACCACGTGCTGCGCTGATCAGCGCGGACCGTCCGGCAAGCTCGGCACGCGGCCGCTTCCTCAACTGTTCGACGCCGAGCGGCCGTGTCTGGTCAGGGCGGCAACCAGTTCCGTCACCTGCGGCCGGTGGTCGTCGGCGCGCCAGGCGATGGCCAGCTCGGCCTCGGGCAGTCCCCGCACCGGCCGGTAAACGAGGTCGGGGCGCTGGTACAGGCCGACATTGCCCTCTGCGATCAGCACCACGCCCTGTCCGGAGACCACCGCTTCGAAGACCTCGTCGGAGCTTCCGGCCTCCGCGCCGATCCGCGGCTCTCGGCCGGCGCGGGCCGCGGTCGCCAGCCAGAAGTCCCGCAGTGGACCCGCACTGCGGGGGAGGGCGACGAACGGCTCGTCGGCGAGCTCGGCGAAGTCGACTTCTGGCTGGTCAGCCAGGCGATGGCCGGCGGGCAACGCCACCCAGAGGCGCTCCCGTGCCAGGGTCCGGGTCGCGAAGTCCCTGCCAGGCAGCGGCAGCCAGACGAACGCCAGATCGGAACCGCCGTCGGCCAGACCCGCACTCGGGTCCTCCCAAGCCACCAGCCGCAGCGTGATCTGCCAGCCGCGCTCCCGGAAGCCGCTGAGCACATCGCGCTGCACGTCCCGGCCGACAGCCGTCTGCATCCCCACCGTGAGTGCGACAGCGGGCCCGGCCGTCCGTGCCGTCCTCAGCGCGTCCCGCCAGGCCGCCAACAACTCCCGGGCCCGGGGAAGCAACGCCTCCCCCTGGGCGGTGAGTGCCAACTGGGTGGGGCGCCGGTCGAACAGCTGGAAGCCCAGCTGTCGCTCCAGCACCCGGATCTGCTTCGACAGCGCCGGCTGGGAGACATAGAGCCGTTCCGCCGCCCGGGTGAAGTGCAGTTCCTCGGCCACGGTGACGAAATACCTGAGGTCGCGCAGGTGGACATCCATAGCCAATGGTTATAGCCGAGGGTCTTGGACGTGCCGGCCGGCAGCGCCGGATCCTGGAGTACGGCCGAGCTCCCGGCCGGCGAATCCACTCCACAGGAGAGACCCCATGACCACGTTGCCCACACGCCACCTCGCGAGCCTGGAAACCTCCGCGATCGGATTCGGCGCGATGGTCCTGTCACCCGGCATGTACGGGGAGATCGACGACCGCCGCGCGGTCGCCGCCCTGCACGCCGCCCTCGACGAGGGCGCCACGCTGATCGACACGGCCGACGGCTACGGCCCCGACGGCCACAACGAACGGATCGTCGGCCAGGCGTTGCGCGGGCGACGCGAGGAGGTGACAGTCGCCACCAAGTTCGGATTCCGCATCCCCGACGGCGCGCAGGCGCATCGCTTCCCGGTCGCCTACGCCTTCGGCGAGCTTGCCGTCAACGCCGAGCCGAAGCATGTGCGCGGCTACGCCGAGCAATCGCTGCGAAACCTCGGCACAGACGCCATCGACCTGTACTACCCCCACTTCCCCGACCCGGAAGTACCACTGGAGGACACCGTCGGCGCCATCGCCGACCTGATCTCCGACGGGCTGGTCCGCCACCTCGGCCTATCCAACGTCACCGCGGACCAGCTGCGCAGGGCCCACGCCGTCCATCCCGTCGCCGCCGTCCAGGTCCAGTGGTCGATGTGGCAGCCCATCGACCCGGACCTGCACGCAACCGCCCGCGAACTCGGCGTCGGCATCGCCGCCTGGAGCCCACTCGGCGGCGGCTTCCTCACCGGAACCGTCCAGAACGTTGCCGAGGACGACTTCCGCCGCAACCTCCCGCGCTTCGACTCGGCCAACCTCAAGACGAACTACGACCGCTACGCCCCACTGCGCGGCATCGCCGCCGACCTCGGACTCACCCCCGCCCAGCTGGCCCTGGCCTGGCTGCTCCACCAGGACGAGCATGTCGTTCCCCTGCCCGGCAGCCGGACCCCGGCCCACATCGCCGAGAATCTGGCTGCGGCTCGAGTGCACCTGCACCCGGACACCTTGGGCCGCATCGACGAGGCGCTGAAGCGGTTCGTCCCCGAGGGCGCCGGCGCCCTGCTCGGCGACTGAGACCACTGCCTAGCCGCCGGCACGTGATGACACGGGGCCGGGCGATCGCCGCATCCTCGGTCGCACCACAGTCGAGGTTCGTGAGCACGGGAGGCAGCCGATCCTGGGCGTTACTCGGGTGAAGGTGAGTGCGAGCGCTCATGTGGGGGTGATCAGCTTCCGGCATGTTGCGTACATGCGATCAACATCCCTCTCGAAGCCCGTTCTGGTGGCCGCGCTCGGCTGCTTGGTGTTGTCCGGCTGTGGCACTCAGAAGACCGCCACGGATCAAACCTCCGCAGGCAGTGCGGTCTCCGCGGCGACCACCCAGGGCACCCGGCACGACGATCCGCAAATGCGGTTCCTTCAGCTGATCACCCGCATCACGCTGGGCTGCGCCCCGGACCGCCCGAACGACAAGGGCGATGGTGCCGTGCCCAAGCCAGAGGACCTGCCTGGTGCGGAGGAAGGGCCCACACAGAGATACGGGCCGAGCGAGACCCCGCCGGGTGCCCCGAACGCCGACGGCGACATACCCGTTCCCCTCCCTTCGGATGCTCCCCGGCCGCCCGAGTCGACGCCGTCCCCCGCCGAGCCCGAGTCGCTCAAGGAAGTGCCGCTGACCGGCATCGAGAAGTACAGCGGCAGGGAGCACGCGGAGCGCATCAGCGAGGCTTTCAGGGCCACGAGGAGGACCAGCTATGAGGCGATGCGTAGGAGGCTCATGAGCCTGGACTACCCGGCGTCGCGCATTCACCGGATGCCGAACCATTCGGGTGCGCCGCGGGCCAGGCTCGACCTGCACTTCATGGGCGGCAACCTGGCATTGGAGATCACCGGTACCAGCAGCGGGGTGATCGTCGAAGCGTTCGGTGCTCCGGAGACCGACGACGTGAAGGTGGTCGACGTGCGACGGAAGCCGAAGCCGGACGCGCCCACGTCCTGACCGAATCACACGGGAGCACGCAAGGGTCGTGGGCCGCCTTCTGCCCTGCCGGAGCAACCTAGGGACTTCACTGCGACACACTGCGACGCGATCGACGGGTGCCCTGCCCTGGGGATCCCCCCCGCCGCGCTCGGTTTCACCCCTCGGACGGCTCGCGCCGGGCGGTGGCGAACCGGCGCTGGTAGGCGGCCGGGCTGATGGCCAGCTCCCGCGTGAACACGCGGCGGAGGCTCTCGTAGCTCGGGAACCCGGACATGGCCGCCGTCTGTGTCGCGGTGTGTCCCTGATCGAGCAGCGACTTCGCGATACCGAAACGGATCGACTCGACGTACCGGGCGGGCGTGGTGCCCAACTCCTCACGGAACAGCCTGGTGAGGTGCCGTGTGCTGACGTTGAGCCGCCGGGCGAGTCCGGCCAGGGAGTAGTCGCCGGCGGGATCCGCGGTGACGAGGTCGACGACCCGGCGCAGAGCGGGGGAGCGGGGCGGCGGGCCCTGCAGCGGTGCGGAGAACTGCGACTGCCCGCCCGCGCGTTGCAGATAGACCACCAGGGAGCGGGCCACCTCCCGGCTGATGTCGGGGCCGTGGTCCTCCTCGACGAGAGCGAGCGCCAGGTCGATGCCCGCGGAGACACCCGCCGACGTGTACGTGTTGCCGTCGCGCACATAGATGGCGTCGGGCTCGACATGTGTCCTCGGGTGCCGGGCGGTGAGCTCGGCCGCGATCTTCCAGTGGGTGGTCGCCCGTTTGCCGTCCAGGAGACCCGATGCGCCGAGCACGAAGGCGCCGGAACACACGGAGGTGATCCGGCCGGCCCGGGCCGCGAGGTTCCTCGCCGCTTCGGCCAGCTCACGAGGGACGGGCGTCCTGGGGTGGACGTCACCGCCCGGCATCAGGAACGTGTCGGGGTCCGGCTGTGCGGCGGCACTGCCTTCCACGGCGATCCGCAGTCCCATCGATGTGGTGACCTCGGTGCCCTTCGGTGACACAAGGGCGATCCGGTAGTCGGCGCCGAGCAGGTTCGCCTCCCCGAAGACCTCGGCTGGACCGGCGACGTCCAGCAGTTTCACGCCGTCGTGGACGAGGATCGTCACCCGATGCGGGCCCGGGCTCACTGGCCCATCCTGAGATGACTGGATTCGAGTGGTTCATGGCCCGACCGAGGCGGCGCCATGGGCCGTGCGGTCGGCACCGTGGAGGACGGACACACGGTCCACTCGTAACAGATCGCATCGGAGAACACAGTCACCATGACGGACATCATCGCAGGCGTGGAAATACCCGAGACGTCGGCCGTCGCACAGGCCACGCAATTCGTTCGGGACAGGACCAGCCCGCTGATCTTCCACCACTCCCGGCGTGTATTCCTCTTCGCCGCACTCCACGCCCCCGCGTTCGATCTGCGACCCGATCCGGAGCTGCTCTACATCTCGGCGATGTTCCACGACGTGGGCCTTGTGCTTCCCTTCTCCGCAACGCAGCAGCGTTTCGAACTCGACGGCGCCGACCACGCACGGACATTCCTGCTCGACCGCGGATTCTCGGAGGACGCGGCCGACGTGGTGTGGCGGGCCATCGCCCTGCACACCTCACCCGGGATCCCCGGCCGCATGGAGCCCGAGGTCGCCGCGACGAACTACGGCGTGCTGACCGACGCGGTCGGCTGGGGGCTGGACGGCCTGGAGAGCGACCGGCTGGACGAGATCGTCGCCGCTCATCCGCGCGGTGACTTCAAAAAGGAATTCCTGCAGGCGTTCGTCGACGGCCTCAGGGACCGGCCGGACACCACCTACGGGACCGTCAACGCGGACGTCCTGGAGCACTTCGTTCCCGATTTCCACCGTACGTCGATGGTGCAGCGGATCATGGACTCTCCGTGGCCGCGCTGACGCGAACGCGTGCCGGCGATCGCCGTGATCACGCTGATGCGAACGCTTCCCCTCCTCTCCGCGAAACGCATCAGGATTTCGCCCTCCGTATGAATTCGAATTCGCCCGCGGACGTAGAAGAAGACACCTCAGCAAGAAAGGAGCGCTCGTGCGCGCCATAACCGTCCGGGACCGCCAGGCAGGAATCACGGGGCTGATCCTCGAGGACCTGGCCCCTCCCCACGCCGCCGAGAACGACGTCGTTCTGCGGGTGCACGCCGCCGGCTTCACCCGCGGGGAGCTCGACTGGCCCGCGACCTGGACCGACCGCGCCGGCCGCGACCGCACCCCCAGCGTGCCGGGCCACGAGGTCTCGGGGGTGGTGACGGAACTCGGGTACGGGACGACCGGCCTCACCATCGGTCAGCGCGTGTTCGGACTGACCGACTGGACCCGCGACGGCGCGCTCGCCGAGTACGTCGCCGTGGAGGCCCGGAACCTCGCGCCGCTGCCTGCCGACATAGACCACACACTGGCGGCAGCACTGCCCGTCTCCGGCCTGACCGCCTGGCAGGCCCTGTTCGACCACGCCCGGCTCACCGCCGGCCAGACCGTCCTGATCCACGGCGCCGCGGGCGGAGTAGGCTCGATCGCAGTCCAGCTCGCCCACGAAGCGGGAGCCCGTGTCGTCGGCACCGGCCGCTCCGCCGACCGGGACACCGTGCTCGACCTGGGCGCTCACGCGTTCCTCGACCTGGGGGCCGACCGGTGGGAGGAGGCCGGTCAGGTCGACGTCGTCTTCGACGTGATCGGAGGCGAGATCCTCGACCGCTCCGCCGCCCTGGTACGCGCCGGCGGCACGCTCGTCACCATCGCCCATCCGCCCACCGTGCGCCCGGACGACGGTCGGGCCCTCTTCTTCGTCGTGGAACCCGACCGCGACCGCCTCGGCGACCTCGCCCAGCGTCTGCGGGACGGCCGGCTGCGGGTGCGGGTCGGAGCGGTCCGGCCGCTCGCCGAAGCGGTCGACGCCCTCACCACCAAGCAGCGCGTCCCCGGCCGCACGATCATCCGCGTCGCCGAGGACTGAGCGCGACCAGGAGAGCACCGAGCCGGCGCCGGGCCGGCAGCGCCGGCGGCGAGGGCCCGTCGGGAGCGCACGGGAATGTCGCGCGGTCCGGCGCGGTTGTGCATGTCGTGATCGTGGAGGGGACAGTGTCCCCGGGCCTCACCCATCGCATGCAGGGACGATCGTTCGGCTGAAGCCCTGCATCGCCTTTCGCCGCGTAGGCGACCGCCCTTCACGATCATGGCTGTGACTGTGGCCCGGCCTTGAGGTCCGGGCCACAGGTCTGTCCGCGACCGGACCGCTCACGCCCGGCAGCACTTCCACCCGGACCGCAAAGCCGCGGGCACTGGTAGCGGGCATCGGGGTACATGCTGAAGGTGCGCGGCGGCGGGCATTGCACAGGGACGCCAGGCGCCGCGCGCTGTCTGTGGCAACGAGCGGAAGAGCGGGCGGATATGGCGCGTACGCGGGCACAGGCGAGTACCAGGCATCCGAGGCATGAGCGCAGGGGAGAGGCACGGCTTCCGGCGGTGGTCGCCACCCTCATCGCGATCGCCCTGTACCTGGTGCTGCCGCAACAGCTGCTGATCGCTCCTCGCTACGTGCTGCCCGCCCTGGAATGCCTGCTGCTCATCCCGCTCATCGCGATCAATCCGAAACGGCTGACCCGGCAGACGAAGACGTTCCGCGTGCTGTCGCTGACGCTCGTGGGCGTCATCGCGGTCAGCAATCTCGTGGCGCTGGCCATCCTCATCCATGAACTGCTCTACGCGGGGGTGAAGGACGGCCGGTCCCTGCTGGTGGCCGCACTGCAGGTGTGGCTCACCAACATCATCGTCTTCGGGCTGGCGTACTGGGAGCTGGACAGGGGCGGCCCGGTCAGCCGCACCCAGGCACCCCGCTCCGCCCTGCCCCTGGCCGACTTCCGCTTCTCCCAGGACGAGAACGACGACGCCGTCCAGGAAGTCGCCGACGGCGCCAGTGCCACCTCGGACTGGGTCCCCACACTGATGGACTACCTGTACGTGTCCACCACCAACTCCACCGCCTTCAGCCCGACCGACACGATGCCGCTGTCGATCCGGGCCAAGGCCATGATGGGCATCCAGAGCATCTCCGCGCTCCTGACCTCGCTCCTGGTGATCGCCCGAGCCGTCAGCATCCTGCACTGAGGCGCCGCGCACCGGTGGCGCATCCCCTTCGCCCCCACGGCGTGCGGCCCTCACGGCGTGCAAGCACCGCACGTTCGGCGTACCCCGCCCGTCCTCAGGGCGCCGCTCCGTGTTGCTCCCCGATGCCCGGTGAGGACACTGAAGACAAGGCGAGGGGCAGGAGGTGCTGTGTGGCCGTCACGCGGTACGGGGCGGCGGGTACTCCTGGCGGCGTTCGCCCTCCTGGCCCTGCTCGCATCCGGCATCGGCGGGTTCTCGCTGCTGGGGTTCCCACTGCCGGACGCCGTCTACATGACGGTGATGACGCTGACCACGGAAGGGTTCTCCGGCGCCGACCGGCTCACCGAGGCCGGCAAGCTCTTCACCGCCGCCCTGGCGGTGGTGGGTGTCGCGGTCTTCGTCGCGGTCCTGGGGCTGATCGGGACGGCGCTGGTGGAAGGACGGTTCGGGCCTGCGGGAAGGAAGCGACGCATGCAGCATCGCATCGACGCGCTGCGCGACCACTTCATCGTCTGCGCCTACGGGCGGGTCGGCCAGGCCGTGGCCCGCGAGTTCCAGGCCGAGGGCGTCCCCTTCGTCATGATCGAGAACAAGGCCGACCTGGAAGAGCAGTTGCAGCGTGAGCGTGTGCCCTACCTGATCGGCAACGCCGCCTCCGAGCAGGTGCTGCGCCGCGCGGGCATCGACCATGCACGTGGTCTGGTCTGCGCGGTGGACTCGGACGCCGAGAACGTCTACATCACCCTGATCGCCCACTCCCTCAATCCCTCCCTGGCCATCGTCTCGCGCGCCTCGGAGGCGGCGTCGGCCGAACGCCTCACCCATGCCGGCGCCAGCAGCGTGGTCTCTCCGTACATCACCAGCGGCCGGCGGATGGCTCTGCTGGCGGTCCGCCCGCACGTGGTGGACTTCCTGGAGTTCACCCGGGCCGGCAGCTCCGACGTCCGGATCGAGGAGATCCGCGTCGATGCCGGCTCACGCCTGGTGGGCCGGCCCCTGCGCCAGGCCTGCGGGGGAGCGCTGCCCCTGCTGATCCGCCGCGCCGACGGCTCGCTGGAGCCCCACCCTGATCCCGAGACCGCCGTACAGGCCGGCGACACCATGATCGTGTTCGGTGACCCCGGCGCCCTGCGCCCCATCGAGGACGACTAGACGAAGCCGGCCATGGGGAGTCCCGGTAGCCGGGGGAGGGCTGCTGACTCGCCGCTTTCTGACTCGCCGCTTTCCTCGTGGCTCCTCGGGACGCGCGGGTGGCCTTAGCCGCGGGAGAACCAGGTGGCGGCGGCGAGGTCGAGGGCCCAATGCCTCGGCTGCGTTGCGGGACCTGGACGCGCGCCGTGACCGCGCGTTCGCTGCTGCGTCCGGGGTCGGCCCGAGTGGCAGGGGGCCAGGACCGGTATTTGACTGATCAGGTGCCTGCACTCCGTCTGGGGAGGATCCCATGAGGAGGATCCCATGACGCCTGCCGCCGCCTTCGATCCGACGCGCGTAGCCCACCTCACCGGTCGCTTCGCCCCGGTCACGGAGGAAGTCGACGCGGTGGACCTGGAGGTCACCGGGGAGTTGCCGGACGAGCTGGACGGCGTGTACCTGCGCAACGGCCCCAACCCGCGCTTCACCCCGATCGGCAGCTATCTGTATCCGCTGGACGGCGACGGCATGATCCACGGCGTCTGGCTGTCGGCCCGGCGTGCCCGCTACCGCAACCGCTTCGTCCGCACCCCCTCGATGATCGCCGAGGAAAGCGCCGGGCGGGCACTGTGGGGCGGTCTGCAATCCATGATCCTGCCCGGTGCGGAAGAGGTCGGCGACGTGCTCGCGCACACCTTCAAGCCGCTGCCCGACATCAACGTCGTACAGCACGCCGGCCGCCTGCTCGCCCTCGCCGAGTCCGACTGCCCGTTCCGGATGAGCCCCGGGCTCGACACCCTCGGCAAGGAGACCTTCGACGGGCAACTGCCGGCCGGCATCACCGCCCACCCCAAGATCGATCCCGTGACCGGTGAGATGGCCGTCTTCTGCTACGGCCTGGAGCCGCCGTACCTGACGTGGGCGGTGATCGGCCCGGACGGCGTCCTCCGGCAGGGCCCCACCGCCGTCGAGGGCATCGCGGAACCGCAGATGATCCACGACATGGCCCTCACCCGCCGCCATGTCGTCCTGGTGCTGGCCCCGGCCTTCTTCGACATCGAGGCGGCCATGAGCGGCGGCTCCTTCGTCGCGTGGCGCCCGGAGCGCGGCACGCGCATCGCGCTGATCCCCCGCGACGGCGGTCCCGTCGGCTGGGCCGACGACGAGGCGTTCTGGCTGTGGCACACGGTCAACGCCTACGAAGACCCCGACGACGGACGCGTGATCCTCGACTATGTGCAGTGGCCGGCCCTCACCCTCGGCCCGGGCTCCCCTGACGGCAGGCCCCGGGAGAGCGGGCACCACGGACTGACGCGGGCCGTCATCGACCCGGCCGCCGGCACCGTGGCACGCACACGCCTGGATGACGCACGGGTGGAGTTGCCCCGCATCGACGACCGCCTCCTGACCGGCCCCCATCAGCGGCTCGCGGTGGCCGCGGACAGCGGTCGCGTCGGCGGTCTGCTGCCCGGCGAGTACGACGCGCTGCGCCGGTACGACATCCGCGGCACCGGAGTCGCCGCGCAATCCTGGAACGCCGGTGCCCTGTCCGTCGGCGAGCCCGTCTTCGCGCCGGTGCCGGGCACGCGCGGCGGCGAGCGCGGCTACTGGCTGACCTTCGCCACCGACCGGACCGACAGCACCAGTTGGTTCCTCGTCCTGCCGGCGGAGGATTTCGCTCAAGGGCCGGTCGCCCGCGTCCGCATCCCGGTCCGCGTCCCGCTCGGCCTGCACGGCACCTGGCTGCCCACCGAGGAGTGACGCGGTCGCGGCGCGGCGGCCACCGAACACCTCCCGCAGCGCGGCAACCGACCGCTGAACACCGCGAGCACCGGGCCCCGCGAGGGGGCGTCGAAGCCTCGAAACGCGAGGAAGGAGTCCACGCTGAGCGCGCCCGGCCGGCTCGGCGCCGAGTGTTCGAGATCACCGCGCGGCCGGGCCCGGCGGGAAATGAACGTCGCCGGACGGGGTAGTTGGGCTGCTGCCGTGTAAGGCCCGTCTGAGGAGAACTTGTGAGCGAACCAGCAGGTCTGGGTGTCGAGGTGGCCGTGATCAGCTCCGACGCCGCGATCATCACCGTGAGTGGAGAGCTCGACGCCGACATCGGCCTCGTCCTTCAGCACCAGTTGGCCGGCCAGGTGGTGCACGGACGACGTCACCTGGTGCTGGACCTGGCGAACGTGCCGTTCATGGACTCCTCCGGGCTGCGTGTCATCGTGCGGACCGTCAACGAGATGCGGAACGTCGACGGATCCGTATCTCTGGCCGCGCCCAGCGAAGTGGTACGACGTGTGCTCGACCTGACCGGGGTCGGTATGACCTGCCGGATATTCGACACCGCGGACGCGGCCTGTGAGGCCCTGCTCGGCCGGAAGGACGAGGAGCCTGATCGCGTAGCGCGCGACACGGCGCATCGATAGCGAAACCACGTCAGCGGCGCCGCTGTTCGGGGCGGCCACTTGACCGCCGACTTCCTCGCTTGCGTCCGGGCCGATCAGCATCTGCCGGTGTCGCAGTGTGCCATGGATCCGACTCAGTCGGTGATCGGTGAGCTGGTGATCAACGCCCACAGGTACGCGCCCGGCCGGACGTTCAGGCCTACGCCGATTGGACGACCGGCCGCCCCCTTCTCAACTGCTCGAATCTCACGCATCCGGTTTCCCTATTGCCGGGGAAGGCGGATGGAGTGGACCGGGTGGATTGGGAGGTGGCTGTGGCCGAGGATGTCGGCTTGGGCCTGGACGAGGTGTTGGGTGCGGCGGAGGATGCCGCGCCGGTGGAGTCGGTGGACGTGGTCGCCCGGAACCTGGAGAAGCGGTTCTCCGCTTCGGAGGTGTCGCTCTGGTTCGTCGACATGGTCGGGCGGGAGGCCGTCCGCCTGCCGAGGGCCGGCACGGCCGGGCAGGCGCGGGGCGAGGCGCAGCGCATCGATCTGGCGGGCAGCGTCTACGAGCGTGTGCTGCGCTCCCAGCGGCTGCACCAGGAAGACGACGGGGAAGACGGTTGTCGGCTGGTGGCGCCGGTGACGAACCGCGGTGACTGCATCGGCGTACTGGACCTGCTCGTGCCGCACGCGGACGACGCGGTGCGCGAGGCGGTGGGACAGGCCGCGCACGCGCTGGCCTACATCGTGGTCACCGACCGCCGCTTCACCGACCTCTATCACTGGGGTCGGCGCACCACCACGATGAGTCTGGCCGCGGAGATCCAGCACCAGCTGCTGCCCTCGGCGTCCTCCTGCGAGGGAGCGCACTTCACCCTGGCCGGCAGCCTCGCCCCGGCCGACGACATCGGCGGCGACACCTACGACTACGCCCTCGACCAGGACACCCTCCACCTGTCGATCACCGACGCGATGGGCCACGACACCGCCTCCGCGCTGCTGGCCACGCTCACCGTGAACGCCCTGCGCGGCGCCCGCCGCGCCGGGCAGAGCATCGTCGAGCAGGCCGACGCCGCACACCAGGCACTCACCCGCCACGGCCGCGGCATGACCACCGGCCAACTGCTACGCATCGCACTGGACACCGGGGCCGGCGAGCTGATCAACGCCGGCCACCCCTGGCCCCTGCGGCTGCGCGAAGGCCGGGTGGAGGAACTGCCCCTCAGGGTCAACCTGCCCTTCGGCGTGCCCGCCCCCGTCAGCTACGAGGTGCAGCGGCTGCGGCTGGAGCCGGGCGACCGCCTGGTGCTGCTCACCGACGGCATGCGGGAACGTGGCGCGGCCGCCGTGGACCTGCCCGCCCTCATCAGCGACACCCGCGACCAGCATCCGCGCGAAGTGGTCCGGGCCCTGACAGCGGCGGTCCTCACCGCGTGCCGGGGATCACTGGCCGACGATGCCACCGCATTGGTCCTGGACTGGCACGGCAGCCGTACCGGGCAGCGGCGCAGCAACGGAGGGGCAGCAGTTCCCGCCAAGTGATCAGGAAGGGCTCGTTCGGCCGGCGGGGCATAGGGGGCCCTCGGTGGTGGACGGCTGGGGTGGGCTGCGGTGTGCCTGCCCACAGTGAGGCGGACCACCCCGAGCGCCCCCGGGCCGCCTCTCCCATCCGCCCACCGTGCTTCTCAGTACGGTCAGCTGAACGTGTTGCAGTTGGCGACGCGGCCGGAGCGGTAGCCGGTGGAGAACCATTGCTGGCGCTGGCTCGCGGAGCCGTGGGTCCAGGTGTCCGGAGTGACCTTGCCCTGGTAGCGCTGCTGGATACGGTCGTCTCCTACGGCGGCGGCCGCGTCCAGCCCGCGGTTGATGTCGTCCTTCGTCAGCTCGGTGATCAGTGGCCTACCGCTCTTGGGGTCGGGGGTGGTGGTGGCGTGGTGGGCCCACACTCCGGCGTAGCAGTCCGCCTGCAACTCGAGTTTCACCGAGCCGCTGTTCTGGCCTTCTCCGCTGCCGCGGGAGATCGTTCCGCTGAGGTCCTGGAAGTGGTGGCCGTATTCGTGCGCGATGACGTAGGCCTCGGCGAACGGACCGCCCTTGGCGCCGAACTTGCTGCTCAGGTCGTTGAAGAAGCCGAGGTCGAGGTAGACCTTGTCATCGGCTGAGCAGTAGAAGGGGCCGACGTCGGAAGTCGCGTTCCCGCAGCCGGTGTTCACACTGCCGCTGAACAGGAACGTGGGGGCCTGCTGGTAGGGCTTGCCGGCGGCTGTCTCCGTCTGCTTCCAGAACGCCTGCACGCTGTCGACCACGGCGACGATCCGGCACTGCTCCTTGCGGTTGGCGTCGGCACCGGTCCGGCAGTCCGCCGCGAGGTCCGCGGCCGACTCGCCGGACGAGGCCGTGTCGCTGCTGCCCGAACTGAACATGCCGGGGTCGACGCCCAAGAGCACGGACGCGACCAGTACCACGAGCCCGACCAGCCCCCCGCCGATGGTCTTCCCGCCGCCCGGGATCCCGCCCAGCGCACCTCCCCGCCCGTCCTCGACCTCGGACGTGTCCAGAGCAGCATCGTCGTCGAATCGCATACGTTGACCTCCCTCAAGCAGCGCGCCGGACCACCCCGCGTCGTCCCGCTCGCCTACCCCGTACGAGGACATCTCCATCCCGGACAACCTTGGCGGCTCGGCCGTCCCGCGACGATCTACGGGATGTGCACGAGGGCGACGAGATCGGCACGGCCCGAGCAGGCGCACTCGCCGACTCCGGAGGGCCGGTGATGTGGATCACAGGTTCTGGACCTCAACCATGCTTGAGGAAGCAGGCTGTTGGGCATCACGGGGCGGCCGCGCAACGGCAGCCCTTCGTCCGACGTCCAGGAGAACCGGCATGGCCACGCTGCTGCACATCGACACCTCCCTCAACGGTGAGAACTCGCACTCCCGCGCTGTGACCACCGCCTTCCGCGAGGTATGGGAGAGCCGGCATCCTCACGGCACCGTGATCCACCGGGATCTCGACGCAGACCCCGTGCCCCACCTGCGGGCCGACGCCTACTACGCCGGGTATGTCGCCCCCGCCGACCGGTCCCCGGAGCAGAGGGACGCCTTCGCCCTACGCGCCCGGCTGGTCGAGGAGGCCGAGGCGGCGGATGTGATCCTTCTCGGCGCCCCGATGTACAACTACTCCATTCCCTCGACGCTGAAGGCCTGGATCGACCATGTCTTTGTCGTGGGCCGCACCGCGATGACCGAGCATCCCTCGCTCGCGGGCAAGCCGGCCGTGGTCGTGACCAGCCGCGGTGGGTCGTACCAGAAAGGAACTCCGCAGTACGGCAATGACTACGTGCAGAGCTACCTGCGGCAGGCCCTCGGTGGCGGTCTCGGCCTGAACGTCAGCTTCATCGTCCCGGAGCTGACCCTGGCCCCGACCGTCCCCGCGATGGCCGACCTGGTCCCGCTCTTCGAAGCCTCCCGCACCGAGGCCCTCGCCGCCGCCTCGTCCCAGGCCAAGGAGTTGGCGACACGGCTGGCCGCCTAGGTGGGGGCTTCGGCCCGTTCCTGGTCGGTGGTGTAGGGGCGGACCCGGGGGTCCCGCCGTCCGTCCAGGGCCGGCCTCACCGTGTGGTGAAGGCGCCTCCGTTGACGTGGATGGTCTGGCCGGTGAGGTGGCGGGCCCCTGGGGAGGCGAGGAAGAGGGCCGTCTCGGCGATGTCGTCGACCGTGCCGGGTCGCTTGTTGTGTGTCTCCTCCACCAGGGCGCGGTGGCGTTCGTCGCTCAGCTGGCCGTGGAAGAAGTTGGTGCCGGCGATGTAGCCCGCGGAGATGACGTTGCAGGTGATGCCCTGGGGGGCGAGTTCGGCGGACAGCGAGGCGTTCCACGCGCCCAGGGCGGCTTTGGCCGCTCCGTAGGATCCGCCTCGGCGTTCGGCGCCGATCGAGCCGATGCTGATGACGGAGCTGCCGCCGGTGAGCTTGTCCTGGACCGAGGTGGTGGTCAGCACCGCGGTGAGCAGGTTCTGCGCCAGGCTGGCGTGCCACTGGGCGAGCAGCGCCTCGAGTGCGGATTCTTCGCCGGAGGTCGTCTGAGGCAGGCCGCCGGCGGCGTTGACCAGCACGTCCAGCTCGTCGAGCCGGGCGGCGAGCGCCTCGACCTGCCCGGGGTCGGTCGCGTCGCAGACGACGCCGTGCACGCCGAGTTCCTTGGCGGTCTGTTCGACGGTGTCGGGGGTGCGGCCGGTGATGAAGACCTCTGCCTGGTCGGCGGCGAACCGTTGGGCGACGGCACGGCCGATGCCGCTGGCTCCTCCGGTGATGAGCACGGTGCGGTTCAAGGGTCCTCCCGTTCACTGCTACGTTTAGGCCTAAACATAGAGGATGATGACAGGGGATCGCATCGTGTCCGACGCCGCCGCATCGGGGGACCCCGCCACCGACCACTCCCGCGCCGCCGGGATCGCCGCGGCCTGGCGGCGGGAACGGCCGGGCACCCCGACCGGATCGATCGAGATCGTCACCCCCGTATGGCAGCTGGCCAAGCTCTTCGCCGACGACCGCAACCGGGTGCTGCGAGAGGCGGGGATCGACGCGGCCACCCTCGACCTGCTGTCCGTCATCCGCCGGTCAGGGCCGCCCTACGCCCTCAGCACCCGCGAGATCGCCGCGAGGACGCTGGTGACCGCCGGCGCGATCTCTCAACGCGTCGCCCGGGCCGAACGCGACGGTCTCGTCCGGCGGGCGCCGGGGGCCACCGGCCGGCGAACCGTCCTGGTGAACCTCACGCCCGAAGGCCACGCGCTCATCGAACGGTCCGTCGACGCCGTACTCGGCCGGGAGGCCACACTCGTCAGCTGCCTGTCGGCACACGAACGCACCGCGTTCATCACCCTGCTGGACAAGCTGATGGCCGACGTCCGCCGGCGCACGGCCCCCGAGGAGCGCTGAACCGGCCGCATGCAGCGGCGGCAAGCAGGGGCGCTCGGCCGGAATTCAAGCCGGGCGTCCCAACTTGCTTCCCCTGGCCGGAGCTAGTCCACCGAGGCGATCGCCGTCTCGCGGACGGCCGTCTCCGTGCCGTCGGCGAGGGTGGCGGTCACGCGGTAGTACATGGTCGTGCCCTTGGGCAGGGTGGTGTCCACGTACGACCAGCGGGCTTCGAGTGTGGTGTCTCTCATTGCATGGCGTGGGGGCGGGCGTCGTGTGCGTCGGGGTCGCAACTCGGCGCCGACGCCGCGCTTCCCGTCCGCCATTGGCAGAAGTGGATGACAGGGTCGCCGTAACGCTATGTGTCCACTCGAATGCCATCCGTGTGTGGCTCGCGTGGGGGAGGGGCCTGAATCCTGTTGTCCCTGGGCGTCGTCCGGCGCCCTCGTGGCGAAGGAGTGACATGGGCGTATCTGGTGAGCCGCGTCGGTCCGTACAAGCTGTTCGCTGGGGCGCCGCGTTCCTGGCGATATCGGGAACCGCGACCGTACTCGCAGCTGTGTCGGCCCAAGCCGGGGGGCCGAGCGGTGAGTCTCCCAACGAGAAGCCGACCGTCGTACTGGTGCACGGCGCTTTCGCCGATGCCTCCAGTTGGAGCGGCGTGGTCAAGCAACTACAGGAGAACGGTTACAAGGTCATCGCGCCGGCCAACCCACTGCGCGGTGTCCCGCAGGACTCGAGCTATCTGGCGAGCCTGCTGAAGTCGGTCAAGGGGCCGATCGTGCTTGCGGGTCATTCCTACGGCGGCGCGGTCATCTCGCAGGCCGCCGCCGGCAACGACAACGTCAAGGCGCTGGTGTACATCAACGCGATCATGCCCGATGCCGGGGAATCGTTCACCACCCTTTCCGCGAAGTTCGCGCCGCCGCTCCTGTCGCAAGCGCTGAGGCAGGTGCCTTTCAGCAACGGTGCCGGCAGCGCCGGTACGGACGTCTATGTCCAGACCGCCAAGTTCCGCCAGGTCTTCGCAGCCGACCTGCCCACCAACCGGACCGACGTGCTCGCCGCGTCTCAGCGACCGATCGCGGCGTCGGCTTTCACGGACAAGCTCACCCGCGCTGCCTGGCGCGACAAGCCGGTATACGTACTTGTCGGCAAGCAGGATCGGGCGATCAATCCCGACCTGGAGCGTTTCGAAGCCCGCAGGGCCAAGGCTCGCAAGACAGTGGAAATCAATGCTTCGCATGTCTCTCTCATCTCGCAGCCCGTAGCGGTCAAGAATCTCATCGTCAACGCCGCCGAAGACTACGAGTGGAACAGCCGCGGGCGACACCAGCCGGCGTGATGGAGGCACCGCATTGGGTCCGGGCCGACCTGCGGCGCTCCATCCCACGGAGCTCGTCAGCCGGAACCGGTCAGGCCGGTCAGCGGTCCCAGCGCAGCGGAATCCGCCGAACCGCCGGAAGGCCTTGCGGACATCGATCGTGCCGTCTTGCGGCTCTCCGCCCCGGTCCCGCCAGATCGCGGACGCTGCCACTCCCTTGCCCGGCGAAAGCGTCCGAGGAGATCGGGTGCTCTACCGCTTGGCGTAGGCGTTCGGGCAGATTCATCGCTGCACCTTCTGCCCAAGAGAAGACTCGACTGCGATCGGTCAGCGCAACCCGTCGAGATGCCGCGAGGGAGCGAGGGACGGGTCGGCTGCCCCTACCGCGCACCGCCCGGGATCGTCGGCGTGACGCTGGCGCGGAAAGCAGACGTCCAACAGTTCCCCCAGAGACAGATGAGCCTCCGCTGGATGGTGGAGCAGGCCGTCCCGGCGGAGCGTGTAACGCGTGCGGCGTCCATGGCGCTCACGGCTGACGTAGCCCGCCCGCTCCAGGTCCGCGACGATGCTCTGCGCGGTGCGTTCGGCGATGTGGCATCCGACGGCGATGTCGCGCAGACGGATGTCGGGGTCGCGTGCGATGGCCAGGAACACGCGGGCGTGGTTGGTGAAAAACCCCCACCTGATAGGGCGATCATTAACCATGTTCGGCCTTTGCGTCGTAAGCCTTCTGATGCGGCCAGCAGTCAAGGGCGCGGCCGCTGTCGGCCGTGGTCCTTCCGCGGATGAGGCCGCACGGGCCTCGCAGCACGATCTGTCGACCTCTCTTCCACCTGCGCCCGCGCACCGGATGCACCACAGAGTGCTTCCTGCTGGCAGCGCTGTGCCGTAGGTGGTAGCGGCCGGTGAGCGCGGCCCGGCTGCTTGACGGCCGGCCGCCTGTGCTCAGGAACGCACGGCTGAGCCGACTGCACCAAGAGCGCACCACGGACGACTGATCTGGTGCGCGGGCTACCTCGCGCCGTCAGCGGCCGCTGCGACTGTGGGGAGCATGACGCCCGCCGTGGAGGTCGCACCCGAGACACTGGTCGCCGCGCTGCGCATGCCCGTGTGGAGCATCCTCACCAGGCGGGCCGACGGAATCCGTCGCGGCCTGCCCCCGCGCCCCGAGACCACGGCGGAGCGCCTCGCGTGGCTGCGCTCACTGAACCCCGAGCAGGCTCGCCGCGCTGCTCTCCTCGATCACCTGGACGCCTTGCGTGGGCACGTCACCGGATACCCCGCCCTCGGCTATGCGGTCGACGACCCGATGCCTGATCCGGCCCTGCAGGAGGCAGAGGGGTTCAACCCGCGCCTGACCGTCCTCATCGCCGTCTACCGGGCCGCTTGTTCAGGTGGGTGAGAGGCTCACGCCGGCTGGCCCTTTACGCCCAAGCAGGTCGCGGTGTAGGCGGCGAGACCCCCTTCGCGGATGGGAGTGGGCCTGGGGGCGCAGAGCGGGAGGAGGAACCGTGGGGTTCCGAGACGTCCGCAGACCGGCGGTCCCTCATGCCTGGAGAACGCTGCCGATGGCCGGCCTGCGGGCCGAGCGCAGACGCTGGGCGAGGAGTGCGAGGGCGCAGAGGGCGGCGACCGTCGCCGCGTAGATGACGAACGTTTCCTTCAGGCCCGCGCGAGCGGCGGCGACGCCGGCGATCACCGCAGGGATGCTGAAGGCCAGGTAGGAGATCACGAAGGCCACGGAGAGCAGTTCGCTGCGCTCGGCGGGCCGGGCTATCCGGGCCAAGGTGCCGAAGCTGGCCAGGGCGGAGCCGCCGAAGCCGACACCCGCGACAGCGGTACCGACCGCCGCCGCGATCAGGATGTGCTCCTCCACGCCAGTCAGGGCGATGGCCGTGCCGACCAGGAGCAGGGTGGCGCTGACGGCGAGGGTCCGTCCGACGGGCCAGCCGCGCAGAGTGAGGGCGGTGAGAAAGGCAGGGCCGGTCAGCATGGTGACCACCAGGCCGCCGACGACGTGGCTGGAGAGGCCGAACAGGCCGACGGCGACGGACGGGCCCAGGGAGAGGTAGAGGCCGCCGAGCGCCCAACTGGCGATGAGGATCGGCACCAGGCTCAGCAGATCCGCCCGCAGGTGCGGCGCAATGCGGAGGCGTGGCTGGAGCGAGCGGGCGGCGCCAGGGCGCCGCGTCGAGGTCTCCGGCAGAGCCGACAGCACAGCGCCGGCGGCCACCAGCGCGAGGAGCAGCAGAACGTACACGAGTCGCGTGGGGTGCGGCCCGTACTGGATGAGGAGTCCGCATCCCAACGAGCCGAGTCCGAGCCCGAAGGTGGGTGCGGTTCCCGTGACGAGCCCTGCGCGGTGCGGGGCGTGCGAGGGGTTGAGGTCGGAAAGGGCGGCGCCGAGGGTGGTCATGGCGGCCCCGGTGGCTATGCCCTGGACCAGTCGCGCCGTGAGCAGCAGGCCGACGTCGTCCGCGTCGAGGAACAGTGCCATCGACATCGCCTCGAGCGCGATCGCGGAGAGCAGCACCGGCCGGCGGCCGAGGTGGTCCGACAGGGCGCCGAGGACGAGGAGCGCCCCGATCATGCCGATCACGTAGACGGCGAAGACCGTGGTGAGCGTGGTGGCGGAGAAGTGCCACTGCCGCTGGTAGACGACGTAGAGCGGGGAGGGCGCACTGGAGGCGGCCATGAAAAGCACGAATACCGCGGACAGCGTGGCGAAGGCGACAGGACGGCTCAGCTGCCGTCGGCCTCTGTCGGGCAGGGGCCTTCGCGTGGGGGCCAGAGGGGGCGACTGGATCTGGGACGGGGCAGGGCCTGACACGAAGCGCCTCCAAAAGCAGTGATCGATGCGTTAGCGACGCTACCACTAACGCAACGATCAGTGCGATAATTTCCCCATGGCTGATGCTTCGACTCAAGTACGTCCCGGTGGCCGCTCCGCGAAGGTGCGGGCGGCCGTACACAGCGCCGTCGCGGAACTCCTCGCCGAAGAGGAGGCGGAGACCTTGACCCTTCCCGCGGTGGCCGCACGCGCCGGCGTGCACCCCACCACCCTCTACCGACGCTGGGGATCGGCCGCCCAACTGCTCAACGACGTCGCCACCAGTCGCTTCACGGACGACCTGGTCGTCCCTGACTCCGGCTCACTCGCCGACGACCTGCAGCGCTGGCTGGCGGACGTGGCCACCGACGTCGCCGACCCCGACACGCTCGCCCTCATGCGGGCGACCATCGGCTCCGGCCCGGCGGGCGGCTGTGCGTGCGTCGAGGACCGCCACCGCCAACTCGGTGCCATCCTTCAGCGCGAACACGACAGAGGGGGGCCGGTGCTCGACGTGGAAAGCGCCGCCGACTTCCTCCTCGGCCCGCTCTACTACCGCGCCGTCTTCACTCCCGAGCCCGCCTCCGCTGACTGGACACGAGCGATGGTGACGACGTACCTGGCCACACTCAAGGCTGCCTGAGAGGCTGCGCCCGGAGTGCGGCAGCGCTGCCCGGAGTCACAGTGCGGGGATGACGTCCCAGACGATCTCGACTCCGGCCATGGAAGCCGCGGCATGGTGTCCACGGGCATGAGTTCGGGCATCGTCGAAGACCGACGCGCTGTCCTCGTCGGCCATGATCACGCGTCCCATGAAGCGGCACCGGACGCATCGCGCGTACGTCACCTCCAGGACATGCCGCGGTAGGAAGCCGAACTGTTCCATCCTCCACCTCCTGCCGTGACTTCCGCGGTGGGAGGCGACGCGGATGCGCCCCTTGCCGCAAGCGCGCGGTGCGGGGTGAAGGCCGCACTCCGACACAGGGCCGTGGCTCGCCGCAGCTTCGAAAAGGGTGTGCACCAGTTGCCGCGGAGCGCGCCGTTGGCATGCCGTCGACCGCCACCGCCACGTCATACACTGCTAGACGCGGTGACGCATGCTTGGTCATATCGCAAACCCACCGGCTCGGCGTGGCTCCCTTCCTCTGCGTCGTGCCGAAGGCGCTGAAGAACCGCACTGCCCCCACTCGGCTCAGCTTGGATCACGTCGGATGGCGCAAAGAGGGATCCATGGAATACATCTCCGGTGTGGCCGGTGTACTGGTACTTGTGCTGGTCCTAAGCAGCATCCTCAAGACCCTTGTGGTGCCCCGAGGCCTCTATTCGGCATTGGTCTTCCAACTCTGGTGGGTGCTGCGGCGAATTCTCCGGCTCAGCACCGTGCACAAGGACTACGCGTCAGTCGACCGTGCTCAGACCTGGCTCGCCCCGCTGATGCTCATCGGCATGCTCGCCGCCTGGCTGGTCGGCGCGTTGCTCGGATTCGCGCTACTGCTGTACGCCTTGTCCCCGCTTTCCTGGACCACCGCGTTGCTCGAGGCAGGGTCCAGCCTGTTCACACTCGGTTTTGCCAGTGGCGCACGGCTGCGGCTCTCGGCGCTCGACTTCCTCGCCGCGGCCACCGGACCGATCCTGATCGCCTTGCAAATCGCCTACCTGCCCACCCTCTACGCCGCGTACAACCGTCGGGAAGTCGAGGTGACTCTGCTGCAGGCGCGGGCCAGTGAACCCGCCTGGGGACCGGAGATCCTCGCCCGGCAGTGGCTGGTCGACACCGAAAGCGCTCTCCCCACGCTCTACACCGCCTGGGAACGCCTGGCCTCTGATATCGGGGAGAGTCATTCTGCATATCCCATTCTGCTGACATTCCGTTCCCCGCGTCCGCACCGGAGTTGGCTGGTCGGACTCGTCGCCGTCATGGATGCAGCGGCCTTGCAGCTCGCCTTGGACCCACGCCTCGCCCCGCCGGAAGCCCGGTTGGCACTTAGAGCCGGCTTCACTGCGCTGCGCGACATCGCCCGCGCTTTGCGTATCCCCTTCGACGAAGACCCCACGCCGGACGAGACCATCCAACTCACTTTCGCCGAGTTCAACGAAGCCGTGAGCATGCTGGAGTCAGCCGGCTTCCGCAGTGAGCGGACACCAAAGGAGGCTTGGCCGCATTTCAAGGGCTGGCGCGTCAACTACGAGGCGATGGCCTACGAGCTGTGCCGCCGCTGCGACGCCGTTCCCGCACTCTGGAGCGGCCCTCGTGACTTTCCCGGCGATCCGATCCCGCCGCGTCGCCCTGCCGACCGAAAGCCCGCGGAAGGACAGCCGAAGGGGCCCTCTACCGCGGGATAGGTCAGCGTCCTCGCTTCCAAGGGGGACGCCCGGGGCCCCTGTCCCGAACGCCACGGTCGCGCGCCCTCCTCGACCGAGCGGTTCCCACCCTCGCGCGATCGACCGGGCCAAGGACGGCGGCGGGCGCGACGGTGGCAAGTGGATCGGCCTGGTCATCCGTCAGGCGGGTCGGTGCCCATGTGCCGGTGCCCATGTGAAGGGCAGACCTTCCACGATGCTCAGGCCTCATGTCGTGGCAGCGGTGAGTCGCTCCCAACGGAGCCACGGCCCCAGTACGACATCGGTCCCATCGTGGCGGGGTCCGCCATGACGGAACCGGCCCTCGCGCACCGACTGCTGGTGCGCCTGGGTCGTGTCTGTGCTTCAGATCTGGTTGAGGCCGCCGTCGACAAAGAGTTCTGTGCCGGTGACGAAGCTGCTCTGGTCGCTGGCGAGGAAGAGGGCGGCGGCGGCCACCTCGTCGGGACGGCCCATGCGGCCCAGCGGCACCTGGCTGGCGAAGAAGCCCCACAGCTTGGCGGCGTCGTCCGCGTCGGGGGCGAGGCCGGCGTTGCCGGGAGTCTCGATGGGGCCGGGGACGAGGGTGTTGACGCGGATCCTCCGGTGCTTGAGCTCGTTGGCCCAGGTCCGGGAGAACGATCGGATGGCGGCCTTGGACGCGGCGTAGACGCCGAACGCCTCGCCACCGGAGGTCGCTGCGGTGGAGCCGGTGAGGATGACCGACGCGCCGTCGTTCAGCAGGGGCAGCGCCTTCTGGACGGTGAAGAGCGTGCCGCGCACGTTGATGCCGAAGGTGGTGTCGAAGTGCTGCTCGGTGACCTGTTCGAGGGTGGAGAACTCACCGCCGCCCGCGTTGGCGAACAGCACGTCCACGCGCCGCCCCTGGTCGGCGACGACGGAGTAGAGCCGGTCGATGTCGGCCGGGTCGGAGACGTCGCTGCGGACGGCCGTGGCGTTCTGGCCGATCTCGGCCAGTGCGGCGTCCAGTGCCTCCTGCCGTCGGCCGGTGATGAACACGTGCGCGCCCTCGGCGGCGAAGCGCTTGGCGCTGGCCAGTCCGATGCCGCTGTTGCCACCGGTGACCACGGCGGTCTTTCCGTCAAGCTGTCCCATGATTGGAACTCCAGTTCAATTACGGCCATGACTGGCCTCGAAGGTCGGTTACGTCGCTTGCCCGGCAGGGCCCGACGCGGAGAGGTTGCCGGCGGTTCGCTGAGCCGGTCTCGCAGGGGGAGTGTGAAGCGATTCCCGAGAGTTACCGAGACGCCAGGACGTCCCGCAGGACGTCGGCCAGCGTGATCCGGTCCAACTCGGTGCGGACGGCTTCTTCGACACGGGCGTACACCGGGCGCATCGCAGGCTGGATACCGGAACCGACCGGACAGCCGAGGTTGGGGTCCGAGCGGTGCATGGCGAACAGCGGTGGCGGCTCGATCGCCTCGTACACGTGCCGCAGGGTGATGTCCTCCAGAGGTCTGGCGAGCACCCACCCCGCCTCGGCGCCGCGTCGCGAGTGCACCAGTCCGGCGTCGCGCATCCGGCCGAGCAGTCGGCGGATCACGACGGGGTTGGTGTTGACGCTGCCCGCGATCCCCTCGGACGTCGCGTTTCCGTCCCCGATCCGACGGTGCAGCTCGATCCACGTCAGCGCGTGTGCCGCCACGGTGAGCTGACTGTTGCCCGCCACATCACCACCTCCTTGGAAGTAACCATAATTGTTACACCCAGGCTCGTCAAACGATGCCGACGACACTGCGGGCGGAGCCCCGCCTGCACCGCCCCCGTCCACGGTCTCATCAGCTCGCGGCTCGCGCCCCGCCTGCGGATTTGCCGCCTCTGACGGACGGACGCACCCTGGAAAGGTGCCCGGTACGGCTGGCCCGCGCGCCAGCCGCCGCTGTGCGGAGCGGCCGGCGCCGGCATGGCGGGAAGACGCCGCCAACGACACAGAAGTGACGATCGCCATGAGGAACTCCGACCGCTCCACGCTTACCTTGCGCAACGTCATCGCAACCTTCAGTAACGTCGTGTCCGTGGGCTAGTGGCAGCGGGTCTCAGGCTTGTGACATCGCGGGAGAGTTTCGACGTGATCGACGTCAGGACGAACAGGGCTTGGCGGACGTCACTGTCTGCGCCGCCGTCCCCGACAGCGCCGGCAACTCCATCGACGTTTCACGGGAAAGCGCGAGTCCGTCGGCTGACTTCCCCCACATGAAGCCACCCCGGGCAAGCGGCTGCACGGGGCCGGGCTCCGGTCGGCCGCCCGCCCACCGGCAGAGCGCGGGGCGCACGGCAGAAGCGCGGAAGAAACCGAACCAACGCTCGGAAGGGATACACCATGAGCACGGTCACCACCGCGGACGGTACGAGCATCTTCTACGTCGACTGGGGGCCGAGGGACGCGACACCGCTCGTCTTCCACCACGGCTGGCCCCTGAGCCACGTGGACTGGGACAACCAGCTGCTGTACTTCCTCTCCAAGGGCTACCGGGTCATCGCACACGACCGTCGTGGTCACGGGCGCTCCAGCCAGCCGTCGTCGGGCCACGAGATGGACACCTACGCCGCGGACGTGGCCGCCCTGACGGACGCGCTGGATCTGCGGGACGCTGTGCACATCGGACACTCCACCGGAGGCGGTGAGGTGGTCCACTACGTGGCGCGGGCCGAGCCCGGCCGCGTCTCCAAGGCGGTGATCGCGTCGGCGGTGCCGCCCGTCATGGTCAAGAAGGAGAGCAACCCCGAGGGGACCCCGATAGAGGCCTTCGACGAGTTGCGCGCCGGGCTCGCCGCCAACCGCGCCCAGTTCTACATCGACGTGGCATCCGGGCCCTTCTACGGTTACAACCGGCCTGGCGCCGAGGCGAACCAGGGACTCATCGGCCGGTGGTGGGCGCAGGGGATGATGGGCGCCGCGAACGCGCACTACGAGTGCATCAAGGCGTTCTCCGAGACGGACTTCACCGAGGACCTGAAGAAGATCGACATCCCGGTGCTCGTCATGCACGGCACCGACGACCAGGTCGTGCCCTACGCGGATGCGGGACCGAAGAGTGCGGAGATCCTGCGGAACGCGACCCTGGCGACCTACGAGGGGTACCCGCACGGGATGCTGTCCGTCCACCCGGACGTCCTCAACCCCGTCATCCTCGACTTCCTCAAGGCATAGCCGGCCCGACGATCAGCCGGTCAGGCTGATCACCAGCAGCATGAACGCCGCCCCCGCCACCGTGAACACCAGTGTGGCGCGTGACGGGTGCGAACTGTGCGCCTCCGGCAGGATGTCGGAGGTCGCCAGGCCGAGGCGGCGGCCGACGGTGTAGGCGTGCTCGTGGCGGGCGTACTCATGCGCACGGTGCACCTCAGACACGAGACGGGCATGCTCGGCGCAGCGACGGGTCACAGGACGTGATCAATGCGAAACTGGGGGAGTGAAGGGGTGATTCCCGTGTCGGACCCGCCTCACGGGTCCGGCCGTTCCGGGCCCCTAGTGGATGAAAGTCGGCTGGAGCAGCTGATAGCCGAGGCGCAAACGGCGCTGCCGGTCGAATTGCCTGCACTGGCCGACCAATGCGCCATGGCTGTCGGACTGGACACAGCGCAGATCTACCTGGCCGACCTGCAGCAACGGCTACTCATTCCACTCGACGAGACATCAGAACCGCTGCTGGTGGACCACTCGTCGGCCGGCTGGGCCTATCGCACACTCTCCCTGCGCGTCGCAGAATCCGACGCCAGCTTGACGGTATGGATACCTCTCGTCGACGGCGCAGAGCGGCTCGGCGTACTGGGTGTTGGAACCGTCTCGCTCGACAGCGTGCTGATGCGCCGCAGCCGTATGCTGGCCCATCTGTTCGCGATGCTGATCACCTCCAAGCGCGCCTACAGCGACTGGCTCGCCGCCCGCATCCGCACCGCGCCCATGCAGTTGCCCGCAGAGATGGTGCGTGCTTTCATGCCACCGCGCACCATCGGGTCCAGCAGATGCGTTTCGACAGCGGTGCTCGAACCGGCGTATGAGATAGCCGGTGATGCCTTCGATCACTCGGTGATCAAGAACGAGCTGCACACCGCGATCCTCGATGCCATGGGCCATGATCTGACCGCCGGTCTGACGGCATCGGTCGCGATGGCCGCGGCGCGTAACGCCCGCCGCGCCGGAGCTGCCCTGGTCGACGTCGTCAGCTCCGTCGATCAGGCACTCGCCCAGTGGCTACCGGACCACTTCTGCACCGGAGTACTGAGCCGATTCGACGCCGAGACCGGGCTGTTGCGCTGGGTGAACTGCGGCCATCCACCACCACTGCTGATCCGCAAGGGCAGGGTACTGCCCGGGGCACTGGACAGTCCTCCGCAGCCACCGTTGGGGCTCGCCGGCCCACTCGCCCCGGCAACGCGGCAGGTTCAGGAGACGGAACTCGAACCAGACGACTGCGTCCTGCTCTACAGCGACGGCGTCGTGGAGGCGCGGGACGCGAGCGGTGGAGAGTTCGGTCTCGACCGATTCACCGACTTCATCATCCGGTCCAACGCTGCCGGCGAGCGCCCAGCAGAGGTACTGCGGCTGCTCATCCACGCGATCCTTGACTACCAGGGCAATCAGCTCCGGGACGATGCGACCATCCTGCTCTTCGAATGGCGCTCCCAGTCCCACTGACACGGTACCGGGCGGAGTCCGACGCGTCTGATGGGCTCGGCCGTGCCCGCGGCCGCCGTCTTCGCCAGCAGGCCGAGGGTGACTTCGGGCACGTCTCGATCGACGAATCCCTATCCGGGCTCGCGCTCGGGGAGGTGCCGCGCCCAGGCCGCACCCATCTGTTCGCCGGCGTCGGTCTGCGCGATGACGTAGTCCCGTCTCAAACGACGTGACAACCTCCGCGGAGCCCCACACCGTCGTCACGGAGCGACCTGAGAGATAGATCACGACACTTGGCCCTGAGTAAGTCTCAGCTCACTATTCACTGACTACATGTACTCAGTGAATACTGACGTCCATGAGTGCCCGCCACATACTCCTTGGCCTGCTCGCCACGGGCCCGAGGCACGGATACGACCTCAAGCGCCTGCACGACGAGCGCTTCCCGCAGGCCCGGCCGCTCGCCTACGGGCAGGTCTACACGACACTGCAGCGGCTGGTCAGGGACGGACTCGCCGAGGTCGAGGAGACCGGTTCCGACGGAGGGCCGGAGCGGACGACGTACCGCCGCACGGACGCCGGGGCTCGTGAACTCACCGACTGGGCAGCGGCCGTGACACCGCCCGCGCCGTTCGTCGCGAACGAGATCTTCGCGAAGGTCGTCGTCGCGATCCTGTCCGGGGGCGACCCTGCGGCCTACCTGGTGGCACAGCGGGCCGCACACATGCAGCGGATGCGAGAGCTCACGGCGGTGAAGTCCGCGGAGGGCGCCGATCTCGCCACTGTGCTCTCGGCGGACTACGCCCTCACCCACCTCGACGCCGATCTGCGCTGGATGACGACCACTGCCGGCCGGCTCACCACCCTGACCGCGGAGGTCGATGCAGCATGAGTACCACCACAGCGGAACAACCACTGCTCGCTGCACAGGAGTTGTACAAGGCATACGGCTCGACCACCGCCCTGTGCGGCGCGTCGGTTGAGCTCCACGCCGGGGAGATCCTCGCCGTGACCGGTCCCAGCGGCAGCGGCAAGTCCAGTCTGCTGCACTGCATGGCGGGGATCGCCCGTCCCGATCAGGGATCAGTGCTCTACCGCGACGAGCGCCTCGATCACGCGCCAGAGGAGCGGCTCAGCGAGCTGCGGCGGACCGAGTTCGCCGTGGTGTTTCAGTTCGGGCAGCTGATCCCCGAGCTGACCTCGCTCGACAACGTCTCCCTGCCGCTGATCCTCAGCGGAACCAACCGGCGCGCCGCCCAGGAGCAGGCACGTACGTGGCTGGAGCGATTCGGGGTGCTGGGCCGAGCCGAGGCACGCCCCGGCGAACTCAGCGGCGGCCAAGCGCAACGCGTCGCACTGGCCCGCGCCCTGGTCACCGGCCCGAAGGTGGTCTTCGCCGATGAGCCGACCGGCGCCCTCGACTCCCTCGCGGGCGAGCGAGTGATGACCGAACTCACCAAGGCTGCGCGAGAGTTGCGAGCAGCGGTATTGCTGGTCACCCATGAGGCCACGGTCGCCGCATACGCCGACCGTGAGATCCGGCTGGCGGACGGCCGCACGACCAGGCTCGAGGTGTCCGCGTGAGGGCGGATCTTCGGCTGGCCTGGCTGCTCACCAACGGCTCGGACCGTCGCGAGTGGTGGCGGATCGGCCTCACGGTCGTGGGCGCGGCCTGCGTGGCCGCCTTCGGTGCGATGGCCGGCGCGGTGGCATCCGTGCGCGGCTACACCCACCTTCCAATCGCCCATGGTCTGCTGGACAATCCCGGTCAACGCAGTGGTGTCGTCATGGCGTTGCTGCTCCTGCTGATTCCCGGGCTCGGCTTCCTCGGGCAGTGCGCGCGCCTGGGTGCTGCGCACCGCGACCGCCGCATGGCCCGGCTGCGGCTGGCGGGCGCCGCTCCGGGGCGGGTGCGTCGGATCGCCGCGCTGGAGTCCGGGCCCGCATGCCTCGTCGGCTCGCTCCTGGGCACCGCCGCGGTGGCCGGATGCGCGCTGTACGCCCACCGGTTCCCGGCGCGGTTGTGGTGGATGCTGGTCGCCGTCATGCTCGCGGTCCCGGCCGTGGGTGTGGCGGTGAGCCTGGCCGCGCTGCGCCGGGTGGTCGCCTCGCCGCTCGGCGAGGTGCGCGCGACACCGCGGCGAACGGGCGGGGGACTGGCGGTCACGCTGGGCGTGGCCTTGGTCGTGGTGGCCGTCACCGGCGGCATCCTGACGCTCGCATACGGATCCGCCGGGCTGGCCCCGTTGGCCCTGTTCGGCGCGTTGCTCCTGGTCGGGGCGGGGTCCGTGTGGCTGAGCGGCGGCATGGCCCGGCTGACCGGGCGCTGGTGGGCCGTGCGCGCCCAGACCCCAGCCGTGCTGATCGCCGCGGAGCGGCTGTCCGCCGACCCCTGGGCGGCGGCGCGCACCCATGCCGCTGTTCTGATGGCGACGGTGGTGGGAACCGGCTTCATGGGCGTACGCGAGGGATTGCTCGGAACGCTGAACGACGGCGGCTACTCCCCGGCCGCCGACCTGGACTTCTACACCGGCGGGATCGACCTGGCGGGCGCGGCGATCCTGGTCGGCCTGCTGATCGTCCTTGTCTCGGTCGCCGTGGGCGCCGCCGAGTCCGTGGCACACCGGCGCCAAGGGCTGGCCCAGCAGGTCGCCGCCGGTGTGCCACGGACGGTCCTGAACCGGGCGGTGCTTCTGGAGACCGCCCTGCCGCTGGCACCGGCCATGCTCGTCGCGGGCGGAGGCGGGCTGGCCGTCGGCACCTGGTACGCGTCGCTCACCGCACACGGACTCACCGTGCCGTACGCGGCCCTGGCGGTCCCGCCCCTGATATATGCGGCCTGCCTACTGGCCGCGGCCACCTCGCTGCCACTGCTGCGCCGCTCGACACGGCCCGCGGAGCTGAGGCACGGATGAGAACCGCCGCACGGCGCTCGTTCATCCATGCAGGCGGTTGGAGCCGGGACGCCTACGAACTGGCAGCGGCGTGCGTCGGGCCCGGAGCCGGCGTGGGAGCCGTCCCCCTCAGTGGACACGGATGCTGGAACGTTCCGTGACCCAGGCACGCGTTAGGCGGGGGAGCTCTACCAGTTGGTCAGGTCGACCAGTACGTCGCAGTGCGGGTCATCCGGGGCCGGGCGCCGGTACTGCTCCTCCCCGCTGAGGGAGGGTAGGGAGGCGAGGAGGGCGGTCGTCGGCGTCCCGGCCAAACGGATGTCGACCCCGATGATGCCCGGCCGGTCGGGACGCTGCACGTACAGGCGGATCAGGCCGTCGCCGTGCATGAGAAAGCCGACAAGGAACGGGTTCTCGTCGTCCACGGGGTCGGAGAGGGCGCGTACGACGGTGAGCGCCTCGCCTTGTTCGGTTTCCGGGGTCGGGGTGATCTCCTGAGGGCGGAGGCGGATGAGCGTCATCCCCATCACCTCGTCGACGTCGCTGCTGCTGTAGATCCGGGTCCCGGTCAGGACGGTGCGCAGCATGCCGGGGATGAAGTACGGGGCCACCGTGTCGTGGGGAATCTCGTACAGGAAGTTCTTGACGTACTCGGCCTCCCCGGCTCGGACGGCGATCCGTACGGCCCCGGGGGCGGGGAGGACACCGCGCAGAAGGCAGTAGTCGGCGATGGGGGCGTTCAGGTAGTACAGCAACAGGCGGGTGACCGCTGCCTGTTGCTCTCGGTCTTCGGGGTCTGTCACGGATGCGTCCATGTGGGGCACTTGTCGTTGCGCTGATTGTGGCAGAAGGTGTTGATCTCTCCGATCGTCTGTCCCGTGCCTCGCCTTGAGCGTCATCTGCCTGTGCCGACCCCGCACATCGGGATGAGGGAGGGTCGGCGCCCCGCCATAGCGACTGCTGTCCTCGGCTCGGGCTCAGACGTGAGGCCGCCGAACGCCGGTGCACACGAACAGTGATCTTCGCCGTTCGTCTGGCCATCCGGGAGATACCGGACCGCACCCTGTTCGGCTCGGACGCCCCTTACGGCGACCCGGTACTCGCCCGCGCGACTGTCGAGCGCGTCACTCGCTCCGGCGAGGTGTTCTCGGGCTCACCTGACGACGATGGCGATCAGGTGCCCTACCGGCCTGCCTGGGCCGCGGACGGGCTGTCCAGCGATGAGGGTGGATCAAAGTCCGCGAACTGGCCCGCCGGGTCCTCATGGCAGAAATGGGCGAGTGTGGAGAGCGCCTGTGCCGGCCATTTGCGGGATCCGTTGTGCGACCGTGCCGCTCTCGTGCCAGAACGGGCGGGGAGTCTGGAGCGGGCGTCGTGAGCCCGCGGGGACGGACGTGGAGCTGCCGCTGAGGTGCTTCCGTTGCTTCAGGAGGCCGCAGCGACGCCGATACCGATGGCGATGAACAGCCAGCCGGTCGTCAGCTCCCAGCGGTGGCGGATCTTGGGGCGGGCGAGGAGGGTGCGCAGGCGCACCGCGACGGCGACGAGAACGAACCAGTAGGCGACGCCTATGAGGACGTCCAGGATGCCGAGGAAGAAGATCTGCCGGGTGGGCGAGCCGCCGCCCTGGACGAACTGCGGCAGGATGCTCAGAAAGAACAGCGCCGCCTTGGGGTTGAGTACGTTGGTGAGAAGTCCCTGCGTGAAGCCGGACCGCCATCGGCCGCGGGCCGGCCCGTCTGCCGCCGAGGCCGGTGGCCCGGCATCGTCCCCGGGACCAGCGGTCGTGTCTTGGCCGGCGCGTCGTTCGCGGGCGGCGCGCCGGGCGGCCAGCACCGCCCTGATGCCGAGGTGGACGAGGTAGGCCGCGCCCAGGAGCTTGATGGCGTCGTAGACCACGGGGGAGCGAGCGGCGATCAGCGACAGGCCGACGGCGGCGGCAAGCATGTGCACGCACAGCCCGGTCTGGGCCCCCAGCGCCGCAGCCCGCCCCTTGGCGGGATGTTCGGTCGCCGATCTGAGCACCACGAGGAAGTCCGGGCCGGGGACCACGTAGGCCACGAGTACGACGCCGAGGAAGCCGACGAGGTCGACCGACATTCGTTCTTCCTTTCGTTGGCCTTCGTTGACCCGTGGCCCGTCCGCCGCCGGGGCGGCGTGGCTCGCCGAGTGCGGTGGTCCGGGCCTCCAACGCGTCGTCGGACCAGAACAACCCCAGTGCGCGGGCGGCGGTGACGAACGCGGGGTTGCAGCCGCGAAAGGTGCCGTTGTGCTCGCCGGGCTTCCACACGTCGTGCTCGGGGCGCATCAGCGTGAGGGCCATGGGATTCCCGTACCCGCTGATGGACTTGGACAGGCGGACGATGTCGGGGACGATGCCGGCCGGTTCGAAGGAGAAGAACGGTCCGATGCGCCCACAGCCCATCTGGAGCGTGCTCTCGGGCCCGATGCGACCCCCGCCTGACCGAAGACAACTCCGCCTCGATCTGCGGGTAGGCCTCGCCGGGGATCGCCTGCTTCCGGCGTCAGGCGGCACTGCCTGTCGGCGAGCCATGGGCGCCGGTACTCACTCGAGCACCGGCGCCCACTCACCTCTGCCCGAGGTGGCCAGTGGCCCTGCTGACAGATGTCAGGGGACGAGAATGAGGCGGATCGGGTCGCCGGTCTTGTTCTGCCGGCGGCTGACTGCGTCGGCCGCGTCGACGAGCGGGATGTGGTCCGTGATGGAGGGGGCCAGGTCGAGACGGCCGGCCGCCGTCAGCCGCACCAGCTCGGAGACGGACTCGGGGAAGCCGCCGTAGTGGCCGCGGACCTGATTCTGCAGGTAGTTGAAGGTCAGGCCCTCGGTGAGGGTGAGCGGCTTGGGGGTGATGCCCACCACGATCAGCGAGCCGCCCATCCCGAGCACGGAAGCGGCCTGCTCGCGGACGGCGGGGACGCCGGCGCAGTCGAAGGCTAAGTCCAGGCCCAGACGCCTTTCGGCCACGCCGAGACACGGCCTACGCCGCCCGCACAACCGATGAGGGAGGACGCGGCCTGTTCCTGGTCGCGCAACTCGCCGAGCGCTGGGGCTGCCGTCATGCAGGAACCGCAGGACCATCTGGTCGGACCAGACGATCGTAGGCCCTCGCTGAACATGGCTCGAGCACTGTGTGGCTCACAGCAAGTCGCCCAGGACTGGTCCGGCAGGCTCCTTCTCGCTCAGTTCGGCCCAGACCGTCTTGCCCTGCCGGGCGTGCCGTGTTCCCCAGTGCGCGGCCAGCTGGGCGATCAACAGCAGACCGCGTCCTCCCTCGTCGTAGGTTCGAGCACGACGCATGTGCGGAGTCGTGTTGCTGGTGTCCGAGACCTCACACATCAGGGCACGGTCGTGGATCAGGCGCAGCCGTATGGGAGGGCGGCCGTAGCGGATCGCGTTGGTGACCAGTTCGCTGACCATCAGCTCGGTGGTGAACTCCAGACTTTCCAGACCCCAACTGACCAGCTGCCGAGCGACGTCCGACCGGGCCCGCGACACGGAGACCGGGTCGGGGTCCACATCCCAGCTGGCGACCTGCCGAGCACCCAGGGCGTGGGTGCGGGCCAGAAGCAGGGCGACATCGTCGCTGGGTCGATCAGGGGGAAGCAGGGCCTGGAGCACGGTGTCGCAGGCGGCCTGGAGGGAGGCGGAGGGCTGGCCGAGGGTGTGCCGCAGCAGGGCGACACCCGTTTCGACGTCGTGATCGCGGGCTTCGATCAGGCCATCCGTGTAGAGGGCGAGGAGGCTGCCTTCGGGCAGCACGAACTCCGCCGCCTCGAACGGCAGACCGCCCAACCCCAGCGGCGGCCCTGGGGGCACGTCCAGAAGATCGGTGGTTCCGTCACGGCTCACCACGACGGGCAGTACATGCCCCGCGCGGGCGACGGTGCACTGGCGGGAGACGGGGTCGTAGACGGCGTACAGGCAGGTGGCGCCGATGTCACCTGCGGGTTCGCCATCCGGGGAGGCTTCGGCGGACAGGCGCAGGACCACGTCGTCCAGGTGGGTGAGGAGCTCGTCGGGCGGCAGATCGATGTCGGCCAGGGTGCGCACCGCGGTCCGCAGCCGTCCCATGGTGGCGGCGGCGTGGATGCCATGGCCGACCACATCGCCCACCACCAGGGCGACGCGCGCTCCGGACAACGGGATAACGTCGTACCAATCCCCACCCACACCGGCCTGGGCCTCTGCCGGCAGGTAACGGTAGGCGATCTCCACGGCCGACTGCTCGGCGGTGTGCTGCGGGAGCAGGCTGCGCTGGAGGGTGAGGGCGGTGCTGCGCGCGTGCGTGTAACGGCGGGCGTTGTCGATGGCCACTGCCGCCCTGGCCGCGATCTCCTGGGCGAGCAGCAGATCCTCGTCGTCGAACAGGCGCGGGTTGCGGCACCTGCCGAACTCCGCGACGCCCAGGATGCAGTCTCGTGCCCGCAGCGGCACCACCAGTGTCGACTGGACCCGGTGCTCGCCGGCACCGCCGCCACCGTCGACATCCCTGGGCGTCCCTGCAGGTCCCGCGAGCCGTGACGGCTCACCGTTGATCAGGGCGCGGGCCTGAGGCGAACCGTCCGGGCTGACGTGGAGCTGCTGCAGGCGGATCGTCGATGAAGGGGCACCGCCCACCACGGTCCGCTGCGCGACTCGCCGGAGCAGGAGAGGGCCGGCCGCAGGTGGGACATGTCCACGAAGCACGGAGTCGAGCAGGTCGACGGTGACAAGGTCGGCGAACGTCTCGGTGCCGAGGTCCGCCAGCTCCTGTGCGGTGCGATCGATGTCCAGCATTGTGCCGATGCGCAGGCCTGCCTCGTTCACCACCGACAGCCGCCACTGCAGCCGCCGGTCCCGCTCCGCCTGGTAGACCGCCACGCCCTGTTCCGACATGCGGTCGATGTACTCGGTCATCGTCACGATCAGCTTGCGCGTCGCTGCACTGATCAACGCGGCGTCATCGGTGAGCCGAGGCATCTCTTCCAGGAGCCGGTCGAGGATGACGCCCTGCGCGAGCCGGAAGGCCCTCAGCAGTGCATTGACGGGCGTTCCGTGCTGGGCCAACCGACGCGCCCGGTCCGGATCGGCGACCGGGGTCCGGATCTGCCCCGGCTCGACGGCGTCCACCAGCCCGGCGAGGGCCGCCAGCACATGCTCGGTGACGTTCTCCGCCGTCATGCGGGCGACGTCCGGGTCCTCCCACACCTCGGGAACCCCACGCCGCAGTGACCGCTGCACGTCATGGATCAACTCGTCCACCCGCGAACTGACCTCACGAGCGGCACGGGAGACAAGGGTGTCCGCAGGGACGTCCACAAGGACGACGTTACGCCGCACTGGCGCAGGGAGCTCGCCAGTCTTCGTGGGGGTGGGAAGCGTCCTGGTCATGGATGGGGACCGCTACGCCGCGAGGCGTGCCAGACTGCTGTTCATGACTCACAACCGAAAGGGCCGTGCCGCGTAGGCGCCCCTCACGCCTCCGGGCGGAGAACAGGTACTCCGGTGCGCGTTGCACCTTCTCGAAGATCGGTCAGGTTTCCGGTCCGGCCCAAGCGCAGATCATTCGGTTGGAACGGACTCGGCTCCAGCCAGGGCTGATCGAGCAGGCGCTCTCCCGGTGGGCTGCCATCGCGAGAGCACCGATGGATCAGCTCCCATCGCCCTTCAGCGACCGATGCGGTGTCCCCGCATGCTGCCCCGAACCGGCGGATGAGCGAGATCTACTGGAGCTGGCGATCTGCGCTCTCCCCAAGAAGAGCTCACGCGAGCTCCGCAGCATCGTGCAGCCTCTGGATCTGAAGATCCTCGAACGTCCCGACGCCGTGCCGTACGGTGATCCGCCGGATCGTTGGTGGTGGAACGCCTTCTGACCAAGCCGTGCCCGCGAGGTTACGTCCGCAGGTCAGCGACCCGACCCTTGACTTCTTCGCTACTGACGCGCCCAGGCCGGCCCCAGGAGCGGCACAGCCGCTTCTCGTCAGCGCGAACCAGGACGTCACGGGCTAGACCCCCAAGACTCGGAAGCCGACGAAGATCGACGTGGGCAGAAGCGTCGCGAGTCCTAGCCCCCATAGGAGGCTGGCCCGCCAGCCGGCACCGCCGACCAGGAAAACAAGGCCCAGCAAAGCCGCGAAAGCCAGGTACTCCCAGAAAAACACCTGGAACCAGAGGAAGAAATCGGCCACCACCCACCCCCAACCAGACGGATTATGGGCTGGCTTGGTGGCAGACGGAAGCACTAACGATGCTCGATCCCACGAGCCGCTCCATGCTTCCACGTCGCAGGCACCCTTATCCGGAGCCGACGCCGACCACAGAGTCAAAACCTAGCGCTGAACAACAGGACTTGGTGGAACGGATGGCCCCCAGCTCGGCGACAACAGTGCCCAGGAGCCGTGATCCCCCCGCTGCCCGAACTGAACGGGCTGCGCGCCGCCGACATGATGGTCCTGGATGACGAGCGCACCGGCCGTCTTCAAGTCCTCGAACCTGTCGACCTCGCCCTCCCAGGCAGACCGAGCCTCCCGGTACGCGGCGTCGTCCTCGAACGCCTCAGCCTGTGGCTCACGCGCCATCAGTTCGTCGTCCGCCCCGGCGTAGGAGTCGGGATGCGGAAAGGGAGTAGCCAGCAGCTCACGCCGCCCCTCATCGTTCCCGGCCCACCACCAGCCACGCTCGGTCCCCTCAAGCCGCAAGAGCGCCGCCACGGCGGAGTCGGACCGATCCGGGAGTCAGACCCCTGTCGCCGAGAGCATCACGACCGGTATTCAGGCGACCTGTGACCGGGGCCCGCTGGTGTCGGAGTGGCAGGCACCACTCGGCCCCCGGCCCGTGCCGTGCACGTGCCAGAGCGTGGAGCGGCGATCCGAGGCCATCGGGCTTCTGGCAGACCCTTGACGATGTGCGTGTTAGCGTCGGCGTGGAGGCTCACAGGTGCCTGCCCCGGACGAGATGTGCGCCGTACCCGGCCCGCCAAGACGACGCACTCAAGGAGACGTCATGGGTGCCGACAGCTTCCTGATCGACTTCGAGGGAGCCAAGCCCAGGCCTGGTGCGCTGGATGTGCGGTGGATTCACGGCTCGCCGTCGGCCAAGCACAACGCCGATCCGGACATCCAGGTCCACGGCTATGACGAGCACACGTTCATCCTCCGGCAGAACATGGCGATCGACTACGAGGCGCCGTTCTTGTTCCTGTTGTTCGGCAATGAGCGGGCGGTGCTGATCGACACCGGCGCCACCGCATCCGCCGAGTTTTTCCCTCTTCGCCAGGTGGTCGACGAGCTCATGGAGTCCTGGCTCGCGCGTCACCCACGGCACGGCTACCAGTTGCTCGTGCTGCACACTCACCCGCACGGTGATCACGTCGCAGGCGACGGCCAGTTCTCCGATCGTCCTGACACCACGGTCGTCGGTGCGGAGTCGGCCGCCGCCTGGCCGTATTTCGGATTTGCCACCGACCCTGATGCTGTGGCGCACATCGACCTCGGGGGGAGGGTGCTGGAGTGTCTGGCCACCCCGGGCCACCACGAAGCGGCGGTGACCTTCTACGATCCGTGGACCGGGTTCCTTCTCACCGGTGACACGGTCTACCCCGGCCGGCTCTACATCGATGACTGGCCGGCGTTCATCCGGACGATTGATCGCTTGATCGACTTCTGCGACCACCGGACGGTCACCCACGTGCTCGGCTGCCACATCGAGATGTCCCGGCAACCTGGTGTGGACTATCCGATCCGTACCGTCTATCAGCCTGACGAGCCCCCGCTGCAGATGACCACCGACCACCTGCGTGAGATCCGCGTGGCGCTGGAAGAGATGGGCGACCGGCCGCGCCGTCGGGCCTTCCCGCTCTTCGTCCTGTGCCCCAGCGAAAGCTCGATCGGGTGGAGAACGAACTCCTGAAGCGGCGATCGGGTGTCAGGTGTATCAGGCACAGGTTCAGGAGCCTCAAGGCGTAGGACGAGCGCACGTAGGGCCCGGAGTTCAGCGTCCAGGGCCTGCGCACCTTCGCGCGTGAGGGATACCCTGTTGGGGCGTCGACCGGCGTAGCCCTTCTCGACGGTGATCATTCCGGACTCTTCCAGCACCTTCAGGCGCCGGGAGAGATTTCCGTCGGTGACAGCCAGTTGCTTCTTCAGGAAGCTGAATTCGACCCGATCGGCTTCGCGGGCAACGGTGAGGACGCCGAGCCGCACGCGCTGGTGGACGGTGTCGTCCAGCGCCTGGGGTGGGATGCCGTTCCTCTTCCTCGATACCGGGGAATCGCGCGCTGACCTGCTCGGGGCGCGGGCGCCCTGGTCGCAGGTCAGCGAGGCGGCCGGGGTCGCAAGACAGGAGCTTCCCAAGCTGAGGGCTCAAGCACCGCCGCGCTCGCGGGGGATTTTCTGACCGGCCTCGACCGCCACCGGCAACCGGTTCTCGGCCGGGGGCAGCGGGCAGGTGGCCAGGTCCGTGTACGCGCACGGCAGGTTCGCGGCGCGGTTCAGGACGACGGTACCGTCGAGACGGCGGCGCCCACGGTCGTCGGGGGCGCGCGCGGTCCCGCCAGGTACGGGAAGGATCCCGTCTGCGGAATTCACGCAGACGGGCGATGGGGCGCTAGAAGGGCAGACCGAAGCCGGCCTCCGTCAGTAGCTTCGTGCCCAGGGCCAGACCGAGGTGGTAGCGGCCGTGGGTCGCGGCCTGGGCGGTCTGGGCCTGGCTGGAGATCAGCAGCGGGTGGCGGCCGAAAACGGGGATCGCGGAGGTGCCGACCTGCAGTGCGGGCACTTCGCGACCGACGATCGCCGCAAGCTGGGGCGAGTCCGGGCCGAAGGCCTGCCCGAACCAGGCCAACGCGAGGCCGAGTTCCGCGGTCTCTCGGGCCAGTTGGACGGTCGCGTCGACCTGGTTCGGCGCGTCGGACGCGTTGAGCGCTATTCCAACAATCATGTCAGTCAGAACCGGCTCCGATCGAGAGAGCCTGCGAGCCCTTCTGGGTCCCTTGCAGGAGACCGTCACCGCGTTCCGACGGTTGCAGTGGGAAACGTGTGGTGACTGTGCCACCGAGGGACACCGTCCATCGGGAAGTCCGCGATCCGGGACGGACCTCTTGACGTCGACGTCGGTCGGATCGACACTCACTGCAGGAATCCCAGTAAATCGGTAGGGAAATATGAGACGTCTGAAACCGGTCACCGTCCGAGTGAGCCGTCCGTCTCTTCACCTGACCTGCCGCCGCCACATCGACCTGCAGCGCGTCTGCAGCGCGATCAGGTCCCGGGCCTGAGCCGCGCCCATCCCGCGCCGACGGCGTCCCCTCATCGTTCGCCCTGTCCGGTGTGCGCAGGTGAGCCCTGCTCCCTCGTCCGACGTCGCTTCCGCCGCGCGTACGTCCCGCGCCCGCTCTCGGGGAGAGTCATGACCGTCACACCGCTGGCCGCCCACCCGTCCGGCCGATCCGCGCCCGCCTTCCGGGGCCGGATCGGCCGGGACGCACGCAGCGGCCACTACGCCGTTCCCGGCCGCTACCGGCTCCATCTGTCGACCGCGTGTCCCGATGGGCTCCGCCTCGCCGTCGTCCACAGCCTGCTCAGCCTGGACACCGTATGCCCCACGACTTTCCTGCCCGCCGTGCCCGACTGCCCCGAGGGCGGTCACTCGGCTCTGCGGCCGCTCTACGACGCGAGCGCACACCGGTACACCGGTCCGGCCGTCGCTCCTGTGCTCAGTGACGACTGGTCCGGACGGATCGTCAGCACCCACGCCCCGGACATCATGCGCGACCTCGCCCGGAGATTCGGCAGCGAGCGCCCCTCGCCCTACCCCTGCGGCGCGGAGTCCGAGATCGAGGCCGTCGAGCGGATGTGCGCGCAGGGCATCGAGGAGGCCGCCCAGCGCGCCGGTTCGGCCGGCGCGGAGCGGGCGGAGCGCGACGCGGCGCTCGGGACGCTGCTGGAGACGCTGGGCGTGCTGGAGCGCTGGCTTGCCGGGCGTACCTACGTGATTCGCGACGAAGTCACCGTCGCGGACGTGGAGTTGTGGGTCGCTCTGGTCCAACTCGACACCGTGCACCGCAACCATTTGGACGCCGCCGCGGTGCAGCGCATCGCCGGCCAACCGGCGCTGTGGGCTTACGCCCGCCGCCTGACCGCCCACCCGGCCTTCGGTACCCACCTGAACCTCGACGGCATCGCACGCCGGCACCACGCCCGCTGTCATGGCCTGGAGGCCGCCGGAGCAGCCGTCCCGATCCTTGACTGGGCGGCACACGCAGCCCGTTAGCCGGTCCATCTGGTGGACCAGCATTGACATTCGTTCGGGCAGTTGTCTTAACTACGGCCCAGAACGGTCATGAGCGTCAGCAACAAGCCCTGGCTAGCTGACCGGCAACCCTCGCGCCGCGGTGGGGTGCCCCAGGTGACGACCGGACCGAAAACGTTTCGGTAAGCGCGAGGCCCGAAGGGCCGGAAGAGTGACGGTGACGCCATGCACGCAGCTCCCAGGACGGCGATCCGCCGCCCACAGGGCTGCGTACGGGCGTACCGCAATCTGCTGGTGGCCGATCGCACCGTCGATCTGCTCCGCGTGAACAGCGCATTGTGTACCGCACCGGGCTGTGCCCGCTGCCGGGGCTGACACCTCCCCGCAGCCCCCGCACCCCCTGACCGACACCGCCCGCGCGGTGTGCCGTCGTCCCTCCGCCCCCCGGTACCTCGCCGTCGTGTGCGTCCCCGCATGCCGCCGCGCTCCCGGGGCGTTACCACCCAGCCGGAGCCCACCATGAGCGAACCCCCTGGCGCCACCATCACCCTCCCCGAGGCGCATACCGCCAACGAACCGTCGAAAGCCCTCACGGCCCAACGAGTTCTACCGCTACGGCGGCCAGGACGCTGGATCGTCACCGCGGTCGCCCTGGTCCTCGTCGCCCAGGTCTTGCACGGACTGATCTCCAACCCCTTCTACCAGTGGAACCGCTTCGGCTACTGGTTCCTGCGACCGAACATCCTCGACGGGCTCCTGATCACCCTCGAAGCGACCGCCTACAGCGCCGTGTTGGGACTGATCGGCGGCATCCTGCTCGCTCTGGCCCGGCTGTCGAAGAGCCCGGTGCTGCGCGCCCTCAGCTGGACCTACGTCTGGGCGTTCCGCTCCATACCGCTCATCGTGGTGCTGATCTTCCTCTACAACTTCAGTGCCCTGTACAAGACGTTGAGCGTCGGCATTCCCTTCGGGCCGGCCCTTTTCACCTTCGACGAGTCGAAACTCGCCACCGACATGGTCGTCGCCGTCATCGGCCTCAGCCTCAACGAGGCCGCCTACGCGGCCGAGGTGGTGCGCGGCGGCATCCTTTCCGTCGATCAGGGCCATCACGAGGCGGCCGCGGCGCTCGGCCTGCCCAAGGCCTACCAGTTCCGGAGAATCGTCTTCCCGCAGGCCCTGCGCTCGATCACCCCGAACTACGTCAACCAGCTCATCGGCCTCATCAAGGGGACCTCGCTGGTCTTCTACGTCTCCCTGCTCGACCTGTTCGGCTCCGCGCAGACCATGGGCTCCACCTACCCCGGCGACATCGTGCCGCTGCTGCTGGTAGTGACCGTCTGGTACCTGATCCTGACCAGCGTCGTCTCCGTCGTCCAGTTCTACGTCGAGCGGTACTTCGCCCGCGGTGCCACCCGCGTCCAGCCGCCGACGCCGCTGCAGAAGCTCCGCACCGGTCTCACCGACCTGCGGGCCCGCATCCGCCGGGAGGCCACCGTATGACCGCCGAGACGCTCGAAGCCCTGGCGGAGGTCGAGGCCGCCACCGTCGAGGTGCACGATGTGCACAAGTGGTACGGCGCCCATCGGGTGCTGAACGGGATCGATCTGACCGTCCGCCCCGGCGAGGTCACCGTGATCCTCGGCCCCTCCGGCTCCGGCAAGTCCACCCTGCTGCGGGTCATCAATCACTTGGAGAAGCCCGAGATCGGCTACGTCAGCATCAACGGCGAGCTGATCGGCGTGAAGCGCCAGGGCGACCGGCTGAAGGAGCTGAGCGAGCGGGCCATCCTCACCCAGCGCGGGAGGATCGGGTTCGTCTTCCAGAACTTCAACCTCTTCCCGCACCTGACGGTCCTGGACAACGTGGCTGCCGCCCCCGTCGCCACCGGCCGGCTCGGCAAGCCCGAGGCCCGGGAACTCGCCCGTGAGCTCCTGAGCCGGGTCGGCCTCGCCGACAAGACCGGCGCCTATCCACGCCAGCTCTCCGGCGGCCAGCAGCAGCGCGTGGCCATCGCCCGCGCCCTCGCCCTGCGCCCCGGCGTCATCCTCTTCGACGAGCCCACCTCTGCCCTGGACCCCGAGCTCGTCGGCGAAGTCCTCGGCGTCATCCGGGACCTGGCGCACAGTGGCACCACCCTCGTCATCGTCACCCACGAGATCGGATTCGCCCGCGAGATCGCGGACCAGGTCGTCTTCATCGACAGCGGCAGGATCATCGAGCAGGGCCCGCCCTCCGACGTCCTCGACAATCCCCGGCTCGAGCGGACCAGGGACTTTCTCAGCAAGGTCCTCTGACCGCCCGCCCCAACCCTCACCCCGCCAGCACCACCACCTCATCACCGCCCCTGAACGACAAGGAACGGCCATGTCTACCCACTTCCCCCGACGCAGCCTGACACGCGCCATCACTGCGGCGACCGCTGTCGCCTCCCTGGCCACCGGGCTCGCCGCCTGCGGTGGCAACAGCGACGCGGCCACCTCCACCACCAGCGACGCCAAGTCCGGCGAGGTCGTGGTCGGCCAGGTTTCCAACGGCGCAGCCAAGCAGACCACCATCAAGGTCTCCGAGGTCAAGTCCATCAGCGCCGAACTGCCCGCCGCCATCAAGAAAAGCGGCAAGCTGGAGATCGGCATCGGCGCCCTGCCGGCCGGCTTCCCGCCGCTGGCCTACGTCGGCGACGACCAGAAGACCCTCACCGGCTCCGAACCCGACCTCGGCCGCCTGGTCGCGGCGGTCCTCGGTCTCAAGCCCGAGGTGAAGAACTCCACATGGGAGAACCTCTTCGTCGGCATCGACAGCGGCAAGGTCGACGTGGCCTTCTCCAACGTCACCGACACCGAGGAGCGCAAGAGAAAGTACGAGTTCGCCGCCTACCGGCAGGACAACCTCGCCTTCCTCGTCGCAAAGAAGAACACCTGGAACTTCGACGGCGACTACGAGCACCTCGCCGGCAAGACGATCGCAGTCGCCTCCGGCACCAACCAGGAGAGAATCCTCCTGGAGTGGAAGGCGAAGCTCGCCAAGGAGGGCAAGAAGCTCAACGTCAAATACTTCCAGGACAGCACCAGCACCTACCTGGCGCTGAACAGCGGAAAGGTCGACGCCTCCTTCGGCCCCAACCCCGGTTTCGCCTACCACAACCGTCAGGTCGCGGGCACGCCGAACGCCACCCGCACCGCGGGCACCTACTCCGGCGCCGGCGCGAGCCTGCAGGGCCTGATCGCGGCCACCGCGAAGAAGGACAGCGGCCTGGCCAAGCCGCTCGCCGACGCCATCAACTACTTGATAAAGAACGGCCAGTACACCGAGTGGCTCAAGGCCTACAACCTCTCCAACGAGGCCGTCGCCAAGTCCGAAGTCAACCCGCCCGGACTTCCGCTGGACAACTCCTGACCCACCCTCGGCCGGGGATCCTGCCGTCATCTCGCGGCGGGATCCCCGCCCCGCCCCCAGCACCGGAGACGTCACGCGATGTCCGTCATCAGTCTCGAAGCCACCTCATCCCATGTCCTCGACAACCCCGCCTGGGCCGCCCTCACCGGCCCGCACGCCCACTTCGCCGAACGCGTCGGCCGAGCCGCCCGCTATCCGCTGGACGTGGCCCCCTTCCACGCCGTCACCGACGAGGACGACCCGCGCGCCTGGGCCGACCTCGCCACGCTCGTCGGCCCCGGCGGCAGCGCCGCGATCCGCGGCGTGAGCGAACCGCCGACCGGCTGGGAGCTCGTTCAGACAGGCCCTGGCGTGCAGCTCGTGGACACTGGGCTACGGGCGGAGCCCGACCCTGACGCAGTACTGCTCGGCCCCGCCGACGTACCCGATATCCTCGATCTGGTCGCCCGCACCCAACCGGGCCCCTACCTGCCGCGCACCGTCGAGCTGGGCACCTATCTGGGAATCCGCCACCGCGGCCGACTGATCGCGATGGCCGGCGAACGGCTGCGCCCACCCGGCTGGACCGAGATCAGCGCCGTGTGCACCGACCCCGACCACCGCGGCCGGGGCCTGGCCACGCGCCTGGTCCGCGCCGTCGCCGCCGGCATCAAGGAACGTGGAGAGCAACCCTTCCTGCACGCCAGCGCCACCAACACCGACGCCATCCGGCTGTACGAGTCGCTCGGCTTCACCCTGCGCTGCCGTACGGTCTTCTCGCTCGTGCGGAACACCGGAGCCATCGCTGTGGCAGACGAGGCATGACCATGCTGTTGTCATGGCGGATGGCGGCAGTTCGGACGGAGTGCGCCACATGACACGTGTACTCCGTACCGTCCGCCTGCACTCCCGGCCCCACATCGACCTTCAGCGCGTGGCCAGCGCCCTCTGTCACCCCTGACCCTCTTCGGACTTCGGCCGGCGGACTCCGTCTCGCTGCCCGCCGCCAGCCACCGTTCGCCCCATTCACGCGGGTCGGCGTTCTCGTACAGATCTCCAGGAAGGCATCCATTCGTGTCCCCTTCTTCGCTGCACCTCGCCGTCGCCCTCGACGGCACCGGCTGGCACCCCGCATCCTGGCGCGAACCCGTCGCACGCCCCCGGGACCTGTTCACCGCCGGGTACTGGGCCGACCTGGCCGCCGAAGCCGAGCGTGGGCTTCTCGACTTCGTCACCTTCGAGGACGGGCTCGGCCTGCAGTCCTCGCACTACGGCGAGTTGGACGGCCGCACCGACCAGGTCCGCGGACGGCTGGACGCCGTCCTGATCGCCTCCCGGATCGCGCCCCTGACCCGGCACATCGGGCTGGTGCCGACCGTGATCGCCACCCACACCGAGCCGTTCCACATCTCCAAGGCGATCGCCACTCTCGACTACGTGAGCACCGGCCGCGCCGGCCTGCGAGTGCAGATCTCCGCCCGTCCGCATGAAGCCGACCACTTCGGCCGCCGCACCTTGCCGTCGCTCAGCCTGCGGGAACTGCAGACCCCGGGCGGGCAGGAGCGGCTGACCGACCTCTTCGACGAGGCCGCCGACCACGTCGAGGTCGTGCGCCGGCTCTGGGACAGCTGGGAGGACGACGCAGAGATCCGGGACGTCGCCACCGGCCGTTTCATCGACCGCGACAAACTGCACTACATAGGCTTCGAGGGCAAGTACTTCAGCGTCAAGGGCCCCTCCATCACACCCCGCCCGCCGCAGGGCCAGCCGCTGGTCACCGCCCTCGCCCACCAGACGGTCCCCTACCGGCTCGTCGCCCGCCAAGCCGACGTCGGCTACGTCACCCCGCACGACGCCGAGCAGGCCGGCGCGATCGTCGCCGAGATCCGCGCCGAACAGGAGGCAGCCGGGCGCGCCGATGAACTGCTGCACATCTTCGCCGATCTGGTGGTCTTCCTGGACGACGATCAGGCCGCCGCGGAGGACCGGCGCGCACGCCTCGACGCGCTCGCGGGGGAGCCGAACATCAGCGACGCCCGGATCTTCGCCGGCACACCCTCTCAACTGGCCGACCTCTTGCTCGAGTTCAGCGAGGCGGGGCTGAGTGGCTTCAGGCTTCGTCCAGCCGTCGCCGGACACGACCTGCCGGCCATCACCCGCCGACTGGTCCCCGAACTCCAGCGCCGAGGCGCCTTCCGTACCGCCTACGAAGCCGACACGCTCCGCGGCCTGCTGCGTCTGTCCCGCCCCGCCAACCGTTACGCCGCCGCGGCCACCGCCTGAGCCGGAAGGACCACACCGACATGACCAGCAAGCCGCTGAAGCAGATCCATCTGGCCGCGCACTTCCCGGGTGTCAACAACACCACCGTGTGGAGCGACCCGCGGGCCGGCAGCCATATCGAGTTCAGCTCGTTCGTGCACTTCGCGCAGACCGCCGAGCGCGCCAAATTCGACTTCCTCTTCCTCGCCGAGGGGCTCAGGCTGCGCGAACAGGGCGGGAAGATCTACGACCTCGACGTCGTCGGCCGCCCCGACACGTTCACCGTCCTCGCCGCGCTCGCCGCCGTCACCGAGCACCTCGGCCTGACCGGCACCATCAACTCGACCTTCAACGAGCCCTATGAGGTGGCGCGCCAGTTCGCCAGCCTCGACCATCTCTCCGGAGGCCGCTCCGCGTGGAACGTGGTCACCTCCTGGGACGCCTTCACCGGCGAGAACTTCCGCCGCGGCGGCTTCCTTCCGCAGGAAGAGCGCTACTCCCGCGCCAAGGAGTTCCTGGCCACCGCGAACGAACTCCTCGACTCCTGGCACGGCGACGAGATCATCGCAGACCAGGCGACCGGCGTCTTCCTGAGCGACGCGAAGGCCGGCTCCTTCGTCCACACCGGCCGGCACTTCGACATCCACGGTCAGTTCAACGTCCCGCGCTCGCCACAGGGCCGCCCGGTGATCTTCCAGGCCGGCGACTCCGACGAGGGGCGCGAGTTCGCCGCCTCCAGCGCCGATGCGATCTTCAGCCGGTACGCCACCCTCAAGGAGGGCCAGGCGTTCTACACGGACGTCAAGAGTCGCCTCGCGAAGTACGGCCGCACCCACCATGATCTGCTGATCCTGCCCGCCGCCACCTTTGTGCTCGGCGACACCGACGCCGAGGCCGAAGAACTGGCCAAGGAGGTTCGCCGACAGCAGGTCAGCGGGGCCACCGCCATCAAACATCTGGAGTTCGTCTGGAACCGGGACCTGTCGGCCTATGACCCGGACGGGCCGCTGCCCGACATCGACCCGAATGTCAGCGACGACCACATCTCCAAGGGCCGCGCCCAGGTGCGCATGTACCGCGACCCACTCGCCACCGCGCGCGAATGGCGCGAGCTGGCGGCCGCCAACAACTGGTCCATCCGCGACCTGGTCATCAGCACCGGCAACCGCCAGACCTTCATCGGCTCCCCGGCCACCGTAGCCAAAACCATCAACGACTTCGTCCAGGCCGACGCATCGGACGGCTTCATCCTCGTCCCGCACATCACCCCCGGCGGACTCGACCCCTTCGCCGACAAGGTCGTGCCCCTGCTGCAGGAGCGCGGCGTCTTCCGCACCGAATACGAAGGCACGACCCTGCGCGACCACCTCGGCCTCGCGCACCCGGACGACGTCCAGGGCGAGCGAGTCGCGTCGTGAAGTTCATCGCCATCACCCTGATCGTCCATCGACCGGACCCGCTCACCGGGATACAGAAACCGACCCACGACCGCTACCGCGAGGTGCTCGACAACGCGCTGCTCGCCGAGGAACTGGGCTTCGACGGCTTCGGCGTGGGGGAGCGGCACGAGCGGCCGTTCATCTCCTCGTCCCCGACCGTCGTACTCAGCCATGTGGCCGCCCTGACGAAGCGGATCCGCCTGTTCACGGCCGTCACGACGCTCAGCCTGCTGGACCCGGTCCGGGCATACGAGGACTACGCCACCCTCGACCACCTGTCCAACGGGCGCCTCGAACTGATCATCGGCAAGGGCAACGGCGCCGCCCAACGCGACCTGTTCCATGTCACGCCCGAGGACCAGTGGGACCGCAACGCCGAAAGCTACGAGGTCTTCCGGAAGATCTGGCGCCAGGACAAAGTCACCGCCGACACCCGCTTCCGACCCCCACTGACCGACGCCGAGGTGTGGCCACGGCCCTACCAGCAGCCGATCCGGGTCTGGCACGGCAGCGCCACCAGTAAGGAGTCCGTCGACCTGGCCGCCCGGTATGGCGACCCACTGTTCTCGGCCAACGTCAGCAACCCCATCGAGCCGTACGCCGAATTGATCCACTACTACCGCGAGCGCTGGGAGCACTACGGCCACGACCCGGCGCAGACAGCCGTCGGCGCCGGCACCGCCGGCATCTGCGTCGCCCCCACCTCACAGGAGGCGCTCGCCGCGTACCGGCCGATCTTCGAAGCCAACCTGGCCTTCTTCAAGCAGGCGGGACTCCCTGTGGTCTTCGAGACCCTGGAGGACTTCGTCGAACGCAGCTCCGCCCTGATCGGCAGCCCACAGCAGGTCATCGACAAGGTGCACCGCTACCACGGGCAATTCGGGCACACCGTGCTCCACGTGCCCGCTGACGCTGGGGGGCTGACGGATGTCCAACACCGCGCCTCCCTCGAGTTGTTTCAGTCCGAGGTCGCCCCCGTGCTGCGCCGCGGGATTCCGAACCCACCGTTCGCCTGGGGCCCCGCGCTTCCCGCATCACCACTCACTCAGGAGCCCACCCGTGTCTGACATCCCCCTCGGCATCCTCGACCTGGTTCCGATCCCGTCCGGTTCGACGCCGGCCGACGCCCTGCGCAACTCCATCGACCTGGCACAGCAGGCCGAACGCTTCGGATACGGCCGCTACTGGTTCGCCGAGCACCATCTCAATCCCGGCGTCGCCGGCACGTCACCCGCAGTCGTCCTGGCGCTGACCGCCTCCGCCACCTCTACCATCCGGCTCGGCTCCGGGGCCGTGCAGCTCGGGCACCGCACGGCGCTGTCCACCGTGGAGGAGTTCGGCCTGCTCGACGCACTGCATCCGGGGCGCTTCGATCTGGGCCTCGGCCGCTCGGGCGGCCGCCCACCGGGGCAGACGTCCTCACCGCAGCCGACGGCGACCCCGGTCGCCGACGGCCGCGCCCCGAACGGTCTGCTCATACCGCCCCGCTTCTCCTTCGAGCATCTGCTCGGCTCACCCCGCATCGCGCTGCAACGCAGGCTGCTCCTGCTGCCGGGCGCCGAGTCACAGGACTACGCCGAGCAGATCGACGACATCCTCGCCCTGCTGGCCGGCACCTACCGCTCACCGGAAGGCGTCGAAGCGCACGTCGTGCCGGGGGAGGGCGCCGACGTCGAGGTGTGGATCCTGGGCAGCAGCGGTGGTCAGAGCGCCGAGGTTGCGGGCGGAAACGGTCTGCGGTTCGCAGCCAACTATCACGTCAGCCCGGCCACAGTCCTGGAGGCGGTGGAGGGCTACCGGTCCTTCTTCCAGCCCTCCGAGTTCCTCGACAAGCCCTACGTCAGCGTCTCGGCGGACGTGGTCGTCGCCGAGGACGACGCAACAGCACGTGAACTCGCCACCGGTTACGGCCCGTGGGTGCGCAGCATTCGTACCGCCGAGGGCGCCATCGAGTTCCCGACGCCGCAGGAAGCGCGCGCCCACGCATGGAACGACGAGGACCGGGCCCTCGTCCAGGACCGCCTCGACACCCAGTTCGTCGGCTCGCCGGGCAGGGTCGCCGACCAGTTGGAACAACTGCAGGAGGCCACGGGCGCGGACGAGTTGCTCATCACGACGATCACTCACGACCATACGGACCGGGTCCGCTCGTACGAACTGCTTGCGGCGGAATGGCACCGACGGGGTCACTCCCGCCGGCAGTGAAGGCCCGCGCCGCCGAACGTCATTCTGGAGATCGGCGACCAGAGGTGCTCGGCGCGGACTTCCGGCATCCGGCGATCCCCGACGCCACCGAGCTGTTCGCGAACCGTGCACGCGACGGTGCCGCCGCCCCGTGTGGACCATCACCTCACGGAGGCGGGCGAGGCACTGCGGGACAGCGCCCGTGTCGCATAGGCCCTGACGTCCGCGTCCGAGTCCGTCGTCGCGGTGGCCAGGGCTGTTCGGGCGTCCTCGACGGCACGGTGGCGGATCAGGGCCAGCACGGCGGCCTTGCGGACATCGGCGTTGAGGTCGTCGGTGAGGGACTTGGCGAGGGCCGGCACGGCCAGGTCGGAGTCCGCGGCGGACAGAGCGGTGGCGGCGCCGGCCCGTACCTGCCAGGCCGGGTCGGACAAGGCCGCCTCGGCGCGTGTGGCCAGGGCGGCCGGGCAGCCCGTCGTACCCAGAGCCTCGTAGGCGGCCCCACGCACCAGGGCGTCGGAATCGTCGACGAGCGCGGCGAGGGCCGAGCGGACTGCCGTGTCCGAGCTTGTCCCCAGGACAGCCAGGGCCTTGGCGATCGTGACGCGGACCTCGCGGGACGGATCGACGGTCGCCGCGCGGGCCACCTCTGCGGTGGCGTCGACAGAGACGAGCGCGCGCACGGCCGCGACGCGTACGGCGATGTCGGAGTCCGAGAGGGAGTCCGTGAACAACTCCACGTCACCGACCCGCAGGGCGCGCAGCACGTCCAGTGCGGCGGCGCGGACGGCGGGGTCGGCCTCGGACAGGGCGGCGGCGAGGCCGTCACGCAGGGCCGGTTCCGGCGGCAGCGTCTCGACCAGTTCGCGCAGGGAAGCCGCCGCGGCGGCGCGGACGCCGGCGTCGGTGTCGGTGAGCGCCGAGGCCAGTGCTGGCCCGGTGCCCGGCGGCACTGTCTCCGTCAGGACCGCGACGGCCGTCCGGCGCACGCCGGGCTCGGGGTCCGTCAAGTAGGCGGTGAGCGCGGAGAGATCGGGCTCGTCCTCCGCGAGAGAGAGCAGTTCGAGCAGACGGGGTGTGGCCGGCGCATCCGCGTCGGCCCGGGAGTGGGCGACTGTGTCGGCCGGGGTGGGTTCCTGCCGCAACGCCACCGGTGCCGCTTCCCGGGCCCCTGCCGTCGCCACCTGTTCCGGGTGGACCTCGCCGAGGTGCCGGGAGGGGCCGCCGGCCGGGGCGAAGCCGTCGACCGGGACCAGGTAGGGAGCCACCGGACGGGCCGTGAACTCCATCGCGCCGGAGGGCGACTTGTACAGATCGAGATGGTGGAACCAGGAGGCGTCGTCGCGCCGCGGATGGTCGAGCCGGTCGTGGTAGAGGCCCCAGCGGGACTCGGTGCGGGCCAGGGAGGCGCGGGCGGCCATCTCCGCGCAGTCGCGGATGAACGTGACCTCGGCGCAGCGCATGAGTTCGTGCGCGGTGCGGGCGCCCATCGCCGCGATGTCGTCGCGCATCCGCTCGAAGGCCTCCAGGGCGAGGGAGAGACGGGCGCCGGACTTCGGCGGGGCGACGTAGTCGTTCACGAAGCGGCGCAGTTTGTACTCGACCTGGGGCTGCGGCGGGCCGTCCGCATTGCGCAGCGGCCGGTAGATCATCTCGTGCGCTTCGCGGAGCTGGTCGGCGGGCAACTCACCCTCGTAGGGCGAATACTGGGAGGCGTCCGCGCCCGCGAGGTCGCCGAAGACGAACGCGCCGATCATGTAATTGTGCGGAACGCAGGCCAGGTCCCCGGCGGCGTACAGCCGGGGGACGGTCGTACGGGCGTGGTCGTCGACGCGGACGCCGGAGGCCGAGTGGCCGCCGCACAGGCCGATCTCGGAGATGTGCATCTCGACGTCGTGGGTGCGGTAGTCGTGGCCGCGGCCGGCGTGGAAGACCCCTCGGGTGGGTCGCTCGGTCGAGTGCAGGATCGACTCCAGCGCGGAGACCGACTCCTCGGGCAGGTGGCTGAGCTTCAGGTAGACCGGGCCTCGGTCGGAGGCCACCTCCGCCGCGAACTCGGCCATCATCTGGCCGGACCAGTAGTCGGAGTCGACGAAGCGCTCACCGTGCCGGTTCACCTGGTAGCCGCCGAAGGGATTGGCGACATAGGCGCAGGCGGGGCCGTTGTAGTCCTTGATCAGCGGGTTGATCTGGAAGCATTCGATGCCGGTGAGTTCCGCGCCGGCGTGGTACGCCATGGCGTAGCCGTCGCCCGCGTTGGTCGGGTTCTCGTACGTGCCGTACAGGTAGCCCGAGGCGGGCAGACCCAGCCGGCCGCAGGCGCCCGTCGCCAGGATCACGGCACCCGCGCGGATGGTGACGAACGCGCCCGTGCGGGTGTGAAAGCCCACCGCTCCGACGGCCCGCCCTCCTGCCGTCAGCACCCGCACCGGCATCACCCGGTTCTCGATGCGGATCCGCTCCCGCATCTCCCGGCGCCGCAGCTGCCGGTAGAGGACCTTCTTGACGTCCTTGCCCTCCGGCATCGGCAGCACATACGACCCCGAGCGGTGCACCTGGCGGACCGCGTACTCGCCGTGCTCGTCCTTCTCGAACTTCACGCCGTACGACTCCAGCCGCTGCACCATGGCGAAGCCGCGGGTGGCGGTCTGGCGGACGGTGGACTGGTCGACGATGCCGTCGTTCGCGCGGGTGATCTCGGCGACGTAGTCCTCGGGTTCCGCACGGCCGGGGATGACCGCGTTGTTGACGCCGTCCATACCCATGGCGAGCGCGCCGGAGTGGCGGACGTGGGCCTTCTCCAGGAGGAGGACGTTCGCGCCGTGTTCGGCGGCGGTGAGCGCGGCCATGGTGCCGGCGGTACCGCCGCCGACGACGAGAACGTCGCAGCTCATCTCCTCGGCGTCGGTGAGGGCCGGGATCTGCAGGGGGATGTCCACCGGGATGCCTTTCAAGAACCGAGTGACGTGAGGACTTCGCGCCGCAGGGCGATGCGCGCCGGATCGTCATGGGCGGAGCGGTCGCGCGGTCGCGGTACGTCTCGTACGGCGATGAGGCGGCCTTTGCCGAGCAGGGCCACGCGGTCGCCGAGGAAGAGGGCCTCGTCCACGTCGTGGGTGACGAAGACGACGGTCGCACCCGTGCCCTGCAGAACCCGCACCAGCAGGTCCTGCATGCCGGCGCGGATCTGGGCGTCGAGGGCGCCGAACGGCTCGTCCATCAGGACGGCGTGGGGCGTTCCCGCGAGGGCGCGTGCCAGCTGGGCGCGCTGACGCTGCCCGCCGGAAACGCGGTGCGGCAACTGCCGGGCCTGCTCGGCGAGCCCGACCCGGGCCAGCCACGCCTCCGCCTGCGTGCGGCGTTCGGTGCGCGGCACCCCGCGGATGGCCAGCGGGAGTTCCACGTTGGCCCGCAGGGTGCGCCAGGGGAGCAGGGCGTCCTCCTGGAAGACCAGGGCGCGTTCGGCGGACGCGCCTGCCAGCGGCTGCCCGTCCTGGCTGAGTTCTCCGGAGAGCGGGGGCAGCAGGCCGGCCAGGGTGCGCAGGAGGGTCGACTTGCCACAGCCCGAAGGACCGACGACGGTGAGGATCTCGCCCGGCGCGATGTCCAGGTCGACGCCGGCCAGGACGGGGGCGTCGGGGCGGCCCAGCGTGGCGGCGTGGAAGGTGAGCCGGGTGCCGCGTACGGGGGACGATGCCTGCTCCACCGTATGGAGGTCCGGCTTGGTGTCAGACGAGGTGCTCATCGCGTGCCTCCTCGGGGTCGGAGGGCTTGTCGGTGCGTGCGGCAGTGGTGGCCGGGCGGGCGGGCGGGCGCGTGCGCGGTGCCGCCGGCCGGCCTCCGGGTACGTACGACGTACGCGGCAGCCACCGGGTCAGGCGTCGGCCCAGGAGTTCCACCGCGGTGGAGGTGAGCCAGCCGAGGACGCCGATGGTGACCATGCCGACGAAGACGCCCGGGTAGTTGACGATCGTGTAGTCCTGCCAGGTGCGGTAGCCGACGCCGTACTGGCCGGAGATCATCTCGGCGGAGATCACGCAGATCCACGAGACGCCGATGCCGATCGACAGGCCGCCGAAGATGCCGGGCAGCGCGCCCGGCAGGACGACCGAGCCCAGGATGCGCCACCGGCCGCCGCCCATCGTGAGCACGCCCTCCTCCCACACGGGGGTCAGCGCACGGACGGCGTGCCGGGTGGAGACCAGGATCGGGAAGAAGGCGGCGGTGAAGGTGATGAAGACGATGCCCTGTTCGTTGGAGGGGAACAGGAGGATCGCGACGGGGACCAGGGCGATCGCCGGGATCGGGCGGACCACTTCCAGAACGGGGCCGAGCAGGTCCTCGGCGAGACGGGAGCGGGCCACGAGCACGCCCACCACCACGCCCAGCACCGTGGCCAGCAGGAAGCCGGTGAGGATGCGGGTCAGGCTGTCGGTGAGGTCGGTCCAGTAGTCAGGCCCGGAGAGACGGTCCGCGAAGGCGTGAGCGATGTCGGTGACCGTGGGGAACTGCGAGAAGCGCAGCCACAGATCGACGTCCAGGCCGGTCAGGAGCTGCCAGAGGCCCAGGGCTGCCGCGAGGGCGCCCACCCGCAGCGCGTACCGGCCGAGCGGCGGGAGGGGTCGCTGGTCACGGCCCGCTCGCGGCGCGGGCCGGCTCATGCGGCACGCTCCAGGGCGTCGGCGTAGGTGATGACGCGGGCGCCGCCTTGCGCGGAGACGTACGCCTGCGCGGTCGCCGGGGCGACGAACGGCAGGAGCTTCTCGCCGTCGGCCACCCACACCGCCTTGTCGGCGAACCACAAAGTGCCGGTGGTGGCGTCGGGCACGTAGGCGGCGCGGATGCCGTCGTGGTGGGCGGCCACATACCTCAGGAGCTGTGCCGGGGACTTGAAGGCCTTGGTCTCCTCGGCGCTCTGCGGCCACGCCTCACTGGCGGCCGCAGGGGGAGTAGCGGCGAGCTGCTTCGCGTACGACGCCCCCAGGGCCTTCTTCACGTACTGGTCGTCGACGAAGGAGTCCACGTCCACATCGCCGGTCAGCTTCGCCGCTTTCAGGACCGACACGTCCTGCTTGAGCGCGGAGACGAGTTGCGGCTTGACTGCCGGATCGAAGGTGGAGATGCCGTGGGCGCCGTTGTAGAGGTAGACGACCTCCGCGGGCAGGCCGGTGGCCTTGGCGACCTTCTCGGCGGCGGCCACGGGGCGGGCGTTGAGGTATTCGGTGGCCTCGGCCTGGGCCTTGAGGAAGGCCTCCAGCACGGCAGGACGCTGCTTGGCGAAGTCCTCGCGGGCGGTCACTCCATGGAAGGTGGGCAGGTTCAGCTGAGCGCCGTCGTACAGGGCCTTCGCCTTGCCCTGGAAAGCGAGCAGACCGGGCCAGGCGACGAACTGCGAGAGCGCGTCCGTGCTGCTCGCGGCAAGCGCCGAAGCACCCACGGCGGGCTGCTGGTTGAGCTTTTTGATGCCGTCGTTCGGGTCGATGCCGGCGCGCTGCAGGGCCCGTACGAGGGTGCCGTCGGCGGCGGAGCCCACGCTCGTGGAGACCTTCTTGCCCTTCAGGTCCGTCAGGGAGGTGAGCTTGGAGCCGGGGGCGGTGACGATGGTGTTGAGGCCGCCCCGGAGGTTGTAGCCGGTGACGGAGACCAGGTGGGTGGGCTTGCCGAGCTGCTTGCCGCGGGCGGCGTTGATGAGCAGGGGGAAGTCGCCCATCGAGCCGATGTCGATCTTCCCGGCGGTCATCTGGGCGGTGATGGGGGCGCCGGTGGCGTAGTCCTGCCAGTCGACCTCGTATGTCCTGCCGTCGTGGAGGGAGTTCAGCTGCTTCTCGAAGTAGCCGAGCGAACGGAGGAGCGTCCCCGCGGTGACGGTGTTGATGGTCTTGGACTGGTAGCCGACGGTGACGGTCACGGTGGAGCCGTCACCGCCTGCCGCGGCGTTGCCGCCGCAGGCGGTGAGCGGCGCGAGGAGCAGGGCGGCGGCTGCGGCAAGTGCTGTGCGTTTCACGGGAGGTGTGACCTTTCACCGGAGCAGGTAGGGCATGTTGACCGTGACGGCTCCGGTGGGACAGCGGGCCGCGCACGGGCCGCAGTACCAGCACTCGTCGACGTGCATGTACGCCTTGCCGGTGCTGTCGTCGATGGCGAGGGAGTCCAGCGGGCACATGTCCACGCAGAGGGTGCAGCCGTCGATGCACTTGGACTCGTCGATGGTCACGGGCACGTCGGCCCGCTGGGGTGCCAAGGGCATGGCTGTCTCCAGGGAGGTCGGACAAGGAGGGTGGTCGCGTCAGAGGGAGCGGTGCAGCAGGCCGCTCATCGTGATGCGGTCGCCGCGGAAGCGGATGAACTCGAGATCGACCGGACGGCCGTCGGAGAGGTGGGTGAGGCGTTCCAGCATCAGGACGGCGGCGCCCTGCGGGGCTTCGAGGACGGCAGCGGAGTGGGCGTCGGCGTTCACCGCCTCCAGGCTGATCTCCGCGTGGCCGAGACGCCGGCCGGTGAGCGTCTCCAGGAGCCGGAAGATGTCGGTGTTCTCGAGGTCCTGGCCGAGCAGGGCGGTGCCGAGGTCGAGCGGGATGTACGTGAGGTCGAGGGACAGGGGCAGGCCGTTCAGCCGGCGGAGACGTTCGATGTAGAGGACGTCGGCACCGGGCGGGAGGCGCAGCCGGTCGGCCACCGGGGCGGGAGCGGGCACGGGGCCCATGGTGCGGACCTCGTTGGTGACGTGGCCGTGTTCGCGAAGGGTTTCCGCAAGGCCCATCAGGCGGTCCAGACCGTGGAGGTACTTCTGGCCTACGACGACCGTGCCGACGCCGGGGAGGCGTTCCACCAGGCCCTCGGCTCGAAGCAGGTCCAGTGCCTGGCGGACGGTGTTGCGGGAGGCACTGTAGTCGGCGGCGAGGGTCGTCTCGTGGGGGAGCGCGCCGTCCGGGAACTCCCCGGCCAGAAGCTGGTGGCGGAGCAGGTCGGCGAGCTGGCGTGCCCGGTCGGCGCGCAGCCGTCGCCGCGCACGGTGGGCGGCGACGGTGGTCGCGCCTTGGCCGGCGTGGTCTCGGATGCGGTCCGCGGTTGACATGTTTTGGACCCTACCTATCTGGTAGGGAAAGCGGTGTTGCCGGAGTATTGCGCCACCTGACACGCAATCAGCCATCATCTGACCTGGGGTTTCGTCGGACGGACGGGAAGATCTGCCAGTGTGTTCGCCGGTGGCTGGCGGGATCGAGCGGCGCACCCGCCGCCGCGAGCGCGCTGACTTGGACGGCGAGGCCACGGCCACCCCACGCGGTCTAGTCGACGAGTTCGCCCACGAGTTCGGCGACCTGATCCACTTCGATGAGGAAGCCGTCGTGACCGTACTGGGATTCGACTACCCGGACGTGATCCGCTGTTGGGATCCCGGCCGCCAACTCCGCCTGCTGGGACAGCGGATAGAGGCGGTCCGAGTCGACGCCCGCGACGAGGGTCCTGGCTGTCACACGGCTCAGGGCGGCGCGCGTACCGCCCCGGCCGCGACCGATGTCGTGACTGTTCATGGCCTCTGCCAGGGTGACGTAGCTGCCCGCGTCGAAACGGCTCACGAGCTTGGCGGCGTGGTGGTCGAGGTAGGACTCGACCTGGAACCGGCCGCCGTTCCAGGGATCCTCCGTACCCTGCGGTGCGCGGCCGAAGCGGACCTGAAGCTCAGGCTCGCTGCGGTAGGTCACATGGGCCAGGCGACGGGCCAGGCCGAGCCCCGCATGCGGGCCGAGCCCGGGGCCGGCGTCGTGGTAGTCACCGCCGCGCCAGTGCGGGTCGCTGCGAATGGCATGGAGCTGGATGTTCGCCCAGGCAATCTGCTCTGCGCTCGTCGCGGCCGTCGTGGCGAGCAGCAGCAGCGCCCGAGTCCGTTCCGGATGCGACACGGCCCATTCCAGCGCCCGCATCCCGCCCATCGACCCGCCGACGACCAACGCCCAACGGTCGACGCCCAACGCGTCTGCCAAGTCCGCCTCGACGGCGACCTGGTCGCGCTGTGTCAGGAAGGGGAAGGCACTGCCCCAGCGGCGTCCATCCGGGGTGAACGACGACGGTCCGGTGCTGCCCTGACAACCGCCCAGCACGTTCGGAGCCACGACGAACCAGCGGTCCGTGTCGAGCGCGCGCCCGGGACCGATGAGCCCGTCCCACCAGCCGGGAGTGGGGTGCCCGGGCTCGGCGGGCCCGACGACGTGGCTGTCGCCGGTCAGGGCGTGCAGGACCAGCACCGCGTTCGAACGGTCGGGCGCCGGCCGCCCCCACGTCTCGAACGCGAGCCGCACCCCCGGAAGTTCGCCGCCCACCTCCAAGGGAATCGGTGTGTCACGCTCGTACCACTGGCGACGCCCGGGCGGGTCCCCCTCCCGCCAGGCCCCGGAGGCCGGCGGGAGGGGGACCTCGTACGGCGTCACCACGGTGTTCAGGACGCGCCCTTCGCCGCGCGGAACCCTGCCTCCAGGTCGGCCTTCAGATCGGCGAGGTTCTCGATGCCCACCGACAAACGCACCAGGCCGGGGGAGGTGCCGGTGGCCGCCAACTGCTCCTCGTCGAGCTGACTGTGCGTGGTGGACGCCGGATGGATGATGAGGCTGCGCACATCACCGATGTTGGCCAGGTGACTGAAGAGCTCCACCGCGTCCACGAACCGTTTGCCCGCCTCGACACCGTCCCGCAGCTCGAAGGAGACCACGGCACCGGCGCCGCGCGGCAGGTACTTCTGCCCCGCCTCGTACCACTTGCTGGACTCCAGCCCCGCATAGTGGACGGCCGCTACCTCATCCCGCTGTTCCAGCCATTCGGCCAGGGCCTGGGCGTTGGCCGAATGCCGTTCGATACGGAGGCTCAGAGTCTCCACGCCCTGCAGCAGCAGGAAGGCGGAGTGCGGCGAGAGGGCCGGTCCGAGGTCGCGGAGCAGCTGCACCCGGAGCTTCACGGCGAAAGAACCCGGGCCGAGCGCCGGCCAGTACTGCAGCCCGTGGTAGCTGGGGTCGGGCTCCGTGAAGTCCGGGAACCGCTGGGCATGAGCCCCGAAGTCGAAGGTGCCGCCGTCGACGACGACACCCGCGATCGCCGTGCCGTGCCCGCCCAGGAACTTGGTCGCCGAGTGGACGACGATGTCCGCGCCGTGCTCGATGGGCCGCAGGAGATAGGGAGTAGGGACCGTGTTGTCCACGATCAGCGGCAGCCCGGCCGCGTGCGCAACGTCCGCGACCGCTCGTACGTCGAGCACGTTGCCGCGCGGATTGCCCAGCGTCTCCGCGAACAGCGCCTTGGTGTTCGGCCGGATCGCCGCCCGCCAGGCATCGAAGTCGTCCGGGTCGTCCACGAACGACACCTCGATGCCCAGCTTGGGCAGAGTGTGCCGGAACAGGTTGTACGTGCCGCCGTACAGCGACGTAGCGGAGACGATGTGGTCGCCGGAGCCGGCGAGCGTCAGGATCGCCAGGGTCTCCGCGGCCTGCCCGGAGGAGAGCGCTACGGCCGCGACCCCACCCTCAAGGGCGGCGATCCGCTGCTCGAAGACGTCCTGGGTGGGGTTGTGGATGCGGGTGTAGATGTTGCCGGGCTCGGCGAGCGAGAACAGGTCTGCGGCGTGCTGGGTGTTGCGGAACACGAAAGACGTCGTCTGGTAGATGGGCGTCGCCCGAGCGCCCGTGGTCGGGTCAGGGGCGGCCCCGGCGTGGATCTGCTTGGTCTCGAACGACCAGGCCGAGAGGTCGGGCCCGGTGGACGGTTCTTCAGGGGTGTGGCCGGCGGTGACGGAGTCGATGGGCTGGCTCATGGTGGTGCTCCCTTGTGCGGAAGGCGGAGATGCCCGCGATACGGCAGACGGAAAGGCGCGAAGGAACCACAGGGCTGAGAGCCGCGACCGGAACGCGGGTGGCGGTCAGCGCAGTGCGGTGGAAAGAGTGGGAAAGGCCGGGCCGGAGGCCGGAGCGCGGACTCAGCTCACGGCAGAACAGAGCGTGGTGGTGACACGCACGTAGTCAACGTGGCGGCGGGTCACGAGCACGGTCATGAGGCCAGATAACCACATGGGGGTAGCCGCGCACCAGCGCAACGCGAACCCTCCAGCGCTGGCGGACATCGGGGCCGATGGCTTCGCCCGAGCCGCCCGGTGCCCGACGCGTCGTCCGCGGGTCAGGCGAGAGGGGAAATGATCTCGAAAGGCTGCTGGAAACGGACGGGGATGCCGGTGGCGGCGCTCTGGCGGTCCAGCCACGCTCTCGTGCGGTCGAACTTGTCCATGAAAGAGGGCAGGGGCCGCAGCGCCCGGTCGAGCGACCGGAAGAAGTTGTCCCAGTGCACCGGCACAATCAAGGACGGCCGGGTAGCGTCCACCACATGTCGCCAGTACTCGTCTTGGAACTGCTCCGACTGTGCACCTAGGGCGCCCACGCCGAGATACAGGGCATCGACGTTCAGATCGTCGAATTTGCCCGGCACGAAGTTCGCGCTCGGGTGGATGAGCAACGACCCGCTGGGGTGGGCGACGTGGAAGGAGTAGCAGCCGCCGTCGCGGTAGTCGCCTACCTTGGCCGGCGGCACCAGTGGTTGCTCGATGGGGCCTGGGAAGCGGTTCCCTGGACTGTGCTCACCCTCGAAGACGCGAACAGTGAAGGCTCCTGCAGTCACAACGTCACCGTCGCCGATGATCGCCATCGAGGCTTCACCCAGACCAGCGCCGCGCCCGATGTTGAGGGTCGAGGACGACCCGTACATCACGCCGCCCAGACGCCTGACGATCTCGGGAGCGTCCATAGCGTGGTCATAGTGGGAGTGAGCGACCAGGAGCGCATCGAGGCGACTGATGCCTGCCTTCGACAGCGCGTGGGTGACGCGCTTGGGATTGGGAGCGACACGCCCGAACGCGACGCGCAGCAGCGACGGTCTGCTCAGGAAGCCGTCGATCAGCACGCCCGAGACCCCATCGTTCAGGTAGACGGTTGAGGTTCCCAAGAAGGTGGCGCGTACCTGAGCGTCATCGACCATGGCCCGATGGTAGGGGTCGAAGGCCGGTGGACGGAGGTCGGGGCCAGATCCGCCGGCCTGTGTCGATGGGTTCGGGAGCTACTGCAGTCGTCATCGTGCCGGGTGGAACACGATCTGCCGGTCGCGGTGATCGTAAGGAGATGTGCCGTGATGTTCGTGGCCACTGCGGCAGAGCCTGTTGAGTACTGGTGTCACCTTCTTCAACACGGCCGACGATACGGCAGTTCGCCAAAATAGTGACGCCACTGGTCGTGGGTAAGGGGCTGGCCGGCGTAGGCACATGCGTGGATGACGAGCTGGCCGAAATCGGTCGGCAGCGTGTGGGCGGTCCCGTCGAACACGGCGGTGACCACCTGCTTCCCGTCGGGAGTGAACCTGAGCCCCAGTACCGCCGTCGTGAATCCCGCGAGTGCGACCTCCTTCTGCGGCCGCCGAGGTGAGGAGACTCGCCAGACACGGGCTGTGCGGTCGTCGCTGCCCGCCGCCAGCATGCGGCCGTCGGGGCTGAACTCGACGCTGCCGACCACGTCGGTCGGCCCGTCCAGCCCGGCGAGCAACACCGGCCGGTGCGTTCCCGTGACGCGCCACAGTTTCACGGGACGGTCACCGCCGCCGGCTGTGGCGAGGACAGAGGTGCGCGGGTTGAACGCGACGGAGAGAGCGGTCGTGGTGTGCGCCCGCCAATCGGCCCGCTTCACAGGATGAGCAGGGGACGTCGTATCCCAGAGGATGACGCGTTCGTCGCCGCCTCCCGCGCTCGCCAGCAGCCGTCCGTCCGCGCTGAAGGCCAGGGACCGGACCTCGTCCCGATGGCCGTGCAAGCTGAGGCCGCGGACGGGTCTGCTGACGGACCGGGTGTTCCACAGCACCACCTTCCCGTCGCTGCCGGCGCTGACGAGGGTCTGCCCGGACGGGCTGAAGGCCAGGGCGCGGACCGTCCTCGTGTGGGTCTGCACAGTGGAGAGTCGGCGCGGTCGGCGCGGATCGGCGACGTCCCACAGGGTGAGCATTCCGTCGGCTCCCGCGCTGGCCAGTACGGCGCGACCGGGGTCCATGGCGACCGCGTAGACCGCCTCCTTGTGGCCGGTGAGCACGGCTGTTTCGCGGGGGTGACGCGGAGCGCGCATGTCCCACAGGCGTACGGTGCGGTCTCGTCCTCCCGTTGCGAGCACCGTGCCGTCGGGGCTGACGTCGAAGGCGTACATCTCGGCCCTGTGCGCGGTCCAAGTGGACATCAGCGTACTGAGCAGCGCGTCGCGGCTGTGCCGGCCGGGCCGTAACCGGTAGGCGGCCAGGGCGATCTGTGCGGCTAGCCCCGGTGACCGGTGCGACAGTTCGGTGGCTGCCGCGCTCGCGTTGTGGGCGACGGCTTCGTCGCGCTGGGCCGTGACCTCCCGGTCGGCGTGCACCGCGAGGAAAGAAGTGGTCAGGGACACCCCGAGAAGCACCGCTGACGCCGCGATCATCAGACGCCGTCGGCGCCTGCGCCGGGCAGTTGCCGCCAGGTCCGCGCCTTCCGCGGCCAGACTCGCGTCAAGGAACGCCCTTTCGCGTGCAGTGAGGACCGCGCCCTCGGCCTGAGCCAGAGGGCGAGCCGCTTCCAGTCGTGCACCTCGCAACAGGGCACCCGGGTCCTGCTCCAGGTGCGCCCAGGTCGCGGCCGCTTCCGTCAGTTGCCGGTGGGTGCGCAGAACCTCGCGGTCCTCCGCGAGCCATCCGCGCAGTCGCGGCCACCCGCGGATGAGTGCTTCGTGCGTCAGTTCCACATGCTGGCCGTCCAGGATGATCAGCCGTTCAGCGGTCGCGCGATCGACGATCGCCGTGGTGTCCGCATCGGTGGACAACTCGGAGCGGCGGATGCGGCGCTTGGTGTCCTCGACGGTCTCCCCGACGGCGACAAGCCTCAAGAAAAGGTGCCTGGCTGCGTCCTTCTGGCGGGCGCTGAGCGCTTCGTAGAACCGTTCTGCCGTGTGAGTCAGGGCGTGCTCGATCGATCCCGCGGCCCGGCAGGCCTCCATGGTCAGCAGCGTGCCCCGGCGGTGCCGCCATGTTTCCAGAAGCGCGTGGGAGAGCAGCGGAAGCATCCCGGCGTTGCCCTGCGCCTGGGCGATCAGGTAGGCCAGCAGCCGCCCTTCGACTCGGCAGCCGACCACGTCCGCGGGGCGGCAGATGGCTCGTTGCAGCTCCTCGCCATGCATCGGCCCGAGCGTCACCATCGCCGCGTCGAGGGCCCTGGCGAGTTCGACGTGTGCGATGCAGTGGGCGTAGAAGTCCGCCCTGACACCCAGGACGACGCGGCACGCACTGTTCTCGGCACGGGCGGCCAGGAGGAGAGCATCGATGAAATGGCGCCGTTCCTCGGGGCGGGTGCAGAGGGTGAAGAGTTCCTCGAACTGGTCGACGACCAGGATCACTGCGTCATGGCCGGGCCTGTCGGTGACGATCTGACGCAGGAGGAGGTGCAGGTTCCCGGGATGCGCGCGCACCTCCTCCAGCAAGCGGCCTGGCGTGGTGCCGACATGGCCGGCCAGCCGTACCGCGAGCTCTTCCAGCGGCCGGACGCCTGGTGTGAGCGTGACAACGGTCCGGCCCTCGGATCGCAGGCTCGCTGACAGCCCTGCGTGGAGCACCGAGGACTTCCCCGCTCCGGATGCGCCGAAAAGGGCGATGAGCCGTTGTTCTCCGAGCCGCCTGCCCAGCTGCTCGACCACGCGTTCGCGCCCGAAGAAGAACCGGCTCTGCCGGGAGCCGAAGGAGGCGAGTCCCGGGTAGGGCGAGTCGCCCTCATCCTGCGGGGGAGCGGTGCGCGCCGGGCCCTCCGCGTGAGCGATGGCTGCGGCCGTCGCGTGCCAGAGGGCCTCCCATTGCTCCACGTCACCGCCGCAGGCGCTGACATAGCCCCGGGTCACCTCCAGGGACGGCAGCCTCCGGCCCGCGGCGGCGCTCGACAGAGTCGCCACCGAATAGTGCGCGCGCGCCGCGAGATCGCGGTAGGGGGGCCCACCTGCCGTCCGGCGAAGTTCCCTCAGCCCTGCGGCGAACCTGACCACGGGGGCGTCGCCCTCAGGCAGCGGTGACTCCTTGCGCGGCATGCTTCCCCCACGATCCGACCTGGTCTGCAGCAAGTGTTCCCGGCCGGCGGAGGCCACCGGTGCCTGGGCGAAGATTTTCGGCCCGTTCGTCACCGTTCCGTGTGACGGGGGCCGGCTCTTGCGATCGGCGCACGATGCCTGGCGCCCGGAGCCGGCTGACCGGACGGGCTCGCGTGCGCTGGCCGGCGATGTGATGTTCCGCGATTGATTGTTCACCGCCGCCGCCCGGACACCGAACAAGGGATTCCGGCTATCCCTGAGCCGAGGCCCAGGGGACCGCCCAGGGCCCGGTACTCCCTCACATAGGAGGCTCGATGCGTTCAGTACTCGTCGCGGCAGCGGTGTTCGGCCTGATCGTAGGAAGCGGCGCGGTCGCCGGAGCCGCGGAGACGGCTGAGGCGGCCGACGCGAACTGGGCATGCGCCAAAGACGTGTGTCTCCGGGTGGGCAGCGAGGCGCAGATGAAGGATGCGCGCGGATGCAACCACAAGGTCTGCATCAGCGTGACCGGCAACGCGTCCGGCTACACGACCCGAGGCAGTTACAGCGGCACGAACCGGTTCTACGGCCACATCAACGTGTGGGGCCCCAACATGAGGGTCAACGGCCAGGACAGCGCCTATCCCGGCGTCGTGGGGTCCGGCAGGGGAACCGGTCAGACCTGCGCCGAAGGGTGGGAGCTCTCCGGTGGCACGTACACCTCCGTGGGACTGCCCTGCAAGGACGTCAGCTGAGGCGCGGGACGGGAACCTGGTGACGAGGTGAGCTGTGGCCGGTCTCGCCGGAGACCGGCCACAGGACACCACGACGCTGGCCGGCGTACGGGCAGTGGATGCGCCCGGAGCGCGCCGCCCTTCGGGGCACCCGGGCGATTGGTGGAGGGTGGCCGCCCTCTCGCCGCCGAAGAGCACATCCGATACACGCCCCAGCCGTTTGCGGCGCCGCCGCGTACGAGAAGGCCGCCGCCACCTCCTGCCTCTGCGGCTCTCAGGACGCCCTCCGGTATCCGGTCCGTGTTCGTATCGCGTTCAGCGGCCGGCCGCTATGAGCAGAGAGAGAACGGTGGCGACGGCCGCCAGGGTCACTGCTGCGCTGATCGGGACCGTCCGCACCCACCGACCGGCGGGTCGTTGGCGGCGGGCGAGGCCGAGTGCCACCCGTGCGGCCTGGCCGAGGACGCCGGCGACGGCGGCGAGGAGGAAGGGCAGGAGGCCGTCCGGGAGCGGGACGGCACTCGTGACGAGCACGCCGGCGAGTGGGCTGAGGCAGGCGAGTGCGAGCCAGCAAGCCGTGCGCCGTCCGGGCTGGGCGGCCAAGAGTGCGGCCAGGGCCAGGCCTTCCCCTGCGGCGTGTACGAGGAGCGCGGCGATCACGGCGGGGGAGGTGGTCAGGGCGAGGGCCGTGCCTTCCACGAAGCGGTGCACGGCGAGTCCTGCCGCCGCACCGACGCCGCCCGCACGTTCCCGCCCGCACGGGCAGCCGGTCCGGGCAGGGGCGCCCATGAGGGCGAACGAGGCGAGCGCTGTGAACGGCACCGCCCACGGCGGCAGGCCGGCCTCGGCGGCCTCGTCCCACGCGTCGGGCAGCAGATCGAGGACAGCGATGACCAGCAGGATGCCGGACGCGGCGGCCGGCACGAGCACGGTAGGGCCCGGTACCCGCCGCGCCGCCCAAGCTCCCGCCATCGTGGCCAGAGCCACCAGCGATGCTGCCACCAGCGACGCGGCCAGAGTCAGCAGCCCGGCCGAATCTCCGGCGTGGTGCGTGCCAACCGCTTCGAAGGCGCAGAGCATGGTGCTTCTGGTCACCGGCGCTGGGGTCAGCGGCGGTAGCAGTAGGAGTCGGAGGAGGCGTCGCCGCCCTGCAGGCGTGTCTGGTGCACGCGCAGGCCGGCGAAGTCCTCGCCGTGGGGGAAGAAGCGGCCGTCCACCGACAGCCCGCCGCGGGAAGTATCGGCGTCCAGCTTGACCATCCACGGCTCGATGCCCGCGGGATAGAACTGCTCGTCCCAGGCGGCGTACAGGGAGTTCGTCAGGTATACGCGCTGCCCGTCGCGGCTGACCTCGACCATCTGAGCCCCGCCCGTCAGAGGCACGTCGGGCGTGGCGGGGTGCGGTCGGCGGGCGGTGATGCCGCCGAGCCGAACGGCCGCGGTCCGCCTGGGCTGCCGCGGGTCGCTCACGTCGTACTGGATGAGGTCGCCGGTGCCCCACGCAGAGACGTACAGCCACCGGTCGTCCACCGAGAGGTCGATGTCGGTGATCAGCGGGGGCACGGCGCCGAACGGCTTGAGCGCCGGAGGCAGGTCTTCGGCCGGGGCGGGCTCGGCCGGGAGGGTGATCACCTTGGTGACGTGGAAGTCCTCGCCGTCGCGGTCCCAACGCCACACCGAGGCCGACAGGTCCTCGACGTCGACCACGGTGTTGGTGAACCCCCAGGTGGCCTCGGGGTCGTGCGCGGGACGCAGTTCCAGGACCATCTGGTGGGCGTCGCCCAGGTCGACCTGCTGCAGGTGCCGGCCGGTGCCGAGTTCCCAGAAGTGCAGGCAGTGGCCGTATCGGCGATCCAGCAGCAGGTCGGGGACGAGACCGTCCTCGATCATGGAGGGCGTTCCCCACTCGCTGGTGACGGCGATGTTCTGCGCCAGGTGCCACCAGACGTCGTAGGCGAGGTGCTGCGGCCCGCGCTCGCTCTCCCAACCGCGCAGCACCTCGAAGCTCTCGTGATCCAGGAGCGCCACGCCGCCGGGCCCGTCCGCGCCGTCCGCGCCGCCCAGGCAGGACAGGAAGACGCCGTCGGGACCGCAGTGCAGGGTGTGCGGGCGCGAGTACCCGGCCCGGGTGGCCAGTTCGCCGGGCTCGACCGTCTTGACCAGGCGGGGACGGGCCGGATCGGGGACGGTGTCGAAGACGTGCAGCCTGGAGGAGCGCAATCCGGGGACGATGAGGTAGCGGCGCGTGGCGTGGTGGTGACCGGCATGGGCCAGCGCGCTCGAGCAGGCGTTCCAGCCGAAGTGGTGCAGTTCGTTGCCCACGCCGGGCACCTCGGCGTGGGCGATCACCCGGCCGTACGCCGCGGAGTCGGGGTCGGTGCCGACGGTGAACAGCGCGTCCGGGCGCGTTCCGGCCGGGTCGAACCCGACGACGTAGGCGAGTTCCTCCCTGGGCGCGGCGACGGCGTCTGCCGGGGTGCGGTACAAGGTCGAATCCTGGTGGCCGTCGTGGTCGTGCGGGTGCTCGGTCGTCGTCATCGTGTGTTCCCCACTCGGCGAACATCAGGGCCAGGAACCGGGTGAACCCCCGTCACGGACGGGCCGGCTCTCTCGTCCGCCGTCGACGTGCGGTGAAGGACGGATATGCCACTGTTTCCGAGCGTTTCACAGTCCCCGGGGCCCTGCCACGGCGGCTGGCGGCCGCAAGGGAGTGTCGCCGCTTGATCCCGCTGCGTCCCCAGCGGGCGGCCGGCGCCCCCGCTGACATGGCTCGCCCGTGTCGTGCTCTCTGCTGGTGGCGTCGGGCGTCGACCGCAGCCGGACCATCGACGTCACTCCGTGAAGGCGAGTGAACGAAGCTCGGCGTCCAACCGGCGGATCAACTCACCGACCCGTCCGCCCCCGCCTGGTGCCGCCGGGAAACGTCTGAGTACGTCCACGACAACCGGGGTCGCGTGTCGCGCCGCTCGCTCGAGTTGCTCCGAAGCAACGCTCCGATCTTCACCGGCGGCCAGTTCGGCCGCTCTGGCCGCGTAAGCGCCGGCTCCGAGGATGTGCTTGACCTGGGTGGCCTTGGCGAGTGGATGGAGATAGGCGGCGCCTGCCGCGGACATCGCCGCCCAGGCTGCATCGCGCGCTGCCTCGGTGTCCGCGCTCTTGGCCGCCTTGAGGGCCGCCGACGCTGTGTCGCGCAGAGACTTCCCGCGCTCGCCACCCCGAGCGAATTCCCACGCGGCAGCGACAGCGTCTCGGGGTCGCGAGTCGTCTGGCTGATCGGCCGCGAATATGACGAGCGCCATCTCCGCGCACGCGGCGGCGAACGCGGTCACCTCACGAAGTTCCTGCTTGCTCAGAACGATCTCGCTCCCGTTAGCTGCCATGAACTCATCCTTGACCACTGCCCCGACCGCCTTCAAAGCGGTTCATGGAGGAGGCTTGCCTTCCTGGGCCTTTGAGATGTCTCACGGGACGCATGATCGTCAATGCGATGTCATGCGGCCCGCTCTCGTTGACAGGCTGACGACGGCGAGGGCGGTGTCGCGGGTGAGGGGGTCGGCGAGTTGGCCGAGTCCGGTGTCGATGCACTGGTGCCTGCGTTACGCCTCCACGCCCATCATCGTGCTGACCGACAAGCCGGAGCCGTCCCAGGTGGACGAGGGCGAGGCGGCCGGCGTCACCGGACTGCTGGCCAAGCCGTTCGGCGACGCCCGGCTGCTCGCCGAGCTGGGCCGGGTGCTGCGCCAGGGCCGGGGCGCCCCCGCGGTCACCGGGTGCGCAGACCCGCCGTGGTGGCGCCGGTACGGGCGCGCAGCAGCGCGCGCAGGGTGGCGGCGTGCTCGTACCCCACCTTGCGCGCGATGGTCTCCAGGGACAGGTCGGTGGTCCGCAGCAGATGCGTGGCCTGTTCGACCCGCAGGTCCTGGACGAACCGTACGGGCGTCGTGTTCATCACCCGGCGAACCGTGCGTTGGAGCGTGCGCTCGCTGACGCCGAGGGCACGCGCGGCCTCGGCCAGGCTGTTCGGTGTGTCCAGGTGCCGGCGCGCCCAGTGTTCGAACGCGGCGATCAGCGGGTCGCTCTGCGCGAGGGCGCTCGGAATGGTGTACGCGGACTGCGAGGGACGCTCGTCCACGACCAGGTACCGGGCGACCAGGTCGGCGAGAGCGGGACTCGCCATCCGCACGACGGCGAGCGCCAGGTCGACGTGGCCGAAGGCGGCACCCGCCGTGGTCACCCCCTGCGTGGCGGTCACCATGCTGCTCTCGTCGAGCACGACCTTCGGGTAGCGGCGGCGGAAGACGGGCGCGAGCCACCAGGTGGTCGTCGCGCGGCGGCCGTCGAGCACGCCCGACTCGGCGAGCAGGAAGGTGCCCGTGCAGGCCGAGGCCACCGGCGCGTCCCGGCCCCGGTGCTCGGCGACCAGATCCCGCACCTCGGCCAGACCGGCCCCGCCGACCCGCTCCAGCAGCGCCTCCGGTCTGCGCTCGGCCAGGGCGGGCACGAGCAGCAGCTCCGTGCCGTCCGTGCTCCCCGCGGGCTCCGCCGTGACGAGGTGCCCGGCGCCGGTGCGCACCTGCGGAGTGAAGGCGATCGTCCGGACGTTCCAGGCGGGCGGGGGCTGGGGCAGCTCGCCGCGCATGGCGTTGGCCGCCTCCAGCACGTCCAGAGCAGCGCAGAGCCCCGAGTCGAACACGCCGTCGTACACGAGTACGGAGACATCCATGTCGGGAACGGTATCAGAGCTGTCGTTTCCGACACTGGGGCCGAGCCCTTCGGCGACCTAGCGTGAGTGGTGTCGCCGGTGCCGCAGAGCACCGCACACCGAGCCGAAGGAATCCCGTCATGAACAACATCGGCCTGCTGGCCCGCATCGAGGCCAAGCCCGAATACGCCGACGACATCGCCCGGATGCTGACCGAGGCCGTGCGCCTCGCCGAGGAGGAGAAGCGGACCGTCACCTGGTTCGCCTTCCGGGAGAACGCCACCACCTTCGGTGTCTTCGACACCTTCGAGAACGACGACGACCGCACGGAACACCTCCGCGGACGGATCGCCGCCGCGCTCATGGGCGCCGCGGACACCATGCTCGCCTCGGCCCCCGACATCCGGCCGGTCGACCTGCTCGCGGTCAAGCTGCCCTGATCGGCCCCTCACGCCCCGCGAACCCCTTGAGTATGTGAACGACGAGAAGAACACGGAGATCCACCGACCATGACATCAACGCCCTCCGCCGCGGCGCCGGACACCACAGCCCCGCGCGAGGCGGGACCCGGCGTCCGCTCCCGGACCCACACGTGGGAGCCGCCCACCAGCTACGCCGACGGCGCCGGCCGCTCGGGTCTCGAGGTGCTCCGAATGTGCGTCGAGGGCCGGTTCCCGCAGGCACCGATCTGCGGGACGCTCGGCTTCCGTCTCGTGGCGGCGGAGCACGGCCGGGCCGTCTTCGTGGGCGAACCCGCCGAGCACCTGCTCAACCCCATGGGCACGGTGCACGGCGGGTTCCTCGCCACGCTCCTCGACTCGGCTCTCGGCAGCGCCGTGATGTCGACGCTCCCCGCGGGGCGCGCCTACACCACGATCCAGCTCGGCGTGAACATGGTGCGCCCCGTCTTCCCCGACACCCCGAGCCTGCGGTGCGAGGGCACCGTAATCCACGCGGGCCGGACCACCGCGACGGCCGAGGCCAGGGTCATCGGCTCCGCGGACGGGAAGCTGTACGCCCACGCGACCACCACGTGCGCCGTCTTCCCGCTGCCGTAGCGGAGTCGCCCGTCAGCCGGTGCTCGCGTGAGCCGGTCGCTGCGCGGTCCGCGTTCACACCGTTCCATGAGACCGGCGCCCCACGGGTGGGCCCTCTCTCAATAGGGAGGGCCCACCCGCTGTCGAGCCGCGTACGCGCGTGTCACACGATGTCGACATGGCAGCCCTTCCGCACAATGAGGCGATGGCATTCGAGACGACCCGACCGTGGCCGGTCCGCCACCGCACCCGCCTCAGCGGCTCGACCTCGGACGGCAGCCGGACATGACCGGACCGCACCCCGCGGACGAGAGCAGCCGGCACGAGCCCCGGCAGGTGCCCTATGGCGAGTCCCGCTGGCCGATGGCCGCAGCCGTCATCGCCGCCGCGGTGCTGACCCTGCTGCTGCCCGACGACCTTCGCCTGGGGCCCCGCTGGGCGCTCCCCGCCGTCGAAGGGCTCCTCCTGGTGGCGCTGATCGCCGGCGACCCGGGCCGCATCAGCCGCCGCTCGGCCGCTCTGCGCGCGATCTCGATAGCCCTGGTCAGCGTGCTGGCGTGCGGCGCGATCTGGTCGACCGTCCGGTTGACCGACGACCTCGTGCACGGCGGCAGCGAGACCAATTCCGCCGACGCCCTCCTGCAGGCCGGCGGCAGCGTGTGGGCCACCACCGTCCTCGCGTTCTCCCTGCTGTACTTCGAAATCGACAGCGGCGGAGCCGCCGCCCGGGCCCACTACGTGCCGTCCGCCCTCCCATGGCGCGGACACGGGACGTTCCCCGAAGCCGCATCCCCGCAACGTGACGCGCATCAGGTGCGGTTTGCAGGACGACCTGTTTCCCAAATCGCCGGGGTGTCCGAGGCGGCTACCAGCTTGGAGGCGCTGGACTGACACCGGGCGGGGCGCCCGATCTGAACCGTCTCCGTGGTGACGGCGCGCGTCGCACACGTCCCGTACGGCATACGCACGCCTACCTCGACCGCATAAGCCAGTCGGCGTCCGCGCCCAACGCGTCCCGTCTGACACGGGGTGGGCCTTCTGCGGGGGAACGCCCACTCGTCAGGGGGCCCGCCCAAGTCCGCGCTACGTATGTCGGTGGTGTCCCGACGCTTCAGGGAAGCGGCGGTCCTGGCCCGCCGGTGAGTAGCTGCACGCGGGGGCGCGATCGGTGAGTCATGACGCATTCTCCCTGGTCTCGCACCACTGACAGGCGGGCTCCGCGCACTCCCCGGAGGTTCCGCCGGTGCTAGGGAGAGGACAGAGCGACAGGGGCCCTCGGCAGGTGAGGACGGGGTCCTGGGGGCCGGCCTTGACCTTGCCGCAGGGGTAAGCCCCAGCGTTTGGCCATGCGGATCTTCATGGATATCGAGCCGCTGCGGCATAGGGACTTCCGCAGACTGTGGCTCGCGGGTGCGATTACGACGTCGGGTGCTCAGTTCACGGCGGTGGCCGTACCGATGCAGATCTACGGTCTGACCGGTTCCTCCGCAGACGTTGGACTCGCGGGCCTCGTCGGCTTCGTTCCGATGGTCCTCGGATCGCTGTGGGGAGGAGCCGTGGCGGACACCGCCGACCGACGTCTGGTGCTGCTGTGCACCAATGCCGCGATCGGGGTGGCCTCGCTGCTGCTGTGGTTCCAAGCCGCGGCCCACCTGCGTTCGGTGGTGCTACTGCTCGTCCTTGTGGGGCTGCAACAGGCCTGCTTCGGCGCGAACGCCGCCGCAGGCGGCGCAGTCGTTCCACGCCTGGTGCCCGCTGCAGTCCTCCCGGCGGCGAACACGCTGCAGTCGACGGCTTCCTGGTCAGCAGGAATCGCCGGCCCGCTGCTGGCCGGCGCGCTGCTGCCTGTTGTGGGGAGTCCCACGCTCTACTTGATCGATGCCGTGGCGCTCACGGCGACGCTCCTGGCCGTGTGGCGCCTTCCGCCCCTGTTGCCTGTAAGTTCCGGCGGACGCGGCCTTGGCAGGAACGGCGTGTTGGCCGGGCTCCGACTGCTCACCACGGACAAGGTCCTGGTCGTCACCTACGCCGCCGACTTCTCAGCGCTCTTCCTCGGCCTGCCCTACGCGGTGTACCCGCAACTCGCCACAGGACTGCGCGGCGCTGACGTCGTGGGCGTGCTGTATGCGGCGATCCCGGTCGGCAGCGTGCTGGCCGGGCTGCTGTCCGGGACGTTCACCCGGAACCGTCGCTATGGCCCCGCGATCTGCGGCGCGGTCTGCTGCTGGGGCGGGGCCATCGCCGGGTTCGGCCTGGCCCGGTCCCTGGCAGCCGCTTCAGGCCTGCTCGTCCTGGCCGGCGCTGCGCTCACCGTGCTGAGCGCGTACCGCAAGTCCGCGCTTCAAACCGTCGTCACCGACGAGCTGCGAGGTCGTCTGCAAGGCGCCGACACGGTGATAGCCGCCGGCGGTCCCCGCCTCGCGGGCCTGGCCCACGGTGCAGCGGCCTCCCTGGTCGGTCCCATGTGGGCGGTCACGGGCGGAGGTCTGCTGGTGGTGGCGGTCATGCTGGTGCTGTATACGGCGGTCCCGGATTTCAGGCGCTTCGCACAGCCGGGCATCGGGTGACATGTGCGAGGCGGGTGTCGGTGCGGGCCCGGACCCAGACGGGGCGCAGGTCGACGCCCAGACCGGCGGCCGATTCGTCGCGAAGTGCTCGGCGCCGGGTGGGGATGAGCGCCCCGGTCTGCGGGTCGGTCGGACAGTGGGCGCCCGCAGACCACAGGGCCGAGACCCACGACCAACTCGGCGCCGCGGTTGAGGGGCCGGCATAGGTCCGTTAGCAGCATTTCCGGACGCGCGAGCGGTCTGGGCCTCTGGTCGCAGTCAGACCGCACTCAGGTCGCAGGCGTAGGTGGCCGAGCCGGAACCGGCGTAGGCCTCGAGGTCCAGGTAGTACGTCCCACTACCCGAGGCCGTGCGGGTGTAGGTGAGGGACTCGTCGGTGCCCCGGCCGTCGTTCACCGACCTCGTGAGTGTGGTTCCGGTCGAGTCGAGGAGATAGGCGTCCGCGTCGTAGGCGTCGGGGATCGCGCAGGAGATGGTCGCGGTCCTGCCTGAGGCCAGGGTGAACTTGAAGTAGTCCCGGTCGGAAGTGGTGCTCAGGGCGCCGGTCAGGGTCAGCGGGGGAGTGCTCGACGTGATGTCGTCAGCGGTGGAGCGGGAGTCGTTCGGCTCGCTTTCGCCGACCGTCGTGCCTCCCCCCGAGGTGCCGCAACCGGTCTCGGGCGTGCCGCTGTACAGGTTGGGGTCAGCGACGCCATTGTTGACGCTGCGTCGGTAATAGCCGCAAGTGGGACGGTTTTTGAAGTCAAAGGTCTGGCCGCTGGTGAGGTGCCAGATCTTGTAGTCGGAGAAAGTCAGGGGCTTGCCGGCGACGGCCTGCTCCGGCTGGTGGTCGCCGAGGACGACATAGGCGTCGCTGCCAATCAGTGTGGCCAGTCCGTTCTTGTCGACGTAGAGAGAGCTGCCTCCTTCGTTGATACCCACGCCCCATGCCTTGCCCTGGCTGGTCAGGCCGTCCTTGATGGCACGGGCGACGAACGCCATGGTGCGGCCCATGCGGTCGCGGGCAACGAAATGGGAGTCGTTGATCGTGTCGCCGTAGTTCGGCCAGTTGAACATGCCGGTGGTGAACGTGACGGACTTGTCGTAGGGGTTGGCGAGCGCGGTGGCCGAGGTCGCGCTCGCGGTGCAGGCGTCGTAGACGATGGAGCTGTTGATGTGGAGGCCGGCACTGCCGCCGCCGGAGCCGCCACCCTTGGCGATGACGGACTGTACGGAGGCCTGGAGAGAAGTGCCTTTCCAGGCGGCGTAGCGGCACTGGTCGCCGCCGGCGAAGTAGACGAACTCCGCGTTGCGGATGTCAGCGTTCAGTTGGGTGTTGTTGCCGTCGGATGCGGCAGTCAGCGTCCAGGTGGTACAGGAGTTGACGCCGGAGAGTGCGGTGATCGTGTCGCACTCGGGGGTCTTGCCGCCCGACGTGGGAGCCGAGCCGGCCAGCACGACGACGTCGAGGCTTCCGGTGTTGCCGCGGATCGCGTCGATGGCCCTCGTCATGGAGCCACCGACGACACCGCCGTCGCCATTCATGGTGAAGGCGGGGCCGGACCAGCTTGATCGGCTGACATCGGACGCGCTGCCGAGGCGGATGCGGTCCGCGGCGGCATGGGCGGGATCACTGGTGACGGCGAGGGTCGTGGCGGCCGCCGCGATCACAAGGAGCGAGGTGAGGGGCCTGCTCAGCGCGCGTGAGGTCATCGGTGCTCCTGGGTTGCGGGAAGAGACGGGTGCGGGAGGAACGCGCCTCCGCTCACCTCTTTCTGACGGACCGACAGCGGCGTGTTGAGTCGGCAGTAGCGGAACATACAAGCAGTAGCTTGTTACGGGAAGATGTAAGGCGGAATTCAGCGAGACGGCTCTATCGGAGCCTCAGAAGCCGCACGTAAGCGGACATTTGGCCAATCTACGCGGTGGTCGGGTGGAGCTACAGCGACGTAATCGGTGTTACATCTATGCAAGGCGATTGGACTTCTGTAGTTTCCTGCAGAGTGGGAGGGCGCCGAGGCCTTCGCCACGGACGGCGACCCGTCACCTCATCGAGAGCGTGCACGGCATAGCGGTCGTGGAAACGGACGCCGTCACGCTGCGGGACTGGCCGCGCGACGCGGGCATTGACCCCACGTCGGCGGAGGAGCCGCCGCCGGAACCGACCCCCGCCGTACGGCGGCCGATGGGTCCGCTTACCGCGGCACGGTTCGACGACGCCTTCGGGGAGCAGCACGTGCTGCGCATCCCCGATGAGGAGCTGCCCGAAGGGCTCACCTACGCCGGTAGCAGACGGTTTCTGTGGGACGTCGGCCTGCCCATCTGGTGGGTGTGCCACAGTGGCCAGTACGAGACCCGCCCGGCCGACGCAATGCGTCCCCCGGCGCGGGAGGATCTGGCCGGAAAGGGTCTGCCCGACGGATTGTCAGCGAAGGATCTGGTCGCCTTCGCTGACACCGAGTTCGGCGAGTTGTACCTCCACCGGCACGACGGCACCGTGCACATCTGAAGCCGCCTATCGTGAGCAAGGCCCCGGACTGCCATCCCGCCACACGGCCGGGCCCCAGGCCATTGATCCTGGTGGAGCCGGACGGGGATACGGTTCGGGCGTGACCGCTGATGCTGCCGCCCCGAGCGGGACCTGGAACGGCGTCTCGGTGCGCTCTCGTGTTGCCGCGATGGCCCTGGAGGATCCTGAGCGTCGCCGCTTCGGTGCTGCGCACCACGGATACCGGCTCCAACCGCTCCTGCCGGAGGGCGCGATCCGCTCCTTCGAGCAACTACACGGCGTCACCCTGCCCGCGTCCTATCGGGACTTTCTGGGCACGGTCGCCGGTGGCGGAGCGGGACCTCATTACGGACTGCTGGGCCTGGCAGAGGAAGTGGATGACGAAGAGGCCCTGCACGACTTCCGGACCGAGTGCCTGCGAGCCGGCTTTCTGACCACCCCGTTCCCGCACACCACGGACTGGCCGGGATCGGGCAGGGGAGGCGACGCCGACTACTCGGTTGCGGGGACTCTTGTCCTCAGTGAGATCGGCTGCGGTACCTTCTCTCGCCTCCTCATCACGGGCACGAACGCCGGACAAGTCTGGCTCGACGACCGGTCCTGGGGCGGCCTGACCCCAGGACCGGACTTCCACGACTGGTACACCGCATGGCTGGCATCCCATTAGATCTCGTACACGGTCTCGGGGCCCAGCTTCGATCAACGTGCCTGATGTGCCTTCGGGCATTGGAAGGCCATCTACGAGCGGCCCCTGGGCGGCCTCTCCCGCCGCGAGCTCGCCGCCCAACCGGCCACCGTCGCCACTGAGCCCGCAACGCCTAAGGGCGGGTGCGACGGTCGGTGTCAGTGCCACGCACTAGGTGCTAGGCAGGGCACCTTCCTGGACACGACTGCATGAGCACCTCGGGGGGCTGCGCCCGGCCCCTGGGCTTCGGCATCGTCGTCGAGGCTGCTGCCGACTGGCTGGCGGAGTCCGACGACCTGAACTGGAAGCGAACAGCTCCCTCAAGTTCTCGCGCGAGGGCCTCTGGAACGCACTGGTCAAGAACATCCCCGCGATGGCCATCATCGAGGCCGGTACGGGCAACGACGGTGGCCTGGCACCCAGGCCCGCTCTGACCGGGTGCTCTCCGATCTTCTGCCCGGCGGTGCGGCCCGTCGGCGGTCTCCAGTGTGGCCCCATCTAGCACGACTCAGCTCATGAGGTTCGCAGCGACGCGCCGTAACGACGCGAGTAAGGAGACGTCAATTATCACCTGGAAAGGCTAATAGTATGTCAATCTGCCTTTTGCTTAATGGATGTGACGCTCCATCAACCAATGCGAAATGCCCGAGAATACCCTGTTCGGAGCTGAGTCCCTGACCTCCCGATATGCCCGTCATGTCAGCTGTAGGTAGGTTCATCAACGAGCCGGCTGACAGGCCGGCACCCCGAACAGGAGACCGCGAAATGCAGCTTCGTTCCACGGTGATCACCGCCGCCGTTTCAGCGGCCGCCGCGCTGGCCGCGACCGGCATCACCTACGCTTCGGCCGCCCCCGCCTCCGCTCCGGCCCCCCAGCAGGCCCAGGCCACCGCAGCCGCGCCCCACGGCGGCAGCAACGGAAACAACAACAGCAAGGGCAACGAGGGCAACAACAGCAAGGGCAACGAGGGCAAGGGCAACGAAGGCGACGACGACAACGACAACAACGGGCACCGAGGAGAGGACGAGGGCCGCATCCAGATCAACGAGCGGTCCTACTCCACCCACCCCGGCGACTGCATCACCGTGGTCAGCGGCCTGGGCGCGAAGACCCTGAACGTCCGCAACGAAAGCCGTAAGGCCGTCGAGGTCTTCCGCGGGGCCGTCTGCGACAACGGCGCTCCCATCGCCACCGTCGGCCCGCACAGCTCCAGCTACGGCGTGGACCCGGGATGCACCGAGGGCATCGACATCGACGAGGGTGTGGTGGCCAGCTTCCGGGTGGTCAAGCGTCACCACGACGAGTACTAGGCCGCAGCCGGCCGTACTGTGGAGCCCCGGCCCGCCGGAATCGGGCCGGGGTCCCAGTCTGTCCCATTGTCCGACGTCCACGCCCCGCGCACACCCCTGCCGGTGCCGGATGCGAGGCGCGCGCCATCAGTGTCCGCGCGGCTGCACCCTGCCGTCACTGTCCGTCCTACCTGCGGATTTCCGCCCATCTGTATGTGATCCCAGGCCGTTGGCCCGGCTGTCCTCCGGGTGCTTTCCCGACCCCGCGAACGGGTGAGGAGTGACATGAGCATCCGCCTTGTGGAAGACGTGAGCGACGGCACCTACGTCCTGGACAGCCTCGACATCACGCTGACCCCGGCTCTGCCCCGGCTGGGACACCAGGTCCGCTGGGAGATGACCGGCCACCTCAAGGAACCCGTCGACCTCACCCGGGTCACCTGCAACGTGATCATGAAATTCGGTCCGGTGAGAATGCTCGACAGGGAGTACAGGTTGCCCGACCTGCTGGAGTGCATGGGCGCGCAGCTCTCCGGTCACCTCAGGCCGGCCGCCGGACCGTGGCGTCAGACGTGGAACCTCCAGCTACCCGAGGCAGTGCCGGTGGCAGAGCACCGCATCCAGCTGCGCGCCCGGACGGACGTCGGAAAGAACTTCCTCGCACTGAACATCGCCCTGAACTTCAGCCACAGATTCCGTCCATCCCCGACGAGCGGCAGAACAGGCGCACACATGCTTCCCGGATCGCCCTGACGCCGACTGAGATCACGCGGAGCGAGCGTGTCGAACTCGGTCGTGGACGCAGCGGGAGTGACGGCGGGACCTTGACCTGCTCCTCGCTATCGGGCAGCTCTTCGCGCTCGTCGTCCAGGGGCAACTGGTCCTAGGGCGGCCTGGTGGGTTGGCTACCGTGCTCCGGGTTCGCCGTTCGGCTCGTCCTCGTGCGGGAGCTGGGGGAACAGGTGGTCTTCCAGCATGGGCAATCCGAACAGCATGAGAACCAGTAGTACGGGGACGATCAGAACTGTCAGAAGCATGACGCCTCCCCGCGCTGGCCCCCTCGGTGGCTTCGTCGGCGGCCATCGGGTCATGCTCACCTTGCGGCCGAACGGGTTACGCCGCACAGCGGCACGGGGCTGGTGTGGGCCATTTGGGTGACGTCTTGCCGTGCGGGTGCGAGAGCGGTCGGCGTCGGTGATCCTCGCAGGGGCCGGTCAAGGTGGCGGCGAGCGTCTCCCGGCGGGGTCTGCTCCATAGCCTTGACTGGCCTGGGTCACGGTGCGCCGTCGGCGTCACCGCAGGTAGGAGCCTCGCCGAGCACGCACCGGCCGCCCGCCCAGCGGCTTCTGCGACGCGTCCAGCCGCCGTCACTGCCCACCTTGCACCGGGTGATCCGTCGTGATCTGACGCCGGGGGAGCGGGCCGGGCTTGCGGGTGGGGAGCGGGCTGCGCGGCAGGCGTGATGTGTTCCTGGCAAGACCGCGCCCTTGGCGGAACAAGGTGTGGGAGACCGACCGCAGGGACACGGTTGCCAGTCACTGACTTGGGCCTCGTGAGACGTTGGCACGTATGCGGCGCGTCGGGGCAACACGCCATGATGACCGGAACCGCGTGGCCGAGCCTCACCAGTCGGTGTAGCGTCGTGACTAGCAGTCGTGGTTCCGAAGTCCCGTTCGCCCGTGATCGCCATCGCGGGCGTTCTTGCTGTTCGACGCCTCTCCGGACCAGGGCGATCACCTCCGGGTCCCGCACGGTGCGAGACCCGATACGAGTCCTTTCGAAGGAGACAGGCATGGCCAAGGGCACTGTGAAGTGGTTCAACTCGGAAAAGGGCTTCGGCTTCATCGAGCAGGAGGGTGGCGGCCCCGACGTCTTCGCCCACTACTCGAACATCGCCGCCCAGGGCTTCCGTGAGCTTCAGGAGGGCCAGAAGGTCGAGTTCGACGTTACGCAGGGCCAGAAGGGCCCGCAGGCGGAGAACATCCGCCCGCTGTAACGAGGGAACAAGGAAGAGGCCCCAGCCGGAACGCACCACCGGCTGGGGCCTCTTCGCTTTCATTCGCCCCGCCAGAGGTTTCCGGTCCTCCGACGGGGCGGGCGCTTGAGGGGCGGCTGGCCAAGCAAGGGGCAGCCGCCGTGCTGCTGTTAGGGCTTGGGCAGGATGACGAACCCCCGCACGGGCCTTTCCTGCTGCGGAGCCCTGGACGCCGGCTGCTGCGCGCGCTTCCACGCCGCCACCAGGTTCGCGTACCGGGGATCGGTCGTCGTTCGAGCCTGGTCAGGCGCCGGGCGTCGGCCCGGGCGCCCCGTAGCGGAGGCCGTCGAGGAGCAGGTCGAGGAGGCGGCCGGCCCGTTCGCGTTGGTCGGGGGCACTGGTGATGAGGGCGACGCCGGCCAGGCTGAAGCCGACATCCAAGGTGTCGATGTCTGGGCGCAGGAGGCCGGCGTCGGCGCCGGCGTGCAGCAGGGTGCCGAGCGCGGTGCCGAGTTTGTCGAGGGTTTCGGCGAAGGGGTCTGCGCCGGATGCGACAGCGGCCCGCAGGGCGTCCGCCATGCCCTGCTTGGCCGCCACGTAATCGATGAAGTCGTCCATCCACAGGCGGATCGCCCGGTCCGGCGGGTTGTCGGCCAGTAGCTTCTCGGCACTGTCGCAGACGCGGGCCAGCTCGTTGCGGTAGGCCGCCTCGATGAGCGCCTCACGCGTGGGGAAGTGGCGGTAGAGCGTGGCCGAGCCGACGCCCGCGGCCTTGGCGATCGTGTCGATCGCGACGTCCGGGCCCTTGTCGGAGAAGGCGCGCACGGCCGCTTCGAGGATGCGCTCCCGGTTGCGGCGGGCATCGGCGCGCAACGCGCCCGGCTTGGTGGTCAAGGTTGCTCCCTTCGTCGGAAGACCAGTCTAGCTGGACAACCGGGGAGTTCCCCGCTTACCGTTGCGGATAACCGGGGGACTCCCCGGTTACGGATTTCCGCTCGTTGCTACCTAGGCAGGGAAGACCCTCATGACCTCGACAAAGACAGCGCTGATCACCGGTACGTCCTCCGGCATCGGCCTGGCCACCGCCATCGGCGCCGCCCGGGCGGGCTGGGCGACCATCGCCACCATGCGCGACATCGGCAAGGCCGAGGCCCTGCTCAAGGCCGCCGCCGAGGCGGATGTCGCGGACCGGATCGAGGTCAAGCACCTGGATGTGACCGACTCCGCGAGCATCACCGCATGCCTGGACGAGGTCGTCGCCGAGCACGGCGGCCTCGACGCGCTGATCAACAACGCCGGCGCCGCCCAGGTCGGCACCATCGAGCAGAGCAGCGTCGATGACGTCCGCGCGGCCATGGAGGTCAATTTCTTCGGCGTGGTGACGATGACCCGGGCCGCCCTGCCGTACCTGCGGGCGTCGAAGGGCCGGGTTATCACCGTCAGCAGCGTAGGCGGTGCCGTCGGCCAGCCCTTCAACGAGGCGTACTGCGCGGCGAAGTTCGCCGTCGAGGGCTTCATGCAGTCCCTCGCGCCGGTCGCCGCCACCGTCGGCGTCGATGTCACCGTGGTCGAGCCGGGCGCGGTGGCGACCGAGTTCGTGGCCAACCTCGGCCTGGACGTCCCGACGCTGCTCGCCGCCGCCGGACCCTACGGACCGGCGCTTGAGGCGTACATCACCCGCACCCAGCAGTCGTACGGCAACGCCCAGACTCCGGCCGAGGCAGCCGCCCCCATCGTCGACGCCCTGACCGTCGCCCGCCCGCCCTTCCGCATCCAGACCTCGCAGTGGGCCCGCGACTTCGTCGCCACCACCCTCGCCGACCTCGACGGCTCCGCCGTCCGGACCATCACCGGCGCCTGGCTCCGCTGACCTCCCGGTCCCGCGTCCCGGTTGATGCACTGCACGCACTGTCGGTGGCAGGCGCGGCAGCCGCACCCCCATCCGCCCACCGGCGCTACACCGCCGCCGCGCCCACTCACACGTAGCCGGCGCGCAGCCGCACCCGGTTCCGGCCCGAGGGCCCCAACGCGCCGGATGCTGAACCACTCCCTCACACACCGCGGGGTGACCCGCAACGGAAAGAAGATCACTATGGAACTCCGCACCCTTGGCAACCAGGGCCTGACCGTCTCCGCCGAAGGACTCGGCTGCATGGGCATGAGCGCCTTCTACGGCAGCACCGACGAGGCCGAGTCCCTGGCCACCATCGACCGCGCCCTGCAACTGGGCGTCACCCTGCTGGACACCGCCGAGAGCTACGGCCCCTTCATCAACGAGCAGCTCCTCGGCAAAGCCCTCGCCGGCCGCCGCGATCAGGCCGTCGTCGCCACCAAGACCGGCGTCGAGTTCACCGACGAAGGGACGCTCGTCGGCCACAACGGGCGCCCCGAATACATCCGTCGTTCCCTCGACCGCTCCCTGCGCCACCTGAACACCGACTACGTCGACCTCTACTACCTGCACCGGGTAGACCCGCAGGTGCCGATCGAGGAGACCGTCGGCGCCATGGGCGAGCTGGTGGCCGCCGGCAAGGTCCGCTACATCGGCCTGTCCGAAGTCGCACCGCGGACCATCCGCCGCGCCCACTCCGTCCACCCGATCACGGCCGTCCAGACCGAGTACTCGCTCTTCGAGCGCGGCATCGAGGACGACGGGGTCCTGGCCACCCTGAACGAGCTCGGGATTGGCCTGGTCGCGTACTCGCCGCTCGGACGTGGCTTCCTTTCCGGTGCGATCACCAGCCCGGACGACTTCGCAGCCGACGACTTCCGCCGCACCGACCCCCGCTTCCAGGGCGAAAACTTCGCCCGAAACCTGGCTGTGGTCGACGAGGTCCGCCGCATCGCCGCCGCCAAGCAGGTCTCGCCGTCCCAGCTGGCTCTCGCCTGGGTGCTGCACCAGGGTGCAGTCGCCATCCCCGGCACCAAGCGCCGCCGTTACCTGGAGGAGAACGTCGCTGCCGCCACCGTGACGATCACCGATGAGGACTTGGCCGCCATCGAGGCCGTCGCCCCGCGCGGCGTCGTCTCCGGCGACCGCTACGCCCCCGAACTGATGCGGAACCTCAACGGCTGACCCCTCAAAAGCGTGTCATTCCGGTCCGCTCATTGGCTGATCGGATCTACCAGTCCGACTGGTGATCACCGATGCGATGCAGGACCGGATGCCGAACGCTCCACGGCACGGTCGGCATGCGCGGTGCAGCAGGTCCGTGCGGCGGTGGCGGCCGACTCTGCTCACAGATACCAGCGCATGCCGGCGGTGGGGAGTTGTCAGGCGCCGTCCGAAGGCGGCAAGGCCGCCTTAGGACCAGGAGACATCTGTAGGTTCCGGTCGGGCCGGTCGTCGAGTGGCGGAGCACGGTGGATCTGCCGCCATACTGTGCGCATGGAGCGGATAGGGGGGTACCTCGTCGAGCGCAAGCTCGGTGAGGGCGGGATGGGAACCGTGTTCCTGGCCCGGACACGGGGTGGGCGCGCGGTCGCGCTGAAGGTGGCCAAGCCGGAGCTGGCGGCGGACCCGGTCTTCCGGGAGCGGTTCCGCAGCGAGGTCGAGGCGGCCCGCACGGTCGGTGGCTTCCACACCGCCTCCGTGGTCGACGCCGATGTCGACGGCGACCCGCCGTGGCTGGCGACCGCCTACATTCCCGGGCCGACCCTCGCGGCACGGCTCGCCGCCGAGGGCCCGATGGACGAGCCGCAGCTGCGGGCGCTGGCCGCCGCCCTCGCCGAGGCGCTGGAGTCCATCCACGCCCGCGGCCTGGTGCACCGCGACCTCAAGCCCGGCAACATCATCATGGCCGAGGACGGACCCCGGGTGCTGGACTTCGGGATCGCCCGGGCCGTGGAGTCCACCCGCTTCACCGCCACCGGCACCGCCTTCGGCACTCCCGGCTTCCTCGCCCCCGAGCAGGCCCTCGGCCACGACGTGACCGGCGCCGCCGACGTGTTCGCCCTCGGTGCCGTCCTGGTCGCCGCGGCTGGTGGCAGCGCCTGGGGCGAGGGCACTCCCATGGGGCTGATGTATCGCTCCGTCCACGAGACGCCCGACCTGGCCGCCGTGCCCGCCAGGCTGACGGAGCTGGTCTCGACCTGCCTGGCCAAGGACCCTGCGGCCCGGCCGACGCCTTCCCGGCTGCTGGACACGGTCACCGGAGAGTCCCGGGAGCCGGGTCCGCCGGCGTACTCCCCGACCGTCGCCGTTCCTCCGGCGCCCTCCCGGTACGCCCCGCCCGCCCCGCAGCCCTTCTCGCCGCCCTCCCCGGCGTACCGGCAGCCGCCGCCGCTTCCCCCGACCCCGCCGGGGAGCCCGTACGGGTTCGGGCCGCCCGCCCCGCTGGGCCCGCCCGAGGTGGTGCTCACCGACCGGGACAGCCGTATCGTCGTGAACGCGACCGGGGTCATCCTCGAAGTCGAGGGCGCGGCGGCGGACTTCGAGTGGGCGGAGATCGCCGGGGTGGTGCGCACCCCGCGTGGCAACCGGCTGACGGTGACGGTCCGGCTGTGGGACGGCAGCGTGTTCGACTGCGAGCTGAACGCCCGCCGGGCGGCCAGGCTGACCGAGTGGCTCACCCGGCTTGACCCCGTGTTCGGCGCGTACCTGGCCGGGCGGTAGGGGACCGGACAGACCGGGCGAGTTCGTCAAGCCGTCTCGCCGACAGCTGTCGGGCATGAGCACGTGGCATCCGTGCTCGTCCCGGAGCGAACCGCCTTCGGTTGTCGCGAGTTCGTGACCGAGGTCGACCTTGTCGGTGCGTGGACATTCTTCCGAAGCAGGACTCTGGTCTCCGTCGTCGAATTGGCGGCGGTTATGGGCGCCAGCGTTACAGCGGGGACGTTTCGGGCACTGATGAGCGCCGGGACAGCCGACGAGAAGGGTCCCGTCATGAAGGAGTCGTCGCAGGGCGTTACGGTCGTGGCTCTCCTGGCGGATCCCGATGCGCCGACGAAGATCGCGCAGCCGCCGCATGCTGGCGTACGACGATGGTGACTAGCTGGTGATTCGAGTCGGAGGGGTCTTGGACCGGTGACCCTCCGAGTGGGGAGCTCCGCGCTGATCGATCGCTGAGGGTCGTTTCGGGTGGCATGCCGACGGGGACCCGCACCGCACGCCGCCGGAGTGCCGAAGCTCCGCCGAGCAGGTCGGCGGCGGAAGCACCGTTGCACCTGATCCGGGTGAACGGCCCGCAGCAGTGCGCAGGAGCCACGGACCCCGCCATCGCAACCTTCCGAGAGACAGGCTCGTTGCGCCGTCTCATCAGCGCCGTGCCGCGCTCACGCCGTGGCACCGAGAGAAGACATCATGAAAGCAGCGGTATACGAAGGACCGCGAACGGTCACCGTGAAGGACGTGCCGGACGCGAAGATCGAACACCCCTGCGACATCATCGTGAGGATCACCACCACCAACATCTGCGGCTCGGACCTGCACATGTACGAGGGCCGCACCTCGTTCGAGTCCGGCCGCACCCTGGGACACGAGAACCTGGGCCAGGTGGTGGAGGTCGGCTCGGCCGTCCGCAAGGTCCAGGTCGGCGAGTACGTGGTGCTGCCCTTCAACATCGCCTGTGGTTTCTGCAAGCAGTGCGAGCAGGGTCTGACCAACTACTGCCTGACCATGCAGCCGGAGCCGGCCCTCGCGGGAGCCGCCTACGGATTCGCCGACATGGGCCCCTACCAGGGCGGCCAGGCGGAGCTGCTGCGCGTGCCCTACGGCGACTTCAACGCGCTGCGTCTGGGCGAGGACGCCGCCGAGCGGCAGACCGACTACGTGATGCTCGCCGACATCTTCCCCACCGGCTATCACGCCACCGAGATGGCGCACGTCAAGCCGGGTGACCAGACGATCGTCTTCGGGGCCGGTCCCGTCGGGCTGATGGCGACCTACTCGGCCCTCCTCAAGGGCGCCGGGCGCGTCTGGACGGCCGACCACCAGCCCGACCGGCTGCGCAAGGCGGAGGAGATCGGCGCCATCCCGATCAACACCGCCGAGCAGAACCCGGCGGAGGTCGTCAAGGAGGCCACCCTCGGTCTGGGCGCCGACAACGGCTGCGAATGCGTCGGCTACCAGGCGCACGATCCCCAGGGACACGAGGACGCCAGCCTGACGCTCAACGGTCTGATCGACTCGGTCCGGTTCACGGGCGATATCGGTGTGGTGGGCGTGTTCCTGCCCCAGGACCCCGGCGGCGCGGAGGCCCAGGGCGAGCTGGAGGCTCAGGGCAAGGTCCCGATCGACTTCGGCATGATGTGGTTCAAGGGCCAGCGCATGGGGACCGGGCAGGCGCCGGTGAAGAGGTACAACCGGGCGCTGCGGGATCTGATCGCCGGCGGGAAGGCGAAGCCGAGCTTCGTCGTCTCCCACGAACTCAGCCTGGACCAGGCCCCCACCGCCTACGAGCACTTCGACGCCCGTGACGACGGCTGGACCAAGGTCGTCCTGCATCCCGACGGACACGGCAACGGCCACAAGCGGTAGGCAGAGGGCCGCCGCCTCCGCTCACCGAGGGAGAAGGCCGGCCGACGAGCGGCGTCCGACCCTGGCCCAGGCCGGGATCAGACGCCGCGGTGATCGACCGTGCTCGCTGGGCAGGCCGGACGTCGGATCCCGATGACGCCGGTCGAGGACTGGATGCGGGCCACGTGGAAACCCCCGGTGTTATCCGCATGCGCTCTTCGCCCTCTCACTCAAGTGGCACGCCTTCCGTTCACCTCACCGCACGTGGGAGCACTCATGAAGACAGACACCCGTTCCGCCTCCCGCCTACAGCACGATCCGCTCGTGCGTGGCCTGGGCTGGGCCAGTGCGCTCCTGGGCGTGCCCCAGGTCGCCGCCCCGGCCGGCTTCGCCCGGGCACTGGGTGTAGACGGCACATTCCGGCACCGCTCGGCCACGACCGCCGTCGGTGTGCGTGAGCTGACGGCGGCGGCCGGGCTGCTGGGGCGGCCGCATCCCGCCTGGCTCTGGGGCCGCGTCGGTGGCGATCTCATGGATCTGACGATGCTGACCCGGGCCCTGAGGAACCACGACGGTCGTGGCCTGGGCCGCACCGTTGCCGCGACCGCCGCGGTCACCGCCCTCACGGCCACGGACGTCTACGCGGCCGTGACCCGCACCCGTAGGAGCACCCCCATGGAACTGACCGCGACCACCACCGTCAGCCGATCCCCGGACGAGGTCTACGCCCTTTGGAAGGACCTGAAGCGACTGCCGGACTTCATGGCGCACCTGGACGAGGTGCGCGTCACCGGTCCGCGCACCAGTCACTGGCGGGCCGGCGCGCCGTTCGGCAAGACGGTCGAATGGGACGCCGAGACCACGCAGGACGACCCCGGCCGGCTGATCGCCTGGCGGTCGGTGGAGGGCGCCGACATCGACAACTCCGGCGAGGTCCGCTTCGTGCCCGCCCCCGGCGGCCGGGGCACGGAGATCCGGGTGCTCCTGCGCTACGACCTGCCCGGCGGACCGGTGGGCAAGGCCGCGGCGCGCTACTTCGGCGAGGAACCGCACCAGCAGCTGGACGACGATCTGCGCCGCTTCAAGCAGATCGTGGAGATCGGCGAGGTCGTCCGCTCCGAGGGCGCGCCCGGCGGCAAGCAGGCCCGTGGCGAGTTCCCGCAGCACCCGGCCCGACCGCTGACCGAGGACGAACTGAAGGAGGCCCTGGCATGAAGGCGAACTGCTGGACGGGACGCAACTCGGTCGAGGTGCAGGACGTCCCCGAACCGTCGATCCTCAACAGCCGCGACGCCATCGTGAAGATCACCTCGACGGCGATCTGCGGCTCCGACCTCCATCTGCTCGACGGCTACGTCCCCACCATGGAAAAGGGCGACATCATGGGCCACGAGTTCATGGGGGAGATCGTCGAGGTCGGCCCCGGCGTCAGCGACAAACTCCGCGTAGGCGACCGGGTCGTCGTCCCCTTCCCCATCGCGTGCGGCGCCTGCGCGTCCTGCCGCGCCGAGCTGTACTCGTGCTGCGAGAACACCAACCCCAACGCCGGCATCTCGGAGAAGTTCTTCGGCCACCCCACCGCCGGCATCTACGGCTACTCCCACCTCACCGGCGGCTTCGCCGGCGGCCAGGCCGAGTACGCCCGCGTGGTGCTCGCCGACGCCAACGTCCTCAAAGTCGGGCCCGAACTCACCGACGAGCAGGTGCTGTTCCTGTCCGACATCCTGCCGACCGGATACATGGGCGCCGAGATGTGCGACATCCAGAAGGGTGACGTCGTCGCCGTCTGGGGCGCCGGCCCGGTCGGCCAGTTCGCCATGGACAGCGCCCGGGTCCTGGGCGCGGAGAAGGTCATCGCGATCGACAAGGAGACCTACCGGCTCGACATGGCCGCCGCCCAGGGCTACGCCACCATCAACTTCGAGGACACCGACGTACGCTCGGCACTGCTCGAACTCACCGGCGGCCGGGGCCCCGACAAGTGCATCGACGCGGTCGGCCTGGAGGCCACACACGGTGCGTCCCACATCCACCTCTACGACCGCGCCAAGCAGGCGGTCCGCTCCGAGACCGACCGGCCACACGCCCTGCGCCAGGCCATCCTGTCCTGCCGCAGCGGAGGCGTGGTGTCCGTCATCGGCGTCTACGGCGGACTGATCGACAAGTTCCCGGCAGGCGCCTGGATGAACAGGTCCCTGACCCTGCGCACCGGGCAGTGCCACGTGCACAAGTACATGAAACCGCTGCTGAGCCTCATCGAACAGGGCAGGATCGACCCCACCCGGGTCATCACCCACCGGCTGCCCCTGACCGAGGCACCGGCCGGCTACGACCTGTTCAAGAACAAGAAGGACCACTGCGAGAAAGTCGTCCTCAAGCCGTAAGGGCCGCACCGGCACAGGGCGTACTCAGCCCTTCGCGCTGTCGTGCGCTGTCGTCAGGAGCGCGCGAGCCGGGCCGCGAGATAGGGCGCGGTGGCGCTGCGGCGGGCCCTCGCCACCTCGGCCGGCGGGCCCGCCGCGACCACCCGCCCTCCCATGTCGCCGCCGCCCGGACCGAGGTCGATGACCCAGTCGGCGGTGGCGATCGTGTCCAGGTCGTGCTCTACGAGGACGACCGTGTTGCCGGCGTCGACGAGCCGGTGCAGCTGTCGCAGCAGCAGCGCGATGTCCGAGGGGTGCAGCCCCGCCGTCGGCTCGTCGAGCAGGTAGAGCGCGTGCCCGCGCCGGGCTCGCTGCAGTTCGGTGGCCAGTTTGATGCGTTGCGCCTCACCGCCGCTGAGTTCCGTCGCGGGCTGGCCCAGCCGCAGGTACCCCAGTCCCACCTCGCGCAATGTCTCCAGGCTGCGGGAGGCCGCCGGAACGGCGGACAGGAACGTGGCCGCGGCGTCGACGGACAGCGCCAGTACGTCGGCGATGTTCTTGCCGCGGTAGGTGACTTCCAGCGTCTCGGCGTTGTACCGGGCGCCTCCGCAGGTCGGGCACGGCGCGTAGGTGCCGGGCAGGAACAGCAGTTCCACCGCGACGAATCCTTCGCCCTGGCAGGTCTCGCACCGCCCTTCCGGCACGTTGAAGGAGAACCGCCCGGCCGAGTAGCCGCGCGCCGTGGCTTCGTCCGTCGCCGCGTACAGCTTGCGCACCGCGTCGAACATCCCGGTGTACGTGGCCAGGTTGGACCGGGGTGTTCGGCCGATGGGCCGTTGGTCTACCCGGACCAGCCGGTCGAACGACTCGACCCCCGCCGCGTCCTGGACGTCGACCTCCAACTGCGCCTCGTCGGGCTCCTCGGGCACGAGTCCGAGGTGGCCGCGGACGACCTCGGCGAGCACCTGCGTCACCAGCGTCGACTTCCCGGAACCGGACACGCCCGTCACCGCCGTCAGTACGCAGAGCGGTACGTCGACGGACACGTCGTGCAGATTGTGGCGGGAGACGCCGCGCAGGTGCAGCCAGCCGTGCGGTGTGCGCGGGCGGTGATCGAGCGGCTGGGCGCGCCCGAACAGGTACTGGCTCGTGGCCGACTCCCCGACCTGCTCAAGACCGGCGACCGGGCCGCTGTACAGCACGCGGCCGCCGCCCTCGCCCGCACCGGGGCCGATGTCGACCACCCAGTCCGCCCGCCGTACGACGTCCATGTCGTGCTCCACGACGAACAGCGAGTTGCCCGCCGCCTTGAGGCGGTCCAGCACCTTCAGCAGCGGTTCCGCGTCAGCCGGGTGCAGGCCCGCGGAGGGTTCGTCGAGGACGTAGACGACGCCGAACAGCCCCGAGCGCAGCTGGGTGGCGATCCTCAGGCGCTGCGCCTCGCCCGGCGACAGGGTCGTCGAGCGGCGCCCGAGGCTGAGATATCCCAGGCCCAGGTCGAGCAGTACGTCGATCCGCGCGACCAGGTCGCCGCAGATCCGGACCGCGACCTCGGTCGTCTCCCCGGACCGGGCCGTCGACGTGGTGGCGTCGGCCTCGGACCGCCCTGCGACGGGCCGCAGCAGTGCCACGGCCTCGGTGAGCGGCATCGCGTTGATCTCCGCGATGGAACGCCCGGCGAAGGTCACAGCGAGGGCCTCGGGCCGCAGCCCGCTGCCGTGACAGACGGGGCAGGGCACACTCCCGACGAACCGGAGCGCCCGCTCGCGCATCTTCTCGCTCTTGGAATCGGCGAGGACGTGCATGACGTGCGCGCGGGCGCTCCAGAACTTGCCCTGGTAGCCGTAGTCGATGCGGCCCTCCTCCGGCTCGATGTACACCAGGGGCTGCTCGTCCGTGTACAGCAGCCAGTCCCGGTCCCTCTTCCTCAGCCGGCGCCACGGGCGGTCGATGTCGATCCCCAGACCGCTCACGACACTGCGCAGGTTGGCGCCCTGCCAGGCGCCCGGCCAGGCGGCGATCGCCCCCTCGCGGATGCTCAGCGAGGGGTCCGGGACGAGCAGGTCCTCGGCGACGTCGTGCACGACGCCCAGGCCGTGGCACTCCGGGCAGGCGCCGGCGGCGGTGTTGGGGGAGAACGACTCGGCCTCCAGTCGTGCGGCCCGGGGCGGATAGGTGCCGGCGCGGGAGTACAGGATGCGCAGCAGATTGGACAGCGTGGTGAGGGTGCCGACCGTCGAGCGCGAGCTGGGCGCCCCGCGTCGCTGCTGCAGGGCCACGGCCGGTGGCAGGCCGGTGATCTCCTGCACGTGCGGTGCGCCGACCTGTTGCAACAGCCTTCGGGCGTACGGTGCCACGGACTCGAAGTAGCGCCGCTGGGCCTCCGCGTAGAGCGTGCCGAACGCGAGCGAGGACTTGCCCGAACCGGAGACGCCGGTGAAGGCGACCATCGCGTCCCGCGGAACGTCGACATCGACGTTCCGCAGGTTGTTCTCACCAGCGCCCCGGACATGCACGAAGGGGTCGGTCGCGTTCTCGTTCACCGTTCCTGATTACCTGATCGCGCCGCGAACCGCGCGACAGGCGCAGTCACCGGCCCCCGCTGCCGGGCGACATTCGGGAGTGCTTCACCGTTGATCCATAGTGTGGGCGTGCCGGGGACTGTGCCCCCGGACCTCACACTTCGCCCAGGAGGACGAGCGGTGAACTCCACACACGGTGCCATGTGAAGGCCTGGCGGGTACGGGAACGCTCCACGCCCCTCCCTCCCATTGGGTCGCGGCCCCGCTGGGTCTATCGTCAGACTTCTGAGGCCAGGACGAGGAGGACGGCCGGTGATGCCGCAGGACGACGCCGTGATCGGCTGCACGGGCAAGGTGCTCATCGGGACGCGGGGATCCGCTGGCCCCGGCGAGGTCCTGGTGCGGGTCCGAGGCGGCTCCGAGACCTTTCTGGCCTGGTCCGAGGACCCCCTGCCCGCGGGCACGACGGTCCTCGTGATCGAAGCACGCGGATGCCGGAAGGTCGGCGTCATCGAGTGGGTGGATCCATTGGACGCGCTCGGCGGAGAGGCCGCCGGCGCAAGCTGAGGAGTACAGCATGTTCGGATACCGCGTTCCCGCTCCCGACGAGGCGATGTTGATCTCGGGGGGCCGGCGGGGACTGGGGGGCGCGCCGTTCCGAGTGGTCACGGGGCACGGGAAGTTCGTGCTCCCGGTCTTTCGCAAGGTCCGCTTCCTCACCCTGTCGATGTGCGAGGCGGAGGTCACCGAGACCTGTGTCACCAAGCAGGGCATCTCCCTGCACGTCCGCGCGGTCATCGCCTTCAAGGTCGGCAACGACCACGAGAGCATCATCAACGCCGGTCAGCGGTTCCTCTCCGACCAGGAGCAGATGTCGGTGCTCACCGGCCGGATCTTCGCCGGACACCTGCGGGCCATCATCGGTTCGATGACGGTCGAGGAGATCGTCACCGAGCGGCAGAAGCTCGCCGCCGAGGTGCTGGACACCTCCAAGACGGAGATGGCGACGATCGGCCTGATCGTCGACTCCCTGCAAATCCAGTCGATCGACGACGGCGACACCGGTTACATAGACGCGATGTCGGCCCCGCACAAGGCGGCGATCCAGCGGCAGGCCCAGATCGCCCAGGCCCAGGCCACCCAGGCCGCGGTCGAGGCGGAGCAGGAGGCGGCCCGGAAGCAGGCCGAGTACGCCCGGCAGACCGCGATCGTCAGGGCCGAGTACTCGGCCCAGGTGGACCGCGCCCAGGCGGAGGCCGCACAGGCGGGGCCGCTGGCCCAGGCCCACGCCCAGCAGGAGGTGCTGGCCGCTCAGACGGAGCTGGCCGAGCGCCAGGCGAAACTGCGCCAGCAGCAGCTGGTCGCCGAGGTCGTCAAGCCGGCCGAGGCCGAGGCCGAGCGGGTGCGGATCCTCGCGGCCGCCGAGGCCCAGCGCATGAAGATCCAGGCGGAGGCGGCGGCCTCGTACGACCGGGTCGCGCTGGACCGGATGCTGATCGACCAGCTCCCTCAGATCGTGAAGGAGGCGGCAGGCGGCCTGTCCGGCGCCAACGTCAACATCCTGAACGGAGCGGACGGCCTCGGCGAGATCGCCGCCGGCCTGGTGTCCCAGGGTCTGACGATCCTCGACTCGGTGCGGCAGAACATGAGCGGGCAGGACCAGGACGCCAAGGCGGACGACAACACCGGCGCCAAGGGGCTGCTGCAGCTGCGCTCGGGCAAGGAGCGGACGTCGGACGACGGTCCGGTGAACGTCGACTAGCTCGTCCGGCGGCGTGGACGACGGTGGAGCGCCGGTCGGTGGCCGGGGTCCGAAGCTCGTCCAGCACCGCCACCGCCAGGTCCTCGGCGCCGATGCGGGAATCCCCTTCGGCGCCGAGGAGCAGGGTGTCGCGACGGTGATGTGGTCCCTGTGATCGGGGGCTCGCCCGGCGAAAGGATTGCTTTCGGGGCGGTCCCTGGGCGGTTCGGCCCCGTGAGCCGACAGAACCGGCCGTACCCTTGGAGGTATCCGTGGCGTCATATAGTGGGCGCCCCATCTTGGAGGCAATACGTCGTGCTGATCGCTCAGCGTCCCTCGTTGACCGAAGAGGTCGTCGACGAGTTCCGCTCCCGGTTCGTGATCGAGCCGCTGGAGCCGGGCTTCGGCTACACCCTCGGCAACTCGCTCCGCCGTACTCTCCTGTCGTCGATCCCCGGTGCCGCTGTCACCAGCATCCGCATCGACGGCGTCCTGCACGAGTTCACCACCGTGCCGGGTGTCAAGGAGGACGTCACCGACCTGATCCTCAACATCAAGCAGCTGGTCGTCTCCTCGGAGCACGACGAGCCGGTCGTGATGTACCTGCGCAAGCAGGGCCCGGGTCTGGTCACCGCCGCCGACATCGCGCCCCCGGCCGGTGTCGAGGTGCACAACCCCGACCTGGTCCTCGCCACGCTCAACGGCAAGGGCAAGCTGGAGATGGAGCTGACCGTCGAGCGCGGTCGCGGCTACGTCTCCGCGGTGCAGAACAAGCAGGTGGGCCAGGAGATCGGCCGTATCCCGGTCGACTCCATCTACTCGCCGGTGCTGAAGGTCACGTACAAGGTCGAGGCGACCCGTGTCGAGCAGCGCACCGACTTCGACAAGCTGATCGTCGACGTCGAGACCAAGCAGGCGATGCGTCCCCGTGACGTCATGGCCTCCGCGGGCAAGACCCTGGTCGAGCTGTTCGGTCTCGCCCGTGAGCTGAACATCGACGCCGAGGGCATCGACATGGGCCCGTCCCCGACGGACGCTGCCCTGGCCGCCGATATGGCGCTGCCGATCGAGGAGCTCGAGCTCACCGTTCGGTCGTACAACTGCCTCAAGCGCGAGGGCGTCCACTCCGTGGGTGAGCTCCTGGCCCGCTCCGAGGCCGACCTGCTGGACATCCGCAACTTCGGTGCGAAGTCCATCGACGAGGTCAAGGCGAAGCTGGCCGGCATGGGCCTGGCCCTGAAGGACAGCCCGCCCGGATTCGACCCGACCGCCGCCGCGGACGCCTTCAGTGCGGACGATGGCGGGAGTACGGGCTTCATGGAGACCGAGCAGTACTGATCGCTGCGCGGCCTGTGTGTCGGCACGCCGGAGGGTGCTCCGCAATCGTGGGTCAGGGGCTGTCCCAGGTTTCACCCTGGGACAGCCCCTGACCCACGCGTCATAGCGACTCAGTGCTTGAAGGCGTCCTTGGTCTTTTCCTTCGCTTCACGGGCGTCCCCCGTGCTCTTCTTGGCCTGCCCCTCGGCGGCCATACGGTCGTTCCCGACGGCGCTTCCCAGAGCCTCCTCGGCCGTGCCCTGAGCCTGCTCGGACTTCGCCTTGGCCTTCTCGCCGGCACTCATGGAATACGCCTCCTCGTAGTGTTGTAGCCGCTGTCGCGGTGAAGACCTGCTGCCCTGGCATCTCCTTAACAAACAAGGCGTTGTCCATGAATGATGGGCGCAACGAAGGGCATTCGGTGGCCAGGAGGTTGATAACAATGGTTCCCCTGCTTCTCGTTCTTCTGCTGGCCCTGATCCTCTTCGGTGCGGGCTTCGCCCTGAAGGCACTGTGGTGGATCGCAGTGATCGTTCTGATCGTGTGGGTGCTCGGCTTCGTCGTCCGATCCGTGGACGGCGCGGGCCGCAAGGGCCGCTGGTACCGCTGGTAGCCGCGCCCCTCGGGTGCGAGGGGCGCTGTTGACAGCGGAGGTTGACGTGGGGCCCGGCCGGTGCGGCCGGGCCCCACGTCGTGCAGTAGGCCCCATCCCCTCGAGTGACGGGGATGGGGCGTATTGCGAGCATCGGGGGGTATGTGCGACATGCATCGGCCCCGCAGAAGTCGCAGCGGAACCCTGCACCTCCTATTCTGCGGGGCCGATATACAGGCTCCTACTCGTCCAGGGAAGTCATTCCAGAAAGCCGTTGATGGGCGCCGCCTTGAATTCCGTCGCGCCCGCCGTGGTGATGCCGCCGGCTGAGCCGGGCAGCCGCAGAGAGCCGAGACCGCTCACGTACAGGTCGGCCGTTCCGTCCCCGACCGTGTCACGCAGCCGTACCACGCCACCGAACTGCTCGTCGGCCGTCAACTGGCCAGGGACACCGGCGGTGTTGCGGGCGAACCACTGGGAACCGGAGCCGGACAGGCCGCCCGCCCGCCCCTTGAGGACGTGCACGCCGCCCGCGTACTCCTGGCCGTCTATCTCCTCGCCCCGCACGCCGACCGCGAGGTCCGCGTAACCGTCGCCGTTGACGTCGCCCGCGGAAATAGAAGAGCCGAACTCGTCCCGGTTCTCAGGGGTTCCGGCGACGCCACTGGTCGACTGGGTGATGCGGGTGCTTCGGGACGGGCCGGCGGACGAGCCGTACCAGACGCTGACGCGGCCCTTGTGCTTCGAGTAGAGGGATGTGCCGACGGCGATGTCACCGTAGCCGTCCTTGTCGAAGTCGGCGATGACACCGTCGCCGCCGCGTTCGGCACTGCCGCCGTCGCCGGGCTCGGATTCCAGGCGGAGGCTGCTGCCCGGGGTGAGCGAGGTCGCGCCCCCCTTGATGAACCAGACATCGGACGCGACGGATTCGGGGCCGACCACGTCACCGATGATCGCGAGGTCGGTCTTCTTGTCGCCGTTGACCTTGCCGGAGATCAGGGCGGTCGCGTAGAAGGACGACGTCTTGTCGAGCTTGGTCACGGCGCCGGTGGTGCCGGAGCGCTTGAGCGGGCCGCGGTAGACGTACGTCATGGCCTCGTTGATGACGGCCAGGTCCTGCTTGCCGTCCCCGTTGAAGTCGCCGGTCGCCAGGTCCCTGCCCATGTAGTTGTTGCGGCCCGGGTTCTTGTTCGGGAGGGTCGTGCCCGTGGACAGGCCGGAGGGAGAGCCCCAGAGAATCGTCACGGCGCCCTGGAAGCCGTTCTCGCCGGTCGCCGCCACCGCGAGGTCGCCGTATCCGTCGCCGTCGAAGTCCGCGGCGGCCCGGACCTCGCCGAACATGTCGTCGGCTTCGTCGGAGCCGGGCACGCCGGGGCTCGACTGGGTGATGCGCTGCTTCGTGGGGCCGGGCCCGGTGGCGGTCCCGAAGACCACGCTGACGCCGCCGCCCCCTCTGGCGCTGAAGCTCGAGTAGGCGTAGTCCCGGTAGCCGTCGCCGTTGAAGTCGTCGCCGTACTTCGCGGGCGCGGCGCTCGCTGACGCGGCGGGCAGAGTGAGGGGGATGAGGCCCGCTACCAGGAAGGTGGCGAGCGTCGGCTTTGTGCGGACGAGCATAGTGTTCGGGCTCCTTGTGAGTCGCGGAGGCGATGGGCTCAGTCGGCGGCGAACTGGGCGCCCCGGGGGAGATACGTGGCCACTGGTGGGTGCGGGCGCCACGTCGTTCGCCGAGAGTTGCTCCAGGGTGAGGCGTGAGGTCCGCGAACAGGAGACCGATCATGGGGCCGAACGGTTGTACGTTCGCCCAGAGCAACGTCGTAAGTGCTTGTTGGAGTGGCCTCCATATCGACGCCGCCGTCGGACAGTTGGCCGCCGATGACTTCCACGTCACCGACGAACTGCTCACCCGGCCCTCCCCGCGGACCAGCACACCGAAAGCGCCCGCCGGTCGGCGCAGGAACGTCTTCCGCCACCGGATCTGCCCGCAAAGAGCGGGGCCCAGTCTCACTGGGCCCCGCTCTCTCCTGCTTGCGGTCACCAATACATGACCGACGCGTTCGCAGAACCCCACGTGGAGTACATCCGGACGCGCAGGACATACCGGCGCCCCTTGAAGAGTTTGACCTCGAAGCGGCCATTGCGGTCCTCGCCGCTGTCGTCCTCGCCGGTGACGTAGCGCAGGTTCTCGTCATCGGCCTGCTCGAAGAGGACCATCTTCACGTCGGCGTCTCCGAAGGTGCCGAACTGGTACTTCTGGCTCTTCTCCGGGATGATCTCGTAGTCGGCCTGTTCTCCTGAGGCGAGGGTAAGGACCGACGAATCGAACGGCTTCAACTCGTCCATGTGAGGGGCCAGCGGCGGATACCATGATCGCACGTACTCCTTGTCCTGCTCAGACACTTTGAGCGGAGAAGGAATGCCGTTCCGATACTCCTCCGGCCGATTGATCAGACCGGGTCCGAAGCCGTATTCCATGATGGACTGCACGTCCCAGTGCGAACCGGTCACCTGGTCCGTGGAGAGTTTGCGGATTATGTTGTTGTAGGTCGTCTCATGGGGCCAGAAATTGGGTGGGCCTGCCATGGAGCGGTAGACGTTGTCCGTGTTCCAGTCGATGCCGGCGAACGGATTCTGGTGCTCATGGCAGAAGCCGATGGCATGCCCTATCTCGTGCCGGACCGTGGCCTTGCCGTAGGGCGAGGTAGGGTCCCATCCGAAGTTCATCGTGGCCTGTTCGACGCCGATGCCGAGACAGTCCGTACCGACGTATGACCAGGATCCGTCATCGGCAAAGGTGATCCGGATCTCCGATTCCGCAGGGTTGTCCTCGGGACGGAACTTCAGTCCGATGCCAAGGCCCTCCCACTCCTCGAAACCGTTGTGGACCTCGGTCAACCATGCTTTTGCCACGCCGTTGTCGGCACCGTTGAGAAAGCTGTACCGCAGCTGGGTGCCGTTCACCCACTTCGAGTGATTGGCCAGTATCGCCCTGGTCCGCGGAAGGCTGAGGCTCGAGGGCAGCGTGGGGATTCGCTCCGGGGGCTGGGCGCAGTACCGCAGAGCTTCCTTCTCCTGTTCAGCGGTCATGGTGATGCCCCTGACTTTCGTGCTCGTGACGTCGTGCTCGTGGCGGGCTCAGATGTCCACGTTCACGCCGCCGGGATAGGCGTACTGGTCGTACGGGCGCATCGTCACCGTCTTCCACGCTCCGGTCGAGCCGATCTGAAGGCAGGAGTCGAACGGGTACAGATAGGTGTAGACGGGCCCGTAGCGGCCCTCCCACTTGTAGCCGTCGTCGGACTCGGCGTACCAGTAGAAGAACTGCTGATTGTTGGGTGCGAGGAGGATTCGCTCGTAGGGCTTGATGCGCCACCAGCCCATGGTCCGGTAGTTTCCGTACTGCCCGCATCTCTGCGGGTCCCAGTACATTCCCACCACCTGGATCGTCGAGGAATGACTGTTTCGGAAGTACGGCATGATCATGCTCCTCGCTGCTGAGACGCCTCTATGTGCTTGCGCCACCGCTCCGCGAGAGTGGTCTGCGGCACTTCTTCCGCCGACACGACGGGAGGTGGCTGTGCCGCCGCGACATTGGCGTCACCGGCCGCCTGTACCTCGGCCTCATGGAGCGTCGAGTCGAGCCCGCTCCTGACGTCCTCTTCAGGTGCCTCCTGAAGCAGTTCGACAGCAGGCTCGAAACTCTGGAGCGGTGCTGGGACACCCGTCGGTTGATTGTTGGACATAGCGAATCGCCCCATCGCTTTCTGCTCATGGCGGGATTCCCAGGACATGCCCGGGCGGAGAGCGATTGACCGTTGAAGGGCCGTGCTCGGTCTCACTCATGATCTTGGAGTGCTCGACGGGTGATTGCCGACCACAGTCGGTGAATCCCGGTCGAACCGATGCCCCTGCATTCGATGCTGCGCCAGTTTTGGCCGTCGTGCATCTCAGGAATCGCCTTTACCGGAGTGATGTTTACCGGTTAACGGCTGAACGGACCAGGCGAGATGCCTGCCGTGAAGCAGAAGTCTTTGTGGACCGCAGTGAAGGCGCCCTGGCGCGGGCTTAGATGCCATTTCAGTGAGTCTGCGGTGGCATATCAGGTGGCGGCGATGGCTGCGATTGGTCAGCTCATCTGCTGTCGCCCCAGCAGACAGGCCTGTTCCTTCTTCAGGGTGGTGAAGCCCGTAGAGGTCGCTGAGCCGGCGGTTCACGCGAGCGAGACATTCTTGACGCTGCGACAGCCGCAACCCGTTGAGGTAGGTGACGACTTAGCCGACGAACGCCAGCCCGATGGTGACGACCACTGCGATCATGAGGGGCGATAGCAGATGAGGGTTGCTGCGATACCCGCGCACACTTCGCAGCGGCGGTGGAGTCGGCGGATGTCGCTGAGGCGGCTCACTCCGCTCGGCGGTCCCGCGGTGCCGGCCGAGCCGGGCGGCGGTGAACCTGGACGGCTGCACCCCACCGACCCGCCGCTGCCGACACCGACAACATTTCGGCCAGAGTGGCCAACATGCGATTGAAAAGTGGCGGTTGACGATCACGATCAGGTCAACCTAGGCTCATTCCCGGTTCGAGCACGAAGGCCGAACGGGGGAGGCGTCGCTTCGCGGCGCGTTAGGGGGCCAAGGAATTTTCACGACTTGTTCAGGTGCCGTAGGCCGGATCGTGCGCATCCTGGTTGCCTAGGCCACCTTCCCTCCGTTCACTCTGGGGCGTTCCGCGGTCCGGCTGTTCGCTGTCCGTCGCCCCTGTGACCACTGTTTCTCGCCGTCGGCGATTCCGGTGATGATGCTGAAAGCGCCCGGGAGCGCAGCGTTGGCTCAGTCGTGCCCACGTGAGGTGTTGTGTGTCCAGTCCTTTCGAAGAGAACGATGGCAGCTACCACGTGCTGCTCAACGACGAAGAGCAATACTCCCTGTGGCCGGCCTCATCGGACGTGCCCGCGGGATGGCGGATCGCACTGAACGAGGCGAACCGCCAGGACTGTCTCGCCTTCATCGAGGAGAACTGGTCCGACATGCGGCCACGCAGTCTTCGCTCGGCCATGAAGTCCACCACAGGTACCTGTTCCGCCGTCGAAAGTTGAACTCGAAATCAGGAGGGCGACGCGTGCGCTCGCACATACTTGGCCGCATTGAACTCGACCAGGAACGCTTAGCGAAGGACCTTGCCCACCTCGCCGCGGTGCCCACCGTGGAGGAGGAGTACGACGAGTTCAGCAACGGGTTCTGGAAGAATATTCCGCTGTACAACGCGAGCGGCGGAATCGACGACAGGCTGTACCGTGACCTCAACGGCTCACCGGCGCGGCCCACCGACCACGTGGAGCACGTTCCCTACCTCAGCGAGATCATCACCACGGTCTACAACGCCGACCGGCTCCAGATGGCCCGCACCCGGAACCTGAAGAACGCCGTCATCATCCCGCATCGGGACTTCGTGGAGCTGGACCGCGATCTCGACCAGTACTTCCGCACCCACCTCATGCTCGAGGACAGTCCGCTGGCCTTCCACTCGGACGACGACACGGTCATCCACATGCGGGCCGGCGAGATCTGGTTCCTCGACGCGGCCGCCGTCCATTCGGCGGTCAACTTCGCCGAGTTCAGCAGGCAGTCGCTCTGTGTCGACCTGGCCTTCGACGGCGCGTTCGACGAGAAGGAAGCCTTCGCGGACGCCTCCGTCTACACCCCGAACCTCCGCCCCGCCGTTCACGAACGCGCGCCGTTCACCAAGGAGCGGGAAGCCGGGATCCTCGCCCTGTCCGGCGTGATCGGACGTGAGAACTTCCGGGACATCCTGTTTCTGCTGTCCAAGGTCCACTACATCTACGACGTTCATCCGAGCGAGACCTACGAGTGGCTCGTGGCCGTCTCGAAGGGCGTCGGGGACGACAAGATGGTGGAAAAGGCCGAGCAGATCAGAGACTTCGCCATCGGCGCACGGGAACTCGGCGAGCGCTTCTCGCTGACCACCTGGTAAGCGGCCGGAGAACGGGCCCGGGGGAACAGTGATCGAGGAGATACTTCCCGTCGACGTGATGTCCGCGGAGGCCTTCGACGACGACGCGGACACTCATCTCTTCGCCGAGGAAAGAGCGGCCGTCGCCGACGCCGTGCCGCGGCGCAGACAGGAATTCTCGACAGTGCGCCGATGCGCTCGAACAGCGCTCGGCGAACTGGGAATTCCCCCGGTTCCCCTGCCGCCCGGAACGGGCAGGGCCCCGCAATGGCCGCCCGGAGTGGTCGGCAGTATGACGCACTGCTCCGGATACCGCGCGGCCGCGGTGGCCCGGGCCAGTCGGCTGCATTCCGTGGGAATCGACGCCGAGCAAAGTGCCCCGCTTCCCCAGGACGTGCTCGACCTGGTGGCCCTGCCCGACGAACGGGACCTCGTGGAAGGGCTCGGCGCGCGGAGCGACGCGGTGCCGTGGGACCGATTGCTGTTCAGTTGCAAGGAGGCGGTCTACAAAGCCTGGTTCCCCTTGGCCCAGCGGATGCTGGGGTTCGACGGGGCCCGGATCGACATCGAGTCCGGCGGGTTCTTCTCCGCGCGGTTCCTGGTGCCCCCGCCCCGGGCGGCCGGGAATCCGGTACCCCGGCTCACGGGGCGCTGGATGCACCGCGACGGGCTCATTCTGACAGCCATCGCCCTCCCCTGTCCGTAAACGAATCCCCGTCATGCGCCACGCGCATTCGGGCACCCTCGCGCGCCTTTCCTGGGACGGAAAACCGATGACCGAATCGCCCACGTTCACCGAGACCTTCACCGTCACCGCCGACAACCCCCTGTTGCGCGGGCACGTCGTGTACGGTCGCAGCCTCATGCCCGGTGTCGGCTACGTGGACCTGGCGCTCCAGGTGCTGGCCCGGCACGGACACCCCATGCCCGAGGTGGAGCTGCGCAACCTCACGATCCTCGCGCCGCTCGTCGCCGGGCCGGGTGAGGCCGTCCTGACCACCGTCGAGGGCCGCCCCGCGGCCGGCGGGGGATGGCGCGTCGAGGTGCGCAGCCGCCGCGCCCAGGACACCACCGACGTGCTGCACGCCGTCGTCACCGCCCACCACCGCGGCCCCGTCGCCTTCACGGAGCGGCTCCCGCTGCCCGTTCAGGGAGCGACCCGGCGCACCACGATGGACGAGATCTACACCTGGTGCCGGGAGTACGACCTGTTCCACTCGGGTCTGATGAAGCTCGGCGGTGCGGTCCACCACCGTCCCGGCGACTGGATCGCCGAGCTGGAACTCGCCCCCGAGCACCAGGCCACCACCGGCGCGTTCCTGTTCCACCCCGCCCTCTTCGAAGCCGGGCTCCTCGGCGGCGGTGTCGCCCTCGGCATGCTGCACGGGGACAACGACGGCCCCGGCCTCTATCTCCCGCTGATGTTCGACCGCTTCCGCGCGGCCGGACCCCTCGGTGGGCGCTGTTACGTCCGCGTGCCCGCCGACTCCGTGCGCCGCGACGACGAACTCATACGACTGGTCGTGGAGTTCTACGACCACACCGGCCAGAAGGTCGCCGAGGTGGGGGAGTTCGTCGCCAAGCGCATCCGCGCGGCCGACGCGCTCGACGTCCGCGGCGACGCTCCCGCCGCGCCGCCCGCAGCCGTCGCTCCTACACCCACTCCTGCTCCTGCTCCTGCGCCTGCTCCTGACCCGGTGGCGGATGCCCGGCCGGTCTCGGCCGTGTTGCGGGAGCTGGTGGGGGCTCGGCTGGGTGTGCCCGTGGACGCGGTGGACGTGGGCCTGGGGTACTACGAGTTGGGCTTGGGATCGGCCGATCTTCTGTCGTTGGTGGCGGAGTTGGAGGAGCGCCTGTCGGTGGAGTTGTCGCCGACGGTGATGTTCGAGCACCGGACGATCGAGGAACTGGCGGCGTGGCTGGAGCCGCAACTGCCCGCGGGTGCCCTCGCGGCAGCGCCCGCCGCACCCGTCGCCCCCGCGCCCGCCCCACCGGTCGTCTCCACGCCTGCCGCGCCGGTCGCCCCCACACCGGTCGCATTCATGCCCGCCGTATCGGCTGCTCCCGCACCGGTCGCCCCCGCGTCCGCCGCACCAGCCACCCCCGTCCCGCCGGCCCCCGCGTCGGCTCCCGCCGCCGGGGTTCCGGCCGACACGGCCCACGTCCCGCACGCCCACGGCACCCCCGAGGCCCTTTCCGTCGTGCGCACCGCCCTCGCCGAAGACGTGGCGGCCCTTCTCGGGGTGCACCAGGACGATGTGCACCCCGACGCGGAGCTCGGCGAGTTCGGGCTGGACCTGGGCGGACGCGCGCGGCTCGTCGAGCGGGTGAACGAGCGGTACGGGCTGGCGCTGACTCCGGGCGTCTTCGGCGAGCACCGCACGCTGCACGCCCTGGCGACCCACCTCGTCGGCGTTCACGGCGTGTCGGACACACCCGGTGCCCGGGGCGCCGCGCCGGGCACCGCCGTCCCGCAGGCCCCCTTCCGGAACACCACCGCCCCGCGGGCCCACCCCCTGCTCCAGCGGACCCTGCCCGGCGGCGGGGCGGACGAGGCGACGTACGAGACGCTCTTCGACGGCTCGGAACCGTATCTGCGGGACCATCAGGTCCGCGGCGGCCGGGTGCTGCCCGGGGTCGCGCATCTGGAGATGGCGCGCGCGGCGGTCGCCCGGGCGCTGGGCAGGGAGGACACCGCCGCCGTCCGGCTGACCGACGTGGTGTGGCTGCGGGCCGCCGTGCACGGCCCGGACGGACTGACGCTGCGCGTGCGCGTGCGCACCGGCGGCGAGGGCTGTGCGTACGAGATCCTCGCCGTAAGACCCGACGGTGCCACCACTCTGTGCGGCCAGGGCCGGGCTAGCCTCGCCGGGGACACCACCCGGCGCACCCTGCCCCTCGCCGCGCTGCGGGCCGCGTGCACCGAGGCGCCGTACACCGGCGAGCACGTCTACGGCCTGTACGGCGGCCTCGGCCTGCAGTACGGCCCCTCCCAGCGGTCCCTGACGGAGCTGCGCACCGGCAGGGACGCGGAGGGCCGCCGCCAGGTTCTCGCCGAGCTGCGCCTGCCGGAGGCGGCCGAACCGCTGCACGGCGGCCTCATGCACCCGAGCATCCTCGACGGCGCCCTCCAGGCCACCATCGGCCTGTGGCTGGGCGACGGCGGTTCGGCGACGCTCGCCCTGCCGTTCGCGCTCACCCGCGCCGAGGCCCTGGCCGACTCGCCCTCCCGGGCGTACGCCTGGATCCGCCACCAGCCCGGCAGCGGCACCGACCGGGCCTCCGCCCGGCTGGACGTCACCGTCATGGACGAACAGGGCCGCGTGTGCGCGGAGCTGACCGGGCTCTCCAGCCGTCCGCTGCCCGCCGTCGAGACGCCGGCCGAGCCCGAGGCCGTACGTCCCGAGCCCGAAGCCGTGCGCCCCGGTGACATCGCGATCATCGGCGTGGGCGGCCGCTACCCCGAGGCCGCCGACCTGGACGAGTTCTGGCAGAACCTGCGCGCGGGCCGCGACTGCGTACGGGAGGTCCCCGCCGACCGCTGGAACCAGGGTCGGTACGCCGAGGCCGGTGCCGGCGGCTGGGGCGGCTTCCTGGACGACATCGACCGGTTCGACCCGCTGTTCTTCCAGATATCGCTGCTGGAGGCCGACCACCTCGACCCGCAGGAGCGGCTGTTCCTGCAGTGCGCCCACCACACCCTGGAGGACGCCGGATACACGCCCGACCGGCTCTCGCGCGGCGCGAAGGTCGGCGTCTTCGTCGGCGTGATGTACCAGGAGTACCAGCTTCTCGGCGCCCAGGCGCAGGAGCGCGGCGAGCCCGCGGCCCTGTGGGGCAGCGCCTCCACGGTCGCCAACCGGGTGTCGTACTTCTACGACTTCCACGGGCCGAGCATGGCCGTGGACACCATGTGCTCCTCCTCCCTGACCGCCATCCACCTGGCCTGCGAGGCCATCCGCAGCGGTCAGTGCGACACCGCGCTCGCGGGCGGCGTCAACCTCACCCCGCACCCGAACAAGCACCTGGTGCTGGGGCAGCGCAAGTTCCTGTCCAGCGACGGCCGGTGCCGCAGCTTCGGCGAGGGCGGCGACGGCTACGTGCCCGGCGAGGGCGTCGGCGCCGTGCTCCTCAAGCCGCTGGAGCGGGCCGTCGCCGACGGCGACCGGATCCTCGGGGTGATCAAGGGCACCGCGGTGAACCACGGGGGACGCACCTCCGGCTACTCGGTGCCGACCCCCGTCGCCCAGGGCGAGGTCATCGCCGACGCGCTCGCCGCAGCCGGCGTCGACCCGCGCGCCCTGAGCTACCTGGAGGCCCACGGCACCGGCACCGCCCTGGGCGACCCGATCGAAGTCAGCGGCCTTGAGCGGGCGTTCAGCCGCACGGGCGGGGCGCCCGAACGGCTCGCCATCGGCTCCGTGAAGTCCAACATCGGGCACCTGGAGTCCGCCGCCGGCATCGCCGCCGTCACCAAGGTGCTGCTCCAGATGCGTCACGGCGAACTGGTGCCCAGCCTCCACTCCACGGCGCTCAACCCGCACATCGACTTCGAGCGCACGCCGCTGCGCGTCCAGCGGACTCTGGAGCCGTGGCGACGCCCCGTGCTGGAGGGCCGCAGCCTGCCCCGGATCGCCGGGGTGTCCAGCTTCGGCGGCGGCGGCTCCAACGCCCACGTCGTCATCGCCGAGTACCGGCCGCCGGCCCGCCCGGCCGAGGCCCCGGCCGATGGCCGCCCCGCGCTGCTGGTGCTCTCCGCCAAGAGCGAGGGCCAACTCGCCGAACAGGCCCGTCGTCTGCACGCCCGGCTCGGCGAGGCGGCCGACGCGGACCTGCCCGCGATCGCCTGGACCCTCCAGACCGGGCGCCTGGCGCTGGAGGAGCGCTTCGCCTTCGCCGCGACCAGCCTGGCCGAAGCCCGCGCCCGGCTCGCCGCCTTCGCCGCCGAGCCGGGCGCGACGGGCCCCTGGTACCGGGGCACCGTCCGCCCGGACCGGCCCGCCGACGTCCCGGCGGTGCGCACCGCCCTGGACGCCTGGACGCGGCAGGGCGCGTACGAGGACCTGCTCGCGCGCTGGGCCGGCGGCGCCGACGTGCGCTGGGAGGACGCCTGGCCGGCCGGCGGCACGGTGCGGCGCATCGGCCTACCCGGTTACCCGTTCGCCCGCGAACGCTGCTGGTTCGACCTCGACACCGCGGGCGCGCCGCACCGGCCCGCGCCGGCCGCCGGCTCCCCGGCCGCCTCCGACGTGGTGCTGCTGCGGCCCGAGTGGGCCGAGCGGCAGGCCGCGAACGGGGCGACGGGCGCCTTCACGGAACGGCACGTCGTGGTGCTCGGCCTCGCCGCCGACGCGCGCGACACCCTGCGGGCCGCGCTGCCCGCCGGGGTCGGGTGCACCTTCCTCGAACCGGCGGACGCACCGCTGGACCGGCAGTACACCGACGCCGTGCGGCAGGTCTTCACGCTGGCCCGGCGACTGCTGGAGCAGGGCGTGCGCCGGCCCACGCTGCTTCAGGTCGCGGCCGTCGGCGACAGCGACCGACTGGCCTGCTTCAGTGGTCTGGGCGCGCTGCTGCGCACGGCCCACCTGGAGAACCCGAAGCTGCACACCCAGTACCTGGAGTGCCTGGACGGCGCGTCGCCCGCCACCCTCGCCGCCCGCCTCGCGGCCGAGGCCACCGCCGACCCGGAACCGGAGGTACGCCACCACGACGGCCGCCGCCAGGTCCGCCGCCTCACCGAGGTCACCGGCGCCCGGCCCGCCGCGGCGCCCTGGCGGGAGGACGGCGTCTACCTCGTCACCGGCGGCCTGGGCGGGCTCGGGCTGCACTTCGCGCGGGACATCGCCGCCTCGGTCGCGCAGGCCACGGTGATCCTCACCGGGCGCTCGCCGCTGACCGACGAGCGGCGCGCGGTGCTGAGGGAGCTGCGCACCACCGGCCTGACCGTCGAGTACGAGAGCGTCGACGTCGCCGACCGGGACGCGCTCGGCGCCCTGCTGGCCCGGGTGACCGCGGACCACGGCCCGCTGACCGGCGTCCTGCACGCCGCCGGGGTGATCGAGGACAACTTCGTCGTCCGCAAGAGCCCCGGGGAACTCGACCGGGTCCTCGCCCCCAAGGTCACGGGACTCGTCCACCTGGACGAACTGACCCAGGAACAGCCGCTGGAGCTGTTCGTCTGCTTCTCGTCCCTCGCCGGCGCGTTCGGCAACCCCGGGCAGTGCGACTACGCCGCCGCCAACGCCTTCATGGACGCCTACGTCGGCCACCGCGAGCGGCTCGTGAGCGCCGGGCGGCGCAGCGGCCGTACCGTGTCCGTCAACTGGCCGCTGTGGGACGAGGGCGGCATGGGCGCCGAGGGCCCCGTCCGCGAGCAGTTGCGCGCCCTGGGCCTCGCCCCGCTCGACACGCAGCGCGGCCTCGCCGTCCTGCACCAGGCCCTGGCCGGCGCGGAGGGCGGCGTCACGGACGGCAGGCTGCTGGTGGTCGCGGGCAGCCGCGAGGCGCTGCTGAGCCGGCTGACGGAGCGCGCCGGGGAGACGGCACCGCAGGCTCCCGCACCGCAGTTCGCCGCAACGCCGACTGCCGCACCGCAGAACGCGCCCGCGCAGATCACCACGGCCAAGGCACCGCAGGCCCCCGCTCCCGTGACGGCGGCCGGCGGTGGATCCGCACGGTCGGTGGAGGACCGCGCCGTGGCGCACCTCAGGCGCGTGCTGGCCTCCGCCCTCAAACTCGGGCCCGAGCGCCTGGACCCGGACACCCCGCTCGAGCGGTACGGCATGGACTCCGTGCTCGCCGTGACCATGGTCCAGCCGCTGGAGGACGCCTTCGGGCCCCTGTCCCGCACCCTGCTGTTCGAGGTGCGGACGGTGCGCGGGCTGGCGCGGTACCTCGGCGACGAGCACGCGCAGGCGCTGCGCGAACTCGTCGGCGAGCCGGCGCACGAGGCCCCCCGGCCGCAGAACACCGCAGCCGAGACGGCCCGGCCGAACACCGCCGACGCCACCGCCCGCACCCCGGTCGCGCCCGCGGCGGGCCAGGACATCGCGGTCGTCGGCATCGGCGGACGCTACCCGCACGCCGACGACCTGGACGCCTTCTGGACCGCGCTGCGCGAGGGCCGGGACTGCGTCACCGAGGTCCCCGCCGACCGCTGGAAGACCGACGGCGGCCAGTACGGCGCCTTCCTCGACGGCATCGACCGCTTCGACCCGCTGCACTTCGGCATCTCGCCCCGCGAGGCCGCCGCCATGGACCCCCAGCAGCGGCTGTTCCTGGAGACGGTGTGGCACCTGCTGGAACAGGGCGGCGTCACCCAGGAGGTGATCGAGCGCCGCTACGGCCGGCGCGTGGGCGTGTACGTGGGCGCCGCCTACCAGATGTACCGGGCCGACGCGTCCGAACCGGTGCTCGCGGCGCTCACCTCCTCCGCCTCGTACAACCTCATCGCCAACCGCGTCTCGCACTTCTTCGGCCTCGAGGGCCCGAGCCTCGCCGTGGACAGCATGTGCACCTCCTCGGCGATGGCCGTCCACCTCGCCTGCGCCGACCTGCTGCGCGGCGAGTGCGAGCTGGCCGTCGCGGGCGGTGTCAACCTGACCGTGCACGAGGACAAGTACGTCGCGCTCTCCGAGATGCGGCTGCTCGGCACCCACCCGGGCAGCCGCAGCTTCCGCGACGGCGACGGCTACCTGCCCGCCGAGGCGGTCGGCGCCGTACTGCTGAAACCGCTGGACGCGGCGCTGCGCGACGGCGACACCGTCCTCGCGGTCATCAAGAGCACGTCCTCCCTGCACGGAGGCCGCTCCAACGGCTTCATGACGCCCAGCCACCGCACCCAGGTCGCCGCCATGCGCCGGGCACTGGAGCGGGCCGGTGCCGAACCGGACTCCATCGGCTACGTCGAGTCCGCCGCCAACGGCACCGCGTTCTCCGACGAGATCGAACTGCGCGCCCTGCGCGAGGTGTTCGCCGGGATCTCCCGCCCGGTGCCGGTCGGCGCCGTCAAGTCCAACCTCGGCCACCCCGAGGCGGCCTCCGGCATCGCCCAGCTCACCAAGGTCGTGCTCCAGCTCCAGCACGGCCGGATCGCACCGCTCGTCGCCGCCGGCGCCGCCAACCCCCGCCTGGACCTGGACGGTTCGCCGCTCGAACTGTGCGACCGGCTGACCGACTGGGAGCCGCGCGGCGGCACGGACACCGGCGGCCCGTCCCAGCCCCGCCGCGCCCTCATCAACTGCGTCGCCGCGGGCGGCAGCCACGTCAGCATGGTCGTCGAAGCACCGCCGGCCGCCGCGGAGGCCCCGGCCGCCACCCCGGACACCGCGCCGCAGATCGTCGTGGTCTCCGCCCGGACCGAGGAACGCCTGGCCGCTGCGGTACGGCGGTTGCACGACCACCTGGCGGCCCTGCCCGACGAGGACGGCACCGTGAGCCTCGCCGACATCGCGTACACCACGCAGCTCGGCCGCGAGCCACTGCCCGAGCGACTCGCCGTGGTCGCCGCCGACCGCGCCGCACTGACGCGGGCGCTCGCCGATCACCTCGCGGGCACCCCCACGGCCGTACCCGTACACCGGGGCAACGCCGACGACGACCCCGGACCCTGGACGTCCGTCCTGGCCGGCGCCCGCGGCGAGGCATTCCTCACCGGGCTCGCCGAGGACCGGGCCCTGGAGGAACTGGCCGCCCTGTGGGTGTGCGGGGCCCGGGTGCCCTGGAGCGCGCTGCACACCGGGCGGCGCCGGATGGTGCCCCTGCCGGCCACCGCGTTCGAGGCGGGCAGCTACTGGGTCGGACACGCCTCGCAGGCGGCCGCACCGACGACGACGGCACCGGACCCCCTGCCGGCCGGCGCCGTCACCGACGCCGAACAGACCATGGCGCAGGCCTGGGCCGACGTCCTCCAGGTCGACGCGGCCACGCTGACCGCACGGACCGACTTCTTCTCGCTCGGCGGCAACTCGTTGCTGGCCACCCGGCTGATCAACCTGCTCAAGGAGCGGGCGGGCGTCGAGCTGCCGACCGAAGCGGTCTTCAACGCACCGCGCCTTTCCGACATGACCCGGGAACTGGGCGCCCGCCTGCCGGTGGCCGGGGACGCGAGCACCCGCGAGCTGGATCTGATCCTCGAAAGCATCGCCCTCGTCGAGCACATGAGCGACGAGGAGCTGGACGCGCTGGACATCGAGAGCTGAGGCAGGGGACGACGATGGCAACCACCAGTGAGGACACCAGCCTTGACCTCATCCGCAGGATCCGGTCCCTGCCGGGCAAGCGGCAGCGCGCCCTGATCGCGCTGCTGCGCAAGCAGGGCGTCGACCTCTCCGCGCTCGAGACCGTTCCCCGGCGGCCCCGGACCGACGGCACACCCGTGCCGCTGTCGTTCGCCCAGCAGCGGCTCTGGTTCCTCGCCCAACTGGACGGCACCAGCGCCGCCTACAACATCCCGATGGCGATGCGGCTGAGCGGCCGCCTCGACCGGCCCGCGCTGCTGCGCGCGCTGGAAGCGGTCGTCCAGCGGCACGAGGTGCTGCGCACCCGGTTCACCGACCGCGACGGCGTACCGCACCAGGTCATCGGCGACGGCGGCGACTTCACGGTCGCCGAGGAGGAGCTGACCGACCCGGGCCGGCTCGCCGGGATCTGCCGCGACGAGGCCGCCACCCCGTTCGACCTGGAACGCGGGCCGCTGATCCGGGTACGGCTGCTGCGCCGGTCGGAGACGGAGCACCACCTGCTCGTCACCACCCACCACAGCGTGTCCGACGGCTGGTCGGTCGGCGTCTTCTTCCGCGACCTCGTCGCCCTGTACGAGGCGTTCGCCGCGGGCCGCCCGGACCCGCTGGAGCCGCTGCCCGTGCAGTACGCGGATTACGCGCACTGGCAGCGGGAGCGGCTCGCCGGCGACCTGCACGACCGTCAGACGGACTACTGGAAGCGGCAGCTGGCCGGGATCGACCCGCGGCTGACGCTGCCGACCGACCGGGAACGCCCGCGCGTGAAGACCTACGCGGGAGCCCGTGAGAGCTTCACCTGCCCGGCCGACCTGCTGGGATCCCTGCGCGAGGTGGCCAAGTTCCACGAGGCCACGCTCTACATGACCCTGCTCGCGGCCTACATGGCCGTCCTCGGCCGCTACACCCGCGAGACGGACATCGCCGTCGGCACGGTCGTCGCCAACCGCGGCCGGCGCGAACTCGAGGACCTGGTCGGCTTCTTCGCCAACACCCTGGTCATGCGCGCCGACCTCGCGGACGACCCGGACTTCGGCGACCTGCTGGCCCGGGTGAAGAAGACCGCGCTGGAGGCGTACGACCACCAGGACGTGCCCTTCGAGGTGGTGGTCGACGCCCTCGGCGCCGAGCGCAGCCTCGCCCACTCGCCCGTCTTCCAGACGCTGTTCGTCCTCCAGGAGGCGCAGACCCGCAGGGACGTCACCCTCGGCGACCTGGCGGTCTCCCCGGTCGACATCGATCTCAGCTTCACCAAGTTCGACCTGACCGTCGACGTACGGGAGACCCCCGACGGGCTGGTCGGCACGATCGAGTACAACACCGACCTGTACGACCGCGAAACCGTCCGGCGCTTCATCGGCCACTACACACGGCTGCTCGCCGCCGTCGCCGACGACCCGGCGCTGCCCGTGTCCCGGCTCCCCATGGTCGGCGACGAGGAGCGCCGCCGGGTGGTGGAGGAGTTCAACGACACCGGGCGGCCCTTCACCGACGACCGCTGCCTGCACGAGCTGTTCGAGGACCGGGTGGCCCGGCACCCCGAGCTCACCGCCCTGGTCACCGCCGACCGCTCCTGGACGTACGCCGAGCTCAACGCCTGGGCCAACCGCATCGCCCACGGCCTGCGTCGGCACGGCGTCGGACCGGACACGCTGGTCGGTCTGCACGCCGAGCGCTCCGCCGAAATGGTCGCCGGCATCCTGGGCGCCCTGAAGGCCGGCGGCGCCTACATGCCGATCGAGCCCTCCTACCCCGCGGCCCGCCGCACCGACCTCGTCGAGCGCACCGGCGCCGACGTGATCCTCACCCAGCCGCACCTGGACACCGAGCCGCTGCGCGGCGCCGCCCACCTGCTCGCCCTGCACCCTGACGGCACCCTGCGCGACCAGGACGGCAAGGACGTCTCCGGGGATCGGGACGACAACCTTCCCGCCGCCGGACTCGGCGTGGGCGCGGGCAATCTGGCGTACGTCATCCACACCTCCGGCTCCACCGGCAGGCCCAAGGGTGTGATGATCGAGCACCGGGCCGCCGTCAACCGCATCGAGTGGATGCAGAACGAGTACCGGCTCACCGGCGACGACGTCGTCCTGCAGAAGACCCCCTACAGCTTCGACGTGTCCGTCTGGGAGTTCTTCTGGCCGCTGCTCTTCGGCGCCCGCCTCGCCGTCGCCGCGCCCGGCGGCCACCGCGACCCCGCCTACCTGGTCCGCGCCGTCCAGGACTTCGGCGTGACCACCCTGCACTTCGTGCCGTCCCTGCTGCGCAGCATCGTGGAGGAACCCGGCTGGGCGCGGTGCACGACCGTGCGGCAGGTCTTCTGCAGCGGTGAGGCCCTGCCCCCGGACCTGTGCGCCCGCCACCACGAGCGTCACCCGGCGCCGCTGCACAACCTCTACGGCCCGACCGAGGCCGCCGTCGACGTCAGTCACTGGACCGTCCCCGCCGGACCGGCGCCCCGCGTCGTGCCCATCGGCCGGCCCATCCAGAACATCCAGCTGCACGTGCTCGACGAGGCCCTCGCACCGCAGGGCGTCGGCTGTGTCGGCGAGCTGTACATAGCGGGCGTGGGACTGGCCCGCGGCTATCTGCACCAGCCCGAGCTGACCCGCGAGCGGTTCGTGCCGAACCCGTTCGCCGACGACCCGGACGCCCGCATGTACCGCACCGGCGACCTGGTGCGCCGACTGCACGACGGAGCCCTGGAGTTCCTCGGACGCGCCGACGACCAGGTCAAACTGCGCGGCTTCCGCATCGAGCCCGGCGAGATCGAGCACCGCCTCGCCGAGCACCCCGCCGTCCGCTCCGCCGCGGTCCTGGTCCGTGAGGACCAGCCGGGCAGCCCGCGTCTGGTCGCCTACCTCGTCCTCGAACCCGGACAGGCCCTCGACGGCCACCGCACCGAACTGGTCCGGCACCTCGAGGGCACCCTGCCCGAGTACATGGTCCCGAGTGCCTTCGTCGCGCTCGACGCCCTGCCCGTGACCGCGCACGGCAAGCTCGACCGCCGCGCCCTGCCCGCCCCCGGCATCGAGGCGTTCACCCGGCGCGCCCACGTCGCCCCCGCGACCGGCACCGAGCGCACACTGGCCGGGATCTTCGCCGGACTGCTCGGCTTCGACACCGACCGGATCAGCGCCGACGACAACTTCTTCGCCCTCGGCGGCCACTCACTGATGATCACGGTGCTGGTGGCCCGGCTGAAGGACAGCGGCCTGCACGTCACCGTCCAGGACGTCTTCACCGCACCCACGCTGGCCGAGCTCGCCGCGCGCATCGACCGGACCGGCGCCGCGCCCGCGCACACCGTCCCGGCCAACCCGATCCCGGTCGGCTGCGAGCGCCTCACGCCCGACCTGCTTCCGCTGATCGACCTCACGCAGGAGCAGATCGACACCGTCGTGGCCGCCGTGCCCGGCGGCGCGGCCGGCGTGCAGGACGTGTACCCGCTGCTGTCCACGCAGGAGGGCATCCTCTTCCACCATCTGATGGACCCGGACCACGACCCGTACCTCGTCGCCACCCTCTACCGGGCCGAGGACGAGCAGGCGTGCGCCCGGTTCACCGACGCGCTCCAGCGCATCGTCGACCGCCACGACGTGATGCGTACCGCCGTCCTCACCGCCGGCCTGCCCGAACCGGTCCAGGTGGTGCACCGCACCGCGACACTGCCCGTGCGGCGGATCCGGCTCGCCGCAGACCGCGACGCCGAGGAACAGGCGAGGGAGCTGCTGGCGCGTCCCGAGCGGATGAGCCTGGAGCACGCGCCGCTGCTGCGCCTGCTCGTCGCCGAGGACCCGCACTCCGAGCGCCGCTACCTGCTCCTGACCGCCCATCACCTCATCGAGGACGCCACCTCGCTGCGGCTGACGCTTCAGGAGCTGGCCCTGCACATGGCCGACCGCGCCGACCTGCTGCCGTCACCGGCGTCGTACCGCGAGTTCGTCGCCCACGCCCTGCACCAGCAGACCGCCGGCGACGCGGAGGACTACTTCCGCCGGGTCCTCGGCGACGTCACCGAACCGACCTTCCCGTTCGGCCTGTCCGACACGCACGGCGACACCGGCGGGGTCACCCGGCTGCGCCGCTCGCTGCCCGACGACCTGACCCGCGAGTTGCGCGCCCACGCCAAGCGGCTGCGGCTCAGCCCGGCGTGTCTCTTCCATGCCGCGTGGGCCCGCGTCGTCGCCGCGTGCAGCGGCCGCGAGGACGTCGTCTTCGGCACCGTGATGTCCGGGCGCCTCCAGGGCGTCGAAGGCGTCGAGCGGATGCTCGGCAACTTCATCAACACGCTGCCGCTCAGGGTCCGGCTCGCCGGACGCACCGTGCGCGAGCTGATCGACGACGTCGACACCGGCCTCAGGGAGCTGGTCGCCCGCGAGCACACCCCGCTCGGCCTGGCCCAGCGCTGCGCCGGCACCGACGGCGACGCACCGCTGTTCAGCGCGGTCGGCAACTTCCGGCACTTCGAGCCCGGGCACGGCGAGGCCGCCGCCGTCCGCATCGAGGACCGGGGCGTGCGGTTCCTCGCCGCCGCCGACGGCATCAACTACCCGCTGTCGGTCTCCCTCGACGACTTCGGCAGCGAATTCTCCCTCGACCTCCAGACCGACGACTCGGTCTCGGCGGACTCCGTCGCCGACTACGTCGAGGCCGCCCTCCGGGGCATCACCGCCGCCCTCGCCGACGGCGACGGCACCGGCACCCGGGCCCTCGACATCGACGTCCTGCCCGCCGCCGAACGCCGGCGCCTGCTGGCCGAGTGGAACGACACGGACACCCCGATGCCGTCCCCGACGCTCACCGCCGCCTTCGCAGCCCAGGTCGCCCGCACCCCCGACCTGACCGCGCTGGTCCTCGAGGACGCCGAACTGTCGTACGCGGAGCTCGACGCCCGCGCCAACCGGCTCGCGCACTGGCTGGCCGGGCGGGGCGCCGGACCCGAGCAGCTGGTCGCCGTCAGCATGCAGCGCTCCTTCGACCTGTTCGTCGCGATCTACGGCATCCTCAAGTCCGGCGCCGCCTACCTGCCCCTGGACCCGGACCTGCCGCTCGAACGCCGCGAGCAGATGCTCAACGACGGACGCCCGCTGCTGCTGCTGGAGGAGCTGCCGGACACCGCGGGCCTGCCCGACATCGACCCGGACGTGCCCGTGCACGCCGACAACCCGGCGTACGTGCTCTACACCTCCGGCACGACCGGCCGCCCCAAGGGCGTGATGATCACCCACCGGGCGAGCATGAACTGGCTGCACTGGGACCAGCGCGCCTACCGCATGCGCGAGGACGACCGGATCGTGTTCAAGACCTCGATCGGCTTCGACGTCTCCGTCAAGGAGCTGTTCTGGCCGCTCCAGGTCGGCGGCACCGTCGTCATCGCCCGGCCCGGCGGGCAGAAGGACCCCGAGTACCTGGCTCACCTCATCCGCGACCGGCGCGTCACCGACATCGACTTCGTGCCGTCGATGCTCGCCGAGTTCCTCTCCGAGCCGGCCGCCGTCGACTGCACCGGCCTGGTCCGTCTGGAGGCCACCGGTGAACCGCTGCCCGTCGAGCTGGCCGAGCGCGTGGCGCGTGCCCTGCCCGGCACGGATCTGTACAACCTGTGCGGGCCCACCGAGGTCGGCGGCGCCCTCGGCCTGGAGACGCCGTACACCGTCGAGCCGGGCGCCGTCCGGGTGCCGATCGGCGCGCCGGTGTGCAACACCCAGGCCTACGTCCTCGACTCGGCGCTGCGGCTGCTGCCGCAGGGGGTGCCCGGCGAGCTCTACATCGCCGGTGACCAGCTGGCCCGCGGCTTCCTCGGCCGTCCCGGGCTGACCGCCGAGCGGTTCGTCGCCAACCCCTTCACGCCGGGCACCCGCATGTACCGCACCGGCGACCTGGTCAAGTGGCGGTCCGACGGGCTGATCGAGCACCTGGGCCGGGTCGACGACCAGGTCAAGATCCGCGGCTTCCGGGTGGAGCCGGGCGAGATCGAGAACCATCTGCACACCCACCCCGCGGTGCACCGCGCCGTGGTCCTGCCGCACGGCTCCGGCGCCGCCCGCGTGCTGGTCGCCTACCTCAGCCCGTCCCGGGAGTGGCGCGAGGAGGCGGGTCCGGAGGCGTCGCCCGCCCGGGAACTGAAGGAGTACCTGGCGGCCCGGCTGCCCGACTACATGGTGCCCACCGCGTTCGTCGTCCTGGACGAGCTGCCGGTCAACCGCAACGGCAAGGTCGACCGGGGGGCCCTGCCCGCCCCGAGCGAGCACGACCTGGCCCGCGACGCTTACGTGGCGCCGCGCACGGCCACCGAGCGGACCCTGTGCCGCATCGTCGGCGAGGTCCTCGGCGTCAGCCGTGTGGGCCTGCACGACAGCTTCTTCGACCTCGGTGGCCACTCCCTCCTCGCCACCCGTCTCTCCCTGCGCATCAAGAAGGAGACGGGCGCCGACCTCCCGCTGCAGACCATCTTCACCGCGTCGGGCATGGCCGGCATAGCGGCGGCGCTGGACGCGCTGCTGGAGGGGCCCGAGAGCCCCGACGCGGCTCCGGGGTCGCCGAGCACGGCGGAGGAACGGCGTGCGGTCGCCGACGGCCACGACGAGACGGGGAGCGCCGGGACAGAGGGGCTCGGGACGGTGGGCGCCGGCGCCGAGGCACCCGGGACGCCGGCACCGGCCGCGCCGGCCGGCACCGCCGCCTCGGACACCGGCACCGCCTCGGACACCGTCACCACCCCGGAGACCGGCGACGCCCCCCTCTCCCTCCAGCAGCGCGACCTGTGGTTCCTGAACCGGCCCGCGCACCTGTCCGCCGCCCACGACAACGTCCAGCTGGCCTTCCGGCTGGACGGGCCCCTCGACCGGGACGCGTTCGTGCGCAGCGTGCACGCGCTGGTGGAACGGCACGCGATCCTGCGGACCAGCTATCACCGCGGCGCCGACGGCACGGTCACCCAGCGCGTGAACGACGGTCACGGTTTCACCGTGACCGTGGCCCCCGGTCCCCGCGACGAGACCGGGCTCACCGAGTGGCTGCGCGCCGAACGGGCCCGGCCCTTCGCGCCGGAGGACCCGTACCCGCTCCGCTCGCACCTGCTCACCATGTCCGAGGACCGGCACGTCGCCGTCCTCACCCGGCCCTGGGGCGTCTTCGACGGATGGTCGGTCAACATCGTCCTGACCGAGCAGCTCGCCCTCTACCGGGCGATCGCCACGGGACAGGACGCGACCCTGCCCGATCTGTCCCTCGACTACGCCGACTTCGCGCGCCGCCAGCGGACCGCCGTGGACCCGGCGGAACTCGACCGGCAGCGCGACCACTGGCGGCGGGCGCTGGCCGGCCTGCCCGCCCGCCCCGCGCTGCGCACCGACTATGAGCGGTGCCCGGTGAAGACGTACCAGGGTTCCTCGGTGGACCTGACGGTCTCCCGGCAGGTGGCCGGCAGGCTGAGGCGGCTCGGCCAGGACGCCGGTGCCACCCCGTACATGACGCTGCTGGCCGCCTTCGCCGTGCTGCTCGGCGGCCGCACCGACGACGGCGAACTGGTCATCGGCTCCCCGGTCGCCAACCGGCCCTGGGCCGAACTGCAGGACGTCGTCGGCTACTTCGTCAACATGCTGCCGATGCGCCTGGACGTGACCGGGCGGCGGACCTTCCTCGAGCTGCTGGCCGAGGCCAAGCAGGTGACCACCGAGGCCCACGGGCGCAAGGACCTGCCCTTCACCGACCTCGTGCGCACCCTGGAACCCGAGCCGGACCCGGGCGGCTCCCCGCTGTTCCGGACGGCGTTCAACCTGCTGCCGACCTGGGACACGGCGGCCGGCTCCGGCGCCGCGGACGAGCTGACGGTCACCCAGGTGCGCACCGACGCCGGACCCGCCCGGTACGACCTCAGCCTCGTCGTCCAGGAGACCGGTGACGCCCTCGGCGGCTACCTGGAGTACAGCACCGACCTGTTCGCCCGGGACACCGCCGAGCACCTGGCCCGTACCTACGAACGGCTGCTCGCCGAGATCGCCGGGGAGCCCGGAGCCTCCCTCGCCGACCTGCGGGCCCGCGCCGAGGCGAGGGCGTCCGGGACGACCGCGAAGAGCGCGCCGCGCACCGGCGGCCGCCGTCCCGCGCGACGCAGGACGGCCCGGTGAGAAGCCCCGGACCGGGCTGACCCCGGTCATCCGCCGCCGCAGCACCAAGGGCCGAAGGCCCGTACCGAACCAGAGCCACCACCTGCCCGTCCCGGACCGGGACGAGCACACGAAAAGGGGAGAAGGGCCAGTGAGCAGCCACGAGGTCCAGGCAGCCGAGACGGATGTCGCGATCATCGGCATGGCCGGGCGTTTCCCCGGCGCGGACGACCTGGACTCCTTCTGGCGCCTGCTGCGTGAGGGCCGCGAGGGCATCACCCGGTTCAGCCGCGAGGAACTGGCGGCGGCCGGGGTGCCCGCCCGGCTGCTGGACGACCCGGAGTACGTCCCCGCCCACGGAATCATCCCGGACGTCGACCTGTTCGACACCGGGTACTTCGAGTTCACCCCGGCCGAGGCCGCGATGACCGACCCGCAGCACCGCATCCTGCTGACGGCCGGCCACGCGGCCCTGGAGGACGCCGGTTACGACCCCGCCCGCTACGACGGACTGATCAGCGTCTACGCCGGCGCGGCCATCAACACCTACCTCCAGCAGCAGGTCCTGCCGCACGTCGACCAGACCACCACCTCCGAGCACTTCGCGGTCATGGTCGGCAACGACAAGGACTTCCTGGCCACCCGGCTGTCGTACAAGCTCGACCTCAAGGGCCCCAGCTACGCGGTCCAGACCGCCTGCTCCACCTCGCTCGTCGCCCTCCACCTGGCCTGCCAGGGCCTGGTCAACGGCGAGTGCGACATGGCGCTGGCCGGTGGTGTCACCGTCAAACTGCCGCAGGTCAAGGGCTACTTGTACGAGGAAGGCGCGATCCTGTCCAAGGACGGGCACGTGCGCACCTTCGACGCGGACGCCAGCGGCACCGTTCTCGGAAACGGCGTCGGCGTCCTGGTGCTCAAGCTCCTGCGGGACGCCATCGCGGACCGGGACACCATCCACGCCGTCATCAAGGGCACGGCCACCAACAACGACGGCTCCGGCAAGGTCAGCTTCGCCGCGCCCGGCGCCGCCGGACAGACCGCAGTCATCCGCGAGGCGCACACCGTCTCCGGCGTCGACCCCCGCTCCATCGGTTACGTCGAGGCACACGGCACCGCCACCCGCCTCGGCGACCCGGTCGAGGTCTCGGCGCTCACCCGGGCGTTCAGGGAGTCCACCGCCGACACCGGGTTCTGCGCCATCGGCTCGGTGAAGTCCAACGTGGGCCACCTGGACGCGGCGGCCGGGGTCGCGGGCGTGATCAAGACGGTGCTGATGATGAAGCACCGGACGCTGGTGCCGACCGTCAACCACACCACCCCCAACCCGGCGATCGACTTCGCGGCCGGCCCCTTCAAGGTGAGCACCGACGCCGCCCCCTGGGAGGGGGAGGGCCCGCTGCGCGCGGGCGTCAGCTCCTTCGGCATCGGCGGCACCAACGCGCACGCGGTCCTCCAGGAGGCGCCGCCCGCCCCCGTCACCGGCGACGCACACCGTGAGCGGCAACCGCTGGTGGTGTCCGCCCGTACCCCGACGGCGCTGGCCACGGCCGCCCGGAACCTGGCCGCCCACCTGGAGGGCGACGACTCCGCCGCGCTCGCCGACATCGCCTACACGCTCGCCGTGGGCCGCCGCGCCCACGAGTACCGGCTCGCCGTCACCGGCTCCGACCGCGCCGCCCTCGCCCGGGCGCTGCGGCAGACCCCGGTGCCCGAGCGACCCGGGACCGGCGAGGTCTCCTTCGTCTTCTCCGAGGACGTCCCGGACGCGGCGGGCCTGGCGGAGCGGTGGTCCGCGGCCGAGCCCGCGTTCGCCGAGCACCACCAGGCCGCCCTCGCCGCGGGCGCCGACCGGCTCGGCGAGCGGGGTCGGGCGTTCGCCGTGCAGTACGCGCTCGGTCGGCTGTGGCTCCACTGGGGCATCACCCCGGTGGCGGTGCACGGCGACGGGCTCGCGGCCCGGGCCGCCGCCTGCGTGAGCGGGGCACTGCCGCTCCAGGACGCGCTGACCGGCAGCGGCCCGGTACCGCCCGCCGCCCGAGGGCGGATTTCCGTGCGCGGCGCCCACGACGAGGTCCGCGGTGTCGCCCTCGGCGTGTCCGACGGCCCCTGGGACGGCGTGGCCCGCGCCTGGCAGGCCGGCGCCACCGTCGACTGGGCCGCCTGGTTCGAGGGTGAGGAGCGCGGCCGCGTACCGCTGCCGACCTACCCCTTCGAGGGCCGCCGCTGCTGGCTGACCGGCCCGGACACCGGCGCACCCGACGACCGGGCCACCGGCCCGGGACCGCACCCCATGCTGGACGAGAACGTCTCCACCCTGGACACCCTCGCCTACCGCAGCTCCCGCACCGGAACCGAGTTCTACCTCGCCGACCACCGTGTCGGCGACGAGCCCGTCCTGCCCGCCGCCGGACAGCTGGAACTGGTCCGCGCGGCCGGCGAACTCTCCCTCGGGGGACCGGTCCGGCTGCGCGGAGTCTCCTTCGAGCAACTGCTCTCCTACGCCACCGGGCCGCGCACCGCGCTGGTCCAGCTGTGGCGCGAGCAGGACACGGTCGGGTTCGAACTGACCGACGGCGACCGGGTGGTGGCGGCCGGCGAGATCCACCCCGGGGCGGACGAGCGCCCCGCACCGGCCGACTTGGCCGCCGTCGCCGCCCGCTGCGCCGAGGTGGTCGACCGCACCGACTGCTACGACGTCCTGCGCGCCTGCGGCCTGGACTACGGCCCCCGCATGCGCGCCCTCACCGAGGTCCGGCTCGGGGACGGAGAGGCCCTCGGCACCATCGCACTGCCCGACGGCGCCTCGCTCGACGGCGTCCTGCTCAACCCCGCTCTCCTGGACGGCGCCCTGCACGCTCTTGTCGTGCTGCTGGCCCGCGCCTACGGCGAGCGGGCCGACGGCTTCCTGCCCCTGGCCCTGGGCGAACTCGCCGTGCACGCCCCCGTCGTCGGTCCCTGCCACGTTCACGTCACGGCCGGCCGGCTGGGGGAGCGGACCGCGCACGCAGACCTCACCGTCGTCGACACCCACGGCCAGGTACTGGCCCGCCTGCACGACCTCGCCGTGCGCGTCCTCGGCGAGCGCCACGAGTCGGCCCTGCTCGTCCGCCGCTGGACCACCGTGCCCGCGGAGCCCACCGGCGCGCCCCCCGGTGACACGGCCGTCGTTCTCAGCGCCGATCCCGGACGCGGCACACGGCTCGCCGGCCACCTCACCGCCCTGGGCGTCGGCACGGTCACCCGCGACCTCGACCCGGCCACCGCGCCCGACGTCGTCCTCGTCGACGAACCGTCCCCCGAGAAGGCGCTGCACGTCGTCCGCACGCTCCTCGCCGCCCGCCCCACCGCACCCGTGCGCGTCCTGCTGCTGCACCGTCACGACACCGACGGCCCGCGCCCCGAACGCGCCGCGCTCGGCGCCTTCGCCCGGACCGTCCGCGCGGAGAACCCCCTGCTCGAAGTGCAGGCCGTCGGCCTCGCCGAGGACGTGGCCGAGGCCGACGCGCTCGCCGGCGAACTGGCCGGCGACGGCCGCGACCCGGAGGTCGCGCACACCGCGGGGGGCCGGCGGATCCCGCGGGCCGAGCCGGCCCCGGCCGCCGAGCCGGTCGCGATCCGTGACGGCGGCGTGTACGTCGTGACGGGCGGCGCCGGCGGACTGGGCCGTGCCGTCGCCGGTCTGCTGCTCTCCCGGGCCGACGCCCGTGTGGTCCTGCTCGGCCGCGGCGAACGGCCTGCCGACCTGGACGAGCGCCTGGTCTACCACAGCGTCGACGTGTCAGACCCGGACGCCTTGGCCGCCCGACTCGTCTCCGTGCGCGAGGAGTTCGGCCCGCTCACCGGTGTCGTCCACGCCGCCGGCGTGCTGCGCGACGGCTTCGCCCTGACCAAGTCCGCGGAGGACCTCGCCGCCGTCCTCGCCCCCAAGGCCGCAGGGCTGCGCGCCCTGGACGCGGCCACCGCCGACGACCCGCTGGACTTCTTCGTCGCCTTCTCCTCCATCGCCGCCCACATCGGCAACCCCGGCCAGAGCGACTACGCGTACGCCAACGCCTACCTGGAGGCCTACGCCGAACGGCACGGCCGGATCACCGCGATCGCCTGGCCGATGTGGGCCGACGGCGGAATGCGCCAGAGCAGCGAGGCCGCCGCGGGCATCGCCGCCCGCACCGGCTTCGGCGTCCTGCCCACCCGGACCGGCCTCGCCCTGTTCGGGCAGGCCCTCGGCATCCCCGGCGCGCTCGTCGCCGCCCACGGAGACCTGCGCACCATCACCGCCGCGCTCACCGCGCCCGTCGCCCGGGCGCCCAGGACCGCCCCGCCCACCGTTCCCGCCGAGGGCGGCGGCCCGCGCGACGAGGCCCTGCGGCTGCTGCGCGAGCTGATCGCCGCCGAGACCGGCCTGGATCCGGCCGAACTGGCCGAGGACGCCCCGTTCGACCGGCTCGGCATCGACTCGCTGGTGATCACCAAGCTCAACCGCGAACTGGACCGGCACTTCGACGCCCTGTCCAAGACCCTGTTCTTCGAGTACGCCACCCTGGGGGAGCTCGCCGGCTACTTCGCCGAGCAGCACGCGGCCCAGCTGACCGGCGGCGCACCGGCGGCCGTACCGGCCACGCCCGCGAACGAAGGCACCGCCCCGCGCCCGCCGCGCACCCCGCGCCGCACCGCTCGAACCGTCGTCGAACCCGCCGAGCACGCACCCGCCGAGGACGGCGCCGACGCCATCGCCGTCATCGGCCTGGCCGGCCGCTACCCGGCCGCCGACGACATCGACGAACTCTGGACCGTCCTGGCCGAGGGCCACGACGCCATCACCGAGATCCCCTCGGACCGCTGGGACAGCCGCCGCTGGTACGACCCGGATCCGGCGGCAGCCGGTCTCGCCCACACCCGGTGGGGCGGATTCCTGCGCGACGTCGACCGCTTCGACCCGCTCTTCTTCGGCATCTCCCCGCGCCAGGCCGAGCTGATGGACCCCCAGGAGCGCCTGTTCCTGCAGAACGCCTGGCACGTCCTGGAGGACGCCGGCTACCGCCGCTCCGACGTCTCCGGCCGGCCCGTCGGCGTGTACGTCGGCGTGATGTACGGCGAGTACCAGTTCCACGGCGCTCTGGACGCCCTGCGCGGCGGACGGCCGCTCACCGGCTCGTCCTTCGCCACCATCGCCAACCGGGTCAGTCACGCCCTGGACCTGTCCGGTCCGAGCATGGCGCTGGACACCATGTGCTCCTCCTCGCTCACCGCGATCCACCTGGCCTGCGACAGCCTGCGCCGGGGCGAGAGCGAACTGGCCATCGCCGGAGGCGTCAACGTCTCCGTCCACCCCTACAAGTACGCCTTCCTCAGCCAGGGCCGCTTCCTGTCCTCCGACGGCCGCTGCCGGGCCTTCGGCGCGGGCGGCGACGGCTATGTGCCCGGCGAGGGCGTCGGCGCCGTCCTGCTCAAGCCGTACCGCAAGGCGCTGGCCGACGGGGACCGCATCCACGGCCTGATCCTGGGCAGCGCCGTCAACCACGGCGCCCGGACCAACGGATACAGCGTGCCCAGCCCGCGCGCCCAGCAGCGCGCGATCACCACCGCGCTGGAACGGGCCGGCGTCACTCCGCGGGACATCGGCTACGTAGAGGCGCACGGCACCGGCACCGCCCTGGGCGACCCGATCGAGCTGACCGGCCTCACCCACGCCTACCGCTCCGCCGACGCCGCGCCCGGCACCTGGCCGATCGGCTCGGTCAAGTCCAACATCGGGCACCTGGAGTCCGCGGCCGGCATCGCCGGACTCACCAAGGCGCTGCTCCAGTTCCGGCACCGCACGCTGGTGCCGTCGCTGCACTCGGCCGAGCCGAACCCCAACATCGACTTCGAGCGCTCCCCGTTCCGCGTCCAGCGCGAGCTGGCCGCCTGGCCCGACGGGGACCGGCCGCGCCGGGCCGGCCTCAGCTCCTTCGGCGCGGGCGGCGCCAACGCACACCTCGTCCTCGAGGAGTCCCCCCGCCCCGACCCGGTCACCGACGTACCGGCGGCCGAGCAGCGCACCGCCGAACCCGTGCTGTTCCTGCTCTCCGCCCGCGACGAGGAACGGCTGCGCGCCTACGCCGAGTCGGCCGCCCGCTTCGTCCGGACCGAGCGCGTGCCGCTCGCCGACCTGTGCTTCACCACCCAGGTGGGCCGCGAGCCCCTCGACGCCCGGCTCGCGGTGGCGGTCACCGACGGCGGCGAACTCGTCGCCGCACTGAGCCGGTTCGCCGAGGGCGGTCCCGCCCCCGACCTCACCGACGCGGGCCCGCTGGCCGAGCCGGCCCGGAGCTGGCTCGGCGGCGCCGACGTGGACTGGGCGGCCTGGCACGCCGGCCGGCCGGGGCCCGCCCCGCGCCGGGTGCGCGCCCCGCGGTACCCGTTCGCCCCGGAGCGCTACTGGATCCCGCTCGACGCCGACCTGGGCACGGCCGCTCCGCACCCGCTGGTCGACGCCAACGAGTCCACCGTCGCCGAGGTCCGCTTCCGCAAGACGCTGCGTGCCCACGACCCGCTGCTGCGCGACCACGTGATCGAGGGCCGGCCGCTGCTCGCGGGTGCGGCGACGCTGGAGTTCGCCCGCGCCGCCGCCGCGCTCGCCGAGCCCGGCACCCGGCACGCCCTGCGCGAGGTGGTGTGGGGCCGGGCCGTCGAACTCGCCGACGGCGAACTGGAGTTGTACGTCGCCTTCCGTCCGGAGGGCACCGGGCTGGCCTTCGAGGTGTACAGCGAAACCGGTGCCGCCCGCACCACCCACGCCCGCGGCAGTGCCGTCCCGGCCCCCGCCGCCCCCGAGTCCGCCGAGGACCTCGCCACGCTGCGCGCCCGGCTGTCCGTCGTACGCGACGGGCCCACCGCCTACACCGAGTACGCGGCCGCCGGGTTCGCGTACGGTCCCTCCTTCCAGGTCGTCGACGAGATCCGGGTCGGCCCCGGCGAGGCTCTTCTGCGGCTGACCCGGCCCGGTACCGCCCCGGGCACCGAGCTGCCCTGGGCGCTCCTCGACGGCGCTCTGCGGGCCTGCCACTGGACCGGCCGGTCCAGCGCGCCGCGCCCCGGCGAACTCGCCGTCCCCTTCAGCCTCGGCGCACTTGACTCCTTCGCCCCGCTGCCCGAGGTGTGCCACGCGCACGCCCGCACGGCCGGCGAGTCGGCGGGCGTGCGCCGCTTCGACCTGACCGTGTACGACGACCAGGGCCGCGTGCTCGCCTCCGTACGGGACTTCGCGGGCCGCCTGCCCGGCACACAGGCGCCCCCGGCGGGCCCCGCGGTCGGCGTCCGAGCCGCGCTTGCCGGCAGCGCGTCCGGCCTGCCCGCCGCGTCCGGCACACCCGGTGCGCTCTCCGCTCCCGGCGGGGTCTCCGGGACCGCCGCGCAGGCCGGGACCGCCGCGCCCGCCGCCCAGGCCGTTCCCGCCGCCGGCGAACCCCGCCTCTACGAGCCGTACTGGCGTCCCGCCGCCGACCCGGAACCGGCGGACGCCGCCGGGACCCTCGCCCTGCTCGGCCGCCACCCGGAACTGGAGTCCGCGCTGACCGCGACCGGCGTGTGGCGGCGCGTCGTCGCCGTGGGCGAGGACACCGGCCGGCTCGCCTCCCTCGCCGCCGAGGACGGGCTGGACCTCGCGGTCGTCCTCGGCGGCACGGACGGCGGCTCGCCCGCCGACCTGCTCGACCGCGCCTGCGCCCCCGTCCTTGACGTGCTCGACGCGGCCCGCACCGGCGGACTGCCCGGCCGGGTGCGGTGCCTGGTGCTGCACACGCAGGACGCCGGCGAGGACCGGCCCGAGTGGGCCGCCCTGGCCGGGTTCGCCCGCTCCACGGCTCCGGTCGCGCCGCGTCTGGAACTGCTCACCCTCGGCGTCGACACCGCGGCCCCGGCCGCCGAGGTCGCCCGGGCCGTGGCGGTCGAACTGCGCGCCGCACCCCGCGCCGCGGGCCTGGAGGTCCGCCGCACGGCCTCCGGCGAGCGGCAGGTACGGGCGCTGCGCCCGCTCACCGCCACGACGGCCCCGGCCGACGCGCCCCTGCGGGACGGCGGTGTGTACGTGGTGACAGGCGGCGCCGGTGCCATCGGCCGTGTGCTCACCGAGCACCTGGCCCGTGCCCACGCGGCCAAACTGGTGCTGATCGGCCGCTCCGAGCCCGACGAGCGGACCCGCGCCTGGCACCGCACGCTCACCGGGCTCGGCGCCGAGGTGCTCGCGCTGCGCGCCGACGTGGCCCGGGCCGACGAACTCGTCGCCGCGCTGGCTTCCGCCCGCGACCGGTTCGGCGCCCCGCACGGCGTGTTCCACCTCGCGGGGGTCGCCGACGAAGGCCGCGCCGACGGCGACCGGGGCCGCTTCGCCCGGCTGCTCGGCGCCAAGACGCACGGCCTGGTCCACCTGGACCGGCTGACCCGTGAGGACCCGCTCGACCTCTTCGTGGTCTTCTCCTCCGTCTCCTCCCTCATCGGTGACTTCGGAGCGGCCGGCTACGCCACCGCCAACCGGTTCGCCGACCTCTACACGGTGCTCCGCGACCGCCGGGTGCGGCGGGGCGAGGGGCACGGGCGCAGTCTGTCCCTCGCCTGGCCGCTCTGGGCCGTCGGCGGAGTCGACGGGCTGGTCCGCGAGGAGGAACTGGCCGCGTACACCCGCCGCAGCGGGATGCGGGCACTGACCGCCGAAGCGGGCCTCGACCTGCTGGCCCGGTCCTTCGCCCCCGGCACTCCGTGGCTCGTGCCCGCCTGGGGCGACCCGGCGGCAGTCGACGCCGCCCTGACGGGCACGCCCGCCCCGTCCCGGTCCGCCGCGCCGGCGCCCGCCGCCGCGCGCGCCGACCGGCTGCGGGAGCGGCTGGTGGAGCACCTGCGCGCGGTCCTCGCGGGTGTGCTCAAGTTGCCCGTGGGCCGCTTGGACAGCCGTGTCCCGCTGGACGACTACGGACTGGACTCGGTGCTGGTCATGGAGTCCAACTCGCTGCTGGGCAAGGACTTCCCGGGCCTGCGCGGCACCGTGTTCTTCGAGTTCCGGACGGTCGACGAGCTGGCCGACCACATCCTGGCCGAGCAGGCCGAAGCCGTCACCCGCCTGTTCCCCGAGGAGACCGGGCCGTCGCGGCAGGCGACACAGCCGTCGCCACGGGACACCGCCCCCGCGCCCGCCTCATCTCCCGCTCCCGCGCCGGACCCGCACACCCCGTCCGCCCGCCGGGACGCCGACGAGCCGATCGCCATCATCGGCATCAGCGGCCGCTATCCCCAGGCGGACACCCTTGAGGAGTTCTGGCGCAACCTCGCCGAGGGCCGCGACTGTGTCACCGAGATCCCCGAGGACCGCTGGGACGCCGACGCCCTGTTCGACGCGGACCCGGCCGCACCGGGCCGCAGCTACGGCCGCTGGGGCGGCTTCCTGTCGGACGTGGCCTCGTTCGACTCGCTGTTCTTCCAGATCGCGCCCAAGCAGGCCCGCACGATGGACCCGCAGGAGCGGCTCTTCCTCGAGACGGCCTGGTCGGCGCTGGAGGACGCCGGCTACCCGCCGTCCCGGATCCCGGCGCCCCGCCACGGCGGCCAGGGGCACGACGTCGGCGTGTTCGTCGGCGTCATGTGGGACGACTACGCGATCCTCGCCGCCGCCGAGTCGGCCCGCGGCAACCACCAGGTCGTGCTGGCCAACCGATCCGCCATCGCCAACCAGGTCTCCTACTTCGGCGACTTCCGCGGCCCGAGCGTGGTCGTCGACACGGCCTGCTCCGCGTCCCTCGTCGCCGTGCACCAGGCCTGCGAGAGCATCCGCCGCGGCGAGTGTTCGTACGCCATCGCCGGCGGCGTCAACGTCGCCGTGCACCCCGACAAGTACGTGCACCTGAGCCACAAGACCATGCTGTCCACCGACGGCCGCTGCCGGGCCTTCGGCGCGGGCGGCACCGGATACGTGCCCGGCGAGGGCGTCGGCGCCGTGGTGCTCAAGCGGCTGTCGGACGCGGTCCGCGACCGCGACACCGTGCACGCCGTGATCCGCGCCGGCGCCGTCAACCACGGAGGCCGGACCAGCGGTTACACCGTGCCCAACCCGCAGGCCCAGCAGGCGCTGGTGGAACAGGCGCTGGCCGCCGCGGGCATCGACGCGCGCACCATCGGCTGCGTCGAGGCGCACGGCACCGGCACCGCCCTGGGCGACCCGATCGAGCACACCGCGCTGGCCCAGGCCTTCGCCCGGCACACCGGCGACACGGGGTTCTGCGCGCTCGGCTCGGTGAAGTCCGCGATCGGCCACCTCGAGGGCGCCGCCGGGATCGCCGGACTCACCAAGGCCGTCCTGCAACTGCGCCACGGCACCCTGCTCCCCACCCTGCACGCCGAGGAGCTCAACCCGGTCATCGACTTCGAGAACTCGCCGTTCACCGTGCAGCGGGAGACGGCGCCGTGGCCGCGCGCGTACGACGGCGACGGCCGTCCGCTGCCGCGCCGCGCCGCCGTCAGCTCGTTCGGGGCGGGCGGCACCAACGCGCACGTGGTCGTGGAGGAGTACCTGACGCCCGGACCCGCCCCGGCCGGGCCCGAGCAGCCGGAGCTGATCGTGCTGTCCGCCCGCGACGAGGACCGGCTGCGCGTCCGGGCGGCCGACCTGGGCCGTGCCCTGGCCGGGCCGGACGCCCCGCGCCTGGCCGACGTCGCCCACACGCTGCGTGTGGGCCGCGAACCCCTCCCCGCACGGCTGGCGTTCGTCGCCGCCGACCTCGCGGAAGCAGCGGGCAGGCTCGCCGCCGTCGGCCGCGGCGAGGGCGGCCAGTGGCTGCACCGGGGGCGGGTGGAGCAGCACCCGCCGCTGGCCGGCCTGCTGACCGACGGCGTCGGCGGCGAGGACTTCCTCGCCGCCCAGATCGCGGCCGGCGCCGACGACCTCCTCGGCCGGCTGTGGGTCTCGGGCGTCGCCGTCGACTGGGACCTGCTGCACCGCCTGCGCCCCGCCGAGCGCCGCCGGGTGCCGCTGCCGACGTACCCCTTCGAGCGGGTACGGCACTGGCTCGACACCACGCCCGCCGCGGCACCCGCGCAGGGCTCGCGCCGGTGGGAGCGCCGGCTCGCCGCCGACGAACCGGTGCTGCGCGACCACGTGGTCGACGGGCGGCCCCTCCTGCCCGGAGTCGGCCACCTGGACTTGGTCGCCGAAGCCGGCGGGGGCCTGGCCGGGCGGGCCTGCCTGGACGTCCGCTGGATCGTCCCGCTGGCCCTGAGCGGCCCCGAGGAGACGGTGGCGGTGGCCTTCGACGGCGACCGTTACGAGATCCGCGGGGGCGACGACGCCGTGCGCTCCTGCGGCCGCCTCGCCGCCGCCGCGCCCGCGCCCGCCCCCCTCGACGTCACCGCGCTGCGCGCCCGCCTGGCCGAGGGCCCGGGCGAAGCCTCCTTCTACCGGGCGCTGGCCGGTCAGGGACTGCCGTACGGGCCGTTCTTCCGCCGCGTCCGGCAGGTGTGGACCGGCCGGGACGAGGTGCTCGGCCGGATCGGCGAGGCCACCGGCGACGACCCGGCGCACGCCCTGCACCCGGGCGTCCTGGACGCCGCCCTGCACACCGTCGCCGCCCTGCTGGTCCGCCGCCGGGGTGAACACGCCCCGCCGATGCTGCCGTTCGCGGCCGACCGCGTCGAGGTGTTCGGCGCCGTCCCCACGACCGGCTGGTCCTATGTCCGGGAGACCGGAACGGACCGCTGCGAGGTGCTGCTCTGCGACGACACCGGCGCGGTGCGGGTCCGGTTCGAAGGCCTCACCTACCGCGAGGCCAAGCCGGCCGCGGTGGTGGTGCACCGGCCGGTGTGGACCGCCCGGCCCGCCGAGGAGCGCGCCGCGGCCGCCCGAAGCGTGCTGCTGGTGGGGGAGCGGCTGGACGCCGAGCCCGCCGCGGGCATCGCCCGCGCCCATCACGGCGCCGACGTACGACGGCTCCCGGTCGGCCCCGGCGGCCTCGCGGACGCCGAACTCGACCGCGTGCTGGCCGGATCCGGCGCACCGGACCTGGTCTACTTCCTCGCCGCCGCTCCCGGTGGGGAGCCCGCCGGCCGCGCCGAGCTGCGCGCCCTGACCGACCGGGGCCCGGTCGCCCTGTACCGCCTGGTGCGGGCGCTGGCGCGGCACGGCCTGCTGGAGCGCGAGACCCGTCTGAAGGTGGTCACCACGGACGTCCACCCGCTCGAGGCGGGCGACGACTCCGCCCCGTGGGCCGCCGGGACCTTCGGCCTGGCCGCCGTCGCGGCCAAGGAGTTCCCGGCGCTGCGCGTGGCGCTCGTCGACACGCGCGCGGCCGAGGCCGCCCGGGCGGCCGACGCGATCGTGGCCGAGCCGTTCCCGGCCCGGCCGGTGCCGGTGTCGCTGCGGGCGGGCGTCCGCCGGGTGCGCACCCTGGAGCGGGTCGAACTGCCCGCCGCCGCACCCCGGTTCCGCCCGGGCGGCGTCTACCTGGTCGTCGGCGGGTTCGGCGCCGTCGGCCGGGACACCTGCCGGCACCTCGCCCGCGTGTACGGGGCGAAACTGGTCGTGGTCGGCCGCTCCCCGCTCGACGAGACCCGGCGGCGGACCGTCACGGAGCTGGAGAAGGCGGGCGCCGAGGTCCGCTACCTCGCCCTGGACGCCACCGACCCGGACGCGCTGGCGCGGGCCGTCGAGCTCGCCGTACAGGAGTTCGGCGCCCTGCACGGGGTGATCAACGCCGCGATGGTGCTGGTCGACCAGGTACTCAAGGAACTGCCGGAGGACGGGCTGCGGGCCGCCCTGGAGGCCAAGACCGACGCCACCTGGAGCCTGCTGCACGCGGTGCGGGAGATGCCGCTGGACTTCGCGCTGCTCTACTCGTCCGGCGTGGCCTTCGAGGGCAACCACGGCCAGGCCGGCTACGCCGCCGGCTGCACCTTCGCCGACGCCTGCGCCCTGCACGCCGCCCGCACCCTGCCCTTCCCGGTGCGGGTCCTCAACCTCGGCTACTGGCACGCGGGCGGCGATCCGGAACGGGAGCGGGTGCTGCGCCGTTTCGGCGCCGCGGGCATCCGGCCGCTGAGCGCCGAGCAGGGCATGACCGTCGTCGAGCGGACCCTCGCCGCCGGGCTGCCCCAGGTGTTCGCCCTGGACGCCGACCGGCCCATCCTGGACAACCTCGGCATCGACCCCGACCGCACCTTGAGCGTGCTGCCGGGCGACGCGCCGGACCCGCTGCCCGAGGTCCGCTTCCCGGGCGTGCCCGGCGCCGACGGTGAACTGGCCGCCCACCAGCGGGCGGTCGCCGAGGCGGAGGAGCTGGCGCTGCGCCTGCTGGCGTCGGTGCTCGACCGGGCGGCCCTGTTCGACGCGGGCGAGGCCTCCCGGGAGGAGCTCGCCGCCCACCTGGGCGTGGTGCCCGAGCACGCCGCGCTGTTCCAGGCGCAGTTGGACATGCTGGCCGAGGCGGACTGGCTGACCGCCACGGACGACGGCCGCCTGCGCCCGACGGACCGCGTGACCGCGCCCGAGGGGCAGCTCCTCGCCGAGTTCGAAGAGTTGACGGGGCGTCACCCGTCCCTCGCGCCGGTCGCCACCCTCCTCGGTGACTGCCTGACCGCGCTGCCCGACGTGCTCACCGGCCGCCGTCCCGCCATGGAGGTCCTCTTCCCCGACGGCTCCGCCGAGCGGGTGGCAGCCGTCTACCGGGGCGACCCGGTCACTGACCGCTGCAACGCGGAGGTGGCGCGGCTCGTGCTCGAGCAGGTCGGGGCCCGCCGGGCCGCCGACCCCGCCGCACCGGTGCGGATCCTGGAGATCGGCGCCGGCACGGGCGGCACCACCGCGGCCGTGCTCGCCGCCCTCGCCCCCTACGGCGACAGCGTCGAGTACGTGTTCACCGACGTCTCCCCGGCCTTCGTCCGCAAGGCCAGGAACCGCTTCGGCGCGCAGTACCCCTTCACCCGCTTCGAGGCGCTGGACATCGAGGCCGACCCGGCCGGGCAGGGACTGACCTCCGGCGCCCACGACGTGGTGCTCGCCACCAACGTCCTGCACGCCACCCGGCGGCTGTCCGACACGCTGGGCCGGGCCAAGCGGCTGTTGCGGCGGGGCGGTGCGCTGCTGCTGGTGGAGGGCACCCGGGCGCGGCACCAGCTGGCGCTCGTCTTCGGCCTGACGGCCGGCTGGTGGCTGTTCTCGGACCCCGAGCAGCGCATGCCCCGCTCGCCCCTGGCGAGCGAGCGCCAGTGGCGGGACGCGCTGGCCGCGTGCGGCTTCACGGACATCAGCGCGGCCGCCCCGACGACGGAGGCCGGACCGGCCTTCCAGAGCGTCATCGCCGCCGTCAGCGACGGCGTGGTGCCCGGCGACGGACCGGCTCCGACGGCCGGGCGCGAGCCGCGGCGGAACCCGGCTCCGGCCCTTGCGCCGGCTCCCGCCGGGGCCCCGACCGCCCCCCTCTCCCCGGCGTCCCAGGTCTCCCCGGACGAGGCCCTGCGCCAGGTGACGGACGTGTTCGCCCGCGTCCTGGAGATGACCCCCGACCGGCTCGACCCCGACCTCACCTTCGAGAACTACGGCGTGGACTCGCTGGTCGTCCTGGAGCTGACCCGAGCCCTGGAAGCGGTCTACGGGCCCCAGCCGGCGACCCTGCTGTTCGAACGGATCACCATCCGTCAGCTGGCCGGGTACCTCGCCGCCCGGGCGCACAGCCCGGGAAGCCCCGAAACCCGGGAAGCCCCCGACCCCACCACCCCCGCAGCGCCCGCACCAGCCCCCGCCGGCGACGCCGAGCGCCTTGTCGCGGGCCTGTCCGACGCGGCCGTGGACGAGCTGCTGGCCGAACTGCTCTCCCAGCGCGGGGAGTCCGAAGGAGGCGTCCGATGACCGCCGAGCCGTTCAGCTGTGTCGTGATCGGCGAGGAGACCCTCCTCGTGGAGTGCACCAGGCTGCTCGTGGCCCGCGGACACACGGTGGCCGCCGTGGTGTCCCCCTCGGCCGAGCTGCTCGACTGGGCCGAGGGGGAGGGGCTGCCCGCCGTACCGTTCGGCGCGGACCTCGCCGAGCGACTGGCCCCGCTGCGCTTCGACTACCTGTTCAGCATCGCCAACCTCCGGATGCTCCCGGAGGAGGTGCTCGCCCTGCCCACCCGGCTGCCCGTCAACTTCCACGACGGTCCGCTGCCCAGGCACGCCGGCCTGTTCGCCACGAGCTGGGCCATCCTCGACGGCGACAAGCAGCACGGCGTCACCTGGCACGTGATGAATCTGGAGGCCGACACCGGCGACGTGCTCAAGCAGCGCACCGTGCCCGTCGACCCGGCGGCCACGGTCCACGACCTCGACGTCGCCTGCTTCGAGGCGGGCGTGGAGTCCTTCGCCGAACTCGTGGACGAACTGGCCGCCGGCACGGCCACCCGCACACCGCAGGACCTGGGCCTGCGCACCTACCACGGCCGGTACGACGGCCTGCCCCGGGGCGGTGTGTTCGACTGGCGCCAGCCCGCCGCCGAACTGGACGCCCTGGTGCGGGCCACCGCTTTCGGGCGCCGCCGCAACGACCTCGGCACGGCGCTGCTCGCGCGCGGCGACGGCCTGCTGGCCGTCCGCGCCGTGGAGGTCACCGACCGGCTCTCCACCGCCGAGCCCGGCACCGTCGTCGACGCCGGACCCGACGCCCTCACCGTGGCCACCGGCGACCGGGACGTCCGCCTCACCGACCTCGCCGCCCTGTCCGGGGAACGGCTCGACCTCGTCGCCCTGGCCCCAAAACTCGGCGGCCGCTTCCCGCACCTGTCCGACGCGGCCGTCGCCGACCTCGCGGAGGCCGCCCGCACCGCCCACCGCCAGGAGCGCCGCTGGCTGCGCGACCTGCGGTCGCTGCGCCCGGTGCTCCCGCCGAGGTTCGGCCCGCTGCACCCGGTGGCCCGCCCGGCGGGCCCGGTCCCGCTGCCCGAGGCCCTGCGCGAGCCAAGCACCGAACCCGAGCGGCCGGCCCTCGCCGCCGCCCTGGCCTTCCTCGCCCGGCTCACCCGGGGCGACGAGCGGCACGTCGCCGTGTCCGTCCGGCGGGCGGTTTCCCCGGCCGCCTCCCGCATCCTGGCGCCCGAAGTGCCCCTGCAGGCCCCGGACGGGCTGCTCGACCTGACCCTGTCCGGCCTCACCGAGCTGCTCGGCGCCGCACTCGACGAGCTCCGGGACCGCACCCCGTACCGGCGTGACGTGCCGCTGCGCCACCCGGAGCTGACCGGCGCCGCCCGCGGCGGGCTGCCCGTCGCCGTGGTTCTGCCCGGCGCGGCCGAACCGGCTGAGCGGCCGCTGACCGTCCGCATCGACGCCGACGGAGCCGTCGGATTCCACGCGGGCGCCGGCCTGACCGCGGACCACGAGCGCTGGCTCGCCGGGCACTTCGCGGCCTTCCTCGGCGCACTCGCCGCCGACCCCCGGGCACCGCTCGGCACCGCCGACCTGCTCGCACCCGAGGAGCGGGAACTGCTGCTCGGCCGGTGGAACGACACCGACGAGGAGTATCCGCGCGAGGAGACCGTGACCCGGCTGGTCACCGACATGGCCTGCGCCGCACCGGACGCCACCGCCGTCCGCTTCCAGGACCGCGCCCTCGGCTACGGCGAACTCGACGAGGCCGCCGACCGGATGGCCCGGCACCTGGCCGGCCTCGGCGCGGGCCCCGGGACGCTCGTCGGCGTCTATCTGGAGCGCTCGCCCGAACTGCTGATCAGCCTGCTCGCCGTGCTGCGCACCGGCGCCGCCTACGTGCCGATCGACCCGATCTACCCGCCCGCCCGGATCGGGCACATGCTCCAGGACTCCGGCGCCCGGCTGGTCGTGACCGACGAGACGCTGGGCGGCACCCTGACCCCGTTCCCGGTCACCCCGGTACCGGTTTCCGCCGCGCTCACCACCGGGCCGCCGGCGGCCCCCCTCGACCGCTCCGACCCGGACGCCCCCGCCTACGTGATCTACACCTCCGGCTCCACCGGCCTGCCCAAGGGCGTTCAGGTCGGCCACCGGGCGCTGGTCAACTTCCTGTGGACGATGGCCCGCCGGCCCGGCTTCGGCTCCCGGGACTCGCTGCTCGCGCTGACCACCGTGTGCTTCGACATCGCGGGCCTGGAGCTGTACCTGCCGCTGGTGCGCGGCGGCACCGTGGAGATCCTTCCCGCGGCCGAGGCCGCCGACGGCGTCGCCCTGCGCGAGCGCGTGGAGCGTTCCGCGCCCACCGTCCTCCAGGCCACCCCGACCACCTGGCGGATGCTGCTCGCCGCCGGCTGGGACGGCGACGCGGGGCTGCGGGCCCTGTGCGGCGGTGAACCGCTGCCCCCCGAGCTGGCCGAGCGACTCGCGCCCCGCGTCGGTGCGCTGTACAACATGTACGGCCCCACCGAGACCACCATCTGGTCCACCGTGGACCGGGTGCTGCCCGGCGAGGCGACCACCATCGGCCGGCCCATCGGCAACACCCGCTGCCACGTCCTCGACGAGCGCGGCGTCCCGGTCCCGCCCGGCATCCCCGGCGAGCTGTACCTGTCAGGCGACGGAACCGCCGACGGCTACCTCAACCGGCCGGAGCTGACCGCCGAACGCTTCGTCACCGTCCCCGGCGGCGGCACCGGCCGCGCCTACCGCACCGGCGACCTGGTGCGCCACCTGCCCGACGGCCGCCTGGAGTACCTGGAGCGGATCGACGGCCAGATCAAGCTCAACGGCTACCGCATCGAACTCGGCGAGGTGGAGTCCGCCCTGCGCCGGCTGCCCGGCGTCACCGAAGCCGTCGCCGTCGTCCGCGAGGACCGGCCCGGCGAACGCCGCCTGGCCGGCTACCTGGTCGGCCCGGCCGGTCCGCCCGACGTCGCCGGGATGCGCGCCGCCCTGGGCGAGCGGCTGCCCGTCTACATGGTCCCCTCCGCCCTCGTCGTGCTGCCCCGGCTGCCGCTCACCCCGAACGGCAAGGTCGACCGCGCGGCCCTGCCCAAGCCGGACGTCGTCCGCGTCGGCGGCGCGGCGGCCGTCCGCACCGATCTGGAGCGGCGCATCGCAGAGGTCTGGTGCGAGGCGCTCGGCGTGGAGTGGGTCGGCGCCGAGGACAACTTCTTCGACGTCGGCGGTGATTCGCTGCGTCTGACGTCCGTGGTGGCGACCCTGCGGGAGCGGCTGGGCCTGAAGGTCACCCGCCTCGACATGTTCGGCCGTCCGACCGTACGGGCCATGGCCGCCCATGTCGCCGACGCCGGCCGCCCCGCCGAGCATGCCGTGTCACGGCCCCGGCGCTCCCGGGACACCTCGGCGCTCGCCCGCCGCCGCGACCGCAGGGGGCGGCGCTCATGACCGGCCGGCACGACGCCGCCACACCCACCGCACAGCCCGATCCGTCCGTCTCTCCAGGGGGTTCCGTGTCCAGTTGTCAGGTCTGCTCGCTCAAGGCCGGCCATCCGGGAGTGGTGCTCGACGACCAGGGGGTGTGCAACCTGTGCAACCTGGACTTCGCCGAGGAGCTGCTCGTCAACTACCGCTACACCAGCGGGGTGTTCACCGAGTTCCAGCAGGCGCCGCCCGCCGCCGGCGAGTACGACTGCCTGTTCATGTACAGCGGCGGCAAGGACAGCACGTACATGCTGGACAAGTTCGTCAACGAGTACGGCAAGCGGGTGCTGGCCTTCACCTTCGACGTGCCCTTCGAGAGCGTGCACGCCGCCCAGAACATCGCGCTGGCGCGGGAGAAGATCCCGGCGACGTTCGTCCTCGACGCCGACGACGACAACATCAAGTTGATGATGCGCGAGGTGTTCAACCGCCCCGCGCCGAAGAAGCCCGGCAAGTACCTCGACGAGAAACTGCCCTGCGTCTCCTGCCGCACCTTCTTCGTGCTGCGCGCGATCCTCATGGCCTACCGGCAGAAGATCCCCTACATCGCGCTGTGCGCCGACCCGCAGCAGATCCTCACCATGGAGTCCAACGTCCGGGAGATCGTGCGCGACTTCTACAAGACGTTCGGCGAGCGGCTCACCGACACGCTCTTCGGCGGGCAGCTGGAGGAGCTCCTCTTCGACGACGACGAGAACCTGCCGAAGATCGTCTTTCCGTTCATCGCCACGCGGCACGAGTACGACCCCGACCGCATCGTCGAGGAACTGCGCGCCAAGGGCCTGTACCAGTCCTCGCCGCTGGAGACCCACTGCACGCTCTTCCCGCTGCTGAACTACTACTCGTTCACGAACTACGACTGCATGTTCTACAAGCTCAACGCGGCCAGCCATGTGCGGTCCGTCAAGCGCAACGCCTCCTACGACCGCAACACCTTCAGCATCAAGTTCCCGCGCTCGCTCGACCTCGCCGACGTGGAGGACCGGCTCGGCAAGGTCGTCAAGGAGATCGCGGCGGGGAAGGGCGACCCCGACGAGCACGAGCGCACCCTCGTGGACCTCTTCCAGCGCATGGACGCCACCGAGGACGCCGCCCGCTTCGTCGCCCGCGGCTTCCTCGAGATGCGATCCGTCGCCGCCGACCTCGGCATACGGCTGAGCTGACACCCGAGCAGGAGAACCAGCACCATGACGCTTTCCGACTCCGACGTCGCCATCATCGGCATGGCCTGCCGCTTCCCGGGCGCCGACTCCGTCGACCGCTTCTGGGACGTCCTCGGCGAGGGCCGCGAGACGCTGACCCGGTACACCGACGAGGAACTCCTCGCCGCCGGCGTGCCCGCCGCCCGGCTGGCCGACCCGCGCTATGTGAAGGCCGCCCAGACCATCCCCGGCACAGACCTGTTCGACTCCGAGCTGTTCCGGTTCACCCAGGACGAGGCCGAGATCCTCGACCCGCAGCACCGGATCCTCTTGGAGCTGGCCCTGGAGGCCCTGGAGCGGGCCGGTTACGACCCCGAGCGCACCGACGCCCAGATCGGCGTCTACGCCGGCGCCGGCATGAACACCTACCTGCTGCACAACCTGGGCGAGCGCTACCGGACCGCGTCCTCCGTGGACCACTACCGGCTGATGCTCGCCAACGACAAGGACTTCCTCGCCACCCGGGTCTCCTACAAGCTCAACCTGACCGGCCCCAGCGTCAGCGTCAACACCGCCTGCTCCACCTCGCTGGTCGCCGTGCACACCGCCTGCCTCGCCCTGCTCGGCGGCGAGTGCGACATGGCTCTGGTCGGCGCTGTCCACCTCAACCCGCCGGGCCAGGGCTACCAGTACCAGGAAGGCATGATCTTCTCGCCCGACGGCCACTGCCGCGCCTTCGACGCCGACGCCCGCGGCACCGTGATCGGCAGCGGTGCCGGAGCGGTCGTCCTCAAGCGGCTGAAGGAGGCCCTCGCCGACGGCGACTGGATCCACGCCGTCATCAAGGGCTCCGCCGTCAACAACGACGGCTCGGCGAAGACCGGTTACACCGCGCCCAGCATCTCCGGGCAGGCCGCGGTCATCGCCGACGCCCAGGACGTCGCCGACGTCGCCCCGGAGACCATCGGCTACGTGGAGGCGCACGGCACCGGCACGCCGCTCGGCGACCCGATCGAGGTCGCCGCCCTCACCCAGGCCTTCCGCGAGGGCACCGACCGTACGGGGTACTGCGCGCTCGGCTCGGTGAAGACCAACATCGGCCACCTGGACACGGCCGCCGGCCTGGCCGGCCTGATCAAGACCGCGCTGATGCTGGAGCACCGCACGCTGGTGCCCAGCCTGCACTTCACCGAGCCCAACCCGGACATCGACTTCGCCACCGGCCCGTTCTTCGTCAACACCGAGAAGACCGAGTGGAAGAACGAGGCAGGCCCGCTGCGCGCCGGCGTCAGCTCCTTCGGCATCGGCGGTACGAACGCCCATGTGATCCTCCAGGAGAGCCCGGCCCGCGGCGAGTCCCCGCACGAGAGCCGACCGGAGCTGCTGGTTCTCTCCGCCCGTTCCGAGGACGCCCTCCAGAAGGCCGCCGCCGCCCTGGCGCGCCATCTGCGGGCCCACCCCGGCCTCGACCCGGCAGCCGTCGCCCAGACCCTCGGCCTCGGCCGCCGCGCCCACACCCACCGGCTGGCCCTGGTCGCCGACAGCACCCGCTCCGCGGCCATGGCGCTCGCCCTGGGCGACGAGGAGCGCACCCGCCGCGGCGTGACCGGACGCGACCCGAGCGCCCCCGTCCTCGTCCTGACCGGCACCGGCGCCGACCCCGCCGACACGGCCGAGCTGTACGCGTCGGTGCCCGCCTACCGGGACGCCGCCGACGCCTGCGCCGCCGCCCTCGGGCGCCCCGGCGAGGCCGAGGCCCTCCTCGCCGAGTACGGCGCGGTCGCCGCCTGCTGCCACGAGTACTCCCTCGCCGGCGCCCTCACCGCCTGGGGAGTCGCACCGGCCGGCCTCGCCGCCACCGGCGCCGGCCTCGCCGCGGCCGCCGCCCTCGCCGAGGCCCTCCCGCTCGCCGACGCCCTCGCCCTGGCCCGCGGCGCCGCTCCCCACCGCGTCGCCCCGCCCATGCTGCCCGTGGTGTCGCCGCGCACCGGCCGCTGGATGACCGAGGAAGAGGGCCGCGACCCGGCCGTCTGGACCGGCCCCGCCGACGCGACGGCTTCCGTGGACGCGCTGCTCGACGGCACCGGCCGGCACCCGGTCCGCCTCACCCCGCCGGACGGCGGACCCGGCGGACTCGCCCACCTGCTCACCCTCGCCGCCGAGCAGTGGGTGCTCGGCGCCGACCTCGACTTCGCGGCCGTGCACAGCGGCAGGGACATCCGCCGGGTGCCCCTGCCCACCCACCGCTTCGAGCGGCGGCGGCACTGGGTGGAGCCCGGCGACCACGGCGCCCGGACCGGGACGGCACCGGCCGGGGAGCGGCTGATCGCCCGCTTCGACCCGGCCGACCCGCAGCACAACGTCGAACTGATTCAGGAGCACCTCACCGAGGCCATCGGCAAGGTCCTCGGCGGCAGGCACCTCGCCGCCCCCGACACCAACCTCTTCGACCTCGGCCTGGACTCCCTGGTGCTCATCGAGGTCGTCGCCGAGCTCGGCCAGGAACTGGACTTCGAGGTCCCGGCCGCCTCCTTCGTCGAGTTCCCCACCATCCGGTCCTTCGGGGACAACCTCGCCGAGCTGATGGGCCTCACCCCCGGCACGGCCCCGGGCAGCGACGGCACCGCCCCGGCGCCGCGCACCTCCCGACGGGCCCAGCGCGCGGCCGCCCGCCGCACCGGCCAGGCCTGACCCCCTCCCGGCGGCGACACCACGGCCCACGCCGGCCGACCGAAGACCTGAGAGAGAGCAACTGTGGACGACAAGCGAAAGCTGCTGCTGAGCCTGCTGGCCGGGGCCTCCGCCCCGGCCCCGGCGAGCGACGGCGTGGCGATCGTGGGCGTCGCCGGCCGCTACCCGCTGGCCGAGACACCCGCCGAGCTGTGGGACAACCTGGCCGCCGGCCGGCACTGCATCCGTGAGGCGCCCGCCGACCGCTGGGACGCCGGCGCCCACCACGACCCGGCCGGGGTGCGTGGCAGCTACAGCAAGTGGGCCGGATTCATCGACGACGTCGACAAGTTCGACCCGCTCTTCTTCCAGATATCGCCGGCCGACGCCGAGGCGATGGACCCGCAGGAGCGGCTGTTCCTCCAGACCGCCGCGGCCGTCCTGGACGACGCCGGCCACCCGGCCGCAGAGCTGGCCGCCCGGGGCCCGGTCGGCGTCTTCGCGGGCGTCATGAACAACAACTACGAGTGGATGGGCGGCGAGGCCTCCGCCCTCGGCGTCCGCACCGACGCGCACTCCAACCACTGGTCGATCGCCAACCGGGTCTCGTACACCTTCGACTTCACCGGCCCGAGCCTCGCCGTCGACACCGCCTGCTCGGCCTCCCTCACCGCGATCCACCTGGCCTGCGAGAGCATCAGATCGGGGGAGTGCCACTCCGCGATCGCCGGCGGCGTCAACCTGATCCTGCACCCCATGCACCTGCGCATGCTGGCCGACCGCGGGATGATCTCGCGCGGCGACAGGCTCAGGAGCTTCGGCGCCGACGCCGACGGGTTCGTCGACGGCGAGGGCGTGGGCGCCGTACTGCTGCGGCCCCTGAAGGACGCGATCGCCGACGGTGACCGCGTCCTCGGCGTGATCCGCGGCTCCGCCATCAACGCCGGCGGCAAGACCGGCGGTTACACCGTGCCCAGCGCGACCGCGCAGGCCGAGGTGATCCGCACCGCCCTGCACCGCGCCCGGACCGACCCGGCAACCGTCGGCTACGTGGAGGCCCACGGCACCGGCACCCCGCTCGGCGACCCCATCGAGATCGCCGGGCTCGTGGAGGCCTTCGGCGGCCGCATCGACGCGACGCAGCGGCCCGAGCGGCCGACGGTCGCCGTCGGCTCGGTGAAGTCCAACATCGGCCACCTGGAGTCGGCGGCCGGTGTCGCGGGCCTGACCAAGGTGCTGCTCCAGCTGCGCCACCGCACGCTGGTGCCCTCGCTGAACTCCGCCCGGCGCAACCCCGGCATCGACTTCACCACCACACCCTTCGAGGTGCAGCAGACCCTCCAGCCCTGGAGGCCCCCGGAGCACGACGGCGACCAGCCGCTGCGCGCGGTCGTCAGCTCCTTCGGCGGGGGCGGCGCCAACGCCTGCCTGATCGTGGAGGAGTACCGCACCCCACCGGCCGAGCCCGTCGCCCCGGACACCGACCAGCTCCTCGTCCTGTCCGCCAGGAGCGAGGACCGGCTGCGCGCGTACGCCGCCGAGCTCGCGGCGTTCCTGCACGGCAGCGCGGACACGGAACCGGCGGACGCCGGCCGGGACACCCTGGGCGACGCCCAGCGGCTGTGCCTGCGCCTGGCCGCCGACACCGCCGGCGTGGCCCCCGAGTACCTCGACCTCGGCACCGACCTCGCCGACTGCGGCTTCGGCGTCCCCGAGCGCGCCCGCCTCGAGGCGTCACTGACGGCCGAGCTGGACGGTCCCCTTCCCGCGGCGGTGATCACGGCACGGACACTGGGCGCGATGGCGCGTGCGATCGCCGCGACCGCGGGCGCCGACGGCCCGCGCGCTCCGGGAACCCCGGACGCGTCGTCGGACGCGCCCGGCATCCGGGCCGGCTCCGGTGCCCGGGCCACCGCCCGTGGAGCCGAAGGCCCCCTGCGTCTCGCCGACGTCGCCCACACCCTCCAGTCCGGCCGCACCCCCTACGAGTTCCGGCTGGCCCTGGTCGCCGGCTCGGTGGCCGAGGCGGCCGCGCTGCTCGAGGCGTACGCCGACGGCACCGCCGACACCCGGATCACGACCGGCCGGGTCACCCGGGCACGGGTCGTCCTCACCGGCACCGAGGCCGAAGCCCTGGAGGCGGCCCTGGCCCGGCGGGACCTGACCGCGGTGGCCGAGCACTGGGTGGCCGGCGCCGACGTCGACTGGTCGCGTGTCACCCCCGCCGCCGCCCGCCGGACCGAGCTGCCGACGTACCCCTTCGCCCGCAAGCGCTACTGGATCCCCGAGCCCCCGGCCCGCACCGCCCCCGCACGGCCGACCGGACCCGGCGACGTCTCCGCGGAACAACTCCCGCACTTCTACCGGCCCTTGTGGGTACGCGAGGAAACTCCCGCTCCCGGACCCGCCCCTCGACCCGGCCGCGTCGTCGCCCTGGTGACCGAGGCGTCCGCCCGGCTCGCCGAGGCGATCGCGGCCCGCATCCCCGAGAGCCGCCTGGAACCGGTCCGCATCGACGAACTTCCCCCGCCCGCATGGCTGGAGAGGACCGACGGCGCCGACCTGGTGCTCCACCTGGGCGGCGTCGGCACCGGCATCACCCAGGGACTGGGCGCCGACCGGGCCGCCGAGCAATTGCGCACCGGCTCCCTCTCCCTGTTCCGCCTGGTCCGCTCGACCACCGCCGCGCGCGTCGTCGTGGTCACCAGCGACGTCCACCCGGTCGCGGGAAGCACCGCCGCCAACCCCTTCGCCGCCGGCATGCACGGCCTGCTCCAGGTGGTGGCCAAGGAACGCCCCGAACTCCAGGTCACCGCCCTGGACTTCGCCACGGCCGACCTCACGGGCGAGGACGCGACCGCCGCCCTGGCCGACGCGATCCTGGCCGCGCCCGCCGACGTCACCGGCCGCACCGTCGCCCTGCGCGGCGGGGTCCGCTACGTCCGCCGCCTCGGCCGCGTCACCCTGCCCGAGCCCGGCCCCGTCTTCCGCGACGGCGGCGTCTACCTGCTCGTCGGCGGCACCGGAGGCATCGCCCAGGAACTCAGCCGCCACCTCGCCGAGCGCCACCGCGCCCGGCTGGTGTGGTTCAGCCGCGGCGACCTGGGCACCGAACACGACGCCACCGCCGAGGAGATCCGCGCCCTCGGCGGCGACGTCGCCCACGTCCGCGGCGACGCCTGTGCCACCGCCGACCTCGCCGCCGCCGTCGCCGAGGCGCATCGCCGCTTCGGCGCCCTGCACGGGGTCGTGCACGCCGCCATGGTGTTCGACGACCATGCGCTCGCCGACCTCGACGAGGAGACCTTCACCGCCGCGACCCGCGTCAAGACCGAGGGCGCCGCCGCGCTCGCCGCCGCCGTCGCCGGCCAGGACCTCGACTTCCTGGTCTACTTCTCCTCCGCCGGGTCCTTCGGCAGCTTCGCCGGCAACGGCGCCTACATCTGCGCCTCCGCCACCGAGGACGCCTACGCCCTGTTCCTGCGCGACCGGGTGCCGTATCCGGTGACCGTCGTGAACCAGGGCTACTGGGGCCTGGTCGGCTCCGGCGCCCGGCCCGGACTGGCCGACATCTTCGCCGGGCTCGGCATCCAGGGCTTCAGCCCTGCCGCGGGCATCGCCGCCGTCCACCGCATCCTCGGCAGCGGGCTGCCGCAGGTCATGCCGATCCGCGCCGGGCGCCGGGCGCTGGAGGCCATGGGCCACGACCCCGCCCTGGACGGTGAGGTCCTCGGCGGCGGCCACCCGGCCGCGCTGGCCGCCGCGGCCGGACACCTCGGCACCGGTACCGCCGCCGCCCCGGCCGCCCGCCGCGTCCTCACCGGGTACGAGGAGCTCGAAGCCGTCTCCGCCCCCATGCTGCTCGGCGTCTACCAGCGCATGGGAGCCCTCCAGCGCTCCGGCGAACGGCACGGCGCCGAGGAGCTGCGCGGCCGCCTCGGAATCGTCGACCGCTTCCGTCGGCTGCACGAGGCACTGCTCAACATCCTCGCCGGCGCCGGGTTCCTGACCCGCGACGGTGACGTGGTCACCACCACCCCGGCGGTCGACGGCGTCGACGCGGACCGGCACGCCGACCGCTGGGAGGCGGAGTTCGACCGGATCGCGGCGGCCTACCCGGACATCGAGCCGACCGTCACCCTCAACCGCCTGTTCCTCCAGGCGTATCCGCGGATCCTGCGCGGCGAGGTGGGTGCCACCGAGATCATGTTCCCCGGCTCCTCGATGAAGCTGGTGCAGAACTTCTACAAGGGCAATCCGCTCACCGACTCGTTCAACCTCCTGGTCCGCGACACGGTCCGGCACTTCCTGGACCTGCGCCTGCCGCACCTGCCGCAGGACCGCACGATCGAGGTCGTCGAACTGGGCGCCGGCACCGGCGCCACCAGCGAACGGGTGCTGCCCGCGCTGGCCGCCCACCCGGGACGCGTCGGATACACCTTCACCGACATCTCGCCGCGCTTCCTGGAACACGGCCGTGAACGCTTCGCCGAACGCCACGACTTCGCCCGCTTCCAGGTGCTCAACCTGGAACGCGGCCTGGCCGAGCAGGGGTTCGAGCAGGCGTGCGCCGACCTCGTCGTCGCCACCAACGTCGTGCACGCCACCAGCGACCTGCGGGCGACCCTGCGCAAGGCGAAGGCGCTGCTGCGGCCCGGCGGCTGGCTCGTCCTCAACGAACTGACCTCCGTACGGCCGCTGCTGACCATCGGCGGCGGTGTCCTGGAGGGCTGGTGGGCCTTCGAGGACGGCCACCTGCGCATGCCCGACTCCCCGCTCGCCTCCCCGGAGGGCTGGACCCGGCTCCTGCACGAGGAGGGTTACGCCCCGGTCCACGCGCTGGGCGCCGGCGACCCGGCGCTGGGCCAGACCGTCCTGGTGGCGGAGAGCGACGGGGCCTTGCTGAGCGCGCCCGTGCCCACGGCGGGCCCGGCCACCGCCCCCGTCTCACCGGTCGCGACCACCTCCACCGACGCCCTCACCGAGCGCCTGCGCGGCCTCGTCGAGCGGGTGCTCAAGCTGGACGAGCGCATCGACCCCACCCGCCCGCTGGCCGACTACGGCTTCGACTCGCTCAGCGGCATGAAGATCGTCGCAGCCGTGGACGAGGAGTTCGGTGTCGCCGTACCGCTCGGCGACTTCTTCGAGCAGCCGACCCTGCGCGAGCTGGCCGACCACCTGGCCGCCAACTGGCTCACCGGTGTGCCGGCCGGACCGGCCCTGCCCGAAGCCGTCGCCGCACCCGCGCCCGCCGCACCCGCGCCCACCGTGCCCGCGTCGGCGTCCACCGCACCCGCCCCAGCCGCCCCCGCCGCCGTCTCCCCGGCCACCGAGGCCGCGGCCCGCGTCCTGCGCCCGCGCGGCGCCGGCGAGGAGAGCCGCCACCCCCTGTCCGAGGGGCAGCGCGCCCTTTGGGTGATCGAACAGATCGCGCCCGGCACCTACGCCTACAACCTGCCCCTCGCCCTCTGGCTCGACCGCGACCTCGACGTGCTCGCCCTGCGGACCGTCCTCCAGGACCTGGTCGACCGGCACGCCGAACTGCGGGCCACCGTCCACACCGGCGACGAGGAGCCGTACGCCGGGATCGCGACCGAGCCCGAACTGCCCTTCCAGCAGGTCTTCCTGACCGCCAGGAGCGACGCCGAGCTGCGTGACCGGATGCGCGCCGACCTGCGCCGCCCCTTCGAGCTGGCCACCGGCCCCCTCGTCCGCGCCACCCTCTACACCCTGGGCGACGGCCGCAACGCGCTGCTGCTGACCTTCCACCACCTGGTCTTCGACGGTGTCTCCATCGCCCTGCTCCTGCGCGAGCTGGAACGCGGATACCAGGCACTCCTCGCGGGCCGCCCCCTCCCCGCCGAGCGCCCCGCCCGCAGCTACGCCGACTTCACCGCCTGGCAGCGCGAGCTGCTCGCCGGTGCCGAGGGCCGACGGTTGCGCGCCTACTGGACCGAACGACTGCGCGGACGCCGGACCACCGTGCCACTGCCGCTGGACCGGCCCCGCCCGCCCGTGCCCAATTTCCGCGGGGCGAGCCTGGACGGGCACATTCCCGCCGCGGTCGCCGACCGGGCCCGGGCGCTCGCGGGCACCGAGCAGACGTCCCTGTTCGGGGTCGTCCTCGCCGCCTGGTTCGCGCTGCTGCACCGCTACGGCGACCAGGCCGACATCGCCGTGGGCACACCGACGGCCGGACGCCCGGCGAGCGGCTTCGACGACACGCTCGGCTACTTCATGAACATGGTGGTGCTGGCCGAACGCGTCGACGGCGCCGAAGAGTTCCGCGCCCTGGTCCGCCGCGTCCACCGCACCGTCCTGGACGCCCTGGAACACAGCGCCTACCCGCTCATCACCCTGGCCGACGACCTGCGCCGCGCGGACCCCGAGGCCGGCGCCCCGTTCAACGTCGCCTTCTACTTCCAGAACTGGACCCGCACCGCCCGCCGCGAAGCGACCGGCGACGCCGCGGTGCTCGGCCCGGTCGAAGGAGTGCACCAGGAGGGCGAGTTCGACCTGACCCTGGAGGTCGTCGAGCAGGAGCAGGGCTGCCGCTACACGCTCAAGTACGACCCCGACCTCTTCGACGAGGAGACCGTGGCCCGCCTCGGCGCCCACTTCTCCACCCTCCTCGCCGCCGCCGTCGAGGGACCCGGCACCCCGGTGGGCGACCTGGAGCTGCTCACCGACGACGAGCGCGCCCGGCTCACCCCGCCCGCCGCCGCCGACTACCCCGCCGACGCCCTGGTCTGGGAACTGGTACGGCGGCACGCCGACGCCCGGCCCGACGCGGTCGCGGTCCGCCACGCCGGCACCGAGCTGACGTACCGCGCACTCGTCGAGCGCGTGGACGCCCTCGCCGCCCGGCTCACCGCCGCCGGAGCGGGCCGTGGCCGCACCGTCGGGGTGCTGCTCCCGCGCGACCAGGACCTGCCGGTGGCGCTCCTCGCCGTCCAGGCCTCCGGCGCCGCCTACGTACCGCTCGACCCCACCTATCCGCAGGACCGGCTCGCCTACATGGCCGAGGACGCCGGGCTGCACCTGCTGCTCACCCACTCGACCTGCGACGCCGGCTTCGCGACGGTGCCCCGGCTGACCGTCGACACCTCCGAGCAGCCCCCGGCCCTACCCTCGCCCGGCCCGGCCGGCCCCTCCGACGCCGCCTACGTCATCTACACCTCCGGCTCCACCGGCCGCCCCAAGGGCGTCCGCGTGCCGCACCGGGCGCTGACCAACTTCCTGTGGTCGATGGCCCGGGAACCCGGCTTCGGACCCGGCGACACGCTGCTGGCCCTCACCACCGTCTGCTTCGACATCTCCGGTCTGGAGCTGTACCTCCCGCTGGTCACCGGCGGCACGGTGGAGGTGCTCGCCGCCGAGGACGCCCGCGACGGGCTGCGGCTGCGCGAGGCCCTCGAACGGGCCCGCCCCACGGTCGTGCAGGCCACCCCGGCCACCTGGAGCATGCTGCTGGCCGCCGGCTGGCAGGGCGATCCCGCGCTGAAGGTGCTGTGCGGCGGCGAGGCGCTCCCCGCCGACCTGGCAGAGGCGCTGCTCGCGGGCAACGGGCAGGTGTGGAACCTCTACGGCCCCACCGAGACCACCATCTGGTCGGCAGTGAGCCGCCTCGCCCCGGGCGGCCGAGTCACCCTGGGCGCCCCGATCGCCAACACCGCGCTCCACGTCCTCGACAGCGCCCGCAGGCCCGTTCCCACCGCCGTCGCGGGGGAGTTGTACATCGGCGGGGACGGCGTGGCCGACGGCTACCTCGGCCGCCCCGAACTGACCGCCGAGCGCTTCCTGCCCGACCCGTTCGCGGCGCGCGCCGACGCCCGCATGTACCGCACGGGCGACCTCGTACGACGGCTGGCCGACGGCACGATCGAGTACCTCGGACGGCTCGACTCCCAGGTCAAGGTGCGCGGCCACCGGGTCGAGCCGGAGGAGATCGAGGCGACCCTGCGCCGGCTCGACGGCGTCCGCGAGGCCGTCGTCGTGGCCCGCGGCCGGACAGCGGGCTCACACACCCTGCTCGCCTGCTACGTACTGGAGGACGGCGCGCGCGAGCCGGACCGCGAGGAACTGGCGGCCTGGCTGCCGGACCACATGGTGCCCGACGCCCTGGTCCGGGTGACCGGCTTCCCGCGCACCCTGAACGGGAAGACCGACCGCACCACGCTGGCCGCCCTGCCCCTGGCCGACCTGCGCGCCCGCTTCGGCGCCGGGTCCCCGCCCGCCGCCCGTCCCGGCGCCCCGGCGCCCGCCACCGGCGGCCGCACGCAGGCCCTCGTCGCCGAACTGGCCCGCCTGGTCGCCGACCTGGTGGACCTGCGCCCCGAGGACATCGGCGCGCACACACCGCTCGGCGAGACCGGCATGAACTCCGTGAGCTTCACCGCACTCAGCGCCGCGCTGCGCAGGGCGTACGGCATCACCGAGTACCCGACCCTCTTCTACCGCCACGGCACCCTGCACGCGCTTGCCGAGCACCTGTGGGAGCACCACCCGACCGCGCTGACGGCCCACTTCGGGACGGCCCCGCAGGAACCCGCCGCCGAACAGGCCGGTCCGGCCGTGGCCCGGGACTCGGCGGTCCCCGCCGGGGCCGTGACCTCAGCGGCCCCCGCCGGAAACGAGGTCCTGCCGGCCCCCGCCGGCCGCGAGGTCGCCGTCATCGGCATGGCCGGGCGGCTGCCCGGCTCGATGGACCTCACCGAGTTCTGGGACCACCTCGCCGCCGGCGACGACCTGGTCGGCGAGATCCCCGCCGACCGCTGGGACTGGCGCGACCACCCGCGCTCCCGCTCCCGCTGGGGCGGGTTCGCGCCGGACGTGGACCGGTTCGACGCCGCGTTCTTCGGCATCTCTCCCCGAGAGGCCGAACTGATGGACCCGCAGCAGCGGTTGCTGCTCGAAACCGTCTGGCAGGCCGTCGAGGACGCGGGTTACCGCCCCTCCGAGCTGGCCGGCAAGCGGATCGGCGTGTTCATCGCCGTCACCAACTCCGACTACCACGAGGTGCAGCGGGCCGCCGGACGCGACACCGAGGGCCACACCCTCACCGGCGCCGCCCTGTCGATCGTCCCGAACCGGGTGTCGTACCTGCTCGACCTGCGCGGCCCCAGCATCGCCGTCGACACCGCCTGCTCCGGCTCCCTCACCGCCGTCCACCAGGCGTGCGCCGCCCTGCGCGACGGCACCTGCGACATGGCCATCGCGGGTGGCGTCAGCCTCATCCTGGCCCCGGGCGTCTACGAGGCGCTCAGCCAGGGAGAGATGCTCAGCCCCGACGGCCGCTGCAAGGCGTTCGACAGCCGCGCCGACGGCTATGTGCGCGGCGAGGGCGTCGGCGTCGTCCTGCTCAAGCCGCAGCAGCGGGCCGAGCGCGACGGCGACGCCGTACACGCCGTGATCAAGGCCGCCGCGCTCAACCACGGCGGCCGGACCACCTCGCTCACCGCCCCCAACCCCGACGCCCAGGCGGACCTGCTGGTCGAGGCCTATCGGGCCGCCGGCGTCCAGCCGGACACCGTCGGCTACATCGAGGCGCACGGCACCGGCACCGCCCTGGGCGACCCGATCGAGACCACCGGCCTGAGCACCGCCTTCCGGCGACTGCGTGACGGCCGGGACGCGCCCCGCGGTTCCGCCGCGTGCGCCATCGGCTCGGTCAAGACGAACATCGGCCACCTCGAGGCCGCCGCCGGCATCGCCGGACTGTTCAAGGTGGTCCTGTCGATGCGGCACGGAACGATCCCGGCCAGCCTGCACTTCCGCGAGCAGAACCCCTACCTGGAACTCGCCGGCGGCCCCTTCGAGGTCGCCGCCACCGCCCGGCCCTGGCCGCGTCGCCGGGACGCGCGCGGAGCCGATCTGCCCCGCCGCGGCGCCGTCAGCTCCTTCGGCTTCGGCGGGGCGGGCGCGCACATCGTGTTGGAGGAACCCCGCATGCCGGACACCCGCGACGAGCCCGCCGCCCAGCAGGTCTTCGTGCTCTCGGCCCGCGACGGCGACGCGCTGCGGCGCTCGGCCGCCCGGCTCGCCGACCACCTCGGGCGCCACGACGTCCTGGCCGGGGACCTCGCCCACACCCTCCAGGTGGGCCGGGAACCGATGCCGCACCGACTCGCCGTCGTCGCCGACGGCACCGCGGCCCTGCGCGACGAGCTGGCCGCGCACCTGGCCGGCCGCCCCTCCGCCGTACGCACCGCCCACGTGACGGCCCGGGCGACCCCCTCTCACCGGACCGGCACGATGTGCACGCCCTGGCCGCCGCCTGGCTGGACGGAGCCGACGTCGACTGGCGGGCCCTGCACGAGGGCGCCGCCCGGCGCCGCGTCCACCTGCCCGCCTACCCGTTCGCCGGCCCCCGGCACTGGGTCGCGCCCGGCGAGCGTCCCGCGGAGCCCGGTTCCGGTCTACACCCCACCCTCCTGGACGCCAACGTCTCCACCTTCGGCGAGCAGCGGTTCACCAAGACGCTGACCGGCGAGGAGTTCTTCCTGCGCGACCACGTGGTCGGCGGCGACCCGGTGCTGCCCGGCGTGGCCTATCTGGAGATGGGCCGCCTCGCGGGCGAACTCGCCGCCGGGGGAGCCCCGGTGAGCGGCGTGGACGACCTGGTGTGGGCGGCGCCGGTCCGGCTCGCCCCCGGCAGCACCGGGCACCCGCTGCTGGTCCGCGTCACCGGCGACCGCTCCCGTGCCGCCTTCGAGGTGCGCGGCACCGGCGACGATGCGCCGGTGCACGCCGGCGGCATCCTGCGGTACGACGCTCCCGGATCCCGGCCCGCCCCCGTCGCCCTTGCGGACGCACGCGCCCGCTGCACCCGCGTCCGGGCGGGGGCGGACTGCTACGACGGCTTCACCCGGCTGGGCTTCGCCTACGGCCCTTCCTTCCGGGTGATCGAGGAGATCGCCGAGGGGCCCGGGGAGGCGCTGGCGACGCTGAGCCTGCCGGAACCGCGGCGCGCGGACGCCGGCGACCACACCTTCCACCCCTCGCTGCTGGACGCCGCACTGCAGACCGCGGGCCGGCTCGTCCCGGGCGCCGGGGACCCTGCTGGACCGGCGCCGTACCTGCCGTTCTCCCTGGGCTCGGTCCGGCTGCACGCCCCGCTGCCCGAACGCGGCTACGCGTACGCCACCCCGGCCCGGCGCCCCGCCCCGGCGGGCTCCCTGGCCTTCGACGTCGCCCTGCTCGACCAGGACGGGCAGGTCACCGCCACCCTGGAGTCCTTCACCCTGAGGGCGCTGCGTCCGGCCGGCGTCACGCCCGCGACGGACACCGCGCCCGCGACGCGGGCCGTGCCCGCCGCCGACGTCGTCCACGCCTTCGAGCCCTGCTGGCTGGCCGCGCCCGCCGCGCACGGCCAACTCCCGTCGCACGCACGGATCCTGCTGCTCGAACCCGCCTCCGCACACGCCACCGACGTGGCCGACGCCCTCACGGCGACGGGCGCCGACGTCCACCGTGTCCCGGTCGGCCCCGGATTCGACGCCGAGGCCGCCGTGCGCGCCGCCGGAGCCGGACCTGTCCACGTCGTCCACCTGGCCGGACGCGACCGAACCACCCGGGACTGCGTCGAGCACGGCTTCCACGCCGCCCTGGCCTTCCTGCGGGCCTGGCAGCACGAGCGCCGCGACGCGCTGCGCTACCTGTACGTCCACCCCGAGCCGGCCCCGTCACCCGCCCAGCCGGCGATGGCCGCCTTCGCCCGCACCGTGCGCCTGGAGAACCCGTCGGTCACCCTTGGCGTCCTGGCCCTCGCCCCCGGCCGTCCCGTCGCGGAGGCCGTCGTCGCCGAACTCGCCGCGGACGGAGGCCCCGAAATGCGCGCGGACGCCGAGGGCCGGGCCCGCCGCGCCTGGCGGCGCGTGAGCCTCCCCGCCGCGCCGGGCGCCGCGTTCACCGGGGCCGGCGCCCACATCGTCACCGGCGGCACCGGCGCCCTGGGCCTGCTGATCGCCGAGCACATCGCCGCCGCGCGGCGGGCCGTCGGCGTCACCGGCGGCGGCATCGTGCTGGCCGCGCGCACCGCTCCCGGTCCCGAGGCCCGCGCCCGCGCCGACGCCCTCGGCGCCCGGGTGGTGCTCGCCGACGTCGCCGACCCGGCCGCCGTACGCGACCTGGTCGCCGAGGCCCGCCGGGCGCACGGCTCGGTCAGCGGCGTGGTGCACGCGGCCGGTGTCCTCAGGGACGGGCTCGTACGCACCAAGCAGCGTGCGGACGCGGACGCCGTCCTCGCCGCGAAGGTGCACGGCACCGTGCTGCTCGACGAGGCGACGGCGGACGAACCGCTGGACTACTTCGTCGCGTTCTCCTCGGCGGCCGCGGCCTTCGGCAACGCCGGCCAGAGCGACTACGCCTTCGCCAACGCCTTCCTCGACCACTTCGCCGAGGAGCGCGAGCGACGCCGCCGGGAAGGCACCCGGCACGGCCGTACCCTCGCGGCCGCCTGGCCCGTCTGGGCCGAGGGCGGGATGCGCCTCGACGCCGACGCCGAAACCTACATGGAGCGGGTGCTCGGCATGCGCCCGCTGCGCACCGCCCCCGCCCTCCAGGCCCTCGACCGCGCCCTCGCCCACACCGCGCCCCGCCTGCTCCTGGCCGCCGGCGACCCCGACCGCATCCTCGGGGCACTCGAAGGCGCCGAGCCGCGCCAGGACGAGCCCGCCACCACCGCCGAGCCCGGAGCGCACGAACGCGCCGAGGAACTCGTCCTGCGCCTCCTCGCCGAGGAACTGAAGCTGCCCGAGGCCGAGATCGCCGTCACCGAACCCTTCGACCGGTACGGCGTGGACTCGCTCATCACCATGAGCCTCATCCGCCGCCTGGAGGAACACGTCGGCCCGCTGTCGAAGACCCTGCTGTTCGAGTACGTGACCGTACGCGACCTCGCCGGCCACCTGGCCGGGGCCCACCCCGGCGCCTTTCCGGCCACCGGCACCCCGGCCACCAGCGCCGTGGAACCCGGCACCCCGGCCACCGCCACGACGGACGCCGGCGCCCCCACGGCGACCGTGCTTGCGGTCGAGCCGGTCGAGCCGGTCGAGCCGGTCGAGCCGGACGAGCCGGTGAAGCCGGTCGCGCCCGCCCCGCAGGACACCGCCGTCGCCATCATCGGTGTCGCGGGCCGCTACCCCCAGGCCGAGGACGTCACCGCGTTCTGGCGCAACCTGCGCGCCGGCCGGGACAGCGTCGAGGAGATCCCCGCCGACCGCTGGGACCACGGCCTGTTCTACGACCCGGACAGATCCGCCACCGGCAGGACCTACGGCAAGTGGGGCGGCTTCGTCCCCGGCGCCGACCGCTTCGACCCGCTGTTCTTCCGGATGTCGCAGATCGAGGCCGAACACACCGACCCGCAGGAGCGGGTGTTCCTGGAGACCGTCTGGCATCTGCTGGAGGACGCCGGATACACCCGCGAGCAACTGCGCGGCGCCCGCACCGGCGTGTTCGTCGGCATGATGTACGGCCACTACCAGCTGTACGGCGTCCAGGAGGCGCTGCGCGGCGAGGGCTTCGCGACCTCCTCGTCGTACGCCTCGGTGGCCAACCGGGTGTCGTACTTCTTCGACTTCACCGGCCCCAGCGTCGGCCTGGACACCATGTGCTCCTCGTCGCTGGTCACCATCCACCAGGCCTGCCTCGCCATCCGCAACGGCGACTGCGACGTCGCCGTGGCCGGCGGCGTCAACATCTCCAGCCACCCGGTGAAGTTCCTCCAGCTCGCCCAGCGCGGCTTCCTCGCCGAGGACGGGCGCTGCCGCAGCTTCGGCGAGGGCGGCACCGGATACGTGCCCGCCGAGGGCTCGGGCGCCGTCCTGCTCAAGCGCCTGGACGCGGCCCTCGCCGCCGGCGACCGGATCCTCGCGGTGGTCAAGGCGTCCGCCGTCAATCACGGCGGCGCGGGCGCCGGTTACAGCGTCCCCAACCCCAAGGCCCAGGGCGACCTGGTGCGTACGGCGCTGGAACGGGCCGGGCTCGCGCCCGCCGATCTCGACTACCTGGAGGCGCACGGCACCGGCACGGCCCTCGGCGACCCCGTGGAGATCACCGGCATGCTGCGGGCCTTCGGCGAGGAACCGCCCGAGCGGCTGCCCATCGGCTCGGTCAAGTCCAATATCGGGCACGCCGAGTCGGCCGCCGGCATCGCCGCGATCACCAAGGTGCTGCTCCAGATGCGGCACGGCGAGCTGGTGCCGTCCCTGCACGCGGAGCGGCTCAATCCGAACATCGACTTCACCACGACGCCGTTCGAGGTCCAGCGCGAACGGAAGCCCTGGCCCCGCCGCGTCCTGGCGGACGGCAGGGTACGGCCGCGGACGGCGGGCGTGAGCTCCTTCGGCGCGGGCGGCACGAACGCCCACATCATCCTCGAGGAGTACGTCGGCGACGGCGCCGGGGACGTCCCGGCAGCCGGCCCCCAGCTGGCGGTCCTCTCCGCGCGGGACGCCGGCCAGCTGGCCGCGCAGGCCCGGCGGCTCGCCGGCCACCTGCGCGCCGAGGACACCGAGGTCACCCCGGCGCAGGTCGCCTGGACCCTGCAGACCGGCCGGGAGGCGATGGCCCACCGGCTGGCCGTGCTCTTCCACGACCTGCCCGAACTGTGCGACCGGCTCGACGAGTTCGCCGCAGGCGGCGCCCCGGCCGGCAGCTGGACCGGCGCCGTCGACCCGCGCCGGCCCGCCGCGGCCGAGCGGCTCCCCGCCGACCCCGCCGCGTACGCCACCGCCTGGACCGGCGGACAGCGGGTGGACTGGCCCGCCCTGCACCCCGCCGGCAGGCCCGCCCGGGTCGCGCTGCCCGGCTACCCCTTCGACGGCGACCGGGTCTGGCTGGCCGCGGCCGACGCCGAACTGGCCGCCCTCGGCGCCGGGCGTGACACGCCGGGTGACGGCCGCAGCGCACCGGGCGCCGACCACGACGCGTCCGACGCCGGCCACAGCGCCCCCGGCGCCCGACACGCCTCCGAGGGGCTGCTGCTGACCAAGCAGTGGCGCCCCGCCCCGCCTGTGCCCCGTTCGGCGCCGCCCGCCCTGACCGCCGTACTCGCCGCGCCCGGAACCGAGGCACTGGCCGCCCGGCTCGCGGCGGTACTACCGGGCGCCGAGGTGCTCACCGCCGACCGGATCAACGCCGAACTCACCGACGCCGGCACCCGCTGGGACCGCTTCGACGCCGTCGTCGACCTGGCCGGCTGCACCGCACCCGTGCTGCCGCCCACGCACGCCGCGCTGCCCTCCTGGCTGCGTTGGCTCCAGCACCTGGTCGACCTCGGCCGCCGCGACCTGCGTGCCCTGCTCGTCTCGCGCGGGGCGCCCGCCCTCGGCGGAGCGGCCCGGGTGGGCCTGTACCGGATGCTCCAGAGCGAGTACCGCCACGTCCGCTCCCGCCACGTGGAGATCGACCGCGCCGCCACCGACGAGCAGCTGTGCCGCTGGGTCGTCGAGGAACTGTCCGCCGACGGCGAGCCCGCCGAGGTCGCCTACCGCGGGGGAGCGCGCCACCTGGCGACGCTCGCCGAGGCCCCGCGGGCACAGGGCGCCCGACTCGGCTTCCCGGCGGGTCACGTGCTGTGGGTGACCGGCGGCACGCGCGGCCTCGGGCTGCTCACCGCCCGCCACTTCGTCGCCCGTCACGGCGTGCGCAAGCTGGTCCTCACCGGTCGCGAGGAACTGCCGCCGCGCGCGGAGTGGGCCGCGCACATCGCCGAGGACGGCCCGCTGGGCCGCAAGCTGCGGCCGCTCGCCGAACTGGCCGCCCAGGGCGTCGAACTCGAGGTCGTCGCCGTGCCGTTGGACGAGCAGGAGGCCCTCGCCCAGGTGCTCGCCGACGTGCGACCGCGGCTCGGCCCGGTCGGCGGCGTGATCCACAGCGCGGGCTTCACCGACTTCGAGAACCCGGCGTTCGTCCGCAAGCCGCAGACCGGCGTCGCCCGTGTCCTCGCACCCAAGGTGTTCGGTCTGGACGCCCTGCTGGAGTGCTTCCGGGACGAGCCGCTCGGCCTGTTCGTGCTGTACTCGTCGGTCGCCGCCACCGTTCCCGCCCTCGCCGTCGGCCAGAGCGACTACGCCATGGCCAACGCCTATCTGGACGCGGTGGCGGAGGCCCGCCCGTACGGCCTGCCCCTGGTCAGCGTGCAGTGGCCGAGCTGGAAGGACACCGGCATGGGGGAGGCCCGCAGCGCCGCCTACCAGGCCTCCGGCCTCGCCTCGCTCACCGACGCGCAGGGGCTGGCTCTGCTCGACCGCGCGCTGGAGAGCGGCGCCCGGGTCGTGATGCCCGTACTGCCGCGGCCCGGCGCCGAGTTCAGCGCGGAGCGGCTGACGGCGCGGCGCCTGGAGACGCCACCCGCCGCACCGGCCCCGGTGCCGCCCGCCGCGACACCACCCGTGGCCGGCGCGGACGCGGACGTGCGCGCCGCCGTCGAAGCGGTGACCGCCTGGCTGCTCGACCGGCTGGCGGAGGACCTGCGTTTCGACCGCGCCAAACTGGCCGGCGACGTCCCGGTGCATGACTACGGCATGGACTCGATCATGGTCTCCCAGCTCGTCCAGACCGTCGCCAAGCGTCTGGACGTCTCGGTCGACCCGTCGGCCCTGCTGGAACACCCGACAGTGGACGGATTCGCGGCGTACCTGGGGGAGGAGCACCGCACGGCACTGCTCGCGCAGTTCGGCGGCACGAACGCCCATGGCACGGAGACCAGCGGCACGGCACCCGAGGCGCAGGCCGACGCGGAGGCACGACCGGAGCCCGCGACCCCGGCACCGTCGGATTCCGCCGCCCCGGCATCGGTCTGGGCCTTCGACCCGCCCGCCTCCCCGCCCGCGACCGTCCGGCAGCGAGGCGCCACACCCTCCCGCATCCCCGACCCGCGAGCCGACGCCGTGGCCGTGGTCGGCCTCTCCTGCCGCTTCCCCGACGCCGAATCCGCCGACGCGTACTGGGAGCTGCTGCGGGACGGCCGTACGACCCTGCGTCCCGTCCCGGACTCCCGCTTCGGCCGCTCCCTCGGATACCACGCCGGACTGCTGCCGGAGGTGCTGCGGTTCGCCCCCGAGCGGTTCCTGCTGAACGAGGCGGACGTCAAGGCGATGGACCCGCAGGCGCTGCTGCTGCTCGAGGAGGTCGACCGGGCCGTGCACCACGCCGGCTACCGCCCGGCGGACCTCAAGGGCCGCAGGGTCGGCGTGTACGTCGGTGGCCGGGCCACCCACACCCCCGACCCGGCGGACCTGGAGCGGGCCAAGAACCCGGTCGTGGTCACCGGCCAGAACTACCTCGCGGCCAACATCTCCCAGTTCTTCGACTTCCAGGGCCCGAGCCTGGTGGTGGACACCGCCTGCTCCTCCGCCCTGGTGGCGATGGACACGGCCGTACAGGCACTGCGCGCGGGTTCCGTCGAGTCGGCCGTCGTCGCCGGTGTGAGCCTGCTCGCGGACGACCGGGCGCACCGGGTGTTCGGGCAGCGCGGGCTGCTCAACCCCGGCCCGGAGTTCCACGCTTTCGACGACCGGGCGGCCGGCCTGGTGCTCGGCGAGGGCGTCGGCGTCGTCCTCCTCAAGCCGCTGGCGCGGGCCCAGGCGGACGGCGACCGGGTGCTCGCCGTGCTGGAAGGCATCGCGATCAACAACGACGGCCGCACCGCCGGACCCGCCACCCCCAACCTGCGGGCGCAGAAGGACGTGATGGCCGAGGCGCTGAAGCTCAGCGGCCGTGCGCCGCAGGACGTCGGCTGGGTGGAGACCAACGCCTCCGGCTCGACCGTCACCGACCTGCTCGAACTGAAGGCGATCGAGGGTGTCTACGGCGCCGCCCCGGCCCGTTCGGAGCGGCTCGCGCTCGGTTCGGTGAAGCCGAACATCGGTCATCCGCTGGCCGCGGAGGGCATCGCCGCGTTCATCAAGGTCGTCCTGATGCTGCACCACCGGCAGCAGGTGCCGTTCCTCTCCGGCCGGCAGCCCCTGCCGCACTTCGACCTGGAAGGCTCCGCGATGTACTTCCCGAGGGAGCCCCGGCCCTGGCCGGCGGCCGCGGACCGGGCCGCGCTCAACTGCTTCGCCGACGGCGGCACCAACGCGCACCTGCTGCTCGCCCCGGCGCCGACGGACCACCGCGCCACGCGGGTGCCGTTGCCCCAGCCCCCGCTGGAGCGCACGGTCGTCATCCGCGGCGCCGCCCCCGAGACGTCCGGCGCCCCCGCCCAGCCGGCGCAGTCCGGCCTGTTCTGGGACGTGTACCGATGACCGCGGCCAATGGGACGCCCCCGGCGACCGGAACGCCCGCCGGACGCCTGCCCGTGGTCTTCATGTTCTCCGGGCAGGGCTCGCAGTACCACCGCATGGGCGAGGAACTCTTCGAGACCGACGAGGTGTTCCGCACCGCCCTGCTGAGGTACGACGCCGTCGCCGCCGGGCTGCTGGGCGAGTCGGTCCTGGCCCGCGTCTTCGATCCGGCCCGGACCAAGAACGACCCCTTCGTCGACACACGGCTCACCCACCCCGCGATCGTCATGATCGAACTCGCCCTCGCCGAGACCCTGCGCGCGGCCGGCATCGAGCCGGACCACCTGCTCGGCTCCAGCCTCGGCGAGTACGCGGCCGCGGTCGTCTCCGGCAGCATCGACGTCGAGACGTGCCTGAGGCTGCTCGTCCGCCAGGCGGACGGCCTGTCGGCGGCCCCGCACGGCGGGCTGCTCGCGATCATCACCCGCCCGGACGGCCGGGACCGCCTCCCGGAACTGCCCGGCTGTGAGGTCGCCGCCCGCAACTACCCGGGCCACATCGTGGTCGCGGGCGCCGACGCGGACCTGGACCGGGCCGAGGCGACCCTGCGCGCGGCCGGCGTGCTGCACCAGCGGGTGCCGGTCGAGTACGCCTACCACTCCAGCCTGATGGACGGCGTCCTCGCCGACTGTCGGGCCGCCTTCGACGGGGTGACCTTCGCTCCTCCGGGCATCCCCTGGGTGTCGTGCGTGGACGGACGGCTCGTCGAGCGGCCCGGCGCCGACCACTTCTGGCAGGTCGCCCGCAGGCCCATCGAGTTCGAACGGGCCATGGCCGCGATGCGCGCCCGCGGCGACTTCCTCTACCTCGACCTCGGCCCCTCGGGCACCCTGCACAACTTCGTACGCGGCAACCTCACCACGGGGGACCGCTCCCGTTCGCTGCCGTTGCTCAGCCCGTTCGGCCATGATCCACGGGTGCTGGAACAGGCCCGGACGCTCGCGGCACCGGCCGCCACCCCCTCCACCCCTCCGATCACCCATCCACATCCGCATCCGACTCCGGCGACAGCCAGGACGGCAAGGAAGGCACACCGCATGAAGGTCTACGGTTTCCCAGGGCAGGGGTCTCAGCAGCGGGAGATGGGCAAGGACCTGTTCGCCAGGTTCCCTGAGGAGACCGCGATCGCCGACCGCGTGCTCGGCCACTCGATCGAGGAACTGTGCGTCCACGACCCGCAACGCCGCCTGGGCCGTACGGAGCACACCCAGCCTGCGCTCTACGTCGTCAGCGCTCTGGCCTACCTCGACCGGCTCGCCGAGGACGCCGAGCCGGCCGACTACCTGATCGGCCACAGCCTCGGTGAGTACACGGCCCTGTTCGCCGCCGGCGTCTTCGACTTCGAGACCGGACTGCGCCTGGTGCAGCGGCGCGGCGCCCTGATGGCGCAGGCCGGCGGTGGCGGCATGGCCGCGGTGGTCGGCTGCGACGAGGCCACCGTGCTGCGGGTGCTCGCCGACTCCGGCATCGACGAGCTCGACCTGGCCAACCACAACGCTCCCGACCAGTTCGTGCTGTCCGGCCCGTCCGAGCGGGTCGACGCCGCCCGCGCGGCCTTCGAGTCGGCGGGTGTCCGCGCCGTCCGGCTCAACGTCAGCGCGCCCTTCCACTCCCGCTACATGCGCGACACCGCCGCCGAGTTCACCCGCTTCCTGGACGGCTTCACCCTGCGCGACCCGGCCGTCCCGGTGCTGGCCAACGTGGACGCGCAGCCGTACGCCCCCGGCACGGTCAAGGCGACCCTGACCGCGCAGATCGCCTCCCCGGTCCGCTGGACCGACACGGTGCGCCGACTGATGGGCCACGGCGACTTCGAGTTCGTGGAGCTGGGCCCGGGCAGGGTCCTGACCAACCTCGTCGCCAAGATCAGGAAGAACGCCGACCCGCTGCCCGCGCCGGCAGCGGAGCAACGCCCCGACGCCCCCCTGCCCGCGCCGGCAGCGGGGCAACGCCCCGACGCGCCGCTGCCCTCCGACCACTCGACACCCCCCGCTCGCCCCGCGGCCTTCACCGCCCCGACGGCCGACACCCTCGGAGCCGCCACCTTCCGCGAGCGGTACGGTCTGCGGCGCGCGTACCTGCTGGGCGCCCTGTACGGGGGCATCTCGGGCCGCGAGATGCTGGGCGCGGCGGCCAAGGCCGGGCTGCTCGGCTTCCTCGGGACCGGCGGCCTGCCCCTCGACGAGGTGGACGGCCTGCTGCGCGACCTGGCCGGGGAACTGGGCCTGGGCGGGTCCTTCGGCGTCAACCTGCTGTACCGGCACGGCGCCCCCGAGGAGGAGTCCGCCCTGGTGGACCTGCTCCTGCGGCACGGGGTCGACCTGGTCGAGGCCTCCGGCTTCCCGCTGATCACCCCGGCGCTGGTCCGGTTCCGCCTCAAGGGCGGCCGGATCATCGCCAAGGTGTCCCGCACGGACGTGGCCGCCGAGTTCCTGGCCCCGCCGCCGGAGCGGTTGGTCACCCGGCTGCTGGAAACGGGCGAGGTCACCGAGGAGGAGGCCCGCGCGGCGGCCGGCCGGCCGATGGCGGACGATCTGTGCGTGGAGGCCGACGGCGGCTGGCTGAGCAGTACCGCCGACCTGCTCACCCTGCTGCCCGCCGTCCTGCGGCTGCGCGACACGACCGCGGCCGGCGGCCACCGGGTGCACGTGGGATGCGCGGGCGGCATCGGCACCCCCGAGGCCGCCGGGGCCGCGTTCCTGCTCGGTGCCGACTTCGTCCTGACCGGCTCGGTCAACCAGTGCTCCGTGGAGGCCGCCACCAGCGCGGAGGTGAAGGACATCCTCCAGGAGGCCCGCGAGTACGACGTGGACACCGCGCCCTGGGGCGAGCTGTTCGACCTCGGCGTCCAGGCCCGCTACCTCAAGCGGGGCCTGTTCTTCCCGGCCCGGGCGTCCCGGCTGCACGAACTGTGGCGCCGGCACGACTCGCTCGCCGACCTGGACGAGGACACCAGGAGCCAGGTCCTCGACCGCTACCTGGGCGGCGAGTCCCCCGCGCCCGCAGCCCCCGGCACCGACCCCAAGCAGTACCTGGCCGCCGTGTTCCGCGGCTACTTCACGCGCGGCCTGCGCCTCGCGGCGCGCGGTGACCAGCGCGCCCGGGTGGACTACCTGGTGCACTGCGGACCGTCGATGGGCGCCTTCAACCAGGTGGTGGCGGGCACCGTCCTGCACTCCTGGCGGGCCCGCACCGTCGAAGCGATCGCCGACACCCTGATGGACGGCGCCGCCGCCCATCTCACCGCACGACTGCGCGAGTTCGGCTGAGAGCCCCGCCGCGGCCCCGGCACCGACCGGGTCCGCGGCGGACCGCGCCGGTCGGCGACTCCGCTTCCCCACACCCCGTCACGTGGCGAACTCGGACTCCGGCTACGTCCGTGCCGCGCTGTGTCACTCGTTCGCGTTGAGCTCGTCGTGCACCAGGTCCACGAGCCTTTCGGCCTCGGGCGTACGGGGATCGGGGGAGACCTCGTAGTACCCGCCCAGGGTCGTGATCACGTTCTTGTGGGAGGCGTCGCGATCGTGCTGAGATTCTTCCCGTTCCTCGGAAGTCTCGGGGTCGGCACTCTGCCACCACCAGATCGCGCTCCGGATCTCGTCCTTCGTCAGGGGGCCGTGGAGTGTGATGTCCCTGCCTTGGACCTTCGCCGTGATTCTCGCCGAGTCAGCGCCGGTAGCCATGCGTCCTCATCTCCTTCTCGCGAAGCGGACGCCGTCAGCGCCCTGCGTCGATCACAGCAGCGGCTACCCGGCCGAAGGCTATGTACAACGGTCCGAACCGGACACCGAGCGGAGAACCTCTCTCGCTGCGGCCGCCCGACGACGCGGTGGCGGACGGGGCTTCCCGTCACATGCGTTGGCGGCCCACCCGGTGCTCAGCAGCCGATCAGCAGGTCCGGCGGCGGCGGGGGTTCAGTCCGCCGGGGGAGCTACCGTGACGAGCAGGGTGTGTGTCACCTCCTCGCGCAGGGCGCCGTCCAGGCCGAGGGACACGGACCCGTCCGCTGTGATCGCGAACTCCAGCCGCACCGAGCCTTCCTGGAGGTGGAAGGGGTCGTCGCCGGTCTGCGCCGACGCCGTCACGCGACGGATCATCGCGATCGCGTCGACCAGGACGGCGTCCACCGTGCCGTGCCGCAGCTCGTGCTGGTGCGCCAGGTCAGGAGGTACCAGGGTCATCTCGATGACATGGGTGTCGCGGCGGGACACCGTGCGCCCGATCCTGAGTTTCATGCCGATGAACGGCAGCCGGAAGTTCAGGGAACCGCCGGCCGTCGCAGTGGCAAGGGCGTGCAGGGTGAGCCGCACCGAGGTGACACGCAGATCCCGCCCGGCCGCGGTGGCCGACATGTTCGACTGCGTGACCGCTCGCTTGACGGCGGTCACCAGGTCCTCGACGGGCACGCCGTCGTCGGTCACGTTCACGTGTCCTCGCATCGCACGGGGGTGGGGACGGCTCGGGCGGGACTGAAGACGGCAGCGGCGGGGGCGGGGACGGGAGTGGAGACGATCGCGGCGGGATCGCCGTAGACCGTGTACGCCAGCCAGGTGGGGTCGGTCTCGTCGTGTCCGGCGTGGGAGCGGGCCCGGTGCACGGCCGTGCCCAGCGGCTCCCCCGCCGAGAGGGAGGCGTAGAAGGCTTCCGCGAACCGCTGGGCGCTGTCGCTGCGCACCGCCCACAGCGTGCCCACGAAGGCGCCGGCGCCCGCGCCCATGAACTGCTGCGCCCAGCCGAGCATCCGGGTGTACTGCGGGACGGCTCCGGCCGCCCGGCAGGCGTTGACGAAGACGAGCGGCCGGCCGTCCTGCAGGGCGCGGCGGGCGACGGCGCTGTTCAGAAGAGCGGGGACGAACGGGCCGTCCGCGAGGAGGATCGACGAACCGCCGCCGGGGTCGAAGGTGTTGTGGCAGGTGAAGTGGAGGGGTCCCGTCGTGCCCGCGTCGATGGCGGTCAGGACGCCGTCCAGCGTGTCCACGACGGTTCCGGTGCCGAGAATGCGGCGAATCGACTCGATCTCGCTGTCGCCGTTGACCGGGGCCCGCGCGGAGACGACGTAGTGCGGCTCACCGATCGGCAGCACGGATGAGCGGGTCTGGCCCAGGCTGTTGCGCAGGACCGGGAACTGCTGGACCAGGAACCCCTCGTCGCGGCCCGGCGCGACGGGATAGAGGAGTTCCCACGGGAGGACGTCGTGCTCGGAGGCGACGCTGAACGCCGTGATGTGGTCGCGCAGTTGCCAGAATTGCTCCTTGACCGCGTCCGGCACCATCTCCGTCCACAGCCCCACCCCCGTCTCCTTCATCCAGCGTCGGGCGTGGGCGCCGGAGTACTCCCCGCGGCCCGCCGCCAGTCTCTGCAGCATGGCGTACGCGCGCTCCGCGGCCGCTTCCGGGGCGGCGGTGAGGGCCTGCGCGAGTACGGCGCCGTAGATGCACCGGTCGGAGATGAGACGGAACGTGTACTGGTCGCCGACCCGATCCACGAGCAGCGTGACCTCGCCGGGGTGTGCGCGTATCTCGCCCATGTCGGCGGTGCTGGGCGGCTCCACCGCGTAGGGGCCGTCGCGCTCGACCGTCACCTCGAGGCCGATCTCGGTGAGGAACGTCCCCCCGGCCCAGGCGCTGACCCGGACGCGGTGCAGGCCCGGTTCCCGGGTCAGGAACGCGAACCGCACCGGCGCGGGGGCATCGGAGGGCGGCACCAGCAGGGTGTGCTCCAGCGGGCCCTGGGGGTCGAGTCCGGCGGGCGCCCGCACGATGAGTGTCAGCGGGGAGCCGTCGGGCGCGGGCCGGAACCCGGCCAGCGGGGCCGACACCCCGTCGTCGTCGTGATCCGCCCCGAACGGCACCCGCACGACCAGGCTGACCGGTTCGTACAGCCCGGCGTGGGAGGGCATCTGGGCCGACAAGCGGTGCGTGGCCGTCGCGGGAGCGGTGTCGGGTTCCCCCACGGTCCCGGCCGGGGTCTCCTCGGACTCGGCGTCCGCGGGAGAGGCGTCCGCCACCACGCAGTCCCCCGGGGCGCCGCCCTGAACGCCATGAGTCGTCACCGTGTCCGAGGTGCCGCCAAGGGCGCGCTGTTCGAGAACATCTCCCCAGAGGCTCCGGCCGTCCGCGGCGTCAGCGCGCGTCCACATGCGCACGGCCTCGGCCGTCTGGCCGGTCCGCGCGAGATATCCGGCCAGCACCCGCGTCGCCGTCACGTCGTCGGTGGCGGCCATCTCCTGCAACTGCCACTCCACACCGGAGTCCGGGGCCCCGGACACGGGAGCCGGCCGGGCGGCCAGGCGCGCGGCGGGGGAGGAGAGGACACGGTCGTCGAGCGCGTCCGCCGCCGTCCACCAGCGGACGGCCTCCTCCCGCAGATCGAGACGGGCGAGCGCGGCCGCCACCCGGCGGACGTGGTCCACGGCGCGCGCCCGCACGGGCCCGTCCAGCTCCCGTCGGGACACCTGCGCACGCATGTTCTCGGGGGCGCGCCGCACCAGCGTCGCCACCGCTTTGACGTCATGGCGGTCGGCCAGCCGCCGCAGCCGCGCCTCGGCCTCGTCCGCGCGCCCGGCGCGGTCGAGGACGGCGACGAGGTCCCACTCCCATGGCTCACCGGCCGCGACGCCCCGGGTCAGCCATACGACCGCTTCGTCGAGCCGCTCGCCGTCGTCCCCCTCGCGCAGCCGCCGGACGAGATCGCGCAGGGCACGAAGGTCACCGGCGGCGGCCATGTGCCGCAGTCGATCCTCTGCCTCGGCCGACCGTCCGGCGCTGTCGAGGGCCGCGACGAGTTCCCGCTCCGGCGTGACGCCCGCGCGCACGGCGAGCGTCAGCCAGTGGACGGCCTCGGCGAGCCGTTGGCCGCCGCTGTCGCGCACGAGGAGTTTCGCCAGGTTGCCCATGGCGGTCAGGTCACCGCTCTCGGCCTGCCGGCGCAGCTGTCCTTCCAGGGTCCTGGCGCCCATGTGATCCGCGAGTTGGTGCAGCGCGGTCTCGTCTCCGGCCGCGATCGCCTTCTCCCACCACGCGACGGCCTCGTCGTGACGCCCGTCCTCGGCCAGCGCGGTGGCCAGCACCCGCATGGCGAAGGCGTCGCCCGCCGCGGCAAGCCTCCAGCGCCAGTCCTGTCCCTCTCGACCGGCCTTGCCGCCCGACACCCACCCTCACCCCGCGCCGCATCGTCCCAACGGTTGACGGGACATCACAGTACGGCGACCGGGGGAGAAGCACCGCCGATTCCGGCACTGTCCGGCATTCGAGAGGGCGGGCCGGTAAAGGTGCGGCGGCACGCGACACCGGCAATGCGGCCACGCCATCCGGCGGGCGCCGGATTATGGGACCTGCCGTGAGGACGGCACGGCCATGACCTCCGCCCCGCGCAAGCGACCGCAGCGCAGGTCCGCCGCAGCCTCCTGCACGACACGGGACCGGGCCATGCCGGCGGCGGCCTCGCCGTTGTGTCCGACCACGTCCACGACGGCGAGCGCGGTGGCGCCGTACGGCAGGGTGAAGCGTCCCTGGCTGGCCAGGTCCCGGCCGCCTGCGGAACGGACGCGCGGCACTCGGCCTGCGCATTCGATGCGTTATCGGTGCGATTTGTGGCGGATGGCCGTGCTCGTGACTATGGAAGAGCACGGCTCACCGGCTGGACGCCGCCGACGCCCGCCTGCCCAGGGATGCCCGTAGCCCGAACGGGAGTGGTCGACCATGGCGCGCACGCGCACCGTCCTCGAGCGATCTTTTGACATGCAGGGACGTCTCCCCGGCGCCACATCCAGATCGAGCACCAAGTAGTTCACCATCGCTCGGGGCGACCACGGGAGGCCACCGTGTCCGCTACCCACCACCGGACCGCGACCATCGACGCCCAGCAGGTCTTCTATCGCGAGGCGGGTCCCGAGGAAGCACCGACGGTTGTGCTTCTGCACGGATTCCCCAGCAGTTCCCACATGTTCCGGCACCTCATTCCCGGTCTGTCGGACCGCTATCACGTGATCGCCACTGATCATGTCGGATACGGGCAGTCGTCCATGCCTCAGGTCGAGGATTTCGCCTATACCTTCGATCATCTGGCGGCCATCACCGCGAAATTGCTGGAAAAACTGGGGATCAACCGTTTCTCGGTCTACGTACACGACTACGGGGCGCCCATCGGCTGGCGCCTTGCCCTGAATCCCGCGTTCGAGGTAACCGCCATCATCTCCCAGAGCGGCAACGCCTATATGGAGGGATTCGCCAAACCCTTCTGGGACGATCTGTTCGCATACGCGACATCACCCGGCCCCGACACCGAGCCGGGCGCGCGGGCGAAGTTCAGCCCCGAGACCACGCGCTGGCAGTACGAGAACGGGGCCGAGGACACGAGCCTGGTCAGCCCGGACAACTGGCTGCACGACCAGACCCTGCTGGACAGACCAGGGAACGACCAGGTACAGCTGACGCTTTTCCGGGACTACCCGACGAACATCGATGGGTATCCGCAGCTCCATGAGTACTTCCGCACCAGCCAGGTGCCACTCCTGGCCGTCTGGGGCGAGCGCGACGAAATCTTCGGGCCGGACGGGGCTCGCGCCTTCTCGCAGCATCTGCCCGACGCCGAAGTCCATCTGATCCCAGCAGGTCATTTCGCCCTTGAAACGCACCTTGACGCCATAAGCGGTCACATTCATGAATTCCTCGGCCGCGTGACCGGCTGAGGGTGGACGAGGAGGTGAGCGGTGGCCACCTTGATCTCAGTCAACGTGGGGATACCGAAGGACGTCTCCTGGCACGGCAGGTCCGTGTACACCGGGGTGCACAAGCAGCCCGTGTCCGGGCCGCGGATGGTCAGGCGGCTGAACATCGACGGAGACGGTCAGGGTGACCTGGGCGGACACGGCGGGGAAATGCGGGCCGTGCTGGTCTACCAGCTCGACTCGTACCGCTTCTGGTCCGAGGAACTGGGCCGGGACGACCTGACGCCGGGCAGCTTCGGGGAGAACTTCACGGTCGACGGGCTCCCCGACGGCGAAGTGTGCATCGGCGACCGGTACCGGGTCGGCGGAGCCCTTCTGGAGGTCTCGCAGCCGCGGGTGACCTGCTATCGGGTCGGCATGCGCTTGAAGGAACCGCGCATGGCGGCGCTGCTGGTGGCCCACCATCGGCCCGGCTTCTACCTGCGTGTCATCGAGGAGGGCGAGGTGGAGGCGGGGCAGGAGATCGTCAAGGTCTCCACCGGCCCGGAAGCCATGACCGTCGAGGAGATCGATGCCGTCCTCTACCTCTCCGGTCACACGATCGACCAGGTGCGCCGTGCCCTGCGCATACCCGCTCTCAGTCCGGGCTGGCAGGCCTCGATGCGCGACCTGCTCGAACAGGCCGACAAGGGCGCGCCCGCGTCGTCCGGCAGCGCCGGCCTCACCGTCGCGGCCGGCGTCCCGCCCCCGGCATGGCGCGGCTTCCGTCCTCTGACGGTCACGGACGTCCACCCCGAGAGCGAGAACGTGATCTCCCTGAGTCTGGCCGCGGCCGACGGCTCCGCCCTGCCCGCCGCGCTGCCGGGACAGTTCCTGACCGTGAGGATGCACACGACCGGGGACGGGACATCCCTGATCCGCAGCTACTCACTGTCGGGCCGGCCCGGCACGGGTACGTACCGGATCAGCGTGAAGGCGGAACCACACGGCCTGGCGAGCACCTACGTGCGCGCGCACGTCCGGGCCGGGGACAGCCTGGAGTTCGCCGCACCGCGCGGCACCTTCTACCTGCCCAGTGGTGACACGCCGGTCGTGCTGGTGTCCGCCGGCATCGGGGCGACTCCCGTGCTGGCCATGCTGCACTCACTGGCAAGCGCCTCCTCCGGCAGACAGGTGTGGTGGCTGCACGCCGCCCGTAACGGCCGCGAGCATCCCTTCGCCCAGGAGGTGCGTGACCTGGTGGCACTGCTGGCCGACGCACGGTCCGTCGTCTACTACAGCAGGCCCGACCCCGCCGACGAACGCGGCAGGGACTACTCGGAAGCGGGCCGCCTCTCCGGCGAGCGGATCCTCGGTCTGGGCCTGCCCACCGATGCCGACGCCTACGTCTGCGGACCGGCGGCCTTCATGGACGACATGACCGACGCGCTGGTCAAGGCCGGCCTGCGGCCGTCCCGCGTGCACACCGAGAACTTCAGCGGCGGCCCCTCCCTCACCCCGGGGATCAAGGGCACGCCCGCGGTGAGGGCGCCGCACCAGCCGGAAGGCGACCCTGGCACCGGTCCCTCCGTCTCCTTCGCCCGCAGCGGACTGACCGTCGCGTGGAACGACGACCAGGCCTCCCTGCTGGAACTCGCGGAAGCATGCGACGTTCCGGTCCAGTGGTCGTGCCGCACCGGCGTCTGCCACACCTGTGAGCTCGCCATGATGTCCGGAGCCGTCGACTACTCCCCGGACCCGGTCGAGCCACCGGGCGAGGGCAACATCCTCATCTGCTGCAGCAGACCCGCGCAGGACGTCGTCCTGGATCTCTGACACCTGCCCGCGCCGCAGGCAGGCCTTCTCGGCGGAAGGACGATCGAATGTTCTCCAGGACGGCAGCGGTGGACCCGGATCGGTCGGAGTGGGACGTGATCGTCCTCGGCGGCGCCGCGGCGGGTGAGAACGCCGCACAGTACGCAAGCCAGTTCTCCGACCTGTCCTCGGTGCTCGTGGAGGACCGCCTGCTCGGCGGTGAATGCTCGTACTGGGCGTGCATGCCCAGCAAGGCCCTGCTCCGGCCGGCCGAGGTGGTCGACGCCGCCGCCCACCTGCCCGGCGTCTCGGCACGGCTGGATCCCGCCGGAGTGTTCGCCCGACGAGACGGCGTGATCAACGGACTGGACGACACGTCCCAGGTGGAGTGGGCCGTGAACAGCGGAATCGACGTGGTGCGCGGCTATGGACGCCTGGCCGGTGAGCGCCTGGTCGTGGTGAGCCGCCCCGACGGTTCGACCAAAACGCTGACCGCCCGGCAAGCGGTGGTCGTCGACACCGGTTCCTGTCCGGCCGTACCGGACGTACCGGGGCTGCGCGCAGCGCTTCCCTGGACCTCTCGGGATGTGACCACGATGAGCGAAGTGCCGAACCGGGTGGTGATCCTCGGTGGGGGCGTGGTGGCTTGCGAGGCGGCCACCTGGCTGCACGCCCTGGGGGCCGAGGTCACGGTCGTCCATCGCGGCGGGCGGCTGCTGGCCCGCAACGAGCCGTTCGCGGGGACGCTCGTGGCCGAGGAGCTGCGGGGCGCGGGCGTCCGTCTGCTCCTGGGGCAGAACATGACGCGGGTGAAGCGGTCCGACACCCGTGACACGGGCGAGGGGCGGGTGCACGGAGGTGAGGTGAGCGTGGCGCTGGACGACGGGACGATCATCGCGGCGGACGAGGTCGTCGTCGCCGCCGGGCGCACCCCGAACACCGACGACATCGGTCTGGAAACCGTCGGGCTGCCCCCGGGCGGCTTCCTCGACGTCGACGACCAGCAGTGCGTACGGGCGGCGGACGGCACATGGCTCTACGCCATCGGGGATGTGTGCGGGCGCGCCCTCCTCACGCACATGGGCAAGTATCAGGCGCGGATCGCCGGGGACTCCATCGCGGCCCGCGCCGCCGGCCGCGCCGACCTGCCGTCCGCCACGGCTGGTCACGTCGGGGCACCGCAGGTCGTCTTCACCACCCCGGAGGTCGGCAGCGCCGGTGCCACCGAGCAACAGGCGCGCGAGGCAGGTCTGGACGTGGAGACCGTCGAGTACGACCTCGCGGCGCTGGCCGGCACGTACGTCATGCGCGAGGGTTACCGCGGGCGGGCCAAGCTCGTCGTCGACCGAGGTGAGGACGTGGTGGTGGGGGCGACGTTCGTCGGATCCGGCATCGCCGAGCTCGTGCACTCGGCGACCACCGCCATCGTGGGCCGCGTCCCCGTGCCCACGCTCTGGCACGTCGTGCCGAGCTACCCCACCGCGAGTGAGATCTGGCTCCGCCTTCTGGAGACGCTGCGCGAGCGGCGCCACGTGTCCGGCGTGGACCGGCGTCACAGCCGGTAGGGCAGGGCCCCGGGCAGCACCGGCCGTGCCCTGGGGAGCGAACGGTGGCGAACGGTTATTCGCTCATCCGCCGGTTGCGGTCATGCTGTACTCGCCGGATGAAGAAGATCGATGCAGAGCTGATACGACGCTGGGTGAACGGCTGGACCGTGGCTCGCTCCCTGCCCGCGGCCGAGCCCGTCGGGGACGGCCTGCGGTCCCAGTGCGACCAACCGGGCCGCGAGGTCGAGGTGTTCGCGCTGCGTGCGGACGAGGAGCCCGAATCGTTGGCACGGTTGGCGGCAGCCGTCGCCGCCGCGAGGCAGACCAGCTGGCTCACGGTGCCTACGCTGCGCCCAGGCGCCGTCGAAGCAGTCGTGGGCGCCGCCGGACTGGAGTTGCTCCACCGGTCCGAGTGGTTCATGACGACCGATCTGATCGGGCACCCGCAGCATGCGCCCGCCGCGCCGTACGCGCGCGAGGTCCGCACGAAGGGACCAGTCACGGTCGTCTCCCTCCACGACTCCTCCGGAGAGGTGGCGGCGCGCGGCACCGTCGCCGTGGTCGGCACCGACGCGATCGCCGATCGTATCGAGACGGACGCGGCGCACCGGCGACGTGGCCTCGGCCGCGCCGTGATGAGCGCTCTGGCGGAGGCCGCCGTGGCTCAGGGCGCCCGTACCGGTCTTCTCATCGCCAGCGAGGAAGGCCAGCGTCTCTACTCCTCCCTCGACTGGCGCCGCGAAGCCGACGTCCTGATCGCCCGGGGCCGGTAAGTCTCTCGAACCGCTGGGACTGGCTCACGCCGGCCGAACCGCCCTTACGCCATGGCGCACTCCCGCGGAACCCAGTGATCGGACGGACCCATGACGGCGGGGGCGGGGCAAGGCAGACTCGGAGCGGGCGCGGCGCAGCGCCGGAACGACGTGACGGACACTCCCGGCCCACGGGGGCTTCTTGCTGCTCAGCGGGTGGTCAGCAACGAATGAACGAATCTTCGAGAGGGGTAGTGATGAGCGGCAGGAGCCTGACTCAGGCTGAGGCCGAGCGGCGAGCGAGTCTGCTGGCGGTCGAGCGATATGACGTCGCCGTCGACCTTTCGGGTCTGCTGACAGGCTCGCGGGTCCGGTGCGAATCGACGATCACCTTTACGTGTCGCAGTTCCGGGGCCGAGACCTTTGTCGACTGTGCGGCGGCGGTGGAAGGCGCCACACTCAACGGGGCCCCGCTGCGGTCGGCTGTCGAGGGCCGGATCATGCTGCCCGATCTCGCGGAGCGCAACGTCCTCAAGGTCGTCTCCGTGGTGGAGTGCTCGGCCGATGCCCAGGGCGTGCACAAGGCGGTCGATCCCGCGGACGGCGAGACGTACGTCTACACCGACTTCACTCCCGACTACGCCCGCTACGTCTGGGCCTGCTTCGACCAGCCGGATCTCAAGGCGCCGTGGGCGTTCACCGTGACCGCTCCAGCCGGCTGGCGGGTGCTGAGCAACAGCGGTGACCCGCAGGTCGAGGACCTCGGTTCCGTGCGACGCTGGACCTTCCCGCCGACACCGCCGCTGGCAACGTACAACACGGTGATCAACGCGGGTCCGTACTACGAACTGCGTCGTCCCGGAGCCGGTCATGATCTCGGGCTCTTCGCCCGGCAGTCGCTGGCCTCGGTGCTGGACCGGGATGCCGACGAACTGTTCACCCTGACCACCCAGGGGCTCGAGTTCTTCGCCGGCAGATTCGGCATGCCGTTTCCGCAGCACAAGTACGACCAGGTCTTCACGCCCGAGTTCCCCGGCGCGATGGAGAACTTCGGCTGCGTCACCTGGATGGACTGGTTCCTGCGCAGGACCACGCCCACCAGAGCGGAGTGGGACATCTTCTCGAGGTACCTGCTGCACGAACTCGCGCACATGTGGTTCGGCAACATCGTCACGATGCGCTGGTGGGACGACCTGTGGCTGAACGAGGCCTTCGCCGAGTTCGCGAGCAACTGGGCCGCCGTGAGCGTGACGTCGTACACCGATGCCTGGACGGCACACCTGGCCGGCGAGCAACTCAAGGCCTATCTCGTCGACCAGGGACCGACGACGCACCCGATCCGCCAGCAGGTCCGCGACGTCTCCGAGGCCGAAGCGACGTTCGACGCCATCACCTACCCCAAGGGCGCGTCCGTCCTGAAGCAGCTGATGGCGTACGTCGGCGAGGCTCAGTTCTCCGAAGGCCTGACCAACTACTTCGCCACGCACGCCTGGGGCAACACCACGCTGCAGGACCTGATCGACGCGGTCGCCGACGCCAGCGGCCGCGACCTGGACCAGTGGCGCGCGGGATGGCTGGAAACGGCGGGCACCGACCGGCTGACTCTCAGCCACGCCCCGGACGGGTTCGCCCTGCTCGCTCAGGGGCCCGGTGGTGGCCGCCCGCGCCCGCATGTCCTTGCCGTCGGAGCCTACGGGCGTTCAGGGGACCACCTGGAGCGCGGGGCGCTCGTCCACGTCGAGGTAGCGGGTGAGCGGACCCGGATCGACCTGCCGGCAGGAGCCGATCTGTATCTGGTCAATGACGAAGACCTGACCTTCGCCTCGACGAGACCTGAAGCCACGGCCAGGGACGCGTTCTTCCGCAACGCCGCCCGGCTGCCCACCGCGGTTGCGCGCGGTGTCGCCGTCACCACGGTCTGGGACATGCTGATGAACGGCGAAGCGACAGCCGCCGAAGCCGTGCAGTGTCTGACCGCAGTGCTCGCCGTCGAGACGTCCGCATCGGTGATCGAGCCGTATCTCAACCTGGCTGTCGAGGCCGCAGATCTGTGGAGCCCGAGGTCGGAGCGGGACGAGTTGCTGCGAGCAGTGGCTGAGACGTGCCTCGGCCTCTCCGGCGTGAGTGCCCACCGCAAGGCGGCGTTGCGTGGCTTCGCCCGCACCACGGCCGATCCGGAAGGGGTCGCGTGGCTCCAGAACGAGGCCGGAGAGGACATCGATCTGCAGTGGCGAGCGCTGGTCCGCAAGGCCCAGCTCGGGCACGCAACCGCAGCCGAGGCACACGCTCTGCTCGACCGCGACCCGGATCCCGAAGCATGGGTCAGCAGGCTCCAGGTCAGCGCTGCGATCCCGGACGCGGCCGAGAAGAAGGCGGTGTGGCAGACGCTGGTGACGGACCGCGCGGTGCCTCTCGCTTCAGTCCACTCGGTGGCGACGGTGTTCTGGAGTGCCGGTCAGGACGACTTGCTCAGGCCCCACGCGGAAGCCTTCCTCGATCTCGTGCCCACCGTCCACCGCGGAGGAAGCATGCCGGCGACGGTCTTCACCAGAAGCCTCTTCCCGCTGTTCGGCATCGACCTGACCTTCGTGGAACGAGCCGAAGACCTGGCGGCACAGGCTGTCCCGGTCGTCCGCACGAACCTTCTGGAGCGGGCCGACCGCATGCGCCGCATACTGCACTCCCGTAGCTGAGACGCGGGCTGCGCGTCATCGCCACCAGCCGGCCGCGGCTGTCGGCTCTGCACGCGCCGCCCATGTGATCCTCGATGCCTTCACGCCGCCTGAGGCGCTCGTCCGTCCGCAGGAGCGGGAGGTGGGCGTGGGTTCAGCGGGTGACGGCGTCGGCGACGGTGTGGATCTCGGTGTCGGCGAGCTGGGAGCGGTGCGGAGCACCGGTGTCGGGGCGGGGCCGGCTCATTGCGGGCCGGATCTCCTCGTGGTCCGGCGAACCTTTCCCATGTAGGAGCAGAGTCACCGGCGGCGGTGCGGTGCAGGATGTGTCCGCCATGACGATCATGGCCGACGGTCGACAGGCGGTGAACCTTCCCCGGCGTACGGGTCGGGTATCCGGTAGAACGGCCGGGCCGGCCCTGCACACCGCACGCCATCAGGCCCAGGCCGGTTTGCCGCCTTGGACGCCGTTTTGCCGGAGCGGCAACAGGAGTGGCGTGACCGGGCCACGATGGGCGACGTTGGGCCCGTGACCGACAACATCGCAGCGGGATCGCCCGCGTCTGACACTTTCTTGCCTGGCGACGGATACGTCGGAGACCCCGCGGTGCGGGCGGAGTGGGACAGCCGATACGCCGACCGACAACAGCTGTGGAGCGGCCGGCCCAACGGTGCGCTCGTGGCCGAGGTCGCCGGGCTCACGCCCGGGCGGGTGCTCGACGTCGGCTGCGGTGAGGGCGCGGACGCCGTCTGGCTCGCGCGCGGGGGCTGGGACGTGACCGCGCTCGAGGTCTCGGGCGTGGCGCTGGAGCGGGCGGCGGGGCATGCGCGGGACGCAGGCGTCGCCGTTCACTGGGTACACGCCGCGCTGACGGAAGCGGGGCTCCCGCCGGCCTCCTTCGACCTGGTCTCCGCGCAGTATCCGGCCCTGCTGCGCACCCCCGACGCCGCGGCCGAGCGAGCGCTGCTCGCGTCCGTCGCGCCCGGCGGCGTGCTGCTGCTCGTCCACCACGCGGGCATGGAAACCCAGCAGGCGCACGACAGTGGCTTCGACCCGTCTGACTACGTCTGGCCCTCGATGGTCGCCGCCCTGCTCACCGACGACTGGATGGTCGAGGTGAACGAGCAGCGACCACGCCTGGCACCCGACGGCGGCGCCGGCGCGCACCATACCGACGACCTGGTGCTGCGTGCGCGACGGCTGCGCTGAGCCCCTCGCGATCAACCCGCCAGGGACGCCGGTCTCCTTGAGATCAGCAGCGATTCGAGAGAGCACTCCGCACTGCCCGGGAACCCGTCTGACGTATCGCGAGCCGGATGGGGCGCAGTTGTACAGTCGTCGCTGATCAGCATGCCGCGCGACGCGGTGCCGTTGGGCCCTGCCGTCGAGGGCGATGCGATGCCGGGCTCGGCGCGGGAGAGCCCGGCCCGCTCGGCGTACTCGGCCCATGTGGGCTGACGTTCGCCAAGCGGTTTCCCGTGCTGCGGGTCCTGCACTGGGCCGCACGAGCGGCCACGGCCCGGACGGTCATGGTGCGGTGGGCACCGCCGTATCGAGGCCGCGGGTGGCGACGGGGTGGGCGCTGCCGTCGGCCAGGCGGTAGGAAAGCCCCACGATGGCGGTCCGGCCGTCCGCCACCGCCTCCGCCAGGACGCGGGAGCGCTCCAGCAGGAGGTCCACGGTCTGCTCGATGTGCTCGGCCAGGATTTCATCGGCCGTCTCGCGTCCGGCGGCGCGGGCGGCCAGCACGCTTGGGGTCACCCGTTCGACTACGTCCCGGACGAAGCCGCCCGGCGTCTGTCCGCTCTCCAGGGCCGAGCAGGCTGCGGCGACGGCGCCGCACGAGTCGTGGCCGAGGACGACGACCAGCGGCGCGTTGAGTACATCCACGCCGAACTCGATGGATCCGAGTACCTCCGCACCGGCGACATGCCCGGCGGTTCGGACGACGAACAGGTCGCCCAAGCCGCGGTCGAAAATGATCTCGGCGGCCAGCCGGGAGTCGGAGCATCCGAACAGCACGGCGAAGGGCTTCTGGGACGGTGCGGTCTCGGTGCGGCGGGTGGCGTCCTGGTTCGGGTGCTCAGGGGTCCCGGCGACGAAGCGCTGGTTACCAGCCTGCAGCAGTTCGAAGGCGTCACGGGGAGTCAGGTTGCGGATCTCTGTCATGTCCGCAGCTTAAGAGTCAGCACCAGCCCTCGCACCGCCGGGCGTGTCGCTTGGCCCGCGTTTGTGGCCACTCCGACCGCACCCGGCGCCTACCCGCGGTTCTCGGGCAGGAACCCGCGGACCTTGCCCCGCAGGAAACGTCTTCTGTGATGCTCTCCCGCCACTTCCCGCGTGCCGGGCGGGGCTGCTGGCCCGGCCGGCCGGCAGCCGGAGCGAAGGCGTGATGCCATCAGCCGCCGTACTCGAAATTGCGCGGTGCCGGCGGTCGGTGAGCGGGACGGGGTCGGTTACGGCCTGCACCCTTCGGGCGTAAACGCGCTGGCTTCAGAACAAGGTGTCGGTGTTGTCGGTCGGTACCGGGGGCGGCGTGTGGGGGTGGCGGGGACGCGCAGGCTCCGGGTCTTTCCCGAACAGTGGTTGGGTCCCGCACTCGTCGGGCACGGCGGGCACCGGTCGGCATACGTCCGCGTCGACCAGGTCGAGCGGGGCGCAGTCGTCGAAGTCGGCGCGGTTCATACGGGTCCAGTCGCGGTCCTGGGGTATGGCGGTCACGTGTGGTCTCCTGTCTGCGCTCGGGCCGGACACGGGCGGCGTCCGGCGTCACGTGGGTGTCCGGGGCAGTGCCGTGCGGCGTTTGCGTCCTATTGCGAGCCGACTGGCCCTGGCGGCGGTACCACGGACACGGAACATCATCTTCACCCACCATCGCTTTCCCTCCCCGGGGACATCCCACCACCCGGTGTTTCGCGTGCAGCGCGACCCAGTGCGCTTTTCACGGTTGGCGTCTGGCCGGGGTGGAGGGGCTCGCTCTGCGGAAGACCGGTACTGAGCGCTGCTTCACGAGCCGTTCACGAAAGTCCCCGACAGGCGCCCCGACCATCGTGCAGCCGGGACGCTGCCTCCAGGGGCCCGGCCGCACTCTGGAAGCCGAGGTGCACCCGTAAGGGGTGCCCCGCCCGCTGGAACGGGTAGCCGTCGACTGTTCGGGCACACGAGACGTCATGCACGGACTACACGCGCGTCGTACCAGCACCAGCCTCATCGGCCGGGCCTCCACAGCCGAGACAGCGCCACCGGGTCACGTCGGCGTCAAACACTCACACCGAGGCCGGCGCGCTGGCCGCCTACGCCGCCGCGTTCTCGCCTACCGGGCGATCGAATTCCTGTCCACACACATCCCGGACGACCCCGGCCCGGGTGACGAATGCCTGCTCCTCGTGCACACCCGCCAGGTCGTCGGCCAGGTCCGGTACCGGATCTGCACGGACTGCGCCCAGGGTGTCATCACCGCCGTCGTCATCGACGAGCGCTTCCAGAGCACCGGCCTGGGCACCCGCGCGCTGTCACACCTACGGTCCCGCCACCCGGGACTGACCTGGCGCAGCACGCTGCACAAGCGCACCACCCGTGATCTCCTGCGCCGGATGCGCATTCCCGCAACCACTTCCGCCACGCCCTGCCTCCACGCTCACCAGACACTCTCTGCGCCGGCCGGCCCGATATTCGCCCGCGGCTGACCTCAACGTTCAGTTGTCATGGCGCACCTGCGGCGCAGCCGGCATGGGTGAGGGGTGGCAGGGCATCCGAGGTGGTGGTGAAGGGAGCGACCTGACCGCGCTTCCGGTGCCGCTCATCGACGTCAAATTCCTCTTGGGAGTGAGAAGGTGAAGGGCTTCCGCAGCTTCATCCTGCGCGGCAACGTGGTCGACCTGGCCGTCGGCATCGTCATCGGAGCAGCGTTCACCGCCGTGGTGAACGGCTTCGTCAGCGCCTTCCTGACACCACTCGTCGGACTGGCCACCGGCGCCACGGGCGACATGAGCCGCAAGACCTTCACCGTCGGTGCCATCAAGTTCCCCTACGGCGCCTTCGTCAACGCGGCGATCAGCTTCCTCCTCCTCGCCAGCGCCCTGTACTTCCTGGTCGTGCTCCCGATCAACAAGCTCCACGAACGCCTCGCCCCGCACCAGGACGTCCAGGCCCCCAAACGGGACTGCCCCGAGTGCCTCAGCCCCGTACCCGCCCAGGCCCGACGCTGCGCCTCCTGCACCGTCTCCCTGCCCGCCGTACCCGCTCAGGCCGGAGAGACAACCCAGCGCGCCGGGTGATCCGACTTCCATGGCCTGGCCCGGGCTACGGGGTATCGGCCAAGCCAGGCCACGGGCCATGCCCGGCACCGGCCCGCACGCGGACACAGCCCGGCCTGCGCACGCCGCTCCCAACACCAGCGAGGCCGGGCCGGACAGGGAGAGGATCATGATCGAGTTCCCGTGGACGCCCCAGAGGCACCCACTTGATCCGGAGTGGCTGATCGAGTACAGCCAGGTGGCGCCCTGTGCGCACCTCGCACGGTGGGCCACGCGCCCATGACCACCCTTGGCTGACAGGAAGACATGAACGACGTACCCGCCGACTTGAGCCGGGCCGAGATCTCCGTCGCGGATATCCCCTCGTTGCTGCTGCGCATGATCCCGGAGTCCGCCGACTCCATTGCGGAGACGTACGGTCATCCCGCGGAAACGGCCGTGCTGACCGAGAGACTGTGGGTGCGGCTGTACCGGCTGCTGGCCGAGTGCTTCACCACGCCCGTGCTGATGCCCGAGTTGAAGAGAGCCAGCCCTGACACTGAGCTGCTCGGCCGCTGTTGGGACTTCGTGGAAACCATCGTCGCCCACCCCAGTGAGCATGTCAGCGGCGCCGCATACTTCGAGGTGCTCGAACAGCTCCTGAACGCCGAAGGGCTCGCCGAGGCGGCCTGGCCCTACATGAAAGACCGGACACGGGCGCGCACCGTGCAGATGCTGAACTTCTACGACGTCCGCCTCCCGGGGATCAACCGGCGCTAGGACGTCCAGCGGTGGCGCGGAGTGCCCGAGTTCGGGCACGGCATTCGTGCGGCCCTGCTCACGTCAGGGACCGACCGGGTGATCATTAAGTCGGCCGAGGCCGTAAAGCGATGGACAGCCCTGCGGTGCCCGGACGAACATCTCCGCGATGAATCACGAACCTCTCTCCATCTCCAAACGCGTCCGTTTCGTCGAGCTCAGCGCGAAGGCTCTGCGGGCGCTTGCCGACGGTGACCTCGCCGGTGGCAGCGCCGAGGCCGGGGTCGCCCTTGACGAATACTTCGTCTGCGACCGGGCCCGCTGGATCTTCGGCTATCGCGCTGACCAGCTCGCCAAGGATCCGTCTGCCGCGACCTGGATCACGCGGGCTGCGGTGTCCGAGCCGGACGGGGCCGTTGTCGGCGACGCGGGGTTCCACGGGCCACCGGACGAGGCCGGCATGGTCGAGGTCGGCTACACCGTCGTGCCCGGACATCGCCGCCAGGGCTATGCCCGCGCCATGCTGAGGGCGCTGCTCGTCAGGGCCGCCGCCGAACCCGGTGTCAGGACCGTGCGGGCCAGGATCGGCTCCGACAACACCGCCTCCCTGGCCACCATCGCGGGCTTCGGTTTCACGCGCGTCGGCGAGCAGGGGAACGAGGGCGACGGGCTCGCGATCGTCTTCGAGGTCCCGGCAGACGCGATCCAGGCCTAGCGGCGTACGACCTCGGCGGACATGGCGGGTGACCCGGTCGGCCCGTGACACGAAAAGGGCCCCAAGGGTTGGGTGATTGTCACGCTGACCTGGGCCCGTGCGGTCTGTTCCCATCCTGCCCTGTCCGGTGTCTCACGCGCGCATTTCGGCGAGTTGTTGGCCGAGCTCGCCAGTGCGTGGGAGGCCGCACGGCAGTCCGCGCCCCGCGAGGCCCGGGGCGGGGAGAGTCGGCGGCGGAGGTTTTGCGCTCGCGTCATCCTTTCGGCCCCTTCAGTGGGCGATCGTAGAACCCCTCGCAACCAGGACCGCCGGCGTCACCGGCGGGATCGTCGACGGCCTGCTCGTCACCGTCGATACGGCTCTGCCCCTGCTCAACACCTGTCGATACGGCTCTGCCCCTGCTCAACACCTGGGGTGCCTCGCAGATTCTCACCGTGCCGCGGCTGCCCGGCGACGATCTCCTCGAGGACGGCGGGCGGAAGTAGTTCGATGAGCCGCTTCCGCGCGGTCGCCGGCCACCCGCCGGGTCACGCTGGGCGGCGGGCGGCCGTGCCAGGGGTGAAGCTGGAGGTGACCGTCGGCCACCTGGAGAAGCCCGTGACCAACGCCCCTGCCACGCCCCGGCTCGGCGCCCCTCCTGCGAACCGGGGCGGGCCCCTCCTGCGAGCCGGGCCCGGCCCCTTCTCGCGCTCGGGGCCGCCCCGGGACGCCTACGCGATCGGGTGACTCGAAACCCGGGATCGGGGAACCGGAAGACATGCCCTGCCCCACAAGGGGAGGGCCGGGTCTCCGACGCCCGGCTCCCTCACCGGAAGAAGGATCATGATGGCGCACGAAGACGACGGTGGGCAGGCCGTGCCGAGCACCCCGGACATGCGCTCCGACGGCGACGGGGTCGCACGCCGCCGTCCGCTGCGCGAACGGCACGTCGAGGAGACGGTCGAGGTCGCGGTGCCGGTCCGCACGGCCTACAACCAGTGGACGCAGTTCAAGACGTTCCCGCGCTTCTCGACCGTGGTTCGCGACGTCGAGCAGATCAGGCCTACCGTCACCGCGTGGACCATCGGCTACGGCCCCCTGCGTCACCGTTTCGCGGTCGAGATCGTGGAACAGGACCCTGACGCCTACCTGGCCTGGCGTGGCCTGGAGCAGCACCCCACCCACCAGGGCGAGATCGAGTTCAGGCCGACGGAGTCCGGTGGCACCGCGATCACGGTCCGGATGCTCCTCGAACCGCAGGGGGCCGCGAAGGTCCTCACGCGCTCGTCCAGGGTCGTGGGGCTGACCGCGCGACTGGTGCGCGGGGAACTGGTGAGTTTCAAGCACTTCATCGAAGGGCTCGGTGAGGAGGGCGGTGCCTGGCGCGGCACCATCCGCAACGGCCGGGTTCAGCACGACACCGCGGAACCGCCCAGGAGCCGTGTCGCCCAGTGGCCCGTCGGCTGACCCGCGTACCGCACACGGCAAGAGAAAGGCCAAACGATGCAGAACCCGCCCGGTGAGGAGCCGGAGACCTCCCTCTCCGTGACACCGCCGAAGAAGTGGGCGGCCGGGGTTCCCGCCGTCGTGCACGCGCTGGAGTACTCCCTGGAGCAGACCTCGCCGCGCAAGACCGGGGTAGACCTGCTCACCATGAACCAGGTGGGCGGGGTCGACTGCCCCGGCTGCGCGTGGGCGGACCCCGCTCCGGGCCGGCGCCATCGCAATGAGTACTGCGAGAACGGCGCCAAGCACATCAACGACGACGCCACGACGCGCCGGATCACCGCCGACTTCTTCCGCGAGCACAGCGTGTCCGATCTGGCCGCCCGCTCCGACATGTGGCTCAACCAGCAGGGCCGGCTCACCGAGCCGATGATCAAACGGCCCGGGTCGGACCACTACGAGCCCATCGGCTGGAACGACGCGCTGGGCGTCCTCGCGCAGGAACTCAAGGGTCTTGACTCGCCCGACGAGGCGGTCTTCTACACCTCCGGCCGGGCCAGCAACGAGGCCGCCTTCGTCTTCCAGCTCTTCGCCCGCGCCCTGGGCACCAACAACCTGCCCGACTGCAGCAACATGTGCCACGAGTCCAGCGGCTTCGCCCTGAACGAGACGCTCGGCGTCGGCAAGGGCACCGTGAGCCTCGACGACCTCCACCACGCGGACCTGATCTTCCTGGTCGGGCAGAACCCGGGCAGCAACCACCCGCGGCAGCTCTCCGCCCTGGAGGAGGCCAAGCGCAACGGCGGCCGCATCGTGGCGGTGAACCCGTTGCCGGAGGCGGGGCTGCGGCGCTTCAAGAACCCGCAGAAGCCGCGCGGGGTCGTGGGGCGTGGCACCCAGATCGCCGACCGCTTCCTGCACATCAAGCCGGGCGGGGACCTCGCCCTGTTCCAGGCACTGAACCGGCTGTTGCTGGAGGCGGAGGACGCGCGTCCCGGCACCGTCCTGGACCACGACTTCATCGACGCCCACACCTCCGGTTTCGAGGAGTTCGCCCGGCACGCCCGCACCGTCGACTGGGACGACGTGCGCGCGGCGACCGGACTGACCCGCGAGGAGATCGAGAAGGTCCGCGACGAGGTCCTGCGCAGCGACCGCGTCATCGTGTGCTGGGCGATGGGCATCACCCAGCACAAGCACGGCGTGCCCACCATCCGGGAGATCGTCAACTTCCTGATGCTGCGGGGCAATCTGGGGCGCGCCGGCACGGGCGCCTGCCCGGTGCGCGGCCACAGCAACGTCCAAGGTGACCGCACCATGGGCATCTGGGAGCAGATGCCGGACAGCTTCCTGGACGCCCTTCAGGAGGAGTTCGGCTTCGATCCGCCACGCCCGCACGGTTTGGACTCGGTGAACTCGATCAAGGCGATGCTTGAGGGCCGCGTCAAGGTCTTCCTCGCCCTGGCCGGGAACTTCGTGCGCGCGGCGCCCGACAGCGAGGTCACCGAGAAGGCGATGCGATCGTGCCGGCTGACCGCCCACATCTCCACCAAGCTCAACCGCTCGCACACCGTCTGCGGCGACACCGCCCTGATCCTGCCGACGCTTGGGCGCACCGAGCGTGACGTCCAGGCCGACGGCGAGCAGTTCGTCACCGTCGAGAACTCCATGAGCGAGGTGCACACCTCCCGGGGACGGCTCGAGCCGGCCTCGCGCGTGCTGCTGAGCGAGGTCGCCATCCTGTGCCGGCTCGCCCGGCTGAGCGTCGACGGCGAGAAGGACATCCCCTGGGCGAAGTTCGAGGGCGACTACAACACCATCCGCGACAGCATCTCCCGGATCGTGCCGGGCTTCCACGACTTCAACGCCCGGGTGACCCGTCCAGGAGGCTTCCAGCTACCCAACCCGGTCAACGAGGGCGTGTTCAGGACCGAGACCGGCAAGGCCCGGTTCACCGCCAACGAGCGGGTGGTCCCCCGAGCCCCCGAGGGTCACCTGCTGCTGCAGACCTTGCGCTCGCACGACCAGTGGAACACCGTCCCGTACACCAACAACGACCGCTACCGCGGCATCCACGGCAGCCGCCACGTGATCCTGGTCAACCCGGCCGACCTGTCCGAACTCGGCCTCGCACAGGGCGATCGCGTGGACCTGGTGAGCGTCTGGGAGGACGGCATCGAGCGCCGCGCCGAGAACTTCGAGGTCGTGCCCTACCCGGCGGCCAAGGGTTCGGCCGCCGCCTACTACCCGGAGACGAACGTCCTGGTGCCGCTCGACAGCGTCGCCGACGTGAGCAACCAGCCCACGTCGAAGGGCATCGTCGTCCGCCTCGAACCCACGGGCGCCCGATCCCGGTCGGTACCCGTCTGACCGCAACCGGCGCCGCCGCGGGACCCCGCTGACAACAGCGGGGTCCCGCCGTCCGTCCAGGCGGTTTCGTCCGGATCACCGGGCGGAGCAGAGGAAACCGCCGATGGTCTCACGGTGGCTCCGGCCGCCGCACCCCCACACCCTCCCCAGGCATCGAAGGATCAGTAGAGTCTTCGGCGTGCGCGACGTACGGGTGATACTGATCGGCGGGACGTCGAACGTCGGAAAGTCGACCGTTGCCCAAGTGGTGGCGGAGCGGCTCGGGTTCGAGTGCCTGAGCACTGACCGGCTGGCCCGGCACCCCGGCCGCCCCTGGAGAACCCCGGAGTGGCAGGTGCCGAGGCACGTCGCCGAGCACTACGGATCACTTACGGTGGACGAACTGATCACCTCTGTCCTCGGCCACTACGACCGACTGTGGCCCCGCATCGAAGAGCTGATCACAGCCCATGCGACCGAGGACCGCGGCAGGACGGGCCTGGTTCTGGAGGGGTCGGCACTCTGGCCCGTCCGCGTCGCGCGGCTACGGGTCCCGCGCACCGCCGCCGTATGGCTCACCACCGACGACTCCGTACTACGCGCCCGCGTTCACGCGGGGGGCTGCTACGAAGCCGCCACGGACGAGGAGCGGCTCCTGATGGACAAGTTCCTGGCGCGCACCGAGCGTTACCAGACACTCATGATCGATGCAATCGACAGGCTGGGCCTGGAGCGCATCGACGCGGGCCGCGGACGGTCTGCCGTGGAACTGGCCGACACCGTGCTCGCGGCTGCCGACGCGCAGACCGCGGTAGGACAGTCATCCACCGGTCGGTGACCACTCGTGCCGGCTCACCTTCGGCCCCGGTCCCCTCCACCGCCCGGCCCAGCTCGCCGTGCCGGTTCGTGAACGCCGCCCTACGCTCGGGGCATGCACCGCCGCCCGATGCACATGTCTGCCGAGGCCCAGGACGCTCTGCGCACCGCGCTGGAGGAACTCCGCGCGGAGCTGAAGGTCCCCCTGAGCTTCCCCAAGCGCGTACTCAAAGCGGCCGACAAGGCCGTGGGTGAGGCGCGCTTGCCCGAGAAGGACGCCACCCACCTGCCGTTCTTCACGATCGATGCGCCGACCTCGAAGGACCTCGACCAGGCCATGCACCTGGAGCGGCGGCCCGGTGGCGGCTACCGCGTGTACTACGCCATCGCTGACGTGGCGACCTTCGTCAGGCCGGGCAGCCCGCTGGACATCGAGGCGCACGACAGGATCGAAACGCTGTACTTCCCCGACCTCAAGGTGCCACTGCACCCGCCCGTCCTCTCCGAGGGCGCGGCCAGCCTGCTGCCGAACAAGGACCGCCCCGCCCTGTTGTGGCAGCACGATCTCGACGCCGACGGCAATCTGACCGACTCGTCCGTGAGCCGGGCCGTGATCCGAAGCCGGGCCCAGCTCGACTACGTCGGCGCCCAGCAGGCCATCGAGAACGGCACGGCGGAGGAGTCCCTCGCCCTGCTGCGTGAGATCGGCCAACTGCGGGAGGCCGTCGAAGTCGCGCGCGGCGGCATCTCGGTGAATCCGCCGAACCAGGAGGTCACCCTCAAGGACGGATCGTTCCAGCTGCGTTACGTGGCGACGCTGCCGGTCGAGGGCTGGAACGGGCAGATCTCCCTCATGACCGGGATGTCCGCGGCCCAGATCATGCTCGACACGGGTACCGGCATCCTGCGGACCCAGAAGGAGCAGGCCGATCAGAACGTGATCAAGCGTCTGCACGACATCGCGAAGGCGCTCGGCATCGTCTGGCGGCCCGGCATCTCGTACGCCACGCTGGTGCGCAAGCTCGATCCCCGGAAGCAGCAGCACATGGCCTTCCTCACCGAGGCCACGAGCACGATGCTCAAGGCGGAGTACACCGTCTTCCGCGACAACCAGAAGCCGGCGTACACGATGCACGCGGCGATCGCGGCCCCGTACACCCATTGCACGGCTCCGCTACGGCGCCTGGTCGACCGGTACACGGGTGAGCTGTGCGTGACGGCGTGCGCGGACAAGGCCCCGCCGAACTGGGTGCTCGACGCCCTGTCCTGCATCCCGTGCGACACGGCACGGGGGAAGAGTGGCCTGGCGGAGCGGCAGACCCTGGACCTGGCCGAGGCCGCGGTGCTCAAGGACCGCGTGGGCGAGGTGTTCGACGCCGCGGTCATCGACACCGACGCGGAGCGGGGCAGGCCACGCGAGGGCAAAGTGTTCCTGGCCGACCCCGCCGTGCTGGCCAAGGTCGTCTCGACCAACGGCCTGGACCTCCAGCTCGGATCCAGCATCAGGGCCAGACTCAAGCAGGCGGACCCCGCCGCGGACGAGGACAAGGTCCTCTTCACCGTGCCCTAAGGGGTGCCCCGTAAAGCTCCCGGAGCCGCCTCGGGCATGGGGGGGCGTCGTCCCCCGGCAGCCGCGCGGACTGAGCCGCCACCCCACAGGGGCGCGGCACCGTGCCACGCCCCTCCCGCCAAGGTGGTCGCACGCGCGGCTAGATCCTCAACTCCTGTGCCAGCACAGCAGCTTGTACCCGGCTGCGCAGTCCGAGCTTCGCCAGCAGACGGCTGACGTGCGTCTTCACGGTGCCCTCCGCCATCGACAGGCGGCGGGCGATCTCGGCGTTGGACAAGCCCTCACCCACACAGGACAGCACCTCCCGTTCGCGTCGGGTGAGCCCGTCCAGCACGGCGGGATCGCCGCTCGCCCCCCGCACCGGCCTCGCGGCGAACTCGGCGATCAGCCGCCGGGTGACGGCCGGGGCGACGATCCCCTCCCCGCGCGCCACCGTCCGCACCGCCGCCAGCAGGTCCGTGGCCTCGGTGTTCTTCAGCAGGAACCCGGCCGCTCCCGCCTGCAACGCCCCGAAGACGTACTCGTCGAGATCGAACGTGGTCAGCACCAGTACGTCCGCGAGTCCCTCGACGGTGATACGCCGGGTCGCCGCCACCCCGTCCAGGCGCGGCATCGACACGTCCATCAGGACCAGGTCGGGGCGCAGTTCACGCGCGAGTTCCACCGCCCGCTCGCCGTCCGCGGCCTCGCCGGCCACCTCGATGTCGGGCGCGCTGCGCAGGATCAGGACGAGCCCGGCGCGGACGGCGGCCTGGTCCTCGGCGACGAGAACTCGGATCATGCGGGCTCTCCCTCAGTCAGTGGAAAGACGGCGTGCACGGTCCACACGCCGCCGTCGGGCCCGGCCACGAAGGTGCCGCCGAGCAGCGTCGCCCGCTCCCGCATCCCGGTCAGACCGGCGCCCGATCCGGGTGCGCGGGGCGAGTCGCCGGGCCGGTAGGGGCTGGTCACGCGCACGTCCAAGGTGTCGCTTCGCTGCCGGAGGCCGACGTGGACGCGCCCCTTCGCCGCGTGCTTCAGAGCGTTGGTGAGGGACTCCTGGACGATCCGGTACGCGGCCAGTTCCACGGGCGCGGGCACCACGCCGTGTCCGGCGTCCAGGGTCACGTCCAGGCCGTTGGCGCGGGCCCCGCCGACGAGGCCCGCGAGGCTGTCGAGGGTGGGGGTGGCGGCGGGTTCGAGGTCGCCGTCCCTGTCCCGCAGGATCCCGATGAGCCGCCGCATCTCCGCCAGTCCGTCCACGCTGTTCTCCCGGACCACGTTCAGCGCGTCCTTCGAGGTCTCCGGGTCGTCGAGGGAGAGCGCGGCGGTGGAGTGGATGGCGATCGCGGACAGGTGGTTGGCGATCACGTCGTGCAGCTCCCGGGCCATCCGCGCCCGCTCGGCGGTGACCGCCTGGGCGCGGTCCATCTCCGCCAGCAGCGCGGTCTGTTCGGCCCGTAGCCGCGCGGCCTCCGCGGCGTCGCGATGGTTGCGGACCACCCAGCCGGTGGCGGCGGGCGCGAACGCCACCACACCGATGCCCACGCCGATCAGCAGGCCCTGCGGATCACGCCACAGCGCAGCCGGCACGACTCCGCCGACGACCGTCAGCATGCCGGTGATCCAGGGGATGCGGCGCGCTGAGGCCGGGGTGCCGTACAGGACGGCCGCGTACACCAGATCGGTGTACAGCACGATGGTGACGATGCTGCCGCAGGTCACCGTGTCCAGGATCAGCGCGGCGGTGCCGATCAGCAGACCGGCGCGGGGCACGGCGCGGCGCAGCGGCTCGCAGGCTGCGGTCACCGCGAGCGGCACCAGCGGCGCCCATGAGGCGTCCCAGAGCACGAGGCCGTCCGAGGGCGTGCGCGGATGAATGCCGAGCATCCACAGCAGCACCCCGCCGAGAAGGCCGCCCACGGCGATGCGCCAGTCGTCGCGGTGGGGGCGGGGGAGTGTGAAGGCCATGGGCTCCATCCAACACGACCCGCAAACGCCGCGCCTGCGCCGCGGGAAGGGTCCCGAACTGCATCTTTCGCTTACCCGGAACTCATCGTCACCGACGACGGCCCGCGGGCGGGGCCGCGCGAGGCTGGAAGCGGAGTGAAGGGAGCAGTTCGTGATCGTCGGACTCATCGCCGCCTGCGAGGTGGCCTTCTGGGTATTGCTGGCTGCGGGGCTGGCCTTCCGCTACCCGCTGCGGATGCGCCGCACCGGGCTTGCACTGCTGCTCTGTGAACCGCTGCTGGAGGTCGTGCTGTTCGTGGTCACCGCGATCGACCTGAAGAACGGGGCCGAGCCCGACTGGCGGCACGGACTCGCCGCCGTCTACATCGGCTTCACCGTCGGCCTCGGACACTCGACGATCAAATGGGCGGACGCCCGCGTGGCCCACCGCTTCGCCGACGGCCCGCCGCCCGAGCGGCCCCCCAAGTACGGCACGGCCCGCGCCGTCCACGAGTGGAAGGTCGCGGGCCGCTGGATCCTCGCCTCGGCGGTCGCCCTGGCCCTGTTGCAGGGGGCGGTCTGGTACGTCGGCGGCGACGGCGGGACCGGCCCGCTGCGCGCCTGGCAATCGCGGATGCTGTGGCTGATCGGCATCAACGTGGTGATCGCCGCGAGCTACACGCTGTTCCCCAAGCGCGAGCGCTCGTGACACTCAAGGCCAGAGGCCACACGCAGTGAGCTGCCACAACGTCTGAGACCGGATACCTGGAACTTGGCGTGGGCAAGGGCGGATCAACTGGCATCCGCCCGGTCCTACGGAGCGGGCGCCCGTCCCGGCATGGTCGCCAGTAGGTGCCGGGCCGCCCAGCCGGGTCCGCGTCGGCCGAGTTCACGAGCCCAACGTGCCATACGCGGCCGCACGTTCACGTCCATTGCCTCGAGCGCTCTCGCCACGTCACCGCGCGCCAGCGCGTTGGGGTCCAGTACGAGCCCCACGCCCGCCCGCTCCGCATCCCGCGCGATGGCGAACTGGTCGCTGGACAGGGGCAGGACCAGCGCGGGCACCCCGGCGCGCAGGCACTCGGTGAAGGAGTTGCCGCCACCGTGATGCACCATCGCGTCCACATGCCCGAGCAACCGCTGCTGCGGAACCGTGGGCCGCACGACGACACGCTCTCCGGCCAGGTCGGCGAGCGCCCCCGTACGGTCACCGGCGGCGACGACGACAGCCGTGTCAGCGCATCCCTCCAGCACATCCGACACCACGGCGCGCAGCACGTCGTCGCGGGCCGACAGGAACGTGCCCAGCGCGACGAGCACGACCCTCTCGGAGCGGGCGCGCAGCAGCTCCATCTGCCGCGCCCACTCCGCGGACAGGGGTTCAGCCGGGCCTGTCATGTGTCCCGCGAAGAGATGCGCAGGGCCGTGAGGCGGGGCCGGCAACCACGGCACTTCCGGGTAGGCGTACACGACCGCCGAGGGTGACGTCAGAGCGAACGCGCGGCGCGGGACCGGCGCTTGTGGCGCTCTGCCGTTGACGAAGGCGGTGAACAGTTCCGTGAACAGCCGGTCGTTCGTCTCAGCGACCGACCGGAGCCCGGCCAGCTGCGACGGCTCCGGACGCAGGACGTCCGGCCAGTCGTAGGGCACGCCGAACAAGGCGCCCGGTCCCGACAGCACGTAGGTCGGGTGGCCGGGGCAGAACGTCGCGTACGCCAGCCTCAGACAGTGCAAGGCAAGAGTCACCGGATAGCTCAGCTGGTCGACCACGAACCAGTCGGGCCGCAGCCGCTCGTCCACAGCACGCAGCGCCGCATGGACCCCGTCGGGGTCGGCGAGCATGTCCGCCTGCCGGTGCCGCGCCTGGGTGACCAGCGCCTCGACCGCGCCTTTCCCGGTGGCCTGCACGAACTCGGCCAACCGCGCGGCCTCGTCCGCTGCCTGCTCGGTCGCCTCCGCAACACCGGTGTTGGCGTTGCGCGTCACGGTCAGCGGCACGAAGCCGACGCCGGCACGCACCGCGAGCGCCTCGAAAGCGGGGGCGCAGGCGAAGTACACCTCGGCACCCCGCGCACCGAGTGCCGCCGCCAGGACGGACAGGGGGGCGGCATGAGAGGCGAAGGGCGGGCTGACGACGACGATACGTGGCATACCACGGCTTCCCCGGCCCGCCCCCGTACGGATGCGCCTTCGGCGTTCCGCCCGCAGCGCATGAGCTCGGCACCGGTCCCGCCCGCCAGGCACCGGTCCGACACACCGGCCGGACCGGCCGGTGCATCCGCCCGACGCGCCGCGGGCGAACCATCCGCGAACCCCCCCGAGCAGCCAAGGAGAGACGGTGGCCGTAGCCGTATCCGCCACACCCGCACAGCACGACGCCACGCGCTGTGCGGACGCGGACCCGCTGATCGCCGCGCGCCACGCGTTCTACGCAGCTCCCCGCGCCGGCGCCACGCACTCGTCCGCGCTCCCGCAGAGCGGTGAGGAAGCGGCACCCGGTGACCTCGGCCGTCTGCTGGAGGCCGAGTACTCGTGCGGGCCCCGCAGCGTGCCGTCGGACCGGCAGCCGCGACTCAGCCGCGAGGACGTCACCACCGCGGCCCTGCGGCAGGCATGCCGGCTCGCCGTCCCCCTCACCCCCGACGCGTTGCTGACCCAGGCCCACGGCGGCCCCCGGACGACCGCAGTCCTCACGGAGATGTGGCCGCAGACCGTGCAGCGGTACGGAACGGCATGGGCCGAGGAGGCCCTGCACCGCGAGCTGCGGGCGTACTCGTCGGACGCCACACGCACGGCCCTGCTGCTCGATCTTGCCGAGTCGACCGGACTGCGCCCGGTCACCGCGGCCGACGCGGCGGCCCTGGCCGCGGCGGGGGACCGCGCCGTGCGGCACGCCGCATGGCGCTACCTGCACCGGCACCCCGAGGGGGCGGCACACCTTCCCGATCGCGGGGCAGCAGCCGACTCCTACGAGCACCTCCTCCTCAGCCCCCACTTCCCCGCGAGCGGGGAAGAACCGGCCCGGGCGGGCCTCGTGATCGCTCAGGCCATGCTCGTCGGTGGACTCGACACCCCGGGCCAGGGCCAGAGCGGCGGGCTGTCCGTCCTGCTGGGCGGCCTCGGCGACCACATCGCGGCGCACCAGGACGTGGCGACCGTCATCACCGTAGTGCCTGCCGGGCACAAGGAACTCGTGTCCGACCCCCGCCTCCTGCGTCAACGCCGACCAGGACACCACGTACTGCACCTGCCGGTCGACGCACCGGCCGCGCCCCAGCAGCACCGGATGCACGAGCACCGCGCGGCGCTCGCGTGGTGGGCCACGCGACTGCTGCGGGCCCTGCCGCGACCGGTGGACGTGCTGCACCTGCGGTACGCGGACGACGGCAGCCTGGCTCTCGCCCAGGCGGCCCGGCGTACCGGCACACGCCTCGTCTTCACCGCGACGCCGGATCCCCACCGGGAGATCGCGGCCAGATACTCCGGGGCCGGCCGCTCCGATCCGGAGGCGGGCGAACGCCTCCGGCACGATCTGCACCGGGTCTTCCTCGCCGACCGCCTCGTCGAGCACGCCGACACCGTGATCGGCATCCCCGGCCGCGAGGGCACCCGTGAGCTGGTCAGGTACTTTCCCGTCCTAGGCGCCCGCTACGGCGTCGCGGGCCCGGCCGCGCCGCCCGAGGGAATCGCCCCCTACGTCCCGGCCGTGAACGAGTCGACTCTGCGGACGGCGATGCTGGGCGACCTGTTCAGCGACGGTGGACGGGACGACGCCCTGGCCGTGCGGGACCGCGAGCTGCCCCTCCTGCTCTGTGTGGGCCGCCTGCACCCCATGAAGCAACAGGACTTGCTGCTGCGGACCTGGCTCGCCACCGGGCTCTGGCGCCGGACCACGCTGATAATGGTGGGCGGCAGCACCGACCAGCCCACCCCGACCGAGCACCGGATACGCACCACCTTGCGCGAACTCGTACAAAACCAGCCCGCGGCGGCACGCCGTCTGGCTCTCCTGCCCGCCATGCCCAACGACCAGGTGCGCCGCCTGGAGCGAGCTCTCGCCGATCCGACCGGAGGAGTCCGCGCCTGGTACGTGTGCCCCAGCCGCAAGGAGGAGTTCGGCATCGCCATCCTCGAGGCCATGGAAGCCGGACTTCCCGCAGCAGCCCCGCGCCGCGGGGGAGTGGGCCACTACCTCTCCGACGGCGTCAACGGAATGCTCATGGACACCGCTTCCTCGGCCGGACTGGCCCACGGCCTGCGCCGACTCACCGCACTGCCCGAAAGCCGGCGCCGCCGTCTGGCACAGGCCGCGCGCCGGACGGCGACGGCGCGCTTCTCGGTGACCGACATGGCGGACGCCCTGGTCGGCGAGTACGCCCGGACAGAGCGGACGGCCCACGAAACCGCCCATTGATACCGGCGAAGCCCGCCTCCACCATGTTGCTGTACCTCGCCGCACACGGCAGGGAGGCGTGAGGTACAACTACGCCATGACGACTCGACCGACGCAGGCGATGTGGTGGGCTGAAATGGCGATCTGCCTCGCCGCGGCGGCCGTGACTTTCACGGGCGCCGTCGCCGCTCTGGGGTCATCGGCAGCCCCAGGGCGCCACGTGACCTTGGACGGCGGGGCTTCCATTTTGCTGCTCGCGCTGTCCGCAGGCGTCGGCATCTTCGTGAGCGGCCGGTTCAGGGCGTGGGGCCTGCGCCGGCAGGCCGCGTCCGGCGGACGGTCATGAAACCCGTCGTGGCAGCGACGCCACCGTGGGCTCGGATCCCACCGCCTCCGCACGATGAGCGGTGAGCGGTGAGCGGTGAGCGGTGAGCGGTGAGCGGTGAGCGGTGACAACAGCCTCTGACCCCATGCCCACGCTGCGGTCCGATGCCTGAGCCTCACGGCCCGACCCGCCGGGGCGGTATCTGGTCAGCGTGCGGGCGGCCGGGTCGGCCTCTACGGTGAAAGGACAATTCAGGGGGAAGGCTGGTGCGCGGTTCCCTGTGTCGCTGCCGGTTGCCGTGTGCCTTGCCCAGCACGGAAGGTGGGTACCTGTGATGGCTACCTCGTCCGACGCTCCGGTCCTCGAAACGCTCGCGGCGATGACGATGGATTCGATCGAGCACTGTGGGATGGACGCAGCACCGCTGATCCTCACGCGCATTGCCGCGCTCGCGGCGATGGATGCTCCGGCGATCTCCTACCTTGCGCATGTCGATCCCGCGATCAAGGCGAATCTGACGGTGGAGCAGGTGCAGGATGTGCTGGTGGCGATCGCTCCGGTGATCGGTACGGCGCGAGTGATGGCGGCGGCCGCGCACATCACCGAGGCGCTGGGCTTCGCCGTTGCCGTGGCGGAGTCCGACGCGGAGGCGATGGCCATGGCGGAGAGCGAAAGCCGGAGGTCCTGAGGGCCCGATTCAGAGTGCCGTGTATGGCAGCCGCGGACCGAAGTCGACGCTCCGATCCGCCTCCCTCATGATGCGAGCGGCTTCGGTGTTCACCTCGGTGGGGACGTCGCCGCGTTCCCGGACGAGCCTGTCGTAGATCGGCGCATCGCCCCAGGTGTACCGGATGTGGTCATGCTGGCTCACTGCCGTGTCCCTTCCCCGTGTGTATAAACGGTTAGCGAGTGTACGGGGCACGGCGTGTTCAACCCGCCGCGGGTCGGCCACCGGACCACCCCGTGGGACTTCGGGGTCCGCCTGGCCGCTCCTGCGCGGGCCAGGAGGGCGGGCGGCGGCCGGGTGGAGAAGGCCTCGCGGAGGCCTTCTCCACCCGGGCGGTCAGTTGGTGAAGGTGAAGTACTTCCAGGCACCGTGCGTGGTGGAATTGACGCTGTCGCCGGATGAGCCGTTGACGTACGACGAGCGCATGCGGGCGCGGACGCCGGCTGCGCCCGCTGCCTCCAGGCGCACGGCCGACTTGCCGCCTGATCCCAGGGCGAAGTACTCCGAGCCGGAGTCGTGCCAGGAGCCCTGGTAGTAGACCTGGAGCTGGAAGCGCTGCTTGCGGCCGGCGTAGTAGGTCATGGTCGTGGTGAACACCGGGTCGGTGTTCTTGTGGAAGTAGTAGTAGTACGTGGAGCCGATCCGGCCCGTCTTGTAGTGCTTGGAGACGCTGGTGGAGACCTTGACCTGGGCGTACGCCGTGGACTTGACGGTCTTCGACGCATAGCGGGCGTCACCGGCGAAGACCGCGGTGACGGCGGTGTCGCGGGTCATGTCGACGGTCGCCGACAGGTTGCCGCCGGAGTTGACCTTGGCCGTCTTCAGCAGCTTCTTCGGCTTGTCGTCTTGCCGCCGGACGGATCGGAGACGTAGACCCGCTGGTGGGCTCCGTCCACGATGATGTCGCCGACCGCCTTCACCGGAAGGACCTTTGCCGAGTCGGCCGACGCCGGACCCGCCATGCCCCCTATCAGGGACGCGGAGCCAAGGACGACCGAAAGTGCCGTCGCGATCGAGATGCTGCGCCTGCGCACAGTGCTGTGCCCCCCACAGAAGAAGCCCGGTGATGTCCGGGCGGTAAGAAACCGCGGCGCGTCTTACCTGCCCCCTCCGACGGTGCCAGGACGCTGCCGCAGACGAAGCGTATGGCATGCCAGCGACAATCGCGGCCCGTACAAGCGCGACCGTATGAGGGGCTGGCGGGGAGGCTGCGCAGCGCCCCCGACTCCCGTCTGTGGGGATCCCCGCGGTGACGTGCCGTACGCACGAATGACATGCCGCGATCGGGAATCCCAGCCTCACCCCGCTGCGTCATCCGAACGCGATGACCACACTAGGTCCCAGTCGTCTCCGCGTGGGCGGAGCGGATGCCACTACGGTAACGCCCATGACTGGCAACGGATTCTGGACTGTCCCCGCAGACCACATGACGACCGGTAGTGGTACCCGCTATGAACTCACCGTCGTGCGGCCTCCTGTCACCGTCGATGCCAGGGACCTGCCGCCCAACGATGCCGCTGCGGCCCTGGAGTTCGCCCGCTCTCTCGACATGATCGATGAGGTGCTGGAAGACCTCGGGCCGCGTCAGGGCAGCGACATGCTCACCGTGCGCACCCGTGCCGACCTGGACATCGTGCAGGTGGGGGTGTGGGGGAACGTCATGTCGGTATCGGACCCCGGCTATGCGGATGACGGCAATGACACCCCGATGCTGTATCAGGCCGGGCTGCTGCGTGAACGCTTCCCCGATGCGCTCCTCGTGGGTCGGGTGGAGGTGCACTGCGGGGCCGAGCACACCGAAGACCTCGTGATGCTGCCGGGCGGCCCCATGTTCCACGCGTGCGGATGGCCGGGCGATGAACCGTTCGTCGTATCGGGTGATCCGGCCGCCGTCATGGCGGCCTGCGGTGTCACCACCGAGCTGCTGGAAGACCTGGACGTCATCTTCGACCTCGACGACGACCCGAACCAGAACGACTGGGGGGCGCTGGCGACGGCGTGCCTGGGCGATGCGGACCCGTGGGGACGGTCGGGTCTCTTGTCGTCGTCGCTGCGGGTGAGGCACACGGACGTGGCGACCAGCCGTATGGAGTCCCTGTTCTTCACCCGCTGACAGATCGTCAACTCTCTCTGGAGTATCGAGGTGACGCGCCGATGCCGTCTTAACTACTGCTTACCTGAAGGCAGTTGAGGCTAGGGTGGCAGCGCGGCGCGTACATGCCACGGGGGCCCCATGGCGTCGCCCCACACCCCTGGCCCCACCAGAGGGAAGACCACACTCTTGAATACAGCACTGCGCATACCCGAGCGGTGGCGCCTGGCGGGTCGCGTCCTGGCCGCGTTCGGGATCGCCTCGGCGGTCACCGTGACCGGCCTGCCCGGCGTCGACACCTCCGGCACCGCAGTCGCCGCCGGTCCCGCGGTCACCACCAAGATCCGTCCCGGCGCGAAGCGCTGCGACGAACGCAACCTGGGCAAGGCCTACGGCACCACGCCGCGCGACTCCGGGTTCCCCAACGACCCACTGGGTGCGAACTTCAACGCCTCGTCCAGCCTGCCGAAGAACTTCAACTACAAGCTCCCCGGACGAGCGTACGACGGGCTCGGGCCCCCGACGGCGGCGGACAAGGCCAAGGCCATGTCCAAATTCCCGAACAACACGGAGAAGAACTACAAGGCGTGGCAGAAGGTCGCCGACGCGTCCGGTGACCCCGCTGACCGGGCCATGGAGATCTATGCCCGGTTCTTCAACAACAACGAGGGCCTGACCTTCGACCACTGGTTCGAGAACCGGTACATCCGGAATCAGACCAACAACTCCAAGGGCTCCGCGTTCGAGCGCCAGTTGGTCAAGGACTTCCGTCTCATCGGTCCGGACTGGCTGTGCGAGGTCACCGTCGACCTCATCGACGCGCAGGGCAACGTGGTCGACTCGCGTCGCTACGACGCCTACAACAAGAAGTCCAAGGAATTCAACGAGTTCAAGTCCAACAGCGAGCTGACGAACAAGCAGCTCGGCAAGGATCGCAAGATCGCACGCCTGATGCCGGACCACAAGTTCCGCTTCACCGGCGCCAAGCCCTTCACCGACGGCCAGAAGAAGAAGATCAACGACTTCAACCGGTACGTCTCCCGGCTGCGCCCCGGCGCCGTCAACCCGGTCCGCGGCAATCAGCGCCTGTACAATTCGATCCCGCAGACCACCCCGATCCGCGGCTACTCGCGCTACGACCGGTGGTTCGCCCCCGGATGCCAGGGCGCCGGCACCACCACCCTCGCCTCCCTCGGCTCCGCGTCCACCTGCGGAACCCGCGGCCCGCTCAACGAGCGCATCAACAACTCCGGCCGCACCCTGAACGAAGCCAAACAGATCCAGGCCGGAGCGCGCCGCTTCGACCCGCGCGGCACTCTCCCGCGCGGCGGCCCGGGCGGCGTCGACTTCACCACCATGGAGCTCCGGTACGTCGGTGGCCTCGGCAAGGGCAAGGGCATGCAGTACTCCATGCGCGCCGACCAGATGCCCGACCCGGACAACAACCCCGGCTACGGCGGTCAGACCCGCATGAACCTGTCCTCCGACGCCCTGTTCACATGGCTGGCGCTCACCCCGGACAAGTTCTGGGTGAACCTGAACCCGGACCAGCCGGACAAGGTCATGGACGCCACGTTCGGCAAGACAGACGCAGGCCGCGTCCTCCTCGAAGCCGACCTCATGATGAAGCACGACTTCGCCGAGGCCCTCAATCCGGACAAGCACGTGGAGGGCAAGCGGTACTGGGACACCGCACCCCGGCGCAACGGCATCCCCTGCTTCCCGGGCACCCGCTTCTGGATCGAGCCCGAGCCCGCCAAGGTACGCGAGCAGGACGGCGGCATCTACATCCTCGACTCGCCGATGAAGGTCTCCGACCAGTGGCTCGACGTCGACTACCACGTGCCCGGCTCGACCGAGTGCACCGACCTGACCAAGGCCGAGAAGACCGCGATCGAGGACAGCGTCCGCCTCAACGTGATCCCGCTCATCCAGGACCGCGTGAACAAGGACCCCAAGTACGCCGACCTGCGCGCCGTCTACAACGCCCGCGTCGCCGCCGAGTACATCCGCCAGCAGGACGCGAAGTCGCCCAACGACTTCCACAAGATGATCAACTCGAACGACGTGTCCGCGTGGCCGCTGCGAGCCCCGAACCAGAACTGGACCCGCGACCAGGTCTGGAACCGGTACATGGACTCGATCAAGAAGGGCATCGAGTGGTTCGAGCTGAAGTACGGCGGCAAGGTCTACCAGCAGGGCGTCGGCGGCGTCGACTTCTCCAAGCAGCCCAAGCAGAACATCACCCGCACCCGCTTCAACGTCGAGAACCGCGACCTGGACAACACCACCCGCAACTCGACCAAGTCGGATGACGCGTCCTACCGGGACACCGACACCCTCTACCTCGGCGGCGGCCCGGCCAAGGCCAACGGGAGTGACCCGGGCGGCGACCCCGCCCCGACGCCGAAGCCGACCCACACCGGCGGCGGCAAGCCCACCGGCAAGCCGACCGACCCCGTCACCCCGCAGCCGACCCGGAGCGGCGGCGGCCAGGCACCGGCCACCTCCGCGCCGAACACCCCCGATCCGGACGGCGACCTCGCCCACACCGGCAACACCGTCCCCATCGGCCTGATCACCGGCATTTCCGCCGCCCTGGTCGCAGCCGGAGGCACCCTGTGGTGGTGGATGCGCCGCCGCCGCACCACCGGCTGAAATCCCCCACCAGCGCCCCAGAGCGCGCGCCGACCACGCGAAGGGGCTCCCTCCGGCTGCACGGGACGCTGCCCACGAATCCGCCCCGCTGGATCTCATCCAGCGGGGCGGATCCGCGTGGTGGGGTGGGGGAGGCGGGTGCCGGCGGCGCGCTCCGAACCGCGCCGGACGGCCCGCGTCCACGGGAGCCGTCCGCGCTGCATGACCGGTCGCCTCGGTCGGCTGGAAGCACGGACGCGACACCCTGCCACCCGCCCCCGCACCCTGCCCGGACGAGCCCCCGCACCCTGCCCGGACGAGCCCCCGCGCCCACTGGCGGGACGAGCTCAGGTCTGACGACACATCACTCGATATCGAGGGGGCCGATGCCCCAGGCCGACGGCCCGGGGCTCGAACCCCCTCAACTGTCGGGGTCAGTGTCCGGAGCCGCCTGTCTGGTAGTGGCCGCTGATCTGGTCCCGGTAGGCGGGGTCGCCCAGGTGCTTGTCCTCATCGAACTCCGGCGCGCTCTTGATCTGTTCCTTGGAGCGGGCGACGCTGACGGTCCTCGCGTCATGGTCGATGTTGGTGATCGTCGCGGCCGGGAGCAGGACCTTCTTGCCGAAGATCCAAACGCCGGTGTCGACGACGATGTACTGCGATCCTACGTCGCTTGAGTGCTTGTCGACCTTGCCGATGCCGCCGTCCGTTGCCTCCACCGCGTAGCCGGTGAGATCGGCGTCAGGAGTGTGGCCTGCCGTGGGCGCGTAGTTCCACATGTTCTCAGTCATGCTCGTCCTCCGTTGGTGCTTGTCGAGGAATGCGCGCATCCCCGGACTGCGTCTCGGGAACTCCATCTGTCCGTGAAGCGCAGTGGCAAACACGTGAGGCCGACATCTCGGGCAGGCCGTGCGAGTGCTGGGAAGGGGCCCCTGGCGACCAGTACCCGCGTAGGGTGCTCCAGTGTTCAATCGGCTTGAGGTCAGCATGTTGTGGGCGGGTCCCCGATGGGCTGCCCAGCTGCAGCTCCGGATCGACGGCGAGGACGTGGTGGCCGAGGCGGTCGGAGGGGGAGGCCGTGGCCCCTTCACGGACGAGGCGCTGCCCGCCGACGGTCGCGCTCCGCTCTGGGCGACCGGCGAGGGCCGACGCGTAGTGCTGGGCGAGCCCGAGTGCACAGGCGGATGCTGCGGCTACCTCTCCGTGTTCGTGCAGCGTCACGGCGGGATCGTGGAGTGGTCCGACTGGCAGGTGCCGACCGGCAGGGCGCAACTCCCAGCGTTCTGCTTCGACGCCGATCAGTACGACGCGGAACTGACCAGAGCAATGAGAGAGCGGCCGCCGCAGGTATGAGGAGTCATTGGCGCGCACCGGTTCCGCCCTGGGAGTGAGTGGCCGTCAAGCTGTGCCAGTGGCTGAACGAGTACGCGTTCGTGAGATCGATGACGATGAGGACCGGCGCCTGCTGCGAGTCATTCGGAGAGGCACCGGTTCGGTCGAAGTGCACGGGCGGCCGGCAGATCAGGTCCCGCCGGCCTGAAGGATTGCGGTGCGCAGCAAGTTGGCCATCGATCGGCCGGCCACCCGCAGGGGTTCCGGATCACGGGCGGCGCGGCTGAGCATGAAAGCCCCTTCCAGCATCATGACCATCGAGTACGCGAGGGACTGCGCCGTCTTCGGTTCGGCCACCCAGCGGCCGAACCACTGCGTAGCCGTGCCCACCCACTGCTCGAAGACCTCCGCCGTCGCGACCCGCAACACCTCATTGCTGCTCGCCACTTCGAGGGCCACTGTTCCGATCGGGCACGCGTCGGCATAGTCCGCCGCCGCGAGGTCGTCGGCAGCCGCTTCGAATGCACGCTCGAGGGACTCCACCGGGTCCGGCACGCTGTCCAGCAGAGCCAGGACCATTCGGCCGTACTCGGTGCCGGACGTGCGGATCATGTCCTCGGCCAGTTGCTGCTTACCGCCGGGAAAGAAGTGGTAGATCGAGCCGAACGGTGCATCCGCCTCTGCTGCGATCCGCTTCAGGCCGGTGGCCGAGTAGCCGTGACGGCGGAACAGCACTGCAGCGGCACCCTGGATTCTGGCTCGTGTGTCCGTTTGTCCCATTGTCTTCCACTCCCTCCTCCTCCAAGATTACAGTAGAACGATCTATCAAGAAGGGGGTCGCGATGCCGAGTATCGAGTTGTCGTACGGACCGATCGACTACCAGGACACCGGCGGTGAGGGGCCTGTGCTGGTGTTCGGCCACGGCCTGCCGATGAACGAGACCCAGTGGCGCAAGGTGGTCCCGCTGCTGGACGGATACCGTTGCGTCCTGCCCACGCTGCCCCTGGGTGGCCACCGCCGGCCGATGAACCCGGATGCCGACCTCTCCCAGCGCGGTGTCGCCCGGCTCCTGGGCGAGTTCATCGAGAAGCTGGGCCTGGGCCAGGTGACCCTCGTGCTCAATGACTGGGGCGGGGGCCAGTTCCTGATCTCGGAGGGGCAGGACCAGAAGATCGCGCGCCTGGTGCTGGTGGCCTGCGAGGCCTTCGACAACTTTCCCCCCGGGCCGGCCAAGGCCATGGCCCAGGTGTGCAGGGTTCCCGGCGGCGTCTGGCTCCTGACGCGCCTCATGCGCGTTCCCGCCTTCCGCCACAGCCGGGGCGGATACGGAGGGATGAGCCTGCGTGGGATTCCCGACGAGATCATGGACGACTGGTTCGCTCCTGCCACCCGCAGCAGGGCCATCCGCAGGGACTTCGCCAAATTCGCCACCGGGGCCCCCGGACACAGGACCTTGCTCGCCTGGAGCGAGCGACTGCGTGACTTCGACCGCCCGGTACTGGTCGTCTGGGCGACCGAGGACCGGTTGATGCCGCGTGAGCACGGCCCCCGGCTGGCCGAGCTGTACCCGCAGGGCCGGCTGATCGAGATCACCGGCTCGTCCACCCTCGTCCCCGAGGACCAGCCCGAACGACTCGCCCAAGTACTCACCGACTTCCTGATCCACACCGGAGCGGAACCGTTCCGGCACGTGTCCTGAGTACGGGGGCGGACGAGGTCAAGGGATGGACGTCTCGTTCGCGGAGCTTGTGACCACGCATGCAAGGGGTTGCGTCTGGTATCGCTCGCTGCCCCAGATCATCACTTTTGTCCCCTCGCTTCCGCGTCCTTGCATACGTGAAGAGCCGAATACACGGTGACAGCGCGGTCAAGCCGTGGCCGACGTCGGGAGCGAGGCGAACACGATGATGGTGAGCGACAAGAGGCTGCCGGTGACATCAGGTGTCCACCAGGTATCGGTGATCAGCCTGTCCGGGCCGCTGGATGCCGACAGCTGCGTCCCACTCATGCGAAGTCTGCGGAAGGGGCGCAGCAACCGCACGGAACGGCAGGGACAGCCGCTGATCCTCGACATGGCCGGTGTGCCGCTGATCTCTGCCTGTGCCTGCCGCACCCTTCAAAGGGCCATCGAACGTGACCATGCGCCGCTCCTGGTGATCGCCGCGCCACCACGAGTCCGCAGAGCCCTCGACCACCACGAGATCACCGGCATGCGCCAGTACCGCACCCTTGCCGAAGCCCTTACCGCGCTGTCCGCGCCGGGCGACATGTTGACGACGGACAGGATCCCGCCCGCCCCTGAGCCGGAGGAGCCCGAGGTGCTGCACGAGCAGATGCTCGACCTGCAGGCCAAGGCCCGCACCAGCGGCATGATCGGCGTCGCCCAAGGCATCCTTCTGACCCGCTACGGCCTGTCGAAGCCCTCCGCCGCACTCGACCTCCTCAAGGAGACCTCTCAGCACTTCAACGTGCCGCTGCGCGTCCTCGCCTCCGCCGTCATCACGGCTCCACCGCCACGACACGCCGATCAATGGTTCTTCGGGCGCACCACTCGAACCGCGCCACCGGTGGCAGGGTTCCTGCGCGCCCACCGCGTGAAGCCTTCCCAGCGGCGCCAGGTGCTGATCGCGACCATCTCCAAGGCGGTGACCGTGACCGACGCGGACGCAGCCGAACTGCACCTCAAGGATGCGGCGCAGGACGACGTACTCGTGCTGGAACAGCACCAGGGGCTGGATGCCGCCTATCGTGATCAAGCCGCCCTCGTCGCCGGCCCGCCCGCAGTATGCGCGCGGGTGCAGCAGCGGCTGGAGCCGGTGACGGTGCCCGACGTCGCGACCGATGCCGCACTGTCAACGCACCCCGTCGGCCGGGCTCTGCTCGAGGCGGGCACCCGGGCCGTTCACGGCCTTCCCCTGATCACGCCCGACGGCCACTGCACCGGGACACTGACCGTCCACCGCTCCCAACCGGGCACATGGCTGTCCGGCTCACAGCAGCAGACACTGGGCGTGCTCGCGGTCGAAGTCGCGTCATGGAGTTCCTGGTACCGCCGCACGATCATTGTCGATGCCCTCGAGCACCTGCATCAGCACCGCACACACCGCCCCGCCACCCGTTGATCACACATAGGCAAGGCCCGTGAGTATCACTGACTGCGTGCCGCACTCGACGAGCGCGGCGCCCCCCGTGCCTCTCGAGGCCACCTCGCAGCGCGTACGGATGTGGTCGCCGCGTTGGAAGTGGGCGACGCGAGCGTCGGTTCGGATCAGAGGCTGACGACGACCAGGGCGGTGTCGTCGGTGACCCCTTCGGCGGGGATGAGGTCGTGCATCACGGCGTCGGCCAGTGCTTCAGGGTTGGTGAGCTCCCTGTGGCAGGTCAGGGCATCGGCGAGTTGGCCGAGTCCGACGTCGATGTCCTGGTGCCGGCGTTCGATCAGGCCGTCGGTGTAGAGCAGGAGGGTGTCGCCGTCGGTGAAGGCGCTGACGGCTTCCGGTCGGGGGCTTGGGTCGAAGGCGGCATCCAGCGGCGGATCGGTCGCCTGGTCCAAGAACTCCACCGTGCCGTCGCCGCGCAGGAGGACCGGGGGAGGGTGGCCGGCGCTGGAGTAGGTGATGAGGTGGCGGCTGAAGTCGATGAAGGCGGTCACCACGGTGGTCGACTCGGCGCCGGTGAGGGAGTGCGCGTACCGGCCGAGGACTTCCAGGGCCTGCGCGGGGCCGGCGGCGACCCGGGAGGTGGCGGACAGGGCGCTGCGGAGTTGGCCCATGATGCCCGCGGCCTCGAGGCCGTGACCGACGACGTCCCCGACAGCGACGGCGATCTTGTCGCCGTCGTAGAGCTGGACCAGGTCGTACCAGTCGCCGCAGACGTTGAGGGAGCCGACCGCGGGCCGGTAGCGGACAGCGATCCGGTGATGGGCGATCGGGGCCGGCACGGGGAGCATGGCGCGCTGCAGCGCGAGGGCGACCTCACGCTCCCGGGCATGGGCGCGACGCAGGCGCTCGTTGACTTCGTGCAGCTGCCGCATGCGGCTGAAGAGCTCGGCCTCGAGCTGGCGTGAGCCGTCCGGACGGCTGGCGGCCCGCAGGAGTTCGGTGACCTCCTCGACTCGGTGGATCACCAGGGCGATGTGGCCGTCGGGGGTGAAGACCGGCGCGTTGACGGGACTCCAGTAGCGTTCCTCCCACTGACCCGGGCGCTGCGCGGATTCCACGTCGTAGCGCTGCAGGTCCATGGTGTCGATCTCATGGTTGGCCAGGACCGCGCGCAGGGATGCTTCCAGGTTGCGGGCGCCGGAGGCCGACGGGTCCTGCGGGTTGTCGGGGAAGACGTCGAAGAGGTAGCGGCCCACCACCTGGTCGCGGCTGCGTCCGGCCTGCCGCAGGAACGCCAGGTTGGCGTCGGCGAACACCAGGTCCGGAGTCAGCAGAGCAACGGCGCCGGGCAGTGCTTGGAAGACTGCCGCGTAGTCGATAGCCATTGAGGCAGGATAAGGACAGGAAGGGTGCGAAAGGGGTTTTGTCGGCGTCATGAGTTTACTCGGCCCGGGTACCGGGCCGGCCGGCAGCGCTCCTCCTTTTCTGGGCCCTGCCGGGTCCGGGACCTCCTACTCGGCCAGGCGCCTTCGCTCGTCTCTACGCAGTAGAACGCGTCCGGCTCGGCGAAGACCCCGCCTGCTTCACCACCCATTCCTGAGCCGCGCCACGCCGCCCCGGGCCCGTCCCTCTGGGCGCCAGACCCCGGATGCGCCCAGGCCAGACGAGTGCCAGACTGAGAGCCACGAGCTCGGCCGGCTGTGGCGGTCGACCCTGACCGCCCGCCTTCCCCTCCTCTCGGCTCCGCAGGTCGTCTCGTACTGGGCCTCGGGAGACACGGAGACGCATAGGTGTGGCGTGCGGAGGGACACCCGCCAATCGCGTTCGTACTACGGGGAGTTGCTGTGAGTGCGAAGGACGGAGGGGCCCGTTCAGCAGACGGATGGCTGGCCGGGCGAACGGTCGTGGTCGTGGGAGGAAGTTCAGGGATCGGTCTGGAGACCGCGCGACAGGTGCGTGCGGCAGGCGGTGAAGTGGTGCTCGCGGCACGCGACGCCGACCGGCTCGAGCGGGCGGCGGACGACGTGCGCCCCCTGAGCACGGCCGCGTTCGACGCCCTGGACACCGACCGTCTGGAACGCTTCCTGCACGGACTGCCGGATCCCGTCGACCATGTGCTGGTCACGGCGGGCAGCCCGTCGTACACACCCCTCGACGGACTCGACCTCACCGACGCCGGACGTGACTTCGGTGGGCGTCTCGCGATGATGCTGGCGGCCGGCCGGGCGAGCCGGGAGAAGGTCCGGCCAGGAGGAACGCTGCTGTTCATCGGCGGCACGGGCGGGCGCCGGCCCGCGGCCGGGATGGCCGTGACGGGCGCGCTCACGGCGGCGCTCCCGGCGCTGACCGCGAATCTGGCACTGGAGCTGGCCCCGGTCCGGGTCAACCTCATCGCGGCCGGGTTCGTGGACACACCGCTCTCGGCCTCTCTGCTGGGTGACCAACTCGAAGCGCGTCGGGAACAGTTGAGGAAGACGCTACCCATCGGGCGGGTCGTCGGTCCGGCCGATGTCGCGGCCCTGGCTCTGCACATCATGGCCAACGGCGCCCTCACCGGCGCCACGTACGACATCGACGGCGGCCAGCAGTTCGTAGCGCACTGACCATCCGACCAGCACGTCGGCTCGCATCGCGGACCGGCGGCGTCGGTCCGCCTCCGATCCGGAGACACAATCATGGACATGAAACTCGAGGTCGTCGTAGTGCCGGTGTCCGACGTCGACCGGGCCAAAGAGTTCTACACGGCGCTGGGCTGGAGACTCGACGCGGACATCGCCCCCGACGCCGAGTTCCGGGTGGTTCAGGTGACGCCTCCGGGTTCACCGGCATCGGTCATCTTCGGCACCTCCGTCACGGCGCAGGCGCCAGGCTCGGCCCAGGGTCTGCACCTGGTGGTCGACGACATCGAGGCCGCTCACGAGGAGTTGACGCGGCGCGGTGCCGACCCGAGTGAGGTGTTCCACGATGCCGGCGGTGTTTTCCACCACGCCGACACCGACGCCCGGGTACCGGGTCCCGACGCGGGACGCGGCAGCTACGGCTCCTTCCTCTCCTTCACCGACCCGGACGGCAACGGCTGGTTCCTGCAGGAGATCACCAACCGGCTGCCCGGACGGCTGGACCCCGCTACCACCGAATTCGCCTCGGCGGAGGGCCTGGCGAGTGCCCTTCGCCGCGCCGCCGCGGCCCACGGCGAACACGAGGCACGCATCGGCGCGGAGGACCCCGACTGGCCGGACTGGTACGCGCGCTACATGGTGAGCGAACAGTCCGGAGCGGAACCACCGTCGTAAGGCGTACGGCTCAGAACGCGCGCCCGCGAGGCACGGCGGTCGCTCCTGGACGCATGCGCCGCCGTACCACCGGGGAGAGCGGACCGCGAAACCCATGAGCCGAGGGCGGGGTCCGCGGCCCCGGTCCGGGAGGCGGTAGCGCGGCCGACCGGAACTGGCAGCCGGTATGCCGCCATCGCGGTGCGGCGGTAGCGCGGTGACGGAACAGGCGAGGCATCGCGCGGAGGCAGCGGCGGTGCAGACGCATGTGCGCCTGCACGCGCACGAACCCGTCGGCCTGTCTGAGCGCGGCTCTACCGCGTGCTTCATCGGCCGCCGCCACTTGACGGACTTGCTCACGGCCTGAGCCGGTCCTGCTGCACGTCGAAGCGGACCAGTCCCATCGACTCCGCGACGGCCGCCGCGTAGGCGGACGCTTCCTCGGCCATACTCCATCGCATGGCGAAGTAGATCAGAGGTCCGCTGGCCTCATCGATCAACGGGCCGGTCGACCAGGGTGAGGTGTCCTCGTCGTCCTCGGTGATGTCACGCCACCGCTCAAGCAGCGCGGCCGCGTAGGACGCCCTTGAGGCTCCCACACCACACTGACCACCGACCGGGCCGTTTGAACAGCACAAGCGTCAGCTGCGAGAGGCGACGTCCAAAGACGCCTTTTGCGTCCTCGTGCGGGTGGACTTTGCGCCATGGGCGGCCCTAGACCCCATGCAGCGGGCATGGACGATGCGCCCGGTCAGGTCGGTGGGCCGCGCGTGTGACCTGCACGCGCACGGCCCCCGTCGGCCCGGGTGGTCCCATCACTGCATCAAGGAGTCCTTCATGCGTCGTCCTCGTTCGGTGTCTCCACGTCGCACACGCACAACAACCCGGGTTCTCGCCATCTGCCTTGTCGCCGGACTCACCTCGGCCGCCACCTCCGTCGGCGCCCACGCCGAGACACACGTAAGGTGCGACACGGCGTCCCTCAACGAGGCGATCGCCGCGGCCAACGCCGCCGGAGGCGGCACGATCACCCTCGCCAGCCGCTGCGTGTACAACTTCACGACGCCGTTCAGCGGCGAGGACGCGACACCGGCCATCACCGTCCGGCTGAACTTCGTGGGCAACGGCGCCGTCCTTCGCCGGGACCCGTCCAGCACGGCCCGCTTCCGGCTGCTCGACGTCGGGGTCGGCGGCACGGCCACGCTGAGCCGAGTCACAGTCGAGAACGGCAACGTGACCGGCGACGGCGGCGGCATCCTCGTGCAGTCCGGGGGGACCCTGAACGCGAAGTCCGTGACGGTCAGGAACAACACCGCGGGCGGCGACGGCGGCGGAATCGACGACCAGGGAACCCTGAGACTCACCGACTCCCGGATCCACGACAACACGGCCGGAGGGTTCGGCGGAGGCCTTGCGATCCAGCCCCGCGAAACCACCACCGCAGGCGGCACCGCCACCGTCGAAGGCTCCACGCTCTACGGCAACACGGCCAACAGCTTCGCCGGGGGAGGACTGTTCAACGACGGCGGCACCGTCACCGTCTCCAACAGCTCGGTCACCGGCAACCACGTCAACGCCGGTGACGGCGCCGGCCTGTGGAACGACTCCCAGATGACCGTCAACGACAGCACCATCGCCGACAACGTCGCCCGTGACCACGGAGGGGGCGCCACGAACGCGGACGGCGGGCGCCTCACCTTCAATGGCAGCACCGTCCGGAACAACTCGGCCGGCGTGCAGGCAGGCGGCATCTACAACGTCAACTCCGGCTCCATCCTCGTCCTCAACGTCAGCCGCGTCACCAGGAACAAGGCGGGCGGCGCTCCCGGAGGGGTGTTCAACGGCGCTGGAAGCACCGTGGTGAACAAGCAGTCCGTCATCAGGGAGAACACCCCGACGAACTGCAGCCCGTCGCCCGTCCCCGGCTGCGTCAACTAACTCACTCCCGCACAGGGCCACTCGACCGCAGGGGCTGGCCGCGGCCCCTGCGGCACCGCTGGTACGCCTTACCGAGGAAAGGCCCACCGGAACGAGGGTCGCCGCGAGCGGACGACGGGCCGGCGGGAGGCGTGCTCCGTCACCAGCACCCCCCGCGACGGCATCCACGACGCGCAGGACCCGTCCACCTCATGCCGGCGCCGCCTCTCGACGGCGGGGCCGAGCGGCGGCGCAGGTGTGCGTTCATGCCCTCGCGGCGGCGCATGGAGTCCGTGCGCCGCCAGGGCGTGCAGGTCAGCCGATGTGCCAGGTGAAGCTGCCGCCGTTGTTGGCGGCGACGACGAACATCACGATCATGAGAAGGATGTCGAGCACTCCGAGGCCGATGTCCCACTTCGCCATCACGGAACCGGTCCGGCGCAGCGCCACGGCTCCGAAGACTATGGCCAGCGGCCCCAGGACGATGGGCAGGATGAACAGGCCGAGGATGCCGCAGACCAGTCCCGCGATCGCCAGTCCGCTCGTCCGGCTCGTCTTGTGCGTGCCTGTGCTGTAGGACGACATCGACATCTCCCAACCTGTTGTGATGAGGTTCTTTTCTCTGCTTTTGGTTTCCTTCTGGTTGCCCGACATCGACGGGTCATGCTTTCGGGGCGCGAGCAAGTCCTGGCTCGGGACGCACAGTTGGGGCATGGCGCCGTGGTTTGCTTGTAGGCAGCGCCAAGATCATCTCAGTCGGCGCCGGAGCCGTTCGGGTCAGCTGACCATAGGGTGCCTGTGTGGAAGAGATCCCCTGGTTCGAGTGCAACGACAACGACCTGGAGCCGGCCCAGCGAGAGTTCGCCCATGTCCTCCAGGACCGTGCACGGTTCTGGCCCGTCCAGCCCATCGACACCGTCCTGCTGCCTGCGGACCACACTCCATACGGAGTGCTGCTGGCCTACCTCGACATCGATGCCCCCCGGCACAACTGCATCGTGCTGACGGTCGGTGTCCACTTCGACGGGGCCCGTGCCCGCGGCGACAAGCTCCACAATCAGGACTTCACTCTCCCGAGCGACCCCACCCCCCTCGCTCTCGACGTGACCGGGAGCCCCCTGACGACCGCGAACCGAACAGCAGACTGGTTCGAGGCGATCCTCAGGCGTCCCATCGTGCGCAACGAATGGCTGCCTGATGGGGTCGTGTACGCGACGAGGTACGCATACGCCGACACCGGCACGGGCCTCAGCCAAGGCTATGAACCTTCCGCAGCCCCGCCCGGGCGGATCAAGCGCCGGACCGCCGAGGGATTCAACCGTGGTGACGGCTGGGTCGACACCTTCGGCCTGGGGCAACCAGACCGCGTCGTTCACGTCAGAGGCACTGACACGACGCAGTGATTACCCCATCGGGCGATGAAGTGGCACGGCATGCAGCCGCACGGGACATGAGAGGCCCTGAGCGGCCTAAGAACCCCGAGCGTCAGACGGCCTTTCGGGGGCGGGCGATGCCAAGGCGTTCCCATATGCCGGACAGATGCGCGTGCAGGACTGCCTCGGCTTCCTCTGCGGTCAAGTGACCTATGAGCACGTGGCTGGTGAGACCGTCGGCGAGTGCGAGCAGGGTGCAGGCCTCGTACTGCGGGCTGGGCGACGCAACGCCTTCGCCCACCGAGCCGCTCTCTGTGGCCTCCGTTATAAGGCGGACGACGAGGTTCTGCAGGGCCGCGTAGCTGGTTCTCAGCGGGCCGGCGAGCGACTCGCCGAGAGCGGCCTGAGCTACGAAGGCGAGCCAGATCCGCGCTTCGGCGCGGTGTTCTTCGCGGAGCAGGGCAATCTCGTCGGCCGCGTGCTCCAAGGCCGCTGCGGCCGACTGATCCGGGCTTGCGGCCAGGCGGTTCCTTACACGTTCGGTGATGCGCTCACCTACGTGGTCGACGGCGAAGAGAAGCATCTCGTCCCTGCTGCGGAAGCAGCGCTGAACGGCTCCCACGGAGACCTGCGCGCGAGCGGCGACGTCGCGGATGCTCACTTTCTCCAGACCGTGCTCGTCGGCGAGGAGGCAGACGGCCTCGGCGATCCGGCGGCGTCGGCTCTCGTAGTCAACCTGCTTGGGCATGCTGGGCACCCTCCTTATTCCAATACGACCGTATCGCTTCCGGGCTAAGGTTCGGGCACAAGCACTTCGGCATCCGGATGGGAAGCGCGATGATCAGGCAGGACGCCCTATGGGCGATGACGGCCGCCGCCCAGGCGGAGGCGGTCCGAGGCGGACGAATATCGGCGGTTGAACTCATCGACAGCCATCTGCACCGCATCGCCGAGGTCAACCCGCAGGTCAATGCGGTCACACAGCTGATGGTCGAGCAAGCCCGCGAGGCCGCGGCGCACACGGACCAGCGGCGGGCAGCGGGCGAAGAGCTCGGGCCGCTGGCCGGCGTGCCGTTCACGGTGAAGGAGACCACAGCTGTCGAAGGCGTACCGACCACACTGGGAACGGCACGCTTCCGCGACCTGGTGGCCCCGGCCGACGCGCCCCCGGTGGCCCGGCTACGCGCGGCGGGAGCCATACCGATCGGCCACAGCAACATGCCCACCTTGGTCCTGGCGGGGATGCACACCCGCAGCGAGTTGTTCGGCGACACCGCCAACCCGTGGAACCGGAACCGAACCCCGGGCGGAAGCAGCGGCGGCGACGGAGTGGCCGTCGCCACCGGCATGGCACCACTCGGACTCGGTAACGATTCCGGCGGATCCGTGCGGATCCCGGCCTCCTTCTGCGGCGTGACGGGACTGAAGCCGACCACCGGACGGTTCCCCGCCGACCACCGTGTCCTCGGTCCGGACGACCCTGGACCAGCCTCACAGATGCTGGTCACCGACGGCCCCCTGGCCCGTACGGTCGCCGACCTGCGGCTGGCATTCGAGGCGCTGGCCGGGACCGACCCGCGGGACCCACGGGCCGTACCCGTGCCCCTCTACGGCGAACCGCTGCCGAGGCCGGTCAGGGTCGCGCTCGTCACCAACCCCGGCGGTCACGGTGTCCACCCCACGGTCCACCGCGCCGTCACGGCGGCAGCGGACGCGCTGCGCGACGCGGGTTACGACGTACGGGAGATGGCGGACGTCCCGCGGCTGGACGAGGCACTCGAGGCATACAGCCGGATCACCGTGACCGAATTCGCCCCGACCTGGCCGGTGGTGCGGAAACCGCTCGGCGAAGGCGGGGACCGCTACATCCAGATGGCCATGGACAAGACTCCGCCGGCGAACGCCGCAGAGCTCACGAAGCTGATGGGGACCTGGCTCGGCATCCGCCGCTCCTGGGCAGAGTTCCTCGACGAGTACCCGCTGCTACTCGGACCGGTGTTCACCGAGCCGCCCGTCGAGCCGGGCCTTGAGTCACACGACGAGGCGGGACGGGAGCGAGTCGCCAAGGGCATGCGCCTGTGCACGGTGACCAGCTTCGTGGGCGTCCCCGCGGTCGCCGTACCAACCGGAGTCGACGACGGGCTGCCGTCCGGCGTACAGGTCATCGGGCGGGCCTTCCGGGAAGATCTGTGCCTGGCCGCTGCCCAGGCGATCGAGGACCGCCTCGGCGTGCTCACGCCGATCGACCCTCGCCCCGAAGCCCCGGCTGCCGCAAGGGAGATGTACGACAGTGGGCACTGAGAGGTGTTTCTCGTGATTCCCGCACCATCTGGCACGGGGGATGTCCGGGGTGAGTCATTGATGCCGGGGATTCGGCGGGCCGGGGCCGCGGTCGATGGAAGTGGCCAACGAGCGGGCCGCGATGCTCATATCGTTCTCCCAGGCCGGGAGCTCGTCGGCGCCGATCCACTTGCTGTACTCCGCCGCGACGGACAGGAACCGTGTCTCCTCCCGGGTGCGGGCTGCGACCGTCATCGACAGCCGGTCGGCCACGTCCTTGGGGCTCAGCTCGCCTCTCACGAGACCAAACGCGAGGCTCATGAGTAAATATCGGCCGGCTGTCTCCTCGTCCGGGAGGGGTATGAGGAGTTCGTCCAGGGCCTGGACGTACAGTTCACGGATTTCGCTCTCGTCGCTCCCGCGCGTCAGGCCGGCCAGTTCGCGCAGCGCAGGGGAGTCACGTCCATCAACGAGCGCTCGCGCAGCGAGCATCGGGAGTTCTTCAGGAGGGAGTACCTCCGCCACGTACTGCCAAGCGCTGTCCTGCAATCTGTCCATGCGGCCATCGTGGAGGGTGACGAGACGTCCTGACCAGCCGAGGCGCCAAGCTCTGGGGCGCAGTTGCATTGCCGGCTCTCTGCGGGAGCGGTCAGGCAACGGGCCCGGGGCCTCAACGCAGCGCCATGGACGGCTGTGCCTCAGCGACCCCGTCGCGCATCATCTTGTCCAGCACCGCCTTCTCGGGCAGGCGAAGCTCGTCGGCGATCCGGGTCAGGCCGGGCTCATCCAGAGTGATCGCCGCCAGGTGCCTCGGCGGCGCGCTCAACCGGGCCACGCGCGAGGCATCGAGAGAACCAGGGGTGGCGTCACCGGCTCGTTGTCCGCGCAGACGTGCCGCCTGGCGGGCGAGTTTCTTCCAGAAGTCGTGCTGGGAGGCCGCGGTGGATCGTCTGGTGGCGAGCGTCTTCGTCTCGATCACCAGGCGATGCGCTTCCATGCAGACCGGGCGCGCGAGGTCCTGGTCGTTCAGCGCGGCGGCAGCGGCCTCGGAGGACGCCGTCCGTGCTGCCGCGTCGTCCGCCTCCAACAGCGCACCCTGTGTGGCCGGCAGCGTGAGCCAGAGCAGCAGGCGCGCTGTCGCGGCCAAGGCCGTCCTCGGGATCCACAGCACCCACTCGCTGGTCTTGACCCGGATGTTGAAGCTTCGTGCTCCGGCCGCCACTTCGTCCGCACCATAGGCGAGAGCATTGGCGGTCTGGGTGATGTACGCGGTGTCGTTGGCTCGTACGGTCCTCGCCGCGGCGGTCAGCGACTCGAGGGCCATGGCGACGAACGCGTGGGACCGGACGTTGCGAGGAGCCGCGTAGGCCATCGCGTGGGCGATGGCGGCAACGCGTTGCTGGGGCGGGTAAGCCGCCCACAGCGGAAGGCCGACAACAAGGCAGCGCTTCCGGGTGAACCCGTAGTGGGTGACGGTGACCGAGAACTCCGGTGCGAGCTGGACCGATTCGGGGGGCCGCACTCCGCAGGTGTCGGCTATGCCGCCCAACAGGTCGAACAACGCCGGCGCGTCTGCCGCGCGCAGCGTGGGCAGGTCGGCGTTCAGCTGCCCGATCCGCGGGCGCATGGCAAGAGCCAGACCCAGAAGCGCCAGGCCCACCATGGGCTGAACAACCGTGCGCAATCCGACGACGATCAGCGACACGCTGCCGATGAACAGCGCGGCCGTCACGAGATGGACCGCGCCGGCGACGGCGTACGCGGCGGCCGTCCTGGCTCTCACGCGAGTAGCGCTTACTGGCAGACTTCGGCGGTCACGTTCCACGAGTCCCCCTTGCGGTGAACGGCTGGTGCCGTTCAAAGACGTGGTGATCCGATCACCGTGAGAAGGCCCAGGCAAGCGGTCTGAGCAATACTTGAGCTGTGCCGACGTACAACTGTTCGGCCTCCATACCGGTCCCTCGTTCGCAGACCTCGCGCGTCACCCGCGTCCGGGTCCTTGAGTTCAGGCCGGAGCCCAGGATCCAGGCGCGGCTGGACAGGTCGCGACCGCCCGCCCTCCCGAGGAACCCCGCACGGTGCGCTGCGGACCTGCCCCGTCGCGGGTCACTCCCGCAGCAGACTCGTCACCAGGACGCAGGAAGGAATCGGGCCGCTCGCCCGTGCTTCGCCCAGGACGTCTGCTGCGCGCCCTTCACGTAGAGGTGGTCGGCGCTCGATGTGCGACACCGAGAAAGTCCGACCGACAGGGCAGTCAAAGCCTGTTCCCCACCCGTCTGTACATGCGAACGAGGGAGGGCGCATTGAACGCCGAAGAGGAACGCCAGTTCCGCGAATTCGTGGCGGCGCGGTCCAGATCGCTGCTGCACACGGCCTACTTGCTGACCGGGGACTGGGAGCAGGGCCGGGACCTGCTCCAGACCGCGCTCGCCTCCACCGCGCGGCGTTGGTCGAAGCTGCGTGACCGGGAGCAGCCGGAGATCTACGTGCGCCGGGCTCTCTACCACGCCCAGGTGGATCGCTTCCGGCTCCTCAGCTGGGGACGTGAGACGGTCACGGACACCCTGCCGGACCAGCCGTCCGGGCAGGCCGCCGACTGGGCCGACACCGTGGTCCAGCGGCAGGACATCATGGCCGCACTGCGGCGATTGCCCCGGCGCCAGCGTGCGGTGATCGTGCTGCGCTACTTCGAGGACCGGCCGGACAGCGAGATCGCCGCGATCCTGGGCGTCGCCCAGGGAACGGTCCGCAGCCAGACCCACAAGGCCCTCACCTCGCTCCGCACCACCCTGGCCGAGGCAGGACCGTCGGCCTCCTCCACCACCTCCGGAAGGGGCGTCACCGCATGAACCACTCGACCGAACACCCCCTGCACGAAACGTTGCTGCGCGATGCCCTGCACGCCCACGTCCGGGAGAGCGGCGGTGCCGCCGGTGCCGGTCTGGCCGGTCTTGCCGACGAGGCGTTGCGGGTCGCCCGACGCCGGCAGCGGCTGGCCCGTGCCGGGGTGGGCCTCGTCGCGGCCGCCTTGGTCACCACCGCCTGGGTGGCCGCCGCGGACAGCGCGCCCCCGCGCGCGCACGTGGTTCAGCCCGCCACAGGAGACGGCACCGGCAAGGCGACCCCGATCTCTCTCCTGCCGGTCACCTCGTCCGTGGAGCATGCCTGCCCCGAGGGCAGCGGCGGCTACACCGAGCCCGCGACCGCGACCCAACCGGCGTCCTGCGTCCACGCCGACCGGGCCAGAGGCATGACCGACGTCCGTGTCGCCTCAGCGAAGGCCGAAAAGAGCACCGCCGACGGCACCTGGCAGGTCGAGGTGACCCTCGGCCCCGCCGACCGGACCCGCTTCGCCGCCCTCACCGGCTCCCTCGCGGAGGCCCCACTCCCGCGGAACGAGTTCGCCATCATCGTCGACGGCGAACTCTGGGGCACCCCCTACGTGGCCTCCCCGATCACCGGCGGCCGGTTCGAAATCGTCGGGGCCCACGTCGGCGACCTCACCGGCGCCACCGCCCACGACCTCGCCCGCCGGCTGAATCCCGGCAGGTGAGTGGCCGCCTCCGTCGCCCTCGACCGTTACCTCCCGGCCGCGGTTGCCCTCGTGACGACGACCGCCCGCCGCGGCTGCCGTCTTACCGGCGCGTCAGCACACGGAACTTGTTGCCGTCGGGGTCAGTGAGCACCACCGTGCCGTCCCCGCTGTCGGGGGAGTCGAGACGCTTCGCCCCGAGGGAGAGCAGGCGGTCGACCTCTGCTTGCTGATCGTCGTCAGGCGCGAGGTCGAAATGCAGGTCCTTGCCGGGATCCGGCATGAGCGGCGGACCGTCCCACGTGATCTTCGTACCGCCGTTCGGTGACTGGATGGCGGTCTCCTCGTCCTGGTCCCAGACCAGCGGCCAGCCCAGCGCCTTGCTCCAGAAGTAACCCACGGCCTGCGAACCATCGCAGGCGAGCGCTCCGACGAGGCCGCACCCGGCGAGGAAGTCGTTGCCCGGCTCGATGACACAGAACTCGTTGCCCTCGGGGTCGGCGAGCACCACGTGGGACGCGTCCGGCCCCTGGCCGACGTCCACGTGCCGCGCGCCGAGGTCGAGTGCCCTGGCCACGATCTCCCGCTGGTTCTCCAGGGAGGAGCTGGTGAGGTCGAAGTGCAGCCGGTTCTGGCCGGTCTTCTGCGTCGGGGAGGGACGGAAGCCGAGACGGTAGTCGGCGTCATTCCCGGACGGCAGGGCGACGCCGCCGTACGAGTCGTCGGTTGTCTCCAAGCCCAGGACGCCCGACCAGAAATGCGCCAGGCGTTCGGGCTGGTGCGCGTCGAAGGAGATTGCGAAGAGTCGGCTGCTCATTGCGTCACGCGTCCCGGTCCGTCGAGTGCCCACTGTCGGCAGGGCGCCATGCCGGCGCCGCGCCTCGAGCGAGGATCCTATGGGCGGGCGGCCTCAGTTGCAGCCGAGTTTCCCGCGGCCTCAGAACCGCAGTCACGCTTTCTGGGTGACCAGGTGCTCTCCTGTTCGCCGATGACGACTAGGGCGACGGGCCCGCAGCGGTGAGCGCCGCCGTTGCGAGAACCCACGCCGTGCGGGCCTCGCGCATGGCGCCGGGCGCCCCAGTGCCCGCGCCAGGGTGGCGGACGGCCTGGGTGGTCGAGCGCAGGCGGCCTACGGCTTTCGCAACAGGCCCTAGCCGCACCGCCGGGCGGCCGCCCGCGACACGTCGCCGCGTGGTGCTCTGACAGGGACCGGGGAGAGCGATTGCGTGCTTGGATTCGAACGCTGCGATCTGCGCACGGGTCAGTCGTGGGCCCGGGCGAAATCGGTGGTGTTCTTCTCCGAATGAGTGACTACACCGTGGCTGGAACGGCGCAGCGGCTAGCTTGCGCTGGAGGCGGGGGATGCGGCGGCCCATCTGACCTGCTTCTTTCGTCGAGTGCAGCTCAGCCGCGTGACACGACAACAGGGAGTGAGCCAGAGACTGTTCTCGCGTGCAGAGTCACTCACCTCTGGCAAGACGCAGACGGCGCCACAGCTCATTCGGCTCGCCCCGCAGTGACGGCCCGCCGCCTAGCTCCCGCCCACCGGGCGGGGCCGCTACGCGGCGGGACCGGACCACGGCAGGTATCCGGCCTCGCCTATACGCCTCATCGCTGCCTGTGTTGCGGCGCAGCGACCTGCCGGACCTAACTGCTGTGGAAGGGGAAGGTGCTTATGAACCGTCTGCGTGTACCGCGTAGACGTACCGCTTGCCGGTGTACTCGCTGACGTTCCAGATCACGGATTCGCTGTACGCCCATCCGGACGCGCTGCTGCTGTGGAAACTGAGGTCCTCACAGCCGATGGCCAGATCGCAAATGGTGGTTGCGGTCGACGCGCCAGAGTTGAAGGTGCGCAGCGAGCCCTTGGCGGATGGGCCGCCGCTTGCGGCAAGGTAGTGCCTGCTGTTGCAGGACACCACTCCCTGGATCTTCTCCTGAGCGACGGTGACGGCTTCGGACGCGGTCAGTGAGGCGATTCGTCTGTCGGTGTAGTCGAGGTTCCAGCGGACTACCTTGGGTGTGGTGGTGCCTCGCCCGGTACCGTTGAAGGTGCCATCGGTGTAGTCGACGGTTCCCGACTTCGAGTACTCGCTGACGACCAGGCTGTCCGGGGAGCTGGTGCGGTCCAGCCCGATCGCGGTGTAGCGAAGGTACGTCCCGGCGTTGTCGTAGGCGCGGATCTGCGGCAGAACGTACTGGTACCCGTAGCCGTAGTACGAGCCGTCGGTGTGCAGACCGCAGATGTCCACCTCGGCGGTGGCGACCTTGAACAGGGTGTTCAGGTCGAACACTCTCAGGCCCTTGTATGTGTCCACGACGTAGAGCAGGTTGCCGTACCACATGATGCCGCCGGCGTGCTTGCGGATGGGGTTGAAGGAGTACTCTCCGGTGCCGGTCTTGACCGGCTCGACCAGAAGCACGTGTCGGTACGTCGGTTTGGTGGACGTGGTGTAGTCGACGAAGGTCAGCCGCAGGCCCTTGTCGAGGTCGTACTGGTTTCTTCCATCGCCGTCCGGGTCCGTCTCGAAGTACCAGGAGACGAGAACGACCCTGCTGGATCCGCCTTCGGGGTAGAGCCCGTTGCCGTAGGCGTCGGCGCTGGTCGTGACGCCCTGCGGAATCCAGTAGTCGACCGCCTGGTCGGCAGGGTCCCAGGCGAATCCGGTCGAGAAGGCCTCGACAGTGCTGGGAGCGCTGGTGAGGTGAGTCGCGCTGCGGTTGGTGTCGGCGATGACGGTCGTCGCGTCGACCTTGGGCAGCTTGGCCGCCAGACCGGTGGTCAGATCGGCGAACTCGCCGTAACTGTTGGCTGATCGGCTGGTGAGGCTGAACTGCTGTGCGTTGATGCTTGCTGCTTCCGCCGTGGCGGGGAACAGCAGGGTGCCGGCGGCCGCGGTGAACGGCGCGGCGGCCAGCCCTTTGAGAATCCCTCTACGTGTCATGGTCACGGTCGGAGGACTATAGCTCAGGACTAACTAAGAGTGATGGGGGATTAGATCGGCCCCAGCGGTCGCCTCCCTGCAAGGGGTAACCAGGCGAACGACCTACGCCTGTTCAGGGTGGAGGAGTTGCGTGGCCGACACCTCGACGCCACGTACGACCGCCATCGTCACCGGGTCCAGATGCGCAAGTTCTGGCTCCGAGACACTGGCCCCACCATCAGGTCTACGACTGTCCATGCCGCTTCCATCCAAGTTCCAGGGCTGCTTATGACGTTTGGAACTGGCGTGCGCCTAGAACTCATCTGGAGGCGGATGAAGCGGCTTCAGAGTGGACGGATATCGTCCTCGCATGACACAAGAGTTCGATCTTGCCGCGTCGCTCGCCAGAGGTGTCGGAGACCGCAGTGGTGCATGGGCCTTTGTTCAGGGCTTCGCTGCCCACTGGGTAGGTGCCGCCCTGGGACGTGATGACGGATGGCCGGAAGCCGAACTCGACGCTGCTGAGGAGAGGTTGGGGCTCCGGCTCCCGACGGCGTTGCGCGAGGCGTATGTGCTGTTCGGACGCCGGCCGGATCTCACCAGCAACCACGATGTGTTGCTCGGCCCTGCAGAGTTGTATGTCGACGACGCCAAGGAGGCCTTGGTCTTCCGGCATGAGAACCAGGGAGCCGCCTCCTGGGGCGTCCTTCTCAGCAGCCTCCAAGATGACGACCCTGCGGTGCTCGTCCGGCTTGACCTTGCCGACAAGAATGCCGAGCGGTGGCAGGACTGGTTGGAATGGCTGTCTCTTTGCTTCGTGGAGATCATCCTGTCGGAGTCCCTGCAGGCCGACGAAGACCTCTGCGACTTCCTCGACCCGGATGACGACAGTGTTGAACTGCTGGAGGCGAATGCCGTCCGACTGCCCTTCCCGGCGTACCCCGCCGGTGAGGGGACACGGTGGTTCCTGGGCCAGGACGTCCTTCTGCGCGATGACGACGGCGCGGCCATCCTGGCCCGCGGCCGGACGGCAGAAGACCTCGAGCGTGTTCGAGACCTGATACCGGGTGAATGGCTCAACGACTGTCGCTGACCACGTCCCGGAGGCTGCTGACCGGACTGTCGGGGCCTCCCGTGACTGCGGGGACGGCCCTCTGGACACCTCTCGCATGATGCGGCGGGCCTGCTCCTCGCGCCGAGAAGCAGACCCCCGGGGGGATCGTCAGAACCCGCTCCGCTGTAGCGGCGTGGGCCGGTGAAGGATCTCCTGAACTGTGACGCCGCCCTGCGCCTAACCCCGGGCCCCGCGCTGGGCGGAGCCGACAGGGCCGGCGACACACCCTGCCCCTCTCGGGCCGACTCGCCCCGCGGGGAGGCCGGCGTCCATGCGGTGCATGTTCGGCTGAGACTTGTACGGCCGAGCACCGGGACTGCGTGAGTGTGGACGTGTGATGCGGCTGGTGTCATGATCACGGTGTGGCCGGCGTGGGCCCGGTAGCAGGGGGAGAAACCGTGAAGCTGTACTTCGCCGTGCCTCTGATCCTGTTGGCGCTACTCATTGCCGCCTCCGGCGTTGCGGCGGTGACCCGTGGCTGGGTGCTTCCCATGAACCGGCGCCATGTTCGTGCCCCGCGGATCTACGGCTGGGGGCAGCTGGTGGTGGCCTTCGCACTGTGCTGGCAGTTGGTTCTCGGGCTGATACTCGCTCGGCCGTCGGGAACGCTGATCGGCGCCGCGATTCTCCTTGCCGGCCTCATCGTCATGATGGTAGGTCAACTCGCTGGTGGTAATCGGAAGGGCGGCGGCACACTGTGATGCCTTTCCGCGCCGACGGGAGACGCCGGTGCTCCCGGCCCCCGGCGCGGTCGCCGCAGCCGCCGTCGTTCGTCTCCGTGCCGCATCCCACGGTATCCCGAGGTCAGAAGCCCCACCGGGTAGGGTGCGGCTGTGTGGGGCGGACTAGCCTCCGTCGCCGAGCAGGCCGGAATTCAGCTACCCGTCCGTCGCAGCCCTTGTAGCCGCCGGAGGCGTGGCCTTTCTTGGTCTTGCCTCTACCCCGGCCGTCTCCGGCCAGACCGACACCGACTCCTGCAGAGCAGCCGAGCGGACAAGGGTGTGTCCGCGAAACCGGCGGCGATCAGCTTCGCCCGGACCGGTGCCAGTCCCAGTGCGAGGCCGGTCGTGAAAGCGTGCAGCGCGACGGTGACCGCGGGACCGACATCGAGTGCGGCACGGATCCGGCGGGCTCCGGTGCCGCCCAGAAACAGGAGCGAGCCAGCCGGCCGAACGGTGCCGGTGGCTCTCCGGTCCGCCGGCGTCTTCTCACCGTTCCACTGGTTGCGACAGAGCCCGCTTGACCTGCCTTGTCCGCTCGTCGGCAAGGACTTCGACCCGGTCGTTCGCCAGAGCGTCCATGGTCTGCTCCGCAAGGTCCTCCACGCTGATCTTCGGTGCGTCCGTGAAGGAGCTGAGATCCGTCTCCACGAAACCGGCGTGGACACCGATCACGAGAGTTCCCTGCTCGCGCAGGCCTTCGCGCAGCGCACCCGTCAAGGACCACTGGGCTGCCTTGGACGCCGCATACCCGGGGTAGTCCGGCCGGGAGGCCCAGGAGGCCGTCGACAGCATGTTGATCAGTGCGCCGCCCCCGTTGCGGGCCAGGACCGGCGCGAAGGCACGGGAGACGGCCCAGGTTCCGAAGTAGTTGATCTCCATCGCCTCCCGCGCGCCGTCGAAGGAGCCCGTCAGCAGTTTGGTGTCAAAGCCTCCGACACCCGCGTTGTTGATCACGATGGTGACGTCACCGGCGGCCGCGGCAGCCGCGGCGACGTCTTCCGGCGCGGTGACGTCCAGGCGGAGAACAGTCAGGTCCTCGTCGCTCACGCTCGCCGGATCGCGGACACCGGCGTAGACCTTGGCGGCCCCCCGCTCGATCAGTGCGCGTGCGAACGCGTAACCGATGCCACGATTGGCCCCTGTCACCAGGGCGGTCGATCCTTTGATCTCCATCATGCTTCCTTCCCATTGCTCCTGCTGAGCACAGCAGGCACTGGGGCGAGGGACGACTCAGTGAGAAAAGGGCCTTCAGCGGACCGTGTCTTGGCACACCAGGCCTTCGCGGGACTCGCGCGTAAGAGGAGAAGCGTCGGGCTGGGACCGGGACGGCCAGGACGCCGCACACGCAAGGCCTCATGGAAGAGTCCACTCCACCCAGCGTGCATCGAACGCCGCGGTGACGCATGTGAGACGGGCGCTCGGCTACGGGCTCCCGCATCACTTACTCGGGCCGTCCAGCGGGTCGCCGGGCCCTACCGTTCTAGGCGGTCGGGCTGGTGGTTCGTCGCCGGGTTTCGCGGAGGTGGAGGTCGATACAGCTGGCAAGCGTGAGAGCGTCCTGCGGGTCGTCCGAGTGGAAGGACACCCGGCGCAGCAACCGCACGCTGTCGAGTGCGACACCCTCGCGGGCCAGGACGAAGAGGAGGGTGAGGAGGGCGGAGCGGGCATTGCCGTCGTCGAAGGGATGCAAGAAACAGACGTCAAGGAAGGCGCGTGCCGCCCGGGCGGTCAGCGGGAGGCGCGGGGCGGCGTCCTTGGCGCTCTCGGCGAGACAGGCGTCGAGACGGGCGTGGGTGTCCGGGTGGACGCCGTAGCGTTCTCGGCCGCCCTTGGCGAAGGCGGGCAGGCTGCGCAACGGCGGCAGCCCGGGTGTGGCAAGGACGTGCTGCTGCCAGCGCTGGATGAGGTCGAAGTCCAGCCGGGCGCCGCGCGCGGCGTCGGCGCGCATCAGCTTGAGGGCGTCGAGCAGGCCTTGCCCGCGGGCGGGATCCAGAATCGCGTCGAAAGTGCGGATCTCCTCCGTGATTCCGTCGCGCGCCGCCGTCACCGGTGCGTCCCCGGTGCTGTCGGCTGCCTCATGCCACGGCACGGCTTCCCGCACGGCGAGCCAGCGCTCGAGATGGTCGGGCAGGGGCGCCTCGCAGGCCCGGGGTTCTGCGTCAGGCCGTACGGCGGCCGCGAGCTGTTCGGCGATGTCCTCGACCAGCACCGTGTCGGGGCCGGTCCAGCTTTCGAACCGGCCGCCGATCACCTGCTCCACCAGGTCCCCGGCGTCGTCGGCTGGGACACCCCAGCGGCTGAGGAACCAGGTCAGTACCTGATGGCAGTGGCCGTACCAGCCGCTGCCGCAGCCGGTGCGGTCGGTGACGTGCAGGATCAGGTTGCGGGCGGTGCGGTCCCACAGGATCCGCTCCTCGTCGATACCGGCCAGATCCAGCGGGTATGCCTCGAACCGTGCGGCCAGGCTCTCCAGCCACTCCCGCCATTCGCACAGAGCCGCGGTCACTCGGTCGAGGGTTTCGTCCGAGGTGGTGACCGAGTGCTGGGCGCAGCACCAGCTGCCGACCGGCCCTCCGTCGAAATCCCCTTCGTCGTGCGCCCACCGCCAGCCGGCGACCCAACGGCCGTAGTGCTCGGCCAGCGCGTGGGTCATGGCGTCGGACCAGGGCCTGGCCTTTTCCCAGCCCCAGTCGTGCAGGGCTCGGTCACCCGGCGGCAGGTCGGGGCGTCGGGGCACCCGCGCGGACGGCGCAAGCGATCTGACCACCCGCGCCGCCGCTTCGCTGTCGAACGGATGACGGGCGGGGTCCACCTCGTCCCAGGTCAGCATGCGGGGCGACAACTCCATGAACACCGCGCAAGTCTGTTGCCTCACGGACGCCGGTTCAACTCGATTACCCAGCCGCGCCGGAACAGATGCGGGGCGCCGCCCCACGCACCCCAACCCGCGCACTCTCACGGACGACCCATTGACAGGAAGGGGATGCCGTCTTCCCCGCGAGATACGGTGCTGTCATGTCTCGTTCAGTCGAAACCGGATCAGTCCCGTCTCCCGTCACCGCGGACGACGTCGACCTTGCCGTGCGGCTCGCCGTGGGCACCCTTCGGGACGCACCCGCGCAGGGGTGGAGTGATGCAGCCGGTTCGCTGGAGTGGGACTGCTGGGAGACCGTCGAGCACCTCGCCAACGACCTGCTCTACTACGCCGTGCAGCTGGGGCCGCAGAGCCCGCCGCTGGACACCCACGTGCCTTTCGCGTTGAGTCAGAAGAAGCCAGACGGACCCATGGTCTTCGCCTACGCGGAGCGTGATGCAGGTCCGGCCGGCCTGCTGCAAGTGCTGGAGGCGTGCGGCGCGCTGCTGGTCGCCATGGTGCGTACGACGCCGCCCCAGGTCCGCGCCCACCACGCCGCTGGGGTGTCAGACCCCGAGGGCTTCGCGGCGTTGGGGGTCCAGGAAACGCTCGTGCACATGCACGATGTGACGGAAGGCCTCGGGCTTGCCTGGACCCCGCCCTCCGCTCTCTGCTCGCGAGTCCTCGCCCGTCTGTTTCCGAAGGCTCCGGACGGTGCGGATCCGTGGCTCAACTTGTTGTGGGCCACCGGCCGCGCAGAACTGCCGGGCCACCCTCGTCTCACCACGTGGCGCTCGGACAGCACACCGCGGTCTTAGGGGCGGATCGGCTTCGGCCGCAGCCAGGCTGGTGCCTGCACCGCGGCGAGAGCGCACCGGGCCACCGCCCCCACCGGAACCCGGCGAGATGGACTTCGGCCTCGGACGGAGGTTGCGAGTGGGCGCGGCGACCTCCTGGCACTGCAGTCCCGGGACCCGACGCCGGCCGTAGATAGGCAGACCGGCCTCCTCCGGAGTGATCTGGGCGCGCCGACCGGCCAGGATGTCCCGGGGGCCGGAGCGGACGTCGGGGCCGGAGTCCAGGTCTTCCCCGTAGGCGTGGGTCGCTGCGGAGGGAGGTTGAGCTAGTCCCCCCCCCAAACGCGACGTTGCGATGCTGCTCGTGGCACGCTTTCTGCCCGCGTTGGCGGCGGTCCTGGCCGCCAATCCGCTCGGCGCGGAGCTGATCACTGGCATGTCCCGCCACGCCGAGCGGCAGAAGCTGGCCCGTTGCTGCTATGGGGCGACCGACCTGGTCGAGGAGTGCGGCGAGGAAGGCATCATCAAGATCGAGGAACTCATCGGCGGCCTTGGTGCCGACTCGGTTGTCGAGGCGGTCGGCACGCAGGAGGTCGTCCAGGCCGTCGGCGCCACCTGCGGTGGTCGGCCAACTGGCCTACGTGGGCGCCAGCCCCAGTGCACCTGGATACCGGCAAGATCTTGCCCCCCCTTCCCTCGGAGCAGGCCACGGAGAGCTACTAGGCGATGGACGAGCGGCGCGCGCCGAAGGTCCTGCTTACCCTCTGAACACCGGGCCGACAGCCCCGCTCGCGCCCTCCACCTCGCACGGACGGAGATCCCGACCACATGGCCTTGATCTTGGTGACCGGAGCCTCCAGCGGGCTCGGCTACGCGACAGCGAACGCGCTGGCCTGGGAGGGGCACGACGTGGTCGTCCACGCCCGCACCCCGGCACGGGTCGCCGTGCCGACAGGAGGAGGCCGCTGGGCGGGTGTGGTGACCGGGGATCTTGCCGAGATGAGCGAGATCCCAGGTGTCGCCCGTCAGGCCGCCGCCTTCGGCCGCTTCGACGTGGTCATCCACAACGCCGGCACCATGCACTCCCCCGAAGCGGCCACCGTCAACACGATCGCGCCCTACCTGCTGACAGCTCTACTGGACAAGCCGTCCAAACTCATCTACCTGAGCAGTTCCATGCATCGAGGCGGTTCCACCGACCTCGCTCGGCTGGCCGACGGCACGGCCTCCTACAGCGACAGCAAACTGTGGGTGACCGCCCTGGCCATGGCCGTTGCCTCCCGGTGGGAGGGGACCGCCGTCCACGCCGTCGATCCGGGTTGGGTGCCCACGCGGATGGGTGGCCCGGGCGCAACCGACGACCTGGCGGCCGGCCACCAGACCCAGGTCTGGCTGGCCACCCACGACGACATCACGCCGTCCACCGGCGGCTACTGGTACCACCAGCGCGCCCAGGACCCGCACAGCGCCACACACGACCCCAAGTTCCAGGACCGGCTCCTGCAAGCTCTGGAGGAGCGCACGGGAGTCCGGCTCGACTGACCGGTAGCTTCGGCACGGCCGGCGTGTGGAGGGCAGCGTCCCTTTCCCGCCTCGGCCGAAGTGATGACCAGGTTGGCGCGGCGCATGACCTGATACGGCGCGGCATCCTCGGGCGGCTTCGGCTTCGGCTTCGGCTTCGGCTTGGGCTCCGGCCCGCCCGCGGGGGTCGAACTGCTTGCTCTTGAGGCCGCACGGGCTGCGCCGTGCTGAGGGCAGGGGATCAAAGGCGAGGATGTGGCTCCGCTTTCCCGGTATCGCGCCAACCTCGTGCAGCGGCGAATGGCGCAGCGGGAACAGTCGAGTCCGGGCGCGCCAAGAGTGGACTCCATCAACGGACCATCCACGCCCCGCTGTTGTTGGTCCCGCCGCTGTCCCTTCGAACCTGCTCGAATCGTGCCACGAAACGCCGCGGCGACACGAGCCCTGTCTCAGGCTGGTGACCAGCGGCTGGTGGTCGGTCCATGCCATCTCCCGCGTCCCCCCAGCTCGTGGCCACTTAGCTGAACGGCCACCAACCGAAGGAGAGAGCGTGAGATTCGTACATCCCAAGACCGGCGCGAGAGTGCTGGGCGCGGCTGCGGTCAGCGGCGCGCTAGTGATGGGTGGAGTCCTGGTGGGCACGCCGGCCTATGCATCGCCCTACAACTGCTCAAGCAGCTACACCGGCAACTCCTTCAACGTGCTGTGCAACACCGGCTCCGGGTCCTACCAGGCAGTCGTCAGGTGTTACAAGATCGGCAGTACGTCCTACACCTTGCGGTACGGCGCCTGGGTCAAGATCCACAACATCTCGACCGCGACCTGCCTCAGCAGCGAGGAAGCCGCCTCACGCAGTTGGAACGTCCGGAGCTACTAGTCCTGATCGGCCGCACAGTGAAGCGGGCCCGTGGGGATGAGAACGTCGCCCGGCGTTTCCAGGGTGGCGTGAACCTGGTAGGCGCCTGACACAACGGCTCGGGTGCCAGGGAGTGACTGACTCGCCGGCACCCGAGCCGTTCGCGGGTGCGCGGTCTCTTGCGCCCGCGAGGAAGCTCCTGCCGTGCCCTCGCCGCCTCGCCTCGGCATCGTGCGGCTCGATGTCTCGCGCGCGGATGGCGCCGACCGCACAACTCCGCGACACCGCGACCAGTCGAGAGAACGCTGCCCACTCACGGGTCGTCGCGTGCTGACTCCCTCATAGGGCGCGCAGCGTGGCTTCAATTGCCCACACGCCGCTGTTGTGTGCTGCCGGCGCGATCCAGTGGGTGCCAATAGGCAGCGACGAATTGGCCGTAGAACTGCGGGGCGTAGCCAAGCTGCCGGCAGTCAAGGAACCGACCAACAAGCCGGCGCAGCGACAGCTTTCGCGAAACGCCGGCGGCCGGGTGAGTTTGGCGGCCACGGCATCGAGGACCCATTCCAGTCCGGTTTCGAAGGATTCCTCGGCGTCGATGTCGGTGCCGTCGTACACGACCTTGGCCAGCGCCGGGAAGCGACCGGTGGCCAACATCCCTGTCAGATACGGGCCGGAGGCACGCTGCCAGTCGTGCTTCGACAGGCCCGTGGCACGCTCGGCCCGAAGGTTCGCGATCTCGCGCCTGATCGCGCCGGTGAAGTAGGCGCCGACGATCTCCGTCGCACGCATCGCGGTGTCGACGTCGGCGACGCTCTCCAGGGCGGCCAGTGTGGCTTCGCCCACGGCGAGAGCGTTCGGGCCCAGGGCCGGGCGGCCGCCGAGCAGGTCGGCCAGCCACTCGTGCCTGAGAGCGGCGTTTCTGGTGCGGTGGGCGAGGCTGCTGAGCGCCTCACGCCAGTCACCGGGTTGCTCCTGGGGGAGGATTTCGGCGTAGACCTCGTCCATCATGAGGTCGAACAGTTCGTGTTTCGTGGAGATGTATCCGTACAGCCGCATCGGGCCCGCGTTCAGTCGGGCCGCGACCTTGCGCAACGACACCCCGTCCAGCCCGCCCTCGTCGGCCAGCGCAATGGCGGCGGCCACGATCCGCTGCTGGTCGAGCGGCACGGGACGAGTTGGCGGCTCCGGCCGGTCCCACACACTCATGGTTCACACCGTTCTGCTGCGATACACAGTATCGAAAATATACAGTGTATCGCTATGAGACATCGTATCGCCGTGGTCGGGAGCGGCCCCGGAGGCCTTGCCTTCGCCCGTGTCATGCACCGCCACGGCCATCCCGTCGCCGTCCTCGAACGCGATCCCGCCCCCGATGCCCGCCCCCTCGGCGGCACACTGGACCTGCACGAAGAGTTGGGCCAGCTCGCGCTGAACAAGGCGGGGTTGCTGGCGGAGTTCCAGGCGCTGTCCCGTCCTGAGGGACAGGCCATGCGCATTCTGGAGGCGGACGGCACCGTCCTGCGCGACTGGCGGGCCGGTCCGGATGACCAGGCCAATCCCGAGATCGACCGCGGCCAACTTCGGGACCTGCTACTCGGCCCTCTCGACGTCCAGTGGGGCCGCAGCGTGACGCAGGTGGTGCCGGGGACCCGGGGCGGAGTGCTGGTCCACTTCGCGGACGGTAGACAGGACACCTACGATCTCGTGGTCGGCGCGGACGGCGCCTGGTCCCGGACCCGCGCGGCGGTCTCCTCGGTGATGCCGCACTACACCGGCGTCACCTATGTCGAATCCTCCCTCGACGACGTCGACACCCGCCATCCCGACCTTGCCCGACTGATCGGCGATGGTTCCGTGGCCGTGTACGGCGTGAATCGAGCTCTCGTGGCCCAGCGCAACAGCGGCGGCCACGTCAAGGTGTACGCCCAGTTCCGCGCGCCGCTGGACTGGCACACGGGCTTGGAGCTTGCCGACGCCGAAGCCGTGCGATCGTGCCTGCTGGAGCTGTTCGACGGCTGGGCCGCCTCCGTCCTCGCGCTCCTTCGCCACGCCACCGCTTTCGTCCACCGCCCCCTCTACGCCCTGCCCGTGTCCCACACCTGGACCCACGTCAACGGGGTGACGCTCCTGGGCGACGCCGCACATCTGATGCCCCCTCTGGGAGCGGGCGCCAACCTCGCGATGCTGGAAGGCGCCGAACTCGCAGAGTCCATCGCCACCGCCACCGGCCCCGAAGCTCTTGACGAGGCCGTCCGCGGCTTCGAGGAACAGATGTGGGCGCGGGCCGGCAGGTGGGCGAAGATCACGACGGCCGGTCTGGAACGCCTCGTGAGCCCGGATCCCGCCGAAGCCATCGCTCTCTTCGACCAGGTCCAGCCATCGCCGATGGGGTGACCATGGACGGCCCACTCACCGAGGAACGCGAGGGCGAAATGCGTAGTCGAAGCCGACCGAGACGCGCGCACAGCGTGGACCGGCGTTGACCGTTGACCGCTCCCACACGCGCACTCCAGGGCCGATGATCACATCATCGCCGATGATCGCAGTCGACGTGTTCGGCGCGTGCGACGAGCGCAGCGCCCAGTTCGCTCGCGCTCCGCTCCCAGAAGAGCACCTGACAGCGGCACACCCTACGGAATCGGCACCCTCACTGGGGATCCTGTCTCCTCGATCCTGGGCCGCACTACACGCGCACCAGATCGAGCGGGGAACCGCGGTGAACGGCGCCGAGCAGAACGTTCGCTCAGGTCAGCGCCCAGGACGCCAACACCTTCAACCACGAACTAGCGGTGAACCGGAGCCTGCATCGCTCCGAAGTGCTCGACCGCGTCCTTGAGATCCGGCAGCCAGGCTCCCGGGCGGCGCATGCGGGAGCGAGCCGTCGGCCCCGGCCACAGCACGCCCTCGGTGACGGCCTCGCCCGCAGCACGTCCAGCAGGAGCGTCCAGCAGACGCCGGGCCGGCCGGCCCGCACGAGGAGCCGCGTGAGCACGGGACGGTCCATCTTCTGGGCACTCTCAAGAGCCGAACTGTCGCAGGCACCTTGTACCCTCCAATCATTCGACGATCAGACGATCACGGGTACGGGCCTGCGGGCGCGGGGCGGGCATCCAGGGGCGGGACGCGGAGATTTCCATGAGTGACGCACATCCGATACGAAGCCGCAGACCGGGCCTCTCGGTCGGTGTGTGGATCATCGCCGGGGTCGTCCTCGCCGCGATCGGGGCCGTCGGCGCCTGGCTGCAGCACGACGCTCCCGGCCGGAGTGCAGAGCCGCGTACGGAGTTCACCGCGCACAACCCGCCCCCCGGTTTATCCACCGCGCTCACCACCGGCCAGCACCTCCACTGGTCCCGCTGCGCCTCGCCGCCCACCGCACGCACGGGCTACGACTGCGCCACCATGAAGGCCCCCCTCGACTACCGGAAGCCGGATGGCAGGACGATCGACGTCGCCCTGATCCGCCGCAAGGCCACCGGCCCGAACGCCCGGCGCATCGGCTCGCTCGTCCTCAACTTCGGTGGCCCTGGCGTGTCCGGCGTGAGCGGGCTGCCCGAACGACTCAACCAGTACCAGCCGCTCCTCGACCGCTATGACCTGGTCTCCTTCGACCCGCGCGGCGTTGGTGCGACCATCCCGGTGCGCTGCGGTAAGACCGCCGACGACACCGGCTACGACGGGGCCGACGCCTGCGCCAAGCACTCCGGGGCGATCCTCCCGTACATCGGCACCTCGCACACCGCGCGCGACCTCGACCTGTTGCGCTACCTCCTCGGCGACGAGCGGCTGCACTACTTCGGCGTCTCGTACGGAACGGCGCTCGGCGCCGTCTACGCCCACCTGTACCCGTCGCACGTCGGACGCCTCGTCCTCGAAGCCTCGGTCGATCCGACCGAGGATCTCGACGAGGAGCAGGTGTCGCAGGTACGGGCGGTTCAGGCGGCGTTCGACCGGTTCGCCGAGTACTGCGCGGCGCGTATCCGCCACTGCCCGACCGGCGACGGGCCCGAGGAGGCCGCGCGGCGCATGGCGCGCCTGGCCGACCGCCTGCAGAAGAAGCCCGCCCCCGCCGGCGGCGGACGGAACCTCGACGCCGACGATCTCGCGTACGCCGTCAGCGACCATCTCGTCCTCGGCACGGACGGCTGGTCGCCGCTCGCCAAGGCCCTCACCGCGCTGATCGACCACAACGACGGCCGTCCGATGGGCAAGGGCGCGGACGACATCGGCTCGGTCGACCGCGCGGCGACCCCGCACGACAGCAACAGCGCCGCCCGGACCGCGATCACCTGCGCGGACTCCAGTCTCCGCCCTGGCTTCGAACGCCTCGACCGGGACGAGGCTCGCATCAAAGCTGCCTCACCTGTTTTCGGCGCGGCCTGGTCCACGGGCGTCTACCTCTGTTACGACTGGCCGTTCGACGGCGAGCGCGCAACGCTCCAGGTGAGCGCCGATGGTGCGGCCCCCGTCCTAGTGGTCGGCGGCACCGGCGACCCGATTACGCCGTACTCCGGCGCCCGCCACATGGCACGCGCCCTGGGTGACGGTGTCGGCGTGCTCCTGACGGCCGAGGAAGAGGGCCACGGCACATACCCGCAGAACCGCTGCGTCACGGAGAGGATCGACCACTACCTCCGCACGGGCCGCACCCCGGCCCCTGGGACGGTGTGCCGGGGCACCATGTCCTGAGGTCCGTGCGGATCCGCCGGCGGCCACCAGCACATGGGCGCTGTCGCGCGAGCCCTGTCCTGCCTCGTCCTGACCGTGACCTACAGGCTCGCCGACATCAAGCCGACGTGCCCAGCCGACCCTCATCAGCCCAGCTGATGCCGCACGAAATCTGGATGAAGATCGCCGACTTCGATGCTGTTCTCGTCGAGACCGTTGGCGATACGGAAGCGGCCCGCATCGAAGGCGAACTCCACGGCGGTGGTGCCATCGGCCAGGTCCTGGCCTGACGGAAGCCACTCAAGCAGGGAAGTCTCGCGGAGTTCCTGGCCGACGAATGGCTCAAGCCGTTCGTCGGCTCTGGACCACACCGGCGTGAACTCGGACGAGCGCCAGCCGGTGATCGCTGCGGTGGTGTCGATGGTGTTCCAGCTGATCGACAGCTCATCGAACTTCCAGTGGCAGATCTCGACTCGCACGCCCTCAAAGTCCAACACCACCGGGCAATCAGCGAACCAATCCCCGTCCTCAACGAAGCGCACGAGCATGTACCCGGTCAGGCGTCGCCCGCCCAGCTCCGCCAACCGTGGTCCGTGACGCTCACGGACGGCTTCGAGCCCGACGAGGAAGGTTGGCTCGAAACCCGAGATGCCCATACTCACAACCCCGGATTCTCCACTGACAGGGACGCAGCCAGCCACTCGGGTCCGGCGGCGTTGGAAGTGATGGAGTTGGCCTATCGCATCGTCCGCAGCGTCAGCAGGAGAGCGGTCGGCCTGACCGGTCGCGAACTTGGGTCAACCCACCCGAGCCTGAGGCCCTGACGCAGCCGCCGCCCGACGGACGCAGAGTGCCCGGACCTGTGGGTCTGGCCAGCTGCCGATGTGTTGGCGACCCTCCGTTTCCAGCCGCCCTTGAAGCCGACTTCCCGACCGTCAGGCGCAGTAGGTGTCCATGCCCGGCCGCTGCCCCGTCGCCAGGAAGCGGGAGACCGTGCGGTCGCCGCAAGCGTTGCCGTTGGCGAGGTAGGCGTCGTGCCCGACGGAGTTCACCGTCACCATGACCGCCCGCCGGCCGAGCGCCTCCCGGAGCTTCAGGGCGCCGCTGAGCGGGGTGGCGACGTCCCGCTCGTTCTGGACGAGCAGGATGGTGGACGGCCCCCGGCCGGTGATCCGCACCGGCGCCTCACGCGGCGCATACGGCCAGGCGGCGCACGGCATCGCGTTGCGCGGCATGCCGGCGGTGAGAGGGTACTTGGCGCGGCTCTCGGCGACGTCCCTTTCGTACACGGCCTTCGACGTGGGCCACGCGACGTCGTTGCACAGCGTGCCGGCGCCAACGGCGGCGACGTTCTGCAGGACGGTCTCGGGCGGCGCCGCGGGCGCCGGCGGCACCGTGCCCTGCTGCGCGGCCCGCATCAGCTTGGCCAGCGCGGGATAGCGGCTGGGGGAGTAGAGGCTGTCCAGCATGGTCTGGCGCAGGACGTTGCCGTGCAGCTCCTCCGGGTTGGCGCCGGGCCAGGGGAGGGGCTCCCGGTCGAGCCGGGCGGCCAGCCGCAGGAACAACGGCCGGACGTCAGCCGCCGTGCTCGCGACGCGGTCCGGGTTGCCGGGCTTCGACGCCCACGCGGCAAAGTCGGGGAAGGTGTCCTCCACGCCCTGCTCGTGCCCGGCCAGCCAGGCGCGGGCGACGCGGACGGGGTCGGGGTTGTCATTGCTGTCCAACACGATGCGGTCGGTGCGGTGCGGGAACAGCTGCGCGTACACCGCTCCGACGTACGTCCCGTACGACACGCCCCATGCTGACAGCTTGCGCTCGCCGAGCGCGGCTCGGAGGCGGTCGATGTCGCGGGCCTCGTTGGCGGTGCTGAGGTGCTGGATCAGTTCGCCGCCGTTCGCGGCACAGGCGTCGGCCATGCGGCGGGCGGTGGCCATGTTCCCGTCCACCGAGCCGTCGGCGGCGGGCCAGGGGCGGAGCTTGGAGGTGGCGAGATCGCCGTGGTCCAGCCCGCAGTCGACGGGCGTGGACGGGGCGAGCCCGCGTGGGGCGAAGCCGACCAGATCGTAGGTGTCCAGGACGTCCTGGGGGAGTTTCTGTCCCTTTCCCGAAGGGTCGTTCAGGCTGGAGCCGCCCGGCCCGCCGGGGATCAGCAACAGGCTACCGCGCCGGGTCTTGGGATTCTCGCTCGGGATGCGTGAGACGGCGATGTCGATGAGCGGACTGTCGGGGTCGGCGTAGTCCATGGGGACGCGGAGGGTGGCACACTGCTGACGGCTGTCGATGCCGGAGCCCCCGCAGGTGCTCCAGGCGAGGCCCTCGGAAGGGCTCGCGGCCACGGAGGCGGTCACGGGCGCGGTGACCGCGAGAAGGGCAGTGGAGACGCCGACGATGGCGACGTTGCGGATGGTGCGAGTGCGCTGTGTCATACGACGAGCCTCGCGGATCTCAGGGGCGCGCCCCATCCGGGCAACAACCTGAAACGCCTTGGGGTTTACCCCACCATCCCCCTGACGATCCCCACCCAGGTGGCGCGCCCGACCAGGACCACGGACCCGTCGGCCACCTGGCTGTCCGGGACGGGGACAACGCCGGGGACTCCGTCGGCTACCTCGACGCAGTTGCCGCCGTCACCGTTGGCTTAGGCGCCCCTGCGTCGGCGGGCACCGCTCAGGTCGTAGTCACGCACCGTCTGAAGTCCTCAGCCGTACAGCTGTCGGACGTCAACGCCTTCCGCTGACGTCCGACTGAGGCTGCGGAGACGGTCAGTCCTCTGGGTGCGCGTGGTTCGTCCGGTCCGGTAGATAGCTCGCCAGGCCTCGCAGGATGATCTGCAGGCCGATGTCGAACCGCTCGTCGGAAGAGTCCGTCACCATGAGTCCGGACAGGGCGCGCAGGTGCGGGAAGTCGGCCTCGGGCAGGGCCGCAAAGTAGTTCTGCATCTCGTCGGCCATCTCACGCCAGTCGGGACGGGCCAGGGAAGAGGCGTCACCGCTCTGCTGGGCGGCGCGGTCCTGCCACATGCCCTCCTCCAGGACGAATCCGTCGATGTACGTGGAGATGAGGTCGCCCGCCTCCGCCGCGATGCGGTCGGGCAGGCCCGCCGTGCGGAATATGGCCAGCAACCCCTCCACATGCGGGAGCAGTTCGGCGGTGAAGGGGACGTGGGCCATGGAGATCCGGGCCATGTCCCGATGGGACAGCAGGCGCTGCCTGCCGGCCCGCGCGTAGTCCAGCAACTGCTCCTGCCACCGGTCCGGATCTGCTGCGGGCATCTCGAAGCCATCGAAGAGACGTGCGTACATCAGCTCCAGGAGGTCGTCCTTGGAGTTGACGTGAGCGTAGAGGGCGGAGACGGTCACGCCCAGTTCGGCGGCCACCTGACGCATCGACAGTCCGTCAAGTCCCTGGCGATCCAGCACGGTGAAGGCCGCCTCGACAACGCGGTCGCGGGACAGCGGTGTGCGCGTGGGAGCGGCGTGAGCACGGGCGGGGCGCTCGCGCTCCCAAGGAGACGGCGGTGGGGTGGTCGAGCTGTCGGCTGCCGCGTCTGTCATGCGACCAGTCTAGGCACACGAGAGAACAGTGTTCTCTGCCGGTGAGTGACGACGTCTGAACCCCTCCACACCAAGACGCGATATATCTTGTGCGGGGCCGTCGGATTGCGCTATATCTTAATGAACAGCGTTCTCCCGTCGAGCACTGTTCTGCTACGGTGAACACTGTTCATTAGGTCCGTCCATCCGTTCCTGCGCGCCTCGCGGACCGTCTCCGCAGTGCGCACCGCCTCGCGAGGAGTCTCGATGTCCACCACCGGTGTCGCGTCCACGGAGACGCTCACCGACTCGCCCGCGCCCTACCGGTGGCGCTGGGCTGCTCTCTTCGTGATCCTCGCGGCGGAGGTGATGGACCTCCTCGACGCCGTCGTCACGAACATCGCCGGTCCCTCCATGCGCGCCGATCTCGGCGGCGGTGCCTCCACCCTGCAGTGGCTCGCCGCCGCGTACACGCTGTCGATGGCCGTCGGGCTCGTCACCGGAGGCCGGCTCGGGGACATCCACGGACGCCGCACGATGTTCCTTGTGGGCGCCGCCGGTTTCACCGTGGGCTCGCTGCTGTGCGCGGTGTCCGTGTCGCCCGAGATGCTGATAGGCGCCCGCGTCGTGCAGGGCCTGTTCGGCGCGGTGATGCTGCCCCAGGGCCTCGGCATGATCAAGGAGATGTTCCCGCCCAAGGAGTCGCAGAAGGCCTTCGGCATGTTCGGTCCGGTCATGGGACTGTCCGCGGTGTGCGGGCCGATCCTGGCGGGCTGGCTCGTGGACGCCGACTACTTCGGCACCGGCTGGCGGATGATCTTCCTGATCAACCTCCCGCTGGGCGCCGCGGCCTTCCTCGGCGCGGTGCGCTACCTGCCCCGAGGCCGCTCCGAGAGCAAGCCCCGCCTCGACATCCCCGGCATGCTCCTCGTATCGCTTGCCGCGCTGCTCATCATCTTTCCGCTGGTCCAGGGCCGCGAGTACGACTGGCCTCTGTGGGCCTTCGCGATGATGGGCGCCTCCGTCGTCGTCTTCGCGGTCTTCGCCAGGTACGAGTCGCGCCGCAGCAGCGCCGGCCTTGACCCGCTGGTCGTCCCGAGCCTCTTCCGCAAGCGCGGGTTCAGTGGCGGGATGGTCCTCGGACTGGTGTTCTTCTCGACCATGCAGGGCTTCATGCTGGTCTTCAACCTCTACACCCAGATAGGCCTCGGCTATTCGCCGCTCAAGGCAGGTCTGGTCATGGTGCCCTGGTCCGGCGGCATGATTGTCGGGTTCGGGATCGCCCAGGGTGTCGCACGGTTCGGACGTGCCGTCCTTCAAGCGGGCACCGTCGTCATGGCGGCCGGCGTTTTCGGTGTGTGGCTGACCCTCGACATGGTGGGCAGCGGCGTAGGGCCCTGGCAGCTGCTGCCGTCCCTGCTCGTCACCGGCATCGGCATGGGCCTGCTCATGGCTCCGTTCTTCGACATCGTGCTGGCCAGCGTCGAACAGCACGAGACGGGGTCGGCGTCCGGCACGATGACCGCGATGCAGCAGCTCGGAGGCGCCTTCGGCGTGGCCATCCTCGGCACCGTGTTCTTTGGCCTTTTGGGCGGCGGGATAGCCACCGCCGTCGACCACCGCTCGGACGGTCTGCGCGAGCAGTTGGCCGCCGCCCACGTCGCGCCTGCCGCACAGGATCGTGTCGTGGCGGACCTGCGCCAGTGCGCCTCGGACCGCGCCGTGGCCAAGGACCCCGCAGCCACCCCGGCCTCCTGCGCGCGTCTGGAGAAGGACACGCGGTCCGCAGTGACCTCGCCCGAGGCCGGTGCCCGGATACCCGCGGCCCTGCAGGCCACCGCGACCTCGGCCTTCAAGGGCGGTTTCGGGTCGGTCATGAAAACGGTGCTGTGGATCGTCGACGGCATGCTCGCGCTGACCTTCCTCCTCTCCTTCCTCCTGCCGCGCCAGGCGCGCCCCGAGGAGTCCAGCGGACACTGACACCAGCTGGCCACCGACCGCCGGTCGCACCGTGGACGGGACGACCGGGCATCTCCTCCTCAGGGGTGTGCCTGGGCGTCCCGATCCCGATGAAGCGCGCGTACTGTGCGCGCGGGTGGGGACGCACACGTGGCCGGGAGCGGGCGGAACGCGTCGGCGCATCGCACGTGTGGCTGGTGCAGCCCTCGACGGGGGAGGCGGCCACAGGTGCTCGCCCCTCGTTGCTCACCTTCGACTCTGCTGTGAACCCCGCCGCCCGGGCGGCAGGGGCCAGCTCCAGTTTCAGCGGATGGTGGAGCGCTTGGCGTCGGCGATCCACTGCCCCACTGGGAAATCGGTGAGCGACGCCGGTCGCCCCTCGGCTTCGACCTGCTGGCCGTGGCGGCCTGGCACGCGATACGTGACGCGCGCACCACTGGCCGGCGGGAGCTCGGTCTCGTCGCCCTCCCCGGGCTTCAGGTCGATCACGCGGGTGCAGGGGCGCAGCGCCTTGGCCGCGGTGTCGCTGCCGCCGACGGGCATCAGGAGCGCGTCGAGTTTCCGGTGTCATCGAGAACTTCGAAGGTCGCCGGGCCTTGGCCGGCGATGTGCCCCGTTCACGGGCTTGGGACCGACACACGAGCACGAACGGCAGCCCTACGCCGCTGAACGGTACGTCGGCCCAGGTCGTGGTTCGCGCGATGGAGGATCAGTGAGCGGTCGGTGGGCTCGGTGGCGGTGACCCCGTGCTCGCCTCCCCGCGCTGCAATTGCCGCGTCTGCCGGATCAGCAGCGCGAGAACGCCCGTAAGCAGACCGGCGGCCATGCCGACCGCAGGTGCGCCGACCAGACGGGTCATCACCGCGCCCGTCATCGCGCCGGCCGCGAACGACCCGATGATCACGGCGTACCGGCCTGCACGCCGGGCAGCCGCCGGTTCTCCAGCCGCCAGCCACCGGTGCGTGGCGGCGATGCCCTTCTGTAGATTGCCGCTCTCCGCCAGCGTCGTGTACGGGGCGTCGCGGAGTGTGGTGAAGGTCGAGAACTGCAACGCCGCCACGAACGACACCGTCACCGTCGTCACTTGTTCGGGCACGCTGTCGGGCAGTGCCGCGATCAGCGCCAGCAGGACGATCTGCAGTGTGACGACAAGCCGCAGCGGTCGGCCGACATACCGCTGCACTCGTGACAGGCCGAGGACCTCCACCAGCAGCACGCCGGTGCTGAAAGCCACGACCGGGATGAGCAGCAAGACCGCCCTGTGCCAGTGCCGGCCGGTGACCTCGACGCAGAACAGCAGCACATTGCCCGACTGCAGATTCGCGAACACGTGGTGCCGGACGAACGTGTACGCGTCCAAGAACCCGCCGACTACCGCCAGAAGCGTCCCGACGATCAGCGTGTCGGGACGGCGATGGATCGTAGCCATGCAGCACAGCATGCACGACGCGACCTGCACGGCCCGTGGTCGACACCTGCACCGCGTACAAAGCCGCACGCAGAGGTCGATCTGACCGACGGCGATGCTCGTCTCGTCTCGATGTCCCTGTCCCTGCCCCTGCTGCGGCGACGCGGTCCGGGCGTCCGTGTCGGATTGTCAGAGGCGGCTGCTTTCATGGCGGCATGAGTACTGTGCACGAGAGCGCCGCCCTCCTCCCTGATCCCGTCCGACTGCGTGCCCATCTGCGTGCCCTGGCCGCCCTGGACATGGCGCTCGGTGAGGATCCGCAGTTCTGCCAGTACACCTTCGACGCCACGTGGGGCCCTGGCGTGGAAGCGGCCCTGATGGATAACGGCTCCGGAGACGACTTCGCCGTCCTATTCACCCCGGCCGGCGTACTGATACGCGGCTTCGACCATGAGTCGGAGATGAGTCCCTACGGCACGGACGACGAACAGGTCTGGCCCGGTGTCATAGACGAGGTGCCCGCGGAGCTGCGCCCGCTCCTGGACGAGCCCGCCTTCCACGACGAGGGCATCGATGCCCCTCGGGTCACCGCCTGCCTGTGGCAGACGACCGACGACACCGTCTGGCGCACCGGCTCGGCCATCGCCTTCCCCGCAGGCAACGAAGACCCGGACGGCTCCGGCTTCCTCTTCCACCTCCTCACCAACCGCTCGCCGGAGACCGTTCAGGCATGGTTCGAGGACTACTACGAACGCCCCGTGCCCCTCGACGCCGTCCGCCACGTCCTCGCCGGGCACCCCCTCACCCCCGCGGTCGCCAGGGCCCTCAATCCGGCCGCCTTTTCGGACAGCGCACTACTCCAACGGATCTCCGCGCACCCCGAAGTAGCCTCCTTCCTCTCCTGTGACGGCGAGTTCGACCTCGCCCGCACCGACCCGATCGAATCGATAACCCTGCCGAACGCTCTCCCGGTGGAGCCCATCGCAGGCTGCAACGCGGGCGGCACCCACTACCTCTGCGGCCCGGCCGTCCCCGACGGTCCCCGTCCCGTCCTCTACACCGACTCCGAGGGCCGGGCGTCCCTCATTGCTGAGTCTCTCGCCGAGGCCCTGACCCTCGTCATCGTCCTACCGGCCTGGCACGACGCCCTGGCCGGTTTCCGGCCCCCGACCCTCAACGCCGACTACCTCGACGACCACCCGGGCCATCCCGCCGTCCGCGACCGACTCCTCGCCGCACTGCGACTTCCCCCGGCCACCGATCGCGAAGTCCTGGACCGCCTGCTCATCACCGCCGCCCGCACCGTCCCCGACGGATTCCTCCCGAGCGTTTCCGAGGACGACGAGTCGGCCTTCGAGCCAATGCTCGAACCGTCCGCTGACTGAGGCTGTCCCGCGGGCGCCGATGATGTCCTCGCGCCGCTGCGGCAGCACCCTGCGCGTGGCAGCATCCGCCGGGAGTTTCTGCGTGCACCAGGAGCCGCTCGCCCGTCGTGCACCGGGTGGACGCGCTGATCGACCGACTCGCGCTGTGCCGCATCCGGAGCGACGTGGCCGGCTGCCGCGGGGCCGAGGTCCGGGAGGCGGATGTGGCTTGCGGGCGGGTTCTCGCCCGCAAGCCCGCAGCCTAGACTGCGACCGCTCCGAAATCTGGCGATCTTCTGGAGGGTGTGCAGGATGAACCGAGCTCTCATGACCGTATTGGCGGCGGCAGCCTTAGTCGCGGCCGGGGGCAGCACCACCGCCTCCGCCTCCGATGCCCCTCCGCGAACCACGCACGGTCCTTGCCAGTACACCCAGACCCCGGACGAGCCGGCGGCGCGGCCGGTTCCCCTGCCGCGCGATCCGCGACGCACTCCCAGTCACGGCACGGTCGATGTGGCTGTCCGGACCAGCCAAGGCCCCCTCCCGCTGCGCCTGGACCGGGCGAAGGCGCCGTGCACGGCCCAGAGCTTCGTGCATCTGGCGCAGCACCGGTTCTACGACCGTACGGTGTGCCATCGGCTGACGGCGTATCCGACGCTGAAGGTTCTGCAGTGCGGCGATCCGACCGGCACCGGCGAAGGTGGGCCCGGGTACAAGTACAAGGACGAGCTGCCGGTGGACCTGCCGCCGGCACCGAGCGATCCGACCGGCGTCCGTCGCCTGTACGGGCGCGGCCTGCTGGCGATGGCCAACGCCGGGCCGAACACGAACGGTTCGCAGTTCTTCGTCGTCTACGGCGATTCCGCGCTGCGGCCGAACTACACGGTGTTCGGCACCGTCGGTGCCACCGGCCTGAAAACGCTCGACAAGATCGCTGCCGGTGGTATTGAACCTAGTGCGGAGGATCCGAACCCCGTCGACGGCACGCCCGTGCTGCGGACCGAGCTGCTCAGCGTCCGGCCGTACTGCCGGCCCTGACGAATTGTGGCGCGGCCAGGGCGGTCCAGCTATACGTCTCGGCCGCGCCACGGTGACGCCAGCCCCGGCGATGACCGTGGCGTCGTCGAAGTAGGCAACGGGTCGCCGAGGATGCGGCGATCACAAAACCACTTCCGGGCCTGGATCGCGCCCCTGCGTCTTTGGTCGGGGACGAGCGAGCTCGCCTCACGGTCGGGCCCTGTCGCGCTCCACGCAGCTTCAAATCCTGGTCCCCTCCGCCATACCTCCTCCGGCCCCTCTCCGGGCCGGGTGCCGCACGAGTGGCCGCTACGGTCCACAGTCGGTTGGAGCTGACATGTGCTCCCACCTCACTCTCGTCACCGCAGCGGCGACCATGCGGGGACTCCAGGCGGCTCCGCTGGGTGAGCAATCGTGAGACCGACGCCCCGCAGGCCTGAATCAGGCGGGGTGCACTTTGCCACGCCATCCGGTCGTGCGTGGGGGACCGGGGGAGGGGCCGCCCGCGCTGTCGGCGACGCGGCGAAGAGTGTCCCTCGGCGAGCTGCCCGGCAGCGCGGCACGGATCAACCGGATGCTGACAGTGCCGCGCGCGCTGTGGTGAGGATCCTTTCGGAGAGCGGCGACCCGTTGGTGGCTCGGGCCAGGACAAGTGCGCCGAGCATGGTGCACAGCCGGGTGATGCCGTCCTCATCCTCGGTGGCGAGCCACTCGGCGAAATCGCCCACGCCTTCGGTATAGATCCGGCGGGCCTCTTGGTCTTCGACTTCGCGCGCCATGTCGGTGACGAGCGCGGCGACCGCACACCCGTCCGCCGGGTTGTCGCGGTGTTCGGGGGAGAGGTAGGTGTCGATCAGTGCCTGCTGAGCGGCCGCGCGCTGCCCGCCGTGCTGCTCCAGTCCGTTTTCGTGGTGCCGGGCGAGTTCGCCGAAGGCGTGAGCGGTGGCTTCGTTGACGAGCGCCTCTTTGGAGGCGAACTGCTTGTAGAAGCCGCCGTGGGTCAGTCCGGCTGCCTTCATGATGTCGGTGAGGCTGGCGTGCGTCCCCTGTTCCCGGAACAGGCGGGAGGCGGTTTCCACGACCCGCCGACGGTTCTCTTCGGCCTGCGCCCGCGATACGCGACCCATCGGCCACCTCTCTGATCGGATGTCGACTGGCATCTATTCTAGACCCGTGTTTAGATGATGGCAGTAATCTAATGAAAACACCGTCGGCTGCTCGCCGACGGCCGTAACGCCGGGAGCGGGTATGGAACTGAAGAACGCGGTCGCGGTGGTCACCGGCGCCAACCGGGGGCTTGGACGACACCTGGCCGCCCAGCTCATGGAACGCGGAGCGACTGTGTACGCGGCGGCTCGACGTCCCGAGACGGTGGACCTGCCTGGAGCCACTCCGCTGCGGCTCGACGTGACGGACGAGGAGTCGATCCGCGCCGCGGCCCGCACCGCGTCCGACGCGACGCTGCTGGTGAACAACGCCGGAATCTCCACCGGAGCTCCGCTGATCGCGGGCAGCCCGAGCGAGGTGCGTCTGGAGATGGACACGAACTTCTTCGGGCCGCTCGCCGTGACCCGGGCCTTCGCCCCGGTCATCGACAGCAACGGCGGTGGTGCCGTGCTCAACGTGCTGTCGGTGCTGTCCTGGCTGCACCCCGCCGGCCTCGGCTCCTACGCCGCGGCGAAAGCCGCCGCCTGGGCGCTGACCGACGCGGCCCGGGAGGAACTGGCGCCCCGCGGCATCGCCGTCTCGGGGCTGTATGTCGGGTACATGGACACCGACATGGCCGCAGGCATCCCCACCGGCCAGAAGGTCGACCCCGCCGAGGTTGCCGCCCAGGCCCTGTCCGGCATCGAGGCGGGCCTGCCCGAAATCCTCGCCGATGAGACCACCCGGTACGTGAAGCGGAGCCTTGCCACATCGCCGAACGCGGCCTGAGGCGCACGACGCCGAACAAGGCGGGGAGCTGTCCACCCGGGTCAGGAAAGTCACGGCGGAGCAGCGATGCATGGACAGGTGGCCGCGGCGGGGGAGGTCCTGGCCCGGGGCGGGCAGAGCCCCCTGTGCGGGCGCGCGTTCCGGAAGGCTCGTCACCGGAGCTGTGTGCGCGTCTGCGGCCGAGACACGGGGCGGCCGGGAGAGGGGGAGGAATCTCTGCTCTGCACGACCACCGCCCGGTGTCTAACAGTGAGACCACGCAGGACGGCCGTGCGGCCGCGGCCGCAGCCCGGTACGGGCGGGAACCGCGCGAACCCGGCCGCACGCCGGAGGCCCCGGTCCGGCCGGACGGGCAGCCCCGCCTCCCGTCCCGCCGAGCCCTAGGCCCTTCGCCGTAGGCACCACCGCGGGCCTCGGTGACGCACTGTGGCTACCGAGGCCAACGCCCGTCGGCCGCGCACGCCTCGTTCCCAGGAGGACCCGGGACCGTAGAACGACTGGTCACACCGTCCGGTCCGCGACGGACCCGACCTTCCGGTCCATCTCGGCGAACCACTTCAGCGCGGCCAGTCGCCGGTCACGACTGACGGTCGCGAGCGCCACTGGGGTGTTGCCAAGCACTTCTTCGGGCACCACTGCGCGGACCGGAAGTGCCTCCACTGTGCCGGAAGCCGACTGCGCTCCACCGCGGTTCGGAGAGATCGACAGTGCTTTGGGCGGACGCCGGTAGGGTGGCCCGTTGTGCACGCGAGGGCTGGAAACGAAATGGTAGCGGTCCCGTTGGGGCAGGTGACGCTGTCGGACCGGCGGACGCAGAGCAGTTGGCCGGTCGAGGTCTCGCCGTTCCAGATGTCGGCGTTCCCGGTTACGCAGGCCTGGTACGCACGAATCACCGGCCGGCGGCCGAGCAGCGCCCAGGGCGAGCGACTGCCGGTCGAGGGTGTTTCGTGGTGGGACGCGGTCGAGTTCTGTAACGCCTTGTCCCGGCGTGAGGGGCTGACGCCCGCGTATCGTCTGTGCGTCGACGCCGAGACGGCCGAATGGGACACCTCCGCAGACGGGTACCGGTTGCCGACCGAGGCCGAATGGGAGCACGCCTGTCGTGCGGGCACTACTGGCCCGCGGTATGGACAGCTCGACGAGGTCGCCTGGTACCAGGGCAATTCTGATGGGCGGATCCACCCTGTCGGCGGCAAGCAGCCCAATGCGTGGGGCCTGTACGACATGCTGGGCAACGTGTGGGACTGGTGCTGGGACGTCTACGACGCCGAGGTGTACGGGGCCTACCGGGTGCTCCGCGGTGGCGGATGGGCCGACGAGCACTGGAGCTGCCGCGCGTCGGTGCGGCGGCGGAGCCACCCGACCTTCCGGATCGACGACGTGGGATTTCGCATCGTGCGCTGCACACCATTGCCTCAGCCGTAACCGCCTCATTTCGACTCGATCAGTTAAGAGGTCGTCTCAGGAGGCGGTGCGCAAGAGGCGACGACGGTGGCTCGAGCGGTTAGGGGAGTGCCGGGAATCCGCACGTCGCGCTGGACGCCACCACACACCTGGCCGAGCCTCGGTTCGGGCATCTCCGCGTCGATTCCCGCGCGCCGGGCGAGCGACGCGACCGCCGCCGCGACGAACCCGGCGGCGGAGGGCTCGTTCGTCTGCCGCATCGCCCGCCGCCTCGTCTGCCACCGCCGCTGCAGCAACCATGACGGCCTCTGAGCGGTGCGCCTTCATCCGAGGCCGGCCGATGCGCCCTTCTCGGAGGCCGTGCCTGGCTGCTGGACCCCGCGCACCTGAGCGTGCCCGGAGCTCTGGAAACGTCCTCGGCTTCGGGACGTTGCAGGCCACGGTGGTCCTCGGCACGCCGACAAGGTGATGGACCGACCTGTGTATGCACAGGTCCATCCACCGTGCGGCCGCGTCCCCGCACCAGTTGATCCGCGTACCCGTGCCGGAGAGTGTGTGTTGTCAACGCTTCGCGAAAAGTGACCCTCGGGCAGTCTCCGAAAATTGACCCCCCAGTTGCGTGACGACCCGGTCCGGTCCTCGCAGGCGTTGACCGTCGGTGGCAGGTGCCAGAATCCGTGGTGTGCCAGACGCCGACTACTTCTCTGCCGCCGATGATGAGTCCGCTGTTGCCGTGATCGAGGCCGGCGGCCCGGCCCGCGCTGGGCTGGACGTGATCTTCCTCAAGGACATCGATCCGGTTGATGCCGTCGCCCAGCTCGAAGCTGTCATGACGGGCTGCAGCTATAAAGAGGCAAGCAAGCGCCCGAGGGTGGGACAGTTGCTGTCGTCTGAGAACGTTGACAGTCCGTTCGTGCTGACCGTGTCGGACACGCTCTTCGACGTCTTGGTCTCCGTCTCCGGGGACCACCTGATGACCGTGGCCGGGGCCTGGTCTGCGACCGGCGGCCTGCGCGGACTCGATGCCGCGACGGCGACAGTGGTCGTGGAGGCACTGGTCGGCCTGGCCAAGCGTGCTCGCGCCGCTGACCTGCGGCTTTATTGCTGGTGGACGTTGTGAAGGCTCACTCCCGTCCGGCCCGGTCTTTGGCCAGCAGCTCGCGTCGGGCCCGGGTGCGGTAGGAGTCGCCGGTGAGGGTGAGGACCTCGGCGTGGTGCACTAGGCGGTCGATCATCGCGGCCGCGACGACATCGTCGGAGAAGGTCTCTCCCCAGCGTCCGAGGGGCAGGTTCGAGGTCACCATCACCGAGCCCTGTTCGTAACGCGACGCGATGAGCTGGAAGAACAGGTTCGCGGCGTCCTGGTCGAACGGGATGTAGCCCACCTCGTCGATAATGATCAACTTGTAGCGGCGGATCTTCTTCAGTTCGGCCTCCAGGCGGCCGGAGTGATGGGCCTCGGCGAGGCGAGAGATCCAGTTGCTGGCGGTGTCGAACAGAACCGAGTAGCCGGCATGGGCTGCCTTGACGCTGAGCCCGATGGCCAGGTGCGTCTTCCCGATCCCGGGCGGCCCGAGCAGGATCACATTCTCCGCCTCCGCGACGAACGTCCCTGTGGCCCGGTGGGCGAGGACGTCGCGGCGGAGTGACGGCAGGTGGTCGAGGTTGAAGTCCTCTAGGGTCTTGACCTGCGGGAAGTGGGCAGTGCGGATCCGCATCGTAGTGCCTTTGCTCTCCCGGTCGGCGACCTGCCGCTGCAGCAGGGCGGCCAGATACTCCTCGTGGACCAGTTCTGGTCGCGGGCCTGGTCTGCGAGCTCCTCCCAGAAGGCGCCGATGGTGGGCATCTTCAGCACCCTCGTGAGGTAGGCCAGCATGGACGGCATGCCATCCTTCGGGTTGCTCGCCGCATTAGGCGGTTTGGTGGTCGTGGCCATGTATCACTCCGCTTTCGTGGTGGGTGGGTTGAAGTCGACGCCGAAGAGGGCGTCGTAGTCGGGCAAGGCCCGAAGCGCGACGGCGTGCCCGTCGCTGTGGTGACGGATCGCGGTCTGGCGTCGTTGGCGGTCCAGCGCGAGGGCCTCGCGCATCCTCGCGGCGGTGGTCGCGTGGACCGGGTCGGTGATGACGTGCTGTTTCGCCCATGACCGCTCGTGTCGGGCGACAACCTTGCCGTCGCAGAACACGGTCACGGTCTCCAGGGAGACGGTGACGTCGACGAACCGGCCGATGACCTGTGGGTCGACCGAGTAGTCGACGGTGTCGACGCGGACGTAGTAGTCCCGACCGAGCCGGATCCGGTGGCTCAGCCCGATCGGCGGGACCACGGGCGGCAACGGCACCATCGCCAGGTAGTCGGTCTCCAGCAGGTCAACTGGGCGGCCCTGGATCGACCGGACCGTCCGTTCGTTCGCGCGGACGAGCCAGTCGGACAGCTGCTCGTTGAAGTCAGCGGGCGAGACGAATTGCCGTCCGGGCAGGAACGAGGTCTCCAGGTACTGGTTGTTGCGCTCGACCAGTCCCTTGAACTCAGGATCCCGTGGTGGGGCCAGCTGGATCCGAGTGGCCAGTGTCCCGGCGAAGGCCGACGCTGGGGCGGTGACCTTCCCGGTCCCGCCGATCGCGGCCTCCCGGTCCCAGACCAGCGTCTTCGTGACGCGGCCGATGCCGTGGATCAGGGACCACATGCCCGACAGGATGTCGCCCGCCTGCCGGGACGGGATCATCACCGCGGACATGAAGCGGGAACCCCAGCGTCATAGCACCGGCAGGATCCGTTGCTGACGCCCCGACCCGGACCTTCGTCTCCGGGAACCACAGATCGCACTGGGCGACCTGGCCGGGCTCGTAGACGACCCGGTCGACCGGGTCGATGCCCACGTACTCCGGGCGGATCACGCGAGGCGCTTGCGCAGCGGCGGCAGCGAGTACGGCCAGCCGATCCGCTCGGCTATCACCGGCGCCGGCATCCTCGGCCATTCCTGCAGCAGGGCCCGCATCTGCGGCTCGTAAGCGTCCGCGACCTGGCCGCGGGGCTCACGTTCGTACTTCGGCGGCCGGTCCGAGTTCAAGGCGGCCCGCACCGTGTTCCGAGCCACCCCAAGCCGCCGAGCGATCTCCTTGATGGGCACACCCTCCGCGCGATGCAGACGGCGTATCTCTGCCCAGTCCTCCACTTTCAGCACCCTCCAAGAGTCCGGAGGGGGTCAAGATTCCCGGACTGCTCAGGGGTCAGTTTTTCAGGAAGCGTCAACACGTGTACACGCTGTCGGCGTCAACCCCGTGGACGGCAACATCCGCTCCGGCGTCATGGAGGCCATCTTCCCCACCACGCTGCTCCCGTACCCGGCGGGGAGTTCGCCGGAGTGGTCGACGCCGCCGGCGATGACGTCAACCACCTGAAGGTGGGGGACGAGGTACTGGGCTGGTCCGACACCGGCTCCTACGCCTGGTACGCCGACACCGGTGAGGCTGACCACCATTACCCGGCGGTCGTGGACGGTTCCCTGGAGGAGCCGATCGCCGACATGTGGCGCGCCCTGGAACAGATAGGGAGCCGCGCATGGCGGCCGAGTGGCTGCTAGGGCAGAACAGCGACTTGGCGACCTGAAGGCGACGGCTTTCGCTACCCCATCGCCGCACGCGCCCACTGACCGCATGCTCCGCGATGGGTCCGGGGGGTCCGGGGGCAGGCAGCCCGGTGATTCAGCAATTGCCGTTCGGCCCGTTACTCGTACCGGTACTTCAGTGAATCGGCCTCCGCCTGTTCGATGTCGGCGATCGTCAGCTCCGGCATCCGCAGCTGGGCGAGCGTCACCTCGGCCGAGGTCGGCTGGGTGTCCGCCGGCAGCCACTGCTCCGGCTTCCAGGCCCCGCTGCGCAGCAGCGACTTGGGGCAGTGCGGATAGACCTCCTCGATCCCGACCACCAGCGCGCTGGCCGGCGGCTTGCCCACGGCGGTCAGCTGCGACAACAGCTCCGGGCGGGTGGAGATGCAGGCCCGGCCATTCACCCGGAGCGTCGTGGTGCGTCCCGGGATGACGAACAGCAGCCCGGCCCGTCCGGTGGCGATGACGTTCTGCAGGGTGTCCAGACGCTTGTTGCCGGTCGCGTCCGGTATCGCCACGGTCCGTTCGTCCAGGACACTGACGAATCCCGCGGGTCCGCCGCGCGGGGAGACGTCGCAGTTGCCCTCGGCGTCAGCGCTGGCTATGAAGAGCAGCGATGAGCATCCAATCAGCTGCCGTGTCTGTTCGGTGAGTTCGGTCATCTGCTTGCGCACGGCCGCGTCGCTGGGCAGTGCGTAGACCCGCCGCAGCGCCTCCTGGTCGGGCACGGCGTCGAGACGGAGCGAGTCGAAGGCACTGCTGGCAAGGGGTGTCGTCATGCGTCTGACCCTAATGGGGCGGCCTGCTGTTGGGCTCGTACGGTGAGTCGGTGAGTAGGGCCCGGCCACAGAAACATCCGCACCGAGGAAGCGCAGCACAGGCCCCAGGAAGAGGGTCAGGGCGTAGAGCCGAGCCCGGGGGCGGGAGGCTGACGGCTTGTGCGCGGCGTTCGCGCGATGGCCCCCGATCGGCGCCGGGGGCCGTCAGACCGCCATCAGGTGCTGAGGTCGAACACGCTCCAGGCGGTGAACGGGTCGGCCTGTATGTAGATCCTGCTTCCTCGGCTGACGACCCGTCGGTGGCCGGAGGCAGGGCCATCGGGCAGGGCGAGCAGCCCGACATCCGTCGGCTCGACGCAGGTGTCGGTTAGCTCTCCGTGGGCGAGCCGATTCCGCTCCTTGCCGTAGCCGCCGTAGAAGGCGACCCGATTTCCGTGAACGGCCACCGCATCGGCGCCCCGCACGCGGTTCGCCCACACCGTCACGGGCTTATCGGGGCGGTCGGGGCGTATCTCGACGAGCGGGAAGTCCGTGTATGGGCACGCCCAGGCGGCGGTGCCCGACACGTTCAGGGCGTAGCAGTCGAAGAGACCGGGGATACGGGCGCCGTCCGACGTCCAGGCAAGTCGGCCCCTTGCGTCCCAGCGGCGGATCCCCACCGGGTTCTCGTCGAAGTGCCCGACCCATACATGGCCGGCCTCATCGACCAGCAGGTGCTCGATGGCATCACCGATGGAGAAGGATGAGGTCTCACGGCCGAGGGCGTCGAAGACCTGGACCTGGTTCGCGTCCTTCAACCGGCGGGCGCGAGCCGCGGCGACGACGAACCCGCCGTCCGGCAGGCGGTCCAAGCGCGGCCAGCGGGCCCCTACGGCGCTCAACTCGGTGACTTCGATGTCGCCGCCCGGATGGACGGAGACGACCAGGGTGTCGAAGGGCAGGACATCGCCGCCGGGCTGCGGAGCACGTTCGGCAAGCAGCCAGTGGGCGGCGCCGAAGATGTCGACGGTACTGGTCAGGACGTGGCGGTCGTGGTGCGCTCGGGGGAGGTGGGCGTAGGGAACGAGGGTGGCCTTCTGCACGGGCGGCTCTCCTGGGTGGGCGGTCACGGCCATCGGGCTCTGCGGTGAGCGGCGGACGGCGAGGCGCGAGCACTGGAGAGGGGAGCGGGGCGCCTAGACGGCACGGCCCTTTCTGGTCGTCATGAGGCGATGATCGTCGACGTCCGACCTCGTGACAAACCTTTTTGGCGCGTCTCCGCAGCTGATCGGATGCTGCGAGTGCATGGACTTGCATGGACCTGACCGCACTCGCAGAACTACCGGCTCGTTCGACTGCCGGTCGAGGCCTACACGTCATCGGCCCCCCGCAGACGCGTGTGCTCCACGACTGCGACTCCACACCTTGAGCCTGCTCGCCGCCGTTCCCGCACGACCGCGCAGTGCACCTACGCGGAGCTGGCCCGCTGTCACGTGAAGCGGTCCCAGCACGACAGTGCCGCCGTCCCACACGGCAGCCCGCTGCTCGCCCGCACCGCCGAAGTAATCGACTTCCACGTAGGCCACCGGTCCGCCGACCGACCAGTCAGCGAGGGTGTTCTCGAAGCCTCCCGGCAACCGCCAGAACCCCAACGCATCCCTGCCGCTGCCGTCCGCGACGGAATCGAACAGGACGTCTGTCATAGGCATCGGGGCAAGGCCCTGTCCGATCGACGCCAGCCGAGCCGCAGGCAGGTGCCGCACCATGCTGCGCAGCGCCTCCCGGTCAGCGATCACTGCCTGCAGGTCGTAACCCATGTTCCGAGCCCCTTCAGGTCGAACCTTGCGCAAGGACAACGCCCCCTCCCTGGGAAGGGGCGTTTCGCTGTCCCTACGGGCAGTCCTCCCCGAACTTGACCGCGTCCAGGCTGACCGGCTGCCCGTTCAGCTTCACCCCCGCGGCCGGCTTCTGCGTGCACACCTGCCAGTTCGACTCCATCAGCACCCACCGGCTTGCGCCCGTCGCGTCAGTCACAGTGATCGACGTGCCGCTGTCGAGAGCCTGCCGAGCGGCCTTCACGCTCTTGCCGTGGAAGTTCGGCATCGTCCCGCCGACCGTAGAGGGCGCGGCCTCATCGTGGGCCGGGCAGGTTTCAGCGAGTTTGACCGCGCCGAAGTCGAGCACCGTCGTTGTGGCCGCGACTTTCCCGGCCCTGACGCTCTGCGAACAGACCTTCCAGTCCCGGTCGAAGACCTGCATACGAGCCCGGCCCAGCGAGTCGTGGCTCTTGAGGAGGTAGAACCCCTGCTCCTGGGCGGTGTCCTGGGCCGACTGAAGGCCCATGCCGACAAAGTTCGGCACGGACTTGGACTCTCTGGCCGGCTTGTCATCCTTCGTCGGCTCGGCGCTTGTGCTTTTGGCCGGCGGGGCGCTGCCGCTCGGCTTGGCTGTGTCCGTCGGCTGACAGGCAACGGCGCCCGCGCTCACTGCGCAGAGCAGGACAGCACTGATGATGTGGAAACGCATGGATCCCCCCATGGTGGTGCTAGTACAGGCGGAACACGCTAAACCACATGTGGTTGTCCAGTGAATCTTGTTGCTGTGCTGTGATATCAGACCGACTGCCCCCGCGCCCCTGCGGGCCTGAGCCAAAACGGCGGATTCTCGGAGCAGCCGCCCCGGCGCACCCAGTAGGAGTCAGGCGGGTTCGCCGACTCGAACGCTGCTGGGCGACGGTCGTGACGCTGGACAACGGCCATCTCAGAATGACTTGGTCGCGCTCATTGGCTTCCTGCGAGCCGTATCGCGTTGGGTGTTTGGCGGTAGAGGACTGTTCGGCCGGTTCGGGTACGGGTGACGAGGCCCGCTCGGTGGAGCACGCCGAGGTGGTAGGAGACGGTGGCGGGGCTGAGGTAGTGGCGTGCTGCGAGTTGGGCTGTGGTGGCTGGTTGTGTGAGCGCGGTGAGGAGCGCTGCGCGGGTGGGGCCGAGTAGTTGGGCTGTTTGGGTGGTGGGCGCTGTTGGGGTGATGGCGTCGGTGATGGCCTTGTCACGGACGGGGTGGATGACCATCGGGGGTCTGCTGCCGTCACGTGTGGGGTCCACGGCCACGGCTGGTTGAGGCGCGACGAGGGAAGGCACGACGATGACCTGTGGCACGGGCAGTGAGATCTGGTACCGGCTTTCGACGTGCAGCGTGCCGTCGGCCCATCGGATCTGAGGGTGCAAGGAGTTGAAGAGTGTGGCCGCGCCGTGCCGAGCCAGCACGCCGGCGCAACGGTCGACTTCTGCGTCGAGGGCGTTCTTGGCGGCGTCCCAGTGCGGGGCGAAGGCCAGCTCCCAGTAGCGCCGTAGCTCGTCCGCGGCCTGCCGGGCGACGTGTGCACCGCCCCGTGCCATGGCCCGCCGCACTCCGGGGGGCAGCTCGGAGCCGGCGAGGCCGTTGCACGGCCGCCCATCCCGCAGTGCTTGCAGTTCGCCCAGGACACGCTCGGGCGGGGTACGGCGGACCCGCTGCAGTTCCTCCTCGACGCTGGGGGAGGGCTGGACGGGATGCGGGCTGAGGAAGTCGGGGATGTACCCGCCTGTGTCCAGGGCGAGTTCGGAGAGCAAGGGCAGCCGGGCCCGGCGCAGCACGCGTCTGGCGCGGGCGACCCACGGGTCGGCATCGGGGGCCGGGCGAGTGCCCCAGGGCAGCAGTGTCGCGACGACCTCGTGCAACGGTGAGATGGCGAAGCGGGAACGGGCGAGCCCTGCGGCGTCCACGGTGAGCTCGATCAACGAACCTCCCGGCCGTCCCATCCCGTTGGCATTTGCGCCCCGTCCCTTCGAACCTGTTCGAATCATGGCACGGAACGTCGCGGCGGCATGCCGGATTGGCGCAGCCTGGTGGCCCGCGGCCTGATCGACCGAGGCAACCGTGGGTCTGGCCGCGCCAGGGGCGATTGCTCCAGCAGATCATGCTGGACATTGTTGGGGAGGTGGATGGATGCGCGTCATGACACGGCTGCTCTGTCTGGGGGCTTCGGTGCTGCTCGCGGTGGCCGGCCAGGCAGTTCCCGCAGGCGCTCGGGAACTGCCCGATGTCTACGTCGTCTCGCGAGATCCCGGCATCCTGCCGGAGGGGATCGCGGTGGAGCGGGACGGGACCATGTATGTGACCTCCAAAGGCACCGGCCGGCTGTTCACGGGACGCATCGGTGACGCCGAGCTGCGGCCTTTCGCCGCTGAGGGCATCGCCGATCGTCCGAGCGCGCTCGGGGTGCACACCGATGCCCGCCACCGCGTCTTCTCCGTGGGCGGCTCGAGCCTCACGGTGCACGACCGAGCGGGCCGACTGGTAGCCCGCCGCAAGGCCGAGGACGGTCCCCTAGGAGCCGCGAACCTCAACGATCTCGTCATCACCAAAGACGCCGTGTATGTCACCGACTGGGCCAATCCCGTGATCCACCGAGCTGTACTGCGCGCCGGTCACCTGGGCCCGCTGCGCCCCTGGGTCGACATCCGCAGCGCTGCTCCGGGGTTTCCGGCACAGTACTGGCTGCTCAACGGCATAACGGCTGACCGCACCGGCAGGACTCTGCTCGTGGCCTCCAATGGCACGGAGGCGGTGTGGCGGGTGGATGCCGATACGAAGGACGTCGAGGAGGTGCAGCTCGGCGGGTCGTCGTTCGGGGCGGACGGCATGCTGCTGCACGGCCGCCATCTGTATGCGGTGCTCAACTACGGTGCGCCGGCTGGGGTGTACATCGCCCAGCTGAGTGAGGATCTCCGCACCGGGAGGGTGGAGTATCAGGTCACCGGTGACCGGTTCGACCTGCCGACCACCCTGGCTCGTCACGGCTGCCGCCTCTACGTGGTCAACAGTCAGCTTGATCAGCCGCCGGGGCATCCGCCCTACACCGTCTCGGCCCTCTCCGACCCCACCTGCCGGTAGCCGACGCCGTCCGGGAAGGAGGAGCGGCGCCGCGGCCGGCATGAAACCGGACGCGCGGGTCGCGCAGCATCGTCCTTTCAGGGGTACGTACGACTACATGAGGCTCGGGCACGCGCTGTCGGCATGGAGGGCGTCAGCGCTGTGCAAGGCGGTGGGCCGCCTACGGTGCGTTAACCGGATGCGTCCTAGTGGGGCAACGGCTTCTGCGCGTCGCTCTGCGCCTATTCGGCCCAGGCTCGTTCGAGCAGGGTGCCGAAGGCGGCAGGCTCTCGCCCGATCAGCTCGGCGAGCGTCGGGTCGACGGCGGTGAACTCGCCGTTGCGCGCCGCTGTGAAGATGCTCAGCATCAGGTCCGCGATCGCCGCCGGGGCGCCGTGGGTCAAAGCCTGCTCGCGGAAGGCGTCGTCGGGGACGACGGTGCGGGTGAAGGGCCGTCCGGTGGCCTGCGACGCGATCTCGGCGACGGTGCCGAAGTCGAGTGCCGCCGGGCCGGTGAGCGGCGGAGTGGGCCCTTCGAAGCGGCCCTCCTCGGTGAGGATCGCGGCGGTGGCATCGGCGAGGTCGGCGTGGCCGGTCCAGGCGACGGGGCCGTCGGCGGGCAGGGCGATGTCACCAGTGCGGCGGGCGGACTCCAGGAACTGCAGGGCGCTGGCCGCGTAGAAGCCGTTGCGTAGCGCGGTCCATGGCAAGCCGGTGGCGCGCAGCAGATCCTCGGTTCGAGCGTGGTCGCGGCATGCCTGGAAGCGGGAGTCGTGGGCGGCGCCCATCTGGCTGGTGTAGAGGATGCGGCCGACGCCGGCCTTCACGGCAGCGTCGATGGCGGTGCGGTGGCCGGTGACGCATTCCTCACCGGTGCGGTCGAGCGAGATGAGGAGCAGCTGCTCCGCTCCCTCGAAAGCATGGACGAGCGAGGCAGCGTCGTCGAAGCTGCCCTGCCGGACACGGACGCCGCGGTGGGCGAGGTCCCGAGCCTTGCGGGGGTCGCGGACGCTGACGCCGATGCGGTTGGCCGGGACGCGCTCCAGGAGGCGTTCGACGGTGCGGCGGCCGAGCTTTCCGGTGGCTCCGGTCACGATGATCATGAGTTCTCCCGACGCTGTTTCCAGTGCGCTGGAATCAAATGCGCGGTATCATCGATCCGTGACTACGCGTGACGCCACCGAAAGCCCTCGTCGCCGCATCGTCGAGGCGGCCGTCGGGCTCCTGGAGAAGGGCGGCCCGGACGCGGTGAGTACCCGGGCGGTCGCCGCCGCGGCCGGGATGCAACCGCCGGCGATCTACCGCCTCTTCGGCGACAAAGAAGGGCTCCTTGAGGCCGTGGCGGAGCACGGCTACGCGCAGTTCCTCGAGAGCAAGCGCGCGCAGCTCGATCCCGAACCACAGGACGCGGTGGAGGATCTGCGCCGGGGCTGGGACACGGTGGTGGAGTTCGGGATCTCCCGCCCCGAGCTGTTCGCAGTGATGGACAGGGCCACCGGCAGAGGTGCGGACATGGCGCACCGCGCGGGCCTGGAAATCCTCCACGGCCGGGTGCGCCGACTGGCAGCCGGGGGATGGCTGCGGGTCGACGAGGACCTGGCCGCGCAGATAATCCAGGCAACCGGCCGAGGCGCGGTCACCACCTGGCACTCCACGCCGGCGGACCGCCGCGATCCGGCGCTGCTGACCGCCCTCCGCGAGGCCATGGTCGCCGCCATCACCCGCGCCGAACCGGTGGTTCCCGCCGCGGAGACCGGCCCAGCCGCAGCGGCCCGCGCGCTGCGCGCCGCTCTCCACGACGGCGCCGACGTCCTGAGCGACGCCGAGCAACACCTGCTGCGCGAGTGGCTCACTCGCCTTGCGGCGGACCGTGGCGCTCCGCGTGTCTGATCGGGCGTCAGGAGTACACGTGCAGGCTATGCCTCGGTCCGGCGAATGGCATCTGAGGGCCTAGGCCCGTCTCGGTGACAGTCGATCTGGGCTGCCGGTGCGGCCGTTGACCGGCCCGCGGTGCTGTAGGAGCGGTGCATGATCGAGATATTCGCTGGTCGCTGCTTGCCGGTGGTGCTCATACTGCCGCAATGGATGCGGCGACTCTTGAGACCGACCGGCTGGTGCTGCGGGCCTTCACGCCTGCCGACGTGGATGCGGTGTACGAAGCCTGCCAGGACGAGGACATCCAGTACTACACACCCGTGCCGGTGCCTTACCGGCGTACGGACGCGGAGAAACTCGTCGGCGAGAAGCTGCCCGCTCAGTGGGCCGAGGACAGGGACTACACCCTCGGCGCGTTCCGCAAGGACACCGGCGCCCTGGTCGGCTCGTACTGCCTGACCCTCGTCAGCCGCGGCGTCTGGGAGCTCGGTTACTGGGCCGTCAAGGAACAGCGCGGCCACGGGTACTCCGTGGAGGCCGCTCGGGCCCTGTGCGACTGGGGCTGGGCCACGCTCGACGTCCACCGCATCGAGTGGTGGGCCATGGCCGGGAACACCGGCTCTCGTGCCGTCGCCGAGAAGCTCGGCTTCACCCTCGAAGGCACACTGCGCAATCGGGGCATCGCCAACGACGGCAAGCCGCACGACTGGTGGGTGGGCGGACTGCTGAGGCCCTGATGCCCTGGAGATCGCGGATGCGGGGGTGGGGCCGGGGTTGGGTGCGTTTGTTGGTTTCGGCCCGGGCCCCTGTGCCGGTCCGGCCCCCTGCTTCGGCCCCTGTCTTGGTTTGTGTGCTGGTCCTGGTTCGGGGTCGTTGCGGGCCGGCTCCTGGTCCGGTCCGGGCCTTACGTCGGCCCTGGATCCCGGTCCGGGCCGCGGCCCGGCCTTGGCCTCACCCGCCCCCGGCCGTGAATTCCGGTCGCGGGCAGCCCTGGCGCGGCTTCGGCCTGACCCGGCCCCGGCACCGGTCTGGGTCAATTCTGGTTTGTGTCTTGGGTTTTGGTTGTCGGGGGTGGGGTGTCGGGGGTGGGGGTGTTACTGGTGGATGTTGATGGTTTGGGTGGTTTCGGATTGGGCGGTGGCGTAGGGGGAGCACTGGTTGAGTGCGGTGGATTCGTTGTGGGCGTTGATGTGGGCGGTTTTCTTGGTGATGGTGGTCAGTTTGGTGAGGTTGAAGGAGAACTTGCCGAGTGCTTCGCGGGCGGGGAGGAGTTCGGCGGTTTGGGTGTGGAGCTGGTGGGTGTTCATGGGGTGGGGTTCCTTTCGTCGTGTGGTGTGGGGTGTGGGTTGTGGTGGGGTGTGTCCGGGTGTGGTGTGGGGCGGTGTTGTCCGGTTCCCGGGTGGGGACCTGCCGGCGGGTGCCGGCGGGCGGTGAGCGAGCAGCGGGTTGTCCGCGCGGTGCGCGCCGGCAGGTGGGGTGGACGGCGGGGTGC